>CAKRCS010000004.1 GCA_934307695.1 uncultured Agathobacter sp. | reverse complement strand
AAGAACGGGATTCCCTTTGTGATCGATGATTTTGGAACAGGATATTCGAATCTTCATTGTATCCGTGATATGAATCCGAGCTATGTGAAAATGGATAGGGATTTTACAGCTAAGGCGATGAGCAGTGCCAGAGATTATGAGTTATATAAGAATATCATCCCTATGGTACATAGTATTAACGTCAGGATATGTGCAGAAGGTATCGAGGAAAAAGAATGGTGCCGGAAAATGAAAGAAATGAAGGTTGATTATCTGCAGGGATATTATTTTGGCAGACCATGTGGGAAGGAACAGTTTCTACAGCAATATGTCAGCGGCATCAACGCATAACGGCTTTTTTAGTTTTTCTAGGTCATTTGCATCTGGGGGAAGACAATGCACAGTCAAAATTCCGGATCAATGCATCCAGATTCGCCGGATGACTGGGAGCCTCCTTCATTTTCAGGCAGCGTTCCCGGACAGCCAGCGTCAGTTAGCACCTTGGTATTATGTAGTAATTAATTCGTATAGGTAATAAAAATGACAGAAGAGAAATATACAATCCAAAAATATAAAAGAATTTTATTTTATGTGGTGATACTTGTGCTGCTTGCGGCATTTTTCTTAGGGCAGCGTATTTACCCTGGTGAGAGGAAAACGGTCACGGAGGAAAGCATTACTTATACCGGAACCTTTTACCGGGAGCTGGCAGACGGAACAGAAGAGGAGATCCCGGTTCCGGGCAGGTGTGAGGTGCCTGCAGGAGAGCCTTTAGTCATCCGGTCAGTGCTTCCGCAGGATTATAATGAGAATACGATCGCCATCAGGTCTTCGCTGGAGAATGTGCGTATTTATATCGGTGGGGAACTGAGGACGGTGTATGATACGGAGAATACCAGACCCTTCGGGAAAAATTCTACCAGCGGATATGTGTTCTGCGAGACATCCGGTGAGGATGCAGGGCAGGAAGTGCGGATTGAACTGCAGTCCTTTACCGAAAAGTATTCCGGCGTCGTCAACACGGTATATTGCGGGGATAAATCGGATATCTGGGCATATATGTTCCACTGCTATTTTATGGTAACTCTGATCGCCTGCATTATGCTGTTTGCCGGACTGGTCGTGCTGATCTTCAGTCTGGTGCTCGGTATTGCGTATAAGACGAGATTTGATCTGGAATATCTGGGATGGTGTATGCTTCTGGGAGCAGTGTGGATGCTGGGAGAATCGAAGCTGCGCCAGCTGTTTGTCCCCAATGTTTCCATTTTGTCGGATATGTGCTTCTTCGTTGTGATGCTCTGTCCGGTTCCGATCATGTTCTATATTGATAGTGTGCAGCAGGGAAGGTATCGGAAGGTCTACCATGTGGCTGAGTGCATCACCTATGTGAACCTTGTGATATGTACAGCTTTACAGGTACTGGATATCGCAGATTTTATCTCGACGATGTTCTTGTCCCACCTGGTGATCGCAGGAACGTTCCTGACAATGTTTATCACTATTTGCCGGGATCTTATCAAGGGAACAGCGAAACAATACAAGCTCCCGCTGATCGGGCTGGTAGTTGCCATGATCGCGGTCATGCTGGAGGTGACAGCGGTGTATCAAGTGGTGTCACTATCCGGAATTTTCATTGCAACCGGACTGGTGGTTTTGCTGGTCGCTACTCTGATTCAGACGATGGACCGCATCCGCGAGCTGGAGCTGGCACGACAGAAAGAGGCCAGGGAAAGCTTGGATTATCTGACAGGACTTCCTATGCGACATAAGGGTGAGGCGCTGATCATTGAGAAAATGCAGGAGCATGATGGATGTCTGGGATTTGTGGATATGGATAATCTGAAGAAAATCAATGATGTCTATGGACATAAGGCGGGGGATCATGCCCTCAGGCTGGTGGGAGCAATGCTCACAGAGTGCATGGAGGATGCGGTGGTCTGCCGGCTGGGAGGAGATGAATTCCTCTTCTATCTGCCTGAGGTATCAGAAGCCGAGGTGAACACGCGGGTGCGAAAGCTGTTTGACAGCTTTGGAGCGGCAAAAAATGCCACGACGGAGACTTCACCGGCATCCCTGTCCTGCGGTCTGTGCATGTGCAGACAGGGAGAAAGCTTTGAAGAATACTATATAAGAGCGGACAAGGCATTGTATTACGTCAAACAGAACGGCAAGAATGATTACCGGTTTTATGAGAAGCTGGAGGAACAGTAGACGGGCATACCGGGCAGAAAATGCTCCGGATATTTTACCAGGGAGCAATACAGATGTCGAGAACAGAAGAAGTTGAACTTACCAATATGTGCATGATTTGTGATGGAAAAGGAAATGTACTTGTCCAGAACAAGAAAAACCATCCCACATGGCATGGATGGAACTTCCCCGGTGGTCACGTTGAAAAAGGGGAATATGTTACTCCATCCGTTATTCGCGAGATGGAAGAAGAAACAGGATTGACCATAGAAAACCCGAAATTATGCGGGATCAAAGAATTTCACAAAACGGAGGATGGAAAGCGGTATATTGTTTTCCTGTATGTGGCAAACCGGTTTTCGGGCGAGTTGAAATCATCCGCTGAAGGCGATGTGTTCTGGTATCCGCTTTCCGAACTGCAACAATCGAAGGAGCTTATTGATGGCTTTGAAGAAATGCTGCCGGTTTTTACCTCGGATGGGATCAGTGAAGTATTCTATACACAGGATGGAGATACGGTATTCTGTTAAGTTCATCACTGCCGTGCCCGCTTACACCGGGGCAAGATGCACCATTTTATCGTCATTATACCCCCGCGCCCGCCAGCGCCGGGGCAAGATGCATCAATTCATCGCCATTATACCCCCGCGCCCGCCGACATCGGGCAAGATGCGCCATTTTATCGCTGTTATACCCCATCACTCGGCGGAGCCGGGGCAAGACACACAATTTATCGCCGTTATACCCCCGCGCCCGCCAGCGCCGGGGCAAGATGCATCAATTTATCGCCGTTATACCCCCGCGCCCGCCGACAGCGGGGCATAGCGCCCCAATTCATCACCGCCATGCCCCGTGCCACATATCACGCCTCACCGCTTATACTATAATAGCTCGAAAAATACTTCTGCAACAGATCAAACGGCGCAGGTCCCATGCGCAGGATCGCTTCATGGAATTTTACCGCCGAAAAATTGTCACCGTATTTGCGCTCCATCTCAGCGCGGAGCTCCTCGAATTTCAAATAACCCACATAATATTTCAAATAATTGCCCGGATCGGACAGGATAAGCGCCTCAATGCGGTCGATGGTGCCGGAATCCGTGATGCCGTAGCCCGCCCAGAACTCCCGCAGCTCCTCCTTCCCCCAGCCATAATAGTGCAGACCGAGATCCGAAGTCGCATACAGGCTTAAAGTAGCCGACTGGTTGCGCGAAAGCAAAGTCGCAAGCTCCTCCGGCAGCCCGGCGTAATGGTAGGACTGCATTTCCACATAAGTCGCCCAGCCCTCCACATAGCCCGGATAATCCAAAAGCGCGCGCACCGGGTTCTGCCCGTACTGATTGGACATCACGGTCTGGTACAGATGCCCCGGAAACCCTTCGTGAGCAAGCGTGGTAAAAAACGAGAGATCTGTGCTCGTTTTGGAGCGGTTGACGTAGATCCGGTTGGTGGAACAATCATCGATCGGAGCAGTTATGTAAAACGCGGGCGCAAGCGAATCCTCCAGGGCTTCCTCCACATAGCTGACGCTGTACGAAGCATCGGAAAGCGCCGGAAAATCACTGCACATCGCATCGGAAAGTGCATCAAGCATCTCAGTTTCGTTCGCAAAATTCCATGAGGCATTGTATGAGCCATCCGCGTATTCCGGATGTTTTGTGATAATATCGGTGCATACGGCAAGATCCGCATCCCGCGCGGCAGAAATCTTATCAAAAAGTTCATCCATCGTCTCGCTTGTGCCGGTATCGGAATGAACGAGCAGCTCATAGTAAGTCTTACCATTTTCGTAATTGAACAGCCCGCCGTCATTTCTGCCGCTGCCCAGCAAGGCGCTCATGCGGTAAACAATCGACTCATAAGCCGGGCAGACGTGCTCCCAGAACATCTCGCGATTTTTTTCAATATAGGAAAGCCGTTCTGCCTCCGACAGACCCTCCACCGATTGGATGCGATTTTCAAAGGAGGTGAGCAGCAGATTCGTGTTGCGGTCGGAAAGGAACTGCTCGCACGCGGTAAGCACCTGCGCACACTGCGAATCGTTCATAAAATAGCCGGCATCTGCCTTTTCCGCCTCAAAATCGAGAAGCTGCGAAAAATACACATCGATCTGACCGAGCAGGGCAAGGTAATCGTCCACGTCGGAAGCGGAGTAAAAGGTGTATTCCGCCAAAAGAACCGGGAGCTGCGACTGGATGCCGTTGTTCGGCTTAAAAGGCTCCTGAAAAAGCTCATAATCGGAAAGCGCGATTTCCGAATCCAGGGAATCCATGAGCAGGTCATAGAGGAATTGCTCGGACTTGGAAAGCTTGTGATAAGAAAATGCCTTCAGGCTTTTCCGGGTATTTTTCAATTCCTGCAGGCTGCGCTCCCTCCCTCTGGCGGAAACGTCCCCGAACGAGACATCATACGAAGAAATGCCGTAGCTCTTGGGATTGGTAACGGTATAGTGCATGGAAAGCGTGCTTTTCGTGATTTCCTGTTGGAAAAATCCCTGCAAAAAAGCCGTGTATTTCAGGTGGGTGCCGGGAGCTGCGGACAGCCGCGGCACAAGAAAATAGATCAGACAACCGGCAATAACGGCAGCCGCCGCAGCCAGAGAAGGGATCAGGTATCGTTTTTTCATATCGAATCCTTGTAGGAGAACTTGTTACCATAGTATGCGGGCAGGCAAAACAAATATGCAAACAAAACAGCGACCAGACATACAGAGAAAAAGCCGCTTCCTGCCATTATAGGAAAACGAGCCGCAGACCATCAGTGATGCATACCCGGAATAAATCAGCAACAAATGGAAACCAGCCAGCTACCCGCTGCATATATTAGAAACGAAAGCATATTTGCAGGAGCAGAATATGAATTATCTTTGGGGAATCATGATGCTGATCGGCGTGGTTTACGGGGCGCTGACCGGGAATCTTGAAGCGGTGACGGAACAGGCGCTATCCTCCGCAAAAGAGGCGGTAAGCCTATGCATCACGATGGCAGGCGTGATGGCATTCTGGGTTGGAATGATGCAGATCGCGGATTCCGCCGGGATCATCCGGCAGGCGGCGAAGGCGCTTGACCCGGTTATCTCATTTTTATTTCCGGCGCTTTCCAAAAGCCATCCGGCACGAAAACCGATTGCTACAAATATGGTAGCAAATGTATTGGGGCTTGGCTGGGCGGCAACCCCGGCGGGACTTGAGGCAATGAAAGCGCTGGACGCGGAGAGATATGAAGAAAAAGTGTATGTAGAACGGGATGCCGGAAGGCACACAACCCACATGACGAGTGCACACACAGACAGAGACAGCGGAAAGCGCACTGACCACATCGCGACCGACACCATGTGCGACTTTTTGATCTTAAATATCTCATCGCTGCAGCTGATCCCGGTTAGCATCATTGCCTACCGCAGCCAGTACGGATCGGTAAACCCGTCTTACATCGTCGGACCGGCGATCATCGCGACAACGCTTTCAACGCTCGCAGCAGTCGTATTTATCAAATTGCGGCAGGCAGTCGGGAGGCATGTATGAGTTTTGTGCTGTTTTTGTCGCAGGCGATCGTGCCGATCCTGATCTTTTATATTGTGGCAACGGCGCTTATGCGCAGGAAAAATGTGTATGACGAATTTCTGACCGGTGCAAAAAGCGGCATCCGCACAGTCGTGGAGATCATGCCGACGCTGATCGGACTCATGGTGGCGGTAGGGGTACTCCGCGCGTCGGGATTTTTGGAAATGTTTACCGGAATGCTCGGAAAATGCCTGTCCTTTTGTAAGTTCCCGACCGAACTGCTCCCGCTTTGCATCGTCAAGCTGTTTTCATCCTCCGGGGCAACGGGACTTCTGCTGGATCTGTACAAGGAATACGGGACGGACTCCTACATAGGACTCGCGGCATCACTTCTGCTGAGCAGCACGGAGACGATCTTCTACACGATGTCCGTGTACTTTATGTCCGTGCGGATCAAAAAAACGCGCTACACATTGGCGGGCGCGCTGCTTGCAACATTGGCAGGAATTGCGGCAAGCGTGTGGATTGCAACCTTTTTATAGAAAAAATACATAAACGAAATTGAAAAAATCGGAAAAACAGTATATCGTATATAATATGATACAAGGGGGCAAAAGGACATAACTCGTACCTGCTTGCCGGGCAACGGAGCAATTCGTATATTATAAAGGAACAAAGAGCGCGGGCAGCAATCAACGTCGACGAAGCAGCCAGCCGGCGCCCGAACGACATGGCGCGGCGCAGCACACAGCACTTACGAAGGAGTGATATATATGACGGCAGTAGAGCAATTTTTGCAGATGGTAAAAGAATCCGACAACATCGTGTTTTTCGGCGGAGCCGGAGTATCAACGGAGAGCGGGATACCGGACTTCAGAAGCGTGGACGGTCTGTATAATCAGAAGTACGACTACCCACCGGAGACGATATTAAGCCATACCTTTTACCGGAGAAAGCCGGAGGAATTTTACCGTTTTTACCGGGACAAAATGCTCTGTCTGGACGCGGAGCCGAACATCACGCACAAAAAGCTGGCGGAGCTTGAGTGCGCCGGAAAATTAAAGGCGGTCGTAACGCAGAACATTGACGGACTGCATCAGAAAGCCGGAAGCAAAAATGTACTGGAATTGCACGGCAGCGTTCTGCGCAATTATTGTGAGCGCTGCGGCGCATTTATGAGCGCGGAGGAGATCCTGCATTCGACCGGAGTGCCGCACTGCGCAGCGTGCGGAGGACTGGTCAAGCCGGATGTGGTACTCTACGAGGAGGGCTTGAACCAGAAAACGCTTGAGGACGCAGTGTATTATATCCGCAACGCCGATGTCCTGATCATCGGCGGTACATCACTTGCGGTATACCCGGCAGCCGGTCTGATCGACTACTACCGGGGGCACAAGCTTGTGCTCATCAACAAATCCACCACACCGATGGACAGCCGCGCAGACCTGCTCATACAGGACGGACTCGGAAACGTCTTTTCGCAGATCGAGGTGTAAACTGTCCGCAAAAGCGCAGCGCGTGAGCGCAAGAGTTCAAAGATATCGAAGTATGCTCACACCAAAATTAAAAGCAGATAGGTAGAGAATGAGGGAGAAAAATGGACAAGTACGCAGTTGGTGATATTGTAAAAATGAAAAAGCAGCATCCGTGTGGCAGCAGCGAGTGGGAGATCCTGCGGGTGGGCGCGGATTTCCGCCTGAAATGCATGGGATGCGGACATCAGATCATGATCTCGCGCAAGCTCGTCGAGAAAAACGACAGGGGATTGACAAAAAAATAAAAAAATGCTTGAAAATCCCCGCCATCCATGATAAAATCTAACCTCGTGGTATATTAATTCCTTGCTCGCGTCAGATCGCGGGCCAGAGACCAAAAGGAGGTAAAATCGCATGAACAAGTATGAATTAGCACTCGTTGTTAGTGCAAAGATCGAAGACGATGCGAGAACAGCAACCGTAGAGAAGGCAAAGGAGTACATCACCCGTGCCGGCGGTACTGTTACAGAAGTAGAAGAATGGGGTAAGAAGAAGTTAGCTTACGACATTCAGCACATGTCTGACGCATTCTACTATTTCATCCAGTTCGATGCAGACGCAACTGTTCCGGCAGAAGTTGAGCAGGACGTTCGTATCATGGACAATGTTCTTCGTTTCTTATGCGTAAGAAAAGACGAGGCTTAAGATAAGCCTAAAGGAGATCGTATGAACAAAGTAATACTCGTGGGACGTTTAACCAGAGATGCAGAGATTCGTTATTCACAGGGGGATGCTTCAACAGCAGTCGCAAGATTCACACTGGCAGTTGACCGCCGTGTGCGCCGCGATGCGAACAATAACGATTCACAGACCGCTGATTTCATCAGCTGTGTCGCATTCAACAGAACTGCAGAATTTCTGGAGAGATTCGGTCGTAAAGGAACCAAGTTTGTATTAGAAGGCCGTATTCAGACCGGCAGCTACACCAACAAGGATGGCCAGAGAGTTTACACAACAGATGTTGTGGCAGAGAACGTTGAGTTCGCTGAGAGCAAGGGCCAGAATGATGGCGGCAACGGAGGATTTGCTCCGGCAGACAGACCATCACCGAGCGGAGCAGCAGGCGACGGCTTTATGAACATTCCGGACGGAATCGATGAAGAGTTACCATTCAACTAACAGATGCCGCACGGCAAATATTTAGGAGGTAAAAAACATGGCTTTCAATAAAACAGCTGGCGATGGCGCTTCTATGAAGAGAAGACCAATGCGCAGAAGAAAAAAGGTTTGTGTATTCTGTGGCAAGGACAATGTCATTGATTATAAGGATACCAATAAGTTAAAGAGATACATCTCTGAGAGAGGAAAGATCCTTCCTCGTCGTATCACAGGCAACTGTGCAAAGCATCAGAGAGCTCTTACTGTTGCAATCAAGAGAGCACGTCACATCGCTCTTATGCCATACGTTTGCGAATAAATCCCGGTAAGATCAGGGAATCGCGTGTGCGCATTGTGCGCTGACACAAGACATTAAGAAACAGGCCAATTATCCGGGAGGGTAGTTGGTCTTTTTTATTTACTTTATAGGAAAAAAGACTCTTTATTCTCATTTTTGGGCACTTTTTGTTTGTTTTTGTTTTATTTAATGGTACAATTAGTGCAGATAAAGCGTCCGGCGCAGGCGATGCGATGAACGGCACGAGCCGGAAGGCGTTTGCGACAGGCATTTGAGACACTAAGTTATGAAAAAAGGGGATTTTACATGAGAGAAAAGAAGGCGTATCAGGTCGTCCTATTGATAGTATGCAGCATAATTGTGAATGCGGTGGGAAAAAATATCGCCGTGTATCTCAGGCTCCCGATCTGGATGGACGCGGTCGGGACAATCTATACGGCGTACCTGCTTGGACCGGTGTGTGGCGCGATCGTCGGATTCAGCAGCAATGTCGTGTACAGCCTGCTGACCAGCAGCTCACTTGTCTATTGTCTCGTCAATACCGGCATCGGAATCATTGTCGGCGTACTTGCGAAAAAGCGCGTGTTTGACAATCTTTTCGGCGTGCTGACCTCAAGCGTCATAGTTACGGCATTTTCTGTGGCGATGTCAACGCCGCTAAACATATTGCTGTATAATAGCGCAACCGGTAACATCTGGGGCGACGGCGTTATTTCCTTCCTGGGAGAGCGAAAAGTGCCGGCACTGGTCTGCGCAGTTGCGGGCGAGTTCTATGTGGATTTTTTAGATAAAGTAATCATACTGTTTGTATTATATTGTAACATCAAGATCGTAAGGGCGTTTCGTGGAAAAAAGCGATCCGGCAGGCAAAAGAGCAAGGGTGTCAGAAGTCTTCTTCTGGCAGCAGTGCTGCTTTTGATCGGTCCGGTTTCGGTTTCTGCGGATACGCCCTTTTCTGTGTATGAGGGGGATCAGGAGGAGCAGCAGGAATCCTACGCCACCTACATTCAGACGGTGTATAGCAGCAACAACGGGTTGAGCTGCGGCGAGGCAAACGACATCGTGCAGACACCGGACGGAATCCTGTGGATTGGAACCTACGCCGGACTGTACCGCTACGGCGGCAGCGAATTTCGCCGGATGGACTCCCTGGATTCGGTATACAACGTCAACTGCCTGTATGTGGATGAGGAAGGACGGCTCTGGATCGGCACGAATGACAACGGCGTTGCCATTATGATCAAGGAGGAGATTGCCAACGTTGTAGACGAGGAGCACGGGCTGGCATCCAACTCCGTCAGATGCATCACGGAAAGCTCGGACGGACTTTACTACATCGGAACCTCCGGAAGCATGATGACCATGACCTTAAACGGAGGACTGAAGATCGTCGACGAATTTCCGGAGATCAATTACACGGAGTGCATTTCCGCAGACGCAAACGGCAACGTGGCAGCAGTCACAACAAGCGGCGTGCTTTACCTGTTAAACTGTGACGGAATTGTCGATACCGTCAGCATCCCACCGGAGGACGGACAGCTTACGAGCTGCAGCTTTGACAAAAATGGCCTGCTGTATGTGGGTACCTCCGAAAATAATTATCACATCTATGAGATCAGCGGTCAGACGTTCAAGGAAAAGAGCACGGTTTCCTGTGGAGAGCTTTACGGAATCAACCGGATCTATTTTACGGAAAAGGGCGAGACGTTCATCTGCGCCGACAACGGGATCGGCTATTTTGACGCGGCCGGCGTACTTACGATATTGAACAGCCCGGAATTCAACAGCTCTATCGACAACATGACGGTCGATTATCAGGGCAACTTCTGGTTTGCATCCTCACGAAAAGGACTTTTGCGGCTGTGTTACTCGCCGTTTACCAATATGTACAAGCAGTTTGGCATGTCACAGAAGGTCGTAAACACGACGACGGACTGGAACGGAGCATTGTACATTGGAACCGACAGCGGACTTGATGTGATCGATCCGCAGGCAGGTACTGCCGTGGAAAACGATCTGGTGAACGACTTAAAAGGCACGAGAATCCGTTGTATCCAGACAGATTCCAAGAATCATCTGTGGATCTGTACCTATGGAAAAGGACTGTTGGAGATATCCCCGGACGGCACGATCGATACATATAGCAGCAAGGACGGCACTTTTGGAGACCGCGCACGAGTAATCCTTGAGCATTCGGACGGCACGATTGTGGCAGCCGGAGACACCGGTATTTCCATGATCCGGGACAAAAAGATCGTAAAGACCTTCCGCTACGGCGAGGATCTGTCCAATGCCATGATCTTAAGCCTGATGGAAGCACCGGACGGAAGTCTGTGGGCGGGAACGGACGGAGATGGGATTGTTATCATCCAAAAGGATGCGGTTGTTACGCACCTGACCAGAGAGGACGGCTTAAGCTCCGGCATTGTGCTGCGCACGATCCGGGATAAGCGCAGCAACGGCGTTTTTGTTGTCACCAGCAACCGCCTGTGCTATGTGGATGAAAACGGAGAGATCCACATACTTGATAACTTCCCATATTTTAACAATTATGACATCTGGCAGAACGACAATGACCAGATGTTTGTACTCGGAAGCGCGGGTATATATGTGGTAAACGGAAGGGAGCTGATCGAGGATCGTGCGGATATGGAATATCGTGTGCTCGATGCAAAAAGTGGACTCGATGCGGCGCTCACCGCAAACTCATGGAATTATTGCAACGATAAGGGACAGCTTTACCTGTCCTGCGATTCCGGCGTATTCAGTTTTAATATGTCAAAATACAGCGTGCAGAGCAAGTCATATCGTATGATGGTTTCTACGGTCAAGCTGGACGAGGAGACACATGGCGTCGAACGCGGGGAGACCTTCCTGATCCCAAGTGGCACGAACAAAGTGGAAATCTTCCCGGAGGTCATCAACTACACGACCGACGATCCGTATGTATCCTACTATCTGGAGGGCTTCGACCGCACACCGACGCTTGTTTTGCAGAGCGAGTTTTCCAGCATTGTATACACGAACCTGCCGACCGGAGACTATGTGTTCCATATGTCCGTCATCGACAGCCGCACCGGAAAAGTGTTTGAGGAAAGCAGGTACGAGTTTGTAAAAGAGAAGCAGTTCTATGAAAACGACTGGTTTGCCGTGTACATGGTGTTTGTATTCATACTTGCGATCATCTGGCTGACATGGTTCATCGCGCGTACACAGATCCAGCGGACCTTGAATTTCCAGAAAAAAGAGCTGGAAATGGCAAAAAACCAGATCAAGGTCACCAACGAGGCAATCATTGCGATCGCGCGAACTGTGGATGCGAAGGACGAAAACACCAGCCAGCACTCCCAGCGTGTATCGGAATATGCGCTCCTGATCGGCAAGAAGCTCGGACTTTCCGAGGAAGAGCAGGAGAACCTCAGAAAAGCGGCGCTTTTGCATGACATCGGAAAGATCGGTATCTCGGACAACGTTTTGAATAAGCCGAGCCGGCTTACGGATGAAGAATACGAGATCATGAAATCGCATGTTACCAAGGGCGCGGAGATCCTGAAGGATTTTACGATGGTCGACCACATCATCGACGGCGCGCTGTATCACCACGAACGGTATGACGGAAGTGGCTATGTCAGTGGGCTAAAAGGCGAGGAGATTCCTCTGTACGGGCGGATCATCGGCGTGGCGGATGCGTTTGACGCGATGACCGCAAACCGTGTCTACCGCAAGAAGATGAACATTACCTATGTGGAGGGCGAGCTTGAAAAAGGCCGCGGAACGCAGTTTGATCCGGCAATCACGGATATCATGCTGGAGCTGATCCGCGAGGGAAAGATAAAGCTCGAATCCTTGCGCCCACAGGAACAGGAGAAGGAGGCAGACAATGAGTAGAGGACGATGCTATCTGATAACACTGATCACGGCACTTTATGTGATCGCATTGGCTGCCGGCATAGGAAACTGGCTGCGGGAGCAGCATTTCATGGATCGGACGGTAAAAGTGGGTTTCGTCTATGTCGGCGATGAAAGTACCCCTTATACCGAGAACTTTATCAGGGCGGAAAAAGCGCTGCAAACCAAGCTTGGTGACCGCGTGGAGATCCTTGTAAAGAACAACGTTCCGGAGGGTGAGGAAGAAGAAGCCTTCCGTGAGCTTGCAGACGAAAGCTGCGACATCATTTTTTCCACCAGCTACGGCTACCAGGAGGTGGTAAAAGAAGTCGTTGCACAGTACCCGGATATTGAATTTTGTCAGGCGACAGGAAACAATGCCAACACTGATCCGGTGTATGACAACTATCACACATTTATGGGCGAAATCTATCAGGGAAGATACATGTCAGGCTACGCTGTTGGAATGAAACTGAAGGAATGGATCGATGAAGGCGTGATCCAGCCGGAGGAGGCGGTGATCGGATATGTCGCAGCCTACCCTTACGCGGAGGTTATCTCCGGCTACACCGCCTTTCTGCTCGGTGTCCGCGAGGTAGTCCCGGAAGCGACCATGCGTGTGCGCTATGCGAATACATGGAGCTCTTACTACGCGGAGAAAAACGTCGCAAAGGAGCTGATCGACGAGGGCTGCGTCGTCATATCGCAGCATTCCGACACCACCGGACCGGCGGTTGCCTGTGAGGAGGTATCCACCTACCGCAGGATCATCCATGCCGGTTACAACCAGAGTATGTTAAGCGTTGCACCGACGACCTCCCTGATCAGCTGCCGTATTAACTGGGAGCCTTATGTGATCGCTGCCACCACCGCAGTGCTAAAGGATAAGGACATCGAGAGCTATGTCAAGGGCAATGTCAATGGCAACGACATCGGCTGCGGCTTCGCGCAGGGCTGGGTGCAGATGCTCGAATTGAATGAGCTGCTCGCCGCAGACGGCACACAGGAGCAGCTTGACATCCTAAAGCAGCAGTTCGTAGACGGCGACTGCGAGGTATTCAAGGGCAGCTACATCGGCGTCAACCCGGACGATCCTTCCGACACCATTGACCTAAGCACCGGCTACCGGGAGAATGCGGATTCCTCCGCCCCGACCTTCCACTACGTCCTGCAGGACATCATCACGATCGAACAGTAGGGACGTTCCTTTTGGCACACACATAGCCCATTGACACGCGGAGCGCCCATTGGCACACGTCGGAAGATAGTGAGTACATCAATAATAAGAGCAAATCTAGAAAATGCACACACACAAAACTTCGTGAATTTTATCAGACAATAATCTATGGAGGCAGCCATGAGCGAATTTGCAGTAAAAGATATGCTCACCATGCAGCAGGAATTGCAAGAAAAATACAAGGATAAATGGGAGCCAATTTGCCCGGAAGCAGGCAAGCACAAGCTGCTTTGGATGATCGGCGAGATAGGTGAGGTCATAGATATCATTAAGAAAAACGGCGACGCGAAGACAGTTGAAGAGGGTGACCTGCGCGAACATCTGATTGAAGAAATGTCGGATGTCCTGATGTATTACAATGATGTCCTTCTTTGCTATGGAATCAGCGAGGAAGAACTCAAAGAAGCGTATGTGACCAAATTTGAAAAAAATATGAAGCGCTGGTAAGCTCCTCAACTCGGTAAAATAAGAAAATGTGATGGCTATAAGAGAAAATGTACAATAGCCATCACCGGAAAGCCGCAAAGTGTGATGGCTGAACGAGAAAAAGCGCAATAGCCATCACAAGAGAGCTGCGAAGTGTGATGGCTGTAAGAGAAAAAGTGCAATAGCCATCACAAGAGCGCCGCAAGGTATACTGGAAGATGGTAAATCGGAATTGACCGAGCTGAAAGCGAGGGATGCTTCTTGTCCGTAAGGGCAAGAAGATGGAACATAAAATGAATTTGATAAATCGAGATTTGTAGAGGGGATATAGTGAAAGAAATAGATATAAAAAAGCTTTCTAAAAGATATACTGTAAGAAAACTTAATTTAGATGATGTACAAATGATTTATACATTTTGCAAGAGAAATACACAGTATTATGAATATTGTGGAAAAGAACCTTCTATTGAGCTAATAGAGAAAGACATAGAAATTACTCCTCCAGGTATTCCAATCGAACAAAAGTATTATATTGGTTTTTTTGATAATGGTAAATTAGTTGCAGTAATGGATTTAATAGATGGATATCCAACTTGTGATTATGTATATATTGGCTTTTTTATGATGGATTGTGAATTACAAGGGAACGGGATTGGTAGTAAAATAGTTTCTGAATCACTTGAATATTTATCCGAGCAAGGGTTTCAGAAATGCCAGTTGGGAATAGATAAGGATAATCCTCAATCAAATCATTTTTGGAGAAAAAATGGTTTTGAAGTAATTAGAGAAGTAGAGATAGGAGAAGGAATTATCTTAGCAGCAGAGAAACAATTATAATTTACAACTCCCAGTTTGACGAAGAGGTGCTTTACATGAAAAATATCACAAAAATCGAATGAGTATTTTGTGATGGATTACGCGTTTAACCTTTGTGAAAACTATATTTCTATTGTAATATTGAACCAGAATATTAAAAATCAGTAATCAATGTGATGTAGAACAAAGGAGAAAACACTTGAATAAAGAAATGACCGTAAATGGGAAAAGCTATACGATAATTAAACTGCTAGGAAAGGGTAAAGGTGGATATTCTTATTTGGCAGAGTCTGGAAATAACAGGTATGTTTTGAAGCAGATACATCATGAACCTTGTGATTATTATCAGTTCGGAAACAAGCTTGAGGCAGAAATCAGGGATTACGAGAAACTGAAAGAAATCGGAATAAAAATGCCTGCCATGCTTGAAACAGATGTGAAAAATGAACGCATTCTGAAGGAATTTATTGATGGTGACACTATTTATCAGTTGGTTTTAGAAGGCAAGATGAAAACTGACTACATCGAGCAATTGCATAAAATGTGTGCGCTGTTATATGTTGCCAATACAAATATTGATTATTTTCCAACGAATTTTGTTGTACATAACGAAGAAATATATTATGTGGATTTCGAGTGCAACGATTACATGGAAGAATGGAACTTTGAAAACTGGGGTGTAAAATACTGGTCAAAGACACCGGAATTTCTGCAGTATGTGAAAGAACATTCATGATACAAGTATGGTTTGTGGGAATGATACGAATCGTATCACGTATGTGAAAGAGCGTTTCTTTCATAGTTTTAAGTGTGCTTTTTATTCTAATCTGTATCATTGGCAATTTCATTAATGTACTAATGGAAGAGGGACTTTTTAGAGGTTTGTTTCCTCGAATGCTAAATAGCAGGAGATTCTGGAAGGTTACCGGTATATGTTCTTTACTTTTTGGATTTTGGCATATTGTTGGACCTGTAAGGAACTATATTGACGGACAGAGCAGCTTTCAGGGGATGATAGCCAACGCTATCATACTTATAGATTCATCAACTTTGGTTGGTCTTAAGCTTGGGTAATAAAAAAACAGAAGTCATAAAAATGAGGCAATTGAAAAAGGTGATTACAAATGTGCAAACGTTCATCGAAATGTATGGATCCGGTTCAGAAAAGCGTATTGTTGGCAAGCCTACTGATAGCAGGAACAGCCATCCTGTCTGTTTTGTACATGAAAACTTATTATGAAGTATTTCTATCGCTTGCTATCACATTCGGAACAATTTCTTATCACGTTGTCATGAGACTGCTGGTTGGACTTGCATTTTGCATTGTGATGAAAAACAGGGCAGATTACAAAAAGCGTTGGTACCATGTCAGCAGACATGAAATGGCCGTTTATGAGAGGCTTAATGTCAAAAAATGGAAACGAAGAATGCCGACTTACGACCGAACATTGTTTGATCCAAGGCTCCATACATGGGAGAAAATCGCACAAGCTATGTGTCAGGCAGAACTGGTTCATGAAACGATTGCTCTGCTTAGTTTTCTGCCCATCATAGCGGGTATCTGGTTTGGCGCATACCCGGTGTTTGTTGTGACTTCTGTTCTGGCAGCCGGATGCGATATGTTGTTTGTAATGATGCAGAGGTATAACCGCCAGAGGATTATGACGCTATTGCAACGTGAAAGACAGAAAAAACAGATGCGGACTAACAGCAAATGTTTGAACTGAAACAGCAAAAGAAAATAGAAAAGCATACGAGACATTAAAGTACCTTATGCTTTTACTCAAATCGATGTTTGCGGAGGAGAATGTACTATGAAATGTCCATATTGCCAAGAAGAAATGCAGCTGGGCTATATCCCTAACGGGGGACAGCCTGTGCAATGGATTCCGAACGGAGAAAGACCATCGGTTCTCTCTTTTTCAATTGCAGAACAGGGAGTTCCCCTAATCAATCAGTTCAAACCGTTAAAAGCGAATGGATATAAAGCGGAAGCGCATTATTGTTCAAATTGTAAGGTAATCATTGCACCGACAAAAAACTGATTACGGAATATCAACTTCAAGTTTGCAGAATCGGGCAAAGTAGAAAATTAAAATTTATGGAGAGATGATATATGGCTTACACAATAGCTATTATTTGCACTTTAGCAGCATGGTTTATTGGATTGCTTATAGATGCAAATATTGATTTTGGAGACCCGCAAGGATTTTTGGCGCTTAGGGTGCTGCTTCCTATTTTGGCAATGGGGATTTGTATTCTAAAAGCAATCAAAAATAACGAGAAGAAATAAATAGGAAGTTGTAAGGAGCGCGATATGCCGTTGAACGTAAAATGGATTTTCTTTGACCTCGGCTCAACTTTAATTGATGAAACAGCAGCAGACACTCGACGGATTAAAGAGATGATATCGGGCACGGGTGTCACAGAGGAAGCGTACCGTGAAAAACGTCTTGAGATGATACGCGAAGGACGAAACGGCGATATGGCTGCAATAGAATACTTTGCGCTGACCAAGGCACCGTGGCACAGTGAAGATGAGGAGCTATATCCTGACGCTGCCGCGACTTTGGCAGAGCTGAAGCGGCGCGGATACAAGCTCGGTGTGATTGCAAACCAGAACTACGGCACAGAACAGCGTCTGAAAAGTTGGAATCTGCTTCAATTCTTTGAAGTGATCGCTGCATCCGCAGAACTTGGTATGGCAAAGCCCGCGCCAGCAATTTTTGAGTGGGCTTTGAAGCAAGCGGATTGCAGCCCGCAAGACGCGGTCATGGTTGGTGATCGTATGGATAATGATATCGCGCCGGCAAATCGTCTTGGAATACATACCATTCATTTGAAGCGTGGACTCGGTGCATACTACGAACCACAGTTGGATGATGAAATACCGGAATATTCAATAGCAATGCTTTCAGAACTGTTTGATTTGCTGCAGAAATTTCCTTATCAAACAGCGGAAGTCGACGGCGTGAAGGGAAGATACCAGTATGGCGCTGTGATGATAAAACTACAAACCCCCAGACTTATTTTAAGAGATTATACAGAGAAGGATTTTGAGGCATACAGCAGATTGAAAACGGATGCCGAGACCATGTACTATCTGCAGGACATACAGTTGCATTCCGTTGAGGAAGCCAGACGGGATTTCGCGGAAGTCCTGTCTGACATGAAATCTCCGGAGCGGCAATTCTATTTCTTTCACATGGAGCTGAAAGACACGCACGAGCAGGTTGGCAGCATCGGGTATACGGTTGAAGCCAACACTCCGGTGGGAAAGCTTGTCCATCTGGGCTATTTTACATATCCGAGGCATTGGGGGAATGGTTACACCTCGGAGGCATTGAAGAAGGTTCTGGAATATGCCTTCACACAAGACAATGTGTACAGAATTACAACCGGGTGTCTGGCAGAGAATAAGGGTTCCGAGAGGGTTATGCAGAAAAACGGATTAATAAAAGAAGCCGAGCATATTGATTATGAATGGCACGATGGAAAAATGAAAACCCGCTTAGAATATCGATTATTAAAACATGAATGGCAGCAATTGCAAAAAACACTTTAATTTCCCCTTGCAAAACGCACGTATTATGTTATAATACATTTAACAATTAAGTTAAACGTTAAATGAAGGAGGGATGAATTTGGGAATGCAGGATACGCTTCGCGCGCTTGCCGATCCAACAAGACGCGAAATCCTTAATCTACTCAAGAAGTCACGGCTGTCTGCGGGCGAGATCGGCGACCATTTTTCGATTTCCGGTGCGGCGGTCTCCCGACACCTGTCCGTTTTGAAGGATGCCGACCTGATCCGCGACGAGCGGGAAGGAAAATTCATCTATTATGAGCTCAACACCACCGTGCTTGAGGAGATCATGCTATGGATCACTGAATTAAAAGGAGGAAATGACCATGATCAGACAACATAAAAAAATGATATTACTCACATCGATTGCGACGCTGCTTCCGATCCTTATCGGATTGCTTCTGTGGAAGCAGCTTCCGGATTCTGTTGCAACCCATTGGAGCACAGGCAACGAACCGGACGGCTACTCATCCAAGGCTTTTGCGGTGTTCGGGCTTCCGGTGATCATGCTGATCCTGCATCTGGTATGCGTGATCGCAACGAACATTGATCCCAAGGCAAACAGCATCAACAAAAAAATATTCTTTATTGTCCTGTGGATCTGCCCGGTATTTTCCATCATTGTATGCAGCACGGTTTATGGGTATAATTTAGGGTATCAGTTTGATATTGGCTTTCTTTGCGGGCTGCTCATCGGAGTTCTTTATCTGATCCTAGGCAACTTCCTGCCGACGGTAAAGCCGAATTACACCATTGGCTTCCGCATTTCGTGGGCGCTGAATGATGCCGATAACTGGTATCACACGCACCGGTTCGGTGGAAAATGCATGGTGATCGGCGGGCTCCTTCTGATCGTCACCACGCCGTTCCAGAATATCTGGGTGCTTATGGCGCTCACCATCCTCCCGTGCATTTTGCCGGTGATCTACTCCTACATGTACTACCGCAAGGGGCAGTCCCGGTAAGCAACAAATATTAACAAAATAAGTCCGAAAATGGAAAGAATAGTAGGTGGACATCTGCTATTCTTTTTTTTATCATAATGTTAAAAGAAGTAGCAAAAGTAAGAAAAATAAGAGGAGGAAGCCTATGTTTCGGGACAATCTGATCACATTACGGAAGCTGCACAACATATCGCAGGAGGAGCTTGCGGAACGAGTCGGTATCAGCAGGCAGACGCTGTCAAAGTATGAGACCGGGGAATCCATACCGGATATTGAAAAAACCAAAGCGATTGCAGACGTTTTTGGGGTATCGCTGGATGATCTGGTCAATTATGATCCCACGGAGAACAAAGGTTTGAAGATTCCGCCGAAGGGCAAGCACATGTTTGGTTCGGTCAAGGTCGGCGACAAAGGGCAGATTGTGATCCCGGCACGCGCGCGGAAAATCTTTGACATCCAGCCGGGCGACAATCTCATCGTCCTCGGAGACGAAGGACAGGGAATCGCCATCATAAAGGAAAAAGGGCTGATAGAGCTGCTGAACATGGCAAGGGAGGGTAAGGACAAATGAGCGCAGTATTATCGGTAAGACATCTGAGAAAAGAATATGAAAAATTCACGCTGGAGGATATTTCATTCGAGGTGGAAAGCGGCACGATCATGGGCTTGATCGGGCGCAACGGCGCGGGAAAGACCACCACGATCAAATCCATCTTGAACCTGATCCCTGCCACCGACGGCGAGATCGTGTATTTTGGCAAAAATCTTAAAGAGAACGAGGCACAGATCAAAGAGCAGATCGGATACGCCGGCGGCGCGGTGGACTACTACAAAAAGAAGAAGATCCGCGACATCGTAAGCGTGACCAAGACCTTCTACCAAAGCTGGGACGATGCGCTGTACCGCAAATATACAGACCTCTTTGAACTGGATGAGGATAAGACCCCGGCGCAGCTCTCCGAGGGAATGCGAGTGAAGTTAAATCTCGCGATCGCGCTGTCACATGGCGCGAAGCTGCTCATCTTAGACGAGCCGACCAGCGGACTTGATCCGGTATCCAGGGACGAGCTGCTAGAGGTATTCCAATACCTTGCCAAAGAGGGTGCCGCCATTTTGTTCTCCACGCACATTACCTCAGATCTGGACAAATGCGCGGATGCGATCACCTATATCCGCAAAGGAAAAATGGAATTTTCCGGGCGGATGGAGCAATACATAAAACAGTGCAGGGAGCAGGGCATCGGCACAAACCTAGAGGAGATCATGATCTATTTTGAAAAGGAGGTGCTCCATGAAAAATTTGATGCGTAAAGAGATAAAGTTATCCGCTTCTTCCATCTCATTTATCTTTATCCTGTTTTCGGTGATGGCGCTGATTCCGGGATATCCCATTCTGGTTGGCGCATTTTTCGTCTGTTTCGGCGTGTTCCAGTCATTTCAGAATGCCTGTATGAACAACGATATTTTGTACACCGTCCTGCTTCCGGTAAAAAAGACGGATGCTGTGAGAGCAAAATACGGATTTACCATCCTGATCCAGATGATCAGCTTTCTGCTTACGGTGATCCTGACGATCCTGCGCATGATGGTGCTGGCAGACGCTGCGCCATACACCCATAATGCGATGATGAATGCAAACCAGTTCTTCCTAGCCGGGAATCTTCTGGTATTTGCACTGTTTAACTGGCTGTTTCTCGGCGGATTTTTCAAGACCGCCTATAAATGCGGCAAGCCGTTCCTGCTTTTTGCGATCGGCTCATTTGTACTGATCGCGCTTGCTGAGACGCTACATCATATTCCGGTCTTGGGGTTTTTAAACGACACCGATACAATGGGCGATGGCAGACAGTGGCTGTTCCTGGCGGTTGCGCTCGCGGTGTACATTTTGGTATCCGCGCTGTCCTGCAAGGCATCCATAAAAAGATTCGCCGCAGTAGATTTGTAGGGACGTTCCTTGTGCCGATGAGCGCTGTGCTGCCAGACAATCCATAAAGATTTACACCATGATTGTGTCCATAATCATCTGAATGGTATTGCAGGTATCATCAAAGGAAATGTCCTTTGCGTATTCATACTCGCAGCTGTATTTCTCCCACAGCTTGCGGAGAGAATCGCTTTCGCGGATCTCTTTCATAATCTCCGGGTAGTCTGTCAGGATCATGCCGCTGCCGCGTTTCTGTGTTGTCCGCTCTAGTGCCTGTTGTAGAGTTGCTTTGTCGCATTCCGTGCCGCGCAATGCGTATAGGATATATATGTCGTAATAATCTCTTGGACGGGTATTCGCAATATTGCGGGACAGTACAGTTTCCAGCTTTTCCGCCAGCACAGTTTCAAGGTTGTAGGCAAGAATACTGAGCGAGCGGTCATCGAACAGCAGCGAGAATGTGTATTCCACTTCACGAGGCGTTATCATGTCGCCCGTGGTGATATCCACTGTCAGCGGTACGCTGATCGGCGGATAGTTTGCTTTCAGTGCGACCCGGATGCCGGGGTAATCGTCGGTTTCCCGAATGTCAGAGATGCCGACGATTTCAAACTGCACATCGTCGGCAATCTGAATAGCGCAAATCTCCGTAAAGATTTTGCGGATTGCTTCCTGCGTTAGGGTGAATCCCTTGATCGTCGTGTCCAGATCCATTGTTGTCCGTGTGTCCAGTCCTACAATGGCGGAAATTAGAAATCCCCCTTTGAGGATAAAATTGCCCTTATAGGGCGAGAGCGAAATCCGTTCCAGTAGCCGCTCAAGCATATAGTTCTGCATGACGAGTTGCGCTGAGATATGCTTTTCTGCTGCTTTGTTCTTGATATAGGCTTTTAGTTGCATTGGATTTTGGGTAATCATAGTAGAACCTCCATGTAGCGTTGCACTTTGGGCTTTACGCGAAGCTGATCTGCATACAGCATCAGTTTGTGAAGGTTCTTGTCCTTGGACGCTGCATAGCGTTTCATAGCTTCTGTGACAATTTGTACATCACTGCCGCTGCCGCGCAGAATGTCACACAGTGTTCGTTCTAAATCGTAAATACGAATTGGATTGCCGGAGGGGGACTTAACTTCAATTCTGCCGAACTCGTAGTTCTCCGGCACAACCCGCTTGACAATTAGATTTTCTTGCTTCAAGGATGGTGCGTTGTAGCCTTTGGGAAAGGTCATTGTGTATTTCGCTGGGGTACGGTCTGAATATCCCAGTAGATACAGAGCAGTATCGTGCGAGTAAATTCCGCGCCCATACTTGCGCTGCAAGAGGTAGAAATCGTCTTCCCATGCGCTGCTTTGCACATACAAGCCGCGCCCGAAGCGATATATCTCACCGTCCTTGACAAACTCCTGTAAAACGCTGCGGTGCAGTCCAGCTTCTGATACCTGTGCTGCGGTGATCGTGCCGTCCACCGATGCTTGCAGCAGTTCTTCAATTTTCTCCTTGGCGTTCATTCTTCTCACCTCACTTTGACAGTCACACATTATATTGTATGGAAATAATGTGTGACTGTCAAGCACTCCGAAAAGAATACCCATTTAATCAACTTCAATCATATAATAATAAAATCGAACGTATGTTTGTATTTATAATATCACGACAACTATAGATTTTCAATAGATTATTTTATAAATTTACATCACTGGTTAGATAGGACTGCCTTACACAAGGAAAACCCTTTGAAAGATTATTTGGTCCTATGCTATAATGGCGGAAATCAAAAGTTTTATGAAATGGCTCTAGGTTGGGACACATTTTAAAGGGATGAGAGAGTGAGGCATATATGTTAAGATTAAGACCATATAATAAAAATGATGCGCAAACAATTTTGTCATGGATAAATGACGAGAAAGCTTTTTATAAATGGACAGCAGGCGTTTTAGGGGACTATCCGATTTCTGTCGAGCAATTCAATACGGTAAGCAATCTTATGGCATTTACTGCTATTGATGATAATGAGATAGTGGGATTTTTTACAATGAGAAGACCGAATGAATCTTTTGAGGAATTACGGTTTGGTTTTGTAGTTGTTGACTTGGAAAAACGCGGTCAGGGATATGGAAAAAAGATGCTGAAACTAGGCTTAAAATATGCGAAAGAAATATTTGGCGCGAGCAAAGTTTCATTAGGAGTTTTTGAAAATAATGAATCGGCTTATTATTGCTATAAGGCGGTAGGTTTTGAGGATGTACCTCAGGATGAAATAGAAAAGTATAGTGTAATGGGCGAAGAATGGAATTGCTTAGAATTGGAATGCATACTTTAGGGACGTTCCTTTTGACACGCACAGCGCCCATTGACACGCGGAGCGCCCATTGACACACGGAGTCGCTCTCTCTACATACATAGAAAGGGTGATATGCATGTTTAAACTCACGCATACCACCCTTTTTTGCGATTATTTTCCCTAGTGCGACAGCAGTGCATAAACCTGCTCGGCATCGAAGGTGACAGACGGCACCTTGTCGACCTCGATCTGATAAAGTGCATTAGCCGCCATGTGCTCGGCAGCCTGCTCCAAGTCACGGATACCGGACGTATTCTTGTGCATCTCGATCACCGCGTCAAGACCGTCCTCCGTCACAATGCATTCGCCGTCATGCAGACCGAGGCGCTTTAGCACCTTCGGGAGTGCAAACTGCGAAAAGATGATCTTTTTCTCCTCCGGCGTGTAATCCGGAAGCTCGATCACCGCAAAACGCGACATCAAAGGTGCGCTGATCTGGCTCTTATCGTTGGCGGTAGCAATCGGATATACGCCGACCGTCGGGATCATGCACTCCATGTAATTGTCCGTAAAGCCAAGATTGTCCAGCAGCGTCAGCAGAACATCCGCCGGATTGCCGTTGCCCTTGCCGGAATTTGCCTTGTCCAGCTCGTTGATGATGAATACGAGATTGGAGGAAGCCGCAACGGAAAATGCCTCCATGATGATGCCCGGTTTGGCATTGGAGTAGATGCGGGAGCTTCCGGTCAACTGCTCCGGATCATTGATCGAACTCATGTCAAGCGTCGTCCACGGAAGTTTAAGGATACGCGCCACCGCGTAGGCAATCTGGGACTTTCCGGTTCCGGCAGGCCCGACTAAAAGCAGACCGTATGCAGGCAGCGTATGTGTGCGGTTGATCTGGATGATCGTCTCCATGATACGCTGCTTTACGCGCTCCATGCCGTACAGCTCCTCATCGAGGATACGGCGCGCTTCCTCAGGATCGATCGATTCAAAATAGTTGTTTTTCCACTGGATATTCATCATGATGGACAGGGCGCGCTGTGCGTGACGGCGCTCCTCCGCAGTAACCTCATGTGAGCGGGCAACCGCAAGATTTCTTCTGGACCAGAGGCGGATATTGTCCGGCATCGTCCGTCCGGCGCAATTCATAAAATCCGTGATGCTCTGAAGGCTGGTAAGCTTCATCTCATCGCCCGTCTCGTCCTGCTCCTCATCCTCATCTTCCTCGGAAGGCGCATTGCTTGCAAGAAGCCGTTCGATCATAAACTGCAAAAATCCATCCTCCGCTGAGAGCTTGCTTCCGCCGCCGAAAGCAGTCTCGCGGATCTTGTATACCGCATATCCATCCGGGCGGTTCTCACCGGACAGGCGGACCTTGATGTGGTTCTCACCAAGCCAGCGTAGTAGGCTGGTAAAACGCGCATCAATCTTTAAAATATCCGCGCTGACTGTTCCATTATCGGTATCGAACTCAAATGAAGTCCGCTTTACCGGATTTGTGAACACGCCGCAGGAATGATGCAAAAAACTCTGCGAACCATTCTCAAGCACCATGATCGGGTGCTCCGCGGACGGACTCGATTCATTGGACGCAAACACCATATATGTGCAGACACTCGCCTGCTTACTATCCGCTCCGTTAAAATCAAAAACTGGCATAAAAATACTCCTCTTTCTACCACATATGTAGACCGGCAGTTGCAGAACATATCCGCATCCTGCCGGTAAAACACTATTCTTTTGTACTTCCCCTTTTGTAAAAAGCACCACTGCAAATCGCAAAATTCTAATCCAACCGTCCGGCGGTTTATTTATGAGTTCTGTCTTTTATAGGTTTGAACACTCCAGCCCGGCGGTTCGCGGCAGAAAGACTTGCAATTCGAGAACTTTTGTGTTCTTCTTGCGGGCGGATTTTGGGAAATGTGAGCATGCCCTTCATCTGTTTGAGCTAGCTGTGTTCCGATATAGAAAGCGTACAAAGCGAGTTTTGAAGGGCATGCACTAATATCAATTTCACAAAAACGCCCGCCTAGAAGAACTAAAAAGTTTGAGTGCAATCTTTCTGCCACGGACAGTCGGGCGGGGAGTGTCAAAGCCAACAAAAGACACAACCTTATCACCGCCGGATCGGCTGAAAGAATTTTTGCAATTTTTGTGGAATCGCTTTTCTCAAAAGGGAAAGCACAAAAATTAGTGCTTTAACAATAAAGCAGTAATATATTCCGCAACTGCCACGCTGCAGTATCGTGTTATTGGCAGCTTACTCTAATTTGAACTTGCCAACCTCCGCAGCAAGCTTCTCCGCTACATCATTGTTGTCGGTCGCCTGACTCTGGATGTCGCCGACACTTCCGGTAATCTCCACGGAAGACTCAGACACATTGCTGATACCCTTGGCACTTTCCTCCACCGCAATATTGACAGAAGAAATAGACTCGCGGATACCATCCATCGTGTGGCGCAGCTCCTCGGAGGTCTGGGAAAATTGTTCCATCATCTCATTCATTGAGTCGGCATCTTGGGCATATACCTCACTCATATTAACAAGACCGCTATAGCCGCTGACAGTAGTTTCCTTTGTAAAGGCAATCATATGCTCAGCCTCTGCAGCGAGAGCATTAACCGCAGCAATTACCTCGGCACTGACTGCACGGATCTTTTCCGCAGCCTCTGCAGAATTGCCCGCAAGCTTGCCAATTTCATCCGCAACAACCGCAAAGCCCCTTCCGGCTTCACCCGCGCGGGCAGCCTCGATGCTTGCATTCAGGGCAAGAAGGTTAGTCTGGTCGGTAATCTCTATGATGTTGGCAGTCAGCACGGAAATCTGCTCCACCGCCTTTGACTTTTCAATCTTGTCACGCAGGCTTGAGGAAAGCTCCTCGGTCTGTGCATTCGCCTGCTGCTGCTTCGCAAGCGCGTCTGTCTTGGCAGCAGAAGCACGTCCCTCCATATCCTCAGAGGAAGCCTTGCCGCCATCTGCATTCCGGGCGATATTTTCCACGGAAGAATAGACATCTTCAACAGCAGAAGTAATCTGGTTCAGGGAAGCAGTTGTCTCCTCCATTGCAGCACTCATTTCTTCCATCGTTGCAGAAACGGACATGATGCTGGCGTCGGCGGAGCTAAGATTGTCAACCATCCTCTGGGAAGAAGCCATAAGGCGGGAAGAACCGGAAGAAATCCCCTGCATGATCGTACGGATATACGCTAACAGATCATTGACATTATCTGCAATCAGTTCAGCCTCATCACCGGTACGGACATCCAGCTTCTGGGTAAGGTCGCCCTCGTTATGTACCAGTTCGTAGATCTTGTCATTTACCTTCACAAGACTGCGCGTGATACCGCTCACAATCAGAAGCAGAAGCAGGATAGCAATGACGAGGCAGATACCGCCGATCTGGAACGTGCGGTCAACAGCCTGACGCAGTGCGGTAGCAACTGCACTCGCATTATAATCACAGCCAAGTACCGCAACAATAGCACCGTCGCTATCAAGAATCGGCTTGTATACGGTAATTAAATCCCCATCCTCGGTCGAATCGATATAATCCTGTATATATTCCGTTCCGTTGAACACCGTAGCAAATTCATCGTAGGAAGTAGAGAATACGTCACCAGGCAATGCAGGATCATGTATATCAGAATCAATACCATAATAGACGGTTGTTCCGTCCGTATAGAGTGTGTATAAAAAAGCAATCCCATAGGTCTGCTGCTTCTCCCTGAGATTGTCCTGTACCTTATGGTAGGCATCTGTTGTCTCAAAGCCCTGGCGGATGCTGCCTACGATATTGCCATCCAGCGACTGTAAGGTAACGGTCGCGGCGAGGTCGGCTTCCTCCACACCCATACGGATCATATTTTCCTTGAACCGCGTATAGGAATTGTAGCCCATCAGTAAACAAACAAAAACGATGATTATAATAGAAGGAAGAAGGATCTTGGTACGGATGTTCATTCTCCTTGTGCGTAGCTTGTGTTTCTTCATAATATATTGTCCTCCGGTTAGTTTTCACTTATTCTTCATATATATATAAGTATAGCATCTTAGGACTATTTTTGGCAATCTGTTTGTAGGTAATTAAATTAACTAAAAATCCCGCCGGATGCAGATACCAAGGCACCGGGCGGGAGAAAGATGAAACTTATATGTAAAACCCCAAAGGGTTAATTGTTAGGCGGAGCTGACAGACCCACAATACATTTTATAAATCAACAGCCCCTTTGTAATTACAGATTTATCATAACGGATAGATATGTCAAAAGTATGTATGAATTCCTAAAAAAATAAAAAGATTCTTATAAAATTATGAATTTGCACGCGGCAGCATATTGAAAAAGAAACCACAAGACGTTAAGGTTATATTAAGGAAAATCCGACAGTCCGATAAGAAACGCCTGCTATGATAGCATCATCAAGCAAACATAGTACAGCGATTGAAGATCAGGAGGATAATTATATGTGGACAAGAGCTGAATTAAAACAAAAAGCAAAAATGGCATTGAAACGTAACTATTGGAAGACCGTACTGATAAGCCTGCTTCTGGCATTACTGGTCGGAGCGGGAGCGGGAAGCAGCTCCGCAGGTGCGCGGGGGGCTGCCGGAAGCGCAGGCGGTGCAGCCTCATACAGTTCAACGGATAGCACGGCGGATACAGGCGAATGGTTGGACGAGGACGACGAACCGTTTTTTGATCCGGACATGACAGGCGGTGAGATTGCTTTCGTGAGCGCATTCGTGGTCTTCGTAGCACTTTTTGCAGCGGTCATACTTGCACTTGCAATCCTGTTTGACGCACTGCTGATCAACCCGGCGGTGGTCGGAATGCGCCGATTCTTCCTGCTCAACCTCAACAGCAAGGCAGAGGTAAAGGAAGCAGGCTACGGCTTTGACAGCAACTACAAGAACATTGCGACCGTTATGTTCTGGAGAGACCTCTACATCGTGCTGTGGTCACTGCTTCTTATCATTCCGGGTATCGTAAAATCCTATGAGTACCGCATGATCGCATATCTGCTCGCAGAGAACCCGAACATGACCAAGGATGAAGCCTTTGCGATCAGCCGCCAGATGATGGACGGACAGAAATGGAAAGCATTCGTGCTTGACCTTTCCTTCATCGGCTGGAAGCTGCTCAGCGTGCTTACACTCGGAATCTTAAGCACCTTCTATGTAGAACCTTACAAGAACATGACAGACGCTGCATTGTACGAAGCACTCAAAAACAACGGTGCAGCCGCATACATTCCTCAGGAGGAGTAAAATGGGATACACAATATTAGTTGCAGACGACGAGGCGGAGATCCGGGATCTCCTGCGTCTGTACCTGGAAAATGCCGGATATGCAGTCGTGGAGGCTGCAGACGGCAAACAGGCGCTCGATGCGCTCCGGCGCACGAAGGTGGATCTGTGCATACTCGACATCATGATGCCGCAGAAGGACGGCTACCACGTTCTTAGGGAGCTGCGCGCGGAGAGCAACATCCCGGTCATGATCCTCTCGGCAAAGGACGCCGATTCCGAAAAGATACTCGGACTGAACCTCGGCGCGGACGATTACCTGACCAAGCCGTTCAACCCGCTTGAGGCAGTCGCCCGCGTCAACTCCAACATCCGGCGTTTCTACGCGCTCGGAACGGGAAGCGGCAGCGTAAAACAGACGATAACGGTGCGGGATCTCTCGCTTGACAAAGATTCCTGCACGCTCAAAAAGGGCGACGAGGAGATCGACCTTACCTCCGTAGAATACCGGATCATGGAATTATTCATGGAACATCCGGGTAAAGTATATACGAAGCAGCAGATTTACGAATATGGCTGGGGCGAGGAATACATCATTGCGGACAATAACATCATGGTCTGCATCAGCAAGCTGCGGGCGAAGCTCGACGAGGACCCGTCCCGCTATATCAAGACGATCCGCGGGCTCGGTTACCGATTGGAGAAATAGATGGAGAAAAAGGAACAAAAGAACGAGATAACAGAACTGCGGGGCTTTCTGATCAAGAATTTTCTGGTCATCCTCGCAGTTGTCAGCGTTGCAGAATATGTGGTGCTCCAGCTGATAAACAGCTTCTTCCTTCCGGCGTTTGACTACTTTTTCTCCGGAAAGATCAGCTGGAACGGGCATCTTAGCATGTCACAGAGCATTTTCTATCTGCTCATCCTGCTGGCGGAGCTTACGTTAGCCGCTGTGGCAAGCGTGCTCCCGGTTGCGGCGCAGGCAATCGTCGGACGGCTGATCGCCATGGTCGAAAAAGCGGGCAGGAGCGATATCCTGCAGATCGGGCAGAACGCATTTTCGCAGCTAAGCCGCATGGAAAGCCTGCTGCTGTTTGCAACACTTGTGGTTATTTTTGCGCTGCTCATCCTGCCGTACGCCATCGGCGCGCTCTGGTATGCGCGCATCACGACGAAAAAGGTGCGTGAGCTTCGCGAAAAGCGGGAAGCCTTGCAGGAGGAATATGACCGCAGGCGGAACCTCATGCTATCGGACATTGCGCACGATCTGCGCACGCCGATCACGACGGTCGCGGGATACGCGAAGGCGCTGGCAGACGGGATGGTGACCGATCCGCAGAAGGTGCAGTCCTATCTGGATGCCATTCAGGCAAAATCCGCCCGCATGGAGGAACTGATACAGCTGCTCTTTGAATATGTAAAGATCAGCAGCGAGGGCTTCGCGCTTGACCGCAAGCCGGCGGATCTCGCCGAGCTGGTGCGCAAGAATGCCGCCCTGATCTACGCGGATGCCGAGTCCGGCAAAATGGAGCTGGAGATCGATATCCCGGAAGAGCCGTATATGGAAAATGTCGATGAGGTACAGTTCGGGCGCGCGCTCACGAATCTGCTCAACAATGCACTGCGGCACAACAGCGCGGGGGCGCGGATACTGCTGTCGCTTCGCGTGGAGGCAGACGCGGTACGCATCACCGTTGCGGACACTGGGGAAAAGATCGCTCCGGAGCTGGCAGAGCACCTGTTTGAGCCGTTTGTCATGGGCGATGAATCGCGCAGCTCAAAGGGCGGCAGCGGGCTGGGGCTTTCCATCGCAAGCCAGATCATGCAGATGCATGGCTGGACACTTTCCTATTCCGAGGACATACCGGACTACTCGAAGGGCTTCGTTATAGAATGTCCGTGCAATCACACTGCAATGCTGCCGGAAGCTGCGGCAGCAAGGGAATGAGGCAGAATATTGTCTGAAATAACAAAATAAGGCAGTTTATTTTGCAGATAATATGCTTGTGGTTTGAGGGGTAATCTTGTAGAATAGAAGAAACGATAACCATTTGGCGTTTTTATAAAACGGAAAGGGGGATTTTTATGCATAAGCTATTGATGGCAGGATTTCTGTCGGACATGGATCTTTGCATTCTGGTGTGGCTGATCCTGATCATCCTGTTTATCATCGGAGAGCTCGCAACGGTTGGACTGACATCCATATGGTTTGCAGTAGGAGCACTTGTTGCACTGATCAGTGCATTTTTCGGTGCACCGTTTGGACTTCAGATTGTGCTGTTCATAGCAGTGTCCTTGATCGCGCTTGCCGCAACACGACCGCTTGCCAACAAATTCATCAATCGCAAGGTCCAGAGCACCAACGCGCAGAGCCTCATTGGTCAGGAGATCCGTATCAAGGAGCAGGTCAGCAATATCGACCAGACAGGTATGGCGGTCGTACAGGGACAGGAATGGACGGTACGGTCGGCAGATGATGATGTGATCATTGCGCAGGGCGAACTTGCGCGGATAAAAAGCATCAGCGGAGTTAAGCTGATTGTTGAAAAAATGAATTAACATTTTAAGGAGGATTTAAAAATGGGACCACTTGTTGCACTTGTAATCATTGTACTTATTTTACTGATCATCATTGCAAACTGTATTAAAATTGTTCCGCAGGCACATGCAATGGTAATCGAGCGATTGGGAGGCTACCTTACCACCTGGTCAGTAGGACTTCACTTCAAGGTGCCGTTCATCGACCGTATTGCCAAGAGAGTTCTTTTGAAAGAGCAGGTAGTAGACTTCCCGCCACAGCCGGTTATCACCAAGGATAACGTAACCATGCAGATCGATACCGTTGTATATTATCAGATCACCGATCCGAAGCTGTACGCATACGGTGTTGAGAACCCGATCATGGCGATCGAGAACTTAACCGCTACCACACTTCGTAACATCATCGGTGACCTCGAACTTGATGAGACACTTACTTCCCGCGAGACCATCAACACCAAGATGCGTGCAACCCTCGACGTTGCAACCGATCCTTGGGGAATCAAGGTCAACCGTGTAGAGCTTAAGAACATCATCCCGCCAAAGGCAATCCAGGATGCAATGGAGAAGCAGATGAAGGCAGAGCGTGAACGCCGTGAAGCAATTCTCCGCGCAGAAGGTGAGAAGAAGTCTACCATTCTTGTTGCAGAAGGTAACAAGGAATCCGCAATCCTTGATGCAGAGGCAGAGAAGCAGGCAGCAATCCTCCGCGCAGAGGCAAAGAAGGAGGCAACTGTCAAGGAAGCAGAAGGCCAGGCAGAAGCTATCCTCAAGATCCAGCAGGCAAATGCAGATGGTCTGCGCATGTTAAAGGAGGCAGCTCCGGACGATGCAGTTCTTCAGTTGAAGAGCTTAGAGGCATTTGCAAAGGCAGCAGACGGCAAGGCTACCAAGATCATCATTCCTTCCGAGATCCAGGGAATCGCAGGTCTTACCAAGTCTATCGTAGAGGTTGGCAAGGAGAATTAGACCAGTCTAACCGGATAATAGATATAGTGTCAACGGCGCAAAGGCTACCCCAATTATTGTGGGTAGCCTTTTTCTTATAAAAATGATATACTAATAGAGATTATCCTGCTAGGGGGATAATGATTGCACATAACAGCTCAAAGAGGTGTAAGCATGAAAAAAACTATTCGATTTCGCGGCAAGCTGCGAAGTTACTTATATGGACCGTTGACCCTTACCATTGTACTTGCAGTGTTAAACATTCCGGCATATATGTGTGATGTCCGGAGCGGTGCGCTGTTCACCGGATTTACCGTCCTGTATTTTGCAATCGAGGTGTTTACCTATTACTACACGAAGCCCCGGCTGGTCAACGAGATCATCAATTTTGCAACGCAGTATGCCACGGTGCAGAAGCGGCTGCTGAACGAATTTGAGATTCCGTATGCGCTTTTGGATTACAGCGGCAAGCTGCTGTGGATGAATGAGCAGTTTACCCTGCTCACCGGAGTCGGACGCTCATACCACAAATCGATCACGACACTGTTTCCGAGCATCACGCGCGAGTTCCTTCTCAAGAATGAGCAGGCGCAGGATGTCTACGTTGAGATCGGGGAGCGGAGATTCCGCATTTCCTTAAACCGCATTTATTTTGATGCGATCGCGGGCGACAGCAAGCTCATGGATATCGAAAGCTCCGAGGAGTTTCTGACCGCATTCTATCTGTTCGATGAGACGCTTCTGAACAAGTATATGATTGAGAATCAGGAGCAGAAGCTGGTAACGGCGCTTGTATACATCGACAATTTCGAGGAGGCGCTCAACAGTATCGAGGATGTCAAGCGATCCCTCCTTATCGCGCTGATCGACCGGCGTGTCAACCAGTATTTTGCGGAGCGCGATGCGCTGGTGCGCAAGACTGAAAAAGACAAGTATTTTGTTGTATTTAAGCAGAAATATCTCCAGCAGCTTGAGGAAGACAAGTTCAAGCTCCTTGAGGATGTCAAGAACGTCAAGGTCGGCAATGAGATGGCGATCACCTTAAGTATCGGAATCGGTATCAATGGCGCGACCTACAATCAGAGCTACGAGAATGCGAGAACGGCAATCGACCTTGCACTCGGACGAGGCGGCGATCAGGTCGTTATCAAGAACGGCGAGGAGATCACCTATTACGGCGGCAAGACGAAGCTCGTCGAGCGCAACACCCGTGTCAAGGCGCGTGTCAAGGCACATGCGCTCCGTGAGATCATCGAGAGCCGTGAGAATGTCCTTATCATGGGACACAAGATCACGGACGTGGATGCCCTCGGCGCAGGCATCGGTATTTACTGCGCGGCACATGTGCTTGGCAAAAAGGCACAGATCGTCGTAAATAATCCAAGCAGCGGAATCCGCCCGCTGATGGAGATGTTTTCCGTGGAAGCGGGCTATCCGGAGGATATGTTTATCGACAGCGAGCAGGCGCGCCAGATGGTAGGACGCAACACGCTCGTCATGGTCGTGGATACGAACCGGCCTAGCTCCACCGAATGTCCGGAGCTTTTGCAGAAGGCAGATACGATCGTCGTATTTGACCACCACAGACAGGGCAGCGAGACGATCGAGAATCCGGCACTTTCCTACATCGAGCCGTATGCATCGAGCGCGTGCGAGATGGTTGCGGAGGTGCTACAGTATTTCCAGGACGGCATGAAGCTGGAGGCATGCGAGGCAGACTGCATGTATGCCGGCATTTTGATCGACACGAACAACTTTATGACCAAAGCCGGTGTGCGTACCTTTGAGGCAGCCGCATACCTGAAGAGATCCGGCGCAGAGACAACGCGCGTGCGCAAGATGCTGCGCAACGACATGGAAGCCTCCAAGGCAAAGGCGGAGGTGATACGCCATGCGGAGGTATACCGCAGCGCATTTGCAATTTCGGTCTGCCCATCGGAGGATATTGAGAATCCAACGATCATCGGAGCACAGGCAGCCAACGAATTGCTGAACATTTCCGGTATCCGCGCATCCTTTGTCCTGACCGAATACATGGGCAGAATCTATATAAGTTCACGATCCATCGACGAGATCAACGTCCAGCTTATCATGGAGCGTCTCGGCGGCGGCGGACATTTCAACATGGCGGCAACGCAGCTTAAGGATTGCACCATTTCCGAGGCAAAGCACATGCTCTGCAATACGATCGATGAAATGCTAAAAGAAGGAGACATAGAGGCATGAAGATAATTTTATTACAAGACGTTAAAGCATTAGGCAAAAAAGGACAGATCGTTGAGGTCAGCGATGGCTACGCAAGAAACGCCATCCTTCCGAAGAAGCTCGGTGTCGAGGCGACCAGCAGGAACTTAAACGATCTGAAGCTGCAGAACCAGCACGCAGATAAAGTGGCAGCAGAGAATCTTGCAGGCGCAAAGGAGCTTGCCAAGACGATCGAGACCAAGAAGGTTGTCGTAAAGATCAAGACCGGAGAGGGCGGCAAGGTATTTGGTTCCGTTTCCACCAAGGAGATCGCGGAGGCAGCCAGGGAGCAGACCGGATTAGAGCTTGACAAGAAGAAAATGCAGCTTCCGGAGGCGATCAAGACACTCGGAACCTATGAGGTTCCGGTAAAGCTTCATCCACAGGTAACAGCGAAGTTATCCGTACAGGTTGTCGGAGAATAGGGGGAGCCACTTGGAGGAAACACTTATCAAGCGGATCATGCCCAACAGTCTTGAGGCGGAGCAGTCGGTCATCGGTTCCATGATCATGGACAAGGATGCGATCGTAGCCGCCAGCGAAGTTCTGATCAAGGATGATTTCTACCATCAGCAGTACGGAATCCTTTTTGAATCTATGGTCGAACTCCATGAGAGCGGGCAGCCGGTCGATCTGGTCACCTTACAGAACAAGCTGAAGGAGAAGGATGTCCCGAAGGAGATCTCAAGCCTTGAGTTTGTGCGCGACCTTGTGACATCGGTTCCAACATCCGCAAACGTTAAATACTATGCAAATATCGTAAAAGAAAATTCCATGAAGCGGAAGCTGATCCGTGTGACAGAGAACATCGAGAACGAATGCTACGCGGGCAAGGAATCCCTGGAGGTGGTCATGGACAAGACGGAGCATGACATATTTGCTCTCTTGTCAAGCCGTACCAGCGGGGAATTTGTGCCGATCCGCCAGGTCGTTATGAATGCCCTTGAGAAGATCGAGAAGGCATCCAAGCAGAAGGGAACCGTAACCGGTGTCCCGACGGGCTTTCTGGATCTTGACCGTCAGACCGCAGGCATGCAGCCGTCCGATCTGATCCTTGTCGCAGCGCGTCCTTCCATGGGTAAGACCGCGTTCGTTTTGAATATCGCACAGCACGTTGCCTTCCATGAGCACATGTGCGTTGCCATCTTCTCTTTGGAAATGTCAAAGGAACAGCTCGTAAACCGAATGTTCTCCCTCGAATCCAAAGTAGATGCGCAGGCACTCCGTACCGGTAATCTTTCCGATGCAGATTGGGAGAAGCTGGTAGAGGGAGCCGGGATCATCGGCGAATCCGATCTGATCATCGACGACACGCCGGGTATCTCCATCTCCGAGCTGCGCAGCAAGTGCAGAAAATATAAGCTTGAACATGACTTGAAGCTCATCATCATCGACTACTTACAGTTGATGAGCGGCAGCGGCGGCAAGTCCAGCGAGTCACGCCAGCAGGAAATTTCCGATATTTCACGATCCCTTAAGGCGCTGGCGCGTGAGCTTAGCGTACCGGTTGTCGCACTGTCCCAGCTCTCACGAGCCGTAGAGCAGCGCCCGGATCACCGCCCGATGCTTTCCGACCTCCGAGAGTCCGGAGCGATCGAGCAGGATGCCGACGTCGTTATGTTCATCTACCGTGACGACTACTACAACAAGGACACCGACCTAAAGGGCATCTCCGAGATCATCGTTGCTAAACAGCGTAACGGTCCTGTCGGAACGATTCAGCTCGCATGGCTGGCAGAATACACGAAGTTCGCAAATCTGGAGCATTAAGCTATTGCGGAAATGACAGCATCCCTTTTTGTCGAAATAACACGATGAAAAACGTTTGAAAGGGCTTGTCCCATTGTTTATAATGAAAGGGAAGCAGATGGAAGTATGGCGCCTGCATCCCGGCGGGCGGTACACGAAAAGGAGGTTTCATATCGTGGAAAAGGTACGTTACATGATCTCCGATGCCGCGCAGATCGCTGGCGTGGAGTCACATGTATTACGTTACTGGGAGGATGAATTGGAGCTTACAGTTCCGAGAAATGAACTGGGGCACCGATACTATACACGGGAGAACATACAACAATTTCAAAAGATCAAGGAATTAAAGGAGCAGGGATACCAGCTAAAGGCAATCCGGATGATCCTGCACGGGCAGGAGCCGGAGGCAGCGCTTGTGGGTGGAAGTCAGCCAACCGCAATGACCGCGAATGCACCGACAGACCGGGTACAAGCCACCGACAATGCGCTTACAGCGCAGGGACGGATTCCTGCCGGACAAGCAGCACTTACGCCTGCGGGCAGTCAGCAGACGGCGCTCTCTGCGGAGGAGCGCATGGATCAGTTCCGGGAGTTGATGAGCGATATTGTGGGACATGCGATCGCACAGAACAACGAGGAGCTTAGCCAGACCATCGGGCAGGAAGTGCAGGAGCGCGTCCTAAAGGAGATGGATTACCTCATGCGTGAACAGGAGGATGCCGCAGAGGAGCGGTTTAAGAAGCTGGATGCTGCGATACGCGGCAGCGTACATAAAAAGCGTTCCTTCTTTGCGAAGGAGAAGGCTGCAAAAGCGCCGAAAGAAAAGAAAAAGCCTGCAAAGCTGCAGACCACATAAAAAAGACCGGAGCCTGTATCATACAGGTTCCGGTCTTTTTAGTTCTCTATCGAGAAATGTACAAGGTGCAAATTAACCCTCGTTGATTGCTCCGGTAGGGCAAACACCAGCGCAGGTTCCGCAGCTTACGCATGCATCTGCATCAATTTCGTACTGAGAAGCTCCGGCGCTGATAGCACCTACTGGACACTCGCCAGCGCAAGTTCCACAGCTTACGCAAGAATCAGTAATAACGTATGCCATAATAAATTCCTCCTTGTATAATAATGATCATTATTCGCCACAATCGGCTTAGCATATATTTTAGACTAAAAAAGTATGCCATTCAAGTAGGCGCATGTTTTTATTTTGGCACAATGCTGATTGTATTTATTTAAAAACAACGGTTTACTGCCATTTCTTGACAATAAAGTTTTTTGTATTATATAATAATGCGAATATTGCATATAATGGGAATTAAAAACAAAGAAGGCATTTTATGACAGAGGAAGAAAGAAAAAGAAAGAGACAGGAATCCACCCGCGCGCGCAAGCGGCAGATCCACCGCAGGGTATGCCTGTTGATTCTTATTATCATACTGGCAGCCGCAGGGATCGTGTATCTGGTGCTGACAGGCAGGAAGCAGATCAAGGATCATGTGGCGATCGAGGCGGGAAGTGCCATCGCGCTTGCCGATTTTCTGGTGTCACCGGATACACAGGCGGCATTTGTTACGGACATTACGCAGATTGATACAGCGGTGCCGGGGCAGTATGCGGTAACGCTCAAAGCAGGAAGAAAAGAATATACGGCAACACTTACGGTCGCCGATACGGTTGCACCGACGGCGGAGGCTGTCCCGGTAACGATCTTTTCGGGGGACGAGCTGAGCGCGGCGGATTGCGTGACGGATATTTCCGATGTGACCGCAGTTACGGCGGCATTTGAGAGTGAGCCGGATCTTGTCAGCGCAGGCGAGAAAACAGCCACCGTTATCCTTACCGATATGGGCGGCAACCAGACGAAGATTTCCACAACGATCACAGTGCTCACAGATACAACCGCGCCGGTCATCGAGGGCGCGAAGGACATTGAGGCATTCGTGGGAGACACGATCAGTTACAAGGCGGATGTCACGGTAACGGACGATTATGATGAGAATCCGTCCCTTGCCATTGACAACAGCCAGGTTGATCTGACGCAGGCAGGCGTGTATGATGTGACCTATACGGCGACGGATGCGGCGGGCAACAGCTCATCTGTGGAGATCACGCTTACGCTGAAGGACAAGCCGGAGAATTATGTTGATCCGGAGGAGGTCTATGCGCTGGCACAGCCGATCTATGACAGGATCATCGATGATTCCATGTCCGATATGCAAAAGGCGTTTGCAATCTACCGCTGGGTAAACACAAACATCGGATATACCGGGGATTCCGACAAATCCGACTGGACGATCGGTGCGTATGACGCATTTACAAACCTTTCCGGTGACTGCTACAATTATTTTGCGGCAGCAAAAGCGCTGTTTAATCTTGCCGGAATCGAGAATATTGATATAGTAAAGAGTGACACCTCACATTCCTCCCACTTCTGGAGCCTGATCAATCTGGGCTACGGATGGTATCATGTGGACTGCACACCGCGCAAGGGGGATGGAGACAACTTCTTTATGGTGACAGATGCGGAGCTGGAGGCATATTCCGTCGAGCATCATAACAGTCACATTTTTGATCCGGATCTCTATCCGGAGCGCGCAACGGAGTCCGTGCAGGACAAGGTTGACTATGCGGACGGTGTGCTGAATGAGTAGCGCGGCGAACGCAAGTGATGTTGAAAGAAAAGCAGGTGAAAGCTTGAGCTTAGGAATTATCGGGGGGCTTGGTCCGATGGCGACCGCCTATTTTATGGAGCTCCTTGTAAAAATGACAAAGGCAGAGTGCGATCAGGATCATCTGGAGATGATCATTTACAATTCCCCGAAGATCCCGGACCGCACAGCATATATACTTGGAAAAAGCCCGGACAGTCCGCTGCCGGAGATCATTTCGCTGGGACAGAGACTGCGCCAGCAGAATGTTTCCTGCATAGCGATCCCGTGCATTACCGCACACTATTTTCATCATGAGATCCAGGATGGAATCGGACTTCCGGTGATCCACGCGATCCGCGATACCGCTGAGATCCTGCACCACGCAGGAATGCAGAGAGTCGGCATCATGGCGACGGACGGTACGATCGAGAGCGGCATTTTCCAGCGGGAGATCGAGCAGGCAGGAATGCAGGCGGTGCTTCCGGACACTCAGACACAGGCGATGGTCATGCATCTGATCTATGATGATGTCAAGGCGGGCAAGCCGGTGGATATGGAAATGTTCGCACAGGTGAAGGAGCATCTAAAGGCTGCGGGTGCGCAGGTGATCGTGCTCGGATGCACGGAGCTTTCCGTCATCAAGAAGGATCATGAGCTTGGAGATGGTTTTATCGACGCGATGGAGGTGCTTTCCCGCTCCGCGATCTTAGCGTGCGGCAAAGAGATCAATCCGGAATATGAAGAATTGTTCCATCCGTTTTCGTAAATAAATAAAAGGAGGAAACTGCGATGCAGCAGACCAACGTATTAGAGTATCTGGAGCATACCGTTGTACGTCTCCCGGACAAGATCGCGTATGCCAACGAGGAAATGGGGCTGACCTTTGCCGAGGTATCCCATGACAGCCGCGCGATCGGAAGCTATCTGCACAAGCAGGGCTACTATAATGAGCCGGTAGTCGTTTTCATGAAAAAGCATCCGAAGGCGATTGCCGCATTTTTCGGCTGTGTATACGGCGGCAATTATTATGTGCCGATCGATGAGGAGATGCCGAGATTCCGTATCGACCTCATTTTTGACAATCTAAAGCCAAAGGCAATGATCTGTGATGCCTCCACACTTGAGATGGCAAAGACCTTCCAGTTTGACGGGGAGATCATGCTGTATGATGAGGTAAGCAGGTCCGGGATCGATGATGAAGCTCTGGCAGCCATCCGCGACCGCCAGCTTGACACAGATCCGATCTACATTGTATTTACATCCGGTTCGACCGGAATCCCGAAGGGTGTCGTAGCATGTCACCGTTCGGTCATCGACTATATCGAGAATCTTTCCGAGGTGCTGGAGTTTAACGAGGACACCCGTTTTGCAAACCAGACACCGTTATATTTTGATGCCTGCTTAAAGGAGCTTTATCCGACACTCAAATTCGGTGCAACGACCTATATCGTGCCGAAGAGTCTGTTCATGTTCCCGGTCAAGCTGGTGGAATTTTTAAATGAGTACAAGATCAACACCGTATGCTGGGTTGTATCTGCACTTACCATGATCTCGTCCTTCAAGACGTTTGACAAGGTAGTTCCGCAGTATCTCCACACAATCGCATTCGGCAGCGAGGTATTCCCGATCAAGCAGTTCAACATCTGGAAGGAGACACTCCCGGACGCGAAGTTTACCAACCTTTACGGACCGACCGAGACGACCGGAATGTGCTGCTATTACAAGGTCAACCGCGATTTTGCACTCGACGAGGTAATGCCGGTCGGCAGACCGTTCCACAACACCGAGATCCTGCTGCTCAACGAAAAGAACGAGCTGGCAAAGGACGGCGAGGTCGGAGAGATCTGCGTGCGCGGTACTTCCCTGACACTCGGATATTATCACAATTTTGAAAAGACCAACGAGGTCTTTGTACAGAACCCGCTCAACGACCGCTATCCGGAGCTTATTTACCGCACCGGAGATCTCGGAAAACGCAACGAGTTCGGCGAGCTGGTATTTGTTTCCCGCAAGGATTATCAGATCAAGCACATGGGACACCGAATCGAGCTTGGCGAGATCGAGGTCAATGTCAACATGCTCGACGGTATTTCTTCGTCCTGCTGTGTATACAATAAGGAAAAAGGCAAGATCGTCCTCTTCTACGTTGGTGAGATGGAGGTAAAGGATCTCGTTTCCACCTTGAAGGAAAAGCTTCCGCGCTACATGATCCCGAACCGTGTGGAGAAGCTTGACACCATGCCGCTTACCGCAAACGGCAAGCTGGACCGCGTGACACTTGCAAAGCGCGTCAACGAATAGAACAGGTAACGGAAACCCAGAGGGGTTTTTAAATAAAAAAGACAAGAGGAGAAAAAGAAATGGATACATTATTAGAGATTTTACAGGACCTTCACCCGGAAGTAGATTTTGAGACCTGCGATACTTTGGTTGATGACAAGATCATCGATTCTTTTGATATCGTTTCCATCATCTCAGAGATCAACGAGGAGTTTGACGTTGTAATCCCGGCAGAGGAGATCATCCCGGAGAACTTTAATTCCGCAGAGGCATTGTATGATCTGATCCAGCGCTTAGGCGATGAATAGGAGAGGACATGCTGTTTACATCCTATGAATTTATTGCCTTTCTGGCAATCGTGTTCGTGCTGTATTATCTGGTGCCAAAGCGTGCGCAGTGGCCGCTGCTTCTGGTATTCAGCTACATCTTCTACTATCTGGCAGATCCGCGTTACCTGATCTTTATCCTGGTGACGACGATCTCTACCTACTGGATCAGCCTTCGCATGGAGAAGCTCAACAACGAGCAGAACACATATATTGCCGAGAACAAGGCAACGCTTTCCCGTGAGGAGAAAAAGGCTTACAAGGCGAAGATGAAGGCGAAAAAATGGCGCTTTCTGCTGCTGTGCCTGTTCCTTAACATCGGAATACTTGCGGTTACGAAGTACACCAACTTCGTGATCAACAACATTAACTCGTTTTTAAGCGATGCTTCAAAGCTTCAGCTTGTGGACATGATCATCCCTATGGGTATCTCGTTCTACACCTTCCAGACGATGGGCTACATCATCGATGTGTACCGCGGCAAGCAGGAGGCGCAGAAAAATCCGTTCAAGCTGGCATTGTTTGTATCCTTTTTCCCACAGCTGGTACAGGGACCGATCAGCCGTTACAACGATCTTTCGCAGACGCTGTTTTCGGAGCATAAGTTTGAGGGCAAGACGGTTTCCTTCGGTCTTACCCGTATCCTTTGGGGATATTTTAAGAAGGTGGTCATTGCCGACCGCATCATCACCGCAGTTACCACACTTGTCGGGAACCCGGAGCAGTACGCCGGAACCTATGTGTTTATCGCGATGCTGTTTTATGCGTTCGAGCTGTACTGTGACTTCACCGGAGGTATCGACATCACGATCGGTATCGCGGAGGTTATGGGAATCCGTGTAGCGGAGAACTTCAACCTGCCGTATTTTTCAAAAAATATCAAAGAATACTGGAACCGCTGGCATATCACGATGGGTACATGGTTTACGGACTATATCTTCTATCCAATCTCTGTTTGCGGACCGATGTTAAAGCTCTCCAAATGGTCGAGAGCGCATCTGGGAGAGACGATCGGAAAACGTGTTCCGGTCTACCTTTCAAGCTTTGTCGTATGGTTTGCAACCGGTATCTGGCACGGCGCGGCATGGAACTTTATCGTGTGGGGACTTATGAACTTCGTTGTCATTATGATCTCACAGGAGCTGGAGCCGCTTTACGCTAAGTTCCATCACCGTTTTGCGGTGGAGGGCAAGGCACCGTGGGAGGTGTTCCGTATCATCCGGACGATCCTTCTGATGAGCTGCATCCGTATGTTTGACTGCTACCGTGACGTTCCGCTTACCTTTAAAATGGTCGGAACGATGTTTACACAGGCGGATCTTTCCGTATTCACAAACGGTTCGCTGCTTGGGCTTGGCATAACAGCAGCAGATTATCTGGTGCTTGTAGCCGGATTTGTCATCGTACTTTCCGTCAGCCTTTATAAGTATCACAGAGGACCGGTCCGCGAGGCGCTTTACGCAAAGCCGGCAGTTGTCTACTACGGCGCGATGGCACTTTTGTTTGTGCTGACGATCATTTTCGGCGCTTACGGCGTGGGCTACGATTCATCACAGTTTATTTACAATCAGTTCTAGGAGGGTGCAGGATGAAAAAGAGAATCATTTCGGGCATCCTTGTGCTGGTACTGATGCTGGGATGTCTGTATGTGGCACAGAGACTTCTTGTGCCGAAATATCAGAAGGGAATCGTGGAAGGCTCCATGATTGCCGAGTATTACAAAGATAAATCCGACCATGAGGTCTTATTTGTCGGGGACTGTGAGGTCTATGAGAATTTTTCCACGATCGAGCTGTGGGAGGATTACGGGATCACAAGCTATATCCGCGGAAGCGCGCAGCAGCTTACATGGCAGTCCTACTATCTGCTTGAGGATGCCCTGCGCTACGAGACACCAAAGGTTGTCGTATTTAACGTGCTGGCGCTCAAGTACAATGAGCCGCAGAATGAGGCTTACAACCGCATGTCGATCGATGGAATGAAGTGGTCTATGTCAAAGGTCAACGACATCAAGGCATCGATGACACCGGACGAGACATTTGTGGAATATCTGTTCCCGATTCTCCGCTATCATTCGCGGTGGTCAGAACTTAAAAATGACGATTTTGAACACATTTTTTCCAAGGATCTTGTAAGCCACAATGGCTATTACATGCGTGTGGACACCAAGGCACAGGGAGATTTCCCGGATCCGACGCCGCTTGCGGATTACACGCTGGGCGACAAGGCGATGGGATATCTGCAAAAGATGACAGATCTGTGCAAGGAGAAGGGCATTGACCTTGTCCTGATCAAGGCACCGACCGAGTTCCCGCACTGGTATGACGAGTGGGACGAGCAGGTGCGCGCGTTTGCCGAGGAGAATGACGTGGCATATATCAACTATATCCCGCTTCAGGACGAGATCGGTCTGGATATGACGCAGGACACCTACGATGCCGGACTGCACTTGAACACGCAGGGCGCAGAGAAGATGGCAAAATACTTCGGACAGTATCTCGTGGACAACTACGACCTGACCGATTATCGCACGGATGAGTCCTATGCTTCCATCTGGCAGGAGAAGGTTGACTTCTACAACGAGATGAAGGCGCAGCAGTATTCCGAACTTGAACAGTATGGCGAGCTGAGAAGCTTTGGCGCGAATGCGATCGAAGATTAAATGCGTATCCTGAGGTGGAATGCATAAACAGATCAAAAGCTTGGTATGGAATTTAAGCAGATAGGATTGAAAATCAGGTATAGAATTTTAGGAGGACGATCATGAAATTAAGAAAATTGACAGTAATGATGGCTTGTGTTGCAGTAAGCGGACTGCTTATGTGCGCATGCGGCAGCAGCAACGATGCCGGAAACGGCAACAGCACAGCAGACGCGAACACCGAGGTGAGCGAGACCGATACCGCGGCGGAATCTCAGGCAGCAGAGACACCTTCCGCAGCAACCGGTTATGTATACACCTTAAACGGCGTTGAAGTTTTTGCAAATGAGAAGATGTCTGCGATCGTTGACCAGCTCGGCGAGCCGACCAGCTATTTCGAGTCAGAGTCCTGCGCATTTCAGGGACTTGACAAGGTATACACATACGGAAGTGTTGTGATCAGCACTTATCCACAGGACGGCGAGGACTTTGTATACACGATCGAGCTTAAGGACGATACCGTTGAGACCGCAGAGGGTATCTGCATCGGAAGCAGCAAGGACGACGTTGTTGCAGCCTATGGTACCGCTGCCAGCGAGACCGACACCGCGCTGACCTACCAGAAGGATGACTGTGTGCTTGCATTTATCTTAGACGGCGACAGCGTTACCAACATTACTTACACCGCAATCACGGAATAATTTCTAACATCAAATGGATAGGCGGCTGCGATTCTTCGCAGCCGTTTTTGCATAAAGCATCCGATGCATAAGATCTGCAAAGTGTGACAATTCCGGCACACAGGGGTTTTGGCGCATAAGGACTCCGGCACACAAGGATTCTGGTAGACAAGGATTTCAGTGGACAGGGGTTCCGGCACACAGGGGTTCCAGTACACAAGGATTCCAGTGTACAAGAGCTCTGGAACACAAAGGGTTCAGTGCACAAGGATTCCAGCACACAAGGATTTCAGTGTACAAGAATTCTAGCATACAACGATTCCAGCATATAAGAGGGAAAAGATATGGAAACAGAGATTTTACATGTAGACAGTAAAAATCCGGATCAGGAGGATATGAAGCGGGCGGGCAAACGGATCGCCGCAGGCGAGCTGGTGGCATTTCCGACCGAGACGGTATATGGACTTGGCGGAGACGCGCTTGATCCGGAAGCATCTCGGAAAATATATGCCGCAAAGGGCAGACCATCCGATAATCCGCTGATCGTACATATTGCAGAGTTTGACGATCTATACCGTGTAGCACGGGAGGTCCCGGAAGAGGCGAAGCTTTTGGCAAATGCTTTCTGGCCGGGACCGCTGACCATGATCGTGTGGAAAAGTGAAGCTGTGCCGTATGCAACCACAGGCGGCATGGATACGGTTGCCGTCCGTATGCCAAATCATCCGGTTGCACTTTCGTTGATCCGCGAAAGCGGCTGCCTGATCGCAGCTCCGAGCGCGAACACCTCTGGCAGACCAAGCCCGACGGAAGCGGCGCACGTCGCAGAAGACTTAAGCGGAAAAATCGCCATGATCCTAGATGGCGGTCCGGTCGGAATCGGAATCGAATCTACGATCATTGACCTGACGGAAGAAAAACCGATGGTACTTCGTCCGGGCTACATCACCCCGCAGATGCTTTCTGACGTAATCGGAAGAGAAGTCATTATCGATCCGGGAATTATTGCAATGGATGACACGAAGAAGCCGAAAGCACCGGGCATGAAATACAAACACTACGCCCCAAAGGCGGATATGGCAATCATCGAGGGCAATGAGGAAGCCGTTGTCTCCGCCATAAAGCTACTCACATCGAGAGCGAAAGCCGCCGGCAAACGTGTAGCCGTGATCGCTTCAGACGAGACACAGGCCCGCTACCGTGGAAATAGCCGCAGCGAGTTCGGAGTGTCACAACACGGAGCTGCTCACCGTGAGGCAGAGGCATCATACTGTGGAGATAACGCAGACGAGTTTGCGGCAGATGTTGTCCTCTCTATGGGAAGCCGCGCCGACGAGGATTCGATTGCGCGCCACTTGTATCACATTCTTCGCGAATGCGACGAACTTGGCGTGGACGAGATTTATTCAGAGAGCTTTTCCACCCCGCGCATCGGCAATGCAATCATGAACCGCCTGCTCAAAGCTGCGGGACATCAGGTGCTGCAGGCAGAAGATATTGAGTGATGGCATAATTTATTGCGCAATGGTTTTTTGGCAAAGAGGGCATTCCGACAAACAAAATGCCTGAAATACCCCACAAACTGCAACCATACTCACAAAAGAGAAGGGAGTTCTGTTATGAAAAAATTATGGAAATCACTTATAGCCGCATTATTATGTGCAACCATCCTCACGATGGCACCGGTGGAGTTTTCCGGAACAGCCGTGCAGCGGGTAGAAGTAGAAGCGGCTACAAAATCCACAGCGAAGTCAGCGACCACCATCAAGGTAAAGAAAGCAGATGCCGCGACTGCGGAAAAGGTACACAAACAGTTATATCGGGGAAAATCCCTGACGCTTCAGGTAAAGGGAACCAAGAGCACCTCCGAAAAGCTGGTTAAAAAGCTGCAAGCCAAGATCCAGAAAACAAACAAGCTGGGCGTTCTTTTCCAATACACGGCAGGAACAACAAAGAATGGATACACAACCTACACCATTTCCACAGAAAACGCCAAGCTGTATATGTATAGCGTGAAGTTCGTAGAGAAGCTGTGGAAAAATACTCAAAAAATGGTCAAGTCAGAGACAACGAAAGCCTTTTATCAGGATTATCTTAATAACCCGGATGAGACGGAGCGGATGCTGCATACGATATACGATAGCTACACAACGTATCTGGTAGAGAATAATTCTTTTTCGGGATTAAGAAGCCTTAACAATCCCGCAATATACAACACAGACAATATCTGGTTTGCCTCAAGCATCAAATTTTCTGGGATCAGTGAGAAAACGACTACCGCCAGTGCAACACTTGCTAAGCAGTACAGCGGCTGGATCATAGACAGTGATATCTATCAGAAGATTGTCAAATCCGTAACAATGCTGGATGACAGGACGGCGTGTGTCAATGTAATGTCATACGACGAGTTTTCCGCGGACAAGGAAATCAGGGCGGCGTGCCTGAATAGCAAATATTGGACATACTATTACCTTGAGCACAGCGCAAGCAGCGCATATACAAAGGGTGGCGTACATCTTCTGCTGACGAATGCGGAAGCAGTCCTTTACGGGGCAAAAAACTTTTGCGATCTGAGCGATGCCATGAAGATCTATGCGATCTCAAGCAGTAAATATTTTGCATGTAATAGAAGCCATGATGATGTAGCGTATGGTATGCTGTATGATTACACCTTCACCACCTACTATCCGCCGAGCAAGGATTCGCTTGCTATGAAGCAGCTTTATAAGAACAAGGCAACCGGAGTGTGCCAGACCTTTGCAATGTACGAGCAGCTATTGTTTGACCAGCTCGGCATTACAAGCTACTTTAATTCCAACGACGCGATCAATCACGCTTGGAGCGTTGTTGCGGTGAAAAATTCCAAGGGTAAGACGCTCTGGATTCCATTTGATTACGGAATCGGACCATCAGAAGGGTTGGCGGTATCTGAGGATATTCGCGCGAAATATATCGCAACAGAGGAGATGCGCTACAAGCTGTATCTCGATGGAGTTCCGGGAGCACCGTCAAAAAAGAACTTTACCATGGAGGATTTTAACTGACAGCGTTCCAACCCGCGCACAATTTTCCCAAGGTGCCAATGGAGCAGCCTGCAACAAATTTATGAATGCAATAAGTGGGAATTTGTATCTGACTCTTTACGAAAAAGCGCGGAAGTGGTAATCTGTTAAAGGAGAAAAATGGGGTGGTAATTGCATGAAAACATATAATCGCATTATATTTGTCGGAAAATCCGGTACAAGCCGTGAGCCGATGGCGAAGGGAATACTGGAAGATTTTACATTAAAGCACCCGGTGGAGGTGCTGGCAAAGGGACTGGTTGTTCAATTTTCCGAGCCGATCAACCAGAAGGCAGAGGCTATACTTATCAGCAATGGAATACATATGGAGGGCTTCGTATCTGTGCAGCTGACGGAGGAGGATCTGACGGACGATACCCTGATCCTTACGATGGAGCGTTCCCAGAAGGAAAAGCTGCTTGAGCTTTACGGCGAGGACAGGGAAGAGGACATCCAGGTGCTGACCGAGCTTGTAGGGGACGAGCTTGAGATCTTAGATCCATACGGAGGCGCACTTCCGTCCTACGGACTGTGTTATGAGACACTTCGCAAATCCATCAAGAAACTGGTAAAACTATTAAACGACAACGAAGGAGAATAGATATGGCAAAGGTAGTAGTAATGGATCATCCGCTGATCCAGCACAAGATCGGACTTATGAGAAGAACAGATACGGGATCCAAGGACTTCCGTACACTGGTAAGCGAGGTTGCAATGCTTGAGTGCTTCGAGGCAACCAGAGACCTTGAACTTACAGATGTTGAGATCGAGACACCGATCTGTAAGACCACCGTAAAAGAGTTAAAGGGAAAGAAACTCGCTGTTGTACCGATCCTGCGCGCAGGACTTGGAATGGTAGACGGAATGCTTGAGCTTATCCCGGCTGCAAAGGTAGGACACATCGGATTGTACCGCGATCCGGATACCGCAGAACCGGTAGAATATTACTGCAAGCTTCCGGCAGACTGCGCAAACAGAGAGGTCTTTGTGGTTGACCCGATGCTTGCAACCGGCGGATCCGCAGTAGAGGCAATCCAGATGCTGAAAAACAAAGGCGTTAAAAACATCCATTTTATGTGCATCATCGCTGCACCGGAAGGGGTAAAGCGGATGACAGAGACTCATCCGGATGTTGACCTTTATATTGGTGCGCTTGATGATCATTTAAATGAGCACAAGTACATCGTACCGGGACTCGGAGATGCAGGAGACCGCATCTTTGGAACAAAATAATCAAACGATAAGGCACCGTACAATTTGAAAAATTGCATGGTGCCTTTTTGCAAACGGAAGGGGATCAGACATGACAGAGAAAAAGAGAGAGGACTATATAAGCTGGGACGAGTATTTCATGGGAGTTGCGATGCTCTCAGCAATGCGTTCCAAGGATCCGAACACACAGGTCGGCGCCTGCATCGTAAGCCCGGAGAAGAAGATCATGTCCATGGGCTACAACGGATTTCCGAGCGGCTGTTCCGATGATGAGTTCACCTGGGCGCGGGAGGGCGAGGACAACAAGTATTTTTACTCCACCCACAGCGAGCTGAATGCGATCTTAAACTACCGCGGAGGAAGCCTTGAGGGAGCGACCATTTTTGTGACGCTTTTTCCATGCAACGAGTGCGCAAAGGCGATCATCCAGAGCGGAATAAAGGAAGTCGTTTATGCAGATGATAAGTACAGCAATACGCCGGGCGTGATCGCATCGAAGCGGATGCTGCGTGCAGCGGGCGTTAAGCTGCGCCGATATGAGAACAAGGGCAGACAGGTAAGCCTGACATTGTAGTAGAAAAGAGGAAACAGATTTGAGCAAAAAGGGCAGCAAACGCGAAGTCATGGATGCGCTTATGATGGTGTTCCAGTTTGGCATCTGTATGCTTGTTCCGATTTTTATGTGTACGCTCTTTGGCGTGTGGCTCGGCAATAAGACGGGCATAAACTGGCTTTGCATCCCATTCTTTTTCGTAGGGGCAGTCGCCGGCGGGCAGAGCGTGTACCGCATGGCAAAAAAGTACATGAAATAGCAGGTTCACAGGGCACCTAAAGCCCGCGCGCAGCAGACGCTTCCGGGGATGGACATAGCGTAAGCCGCCGCTTGGATTTTAGGCATTTTTCATGAACTGTCTATTGGGTTTCGGTAGACAAATCGGAGCAAAAAGAGGTATAATACGATTATTATCAGGGCGTACTATGCCCGGGAGGTACGGTTTATGTTAAAAAGGCTCAATGATGCGCTGCCCGGACTGGTACTCGGAATTATCCTGTATGGATTGGCAGTCCAGTTTGTGGGAATGTGGTTTGTGCAGGACAAGCTCTATTACACGATCGGGCTGTGGTATGGCATCGCGATCGCAGTCGCAATGGCGGTTCATCTGGCGGTAGTTATCTACGATGCCGCAACACTATATGATGAGAGCCGCGCATCCAAAATGGCTGTGGTCAAATCGGTAACGCGCTACGCGGTCGTGGCAATCTTGTTTTTCCTGATCGCGTATTTCCGCTTCGGAAATGTGGTCATGGCATTCGTGGGAGTCCTTGGAATCAAGGTTTCCGCGTATCTGGTGCTGCCGGTCAACAATCTGCTGGCACGCATTTTCCCGGAACGGTTCACTCCGTCTGTGGGGGATGACGAGGAGCTGCTTGCGGAATACTTAGCGCAGCAGGAGGCAGAGGCGGCACAAAAAGCCGCAGAACTGCAAAATGCTGAAAGATGCACAGAAGATGCCATAGAAAATATTGCTGGAGAAGCCAGCACAAACAAAACAGAATAGGTAATTGTGTAATACAATTTCACTATAAAAATCTAATAAGGAGGTGACAACGTGAATCAGGGAATTTTACTGTCGAGCTCATCAGACAATATCGACTTTATGATCCACGGAATCATACCGGTTAATTTCTTCGGGCATGAGGTATGGATCACAACGTCGCATGCCTGCATTCTGATCGTAATGCTTTTGATGGTTGTGTTTGCTTTTGTGGCGAACCGCAAGCTGAAAAAGGCATCGCCGGATAAGCCGGACGCATTTCAGAATGTGATCGAGCTGATCGTGGAGATGTTAGACAACATGGTAAAAGGAACGATGGGAAAATGGGCGCCAAAGTTCGTCAATTATATCAGTACCATCTTTATCTTTATCCTGATGAGTAACATTTCCGGTCTGTTTGGACTCAGACCGCCGACAGCGGATTACGGAACGACACTTGCGCTTGCGCTTATCACGTTCTGTATGATCCATTTCAACAAGATCAGGCATCAGAGCCCAAAGACGATCTGGACGGATATGTGTTCACCGCTCCCGCCGTGGCTGCCGCTCTGGGCACCGATCAATATCATCAGCGACATCGCAGTACCGATTTCTTTATCACTGCGTTTGTTTGCAAATGTGCTATCAGGAACCGTTATCATGGCTTTGGTATACGGACTGCTTCGCATCATAGCACTGGCTTGGCCGTCCGTGCTTCACGTATACTTTGACTTGTTCTCAGGAGCAATTCAGACTTACGTTTTCTGTATGCTGACCATGACCTATGTTACACAGGCATGCGGCTCAGAGGAATAACGGCATAACATCGCAAAGAATCATCAACCAAACCATTTTTAAGGAGGAACTACACTATGAATATTACAGGACAGGATTTGATCAGAGCATGCTCCGCTATCGGCGCAGGACTTGCAGTTATCGCAGGTATCGGACCTGGTGTTGGACAGGGTATCGCAGCAGGACACGGTGCTGCAGCAGTAGGACGTAATCCGGGCGCACAGGGCAAGATCATGTCAACCATGTTACTTGGACAGGCGGTTGCAGAGACCACCGGTCTTTACGGACTTGTAGTTGCACTGCTCTTACTTTTCGTTCATCCACTTGGCTAAGATCAATACGCCGCAATAAAACGGAAAGGAGAGTAAACGTTTGTTAGCACAAGAAGATTATAGCTTTCTATTTAATCTGGATGCGCAGCTGCTCTTCGATACGATATTACTTGCCGTAGCAGTATTTTTCCTGTTTTTGCTGATGTCATATCTGCTGTTTGACCCTGCAAGAAAACTTCTTAAGGATCGACAGGAACGAATCGCAAATGACATCAACTCCGCGAAGGATGACAAGGAAACTGCCGCCGCATTAAAAGCCGAATATGAAGGCAGGCTGAAGGAGATCGATAAAGAAGCCGAGGAAATTCTTTCCGAGGCAAGACAGAAAGCGATCAAGAATGAAGCCAGAATTATCGACGAAGCAAAGGAAGAAGCATCCCGCATTATCAAAAGAGCGCAGGAAGAGGCAGAGCTTGAGAAGAAGCATGCGATGGACGACATGAAGCAGGAGATGATCCAGATTGCGTCCCTGATGGCACAGAAGGTCGTCAGCGCATCCATCGATACACAGATTCAGGACACTCTCGTAGACGAAACGTTAAAGGAGATGAATAACTCAACATGGCAAAACTAGTATCAAACACATACGGGGATGCATTGTTTGAGTTGGCTCTTGAGACTGATAAGCTTGACGTGATGTTAGAAGAGGTGAAAAGCATTTCCACCGCGCTTAAGGACAACGTGGAGATGACCAGACTGATGAATCATCCCAAAATCGTAAAAGAAGAGAAGATCGCTTTCATCGAGGAGGTCTTTAAAGGACGTGTAGATGATGAACTTGTCGGACTTATGCGGATGATCGTGGAAAAGGATCATTACAATGAACTGGAAGATGTGTTTGCATACTTTATCGATCAGGTAAAGGAGTACAAGAACATCGGAACCGCATATGTAACATCCGCAGTAGAGTTAAGCGAAGCTCAGAAGGCAGCCGTGGAAAAGCGACTGCTTGAGACTACAAAATATGTGCAGTTTGAGATGCACTATGACACAGATGCCGCACTGATCGGGGGAATGGTCATCCGGATCAAGGACAGAGTTGCCGACAGCAGTATCCGGACGAAGCTCTATCATCTGACCCGCGATCTGACTAAGATCACGATCCCCGGAGAGACAAGCGGCGAAACAAACATAAAGGTAGGTGAAAGCGCTCCATGAATTTAAAACCAGAAGAAATCAGCTCTGTGATCAAAGAGCAGATTAAAAGATACGCTTCCCAGCTCGAAGTTGCCGATGTCGGAACCGTTATTCAGGTTGCGGACGGTGTTGCACGTATCCATGGCTTGGAGAACGCAATGCAGGGTGAACTTTTAGAGTTTCCGGGAGAAGTTTACGGAATGGTATTGAACCTTGAGGAGGACAATGTAGGTGCCGTACTTTTAGGCTCACAGAAGAACATCAGCGAGGGAGATACCGTTAAGACGACCGGACGAGTTGTAGAGGTTCCGGTTGGAGATGCACTGTTAGGACGAGTTGTTAATGCGCTCGGACAGCCGATCGACGGCAAGGGACCGATCGAGACAGATAAGCATCGTCAGGTAGAGAGAGTTGCATCCGGTGTTATTTCCAGAAAATCAGTAGATACACCGTTACAGACAGGTATCAAGGCAATCGACTCCATGGTGCCGATCGGACGAGGACAGCGAGAACTTATCATCGGTGACCGCCAGACCGGTAAGACCGCGATCGCGATCGATACCATCATCAACCAGAAGGGGCAGGGCGTAAAATGTATTTACGTTGCTATCGGACAAAAGGCCTCCACGGTTGCTTCCATTGTAAAGACATTAGAAGAGTTCGGCGCTATGAGCTACACGACCATCGTTGCAGCTACCGCGAGCGAACTTGCACCGATCCAGTACATTGCGCCGTATGCAGGCTGTGCAATGGGTGAGGAATGGATGGAGAACGGAGAGGACGTATTGATCGTTTACGACGATCTGAGTAAGCATGCGGCAGCATACCGTACCTTGTCCTTACTGTTAAAGCGTGCTCCGGGACGTGAGGCTTATCCGGGTGACGTTTTCTATCTGCATTCCAGATTGTTAGAGCGTGCAGCGCGCCTTTCTGACAAGCTCGGCGGCGGTTCTCTTACCGCACTTCCGATCATTGAGACACAGGCAGGCGATGTATCCGCATATATTCCGACCAACGTAATCTCCATTACCGATGGTCAGATCTACCTTGAGACAGAGATGTTCAACTCCGGATTCCGTCCGGCGATCAACGCAGGTCTGTCTGTATCACGAGTAGGTGGTTCTGCACAGATCAAGGCAATGAAGAAGATCGCAGCTCCGATCCGAGTTGAGCTGGCACAGTACCGCGAGCTTGCAGCATTTGCACAGTTCGGCTCCGAGCTGGATGCCGCAACCTCTGAGCAGCTGGCACAGGGAGCCCGCATCAAGGAAATCTTAAAGCAGCCACAGTACAAGCCAATGCCGGTTGAGAAGCAGATCATCATCATCTACGCAGCAACCAAGAAGTACCTTCTCGACATTGCAGTAGAAGATATCCTCCGCTTTGAGAGCGAGCTCTTTGAGTATATCGACACCAAGTATCCGGAGATCCCGGAAGCAATCATAAATACCAAGGTGATCGACGAGGAGACCGAGGCAAAGCTTGTCAAGGCAATCGAAGAGTGCAAGGCAGCATTCAAATAAGACGGAAAGAAAGCAGGTGGTAAGAAATGGCCTCAATGCGAGACATTAAGCGAAGAAAACAGAGTATTTCCAGCACACAGCAGATCACCAAAGCAATGAAGCTTGTTTCTACCGTCAAGCTGCAGAAGGCAAAGTCCCGCGCAGAACAGACCGATCCGTATTTCAACTACATGTACAGGACGGTTAAATCCATGCTCGCCAGAAGCGGTAACATCGATCATCCGTATCTGACAGCAGGCGAATCGACCAAGAAGGCAGTGGTTGTCATTACCTCCAACCGGGGACTTGCAGGCGGCTACAACTCCAACATCGTCAAGCTCGTTACCGGGGCAGGCTGGAACACTGATGATGTGGAGATTTATGCAGTCGGAGGCAAGGGCGTAGAGAGCTTGGAGCGCAGGGGTTACCATATTGCAGAAAATGCCTCTCATATCATGGAGAATCCGACATATCCGGATGCCGCAGCGCTTTGCAGCAAAGTGCTCGAAGCATTTACCTCCGGTGAAGTCGGCGAGATCTATTTAGCGTATACGCACTTTAAGAACACGGTGTCACACGAACCACAGATGATCAAGCTTCTGCCGGTCGAGATCGATACCGATGCGGATGACGCGGAGGACTCAAACATTCTGATGAACTATGAGCCGAATGAGGAAGAAGCACTCAACACCATCATTCCAAAGTATGTGACAAGCCTTTTTTATGGAGCGCTTGTCGAGGCGGTTGCCAGTGAGAACGGAGCCAGAATGCAGGCGATGGATTCCGCAACCAGCAATGCCGAGGATATGATCAGTGATCTGACATTAAAATACAATCGTGCGCGTCAGGGCTCCATCACACAGGAGCTTACGGAGATCATTGCCGGCGCGAATGCGATTTCATAGGGGTGTGGATAAACATCCCACAATGAAAACAGCTGCTGCGATCGCGAGCATGCAGTGCATGAATGATCCAGCCGCAGTTTTCACACTTAACATTATCAAATATAAGGAGAATAAAAGATGGCAGATAAAAATGTAGGTAAGATTACACAGATTATCAGTGCCGTTCTGGATATCAAGTTTCCGGAAGGCGCTCTGCCTGAGATCAACGATGCGATCGATATTCCGCTCAAAGATGGTGGCAAGCTGGTCGTTGAGGTTGCTCAGCATCTGGGTGATGATACTGTAAGATGTATCGCCATGGGACCGACCGACGGATTGGTTCGTGGAATGGATGCCATTGCAACGGGAGCACCGATTTCGGTTCCGGTTGGAGAGAATACCCTGGGCAGAATGTTCAACGTACTCGGCAACCCGATCGATGATATCGAAGCGCCAAAGACCGAAGAGGTATGGCCGATCCACAGACCGGCACCGACCTTCGAGCAGCAGGCAACCTCCCAGGAGCTGTTAGAGACAGGTATCAAGGTCGTTGACCTTCTCTGCCCGTATCAGAAAGGTGGAAAGATCGGTCTGTTCGGTGGTGCAGGAGTAGGAAAAACGGTACTTATCCAGGAGCTGATCCACAACATCGCAACAGAGCACGGCGGATATTCCGTATTTACCGGAGTAGGCGAGCGTACCCGTGAGGGAAATGACCTTTACTACGAGATGAAGGAATCCGGCGTTATCGACAAGACAACGATGGTATTCGGACAGATGAACGAGCCACCAGGAGCAAGAATGAGAGTTGCGCTGGCAGGACTTACAATGGCTGAATACTTCCGTGACCGCGGTGGTAAGGACGTATTGCTCTTCATCGACAATATCTTCCGTTTCACACAGGCAGGTTCTGAGGTGTCCGCACTTCTTGGACGTATGCCTTCCGCAGTAGGATACCAGCCGACCTTGCAGACAGAGATGGGTGCTTTGCAGGAGCGGATCACTTCTACAAAGAATGGTTCCATCACCTCCGTTCAGGCAGTATACGTTCCGGCGGATGACCTTACAGACCCGGCTCCGGCAACAACCTTCGCACATCTGGATGCAACGACCGTACTTGAGCGTTCCATCGCAGAGCTTGGTATTTACCCGGCAGTAGATCCGCTTGCATCTACCTCCCGTATCCTCGATCCGCGTATTGTCGGACAGGAGCACTTCGAGGTTGCCCGCGGAGTTCAGGAGATTCTGCAGAAATACAAAGAGCTTCAGGATATCATCGCGATCCTTGGTATGGACGAGCTTGGCGAGGATGATAAGCTTGTTGTAAACCGTGCGAGAAAGATCCAGAGATTCCTTTCCCAGCCGTTCAACGTAGCAACACAGTTTACCGGACTCGAAGGAAAGTACGTTCCGATCGGAGAGACGATCCGAGGCTTCCGTGAGATCCTTGAAGGAAAGCATGATGATGTTCCGGAAGGTTACTTCTTGAATGCAGGAACGATTGATGAAGTGCGCGCCCGCATGCAGTAAGGGGTGAGTAAATGGCAGAAGGAAGTCGTTTTTTCAAAGTAGAGATAATTACTCCAGACCGTATCTTCTATACCGGTGAGGCAGACTTCTTGGAGTTTGTCACATCCGAGGGAGAGATCGGTGTATACAAAGATCACATTCCGATGACGACGGTTCTTGCTCCGGGCATTGTGACGATCCACAGTGGCGAGGAGGAGAAGATCGCAGCAGTCCACGCCGGATTTGCGGAGATCTTAAACGATAAGGTCACACTTCTCGCAGAGCTTGCAGAGTGGCCGACCGAGATCGACGTAGACCGGGCGGAAGCCGCAAAGATGCGTGCGGAGGAAAGACTTGCCGCACACACCGAGGATATCGATGTCAAGCGTGCAGAGTTTGCGCTTCGCAAGGCACTTATCCGTATCGATGCCGCAGGAATGCGATAATTTCATAAGCGTATATGATTAAGATGGGGCGCATCCGCAAGGGTGCGCTCTGTTTATGTCTTATAGAAAAATCCGTTTCCTATGTATAAGAGAACAAAGTACTTGCGGTTTTGTAAAAATGAAGTAAAATGATAGCTATTCGATGTTGAAAGAGGGAATCAGTGAAATGAAGAAACACGAAATTGATATGATAAACGGACCGCTTCTGGGGAAGCTACTGCTGTTCGCACTGCCGCTCATGTGCTCAAGCATCCTGCAGCTATTGTTCAATGCGGCGGATATTGTCGTAGTGGGACATTTTGCGGGGGATAATTCACTTGCGGCGGTGGGATCGACCTCGGCACTCATCAATCTGATGGTCAATCTGTTTGTCGGCTTATCCGTGGGTGCGAATGTACTTGCCGCGAAATATTTAGGTGCAAAAGAGGAAGAGGCTCTGTCCAAAACTGTACATACTGCAATTCTGATCAGCATCGTCAGTGGAATTTTTCTCGCGGGCTTCGGCGCCGTCTTTTCCAGACAGCTTTTAGAGTGGATGAGCTCACCGGAGGATGTGATCGAATTATCCGCGCTGTATCTGCGCATCTATTTTATGGGAATGCCTGCAATGATGGTCTATAACTTCGGCGCGGCACTGCTACGGGCAAAAGGCGATACCCAGAGACCGCTATACTTCCTGCTCTTTTCCGGTGTGATCAACGTGGGGCTGAATCTGTTGTTTGTCATCGTATTCCGCATGGATGTTGCGGGCGTCGCGATGGCTACCGTCATCGCGCAGTGCATCTCAGCAGCGCTGATCCTGAGCTGTCTGTGCCGGGAGAGCGGCGCATTCCACCTGACTCTTAGGAATCTTCACATGGACAAAAATACCGTTCTGCAGATCATACGGATCGGACTTCCGGCAGGCTTTCAGGGAGTTGTATTCTCCCTGTCAAATGTCGTGATCCAGGCATCTGTCAATTCGTTCGGCTCGGTCGTGGTTGCGGGCAACTCCGCGGCGGCGAACATTGAGGGCTTTGTCTATGTCGCAATGAACGCTTTCCATCAGGCAGCCGTATCCTTTGTCGGACAGAATATGGGTGCCGGAAAATATAAAAGAATCCAGAAGATCCTATTTCAGTGTATCTGTTGTGTGACAGTTGTGGGGCTTGTGCTTGGAAACGGGGCAGTCCTGTTCGGAAACCAGCTGCTGCGCATCTATACGAATGACGAGGCGGTCATCGCAGAGGGAATGGTTCGTATGAAGGTGATCTGCGGAACGTATGCACTTTGCGGAATCATGGATGTGCTGGTAGGCGCGCTGCGGGGCATGGGCTATGCGATCGCACCGATGATCGTGTCGCTGCTTGGCGCATGTGGACTGCGGCTTCTGTGGGTTGCCACGGTATTCAAGATCCCGAAGTACCATACGCTTACCGTCCTGTTTTTGTCCTACCCGGTATCCTGGGCAATCACAGCGAGCGTGCATCTGATCTGCTTTGTGATACTTTTTGCAAGGGTACGGCGCCGCGCGACTTTTAAATCCTTGGACAAAGCGTAATAATATTTGCGCTTATAATATAGTCAAGAACACAAAAAAGCTACCTGACACGGTAGCTTTTTTGATATAGGGTTCGTTGCCGATTGTATTTTTCTCCATACTTAGCTTTTGGCTAACCCAGCGATTGTCTCTTGCATAGACGCAAAGCGTAGCTGGAATCTCCCAATCCCTATACGCATTCTATTATATGTAACGAATTTTGTCAATATACTATTTTCCCCCTTTTAAGGCATATATTTTATTCCGAAGCGGTCTCTTTTTCCAATGTTTCCATCATATAGGCTATAACGTAGTGTTGTGAAAATATTCGGATTAGGTTGACTAATTCCTGCATGGTTTCTGGCAAATGAATTGGGGACAAAATCAGCTATTTGAAGTCCGGCTTCATTATCCGCTTTATCTATGAAATCAATTCCCAAAAGCCGCTTTTCCGCTGCCTCCTTAGTCATATACATTGATCCCATAAGTTTCATGTGGTAATATTTATCTCTAAGTTTTTCGTCTCCTATCAGTTCTCTATGTTCATATATTATATTTCCAACTGCATTATTCATACACAAAAAATGGCAATAATTCTCTAGTAATAATTGCATTGCCACTAAATATTGATCTTGTTTGTTTTTTCCCACAACCCAGTAAAACATCTTTAAATTATCTTCGTTAATACTACTTCCAACTATTGTTAACTTATTATTAACAAAAACCTTTTTAAGTTCATCATAAAATTTTATACGTTCTGAGCGTCGATTAAATTTTGAATATTCTGGATATTTGCTTGTATCCAAACGCCCTTTTTCTGCCTCGATCAATCGCATCTGATGCAATATTACACTTTCGGGATTACTTAATTCGGGCCATACGTTGCGTTTTAACTGATTAACGCTACTTTGTAATTGAGCATAATCATCTTCTGCGACAATAACGCCTGCCATACAAAAATGATAGTCGCTATCATTGTGTGCAACCCTATCATGCTTATGTGTTTCACTTTCATCTAAAAACAATGTATATCTCTTTGTCACTAATATTCTCCTTGATTAAATTCCTTACATTTCCCCTAAGACCATTATACGATAAAAGACTACATAATACTACACAATTTTATAGAAAAATATATGGTTGGTAAAGGGGATGTAAGAAAATGCTTTTTCTTTGAAAAATTTCAACATTATTTGCGTTTTTTTACCAATATCGACTATAATGGAGCAAGGGAGAAGGAATATCAGACGAACTCGCGGATCAATGCTTGCATGATTGGAATGCGCGTCATGATATAATAATATTATTAAGACGCTTGCCGTAAAGCAGCAAGATGTGATAAGATAGCACTATTATGGAAAAGGAGAATCCAATGGAATTATACGAATTGATTGATTTGAACGATTGTCCGCTTTGCGGCGGAGGCGCTCTGCTTGAGGAGGAGAATGGCTGTTCCTACTACGTTATGTGCATGGAATGTGGATGCCACTCCGTCAACATCGACTTCCACAACGAGGACGAGAGACGGCAGGCGGCGGAAAAGACCGCGTTACTCTGGAACACAGGCAAAGTTATTTCCAGCAGTCCGGGAGAATGATCGGGAGGCTGTGAGATATAAGTGACTGCCACATCCGGCAGACACAGGATAGTTACACAGAGACAGTAGTTGTTAAACAGGGAGGAAAAGTTATGTACGATTACTATGACTATGGGGATGTTTATCAGGAGGTGTTCGGGGGAAGCTCCGTGACATCGAACCTAATATCATTTGCACTGTTTGTGCTGATGATCGTTGCGTTATGGCGCATTTTTGACAAAGCCGGGGAACATGGATGGGCTTCCTTGATTCCATTTTATAAGGACTATGTTCTTTATAAAGTATCCGGTAAGAAGAATTTATTCTGGGGCTTTTTGATCTGCTCGATTTTGAACATAGGAGCGGTCGCAGCATTTGCGGTGCTGTTTTTTGTTATTGCATTCGGGGTTTTGAATACGGTAAATTATAACCCTTCCGATGATGTCCTGATGACATACGGATTTGTCATAATCATTGCGGGACTTGTGCTTGTTGTCTGTGGAATCCTTTGTATTGTTTTCCGGGCAATGCAGTGCGCAGGGCTTGCAAAGAGCTTTGGGGTAAGCGGCGGATTTGCAGTCGGACTTTTCTTCTTACCGCATATCTTTTACAGCATTCTGGCATTTGGCAGGAACTATATGTATTATGGGCCAAATGGAATGAACACCAACAATCCGTATGGAAATCCATACGGTTACAATCAGCAGTACGGACAGAATTACTATGGCCAGCAGCAGGGAATGAACCAGCAGTATTATGGCCAGCCGCAATATGGTCAGCCAAACTATGGACAGCAGCAGTACGGTCAGCCAAACTATGGACAGCCGCAGCAGGCAGCACCACAGTACGATCCGAACTATGGACAGCCACAGCAGGCAGCACCACAGTACGATCCGAACTACGGACAGCCACAGCAGGCAGCACCACAGTATGATCCGAACTATGGACAGCCACAGCAGGCAGCACCACAGTATGATCCGAACTACGGACAGCCACAGCAGGCAGCACCACAGTATGATCCGAACTACGGACAGCCACAGCAGAGTGCGCCGCAGTATGGACAGGATTACAGCCAGCCGGAATATCCGCATTCCGACAATAATGGCGGAGATTATTCCGCACCGGAGGACTAAAGAGAAAAGAAGCAAATCACAGGAGTAAGCAGCTATGGCCAATTTCACATGTAAAGCAATAAAACAAACTTTTATTACCTTATTGGAGGAACGCCCGCTAAGTGAGATCACCGTTAAGGATATCGTAGAAAAGTGTGGCATTAACCGCAATTCCTTCTACTATCATTTTCAGGATCTTCCTACACTTCTGGAGGAGATCATCAAGGAGGAAGCAGAAGGATTTATACATAGTTATCCATCGGTCAGCTCGATCGTGGAATGCTTCGATGCGATGATCAAATTTGCTTCAAAGAACAAGAAAGCGATCATGCACATTTACCGGTCGGTAAGCCGTGAGGCATTCGAGCGGCACCTTATGAGCGTGAGTGAATATTTTGTCCAGCAATATATGGACACGGCATTAAAGGACGAGGAAATATCTGACAAGAATAAACAGACGATCGTCCGCTACTACAAGTGCGTATGCTTCGGTCTGATCATCGACTGGCTGAACAACGGCATGCAGGAAGAACACGCACAGTCTGTCCGCCGGATGTTCCTTATACAGAAGGATTTTTCCAGGGAAGTATCGGAATTTCTGCAGGGACAGATCTAGTGTGCCGCCATGCAGCTGCCAGAGGTAATCTGCCGCGGCAGTCATTCGGCAATATGAAGTACATATAACAAATATGGATTTAGATAGACACGGAACCCCTCCGTGTCTATTTTTTATTCAAAAAAGCGGGGTGTGTCTATTTTTTATACATCCGGCACAACGCTGACCGTGTGCAAAGGAATAAAAATTTTATATATTGCTATACAGGAAAACGGTTTTGACCGTAAATGTTGAAAAAAGGAGGCTTACAAAATGAAGATGCGTTCCGTACTTCCGATGAGAATTGCAAAATATGGTTACATCCTGTTATCGATCGTATTCTGTATCGCGGGAATTGCTATGCTGGTTGTTCCGGCACCACCGGAAAAGGTAATTGGCAACTTCTTCGGAATTGCCATGCTGGTATTCGGCGTTATAAAACTGATCGGATACTATTCAAAAGATCTGTTCCGACTGGCATTTCAGTATGATCTGCAATTTGGGCTTTTGCTTCTTGCCCTTGGTATCATCACACTGATCAAGCCCGGAAATGTCATGGGCTTCATCTGCATCTCCCTTGGCATCTGCATGCTGGCAGAGAGCATGTTCAAGGTAAAGATTGCGCTTGAGGCAAAGGGCTTTGGAATCCGGGTATGGTGGCTGACCTTTTCGCTGGCAATCGTAACCGGTGTTATGGGATTGGTTCTGGTATTCAGACCGTCCGATGCGATGCAGGTCATGATGGTATTGCTTGGCATTTCGTTTCTTGCCCAGGGAATCTTAAACCTGAGCGTTGCAATCAGCATGGTCAAGATCGTTAAGAACCAGGCGCCAGATATTATTGATATAGATTATTATGATATGAAGGAGGACTAAACAGATGCGTTTTTCAAAAGCGGTTGTTAAATTCCGCGTACCGATTCTGATCCTTACCGTATTGCTGATGATCCCATCAGCGATAGGAATGGCAAAAACCCGTGTTAATTACGATATGCTGACCTATCTGCCAAGCGATATGGAAACCGTAATCGGACAGGATGAATTGCTGGAAGATTTCAACAAAGGAGCTTTTACATTTTTGATATTTGAGGATATGCCAAACAAGGATGTGGCAAAACTCAAAGAGAAGGTAGAAGCCGTAGATCATGTAGACACCGTACTCTGGTACGACTCACTTGCAGATTTATCTGTACCGATGGAGCTGTTACCGGATAAGATCTACAAAGAATTTAATACCGATCACTCAACCATGATGGCGGTATTCTTTGACACAGGAACATCCGATGACCTGACAATGGAGGCGGTAAAAGAGATCCGTTCCATCTGTGGTGAGCAGTGCTTCGTATCCGGTATGACCGCACTCGTTGTTGACTTAAAAGACCTGTGTGAGCAGGAGGAGCCGATCTACGTCGGACTCGCCGTATTGCTTGCATGTGCTGCAATGCTGCTCCTGCTGGATGGCTGGCTGATACCTTTCGTATTTCTTGCATCCATCGGCGCAATGATCTTTATCAACCTTGGAACGAACTACTTCCTCGGTGAGATTTCTTATATAACGAAAGCACTGTCGGCGGTATTGCAGCTGGCAGTTACCATGGACTACTCGATCTTCCTGTGGCACAGCTACAACGAGCAGAGAAGTCTGTACGATGACAAAAAAGACGCGATGGCAGCCGCTATCAGCAAGACACTTACCAGCGTGGTAGGAAGCTCCATCACCACCATCGCAGGCTTCGCAGCACTTTGCTTCATGAGCTTTACCTTAGGCCGTGACCTTGGTATCGTTATGGCAAAGGGAGTTGTTTTCGGTGTAATCGGTTGCGTAACAGTTCTTCCGTCACTGATCCTTGTATTTGATAAGCCGTTACAAAAGACAAAGCACAGATCACTGATCCCGAACATGGAGAAGTTCGCCGGAAAAGTAATCAAGGTTTATCCGGTATTTATCATCATCGCACTTGTACTTGTACTTCCGGCACTATACGGATACAAGCAGGCAAACAAAGAAGTATATTACGACATGGGCGAGTGCCTTCCGGAGGATATGAACTACGTAATCTCCAATTCGAAGCTGAAGGATGAGTTTGATATCGCATCTACCCACATGGTACTGCTTGATTCAAAACTTTCATCCAAATCCGTAAGATCCATGATAAATGAGATGGAGGAGGTTGACGGAGTAAAATATGTACTTGGACTCGAATCCGTGATCGGTTCCCGTGTACCGGAGGAGATCATTCCGGACAGCATCAAGGAGATTCTGGAGAGCGACCGCTATGAGCTGCTTCTGATCAACTCCGAATATAAGGTAGCAAGTGATGAGGTCAACGCACAGATTACAAGCTTAAATACCATATTAAAGGAGTATGATCCAAACGGAATGCTGATCGGTGAAGCTCCATGTATGAAGGATATGATCGAGACGACCGACCATGACTTCAAGGTTGTAAATGCCGTATCAATTATAGCAATTTTTGTTATCATCCTTCTGGTCGAGAAGAGTGCATCTCTTCCACTGATACTTATCGCAGTTATCGAGCTTGGTATCTTTATCAACCTCGGATTGCCGCATTACCTGGGACAGAGCATGTCCTTCATCACTCCGATCTGTATCAGTACCATCGAGCTTGGTGCGACAGTCGATTACGCGATCCTGATGACGACACGTTATAAGGCAGAGCGAATCGCCGGCGGAGATAAAAAGCACGCAGTATGGACTGCATTGTATACATCAATTCCATCCATCTTAGTATCCGGTATGGGATTGTTCGCAGCAACCTTCGGCGTAGCAGTTTACTCCGACATCGAGATCATCAGTTCTATGTGTATGCTGATGGCAAGAGGCGCGATTATCAGTATGTTGCTTGTATGCTTCATCCTTCCGGCAATGTTCATGCTGTTTGACCGGATCATCTGCAAGACAACAGTTGGAATGACACATATCAAAGATCAGAAAGCAAATTAGGAGGCAAACGATTATGAAAAAGGTTACAACAAAAGTCATAGCTCTTAGCTGCACCGCAGCCCTTTGCTTAGGCGGAGTTGGAGTTGTATATGCAGTCAACGGCAACAATGACAATGCACAGGATGCTGCCGTAACAACAACTTCCACACAGACCGATGACACTCAGGAAATGTCCAAAGACGAAACTGTATATGTACTCGCAGGAGCAGACGGAACAGTCCAGAAGATCATCGTAAGCGACTGGATCAAGAATGCACTCGGCAGCGACAGCCTAAACGATGCATCTGAGCTGAACAATATCGAGAACGTAAAAGGCGATGAGACCTACACCGTAAACGGCGACAACATGACCGTCTGGGATGCACAGGGCAACGACATTTACTATCAGGGAGACATCGAGAAAGAGCTTCCGGTTGGAATGACCGTATCTTACAAGCTCGATGGCAAGGACATTTCCGCAGAGGATATCGCAGGAAAGAGCGGAAAGGTAACAATCCGTTTTGACTACACCAACAACCAGTACGAGATGGTAGACATCAACGGCACACAGGAAAAGATTTATGTTCCGTTTGCAATGCTTACCGGAATGCTGCTTGACAATGATACCTTTACCAATGTTGAGGTATCCAATGGTAAGCTTATCAACGACGGTGACCACACCGCAGTTGTAGGTATCGCATTCCCCGGACTTCAGGATAACCTCGCGATCAGCGAAGATGACCTTGAGATTCCAAGCTATGTAGAGATTACCGCAGATGCAACCAACTTTGAGTTCGGCATGACCGTAACGATCGCAACCAACGAAGTATTCAACGAGTTTGATACCTCGAACCTTGACTCCGTTGATGATCTAAAGGATTCTATCACAAAGCTGACCGATGGCATGGATCAGCTACTGGATGGTTCCTCACAGCTTTACGATGGTCTTGCAACCTTGCTTGACAAGTCCGGCGAGCTTGTAGACGGAATCAACCAGCTTGCAGACGGCGCAAAGGCACTGAAAGAGGGCGCAGCTTCTCTGGATGACGGCGCTAAGCAGATCAAGAACGGTACCAAGAAGCTTTCCAAGGGACTTGATACACTTGTTGAAAATAACGATACCTTAAACGGTGGAGCAAAGCAGGTATTTGAGACCTTGCTTTCAACCGCAAATACACAGCTTGCAGCAGCAGGACTTGATGTTCCGGAGCTTACTATTGAAAATTACGCAGAGACCTTGAATAACGTTATCTCTTCTTTGGATGAGACCTCTGTATACAATCAGGCACTTGAAACTGTTACCGCAACCGTTGAGGCTAACCGTTCCGTAGTTAAGGAAAAGGTAACCGAGGCAGTCCGTGAGCAGGTAGAAGCTAAGGTAACCGAGGTTGCAAAGACTCAGGTTACGGAGAAGGTAACCGCAGCCGTTAAGGAGCAGGTAACCGCAAAGGTACAGGAAGCCGCAAAGGCTCAGGTAGAGTCAAAGGTAACTGATGTAGTAAAGGCAAATGTCCAGTCACAGGTAACCGACGCCGTAAAGGCACAGGTAACTGCAAAGGTGAATGAGGCAGTTAAAGCACAGGTAACCGCTGGTGTTAATGAGGCGGTACGGTCAGCTGTTGAAGGTAAGGTAACCGCAGCAGTAAGAACCGAAGTGGAAGCAAAGGTAACCGCAGCCGCCAGAGAAAATGTAAAGAAAGCAGTATTAGCGCAGGCACTATCAATGTCTCCGGAGGATTATGATGCAGCAGTTGCGGCAGGACATGTTTCCGCAGAGCAGCAGGCAGCAGTTAATGCCGCAATCGAGAACCAGATGGCTTCGGATACGGTAAAGGCACAGATCAGCACCGGCACAGACACTCAGATGACAAGTGATGATGTAAAGGCACTTATTGCAACCAATACGGATGCTCAGATGGCAAGCGCAGAGGTTCAGGCAACCATCACATCTAACATCGATGCAAAGATGGCAAGTGCAGATATCCAGTCTACCATCGCATCAACGATTGACGCACAGATGGCGAGCGCAGATATCCAGTCCACCATCGCAAGCAATACCGATGCACAGATGAAAACCGAAAACGTTAAGGGAATCATCACAACCAACATTGATGAGCAGATGGCAACTGAGGATGTCCAGAAGCTGATCGCAAGTAATATTGATACACAGATGGCATCCGCTGATGTACAGAGCATCATCGCAACCAACATTGACGAGCAGATGGAGAGCAAGGATGTAAAGGCACTCATCACTTCCAATACCGATGCTCAGATGAAGACCAAGGAAATCAAGAAGACCATCAAGGATAATGTTGAGACACAGGTTCAGCAGCTGATCTCCGAGAACATGGCATCCGATGCCGTACAGGAGAAGCTGACAGCCGCTTCCGAGGGAGCACAGTCCATCATCACCTTAAAGGCATCCTTAGATAGCTACAATACCTTCTATCTTGGATTACAGACCTACACCGATGGTGTTGCAACAGCAGCAGACGGTGCAAGCGACTTAAAGAGCGGTGCATCTGATCTGAAGGATGGAACCGCAGAACTTAAGAGCGGCGCAGAAGCATTGTACGATGGTATCTTACAGCTCAAGGATGGCGCACCGGCACTTGTTGATGGCGTAACCCAGCTTAAGGATGGCGCTATGCAGCTCTCCGATGGACTTAAGACCTTCAACGAGGACGGAATCCAGAAGATCGCAGACCTTGCAAACGATGATCTTGACGGAATGGTAGAGCGTATCAAAGCAACCGTAAATGTTTCCAAGAACTACCGCAACTTCGCAGGAATCAGCGATGATATGGGCGGCGCAGTTAAGTTCATCTACCGCACCGATGACATCACCGCAGATGCCAAGGAGACAGAGGAAGCTACTACCGAAGCGGAATAAGCAGTAGCATAGATTTAAGCTAATTAAGGGGGCATAGCGCCAAGAAAAATCGCATAATGTCCCGCCCAACAAAAAACGGCAAGCGCAATGCTTGCCGTTTTTTAATACATCAAATAAAATATTTACTTCACAACAACCTTCACAAATTTCTTCTTGCCGCGGCGTACAACAACGCCATCGCCGGCGAAGAAATCAGCAGTGTACTTGGTGGCAATATCAGATACCTTCTCGTCAGCCACGGAAACACCGCCCTGCTGTACATTTCTGCGGGCATCGCCGCGGGACTCACAGAGACCGGCTTTTATCAGAAGCCCCATGATATCAAGATCGCCGTCAGCAAAATCCTCTGCGCTAAGCTCAACGGTTGGCATATTGTCGTGGCTTCCGCCGCCAGCAAACAGAGCGTGGGACGCTTCCTTTGCCTTGGCTGCCTCTTCTTCGCCGTGAACCAGCTTGGTCAGCTCGTAAGCAAGGATCTCCTTTGCCTCATTGAGCTGTGCGCCCTCCCAGCTATCCATTGCATCGATCTCTTCGAGCGGAAGGAAGGTAAGCATACGGATGCACTTTAATACATCGGAATCCGCAACGTTTCTCCAATACTGGAAGAACTCAAATGGTGAAGTCTTGTTTGGATCAAGCCATACAGCGCCGGACTGCGTCTTACCCATCTTCTTGCCCTCAGAGTTGAGAAGCAGATTGATGGTCATCGCATAAGCATCCTTTCCGAGCTTACGGCGGATCAGTTCCGTACCACCAAGCATGTTGCTCCACTGGTCATCGCCACCGAACTGCATGTTGCATCCGTACTTCTGGAACAGCGTGTAGAAGTCGTAGGACTGCATGATCATGTAGTTAAACTCTAAGAAGCTGAGACCTTTTTCCATACGCTGCTTGTAGCACTCGGCGGTCAGCATGCGGTTTACGGAAAAATGCGGTCCGACATCGCGCAGAACGTCAATGTAGTTAAGATCAATCAGCCAGTCAGCGTTGTTGACAAGCATAGCCTTTCCCTCGGAAAAATCGATGAAACGGCTCATCTGCTTCTTGAAGCAGTCAACGTTGTGCTGGATTGTCTCTGTTGTCATCATCTGGCGCATGTCGGTACGTCCGGACGGATCTCCGATCATGGCGGTTCCGCCACCGATCAGAGCGATTGGCTTATTGCCAGCCATCTGCAGACGCTTCATCAGGCAAAGCGCCATGAAGTGTCCTACGTGAAGGCTGTCTGCGGTCGGATCAAATCCGATGTAAAATACAGCCTTACCATTGTTGATCAGGTCTTTGATTTCTGCCTCGTCCGTAACTTGGGCGATCAGGCCACGCGCAACGAGTTCGTCATAAATAGTCATGTGTATTACCTCCGTATGCATAGAATAAAAAAACCCCCGTCCTTGTATAAGGACGAGGGGGGATCATCTCGTGTTACCACCTTAATTCGCGGACTGCTCACACAGTCTGCCTCCATGAGTCTCCGACAAGACTCCAGCCTCTATAACGTGCGCCACTCCGTTGCAGCCTACTTGGAAAAACCGTTGGGTGCAAGGCTCCGGGATGTATTCCATATCTGCTTCCCACGCACCTCTCATCAACCGGTAGCTTTCTGTCTGTTCCACACACATGTACTTGTTCCCATCACAGCCTGTAACTGCTTCAATTAGGTGTATTATAGCCACGGAGCACAATATTTGTCAACTGCTAATTCCGATTATGCCACTTTTTCAGCATCCCAATTTCTGGCAGTTGACGCACAACCCATTTTCGGATAAATTAGTCGTAGGAGGAATTGAACAGATGACAAGACGTAGAATTACAAAGCTGCTGGCAGCAAGTGCAGTAGCGGCAGGGGCATTTCTGCTATCAGCCCCGAATCTGGCAACGATCAACCCGGCACAGGACGAGGAAGCCGTTTTTCTTACATCGGATGGACAGGTGATCCCGGCGCAGACGATGGGAAGCAGCGCCCTGATCGAAGAGGCGGTGGCACAGGGGCGAGCAGCAACGCTGTTTTCCAACGACTCCGTTACCCTGTACGGAGCAACGATGGATGAGACCTATTTTGACGATGGCAGCTTTACCCTGACAAGCGACTCGCCATTTACGAACCTTACATATTCCCATGAGGAGAAGTTCGACGGCTATGAGCTGTTTAACGGAATTGATGTCTCAAAATGGCAGAACACCATCGACTGGGCGGCATGCAAGGAAGCCGGAGTGGACTTTGCGATCATTCGTGTCGGCTACCGGAAGTTAGAGACGGGAGAGCTTTTGGAGGACCCGACTTACAAGCAGAACATCAAAGGCGCATTAGACAACGGGATCAGCGTAGGCGTGTATGTATTTTCGCAGGCGCTCACCACGAAGGAAGCCAAGGAAGAAGCAAAGTTTTTGATCAAGCGTGTCAAGAAATACGATGTCACACTGCCGCTCGTAATTGATTATGAGGGCGGCTCTTACACCGCGAACGGCAAGAGCTATCCGGGACGGCTGGATCAGGCGTATGCGAACGGAACCGTGGATATCAAGTCTGCGACCAAGACGGTCAAGGCATTCTGCAAGTACGTTGAGAAAGCGGGCTACACACCGATGATCTATGCCAACAGCAATTTCCTTTTGAATAAGCTCGACGGGGAGGCACTTGGAAAAAAATACAAGATCTGGCAGGCACGCTACGCGCAGAGCACCGATCCGAACAACGGCTATCTGTATTATCCGGGCAACTATGAATACTGGCAGTATTCCGAGAGCGGCTATGTCAATTCATTAAAGATTGACTGCAACTTCCTGTATAAGGACTTTTCCATCAAGACCAAGACACCGGCAGTCAGCGGACAGAGTGCAGCGAGCGTGGATCTGGAGTGGAACAAGACAGATGATGCGGTCGGCTACATCATCTACCGCATGAATCCGGCAACCGGAAAATACAAGAGGATCGCAACAACCAGAGAGACCAGCTACACGGATGAGGGACTTGCCTCCGCGACCGAGTATTCCTACAAGATCCGTGCGTACTGGAAGTTTGGCGGCGAGAGCTACAGCGCGAATGTGTCAGGCAGCATCGCAACGACCACAATGCCGCTGCCGCCGGCAAAGGTAAGCGTGAAAACGCGCACCGCCGACACGATCACCCTCGGCTGGAAGGCAGTTTCCGGAGCAAAGGGCTATGTGATCTATCAGTATGATCCGGAGGAGGATGCATACAGCGAGATCGCGACAATAAAGGGAAAGAACAACCGGACCTATCAGGTTACCGGACTTACCGAAGGAACCGAGTATCAGTTTATCGTCTGCGCATATATTACCTATGAGGGCGAGCAGATGCTAAGCGACGACTCCGAGGAGCTGTTTGCGATCACAAGACCTGCGGACGTAACGAGCTTAAAGGTTGCAGGAAGATCCACCAAGGCAATCTCTTTGAAGTGGAAAAAGCAGTCTGACGTAACCGGCTACATGGTATACCGCTATGATAAGAGCACCAAGAAATGGGTAAATATCGGAACGACAACGAAGAACAGCTTTAAGGATACCGATGTTGCTTCCGGAACGACTTACCAGTACCGCGTGCGCGCTTATATCACCTATGATGATGTTGATTACACCGGCGAATACTCCGATACGCTGACGACCATAAGCTCACCGGCAGCACCGACGGAGCTTTCCGCAGCAGCACGCACAAAGAAATCCGTCACACTCAGCTGGACGAGAGATTCCAAGGTAAACGGGTATGTGGTATACCGCTATGACGAGGAAAGCGGAGAGTACGAGGAGATCGCATCCATAAGTGGCAATAAGAACACCACTTATACGGATACCGGGCTTGCAAAAGGCACCTCATACACCTATGTGGTAAGCTCTTATAAGATGAGCGGTGATGTAAAATACATCTCACAGAAATCGGAAGAACTGACGGTTACGACGAAGAAGTAAGCAAGCAGACAGGCAAACAAAGGTTAGTGTTGACTTACCGAAGCGGTCTTTGGTATACTTACCAAGACTTTTATACAGAATATATTCCGTGAGGGAGTAGTTCGCGCAGATGCGTGGTTTGTCAACAGTCCCGGTGTTTTTATCAAGCCTGGCAAATCTTAAAGAATGAGACTCATGTATGCTTTGAAATACAGGCATACCTGGGTCTTTTTTGCTTGTTCTCTAACACACGACAAATCACAGGAACGGGCGCGAAGCTGCGATTAAGGCGGAAGCAACAACAAAGGAGGTAAATATGGGAGATTTTATCAACCAGTCACCAATGCTTGTAGTAATTCTTTTTCTGGTAATCGGATTTGTGCTTTTGATCAAAGGTGCAGATTTCTTTGTGGAGGGAAGCTCAAGTGTCGCAAAGAGGTTTCACGTTCCGGCGATCATCATCGGACTTACGGTAGTCGCGATGGGAACATCCCTTCCGGAAACGGCGGTCAGTGTTACCGCATCCATCACGAACAACAATGAGCTTGCAGTCAGCAACGCCGTTGGTTCTAACATCTTCAACCTGATGGTCGTTATCGGCGTATGCGCGTTCATGGCACCGATCGCGGTAGGAAAGGATACGATCCGCAGGGACATTCCGTTTTCGGCGGTATGCGCACTGCTCCTGCTCGGATTTGGCGTGTGCGCGTTCGGAGATACTTCGGGAATGGTTCTCGGACATCTCGACGGCGTACTATTGCTTTTACTTTTTGCGGCATACATCTTCGTGCTGATCCGCAGAACGTTAAAGGCACAAAAAGCCGGCGAAGCGGTTGAGGTAGAAGGCGGATCGGATGAGGAGATCAAGCTGTTACCGGTTCCGAAGAGCCTTCTGTTCATTGTAGGCGGCGCGGCTGCTATTGCATTCGGTGGAGACCTTACCGTAGACGCGGCGAGCCGGATCGCGGTGGAACTCGGCATGAGCCAGACACTGATCGGACTTACGATCGTATCCATCGGAACCTCGCTTCCGGAGCTGGTAACCTCCATTGTTGCAGCAAGAAAAAATGAGATTGGCATGGCACTCGGAAACGCGATCGGTTCTAACGTATTTAATATTCTTATGGTACTCGGAATCGCATCCACGATCAGCCCGATCGCATTCATCACGGAGAACATCATCGATATCGTGATCCTGCTGGTATTTACATTGATCGTGTGGATGTTCGCGGCAACGAAGCAGCAGCTCAGCCGGAAAGAGGGCTTTGTGATGATTGCGCTGTATGTGGCTTACGCAGTTTACATCATTATGAGATAAAACAGATATCGGGGAGAAAATAATATGTTACTTTTTCTAAAGGTGCTTTTAACGGAGTTCATTGCGGAGATGGGCGACAAGACACAGCTTATGCTGGTTGCGCTTACCTCAAAATATAAGCTGCGTGACATTATCCTCGGAACCGCAGCAGCGATTCTGGTGTTAAACGGAATGGCGGTACTGGCGGGCGGACTCGTCGGCGCGCTGATCCCGGACTGGATCATCAAGTTTATCGCGGCATTTGCATTTATGTATTTTGCGGTGACCTCCCTCAAGAAAGATGATGACGAGGAAGAGGAAGCCAAAACAGGAAAGCTCGGATTTGCACCGCTCGCTGTTTTCTGCACCTTTTTCGTAGCAGAGCTTGGAGATAAGACACAGCTTACAGCCATCACCTTCGGCGCAAACGAGGGCTTAAGCGCGGGCGTGATCGTATGGCTAGGCTGCTCCATCGGACTTTTTGCGGCAGACATCCTTGGCATGCTGATAGGCTATCTGCTAAAGAGCAGGACTCCGGAGAACTTTTTAAACATGCTCGCATTCATTATCTTTGCGATCTTCGGTGTGTTTACGCTCCGTCAGGGACTGATGATCGAAGGCTGTCCGGTTCCATCATCGGCGGCATATCCGGTGCTGATCGTTGCAACGGTATTGTTTGCAGTAGTATGTCTGATTTATTATCGCAGGCAGCGCAGATAAAAAGGCACGGCATTTTGCAGGGACTTGGCGCACAGCAAATACAGTATCTGCCAATTCTTACAAATAATGGATATTGTATTTGCAAATGCCAAAAGAGTAGAGTATAGTAAGGGTAACTTAATTACGAAAAGGAGCAGGGATATGAAAAAGAAATTATTGGCACTTGTTTTATCGCTCGGCATGGCATTTACCATCGCACAGCCGGCAACCACTTATGCAGCGGATGATGCTGCTACCACAGCTGCGATCGCAAGCGCAGAGACAAAGAAGCTTGATAAGGAATATTCCGTTACATGGGATGCGAATAACGAAGAATGCTGGAGCAGGATCACACTGAAAAAGCAGGGCATTCTTAATGTGGATCTGACTCATCCAAAGAACAACACTCTGGGATATATCGCTATAAGAGCAACCATCTATGATGAGAATGAGAACTGCATTTTCTATCTTTCCGAGGAATCTGACGAGGAAAAGGGAGAGTTTCACATCGGATTGGATGAGGGAACCTACTATGTAAAGCTGACACCGCAGTACAGCTCTTATGTATACGGCAAGACCAGCAGCTACAAGTTCTCCTTAACAAAGGATAAGCACTGCGAGATCGAGTGGAACAACGACAAAGAGAGCGCAACCGATATGACGGTCGGCTATGCATACACCGGATATCTGGGAAGCGGCTTCTCAAGCCTGAATGATTACAGAGACAACGAGGATCTTTATGCGGTTACCCTCAAAAAGGGACAGCTTTACAAGTTTACATTTGATAACGCGCAGGGCACAACGATCGTGAAGCTGCGTGGGGAGGATGTAGATCTTGACGATCTTTGGCCATCCTTAAAGGCAGACGATTTCTGCACAGAGCCGGGAACCACATTCGCAGCTCCGTACAGCGGAACCTATTATCTGCACGTTTACAACTATTCCAATGAACAGTTTAAATACACCACCAAGATTGAGAACGTAACCCCGAAGGCTACCAGCATCACAGAGATTAAGGCTGGAAAGAAGACCGCTGCCGTCAGCTGGAAGACCTCAAGAGGAGCCGGCTATCAGGTACAGTATTCTCTCACCAAGGATTTCAAGAGTGCAAAGAGCGTTAAGGTCAGTGCCAACCTTGATTCCACCAAGATCAAGAAGCTGACCTCCGGCAAGACCTACTATGTAAGAGTAAGAGCTTATACAAAATATGAGAACAGTGAGTCAAAGGATGCTTACAAGTACTCTTCCTGGTCTAAGGTACAGACCGTTGAGGCAAAATAAGAGAAAAACACCGGCGGGCAGATAACCCGTTGAAATAAAGACATGCAGACACAGGGAGCCTCTTGCGGGAGTCTCCCTAACCTGTTTTAAGGAGGAATTGATATGAGTATCGATTTTGGAAAAATCAAATCAGACATCGTAAACGCAGGAAAGGATATCGGTGCGAAGGCAAAAGAGGTATCGGATACCGCGAAGATCAAGATGGATATCCGCACCAAAGAAGATTATCTTGCAAAGCAGTATGAGGCGCTCGGACGCCAGTATTACGAGACACACAAGGATGATGAGGACGCTGCGGAGAAGGAATGCTTTGCAAATATTGCAGAGGCGCAGAAAGAGATCGATGAGCTCAATAACCAGCTTCTTACCCTTCAGGGCGCAGTTATCTGCCCGAACTGCGGCGTAAAGCAGGTAAATGATGACAACTACTGCAAAAACTGCGGGGCATCCTTGAAATAATATGCATACGCGAGAAGAAGCACTAAGCTATGGACTTTCATTCCCGGATACATACCAGGAAGCGCCGTTTCACGATCAAAACTGGCAGCTTGTGCGCGTGAAGGGCAGTAAAAAAGCCTTTTTGTGGACGTATGAGATGGACGGTTACATCCATCTGAACGTGAAGGTAAACCCGGAGTGGAGGGACTTCTGGAGAAGCACTTTCGCCTCCGTGATTCCGGCATATCACCAGAACAAGGAGCACTGGAACACGGTAATTCTGGATGGCACGATCCCGGATGCGGATGTGAAACGGATGATCGCGGAGAGCTACGATCTGGTGACGGATAGCCCGTCGAAGCGCATTTACGAGGCGGTAAAAAAGATCCCGCGCGGACGTGTTGCAACCTACGGACAGATCGCAGAGCTTGCCGGGGACAAAAAGATGGCGCGTGCAGTCGGGAATGCCCTGCATCACAATCCCGATCCGGACACGATCCCCTGCTACCGGGTGGTCAATGCCAAGGGCGAACTTTCCGGCGCGTTCGCATTCGGCGGAATACACTCGCAGGAAGCCCTGCTGTGCGCAGATGGCATCGAAGTTGCAGATGGCCGGGTAGACCTGACAAAATATGGAATATAAAAAGAAGGCGACATCGTTGCAATTTACCGATGCCGCCTTCTAAACTATTTCGTCCATTGGACCTTACCTCTTTCGTAGATTTTGTGTAACGTTCTTCTTCGTCTCTTCGTATTTTACTTGATCTGTTCTTCTTATGACATTTGGAGTTGTACTATATTTAAATGAATAAGGTCTAGTACTAACTCTGTTTTCTTTGGTGTGTTGTCACGTTTTCCTCTTTTAAAAACTTTGAAACGAATGCACTTAAGTTTCTGGTGGAATCTACCTCCTTTTCTGATTTGTTGTTCTGTGACTTTCTTTCTCTAAAGTCTTTCTTGTCTCTCTCTTGTTTATGTCTTTATTATAGCATGTAAAATCAATATTGCAAGATAAAATTGAAAATATTTTAAAATTGTCAAACAATTACAAAACAGACGTGCTACTTTTGTGCAAATTTTATGTTCGCGCAGACCAACAGATAAAGTGGCAGGCACAGAAAAAGACGGATTGTCTGACATAATGATTTGGTGTAGAATTATGATAAAAAGTGATCAATGACGCAGCAGCGGATGCGCATGACCGCTAGAAAAACAGCAATACAAAAGCATAACAAAAAACACAGATGGAGGAGTATGCACCTATGGAAAAATCAAAAGTATATTTCACAGACTTTCGGACAGGAAACGGAGTCGGACTGCCGGAGAAGTTAAAAAAGCTTTGTCGCAAGGCAGGAATGCAGAGCATGGATATGAACAACAAATTTGTTGCGATCAAGATCCATTTCGGAGAACTCGGCAATATCGCATACCTTCGCCCAAACTATGCCAAGGCGGTTGCAGATCTGGTAAAGGAAGCCGGCGGCAAGCCATTCCTTACAGACTGCAATACCCTCTATCCGGGATCAAGAAAAAATGCGCTCGATCATCTTGACTGTGCGCAGGAGAACGGCTTCAATGAGACGACGACCGGATGCCATGTGATCATCGGGGATGGTCTGCGCGGCACGGACGATATTATTGTCCCGGTTGAGGGCGGCGAATATTGTAAAGAGGCATACATCGGGCGTGCGGTCATGGATGCGGATGTGTTTATCTCCTTAAACCATTTCAAGGGACATGAGGCAACCGGATTTGGCGGAGCACTCAAGAATATCGGTATGGGCTGTGGAAGCCGCGCCGGAAAAATGCACCAGCACAATCAGGGCAAACCGGTCGTGGAAACCTCCCGCTGCAAGAACTGTAAGCGCTGCGCAAAGGAGTGCGGTTCCGATGCAATCTCCTATGAGACCGGAAAGGCAGTTATTGATCAGGAGCTTTGCAAGGGCTGCGGACGCTGCATCGGGGCATGTGCTTTTGATGCGATCCACAATCCGAACGGCAACGCCAACGAGATCTTAGGCTGCAAGATCGCAGAATACTCAAAAGCGGTTTTGGACGGAAGACCAAACTTCCACATCAGCCTTGTCGTGGATGTGTCTCCAAACTGTGACTGCCATGCAGAGAACGATGCACCGATCCTGCCAAATATTGGAATGTTCGCATCCTTTGATCCGGTCGCACTCGATCAGGCGCGTGTGGATGCCTGCTTAAAGGCAGCTCCTATGCCAAATTCCCAGTTGTCCGACAATCTAGCGAAGCCAAACTGGCATTTCCATCGGGACAATTTCTTAGACTCCAACCCGAATGTCCGCTGGAAGGAGACGTTAGAGCACGCAGAGAAGCTCGGACTCGGAAACCGGGAGTACGAATTGATCCGGATGTAAAGCGATACGCATTATTTTCGGAAAACCACATACAGTAATAAAAATTATCCCTAAAGAATCAACGAACATTGCCGATATACATGTTGAGCGAAAAAAAGAAACAAAAAAGGGGCTAAAGATTTATCATTTTGCTCCGATAAATAAGGTAGAAGTCTTAATTTCAAGGAAGAAAGGAGATGCTGTTTATGCGTATTGATGCATACAATCAGATTTCGCAGATCTACAACACACAGACGATGGCGAAGACGAATCGCACGCAGATGAGCACAGGCCGTATGGATCAGGTGTCCATCTCACAGGTTGGACGTGACTACCAGATCGCGAAGAATGCAGTGTCAGAAGCTTCGGACGTTAGAGAAGACAAGGTTGCACAACTCAAGGCGATGGTCGACAACGGAACTTATAAGGTTGACGAGGGAGATTTTGCCAGCAAATTATTAGCGCAGTACAACGCAATTTTGTAAAGTGAGGATTTGGTGTGGCCAGTTTAGTAGAAGAACTTGTAACTGTATTACATGAAGAGGAACAGATGTATCGGCGCTTTATCGGGTATGGCGAGAAAAAGCGCCAGATACTGATCGATTCCGATGTTCCGGCTCTTGAGCAGCTTACAGCTCTTGAACAGACGTCAAGCGATGAGCTTCTGTCACTGTCAAACAGACAGATACAGATATTGAAGGATATCGCAACTGTCATCGGAAAGACCGAGGAGAAGATGACAGTAACCAAATTGATCGAATATCTGGGAAGTCAGCCGGATATTCAGACGAAGCTTCGGGAAGCAAGAGATGGGCTGCTTGATGCTGCTGGACAAGTCCAGGAGCTCAACAAGCTGAATGAAGCGCTCTTAAAGCAGGCGATGGAGCTTGCGGAGTTTGACATTACCCTGTTTCGGAGCATGCGTCAGGCCCCGGAGACCGCCAACTATGACAAGAACGCTTACAACACAGGCACACTTCTTGGCAGCAGCGGTTTTGATGCGAAGCAATAAGGAGAACGTGCAATGGCAAACGGTTTTGGAAGTTTTTATGTAGGTACATCAGGATTACAGAGTTCACAGAACGCACTCAACGTTGTTGCGAACAACTTGTCCAATGTGGATACCAAAGGATACGTTCGCCAGCAGGTTATTTTCTCCGACAAACATTATCTGAAACTAAAAAACGTTACCACCTCGACCAATATGCAACAGTCCGGTATTGGTGTCTCCATCGGAGATGTGGTACACGCAAGAGACATATTCTTAGATAAAGCGTACAGACTTGAGAACGGAAGACAGTCCTTTTACAGCAATACCTATGAGGTAGTAACGCAGGTGGAGGATCTGCTTCAGGAGCTGGACGGCGAAGAGCTTAAGAACGCTTTGCAGGATCTTAGAACCGGATTCCAGCAGCTTGCGGAAGCACCTGCGGATTCCGTCAACCAGAACCTCGTCATCCAGCAGAGCCAGATACTTCTCGGACGTTTTTCCGCGCTTTATTCGGATCTGCAATCTTACCAGTACAACCTCAACAATCAGGTAAAAGAAAAAATAAATAACATCAATGACATCGGTGATCAGATCTACCAGCTCAACCTTTATATTCAGAAGGTTGAATCTGCCGGAATAGAGACTGCAATGACCGCACGCGATCAGAGAGATGTTCTTCTGGATGAGCTGTCAGGCTATGTGAACATCACATATTCCGAGGATGCGACCGGCTTCGTGAACGTGCAGCTAGAGGGAACTGATTTTGTGGCAGATTACGGCTGCAACCATCTGGATCTGCAGAAGGACAAGACGACCGGGTTCTATACCCCGTACTGGTCTAACCTGTCCGATCCGGACAAGGACAAGTACACCTACCTTTACAAGAACCTGCTCGACATCTCAACGGAGAGCAACACGGATGTCGGATCACTGAAAGCGCTGCTCTACCAACGCGGCAATGGCTTCGGCACATACGCGGATCTGGAAAATGATAAGGCGTATGCAAAGATCGAGGACTGTACCCTGATGGAGACCGAGGCGGAGGTGGATCGGCTGTTCCACTACATCGCAACCTCGATCAACAATCTGTTAGCACCGAATATCTCCGCAGGAGATGCATTAAACCTTGGAACAGGAACACTCACGGCAACCGATGCCAACGGCAACACCTATGTGATCGATGCCAACACCAGAATCCTTGATACGGCAAACTGTTCAGTGGGGGCTGACAAGTCACTTCCACCGGCGGAGCTGTTCACAAGGCGCGGAGCTGACCGCTATACAGAGGTGACCGGAGCAGACGGCAATACCTATTACATATACAACGAGGAGGATACGACCGACACCGCAAAATGCTACTGCATTACCGGATGCGAGATCAACTCAGAGCTTTTGCGCGAGGAATCCAAGCTTCCGATGATGCGTCAGGACGGCGCGGTAAATTACGCACTTGCAGATCAACTGCAGGATCTCTGGGACGCATCCACCATGACGATCGATCCGACGGACAATTCCCCATGTACCTTTGAGGAATTTTACGACAAAATGATCAACAAGCTGGGAACAGACGGAAACGTCTACTATTCCTCCAGCCAGACGCTCGACACGACCGTGTCCTCACTGGACAACCAGAGGCAGCAGGTCAGCGGCGTATCATCCGACGAAGAACTTACACACATGGTAAAATATCAGGCAGCGTACAACGCAGCCAGCCGCTACATCACTGTAATCAGCCAGATGACCGAGCTGATCGTCACCGGCTTGATCTAAAAGAAGGGAGAGACCTATGCCTTCAACATTCATGGGATTAAATATTGCAGCAAGTGGTCTGTCCGCATTCCAGACGGCGGTAGGCACAACTGCAAACAACATATCGAACGCACAGACACCGGGTTACAGCCGGCAGTCAACCACACTTGAGGCGACGCAGGCGCTGCGCATGACAGCACGCTACGGAAGCGTCGGAACCGGTGTGGCAGCGACCAAGATCACACAGGAGCGCGACCTGTTTTACGATGCGCGGTACTGGAAAAACAACTCCAGTCTGGGACTGTACGAGTCGAAGCTGTACTATCTGGATCAGATCCAGGGCTATTTCAAAGACGATAACACACAGACCGGATATACGACGTTGTTCAACCGGATGTTCAATAACCTCGAAGGAATGATCGGGGAAGGCGCAGAGGATAAGAGCGTGCGCAACCAGTTCATCAATTCCGCACAGAACCTTTGTACCTACTTTAACTCATTGTCGGATTCCCTCAGCACCCTGCAGGCAGATGTCAACGAGGAGATCAAGACAACGGTTACGAATGTCAATGCAATCTCCAAGAAGATCGCATTGCTGAATGAGAAGATCAACAACGTTGAGGTGCGCGGCGGTTACGCAAACGAGCTTCGCGATGAGCGCGCCAATCTGTTGGACGAGCTTTCAAAGATCGCTTCGGTTGACACCCGCGAGGTAGATATCATCAATACCTACGGAGATAACCTCGGCGGAACCAATTTTACGGTAACGATCAACGGCCAGGTGCTTGTAGACGGTTCGGATTACCGCACACTGGACTGCATTTCGCAGGATTACCGCAACAACCAGAACGATAACGACGGACTGTATTCCATCGTCTGGAGCGACACCGGAATGAACTTTGCGGTGACGACAGACTCTGCCGGAGGTTCATTGAAAGCACTTTTCCAGATGAGAGACGGCAATAACAATGAAGCATTAAACGGCACGATCACGGGTGTTGGAACCGAGCAGCGCACGAACCAGTACACAGGTGCGCAGGAGACAGTACGCACGATTACCATGACACCGGTATCACCGAAGAATCTTGCATCCCTCGACATCGCAACGCGAGGACAGATCAATATCGGAAACAAGTCCTACACCTATGATGGCTGGGAAGCGGTAGCGGATGAGAACGGCAGCCTGATCGAGTTCAAATACTATCTGACCGGGGAATTAAATGCAGTTGAGGAGCAGACCATCCCCGGAAAAGACGCAACCTGCGGACAGGCGGTTGAGGGAATGGGAATCCCGTATTATCAGGAACAGATCAACGAATTTTTGCGCACCTTTGCAGAAATGTTCAATGACATCGAGAAGAGCGGGCAGACGCTGGACGGTGGGAAAATGGGCGCATTTTTCGTGGCAGGCAATATCGTGACCGGCGGCGAGTACGATATGAGTGACTGGAAGCCGGAGCTTGCCGGTGGGCAGACCAACTATACGATCTCATCCTCCAGCAGCACCTATTACATGATGACCGGATCGACAATGAAGGTAAATGCGAAGTCCCTTTTGGATCCGGGATATTTCTCAACCACTGTGGACGTGACGAACGGCAGCGCGGCGTATGACCTCATCACAAAGCTCAAGGGACTGCAGGATGATGTGAATATGTTCCGCGGAGACAGTGCAGGCGCATTTTTGGAGACACTGCTTTCAGATGTTTCGGTGGATACGCAGGAGGTTGATGTATTCTGTAAGACATATACCAGCCTGGAGGCATCCATCAACAGCCTGAGAACCTCGGTTTCCGGCGTTGATGAGGACGAGGAAGGACTTGCCCTCATAAAGTTCCAGAACGCATACAACATGGCGTCCAAGGTTATCTCCGTTATGTCCCAGATGTACGACAAGCTGATCAACGAGACCGGTGTTGCATGATTTTACCTCTAAGTTTTTGTCACAAGGTGCCGATATAAAAAGTACAGGCAACAGCAATATAAGCAAATCTGCTCCACGGACGGAGCTTTAAGTACGACAGGGATGTGGTGAAGATCAGGAGGTTACAATGAGAATCACCAACACAATGATTACCAGAAATACCAAATCCAATATCAATCTCAACAAGACCTATGTGGATAAATACAATACACAGATGACCACCCAGAAGAAGATCTCAAAAGCATCTGAGAATCCGGTCATTGCCATCCGGTCATTGCGCCTTTCTACGAGTCTGAGCCACCTTGAACAGTACAAGAGCAACATCGAGGACGCAACATCCTGGCTGGACGTCACACAGACGGCACTCAAGAACATGAAGGATCTTCTTACGGATGTGCGTACCCAGTGCGTCAACGGCTCAACCGATACCTTAAATGCAGACGACCGCAAGACGATCTTAAAGAATCTGCAGGAGCTTGCTGACCAGATCTATGCAGAAGGCAACTCGGATTACACCGGACGTACCATTTTTACCGGATACCGCACAACAGAGAACCTGACCTTTGACAAGGACGAGAGCAGCACCTCTTACAAGATCGACCAGAATTTCAGCTATGAGGACATCAAGGAACACCGCTATGTGACCGGAGATGTCAAGGTTCCGGCAGACGTGGATGCAAACACAGCCGACTGCGATACCAACGTTGATTACACTTACGCTAAGCGCATCCGCCTTGCATACGACGGGACAGACACACTCGATAACCTGACCTACACCTTCACGGATGCAGCGGGCGTCGCGGTAAACGGCAATCTGACAGACTATACCTACAACACCACCGACGCAAATGGAAATGTTACTGCAACAACCGCCAATATTGTAGAATACCAGAACGAGGAAGAATGGCTGGCAGCTTCACAGGCGGCAGGATATGACAAGAAGACGATCGAGAGCAACCAGATTATATACATTAAGGACACCGGAGAACTTATCTTAAACGATGACCTTACCAATTCTTTGATCAGCAACAAGGCAGATATCCAGGTAACCTACAACAAGACCGGATTTGAGAAGGGTGAGCTTCGCCCGGAGTATTACTACGACTGCGTGGATCAGAGTGATCCTGCAAAGCCGGTCACCTACACCAAGGAGAATCAGGAGATCTCATACGAGATCAGCAATGCCACCTCACTGGTGGTAAATACACAGGCAAGCGATATTTTTGACATGAACATCCTGCGCGATATCAATGAGCTGATCGATATCGTCCAGAAGTCCATCAACGCCCACACAAAGGTCGATGATCTCAAGGAAATGATGACACAGTCCAAGTATGTGGGGGACGAGAAACTCACCGCAAAGCTGCAGACCTATCTCGATGCAGCACAGAAGGAAGCGGATTATGCGGATGACAATATCCAGAAGACTTACGAGCAGTACATCGGCAATTTCAACGGATACCTCGATACGGTCAACATCGGAATCGCGAATGTCGGAAGCACCGAAGTGCGTCTGACCATGACACAGACGCGCGTGGAGAACCAGACCACCACCGTGACCGAGCTGAAATCCCAGAATGAGGACCGCGATATTTCGGATATCATCATCGACTACTATGCATCCTATTATGCATATCAGGCAAGCCTTACAGCAGCAGGCAAGATCAACCAGACCTCCCTGCTTGACTATATCTAAAACAATATCGTCGGAGACGAAAGGAGAATGACCATGAAGGCAAAAACAAGATTATTTGGTGAAATTGACATCGCAGATGACAAGATCATCACGCTCGAAAAGGGAATGATCGGATTCCCGGAGCTTACCCACTTTTCACTCATTTTTGATGAGGAAAAGAAACAGAGAAAAGCAAGGATCATGTGGCTTCAGAGCATGGATGATGCGGATATCGCATTCCCGGTTATGGATCCGCACAGCATCAGGGAAGACTATACCCCGAACGTAAACGCAGAGATCGTTGCACCGCTCGGTGAGATGAACACAGAGAATACCTATGTCCTGGTAACCGTTACCGTGCCGCGCAAGGTGGAGGACTTCTCCGTCAACTTAAAGGCGCCGATCGTGATCAACATGGATACCTTAAAGGGCGTTCAGCTTATTGTTGAGGATGATTACCCGGTAAAATACAAAGTATACGAAATCTTAAAGGCAGAAAAGGCGGGTGAATAGAGATGTTGGCATTGACAAGAAAAAAGGGCGAAGCACTCGTCATCAACAACAATATCGAGGTTACCATTCTTGAAATCCGCGGTGACCAGATCAAGATCGGCATCTCAGCACCGAAGGATGTCCCGATCTACCGCAAGGAAGTATATCTGCAGATCCAGAAGGAGAATGAGGCTGCGATCAGCGTAGACAGTCTGGATATGCTCAAAGATTTTATGTAACGGATCCTGAGGATGAGACATTGGGATTGCTGCCCAAGGGAAAAAGCAGCAGTGGTTGGTTCCTGTCCCACCTTAATAATATTTTATTGTGAAAATTGTAAACTTTTTCTGCCCTGGTGCCGATAAAGGTATTAGAAGAAACGGCAAATGCCAAATGCAGATGCAGCAATTTTCACACGGAGGTGTTAATTATGGCAATTGAAGCAATTACAGGAGCAGGAATGACCTATCAGGGAAGTACGTCGACTGCCGAGACAAGAACAGAGGTAAGACCTAAGGTTGAAGCTGCGGAACAGCTTCAGGTATCCGAGAAGATCGCACAGAATACGGTCTCCATCGATACCAAATCAACCGGAGACCGCGAGGGCGGTTCCCAGGATGCGGCAGCAAAGAAAAAGGATCAGCTTAAGAAAGCGGTCGAGGAGATCAACAAGAAAGCCAACAATTCCGAGGCAATCTTCGGAATCCACGAAGGAACGAACCGCGTGACCATCAAGCTGGTTGACAGGGATACGAAGGAAGTCATCAAGGAGCTGCCACCGGAAAAGACACTGGACATGATCGCAAAGGTCTGGGAGATGGCAGGCATTTTAGTAGACGAAAAGAGATAAGGAGAGCACGGCTATGGCAATGAGAGTGACCGGACTTAATTCCGGATTAGATACAGAATCGATCATTTCCGCACTTGTGTCCGCGTACAATACAAAGACTGAGAAATATACCAAGGCACAGACGAAGCTTTCCTGGACACAGGATGCGTGGAAGAGCCTGAACACGAAGGTGTATAGTCTTTATACGAATGTTTCCAATCTGCGTTTTTCAAGTGCGTATTCCACGAAAAAGGCAACTGTTTCCGATGCAACCAAGGCGAGTGTTACCGCATCGGGATCAGCAGTTAATGGTACCCAGAAGCTGAAAATAAACAGCACCGCGCAGTCGGCATACATGACAGGCGGCAAGCTCCAGAAGGCAGATAAGACATCAAAGGATCCAATCGATACCAAGACGACTTTGAGCGAACTTGGATATACCGGAAAGACAACGACCTTTCAGGTAAAAAAGGGAAATGGAGAGATAAGCTACATTACGGTGGGCAAGAGTTCTACAATAACTGATGTTATTGCAGGCTTCAAGGAAGCCGGAGTTAATGTGAACTTCGATGAGAATCAGGGACGCCTGTATCTGAACGCAAACAAATCCGGTACTGCGGGCGATTTCACGATCGAACCTTTTGCCGATATGTATGATGGCAGCGAGGTGGCACAGTATAACAAGGACTCTTATAGTGCATTGTATGCGCTTGGTCTGGCATCAAGCTCATATGCCTCAAAGGTATATAATTCTGTGGGAGCATCAGACATGACACTGGCGTCTGAGAAAACAGGCTCCAATTTACAGATCAGTTTCAAAACACCTACCTCAAAGGAAGAAGCAGAACTTCAGAACAAGCTCCTTGAGAAATTAAAGGAAGATGGCTCTTACCAGGTTATAACAACTGCGAATAGTGATGGTTCAATATCTGCAACCTATTCTGCTGGCAGTGATTATGTTTTTGAAAATGGAAAAATCTATTTGAGCACGGATACGAACCGGGCAAATCCGATTGCAGAGTATCAGGAAAAAACGGACTCGGCAAAGCTGAAAGAATACTCCGGCGTAGACGATGTGATCACAAAAGACGGTGGAAGAAAAGCTTCCTTTGTGGAGACAGGAATTGCATCGAGCAATGTAAAGATAGCAGCAGAGAATACCGGATTAAATGTGGAATTTCATTTTAATGCACCTGCATCACAGGCGCAGGCAGATGCACAGAATGCATTCGTAAATGCATTAAAGACAAACGGTGCACTGCGTATTGAGACAGGATCAGATGATGGAAATGGCAACATCCCGGTTACCTACAAAATCGATGGATTTGAGATCCGTGATGGAAAGGTATATAGGGCAGGCGATCTGGATAATCCGATCGCTACCTATGAGGAATCCGGAACCATAGTTGCCGATACCTATGACCAGAAGGCTTCTCTTACTGCGGAGGGCGGTAGCACCGCATCTTATCAGGAGATTGACAGCTCACACAATCCGACAATGATTCATGGAGTGGATGCCTCCATCGAATTAAACGGTGTGGAATATACGAGCGCTACAAACGATTTTTCCATCAATGGATTAAACATTAAGGCATTGGCTACAACCACAGATGAGATAACGATCTCAACGGATACCGATACACAGGCGATTTACGATAAGATCAAGGATTTCATTACCGAATACAATAATCTGATCAACGAGATGAACAAGCTGTACAATGCAGATTCTTCTTATGGATACGATCCGCTGACAGATGAAGAGAAGGATGCAATGTCCGATACGGAAATCGAGAAGTGGGAGACAAAGATCAAGGATTCCCTGCTTCGCAACGATTCTACTCTCAACGGCGTAATGATGGCAATGATGAACGCAATGAGCAGTACCTATGAGATAAACGGAACCAAATGCAATCTCTCCTTATTTGGAATTTCCACACTGGGTTACCTCAATGCAGCGAAGAATGAGCAGTATGCATATCACATTGACGGTGATGCAGATGATGAGAATACTTCCGGTAAGGAAGACAAGCTCATGAAGGCAATCAAAGAGAAGCCGGATACGGTAATCGAACTTTTGAAAAAGATAACCGGAGACATGTATACAGCACTTGGAGATCGGATGAAGTCAACATCCTTAAGCTCTGCCTACACGATCTACAACGACAAGGAAATGAACTCCCAGTACTCTGAGTACAGCAAGACGATCAGTACATGGCAGGACAAGCTTACGGAGAAGGAAGATTACTATTATAGTAAGTTCTCCAAGATGGAATCTGCGATGGCGAAATTGCAGTCACAGACCAGCTCACTTTCCGGTTTATTCGGATCAAGCTCATAAAAATTTTTGCAGCTGCTTAAAAGGCAGCTGCACGTCTTCAAGATAAGGACAGGAGGAAGACTATGGTACAGCAGAATAGGGCATTTGCTGCATACAATAACAGTAAGATCCTGACGGCGTCACCGGCAGAGCTTACGCTGATGCTTTACGATGGCGCAATCAAGTTTGCAAACATTGCAATCGCAGGAATCGAGAGCAATGACATCGAAAAGGCACACAATAATATTCGAAAGACCGAGCGGATCATAGTAGAATTTGATACGACCTTAGATGACCGCTACGAGGTATCAAAGGACTTCCACAATGTCTATCGCTACCTGTTGCGCAGATTGAATGAAGCCAATATGAAAAAGGATAAGGAAATCCTTGAAGAGGTATTGAAGCATCTGCGTACGATGCGTGATACATGGAAAGAAGTTATGCAGTTGAATGCCAACGGCAATAAGACACAGGTATCATAGGAGCGGCTATGCAGGAGACGTATATTCAGATCATGCTTCAGAGCCTTGAGAAAAAGAGCAGGGTATTGGATCAGATCATACAGTTAAATGAACAGCAGAAAACAGTATTAGAATCTGCAGACAGCCCGGTTGAGGATTTTGACGAGACAGTCGAGAAGAAATCCGCACTCATCGAGCAGATGGAACAGCTTGACAGCGGGTTTGAAAAGCTGTACGATCGCGTTAGGGAAGAACTTCGGATCAACAAGGATACATATAAGGATCAGATCCGCAAGATGCAGGATTATATCCGGGCTGTAACGGATAAGAGCGTGCAGATCCAGACGCAGGAAGCACGCAACAAAGAACTGATGACAAGCAAATTCGCAAGAGTGAAGAGGCAGGCTCGTCAGGTTCGCACAAATTCCAAGGCAACCAGCAGCTATTATCAGAGCATGAGCAGAACCTCTGTAATCGATCCACAGTTTATGGATGACAAGAAATAATTTCGACAATAGATGCACACCACAACATTTGGTAGTGATAAGAGAAATTTGACACTAGTTTAATAATTTCTCTTTTTTGCTATAAACTTTTCGGATAAGCATCCGAAATATCTAGTAACAAGAAACAAGCAGTAACGTTACTTGTTAGAACAGGCAATGAAATGTAGGACGGAGCGTACGGCCGGAGTACAGGAAGTTGCCACCATTATTACCAAACGATTCGCAAGGATGCGGACGTACAAATTCAAGGAGGAATATATTATGGTAGTACAACACAACATGCAGGCGATGAACGCCAACAGAATGCTCAATGTAACAACAACACAGCAGTCTAAAGCAACAGAGAAGTTATCTTCTGGTTACAAGATCAACCGTGCAGCAGATGATGCAGCAGGACTTTCAATTTCTGAGAAGATGCGTAAGCAGATCCGTGGTTTGGATCAGGCTTCTACCAACGCTCAGGATGGTATTTCTGCAGTACAGACCGCTGAAGGTGCTTTAACAGAAGTACACTCTATGTTACAGCGTATGAACGAGCTTGCTACTCAGGCAGCCAACGGAACTAACAGTGAATCTGACCGTCAGTCCATCCAGGATGAGATCGATCAGCTTACCACTGAGATCGACCGTGTTGCTGAGACAACCAAGTTCAATGAGACCTACTTATTGAAGGGCAATGGCAAGAACTCTACCGTTAAGATTGCAGCTCAGGATGCAGGTATTGGCGGAGCTCTTACCGGTGTAGGAACTGGTACAGCAGTATTCAAGATGAATACATTAAAGTATGGCCAGTCAATCACGATCGGATCTAAGGGATATACTATTGGTACAACAATCGCTGATATCCGCAATGCTATCACAGGTGCAGCATCTGATATCAATATTGGAGGAAATATTGGTGCCGGTAGCATCATTACTATTAATGGTACTGAGTATACGGTAGCTGAAGATAAGGATGTTGATAAGACAGAAAACAAACTTACCAAGAAGGAAATTGCTGCATTGATCCAGGACGGTGACAAGGTTGTTGTCGGAACACAGACAATGGTTGCTATGACTGAAACCAAGGCAGATGGTATTGGAGACAATGATGCATCTGTTATCTCTGCAAAGAAAGCATACAGCCTTATTGCTGATGAGCTCCGCAAGGCATCCTCTATCGGTGCCGATGCTGGTCACGAAGCTTCCGTTGAAACTGACAAAACCGTGACAATCGGAAAAGATGGCTTAGAAGTAAAGGCTGATGCAAAGAATGCAATGGCAGCAGGTGATAAGACACAGACTAATACTCAGGTTACCTTCATTATCAATGAGGGAACTGTAAAGGTTGATCAGGGACTTCAGTTAGGACTTCATGTAGGTGCAGACGCAGACGAGACCAACAAGATCTCCTTCACAATCGATACCATGAGCTCCGCAGGACTCGGTGTTAAGGGACTTAATGTCGTTGATGGCAGCGGCGCTAAGGCTACTTACGCTATCGATGCAATCGCAGATGCTGTTGCTAAGGTTTCTGCTCAGAGATCCGCACTCGGTGCTGTTCAGAACAGACTTGAGCATACAATTAACAACTTGGACAACGTAGTTGAGAACACCACATCAGCAGAATCTCAGATTCGTGATACTGATATGGCTGAGACAATGGTTGAGTACAGCAAGAACAACATTCTTGCTCAGGCCGGCCAGTCTATGCTCGCTCAGGCGAACCAGTCAAATCAGGGTGTATTGTCCTTACTTGGTTAATTGCTGTTTGCTATTCATTGCTATACTACTATTACAAAACTGGCGACGGGTTGCTCCCGTCGCCTTTTTGTATTCTTTTTTCGGCTGGGAATCACAGATATTTTTAGGCTGCTATGCCCTATGTGGGTAGAATTGTGTTGCAATGGAGAGAAACCTTATAGTATAATGTAGTCGCGGATTCCTCACACATTACAAGGAGGAATTTAATGCAGGAGAAGAAAAACAGAAAGACATTGCAGGAATTGACCTTCAAGGACAATTTCATGTTTGCGGCGGTTATGATGGATGAGGAGAACGCCAAAGGCTTTTTGGAGCGGGCGCTTGACATTGTGATCGACCATCTCGTTATATCATACGAGAAGAGCATCGTCTACAATCCGGAGTATAAGGGCATCCGGCTGGACGTATATCTCAAGGATGATAAGAATACACACTTTGATGTGGAGATGCAGGTCGCAAACCATTTGATTGCAAAAAGGTCGAGGTATTATCATAGTCAGATTGACATGGAACTGTTGGGGGCAGGGATTGACTATGAGAGCTTACCCGAAGCGTATGTCATTTTTATCTGTGATTTTGATCCAATCGGACTGAAAAAGTATAAGTACACCATCAAACAATATATACAGGAGGATCGGGAGTATCCGTATACCGATGGCAGTCATACAGTATTTTTAAGTACGGTTGGAGAGAATGGGGACGAGGTATCAGAAAGCCTCGTAAATTTTCTAAAGTATGCAGGAGCTGGCTTGGAGGAAAGCAGGAAAAACTATTCCGACGAATTTGTCAGCCGCTTGCAAAAATCTGTTGAGAAAGTAAAGTTTGATCGGGAATTTGGGAGGCGTTATATGTTAGTTGAAGAATTGATGAAAGAAGAATATAATGCCGGAAAAGAAGATGGAAAGGCTGAAGGAATAGAAGCTTTAGTTAGTGCTATTGTTGACTTCTTATCTGATCTGTCACCGGTTTCCGATGATCTTGAGAGTAGGATTGCGTCTATCAACGATCTTGAGGTTCTTAAGGATCTTACTAAGAAAGCTGCAAGAGCAGCTTCCATCGAGGAATTTGAACAGTATCTTACTGCGCAAAACTACTAGTCTGTCGTTTCGACAATATTTCACAAATTTATTACACACAAAACAGAGGAATCCGTAATTCATTTCATTAATAGTTTGGCATATGCACATAATCTTTTAAGCATATCCTTATCATTTTGAAGAGACTTCACAAGCAAATATAGTTCGGGATTTTTTTTCGATGAAATCGTAATGGTTGAAGCTGCTGAGTCATCCGTCTCCCCGTATAAGTATTGTATAGATGTATGAAACGTCTGGGCAATAAAAGCAACGGTCTGATAGGAAGGCTCCCGCTCACCGCTTTCATATCTGCCATATCCCATCGGGGTAATATTTAACCGCCTTGCTGCCTCGGCTTTTGTAATACCTAACTCTTTCCTTAAAGAAATCAGGCGCTCAGGAATGAACTTCATTATTGACCTCCAATAAAAACACTTGACTATAACTGTCGGTTAGAGTAATATAGTAACCAACGGTTATATTATAATAGAACGGTAAGTGATTAGCAAGTAAAATCGGGCAGCTAATAAGGGATTTTCATCAGGCTGATTCAAAAAATATTCATTATGATGTGCTGGCACACGGTGTAAAGTATTATAAAGAAGATAAGAAGGGACGTGAAAATATGTGTGAAGCAGTTGAAAAATATGCAAAGGAATGCGCGATAAAGGAAAGGGTTTGCAATGTTAGAAACCTTATGGATAGTCTGAAGTTTACAGTGGATCAAGCTCTTGATGCTCTAAAAATCCAAGGCACCGAGCGGAAATTGATAATAGACCAATTACAGAAGCAATAACATAACGCTCCAACTTTTCAACATTTATTGTTTGAAAAGTTGGATTTTTTTTATTTTTGGGGGTTAAGTAATCGATAAAGTTCCCGATATAAAGAGTAACCAAGTAAAAATGGTGTCCAGCAAGCACCATTATGACGCCTAGCAAGCGTCGTTACGATAGGCGTTCAGCAAGCGCCAATATTATCAAAAGAGTAACCAGGGACGTTACACGGATTCAAGGAGGAAACAAAAATGGTAGTACAGCACAACATGCAGGCGATGAACGCCAACAGAATGTTAAACATCACAACATCATCTCAGTCAAAGGCTACAGAGAAGTTGTCATCCGGTTATAAGATTAACCGTGCAGCAGATGATGCGGCAGGACTTTCAATTTCTGAGAAGATGCGTAAGCAGATTCGCGGATTGGATCAGGCATCCACCAATGCACAGGATGGTATCTCCGCAGTGCAGACCGCTGAAGGAGCACTTACCGAAGTACATTCTATGTTACAGCGTATGAACGAGCTGGCAACACAGGCAGCCAACGGAACGAATAGTGAGAGCGATCGTGAAGCAATCCAGAACGAGATCACACAGCTTACAACCGAAATCGATCGTGTTGCAGAGACCACGAAGTTTAATGAGACATACTTATTAAAGGGAAATGGTAAGACAACAACAAATGTTATCAGCTCAAAGGATGCAGGTATTGCAGGAGCTTTAACTGGTATCGGAACCGGAACCGGCGTATTCAAGATGGACGCGCTTAAGTTTGGTACAACAATTACCATTGGCTCAAAGGGATACACAATCGGAACCACCATTTCAGACATAAGATCAGCAATTACAGCTGGAAAGTTCTTAAAGGACGGCAAGGTTGGAAGCATCGTTCAGATTAACGGAACCGAGTATACCATCGTAAAGGATGCAAAGGATGTTGATAAGGCAGAGAATAAGCTTACGGCTTCGGAGATTGCAGCACTGGTTAAGGATGGCGACAAGGTTGTTGTCGGAACCCAGACGATGGTTGCCATGACAGAAGATAAAAAGAATGGTGCAGTTGATGGAATCGGAGACAATGATGCATCTGTTATTTCTGCAAAGAAAGCGTATGAGCTGATCGCAGATGAACTTCGTAAAGCTTCTTCTATCGGAACAGATGCCGGACATGAGGCAAAGGTTACAAAGACCACTGCTACTGTTGGTGGAAACGGAAAAGTTGATGCAAACTGGAAGACCGGAACCGAATATTCTACTGCGAATACGCAGATTACGTTCATCATTACTGAGGGAACTGTACAGAGCACACAGGGACTTCAGATGGGACTTCATGTTGGTGCTGATGCAGACGAGAGCAACAAGATTACATTTACGATTGACAGCATGACCTCCGCAGGTCTTGGAGTTAAGGATCTGAGTATCGTTGATACAACCGGTGCAAAGGCAACATATGCAATCGATGCAATCGCTGAGGCTATTTCAAAGATTTCTGCTCAGAGATCTTCACTCGGTGCTATCCAGAACAGACTTGAACATACAATCAACAACCTGGATAACGTTGTTGAGAATACAACTTCCGCAGAGTCACAGATTCGTGATACGGATATGGCAGAAGCAATGGTTGAGTATAGCAAGAATAACATTCTTGCACAGGCTGGTCAGTCTATGCTTGCACAGGCAAATCAGGCAACTCAGGGTGTAATGTCATTATTACAGTAATTCTGCAAGAACTTATTGGGGAAGAGCGAAATACCCTCGCTCTTCCTTTTTTAATTAGCAGGGATGGAAGAACCTATGGGGCAGGGAAGACCACTACTTTCAATTTCATTATTGGCTTCAAACCGGCAGGACACACTTCGAAGGTGCTTAGATTCGCTGCGCCCGATGATGAGAGAGCTGTCATGCGAACTGATTGTTGTAAATACCAGTACACAGCCGGAAACAGAGGCAATTATACGGGAATATACAGACGCTGTAATTCCCTTTTTGTGGTGCAATGATTTCTCAAAGGCGAGAAATTGTGGGTTGGCAGAAGCCCGTGGGGAATGGTATTTGTATATCGATGATGACGAGTGGTTTGAGGATACAAAGGCGATTGTTACCTTCTTTCAGAGTGGGGAGTATCGCCATTATGGATATGCAAATTATGTGCAGCGGAATTTCTTGGATCCCGAATATAAGACCTACTCCGATACATGGGTATCGAGAATGGTGCAGCTATCGCCGGAGATACGATTCCGAAGCAAAATACATGAATATCTTTATCCCGTACATGGAACAGGATGTAATCTTAACGTAATTGCCAACCACACAGGATACATTTACAGCTCGGACGAAGACAGGAAAAAACGATACGAGCGAAATGTCCCGCTCTTGCGGGAGATGATGCAGGAAGAACCGGAGACGCTGCGCTGGGCGCTGCAATTAGCTCAGGAATATTATTCCGTAGAAGAATGGATGGAGCTTGAAGCTCTTTGCAGGGAGTCTCTGCAAAACCCGAAATATCAAAAACAAGCCCTTATGAAACGCCTGGCAGCAACCTTCTACGCCGGGCTGGCAGAGGCATTGATCGGAAAAGGGCAGATAGAATCAGCTCTCACAGAGATCGCCCATGCACTTTCAAGAGAGGATTGCAGTCCATTGGGAGCTGCATATTTAAAACTTCAAGAGGGCATCTGCTACTTTGAGCAGAAGAACTGGGATAATGCAAGAGGCAGTATACAAAGCTATTTTGAATCGGAAGAAAAGATTACAGCAGATGCGGCGCAATATGCAATATGGCAGGAGGCACTGCTGGCCGATAGCGCATTTGACATGATAAACAAAAAGAAAGCGTACTCTGTTTTGCTGGGGTGCAGTCTGATGCAGGAAAACACAGAAGAGGCATTGCGCTTATTTCAGCGATTGGAATGGGAGCAGAGTGTCGTCTATGTGCTTCCGCAATTACTGCCGATCCTATTGGAAAGTACGATCGGGCATCCACATCCGGAGTATCTGCAAACAATATGGAGATGCATTTGGAATAATAAGCCGCTTTATGATATGATGGTTACGGAGAATAGAAAGAAATGGAGCATCCGCACTCCGGAGCAAAGGGCTTTATTGCGGGAGGGTTATGAGACGCAGACAATTGCATTTCTATCGAAGTATTATCAGACTGCTGCAATAAAAAAATATCCGCTGCTTCTGCCGGAAAGCGGACAACGGGCACTTAAATTCATGGACGAGATTGAGATGGGAGAAGAAGAATGGCAAAAAGAAAGTTAACAATTTCAATGCTTGTATGCGGAAGAGATACAACCATACGCTGCCTGGACTCTCTTGTTCCAATCCTAAACGGAATGGATGCAGAACTGATCTTAGTAGACACCGGATGTCCGGCGGAATTGAGGGAACAGCTAAAAAAATATACGGATCAGATTCTGCAATTTACATGGTGTGATGATTTTTCGGCAGCCCGGAATGTTGGGATAAAGGCTGCACATGGGGAATGGTTTTTATACATTGATGATGATGAGTGGTTTGAAAACCCGGAAGTATTGATCCGTTTTTTTACAAGTGGACAATACAAAAAGTATGGCTGTGTGAATTACATTCAAAGAAATTTTTATGATGCAGACTTTGTGCATTATGATGACTTCTGGGCGAGCCGGATGATCAAGCTGGAGGCAGATACATGCTTTCACAGCAAGATCCATGAATACATGGCGCCGATAAGGGGCGAGGCGTTTAATCTTGAATTGATTGCCAACCACACGGGATATATTTTTCAGACACCGGAGGACAAGCGGAAGCACTTTGAAAGAAATGCCCCATTGCTTTTGGAAATGATCAAAGAAGAACCACAGATGCTGCGGTGGCACGTCCAGCTTATGCAGGAATACCGTTCCGTGAAAGACTACAGCGAGATGTACCGGTTTGGCATGGAGAGTCTGGAATTTACCAAAGACCGGAACAATGAACGGGATAACTGGGACATCGGGACATTTTATGCCGGGGCGGCAGAAGGAAAACTGTTTTTAAAGGAATACGAGGCGAGCATAGAAATTGCAGACAGGGGATTAAAAGACCCGCGCATGAACGAGATGTGCCACGCATATATGTACCTGTGCAAAGCGACGGTCTGTTTCGATATGGAAAATTGGAGAGACGCCGAGGATAATATTCACCGCTATTTCAAGGTGAAGAAAGAGCTTACGAAAAATAAGATCCGGTTTGCAAATCAGAAAAGCTCGCTGCTGGTGGGCGAGGCTTTTGACGTATTTCCACAGCAGCGGGCGTATTCAATTCTGTGCGCCTGCGAGCTGAAACGAAAGGACGCGGGCAAATTAAAGAAATATATCGCGCAAATGGGATGGGACAAAAACAGGGTATATCTGTTTGACGGCTTTCTGGCATCCCTCGCAGAGGCAATGGCAACGATGCCGACCACGCAGGATTTTATCGAAGTCGCACAGCTGGCATGGAATAATCCGGTTGTCCAGCCAAAGTTTTTCATCGAAATACAGGCGTGGGAAGAACGGGATGAGAAACGGTTTGAACAATTACTTCGAATTGTTGCAAAGCTGGAGGGTACACACTGGTATCTGTACTATGCGAAACTGCTTGTTGCTGATATGGACGCAGATGCAGCAATCCTTCCGCAGGCATTCCGCCAGTTCATACAGAGCACTTCCAACGTATTTTGGACACCGGAAAATATTACCGGCATCATGAAAAAATACCAAGTTGCAACAGAACCGTATTATCTGGAGATTCCTTATGAAAAGTGGAAGGCGCACCTCGAAAAATATCTGGCAAATGCAGATTACGCTGATCTTATCTTAAAGAAGCTCGAATTTGAGACAATGCGCACAAAACAGGATATACGCTATGACTATTTCGATACACGAATGGCAGAAGTCGCTGCACTGCATAGCATAAACGAAAAGGACTACGCAAAAAAGAGACAGTCCCTGCAGTTTTTTGCGGAGAAAGCAACGGGATTCCTTGGAAAATACTATAAGGAAGAACTGATCCGGGAGTACCTTGAACTGCTGCCAACGTATGGTCAGGTCGCATACCGCATCGCGGAGGCACTTGAACTTGAGGCAACAGACATAAAACGTGCATTGGAGATATATCGTGAGGTTGTCATCATTGATCCGCAGTGGGCGAATGTGATGAAGTCATATATGACTGCGGTGGGGGAAGAACAGGTAAGAAGAGAAAACGCTGCAAAAGAAGAAATGAAGAAATTGGAACAGGGTGTATTGGAAGAAATACATAAGCTTGTCCAAAACAGGCAATACGAAGATGCGCTATCTGTATTGTCCCAGTTAAAGCAGCTAAAGCCAAATGATCTGGATCTGGCAGAGCTGACACTCCGGATCCGGCTGGCAATGCTTGAAAATGCATAGGAGAACAACATGGCAGATAAGTTATTATCCATATCGCTTCTTGTTTCGGGAAGGGCAGACACAACAGAAAAATGCTTACTTTCTCTGAAAAAATTAAGGGAAGAACTGGGTGCCGAGATCATTTTGGTCGACACCGGATGCCCGGAGTCGTGGAGAAAACCGTTAGAGGATTATGCAGATAAGGTCGTTGGCTTCACATGGTGCAATGATTTTGCAAAGGCGCGCAATGCCGGACTAGAAGCTGCAACCGGAGCGTGGTTTTTATTCCTGGACGATGACGAATGGTTTGAGGATGTAACACCGATCATAGATTTCTTTAAGAGTGGAGAATATCAGGAATATCATCAGGCGGTTTACAAAGCACGCAATTATTCGGATACAGACGGAAGCTCATACACCGATGAGTGGGTGTCCCGGATGATACGGCTGGAGCCGGATACGCATTTCGAGGGAAGTGTGCATGAGGCGCTTGTTCCTACGAGGGGAAAATGCAAAAAGATAGATGCATTTGTGCATCACTATGGCTATGCGTTTGCAAATGAAGAACAAAGGAATGCACACCGCAGGCGCAACGTGGCAATTCTGGAACAGCTACTGGCGCAGGAACCGAATAATATGAGATGGTATCTCCAGCTCCTGCAGGAATATGCGGATAAGTCGGTTGCCGCAGAACTCCGGACGTATGCACAGCAGGCAATTCAACTGGTAGAAGATGTGGATCAGCCTTTTGCAAACCAATGCAGAGGTGCTTTCTATACGGCAGCATTGCTGGCAGACCTGTGGCTGGATGAGACAGACCGGTTGTTTGTGGATTGTGAGACGTTTACACAGGATAGACGCAATACATATGAGACAAATTGCAGCCTGTACTATTACTGGACGAAGGGAATTATGGAAAAGCAGAAGGACAAGGAGTTGCCTTTGGATGAGGAGAAGAAATTGCAGGATAAAATGGCTGAATGCGCAGAGGGATTTGTAAGCAATTATGAACTTCATAAAGAACAGACAACCGATGAGCAGGCACAAATTATCGAGGAGAGCATTCCGTTTGTAAAAGATGTTATGCAGGACGGGATATACGATGCAGAAAAGCTGCAGTGGGCTGTTTCATTGACACAATCAGGGCGCAAGAAAGAAGTCCCTGCCGATTATGTGGAGGAATTAACATTACGACTGCAAAGGAAAATGGAGAATAACGGAGAGTTCCTGCTCATGCAGGATGAATACTGGGAGCTTGGAAAGGCACGGCTTCTTCCGCTGGAACAGATGATTCTGGAACTTCCTTTGTCCCAGTGGATGGCACAGGTTTTCGTGCTTGAAACATATAGGTCAGAAGACTTATGGGACAAGATCCGCACGCAGCTGATCGAACTGCAGACGGTGGAGAATATCCGCTACGATTATTTTCATGCGAAAGCGGTTAATGCCGTGATCACAGAATGCGTAGCCGGAAAAACCTATGAGGAGCTGCAGCAGTATCTTTGGGAATATGCCACATGCAATGTTAAGCTGACGCAGTGGATCTATACGGATGAGGCTTATACCGGAGAGATGGAAATGATAGAGGAGCCTTGCCGGGCAGCCATCTGGATGCAAAGGGCTTTGGAATGTGATGCGAAGGACTGGAGCGGTGTGCTGGATAACCTCAAAAAGGCTGCAACAGCATGGCCTGCGCTCGGAGAGACGGTAAAGCAGTATGCACAGCTCGTTGGTCAGGAACAGGAGAAGCTGGAAAAACAGCAGGCGGAAAACGAGCTGGATAAGATGGCGGCAGAGGTCAAGCAGCAGGTGATCACCTTAACGGAAAACGGAATGTATGCGCAGGCACTTGAAATCGTAAAGCAGCTGCGCCAGATGATGCCGGAGGACGAGGATTTTATTTATCTGGAAAAAGAGCTAGAGCAGCAGTTAGCTTAGTTGGGGATTAAGATTATGCAACAGACAGCGGGTATCAAACAAAATATCGTTCTTTCCATTGCGCTATTGGCATCTGACCGAAAGGACACGATCGGGCGCTGCCTGGAATCACTTGCAGCGATCCGGGAGGCGGTTCCGAGTGAACTGATTATTCTGGATACCGGATGTTCGCGGGAGGTTCGAGACATATTGGAACAATACGCGGACAAGATCTCGGATTTTACATGGTGCAATGATTTTTCCAAGGCAAGAAATGTAACGCTGCAGATGGCGGAGGGCGAGTGGTACCTTTATCTGGATGATGACGAATGGTTTTCGGATGCAGAGGAGCTGATTGGCTTTTTTACGAGTGGAGAATACAAAAAGTATGCCAGTGCCAGTTACATCCAGAGAAATTATCTCGATATGCAGGGATCACAATATACGGATACCCGTGTCGGACGCATGGCAAAACGAACGCCGCAACTGGCATTTCAAAGCAAAATCCATGAATATATGGCACCGATCTGCGGCGAGAACAAGAATCTATGTGCACGGGTAGAGCATTATGGATATGTGTATGACACAGAAGAAAAAAAGCGTGCACACTTTGAACGCAATCGCGTTTTACTGGAGAAGATGATAGAGGAAGAACCGCTATCGCTCCGGTGGCGGCTGCAGCTGCTACAGGAATACCGGACGATGGACGATTATGGACAGATGGATCGGCTGGGACAGGCAGGCATTGCCATGATCGGCAGCTCTGACACCGAGGAATCATGCATATACATAGGCAGCTTTTATGCGGCACGGATATTGGCTGCCGACGGCAGGAACGACTACGGACAGGTATACAGTTTATGCCGGGAGGCTGCCGCGGATGCGCGAAATACAAAGCTTTGTCACGCTTTTTTAGATGAGATGCTTGCCAAGGCATGCTTTTATCAGGGATTATATGTGGATAAGCCAAAGATGGCGAGGGAAAAGTATCTTGATTCCGAGCAGTATGCGCAGGGCTACCTTGAATTGCAGAGCTATTTTGAAGCCCATAAAGAGGAATTGCATCGTCAGCAGATCGCCCCATTTGTTGGGGAATGCTTTGATGTTGTAAAATGTAAAGAAATTTATTCTATTCGCATCTGTAATGGGTTAAAATTAAATAGTACAGACAATTTGGAGAAATATATAGATAAGCTGTGCTGGAACGAGCCGCATGTGTATGTGTTTGAGGAAATTGCAGCGATATTGATCGAGGCAATGAACAAGCCGGATTATGAAATGAAACCGGAAGACGAAAGGTTTCATGCATTTTCCAGAACCATCGGCATTATGCATGGACAAGATGCTCTATGGGAGTATTTCTGCGGCGAAATACAATCTCTGGAGCGGCAAGGGTGTGATGTGCAGCAGCTTCTGCAGCTTATTGCAGCTACAATACCACAAGAACCTTGTGATGAAGATGAAGTCCTTGAGAAACCTGCGGAAATGACACCGGAGATGCAGCAGTTGGTGGCACAGATCAAAGAACAGCTTCAGCTTCTGATCAGGCAGGGACTGACGGAACAGGCGGGAGAAGTTATCCGACAGCTCAGAACTATGATTCCGAATGATGCAGAGTTGGAGAAATTGGCGCATAATCTGATGGAAAAATAAAACATTCAGCAAGCCGTGTGGGATATGAAATGGGTGTAGTGGAAAAGGTTAAGTATTATGCATATTTTCCGATATATATTATAACTAAATGGGTGCGAAGGGAATCGCTAATGAGGAAGAACAATAGGAGCCTTGCATCAGGAATGTAAGGCTCCTATTTTATAAGGGAGGACCATATGAAGGCAATTTTATTAGCAGCAGGAAGAGGAACTCGTATTTCGCGAATGGTACAGGATGTGCCGAAAAGTACACTGCCGATCAATGGAGCACCCTTAATCCGACACACGGCGCAGATGCTTTTGGATGAAGGCATGGAAGTAATCGTGTGCATCGGGTATCGAAGAGATGATGTGGAAGCAGCACTTGATGGGCTTAACGTTAAATACTATTTTAATCCTTTTTATGATGTTACAAATAGCATTGCAAGCTTATGGTTCGCAAGGAATGAGATTAATGAGGATATGCTCATTATGAATGCAGATGTATATTTCTCAAAAGAACTGTTGCATAAATTGCTGGCGGACAGAAATCAGGTAGTTATGGCTATGGATACCGGACGTATAGAGGTAGGGGATTATTTCTTTCAGGTAATCAATGGCTGTGTAAAGAAATATGGTAAGGATCTCCCAAGATCAGAGCGCACCTGTGAATATGTCGGAGTAGCAAAAATAGATAAGGCATTCAATAAGAAGTTTGTTACACAGATGGATATGCTGATCAGCGAACAGCATCATGATATGTGGTGGGAGAATGTGCTATATTCACTGACCGAAAAAGAAGATATTCATACACTTGACGTGAGGGGAATCTTTTGGTCTGAGATTGATTATTTCGATGATTATGAGCGAATTTTAGACTATCTGGACGGGAAATTTGAAGGACAGGAAGTGTAACAGCGTATGTATATAAATCCGTATTTACAGAAAATAACAAGGGTAAAGGATCATGAAGACCGGGAGGGATACCTGTGGCTTGACATGAATGAGAACCCGGAGGGACTTCCGGAAGAGTTTGTGAGGAGAACTCTTGCAAAGGTAAGCCCGCTAACAATCAGTGGTTATCCATACAAAGAAAAATTGATTCAACTTATCGCGGGAAGAGAGGATCTTTTGCCAAATGAAATTACATTGACGAATGGTTCAGATGAAGGAATCAAGTTAATGTACGAAGCATTCACAAAGGAGGGAGGAAAGGTAGTTGCTGTTACTCCAAGTTTTGAAATGTATCGTATTTATGCGGAGATGAAAGGAGTAAAATTAGATACAATCTCTTATGATGAATCATTTCAGATGCATGTGGATGCTATCCTTGAGAGAATAGATGAAGAAACGAATGTTGTTGTACTTTTGAATCCGAATAGTCCTATCGGAAGCGAATATACAGAAAACGAATACCAGCAGATCATCGCAAGGGCGCGTGAGGTTGGAGCACTTGTATTCATTGACGAGGCTTATGTGCCATTTGGGGTAGAATCACAGGTGGAATTGGTAAAGCAATATGATAATGTCTTGATCTTGCGTACATTTTCCAAATTGTGCTCACTTGCGGGAATACGTGTGGGCTATATCTTGGGAAATCCGCAGTTGATAACTTATATAGAAAATGCAGAGGGAAGTTATAATGTTAATGCAATAGGTATTCTGTTTGCAACGGAACTGCTGGAGAATCCGAATGTTTTGCAGGATCTTGCTGACATACAGGAAGGTGGCAAGCGGTATCTATGTGAGCAACTAATGCAACAGGGATATGAATATTTAGGAAAATATGGAAATTATGTTTTGATCAGAACCCATAAAAATCCGAAGGACGTTGCAAAACGATTGCGGGAAGAAAAGATACTTATAAAGACATATGGCAATCCACTTCTGGAAAACTGGGTTCGCATTACTACAGGAAGCAAAAAGGTGATGCAGCAGTTTTGGGAAGCATTTATTCGGATTGATGCAGAATAAGGAATGGTTTCTATGGAAGCGAAGGCGTATGAGATAACGGGTAATGAGTTAAGGCAATTGCAGATGGTTGAATTGGAAATGCTGATCGAGCTGGATCGTATTTGCAAAAAGAATGGGATCAAGTATTCTTTGGATGGAGGAACACTCTTAGGCGCGGTTCGTCATAAGGGTTTTATACCATGGGATGATGATATTGATGTCATTATGCTAAGAGAAGAATATGTCAAGTTCCGCAGAGCCTGCGCAAAAGATCTTGACACTACACGATTCTTTTTTCAAGATTATCAGACTGATCCGGGATACCGTTGGGGATATGCCAAGTTCCGGCGCAAGGGAACAAAATTCGTTCGCTTAGGGCAGGAGCATCTGAAGCAGAACGCGGGAGTGTTTATGGATATATTTGTTGTGGACAATGTGCCGGATGGATATCTAAGCCGGAGGTTACATCATTTTGCGTGCTTCCTTGTACGGAAAACATTGTACTCCGAGGTCGGAAAGCAGAATGAAAAAAATCCATTTCTGCGTGTAATTTATCGTGGACTTAGTAGAATCCCGAGAGATATGGTGTTCCATATAAGAAATTGTCTGGCAGCACCGCTTAGCCGGACAAGAACCGAGTTGATCAGCCATTACACGTTAGAGTATCCAAGACGTTGCCGCTATGGACTACCCAGAGAATGTTTCGATGAAATGACTGCGCTGGAATTCGAGGGAAGATCATTTCCATGTTTTAAGAAATATGACTTGTATTTATCCACATACTATGGTGACTATATGACTTTGCCCCCAAAGGAAAAGCAGGTTCCCCATCTAACCGTATCTGCGTTAGAACTGATCGAACCGGAAATTGAAAAAGGAATTGAAGTGACAGATGAAGCAACCCAAGGTTTCAATTATCATTCCGGTATATAACGGAAGCAACTATCTGAAAGAAGCTATTGACAGTGCGCTTGCGCAGACATATCCAAACTGTGAGGTGCTGGTAATAAATGATGGTTCCTGCGACGGGGGAAGCACAGAAACCATTGCATTGTCATATGGGGATAGAATCCGGTATTTCAAGAAAGAGAACGGTGGAGTGGCAAGTGCCTTGAATTTGGGAATCCGGAAGATGAGCGGAGAATATTTCTCATGGCTTTCACATGACGATGTGTATTATCCGGATAAAGTGGAGCGCGAGATATGTGCTATTATGGAATCGGGGAATCAGACGAAGCTGGTTCAATGTGAGTATGACTTCTATGACGAAGCGACCGGGACATATACACCGACTGACTATAGTAAGACATATACCATAGAACAATTAACCAATTCTGTATTTAGTGTATTGCAGCTGCAGATACATGCCTGTTGTGCGCTGATTCATAAGTCGCACTTTGAACGGGTGGGGATGTTTGATGAAAGTCTGAGGACCGTACAGGATATAGAAATGTGGTTTCGGCTATTCCGGGGCCAGAGGTCATTATTTGTTCCGGAGCGGCTTTATAAAGTCAGAGAACATGCAGAGGCGGGAAACCATACGATTTCATCTTATCATTCTGAGACTTGTCAGCTATACAAGAAGCTGATAACACAGATGAAAGAACAGGAAATAGCGGAGATATGGGGATCAAAGTTTTGCTTTTATGTGAGAATGAGTGGATTCTTAAAGAGCTATGGAATGGAAGATGAAGGATTGGAATCGCTTGCTTTAACGTCGAAAAAAAACGAGATGGATCTCCGAAATGAAGATACATTAAAGAATCTATTGAGATCAAAGAAAGTATATATATTTGGTGCAGGGCAATATGGCAGGCGAATGCTATATGAACTACAGCTCAGAGGAATTAAGGTTGATGGATTTCTTGACAATAATGCAGCATGGGAAGGACAACAGGTAGAGAAAATTCTGTGCTATCTGCCGGATAAAGAATTAAAGAGCAATGACGATGCAGCAGTAATTGTGGCGGTAAGGAATTACAGAACCATTTTGACACAGTTGGGGGAGCTTGGCGTGAGCGACGTACTTTTGAAGAGAGATATAGAAAGGGTTTTGTATAAAGGGGAATTAGTGGATGCTTAATTGTTTAATTTGGGGAAGTGGAAAGGTATTTACGAACGAGCTGCAGGGAATTCGTTATCTTGAAATAACAAATCAGATACAGGTATGTGGGATTACAACAAATGTAGATTGCTTTTCAAAGATTGCCGGCTACACATATATTTCAAAGGACGATTTACGGGTAAACCAATATGATGTTGTATTTATTATGGCGGATGGAAAGATATTTAAGGAGATTATAGAGGAAGCCGTAGACAAAGGCTTTGACGAAGATATTCTTGTTCATCATAGGGTTATTCACATTATAAATAATAATCTTGAAAAATATATGGAAATAAAAAAACGTCATGTAACGATATTTGCAAATAGCTGCTGGGGTGGATTTGTATATCATGCGTTGGGGCTGGAATTTAATTCGCCCCTAATCAATATGGCAGTACCAGAAACTGACTATTTGAAGATCCTTGAGAACCCAAGAAAATATATGGATAGAGATCTTGAATATATAGGAAATATGGACGATGAGGATATTTCATTCCCAACTGCAAAGTGCGGTGATGTAGAATTATATTTTATTCATTACAACTCTTTTGCGGAAGCAAAAGAAATGTGGGATAAAAGGAAAAAGAAAATTAACTGGAAAAATATATTCGTTATGTTTGGTACGGAAAGAAGAGAAATGGCGGAGAAATTTGACAACTTGCATTATGGAAATAAGATTTGCTTCTCACCATTTAATTTAGAATCACAGAAGAATATACAGATTGATTTTTATGCAGGAAGGATGACGCGGGAACATTATTCTTTTGGTGCAATGGTGGCTTGTTTAGCAAGTGAGCAATATCAATATATAGATTTAATTGATTTATTGTATGATGGAACGATTACAAAAATATCACGAGAGTAGAGTGAGGAGAGAAGATTAATGAAATGGACAAATAAAGGACACGAATTTGATGATGTTTACGAAATACTAAAAACAAAAAAGAAATTCTATCTCTTTGGCGTAGGAATGTACGGAAAGGCCGTATATGAAGAACTAAAAAAGATGGGGGAAACGGTAATTGGATTCATTGACAATGATTCATGCAAGCAACATACAAAATATGACGGTTTGACAATTTATCCATTGGAAGAAGTCCGGATTCAAGAAGACGAGGCGGTTGTATTGTGTATTTCGGCACATGACAGACGCAAACTCTTTCAACAATTGTTTGCGGCTGGATATAAGTACAATGAAAATCTGTATACGATGGAAATTTTTATGTCCTTGAAATTTGTATATGGTCTAGACAAGATGTATGTTCCGGCTGCTGCAATTTTACCAAGTTCCTGTTGCAACCTAAACTGTAAAGCCTGTTTGAATTTTACCCCATATATTAAAAAACATCGGGTTCTCGATTTTGAAAGCGTGAAAGCGGATATTGATGAGTTCTTTTCGGTAGTGGACTATACAATGCTGTTTATGGTTACAGGGGGGGAACCATTCATTTATCCGGAATTGGCGAAGGTTCTGGAATATGTGGGAGAAAATTATCGTCATAAAATGCATTTTTTCCAGACCATTACCAACGGAACAATTGATATCTCAGATGATATGATGCAGTTACTGGCCAAGTATGATATTAGGGTAACTTTAGATGATTACAGAGATGCTTTGCCGGAAACGAGAGAAACTTATCGCAAAGTGACGGAAGGATTCCAGAAATATGGAATCGAATATGATGAAAATAAAGTAGATTATTGGATTGATTTGGCTCCAACTACTACGGATCATTCCGATTGGGATGAAGAACGATTACAGAAATATTTCCAAGGTTGTAATATTCCGTGGCAGGATTTTCAGCATGGCAGACTATATGCTTGTAGTTATGCCTGCTATGCACAGGTGCCTGGATTTGCAGAAGAAAGGGAAGATGAAGCATTTTATTTTAAAGACTATACTCCGGAAAGAAAGAAAGAATTGATGGAATTCCGTTTGGGATATAATGTGAAAGGTTATACAGAGTTTTGTAAAAGATGTGCAGGATTTATGGCTATCAATGATAATGTTGTTACACCTGCAATACAGGTAAAAAGGAATGACAATGCGTAATGTTTTGGTGTCGGTTATTATTCCGATTTATAACACAGAAAAATACATCAAACGAGCAGTCGATTCTGTATTGAGGCAAACATATCAGAATTTTGAAGTCCTTCTAATTAATGATGGATCAAGTGATGGATCATCCTGTATATGTGAGAATCTATCAAATCTGGATAAACGAATACGGTATTTTTATCAGAAGAATCAGGGGGTATCGGCAGCTAGAAATCTTGGTCTTAAGAATGCAAAAGGCGATTATATTCTTTTTTTGGATTCAGACGATGAATGGAAAAACAATCTGGTTGAAAAAATAGTGGAGTGTTTTCAAAATTCAGATTGCGACATGGTACGTTTCGGATTTCATAGTCATGCCCCGGAGATCGTGCAGAATGATAAAATAGAAAATGCAATATATACACAAAAAGAACTCATCTGTAAATATTTTGATGACAGTATGATATATCGTAATTTTTCAGCTTGTTGGAGTGGCGCTTATAAAAAGAGATTAATTGATAATGGCGGTTTGTTATTTGATAAAAGACTAGCCATCGGAGAGGACGGAAAATTTGTTTTACAATATACACTTCTTTGTAAGCAAATACAAATGATTGACGAATATTTATATGAATATTATCCGATATTTGCGAACAGGACAAATGCCACTTCCAGAGATACCAAGGTAATCTATGATGAATATGAGTTGTGTTTGTTACAATTTGAACTGATATATAAAGAATGGAATACTGGGCTTGCTGAGACAGAAAAAAAACAGGTGTATGGAAGTTTTGTGAATCGAATCATTGGCAGATTGGTACGTTTGGCAGCATATACTCCTGTGAACCAATTATCAGAAAACTATAATTCATTAAAAAAATTTGTTATAAATCGAGAAGTCCAAGAAGCAATTCGATTTTATGTACCCAAGAGAGCAATGGATAGTAAAATAATACCGTGGGCTATAAAAACCAGAAACATGCCTTTGCTATGGTGGGCTTTGAAAAGCAGAAAAGGAAGGTACTTTAAATCTTATGGTAGAAAACGAGAAGCTCGTTCCATTTGGAATGGAAGGCCTGTGGTAAAATGCTGAAATTATTGTAGAAGAAATTATAAGGAATTCAATTATGGCAAAGATACATAAATGTTCATTTGGTCAGTTTATGAAAGATATACAACATGAAGATTTGTCGGTATGGCTATTTGGTTGCGGAGAAAAAGGGAAAAACTTTGTCTTAAAATATAAAACAACTGGAATCATTTCGCATCTGAAAGGCTTTATTGATAATAACCCTAATCAGCAGGGAAAAATGATTGCAATAGAAAATAGTAGTTTCCCGGTAATCTCATTACAACAATTTGTAAATAGTAAAACAGAGAGAGATGCTATTTTAATTACAAGTTCGTATGTGTTTGAGATATTGAATCAATTACAACATATAGAGGGATTACAAAATACATCCTGTTATATAGATTATGTATTAGAAGAGCTATATGATCCACAGGATTTTACAGTAGAAAAAGGCAAACCACAAATTATTCCGAATAAGATTCATTATTGCTGGTTTGGGAAGGGAGAAATTCCGAAACAATTCAGACTATACATGGAATCATGGGGGAAATATTGCCCAGATTATGAAGTGATTCGGTGGGACGAAACGAACTATGATGTAAGAAAATGCCAATATACTCAAGAAGCATATGAAAACGGAAAATGGGCATTTGTATCGGACTATGCGAGAATTGATGTACTAAATGAATATGGGGGAATATATCTAGACACAGATGTTGAACTTGTAAAGAATTTAGACGATTTTTTGCAATATGATTTTTTCTGTGGATTTGAGAGAAACAATTATATAAATTTTGGATTGGGATTTGGTTCAGTGGCGCACCACCCAATACTCGAATATTTGATAAATACTTATAACGGTCTTCATTTTTTAGATGAAAAAGAGATGAATCTTACACCGTGCGCGGTTTATCAGCTAGATGCTATTTTGAAATACGGGTTCAAACATGACAATAGATACCAAGTAATCAATAATACAGCAATTTTCCCAAGCGAAGTATTTGCGCCAGAAAATACGTTGCAAATTGAAAGTGCAATAACGATGCAGACGCGTTCAATCCATCATTACTCATCAACGTGGTGGGATAAGGATGGGAAAAGTGAATTGGCGAAAATGAGGGAAAAAGTTGTTTATAGTTTAACATACGAACCTTAATAATTGATGGAGATTAATACGATGAAAAAATACCCAAAAGTAACAATTGTAATTCCTATTTATAATGGTGAAAATTATATGCGTGAGGCAATTGACAGTGCATTAGGACAGACCTATCCAAATATTGAAATTATCGTTATTAATGACGGATCTACAGATAGTACAGAAGAAATTGCATTGTCATATGGAAATAGAATTAGATACTTTGCAAAAGAAAATGGAGGAGTATCAAGTGCTCTTAATGTTGGGTTAGAGCAAATGACTGGAGAATATTTTCAATTTTTGCCACATGATGATTTACTACATCCTCAAAAAATTGAAAAACAGATTGCGGCCATACAAAAAGCGGGAGAACAATATGCAATTGTGTGGTCAGGCTGGAGCCTTTATTTGCAGGATGAGGAAAGGCTTAAGAGAGTAATGATTCCTTGTGAACACTTTGATAAAAAGATGATTACGAGAGGAATTTATCCGCTGCTCTATAGCTTAATAACGATAGTCACAGTTTTGATCCCTAAAAAATTTATTGACGAAGTCGGAACCTTTAATTTAACTCTTACAACATCTCAAGATTATGATATGATGTTTCGTACTTTTATGGAGAGGGAGACTATATATCTTGATGAAGATTTAGTCCATTATCGCTGGCACAAAGATATGGGAACAAGGGTTGATCCCTCATTTAAGCAGAATTGTATTGATATAGGAAAATACATGGTAGATCATACAACAGAGCAAGAAATGATTCATTTATTTGGGAGTAAATATGCATTTTATTTATATATGCTTGATCGGTATATGCTTGCAGGCTGGAAGCAAGAATTTGAAGAGTTACTTCCAAAATTTATGAGCGAAGATGAGCCTAGTGATTTGATGGACCCAGCATCTTTGATAACTGATATGCTATCCTTGAAAAATAAAAAACTAGTTCTATATGGTGCTGGTAAGAATGCAAAAAGATTAATACATTATTTGAGGCAACGCGGAATACATGTAGACTATTTATGCGATAGAAATGAAGCAATTCATGGAATGCTGATAGATGGAGTGGTTTGTGTACCGCTTAATAAAGTCAATAAGACAGATTCTGTTATGATAGTTACGATTGATAATCCACATGATATTGTAGAAGAATTAAGAAAAGATGGATTTCAAAATGTTTTTTCATTTATGGAAATTGGAACAAGTATTTTTCAAATTATACCAAGGAAAAAAACGGCTTTAGAAAGTTGGAATATACAAGAACGACCTAAAGTAGATGTGAGTGGGAAGAATTTTGAAAAAGAGATAATAGAGAGTATAAAAGTTTGCAGATTTATTTATACGCATTTAGAGGATGGAATATCAAGAGAGCTATTTCGTTTAAGAATTCTCGATTCGATGACTGGCTCTGGAGAGGGATTAGTAGAAAAACTTTTATGCAGTCAACCATATACGGAGAAGATGATAGGCTCTCTTCTTGGGACGCATAAGAATTATGTTTATGGAGCGGGAAAAGAAGGTTATTGGCTCACTAAACAGTTACCGGGTCATTGGAAAGCCTTTATTGATAGTGCGGCAAAGAAGCAAGGAACCGAAATAGAGGGGCTGAACGTATTTAGCCCTGCCATTTTGGAAAAGGATAGGGATTATGACTATGTAGTTGTTACCCCAACGGAATATGCAGAGGAAATAGTATCTCAATTAATAAAGCAAGGTGTGCCAGAGCATAAAATTATTAATTGGGGTACGCAGGCTAAACAGATTTGTGACGCTCAATATTTTGACTTGCCTTTTTTGTATCATGAAGAGGATGAGGTATTTGTCGATGCTGGAGGATATGATGGAATGACGGCTATTCGTTTCGCGGCATGGGCAAAGACATTTAAGCATATTTACATTTTTGAACCAGACCAAAACAATTTTATATTATGTAAAAATAATATTGAAAGAGAAAAGTTGTCGGATGTTGTTTCAATATATAATAAGGGGTGTTGGTCTAGAAGTACGACACTACATTTTAATTCATATGGAAATCAGCTATCCTATGTATGTGAGGATGAAAACACTAGTGGCGAACAAATAGAGACCATTGGAATTGATGAAATATTAAACGGGGAGAGGGCAACTTTTATTAAGATGGATATTGAGGGAACCGAGTTAGAAGCATTAAAAGGCGCGGAAAAAACTATTAGAATGTGGAAACCGAAATTGGCTATTTGTGTGTATCATAAACCAGAAGATATAATTACGATTTCGAAGTTAATTTTAGATTTTAACCCAGCGTATAAATTGTATCTGAGACATTATTCATATCTTGATTTTGCGGAATCAGTATTGTACGCTATCTAATTATTTTGCACATGTAAGATTACATTGAAAGTTGGAGGAATACATGGAATATAGTGGCACATGGAAGGAAATCTGGACACAAAAAGGTGCAATGGAAGGAACGAAGGAAGATATCCGTGTTTTTGATGGTTGGGAAAAATCTACTGCGGATATGAAAGAGACAGCAGATAGAATTATGGAAATATTAGATATAAAGCCTACGGATCGAGTCCTTGAAGTTGGATGCGGGGCTGGTGGTCTAGCTCAATACATGGATTGCGAGTACATAGGAATTGATTTTTCCAAGACGTTGGTGAACCGATGCATGGAGTTTTATCAGAAGAGTGCTGTATATTCTGAGGCAAATGATATTCCGTTTAAGGACAAGTATTTTGATAAATGCTTTTCGTGGGGCGTGTTTTTGTATTTCCCATCACAGGAATATGTAGATCAGGTTATTGGTGAAATGAAGCGTGTAACCAAGAGTGGTATTTTTATTGGGGAATTACCAACTGTTTCACATGATTCAAAGCATATGTTATATAGTGAAGGTCAGTTTCACGCATACGGATTTGAAACAATGCGTGGCTGGTCAGAACCATATTGTGATATTCGATTTAATGCGCTGTGGGGAGGAAAATAAATGAAGCTGCTGATTGCAGGAGCCGGTATCAGAGGCAAGAGAATTCAAAAGGAATTGCAATTATACGATTTAAAAGCAGAGGCTTTTATTGATAGCGATAAGAGCAAATGGGAAAAGCAGATAGACGGAATCATGTGTTATCCGTTAGATTATTTCGTGTCACAGGAACAAGAGTGCGTGGTGCTGGTTTCACCGGAACATCCGGATGATTTGTATATAACTTTATGTCAGCATTATAGTAATGTCTTGAAACCGGAAGTGACAGAATTAATACTTAATAGCTTTTATAATGCAGGTTATGAACATTTTTTCCCAATCGCACATTTTTATAGTTTGTATCCCAATGCAAGTGATATTTGTAAATTGCCGGATTATGCACGATTAGATGAAATGGGAAAAGTGAATATTCCGGGGGTTGATCTAAACCTTAATGTTCAAAAAAGCTATTTAGACAAAATGATGGCATTATATCCTAAGGTTCCAAAATGGAAAAATATGGATGAAACGTCTGATTATAGATTTCGTATGGACAATACCTCGTTTACAGATGGAGATGCAGTTGCGTTATTCTGTATGCTTAACATTTTAAGACCCAAGCATTGGATTGAAGTCGGAAGCGGATGGACTTCTGCGCTTACTTTAGATGTAAATGAATACTGTTTAGATAATACAGTAGAGCTCACTTTTATTGAGCCATATGCGGACACCTTAAGAGAGGTAATAAAGACGTCGGATCATATTCATCTGATGGAAAAAGGACTTCAGGAAATTGAAATAGATTTTTTTGATCAATTAGAGGCTGGTGATGTTCTGTTTATCGATTCAACACATGTATCAAAAGCACAGTCGGATGTAAATTATTTGTTCTTTCATATCCTTCCCCGGCTGAAATCCGGTGTAATCATTCATTTACATGATATTTTCTTCCCGTTTGAGTATCCGCATGAATGGACAAAGCAGGGTTTTGTATTGAATGAGCTATTTTTACTAAGAGGTTTTCTGCAATATAATGAGCAATTCGAGATATTGTATTTCCAGAATCAAATGGAAAAGCTATATCGGACAGAAATGGAAAGTGCATGGCCGTTTGAAGGTGGCTCGATTCATGGTGGAAGCTTTTGGATGCGGAAAAAGTAATTGGAGTAGCAGAAAGGGAAAAAGATGCAGAATATTCTATTAGTTGGTGCACATTATGACGATACAGATCTGGGCGTCGGCGGGACAGCAGCTCGATTGTCTGCGGAAGGGAAAAATGTATATAAATTAGTTCTGACTGATAACTATGTAAAAGAGTCAAAATTTAATAAATATACTGCGGTTGATACGAGTCTGGAGGAAAATAAGAGAGTCTGTGAAATCCTGGGTATTACGGATATTTCAGATTTCGAAAAGCTTCCAAACTGCAATTTAGAATACACAACAGCAATTATGCAGCGTATAGAGACTGTAATTACAGATCTAAATATTGACACGGTATTTATGCACTCGGAATATGACATGAACCACGACCACATCAAGGCTGCTGAATTATGTAAAGTGGCTGCAAGGCATGTGCAAAACTTGTATGTTTACAGAAGCAATATATACATAACAGAGACATCATATAATCCAAGAGTATTTTTCGATATCTCAGGATATATTGAGAAGAAAAAGGAAGCGCTTGCTGCATATGGAATTGAACACCAGCGGATGATGGCTGGAGGAGAAAATCGATTGTTTGAAAATGTAATCATGCAGAATAAGATATGGGGCTACTGTATAGATACTATGTATGCAGAAGGATTTGAAGTGATTAAAGAAGTTAGATAGGGGACAAACATATGATCAAATTTGAAGATGGGATTTCTGCTCAGCTGTATAAGAATCTTATAAACTTATCCAAAACGAAAGATTTACGCTATCTGAATGAAGCAATTCGATTATGCGGCATTGAGCCGGATCCCGCATATCAGCAATATGTAGATATGATGGAGGAAGTGGCACAGGGGGGAAAACTTGTGCTATATGGGTTTGGACAAAATGCGAAAAAATATTATGAGCTTGAACAGCAGAGAAAAGGTACAGTGGGATACTTGTATGTTCCATTCTTTGGAGAGGTTAGCTGGCATGCAATTGGTGATAGAAAACCGCAGAATATTGAAATGTTATATCCGCATATTCCGAAATATACGTGGGAGAGGATGATAGCGGAGGATGATGACAAAACAATTTATTATATTGCAACGCCTGATTATTATGATGAAATCAAAAATGATATGATAGGTGCAGGGATTCCAGAAGCAAGAATTAAAAAATATCTATATATCAATACTATATGTTATGAAAACAAACAATATTTTGATGATTTTTTAATGCCTTTAAATGAGGAAATAGTGATTGATGGAGGTTGTTTCCGTTGCGATTCTTTAGAACGATTCATTCAATGGAATAAAGAGTGCGGCTATAAAAAAGTAATTAGCTTTGAGCCGGATAAAAGAAATTATGAGATTTGTCATGACATCATAGAAAACAAGCAATGGTTCAATGTGGAACTGATAAATGCTGGGCTTTCAGATCATAACATGGAAATAGGAATTGTATCGAATGGAGATGATACAACTTACCTGACTGAAGACGAATGTGAAAATAAAATCACAACGGTAGGGATTGATGCGTTCCTTGGCGATTATGAGGAAAAAGTATCGTTTATTAAATTAGATGTAGAAGGCTTTGAATTGAAAACTTTGCAAGGTGCAGCACAGACTATTCATAAGAATCATCCACGCATGGCAATTTCGTTATACCATAAGGATGAGGACTTGTACGAGATTCCTGCATTTATTCAGTCTATAAGTGATGATTACAGATTTTATTTACGGATGTATAGCAACGCATATTTAGAAATTGTGCTTTACGCGGTATAGCAAAGTGTTATAAAACGGAGAAACTATATGAGAGACTATGAGAAAAAACGATATAAAGATGGTCTTACAATCATAAAGAAGCTATGTTCCAAATTGAATACAGTCGAGATGGATTGTGCTCAGGAAATATTGCTGGAGTGCCAACAATATTTAATGACATTAGAAGCTGAACTGGAGAAGGAGCTGCAGCGAGAAGATGTTTCGAGTCTGTTATCTGAACTTGACCAATTAGTTCATATTGTATCGAATGATATAGTCTCAGATAAATGTATCCAACGATTAAGTGATGGCATTTGCGGAGTTATTAAACAGTTAGATGAGATCCCGTGCAGAAAGATTATTGTATTTTTACCATATAAAGCCTCTATGTGGGATGCATTTGATAGCGTTTATCAGGCTGCCAGATCGGATCAAAGAGTGAATGTACTTGTTATGCCTATACCATATAGAAGCTATGATAAGCAAAGTGATTGCTGGCATGAGCATTATGAGGGAGAGAGTTTTCCTTCTGATATAAAAGTTATAGATTATAAGAATTATAATTTGGCAGATATGGAGCCGGATTATATTTTTATACATAATCCTTATGACCAGTATAATTATGTTACCAGAGTGCATGAAGAGTTTTTTAGCACAAAATTGGTGGAGTATACAGAACATCTTGTGTACATTCCGTATGATGTTGTGCTTGGAACAAAAATAGATGAAAATTTCTGCAAAATGCCGGGCATACAGAATGCCTGGAGAGTTATTGTGCAATCGGAGGAGATTCGGCAGACATATATAAAGTGGACCAATCCTGAAAAAGTTATAGCATTAGGATCACCTAAAATAGATGCAGTTGTTAATTATAAAGTGAATTGGGATGCATTGCCAGAATCGTGGAAGCAAAAGTGCAAAAATAGAAGAGTTTTTTTATATAATACGCATTTAAACGGAATTATCTCGGATGGATATCTGCTAATTAAACGTTTAGAAAATGTTTGGAAATATTTTTATGAACATCAGGATATTACGTTATTGTGGCGTCCCCATCCATTAAGTTTTCAGACGGCAGAAGCCATGAATCCGGATTTCTTAAAGGCATACATATATATGGTAGAGCAATTTAAATTACTAGATAATTGCATTTATGATGATACATCGGATTTGAATCGGGCGATTGGATTAAGTGATGCCTATATGGGGGATTATAGTTCTCTGGTGATGCTATATGGTTTTACAGGAAAACCAATATATCTTCACTCGCATCAAAATAGGAATATGAGCGAATTTGAAAGAAATAGTTTACTTTGTGATAATGGTGTTATTTACAATGATACATTTTGGATGACACATAACTTATTTAATGGATTGTTTAAGGTAGATCTGCGGACAGGAGAAGCTGAATTTGTGACAGAGATATACGGAGAAAATTGGAATCAGGAGTCACTTTTCAGGGACATTTATTATTATAATGAAAAATTGTTCCTAATTCCACAAACAGCGAACCATATTGTACAATATGATATAATTACAGGTGAACAAAGATCTATAGAAATTGAAAATAGAGCTTATTATTTTATCCATTTTTCCACGGTACAGCGTTATAATAACTATATTGTTATGTTTCCGCTCGAAAAACCGAATCCAATATTCACATTGGATATGGAATGTTTTACTTTACAGACATATGACATGAACTATGTAACAATTAATTCATTCATTGAAAATAAGACAGGTATGATATTCGGAAATAGTGGGGTAAATTTGAAGAAAGAGTTTTGGGTGCCGTTTCTTCAGAATTGTGGAGTTGCGAGTTTTAGTGAAAGGGAAAATAAATTTTATTTGATATCCCCAGAATTGGCAGGAATCCGAAACCTTACATATAGTCATCCTTATTTCTATTTAACATTAAATATGATGTCTGAGATAATTAAATGGAATCCAGAAACAGGAATAAAAGAAAGGATAAAAGTTCCAGATAGCTTATTAGGAAAGAAAAATGCTGCGATAGAAAATATTGTTGTAGAAAACGGATTTATTTGGATTATACCATCAGAAGGACCATATATAGTGAAATATTGCGAAAAGGAAAGGAGCTATAAAGTAATTTTGAACATTTCTGAATATGCAAAGGGATTTGAAGATTACAATTCGCATATGTGTGGGCTTCAATCTGATGACGAATATATATATCTTTTCCCATATAGAACCAATATACTGATTACTATAAATAAAAAAGATGATAGTTTTAAAATCCTAGAGATAAATTTTCCTGAGACAATGGATAGGGAAGCTTGGTTACTTGAACAAAATAAAAAAGAAATTAACCACATAGATTATAGGGGATATATGATGTTAGACTCAACAGTTGGGCTGGATGCATTTGCAAATTATGTAAAAAGCAGAAAGAAGACTGATGATATCGCCGAAAAAAATATGTTTGACAGTTTTGTAGTAAATGCGGATGGTTCCGCCGGAAAACATGTATGTGATAATATTCTTTAGGGAGTGAAGAAAAATGAAGTGGAAGAACAAAGGTCATGAATTTGACTATATAGGCAGTAAAATGGGAAAGCATAAAAAAATATATATATACGGATGCGGAAAATGGGGAAACGAATTGTATGAAAGATTACAATTTGCAGATTGTGTTGCTGGATTCATTGATAATAACGTTGATTATCAAAAGAAGGGATTTAAGGGGTATCCAGTAGAATCAATTCAGAGTTTTTTGACTGATTCAAAAAGAGATGCAATTGTAGTCATTGCTATAGAAGAAGATACTTATTTGAAACTTCAGCTTTTGCAAGCGGGATATGAGCTGGGAATCGATTTGTTTGACTTCGAGAGCTTTATCCATTATTATTTGCCAATTTATGCTATGTATAGTTGGAATGTTCTCTATTATTATAGCATATCCATTACGACTACGTTTATATGCAATTTGAAATGTAAAGCATGCTTGGCGTTTGTACCGCAGAATAAGCATCCAAAACATATGGAATTGTCTATGTTGAAAGAATCAATTGATGACTTTTTGGCAGCAGTAGATTTTGTTGATTTTATGGATATTGCAGGAGGAGAACCACTTCTCTATCCTGACATAGAGAATCTAATAGAATACGTGGGAAAACATTACAGGAACAAAATTCGTAAATTATATGTTACAACAAATGGAACACAGCTTCCATCGGAACAATTATGCAAATTAATGAATCAATATAATGGATTATTTAATGTTGATGATTATACAAAATCCATATCAGCAGGTAAGAATATGATTCGAGAATTTGAAGATTTATGTCAGAAATATAATTGTAAATACCGTATAAACAAAGTAGATAAGTGGATTGATTTATCATTTGGAAGGGTCAATAATAGTGCACTATCAGAAGATGAATTAGTATCATATTTTATAGCATGCCAGCAGGAATGGCCAGAGTTATATGATTCAAAAATATACTATTGTGATTATAGCACCTATGCTGCAAGGGCTGGACTCGTTGACTTATATAAGGATGAGGCATTTGATCTGGAAAAGTATGATTCTCAGAAAAGAATGGAACTATTTGAGTATGGTCGCGGATATTCTGAGAAGGGTTATGTAGAGATGTGTAAGCAGTGTGCAGGATATTTGGGAATAAATAGGAATTATGTAGAAGTTGCGGAACAGGTAAAATAAATTTTGTAAGGAGTTGGACGATGAAATGGCGAAATAAAGGACATGAGTTTGACAATATAGGGGAAATTCTGAAGAAAATTGACAATATATATATATATGGGGCTGGGGAATATGGTGAGCAGCTCGGAAGATTATTTCAAGGTGTTGGAGCGTCATATACATATATAGATAGAAATCAAAAAAAGGCATGGAATGGGAAGGCACCAATTCAACCGACAGAAATAAATTTGAAGAAAATATTAGATGAAAATGCCATAATTATTTTAGCTTTAGGTGTCAATAATAGCGGAACTGCTTTAAAAGAATTAGAGCTACAGGGCTTTTCACGAAAAGAAAATATTTATTTTTATGCAGAGTGGATTTCTTATTATATCTATATATATGCTGCATATAAGCTTGATAAAATAATTTTACCACAGTGTGGAGCTATGGCAGTATATAATTGTACTTTACGATGTAAAAATTGCATGGGGGCGTTTCCATATTTTCGTGAAAAGAAAAATGTTCCATGGGAAATTGTAAAAAGGGATATAGATGCTTGTTTCTTCAAAGTTGATTATGTAGAAAATTGGGGGATTGGTTGTGGAGAATGTTTCTTATATGAAAACTTGAATGATTATATAATATATTGCATGGATAACTACAGAACTCATTTTGGACGATTGGTATTGGATACAAATGGAACAGTTATTCCTAAAGGTGATGTTCTAGAAACGATTAGAAGATATGGATGTTATTTGAGTATAAGTAATTATAGTACAATTCCAGGATGGCAGAAGCGTGTAGAAGAGTTAGAAAGAAAACTGAAGGAATATGAAATCCCCTATCTGTTTGTTAATTATGATTATTGGATTGATATGGGATGGAGAGAGAAAAAGATACATGACAAAGCACTTACGTATGAGAAATTTAATGCATGTTCTGTGCCATGTAGAATTGTGCAAAATGGGCACCTGAATTATTGCATTCATGCAATGACGGCAAATCAAGCACTATTTCACGAAGATGTAGAGGAAGATACTTTAGATTTAATGCGATGTGATAAGAGGCATCTTTTAGAGTTTAATTTGGGATTCAATGAAAATGGGGCATTAAAAACATGTGCTCATTGTAATGGATTTGGAAACATAAATTCTAAGAAAATAAGTGTAGCTGAACAATTATAACTGTTTAGAATTAGGAGTGTAACGTGGATATTGAAGTAGAATTAGATAGGATTTTAAGAAGATATAAGTTGTGTGAATCGCATAAAGAAATGCGTCAGAGAATGTATTATTTAGTGCAGAAACGATTAGACGAAATTGGGAAAGCGGGGAAGCGGGTGGCAATCAGATGCGCTGGATGGCATACATATTTTCTGTTGAGAGAATTTTCTGAACTCCTAGAGGTAGACTATCTGATAGATTCAAATCCGGATTCTGTAATAGACGCAGTAAAGAACTATAAAATTCCAATTGTTTCAAATTATGATCAAATACAAGATCAGGTAGACTGTATAATTATTAGTACTTTTGATCATCGCGATGAAATTAAACAGGAGCTTAAGAAATTTGATTTTTGTGAAATAATTGATTTATATGATTATTTAAAGGCGAATGGATATGAAACAGGTACAGAATTTTATAATTTTTATAATGAGCCATATAAAATCTTAATAGAAAAAAAGCAGCAATATTTGAAAGAGGACAATCTAGTAGATAAAGAGAAAATCTGTGCTGAATTAATTAGTGAATTTTTGGGAAATAGGGATTTTATATCTGCATTTAAGTGGATGGAAGAATATGCCGTGCACAAATATAAAGATTATTATAAGATGAGCGAATTAAAAAATGAGTTGATGCTTTTTTTGGATAAGATACGAAGAACCTGTGATGAACGTCAAAAAAAGGATATCTATTGGTTTTGGCAGGATGGTTTGCAGTATTATATTGTTGATAAAATGCCGTTTTTATCAAGCATGAAAGCTAAAGGTCTTTGGTTTGAAAACTCTTATACTAATTCAGCAGTGACACGTAGTGTCTATGGAAATATTTTAGACAAAGAATTAGAGGTGGAAAGATATAGGACAGGAAAATCTACAGCCAGAAATCATTTACTCACAAAATTTCTTATTAAAAATGGTTATAAATGTTACAAGATAGGAAAGGAAGAAACTCAAAAAATTGATTTAAACGAATATAATTATGCAAAAGCTACTGAGCAAATATCATTTAATGTGCCATTGACAGAATTATATTGGAATGCACTTAGAATGTCTATTATGTCAGAGACTCCCTTATTACTATTAATTCATTCTGGTGTAGAAACGCATATTCCATGCATGGCACCAAATTTGGACGCGTACAAGTTTAACGGACTTGAATATTTGGCTAAACGATTTACAAAAGAGGGAAGAGAAGAATTTTTGAGACATTTAGAAAAATGTGTAACATACTTGGACGAAGAACTTATGTTTTATCGTAATATAATAGGAGATAATCCTATAAAAATATATATGAGTGACCATGGGGATGTTTTGTCAGAAAAATCTTATAAGTTTACCAGAGATTGTGCGCAAACAGTACTAGCAATTGAATCAGAAGATATTGAACCTCATCATATTGAAATGATGTTTCAAACATCTGACTATTTAGAATTATTTAAGTATATTTTGCATCCAACGGTAGATAACGAGAAGCATTTTTGCAGGAAGGAAATTAGAATTAACGGCGTAGATTTTTATAATAAAGATGCTATTTTAAAATATCAATCTATGGGATGGAAAAAATATGGTTTGGCATATGATGGTTTTATTACTCCTATAGACAGATATATTCTGCTTGCCACTGGAGAGGAGATGTATTCAAGAAGAGAGGCCGACTATGAGAATGTAATTGATGATCCGCAATATGAAAATAGAGTTAACTATTTTAGAAATAGATTAGCCAATGAAGAATGTGGATTTATACAAATAAATTCAAATCCTAAGTTCAAAAATTCAAAATTGATGTATGATGAACTTAAACAAGAACGCGTGGTAAAAACAATATAGGAATGCAGTGCAATATAGTATATTATAATTATTAGGTGATAGGTATGGATTTGGAAGTTGCAATTTCCAATTTGGAAAAGATGTATGAAGATGCGCAACAATTTGTTTTTGATACAACGGTATGTAAAATCGCAGATATTTTAAAGAAATGTAAAAAATATAGTCATATTGCAATTGTTGGCGGCGGAATGCATACAGTGCATTTTATTGATGATTTCAAGGATGTATTACAATCTGTGGATGTTATCGATGAAAATAATAGACAATGCAATGTGGTTAAATACTTTCCGAATTATAAGGTATACAATTATGAGCGGATTTTAAAGTACGATTGCTTAATAATTAGCTCTTTTGAATATGAGACCTCGATTGCTGAAAAATTGATTGAAAGAAAATATAATGGTAAAATTGTGATGCCATATCAAGAACTAGAGCAGAATGGAATGCACATTCCGACAGAATATTATAATCTGTCAGAGTTTCCATACATTTCATCAATTATTGCTAGAAGTTTGATGGAAGATAAAACGTATAAATTATCGGCACTTAAACATTTGATTTACATATCTATACATAATAGAGATCTGCTTTGGGCAAAAGAATATTTGAAGGAATGTATAAAATGTTATCCAGAACAGGCGCATACAGATAACGAGGCTCTGACCATTATTTATGAGATTGAAAGTGAACTGAAGCAAGCATTTGCAAAGCGAAATAGAAAAGATATTTTTGCGTTATGGATAGATGCGCTTCGTTTCGATTTGTCAAAAAAGATGCCCTTTTTCAATAAATGTAGAGATAACGGAACTGACTTCATCAACTTTTATTCAAGTGCGTATTCTACAAGAAATACGTATGGGTGCATGCTCAAACAGATGGATGAAATTGATTTATTTTTGATAAAAAATGATAGAAATATTTTATGTGATTTATTAGAACAGAAAGGGTATGCAAGTTATAGAAGCGGTGGGGAAGGAGTCACAAAGTTATGTGATTATAACTATGAGGTTGCGAAGATAGTAGATTATAGTGTTGCTTCTACTAAAATTCTTTGGGACTCGTTGTTGACAGCTCTTAAATCTCACCAACCCTCTTTTATAATCATTCATACACTTTTAGAAACTCATTATCCCTATATTAGTCCAATTTCTTCTTTATGGAACAAATATACAACTGGTAGTGAAAAATGGAAGTTACTGTCAAATGATAATTTAGAGAGATATTTGAATAGTGCATTGCTAAGTGCTCAATATTTGGATATGGAACTAGAGTATTATTTATCAATGGTGCTATCACAAGGGGTTGCAATTCTATTTGCAGATCATGGAACACCTTTAACGAGAGAAACGGCACAATATAAAGAGGATGTTTTTCATTTGCCGCTGTGTATAGTTGGAAAGAGAATTGAATGTAAGATTGAAAAAAAATTTTTTAATACGAAGAGATTTATAGATATAGTAGAGAGCATTGTAAATAATTGTGAATTGCAAGGGGAAAAATATCTTAATATCAATGGGATTGATTGCTATAATAAAAATTGGATAAATGAGGTAATTAATAGTGAAACATATCATACTGGAATGCAATACAATGGCATTCGAACATGTGAAGATATGTATATTGAGAATGCAGCGGGTGAAAAGTTTTATTATAAATTACCGAATGAAGTGGATAATGAAATAGATAATTCTGAGTATCAAGAAAGGATTAATTATTTAAAAGAAATAGTAATAAGAAAACATATTGATATATATACTCATCCTAAATTTAAGGATTCATATTTGCTTTATAAAGCACAAGGGAAAAAATTTTTATGGACAAGCTAAAACGAGGTAGTAACAGGAGTTAATAAATAATGAAAAAAGGTCAACTATACTGGATCACCGGTCTTTCCGGTGCCGGAAAAACAACAATCGGTAAATTACTGTACCAAAAACTAAGCGAAAAATATGAAAATATTGTCTTTCTCGACGGCGATATTATGAAGAAAGTGTTTGAATCAACGCAGGATATTGACTATTCTTCCGGCGCACGCAAGGAACGGGCAATGAAGTATGCAAGACTTTGCAACATGTTGGTGGAGCAGGGACTTGTTGTTGTGTGCTGCACAATTTCTATGTTTGATGATGTGCGTAACTATAACCGTGAACACAATTCCGCTTATACAGAGGTATTTCTTGATGTACCAATGGAGGTACTGATAGAGCGCAACCAAAAGGGACTCTATGAGAAATATCAAAAGGGACAGAACGTAGCTGTCGCAGGGGTAAATGTAGAGATTGAGTTCCCGAAAAATCCGGATATTATAATACATAACGATGGAAATTTAACGATAGAAGAGTGCGTCTCTATGATTATGGAATATTCCAAGAGGGAGGTTTAGCAGATGGATTTACAGGAAAGAGTGTCATTGAAAAAGGCAAACCGAGAGGAACTGTATTGCTTGGAGCCTCCTTTTCCGAAGACGAATTTTTTGATGGAATTGTCGAATGCCTGCAATCATGAATGTATCTTCTGTGCGCATCAGAAAATGCAGCGTAAAATAGGAAAGATGGATCAGGCATTTGCATTTGATATTTTGCAGCAGGCGTATAATTTAGGAACTAGGGAAGTGGGATTTTATGCAACCGGTGAGCCGTTTTTAGTTAATGAGCTTCCGGAGTACATAAAGAAGGCAAAGGAGATAGGATACACCTATGTTTATCTGACCTCTAACGGAGCACTTGCAACTCCTGAAAAGATCCGCGCAGTGATAGATGCAGGACTTGATAGCATAAAGTTTTCGATTAATGCGCCTGAACGTAAAATGTATGCATTTATTCACGGCAGAGACGATTTTGACACCGTTGTGGAGCATTTGCAGTATCTAAATCAATATCGGAAAGAATGTGGTCGTCAATATAAGATTTATGTTACTGGGATTTTGACAAAATACACGGAAGGTATGAAGGACATGTACTTCGATGTGTTCGATGGCATGGCAGACCAGATTGTTTTTAAGACTGTCTATAACCAAGGCGGATATATGCCGGAGATCGATACATTATTGCGGTGTGACTGTGATCATGAGGTAATGCGGAGATGCAATCTGCCATTTGATGCTATTTCGATAACATACGAAGGCTATTTGTCGATTGAAAATGCAGATTATGAGAATATGCTTATAGTTGCAGACCTGAATAAAGTTTCTCTACACGATGGATGGTATGGGGAGAAGATGAAGGATATGCGCCGCCGGTTCATGGAGAATGATCTTGGAGGCACTTTATGTGATGGGTGCGTAAATCATGTATGCAGACCGGCAAGACCGATAACACCGGAATATTCAGAAATGAAAGAATATGTATTTGATGATACATTGGTCAGAAATCGTCTGATAAAAGCTGGATATATTACAGAGGAGTAAAGCACATGGAAAAAGAAAAATTGGTATATGTTCCGATGGCGGTAGATATTTTACACCCAGGTCATATTAACATTATCAAAGTGTCGGCGCAATATGGACGTGTAATGGTTGGCCTTTTTACGGATGAGGCTATTGCATCTTATAAAAGAGTCCCTTATATGCCATATGAACAGAGAAAAATCGTGATTGAGAATATTAAGGGCGTAGATGAGGTTGTTCCACAATTAACCAGAGATTATGAAGAGAATCTACGCAAATACAAGCCGGATTATATGGTACATGGAACGGATTGGAGAGAGGGACCGCTGGCAGATGTCAGGGAGAAGGCAATAGGAATCCTTGCTGAGTGGGGCGGGCAGATTATCGAGCCTGAATACACCCAGGGGGTTTCATCCACAATGATTCAGAAGTTGATCAAGGAAAGAGATAATTAACATTTGGAGAGAGAACACATGAAGACGGTATATACCTGTTTTTGTACGGATATATTGCATGAGGGCCATTATAAGATAATTGAAGAATGTAAAAAGTATGGAGAAGTGATCGTTGGGGTTTTAACGGATGAGGCGATGATCAAGTACTTACGCTTTCCTTCCAAAACATTGGACGAACGTATAGAAATGATTAGACAGATTCCGGGGATAAAAGAGGTAGTCGTACAGTCTGAGATTATGTATGACGAAATCTTTGAAACGATAAAACCGGACTATGTCGTCCATGGGGATAATTGGAGAGAAGAACCTCTTACGATTATCCGCCAGAATGTTCTGGAACTCTTGGAACGCACAGGTGGGCAGCTCATTGAAGTGCCATATACATTCAATGAAAACGTCGCAAGAATTGAGAAAAGAATGAAAGAAAAGCTTGCGATGCCGGAATATCGGAGGAAACGGTTGCGGCAGCTTCTAAAGCTTTGCCCGATTGTGAAGGTTTTGGAGGTGCATAGCGGTCTTACTGGACTGATTGCAGAAAAGACGGTTGTAGCACATAACGGTGAGCTGAATCAGTTTGATGCAATGTGGTTAAGCTCGCTTTGTGATTCTACGGAAAAGGGAAAGCCGGATATAGAGCTTGTTGATCTGACTTCCAGAGTCAGAACGATAAATGATGTCATGGAAGTGACTATGAAGCCGATCATTTTCGATGGAGATACGGGTGGATTGATTGAGCACTTTGTATATACGGTTCGTACCTTGGAGAGACTTGGTGTGTCAGCGGTTATTATCGAAGATAAGAATGGGTTGAAGCGAAACTCTTTATTCGGGGCAGAGGTTGAGCAGACGCAGGACTCGATTGAACATTTTTGTGAGAAAATAAAAGCAGGAAAAAAGGTTCAGCTTACAGATGATTTTATGATCATTGCACGTATTGAAAGTCTTATTCTTGAGAAAGGACTTGAAGATGCACTTAATAGAGCTGATGCATACGTAAAAGCTGGAGCAGATGGAATTATGATACATAGCCGGAACAAAAACCCGGAAGAAATCTTTGCTTTTTGTGATGCCTTTCGTGAAAATTATCCGGATATTCCACTTGTGGTTGTTCCGACTTCATATAATCATGTTACAGAGGCTGAACTGATCGAACATGGCGTGAGTATCGTTATTTATGCCAATCATCTGATCAGAAGCGCATATCCGGCAATGGAAAAAACAGCTACTGATATTTTGACGTATCATCGGTCAAAAGAGGCCGATGACAGACTTATGCCGGTAAAACAGATCATTTCATTGATTGAGGAGCTATAAAGATGCAAGTTAAGCAACTATTAGAACAACTTGATGTTGATTTTTATACCGGAGTTCCGGATTCCCAGTTGAAGGCATTATGCAATTACCTTGCGGGTTCATTTGGAATTTCATCTAAGCATATTATTGCGGCAAATGAGGGAAACTGTACTGCGCTGGCAGCCGGCTACCACTTGGCTACGGGGAAAATACCGCTTGTTTATATGCAGAACAGTGGAATCGGAAATATCGTCAATCCGGTTGCATCGCTCCTCAATGAGAAAGTATATGGTATTCCGTGCATTTTTGTAGTGGGCTGGCGTGGTGAGCCGGGGGTGCATGACGAACCGCAGCATATTTTCCAAGGCGAAATTTCCGAGCAGCTGCTAAAAGACATCGGACTTTATACAATCATCATTGCAGAGAATACATCTGTCGAGGAAGTGCAAGATGAGATTAAAGTGGCGAAAGAGGTATTAGCTAAGGGCAACGGTGTGGCATTCCTCGTTAGAAAGAATGCGTTGACTTATAATGAAAAGGTAGAATACTCAAATTCGTATACCTTGATTCGTGAAAAAGCCATTGAGGAGATTGTTTCTGTTGCGGGAGAAGATATTATTGTATCAACGACCGGTAAAGCAAGCCGCGAACTTTTTGAAATTCGCGAGCGCAATCATCAGTCACACAAATATGATTTCCTGACGGTTGGTTCCATGGGGCATAGTAGCTCGATCGCGCTTGGAATTGCACTTAATAAGCCAAACTGCAAAGTATGGTGCATAGATGGGGATGGCGCTGCCCTTATGCACATGGGAGCAATGGCAGTGATTGGAAGCAATGCACCGGAGAATCTGGTACATATCGTGTTAAATAATGAGGCGCATGAGACAGTTGGAGGAATGCCTACAGTTGCAAAAAAGATTGATCTTTTGAAGATTGCAGATGGGTGCGGGTATCCGAATGTAATTACGGTAACTTCCGAGGTGGAGCTGCGCCAGGCATTGGAAGAAGCCAAGATGAAGCAGGAACTTTCATTTATTGAGGTCAAATGTGCAATCGGATCGAGAGCAGATCTTGGCAGACCTACGACAACTGCAAAACAGAATAAGCAGATGTTTATGGAGTATCTGCAAAGTCTGTAAAACACCATTCGCAAAATACAATTCGCAATATATCAAATTAGATTGATATATTGCGAATCTTATCATATCGTTCCGTCGATGATATGTGTAAGAGAGGAAGAATTTCAGATGCAATAGAGGTTTCAAGAGGTATATAGGATGAAAACTTTTTTGATCATGGGCGTAAATGGTATGGCTGGTCATATCATTGCACAGTATTTGATAGAACAGGGGCATACGGTGTATGGATTTGCAAGGCAGGACAGCCCTGTATGTGAAACCATTGTCGGCGATGCAACGGATAAAGAAGATGTGCGGCGCGCTTTAAGGGCACATAATTATGATTATGTGGTTAATTGCATCGGGGTATTGAATAAGTATGTGGATGCACATTTGGCGGATGGCATTTATTTAAACAGCGTCCTTCCTCATTTTTTGGCGGAGGAGCTGGTGGATTCAAAGACAAAGCTGATTCATATCAGCACAGATTGCGTTTTTGAAGGAACGAAAGGACATTACACCGAGACTGATCTGCCGGATGCAGGCTCGTATTATGGAAGATCAAAGATGCTCGGTGAGGTGTTGGATGACAAAAATCTTACGATCCGGACATCAATTATCGGGCCGGAATTGAAATCGGGTGGAATCGGCTTATTTCATTGGTTCATGATGCAGCATGATACGGTGCGTGGATATAAGAGGGTGATCTGGTCAGGCGTAACAACGCTTCAGCTTGCTAAGGCGGTTGCACAGGAATGTGAGAGTCCACAGACGGGATTGTATCATCTGGTTAATAATGAGTTTATTAGCAAGTATAATCTTCTGGAGCTTTTTAATCGATACTGTAGGCAGAATCATATTTTAATACAGGAAGAAACATCCACGGTTAGTGATAAGTCTTTGGTTAATACGAGGAAGGAGCAGCCATTTCAAGTCCCGGATTACGAGACGATGATCCGTGAGATGGGAGAGTGGATAAGTGCTCATCCGAATCTGTATCAGCAATATAAAGGAGTGTAGAGGGAATGAGAAAGCTTAAGGTTATGACGATTGCCGGAACGAGACCGGAGCTGATCCGACTGTCAGAGATTATCAAGAAAGCAGATATATACTTTGATCATATTTTTGTTCATACGGGACAGAATTATGATGCGAGGCTGAATGACATTTTTTATGAGGATCTTGGGATCCGCAAGCCGGATTATTATCTGGGGGTTGTCGGGGACAATCTCGGTGAGACGATGGGAAATATTATCGCTAAGTCCTATTCTCTTATGCAGGAGGTAAGACCGGATGCACTTTTGATTCTTGGGGATACCAATTCTGCACTTTCCGCGATTGCAGCAAAACGCCTTAAGGTGCCGATTTTTCACATGGAAGCAGGAAATCGCTGCTTTGATGAAAATCTTCCGGAGGAGACGAACCGGAGAATTGTAGACCATATTTCAGACGTGAATCTTCCGTATACAGAGCATGCGAGACGTTATCTGATCGCAGAGGGCGTGCGCAAAGAGCATATTTATGTCACGGGTTCCCCGATGAAGGAAGTAATTGTTGCACATCAGAAAGAAATTGACCATAGCCGGGTGCTTTCGGAACTTGGACTAGAAGCCGGAAGGTATATTGTTTTATCCGCTCACAGGGAGGAGAACATCGACCAGGAAGACCATTTTGAAAGCCTTATGAATGCTGTAAACATGATGGCAGAAACGTATCAGATGCCGGTAATTTATTCGTTGCATCCGCGAAGTGCAAAATTTGTGGAGGAGCGTAATTTTCAGTTCCACCCACTTGTAAGGAAGATGCCGCCATTTAATTTCACAGATTATAGTCATCTGATGAAGCATGCATTTTGTGTTGTTTCGGATAGCGGAACCATGCCGGAAGAAACCGCAGTCAGCCATTTCCCGGCTGTATGTATCAGAACCTCTACCGAAAGACCGGAAGCATTGGATAAAGGAACTTTCGTAATCGGAGGGATTACCGAAGAGTCTCTGTTACAGTCGGTTGATATGGCAGTAAAGATGGCAGAACTCGGTGATTTTGGAGAGCCGGTGCCGGATTACGAGGTGGAGAACGTATCCTCTACGGTAATTCGAATCATTCAGAGCTATACAAGGATTATTGACGATAAGGTGTGGAGGAAGCAGGGATGAGTATTTTTGAAGGGAAGACACTGATGATTACCGGAGGAACCGGTTCTTTTGGTAATGCGGTACTGAAGAGATTTTTGGATACGGATATAAAGGAAATCCGTGTATTTTCCCGTGATGAGAAGAAACAGGATGATATGCGCAAGCATTACAATAACTCTAAAATTAAATTCTACATAGGGGATGTCCGTGACATACGAAGCGTTCAGGACGCTATTTTCGGAGTGGATTATATTTTCAGCGCGGCAGCTTTGAAGCAGGTTCCATCCTGCGAATTTTTCCCGATGGAAGCGGTTCGAACGAATGTTATCGGTACCGATAATGTCCTTACGGCAGCGATTCAGGCCGGTGTTAAAAAGGTAATCTGCCTGTCAACGGACAAGGCGGCATATCCGATCAACGCAATGGGAATCAGTAAGGCAATGATGGAGAGAGTTTTTGTGGCGAAATCGCGAACTACGGAGAACACCGTAATATGTGGAACCAGATATGGTAATGTTATGTGTTCCAGAGGCTCTGTAATTCCGCTGTTTATCGATCAGATTAAGGAAGGAAAACCGATCACGGTTACGGATCCGGATATGACGCGCTTTCTGATGAGTCTTGACGAGGCTGTTGATCTGGTTATGTTTGCATTTGAGCATGCGCAGCCGGGGGACATAATGGTTCAGAAGGCTCCGGCCTGCACAATCGGGACTTTGGCGCAGGCAGTACAGGAACTGTTCCATGATACGAATGAGATTCATTATATCGGAACCAGGCATGGAGAAAAAAAGTCAGAGACACTTCTTACCAAAGAAGAATGTATGCATGCCTTTGACCTAGGTAATTTTTACAGAGTTCCTGCTGATAACAGGGATTTGAACTATGAGCAGTATTTTGAAAAGGGGCAGGTTGAGAAAGCTAAACTTACCGAGTTCACATCGGATAATACGACATTGCTGGATGTAGAACAGGTCAAAGAGAAGCTTTTATCATTGGAATATGTCCGCAATGAGTTAGAAGCATATTTGGGTGGACAAAGCTAACTTTTTGGCAGCATGTGCAGGGAGAGAACAGTTATGAACATAGCGTTACTGATTGCCGGTGGCAAAGGGGTTCGGATGAATCAGGACATTCCGAAGCAGTTTTTGAATATCAATGACCAGCCCGTAATTATATATACACTTCAAGCGTTTCAAAAGCATCCGGAGATTGACGAGATAGCTGTTGTGTGTCTCGAGGGGTGGCAGGAGATTCTGTGGGCATATGCAAGACAGTTCAATATAACTAAGCTGAAATGGGTTACTGTTGGTGGAGAGAACGGGCAGGAGTCTATTCGAAATGGCGTATTTGAATTGGAGAAGCATTATTCGGAGAATGATATTATCCTGATTCACGATGCAATCCGCCCGAATGTCTCTCAGGAAATTATTTCGGGGTGCATTGCGCAGTGCAGGGTAAAGGGTTCTGCGATAACAGTGATTCCTTGTGCGGAAGCTATGCTTTTAAGAGAAGAAGATCCAAATAGTTCCCAAGAGATTATTAACAGAGATTCTCTGGCGCGAACACAGACACCACAGGCATTTACACTTGGAAAGCTTGGGTGGGCGCATAGAGAGGCACTGCGGCGAGGAATAACCAATTCGGTTGCGAGCTGTACTTTGATGATTGAATTGGGCGAGAAGGTATATTTTTGTGCCGGCTCTGAGAAAAATCTTAAAATAACAACAATAGAGGATATCGATATATTTAAGGCACTTCTTCTGGCAAAAAGAGATGCTTGGTTAAAGTGAGGGCAAAATGGATTTTTTGCAAAATTCTCTCTACAAAAAAGATGTTGAACGAGCGTGCCAGGGAATTGCTGGCGTGCAGAAGCTTTATAAGAAAAATATTCTGGTTACGGGAGCCACGGGAATCGTAGGCTCTTTTGTCGTTGATATTCTGCGTTATCTGAATCAGACAAGGGGAGCTGGAATAACAGTATATGCTTTATCGAGAAACAGGGATAAGCTGGAGGCAAGATTCGGAAACGAAGATCCCAATTTGCATTATGTAGTTGGTGATGTTTGTGCTCCGCTTGATTTTGGAGAACAAGTAGAGTGCATAGACTATGTTGTTCATGCGGCTGCCAATTCATATCCTTCTCTTTTTCGTGAGGATCCAACGGGCACAATACTAAAAAATATTACCGGAACAAAAAATGTCCTTGACGCAGCGAAGCATTATGGTGCGTCGCGTTTCCTTTTTGTGTCTTCTGGCGAGGTGTACGGGCAATATGAAACTGATGTTGCTGTGCATAAAGAAACTGAAAGCGGAATGGTGGATATTTTGTCTCCACGTTCTTGCTACCCATTGAGTAAGCAGATGGCAGAAAATCTATGTGCGTGTTATGGAATGCAATATAATTTGCCAATTGTTATTATAAGGTTGTGTCATACATTCGGACCAAATGCGTTGAAATCAGACAATCGTGCGCATATGCAGTTTATACGAAGTGCCGCATCTGGAGCAGATATCATCTTAAAGAGTGAAGGCAGGCAGGAGCGGTCGTATATGTATATCGCAGATAGCGCATCAGCAATTTTGTCAGCACTGCTTTGTGGTGAGAGTGGTCAGGCTTATAATGCTGCATCCACAGAGACTATTACTATAAGGTGTTTGGCGGAAACATGTGCGGAAATGGATAGCAGTGCAGTTCACATACAGTTACCGATTCCGGAGGAGAACATGGAAAAGAGCCCTATACAGAGACAGGTTTTAGACGGAGAAAAGCTGATGGAACTAGGGTGGAAAGCACAGTTTTCGATTCAAGAAGGGATAGAGCATTCTATTTCTATTTTAAAGGGGAATGACGTTTGAATGGTTTGCGTCATTTAAAACAAATCCTTAATAGTATACAAAACAGCGCCTTCTTCAGCGGCACGCCGTTTAACCGGTTCGGTATAACCGCTTTTGCCTGCCGCTTTAGGAATTGTATGTAGATATCTTCAAAAGCCTGACCCATATATGTCGGCAGCTCTGCAAGAATTTCATCGGCTGCTTCCTATTCCCCTAACAGCTCATAATAACTTTTATTTGCAAACATGAATTGGTACCAAAAGCGATAAAAGTGGTCGGTTAGGGCATAGATTGTTTTTTTGCTGGTGGCGTCTTCCCCACAGGGCGTCTTTTTTCTACAAGCCGGATAGCCTGCAGCGTAATCAGGTATTTACTGCATTTGGAACGTTCTTCGTGTGTGAATGAATAATCCGGTTTCCGGACAGTAGGGACACGGAAACCGGATTATTCACTTCTTTACGTCCAATCATAGGAGTGCCTCCTAAAAATGAAATTTATATACTTATGAGTAGTATACCTATAAGTATATAAAAATATAAGTTTATTTAGTAAACGCTCCATAGTCCATACATAGAATGCCAGCAGTAAATTTGAGAAAATAGACTAAAATATTAAGACGGTCAAAAAAGTGTAGTCCAAAAAGTTTAGGATATACTTTTGAGACAGATGGAGGAAGTCTATGAAATCTCAAACAGCATTGGTTGCACGCAATTGTCACCTGAACGAGTGGGCCAAAATGGTTCACGAATGTAAGAATCGCCCTGCGGGCATGTCCGTTGATAAATGGTGCGAGCTTAATTCTATCACAAAGGCCAACTATTATTATCGAATGAGGCAGGTCAGAATTGCCTGCCTTTTTACACATATAATTGATTTACCTGCTTGCAATCTATTGATGTAGATGCTACACTTTAATCAAAGCAGATTTTCATAGTAGGCGTGACCAATAGGGTTGCACGTTCTTTCACAAATCCTTAGCATATTATTTCATATCACGAAAATTCCTGCTTTTACTTTCACTATTAACTAGTAGCGGGAATTTTTTTAGTTTATTTGTTGTATTCTTTTCTCGCTGCATTATGACCAAAGGAGGAGAATATGGCAGGAAACAGAGAGTATAAAAGTGATGTATTTAGTATGTTGATGGAGGACAAAGCAAATGCACTGCAGTTATATAATGCGATGAACGATTCAAATTATACAGATCCTGACCTAGTGGAGATGCATACTCTCGATAAGGGGGTGTCACTGACAGTAAGAAATGATGCTGCATTTGTGGTTGATGCGAGCCTTAGCATATATGAGCATCAGTCTACTGTATGCCCGAATATGCCGGTGCGATGTCTGATGTATTTTGCAAATATTCTGCATCGCTTACTTAAAAATCGCAACATTTATGGGAAGAGCCTTATTAGGATTCCAGTACCAAAATTTGCGGTGCTTTATAATGGAGAAGAGAGTCAGCCGGAGCAATATGACATGAAACTGTCGGATGCTTTTGAAAAGAAGGTTGAAATTCCAGAAGCAGAGCTGATTTGTCATGTATATAATATCAATCATGGATATAATGAATCTCTGATGAAGAAATGTCCAATTTTACAGGAATATATGACCTTTGTGACTTATGTTCGGGAGTATCATAAGCAGGAAGGCTATGAGAACTTGGAGATCGCCATTAACAATGCAATCGATCGATGCATTGAGGAGGATATTCTGCGGGATTTCCTAGTTCAAAATCGCTCGGAGGTGATAAAAGTGACGCAAATGGATTACACGTTTGATCGACAGATAACTTTAACGAGAGAAGAGAGTATTGAGGAAGGCAAACTGAAATGCCTGATTACGCTTGTCTTAAAGAAGCTTAAAAAGAACCTTAGTGTTGAAGCGATTGCCGATCAGCTTGAAATAGAGAAAGCGGTCGTATCAAGAATTAGAGCAGCGGCTGATTTGGCAGGAACCCAGGATGTTGAGGCGGTATACCAGAGATATTTGGAGGTAAAATAAAAAACACTTCCCATTGACACACTATCGTTATGACGAGCACCAAAGACTATTGACATAACGATAGTTTTCTTTTGGAAGGGCAGGCATGGGAGAATGATGATGAGCGCTTACAACGAGTGGTATCTGGAAGATGCGACCTGTAATCTGGGCGAGTTTTTCGATTACATGGTTCATGACCTAAAAGTGAATATTGATCAGGCGTTTGAGTGGTTAGCGTACTCTGCAACCGGGCATCATTTTGAAAATGGCAATCCGGCTTTCTTAGGTGGAATGTCAGGCGTGGAGCTTGCAAGGAAGCTGATATATGAACTTACCGGAGACCGGATCGCAACGCCACCGACGCAGGACATCGACCGCAGCCCGGAATATTGGACGGGCTGGTCGCTGGCAAACTATCAGTGGAGGAGTGAGCGGCGATTTTCGGAGATGATCGAAAAGGGGCTGACTGCTTCAAGAGTATGTGATATGTATATTTTGCATGAGGCAGACGCGAGCAAGTTTTACGAGACCGCCGAGGTGATCATCAGCGAGAGTGAGCAGATGAAAAGCTCACGCATAAAGCGGCTTCGGGCTTACTACGGCTATACGCAAAAGCAGTTAAGTGAAGCATCCGGGGTATCTCTGCGGATGATTCAGCTATATGAACAGGGGCAGAATGATCTATCCAAGGCGCAGGCAGATGTGGTTAAGTCGTTGGCTAAGTCATTAGGCTGTACAATGGAAGATTTAGTTTAATTTTTGCAAAGTTCATATGAAAAACGCAACTAAGGAGCACCTATGTGGGAAGAACTTTTTGCCAATAAGATTTTAAACCGGGGACTTGAACTTTACATGAGGGGCAAATGCATCATCCTTGAGGAGAGTGAGGTGTCTGCCTACGTTCAGGTTGAGAGTGAGAACAGGCGCAAATATTTTTATGATGTGGATTTTGATTTTGAACCACGGACGGGCGCATTTGAGATGACCTGCGACTGCCCGTATGCGGAGGAAGGCAGCTACTGCAAGCACATGGCAGCGGCAATCTATGAGCTGAAGAACAGCGGAATCTATAAGCATGAATTTGCGCAGACAAAGCAGGAGAAGCTACAGGCGCAGCCGCAGCAAAGCAGCGCCCCAAAAGGGCAGAGTGCAGAGAAAAGGGCGTGCCTGTTTGCTGGAAAAGAAGCTGGATATCAGTATTATTCGATGCCTGCGATCGTAAATAATACCTCTTTTTCTGAGAGCGTGGTACATGATGCGTGGCTTCTCGCAGACAAGAAGCAGGTCACGATAGAGGAGGTGTCCACAGGCTATTGGAGCAATGCTGAGGACGGCAGTCAGGTGTGCCATGTGGAGGGCAACTTCCACCAGACGAACGGATATCTGTATAATCTGAGCTTTTTTATGAACCGCACGGAGATTCTGCAGATGGAGTGCAATGTTCCGGGATGCGGCTGCCGTTATGACAAGAGCAATTATTATTACATATATCACAAGCAGAAAACAGCCTGCAAGCATATTGCCGCGTTAATGATCGCGATGGACAATTATCAGAAGGAGCATACGGTCGGGGACGCGACTGACCGCATGGGTATGCAGATGCTGGATATGTTCCGCACCATGCATGCAAAGGAAGAAGCCAAGAAGGAACAGGTCAGGCAGGTCGTTGCCAATGTGCAGCTGCAGCCCCGCCTGATTCTGGAGGATGAGCAGTTTAAGCTTTCCTTCAAGATCGGGGATGAGAAGCTTTATGTGCTCAAAAGCATCAAGGAGTTTGTGCAGAAATATGAGAATAAGGATATGCTCCAGCTCGGCAAGTCGAAGCAGATCAATCTTGCTACGGCACAATTTTCCGAGGAGGGCGAGCGCTACCTTGATTTTATCACACGCGAGGTTAAGCAGGAGCTTGACCACAAGCGCAAGCTTGAAGCAAATTCACGGGCCTGGTATGCACCCGAGGTAAAAGCGGAGGGCATGGGGAATTTCCTATACCTGTATGGGACGAGGCTGGACGATTTCTTTGACCTTTCCGAGGGACAGAGTATTGCATTTACCAACAAGGATGCCGGGGGCAGGGAGACCGCAACGCAGCTTACGCATGGGAGTACATCGGTCGCGCTTACACTATCCACAGAAAAAGAGAACCGGCAGTTTCAGTCCATTCGTTTGCAGGGAGAGCTTCCGGTGCTGGTGGACGGCTCTAAGTACAAGTATTTTGTGGATGACGACAACCATGAGATCTGCAGGCTTGATGAGGAGACGATGACGAAGCTTGCCCCGCTGTTTAAGCTTGCCCGCTGCAACGAGATCGACCTGACCATCGGAAGAAGAAATATTCCGGAGTTTTATTACCGGATTCTGCCCTATTTGCGAGAATGTGCAACAATCGACGATCAGGTCGGGGATGAGGTCAACGAATTCCTGCCGCACGAAGTGGAATTTTTGTTCTATCTGGATGCGGAGAAGGACAGAATGACCTGCCGGCCGGTTGCCAGATATGGAGAACAGACCTTTTCCGTTCTGGACTTCTGGGCGCAGGATACAAGAACGGATGCATTCCGCGACAGGCTTCGGGAGATAGAGGCCGGACAGCGGGCAGCAGCCTATTTCCCGGAGCGCGGAGCAGGGGAGGAGAGAGATCTTCTGGTCGCCCAAAGCGATGAGGATGCAGCCTACCGGATTCTCGATGAGGGCGTTTCTGCCCTGATGGAGCTGGGGGAGGTACACTGCACGGACCGCTTCAAGAGCCGCAATATCCGGCGCAATGTCAAGATTGCGGTCGGTGTTTCCGTGAAGAGCGAGATCATGGATCTTGAAATCTCATCGGATAATTTGTCGACGCAGGATCTGCTCGACATTTTAAACAGCTACCGCCGGAAAAAGAAGTACCACCGCCTGAAAAACGGCGATTTTGTTGACATAACGGATGAGAGCATCGCGGAGCTTAGCTCCATGATGGATACGATGCACATCTCTCCGAAGGAGTTTGCGGAGGGCAAGATGCATCTTCCGCTGTACCGCGCGATCTATCTGGACAAGATGCTGGAGTCCTGCCAGGAAATCTATGCGAGCAGGGATCACTATTTCCGCACGCTTGTCAAGGAGTTTAAGACGGTCGGGGATTCCGATTATGAGCTTCCGGAGCAGCTGAAAAAGGTTTTGCGCAATTACCAGAAGTACGGCTATAAGTGGCTCCGCGTCCTTGCGGCGAATCACTTCGGGGGCATTCTTGCGGATGACATGGGACTTGGAAAAACGGCACAGGTCATCAGTGTGCTGCTTGCCACCAGACAGGATGCAGGACGGCCATCGCTGATTGTCTGTCCGGCATCCCTTGTGTACAACTGGCAGGCAGAGTTTGGCAAATTTGCGCCAGAGATGAGAACGCTTGTGATCGCGGGTACGCAGAGCGAGCGCAAGGAGCTACTGACCAGAGTGAAAGCTGAAATCTCCGGGCAGCCAGTCTCAGCCACCCAAACAGTCACCACCGCGCAACAGACCATGACAACTCTGGCAGACAATGTTGTGCAGCCGACCACCGCCACCTTGCCCGCCGCCGGCACCCCAACCGCCTCTCTGCCGTATGACGTCCTGATCACCTCGTACGATCTTTTGAAGCGCGATATTGCAGAATACGAGGACTTACAGTTCGGGTATCAGGTCATTGACGAGGCACAGTACATCAAGACGCACACGACGGCTGCTGCCAAAGCGGTAAAGGTGATCAAGGCAGATCACCGCTTCGCGCTGACCGGAACGCCGATCGAGAACCGGCTGAGCGAGCTGTGGAGCATTTTCGATTATCTGATGCCGGGATTTTTATACAGCTATGACGTATTCAAGAAGGAATTGGAGACACCGATCGTCAAGTCCAAGGATGAGGCGGCAACAAAGCGCTTGAAGCGCATGGTTTCCCCGTTTATTCTGCGCCGGCTCAAGAAGGATGTATTAAAAGACCTTCCGGAAAAGATGGAAGAATTGCAGTACGCGCACATGGAGGAGACACAGCAGCAGCTTTATGACGCACAGGTGGCGCACATGAAGGAGATGATCGGCGCACAGGACGAGGAATCCTTCAAGAAGAACAAGATCCAGATCCTTGCGGAGCTTATGCACATCCGCCAGATCTGCTGTGATCCGTCGCTCATGGTTGACAACTATAAGGGAGAATCCGCAAAAAGGATCGCGTGTCTGGAGCTGATCGAAAGCGCGATCGAGGGCGAGCACAAGATGCTTGTTTTCTCTCAGTTTACGACGATGTTAGAGCTGCTTGCGAAGGATCTGACAGACCGGGGAATCGCCTATTACATGATCACCGGCGCAACCCCGAAGGAAAAGCGCATACAGATGGTCAACGAATTCAATACAAACGCGGTTCCGGTCTTTCTGATCTCGCTCAAGGCGGGTGGCACCGGGCTTAACCTGACCGGCGCAGACGTGGTCATCCACTATGATCCGTGGTGGAACGTGGCAGCCCAGAATCAGGCAACTGACCGCGCACACCGGATCGGTCAGACCAAGGTTGTTTCTGTGTACAAGCTGATCGTGAAGGACTCCATCGAGGAAAAGATCGTCCGGATGCAGCAGGAGAAGGCGGATCTTGCCGACGCGATCCTAAGCGGGGAGAACGGCAACGTGGTCAATATGACAAAGGACGATCTGCTGCAGCTGCTTTCCGAATAATTTAATAAATGCCGCTGCACCGTATGCCGTGTAATCCGTAAGCATATTTTGTGGGAATCCGAAGATACTAATACCGCAGAAAAAGGAGGATACAGACTATGAGTGGACAGGCAGTAAACGGCGATACCGTATCGTTGCTGAAGGAGTGTGATTCCGGATGCAAAATGGCGACGGACAGCATCGAGCAGATCGGGCAGTTTGTGAACAACCCGGAGCTTAGCGAGGTCATTGCGAAGTACAACCACGACCATATCGCTCTTGGGGAGGAGATCCATCAGCTTCTCAATGAGCTTGGCGAGCCGGAGCAGGATCCGGGCGTGATGGCAAAAGCATTTGCATGGATGACAGCCCAGATCAAGATGATGGTAAAAGGCGATACGCATCAGGCGGCGAGCATTCTGACGGACGGCTGTAACATGGGGATCAAATCACTGAACGAATATCGCAACGAGTACCGGGATGCGGATGAAAAGACAACGCGGCTGTGCGACAAGCTGATCAAGCTGGAAAAGAACTTCATGGGAGACCTTGAACCGTTTTTGTAGAAAAATGCTCCGCCGGGATGAGGCTTGTGCGGAGTTGAATATGCATTTGCGTGTCCACATGGGCACGCAAAGAGCCACAAGGGGCTTCTTTGCTCTGGAAAAATTCTTATCGAAAAGCAAAAAAGGGGCTTGGATAGGGCGGCAGATATGATAAAATATAGATAGACTAACGATAGCGATGAGGAATCTGCAATGGAAATATGCAACAATTCTGCACAGGCTGAGAAATTAAAAGAAGAAATACAAAAGAGCCGTTCCGGCGATCTGCGGCATGTGATCGAGCTATGCGATGTGCTTGAGGACTATGCACGCAGGACGGAGGATAACGGCTTGCTGGGCTATGCCTTTTTCTATAAGGGGGAGGCACACTATATCCTGAATGAAGCGGAAGAGATGTTTGACTGCATGGCGCAGTCCGTGACCTACCTCACCGAGACAGAGCAGTGGATCCTGCTGGCGAGAGCATATAATATGATGGCAATTACCTCCATCAACCGCGGGCAGGCTCCGGTTGCCGTGGATTATTATCTGATAGCACTAAAATGCGCAAAGGAGCATGGGGCACAGTCGGTCATTTCCAGCATACATATCAATCTCGGATATCTGTATATGCAGAATGGTGTATACGCAGAGGCGAAAACACATCTGAAGGAAGCGCATAAGCTATATTGCGGTCTGGCGGACAAGAAGCTGCATATAGGCAAGCTGATCATGATCTATACCAACCTTGCCACCTGTTACCTGCTGACGCGCGATATGGAGAAGGCTTCCTACTATATGGGACGGCTGGAGCGGGAATGCCGCCCGTATTTCACGCACATGGATCAGGTGTATGTCGGCTGCATGGAGGCGCGTTTCTACCACACAAAGGGCGATTTTGCCAAGAGGGATGAGACGATCCGGATGATCATACACGACTTTAAAGAGGGGCGGCTACCGCTGCTTGACCTGTTTGATGATCTGTATTCCCTCTGTGAGTTAGCACTTGAAATTAAAGAGTATGATGTATTTTTACAGGTCATAAATGAACTGGAGCCGGTCGTGTCCCGCACAGGACTCTTAAACCTCGACCGGAAGGTGCAGGAGCTTATGATTAGCTATTATGTGGCAGCCGGAGAGGAACAGGAGTATCATAGGGCGACGGCACGCTACTTCAAGCTGAGCCAGCGGATGGACACGGAGAGCAGGAAGATGATCGCCAATATGATCCAGGTCCGGATCTCCCTTGAAAAAGCCCGCGAGAGCAAGCAGAGAGTGGAGGAGATGAACGCCCTGCTGACCGAAAAGTCGGAGACCGACGCACTCACCGGACTGGCGAACAGATACCGCATGACAGACGTTTTCCAACAGATGATGGACGAGTGCCGCGAGGAGCAGAAGCTGCTTTCGGTTGAGATACTCGATATCGACTATTTCAAGGAGTACAATGATAATTACGGGCATCAGGCGGGTGATGAATGCATCTGCAGGGTTGCAGAACTGATCCGGGGAATGCAGAGCGAGCAGGTATTCTGTGCGAGATACGGTGGTGATGAATTTATCATCCTATACAAGGGGCTGGAGGAAGCCCAGGTTCTTGAACAGGCACAAAGGCTGCGGGAGAACATCATGGCACTCTCCATTGAGCATGCTTATTCCAAGGCACTTCCAATCGTGACGATCTCGCAGGGCATCTGCCAGTCGGTTCCGGTGGAGGGGAATAAGAGCTGGGATTTCCTGCATATTGCGGATGAGTACCTGTACAAGGTCAAGAAAAGCCGGCGCAATGACATCTGTGCAGGTTCGATCAGGGGGGAATGCCGCATCCTAAATGCCGGATAAGATCTGGGAACGGATGAGTGTTCATGCAGCTTCATCTGCATAAATGACGGAAATTGCCCGAATATGAAATAAATTATACTTGCTTTCGTGCGCTGTACGAAGTACAATTAAACATAGTATAAAAGTAACAAAAGAAAAAGGAGAAGGATATATGCACAGTAATTTTTTTCGCGACAAAAAGATCGCAGACAAGCTTGCGGTAGTTATAAAAGCCGCATTTCTGGTATTGCTGATCAACAACATTCTGTTTGCGATACTGATGATCGTATTCGGACATCCGGTATTCCTGATCATTCCGGTAATCGGAACGATTGCGATGCCAATGTTCGGCCGTATGGTTGTCAAGGCGCTTACGCGGAATATTTTGGAGCCGCTTGAGCAGATCAAGGAAGCATCGGAATCTCTGGCAGAGGGAAATCTTGATATTGAAGTGACCTATGAAGCGAAGGACGAGCTTGGAATGCTTTCAGCCAGCTTCCACGATACAGCAGCCTTTTTAAAGGCAATTGTCGAGGATCTGGATCAGCTTCTGACAGAGTTCTCCAAGGGAAACTTTACCGCAGATTCCAAGAACAGGGAAATCTACCGCGGCAGCTTTGAACAGCTTCTGGAGAAGCTTCGCGCAGTTGAGAGCGGAATGAGCGAGACGCTCTTTAACGTACAGGAATCATCCGATCAGGTATCTGCAGGTGCAGATCAGCTTGCACAGAGTGCGCAGGGGCTGGCAGAGGGGGCAACCGATCAGGCAGCAGCACTTCAGCAGCTTACCGCTTCCATCAACGAGGTTGCAGACCATGTTGCAGAGAATACCAAGTCTACCGACCGTGTACATGATCAGGCAAAGCAGGTTGCGATCAAGGCAGACAGCGGTACAGCCAAGATGAAGGAATTGATCGAGTCCATGCGCAACATTTCCGATACCACCAATGAGATCCAGGCGGTCATCGGCAAGATTGAGAACATTGCAAGCCAGACCAATCTCCTTTCTTTGAATGCTTCTATCGAGGCAGCGAGAGCAGGAGAGGCAGGACGTGGATTTGCAGTCGTTGCAGAGCAGATCAAAGCTCTTGCAGAGGAGAGTGCTTCCTCCGCAGAAGAGACCCGTGTCATGTTGACCAACAGCCTGAATCAGGTTGAGAACGGAAGCCGCGTTGCGGATGAGACTTCCCAGTATATGTCCGAGATGGTCGAGCAGCTTGACCTTGTTGTACTTGAAGTTGCAAAGATCCGTCAGGTATCCGACCAACAGGCAGAATCGGTAAAGCAGATTTCGGCTGCAGTAGATCAGGTAAATGGCGTTGTACAGTCCAACTCCGCTACTTCCGAAGAAGTATCCGCTACCAGTGAAGAGCTTTCTGCTTCCGCAGAGGGACTTGATGAGATGGTATCCGGTTTCCAGATCCGCAAATAAATACATACAGAATCACAAGAGCCGTTCCGACGTCGGAACGGCTCTTGCAATCCGCGACAATGGTACTATAATAGAAAATAGACGATTATCTCGACAATCTGCATGAATGTCAAGGCTGGCAATGCGAAGGTTGTGGAGGAGGATCTGGAAAGGAGAGCTGCCATGTCGGAAGTGACCAAGCGGGCGCTGGAGCAGTCCCTAAAGAATCTGCTTTTGAAAAAGCCGCTTACCAAGATTACCATAAGCGATATTGCCGAGGACTGTGGGATCAATCGCATGACCTTTTATTATCACTTCAAGGATATTTACGATCTGGTGGAGTGGTCTTGTCTGGAGGATGCCAAGAAGGCGCTGGAAGGCAAAAAGACGCACGACACCTGGCAGGAGGGATTTCTCCAGATCTTTCAGGCGGTGAAGGACAACAAGCCGTTCATCATGAATGTTTACCGCTGTGTTGACCGTGCACAGGTGGAGAGGTACTTAAAGCCGTTTGTGGATAACCTTCTGATGAATGTCATTGTGGAGGAGTCCGCGGATATAGCCGTCCGGGATGAGGACAAGGATTTCATAGCACAGATCTATACCTACATCTTTGTAGGGCTGATGCTCGACTGGATTGCGGACGATATGAGAGAGGAGCCGAAGGTGATCGTGGACAATCTTGCGATATTGATGCAGGATTCCTTTTCCAATGCGCTGCAGCGGTTTAAAATATCGGATCATACATCAAAAGCCATAAAATGATAAAAATTTAGACAATGAACCGCCCCGTGATAAAGATTTTGTCACGGGGCGTTTTGTGTCTATGGAAATGCAAAAAAATGGGCATATAATAAAAGCATAAAGACAAGCAACCAAACACATTTTAAGAAATGGGAGGTAATCATTATGTATTATTCAGCAGGAACTTACGAATCATTTGCACATCCGGAAAAACCAAAGGATGTGGACAAGAAATCAGCATATATCATCGGTACGGGACTCGCAGGACTGACCGCAGCATTTTACCTTGTCCGTGACGGACAGATGAAGGGAGAGCACATTCATCTGTTGGAGAAGCTGGAGCTGGCAGGCGGAAGCTGTGACGGACGCAAGGATATTACCAAGGGCTTCTTCATGAGAGGCGGACGTGAGATGGACAACCATTTTGAGGTTATGTGGGATATGTTCCGCGATGTTCCGTCCCTGGAGCATCCGGGAGTATCGGTACTCGATGAGTATTACTGGCTGAACAAGCATGATCCGAACTACTCCCTCTGCCGTGCTTCCGTCAACCGTGGCGAGGACGCACACACCGACAAGAAATTCGGACTGGACAAGGCATCTGCAATGGCATTGTCACAGCTGTTCATCACACCGGAAAAAGACCTTGAGGGCAAGAAGATCTCCGATGTGCTTCCGGATTCCTTCTGGGAGACGAATTTCTGGCTGTACTGGCAGACGATGTTTGCATTCCAGCGCTGGTCAAGCGCTCTTGAGATGAAGCGTTACCTGTGCCGTTACGTACACCATATCGATGGACTTCCGGATTTCAGCGCACTCCGCTTTACCAAGTTCAACCAGTACGAGAGCCTGATCATGCCGCTTGTAAAGTACCTTGAGGATCACGGTGTCAGGATCGAGTACGGCATGGATGTAAAGAATGTCATTATCGAGACCGTCGGAGATAAGAAGATCGCACGTCAGATCATTTATGTAAAGGATGGCTTCCAGCAGTCCATCGACCTGATCGAGGATGATCTGGTATTCATCACAAACGGCTGCTGCACCGATTCCTCCTGCTATGGAGACCAGACCCATACACCGGATCTGTCCAAGCTTAAGAACGGCAGCGGAGAGTCATGGGATATGTGGAAAGCGATCGCAGCACAGGCAACGCACGGAGAGTTTGGTAATCCGGATGCATTCTGCAGCGATATCGATGCTACCAACTGGATGAGTGCGACAGTTGCAACCTCAAACGAGGAGGTTATCCAGCACATCATCAATGTCTGCAAGCGTGATCCGCGTGAAGGCAAGGTTACAACCGGTGGTATCGTAACCGTAAAAGACAGCATGGACAACTGGTATCTGTCATGGACGATCAACCGTCAGCCACAGTTCAAGGCTCAGGACAAGAACATGGTTCTGGTATGGCTGTACGCGCTGAACACCAACAAGGAAGGAAACTACGTCAAGAAAGCAATGCGTGACTGCACCGGTGAAGAGGTCTGCCGTGAGTGGCTGTACCATATCGGAATACCGGAAAATGAGATTGATACACTTGCAAAAGAGGCTTGCAATACGACAACCTGCTTTATGCCGTATATCAACGCATTCTTCCAGCCGAGAAAGAATGAGGATCGTCCGCATGTAGTTCCGGAAGGCTCTGTGAACTTCGCATTCCTTGGACAGTTTACCGAGACACCGCGTGATACGATCTTCACAATCGAGTATTCTATGCGTACCGGCATGGAGTCCGTATACACGCTGTTAGACATTGACCGTGGCGTACCGGAGGTATGGGGCAGCAAGTATGATGTCAGAGAGCTTCTGCGTGCATGCTACTACGCGATCGACAAGAAACCGATCAGCGAGGCAAAGCTTAGCTTCGCGGAGAAGGAGCTGCTCAAGATCGTGTTAAAGAAGGTTAAGGGAACCGATATTGAGATCCTTTTAAGAGAGAGCGGACTTATCGAATAACAGAATAGGAATTATAACGAGGCGGGCATGTGCATCCGGAAGGGTGTACATGCCTGTTTTTTATACAGGCATTGACATCCGTGTTTTTCCGTGCTAAATTAGTGGTCAGAATAAACCAAAACACATAGAAAAAGAGAGTACATCTGGGGAAGCTTTACAGAGAATCTCCTATGCGCCGGAGACCGGTCGCAGGCTGAGAGGGAGAGAGAACAGGCAGATGGAACATGGCTTTGGAGTGGCAGGACTGAACCGCGTTTTTACCGGCACGGATAAGCTCTGACGGGAACACCCGTTACAGTGGAGGATGTAAGAGCAATCTGCATCTGTGGAGGCATATATCGCGAGATATGTGCGAATAGAAGTGGTATCACGGGATTATGGCTCGTCTTCTTTACGAAGGCGAGCCTTTTTTATTTTACCAGAATTGATTTTCCGGTAAAACAGAAATGCTCTGCAGGAATGCACTTGCAAGCCATCAATTCGCTTTTCAATTAAGAAATGGAGGATAACACAATGAGCAACAAGGGAAAGTATTATATGACAACCGCGATCGCATATACGTCCGGAAAGCCTCATATCGGTAACACCTATGAGATCATTCTGGCGGACGCCATCGCAAGATACAAAAAGGCGGAAGGATATGATGTATACTTCCAGACCGGAACCGATGAGCACGGCCAGAAGATTCAGGAGAAGGCAGAGGCGATCGGGATCACACCAAAGGAATATGTAGACGAGGTCGCAGCAGAGGTAAAGCGTATCTGGGATCTGGTAAACGCATCCTACGACAATTTTGTCCGCACGACCGATGCAGACCATGAGCAGTGCGTAAAGAAGATCTTCAAGAAGCTGTACGACAAGGGCGATATCTACAAGGGTTCCTACGAGGGACTTTACTGTACCCCGTGTGAGTCCTTCTGGACAGAGTCACAGCTTGTAGACGGCAAGTGCCCGGACTGCGGACGTGAGGTACAGCCGGCAAAGGAGGAGGCGTACTTCTTCAAGATGAGCAAGTATGCGGATCGCCTGATCGACTATATCAACACACACCCGGATTTCATCCAGCCGGTATCAAGAAAGAACGAGATGATGAACAACTTCCTGCTTCCGGGACTGCAGGATCTGTGTGTTTCCCGTACCTCCTTCAACTGGGGTATTCCGGTAGACTTTGATCCGAAGCATGTTGTATATGTATGGCTGGATGCCCTTACGAACTATATTACCAAGATCGGTTACGATCCGGACGGCTCAAGCGAGCTGTTCAAGAAAAACTGGCCTGCGGATCTGCACCTTATCGGAAAAGACATCGTGCGCTTCCACACGATTTACTGGCCGATCTTTTTGATGGCACTTGACCTTCCGCTGCCAAAGCAGGTATTCGGACATCCGTGGCTGCTGCAGGGCGGGGAGAAGATGAGCAAGTCAAAGGGCAACGTGATCTATGCAGATGACATGGTAGATCTGTTTGGTGTGGATGCAACCCGTTACTTCGTGCTCCATGAGATGCCTTATGAGAATGACGGAATCATCACATGGGATCTGGTAATCGAGCGCTTTAACTCAGACCTTGCGAATATTCTCGGCAATCTGGTCAACCGTACGATCTCCATGAGCAACAAGTATTTTGGCGGTGTCGTAAAGCACACAGGCGTGGCACAGGACGATGCACAGGCTGCAATCGACGCAGACCTAAAGGCAGTTGTAACCGCAGCCCGCGATACCGTATCCGCAAAGATGGAGAAGCTTCGTGTGGCAGATGCCATCACAGAGGTATTCGGATTATTCCGCCGCTGCAACAAATATATCGATGAGACAACACCTTGGGTTCTTGCAAAGGATGAGAATCTGCAGGATCGCCTTGCGGAGGTTTTATATAATCTGACCGAATCCATCACGATCGGAGCAAGCCTTTTACATCCGTTCCTTCCGGAGACCGCAGAGAAGATCGTTGCACAGTTAAACACCACACTGCGCGCGTATGAAGATCTTGACAAGTTCGGACTCTATGAGAGTGGAAAGACCGTAACCGACAAGCCGGAGATCCTTTTTGCCCGTCTTGATGCTAAGGAGGTAATGCCGAAGGTGGAGGCAATCCAGGCAGCACAGAAGGCAGAGTACGAGAAGGAGCAGACGCGTCTTGCCGGCGGAGTACCGGCATCTGCACCATGCTATGAGCAGCCACAGAAGGATGATGCTTCCGGACAGGGTGCAATCGATATCGAGCCAAAGGCAGAAATCACCTTTGATGACTTTGAGAAGCTACAGTTCCAGGTTGGTGAGATCATCGCCTGCGAGGCAGTGGAAAAGTCCAAGAAGCTGCTCTGCTCCCAGGTTAAGATCGGAAGCCAGGTAAAGCAGATCGTTTCCGGCATCCGCAAGTATTACTCACCGGAGGAGATGGTCGGCAAGAAGGTTATGGTTCTTGTTAACTTAAAGCCGGCAAAGCTTGCAGGCGTTTTATCTGAGGGAATGTTATTGTGCGCAGAGGATGCAGATGGCAGCCTCGCACTTCTTACCCCGGAGAAGCCGATGCCGGCAGGAGCAGAGATCGCGTAAGCGCTGAGAGAAGGAATCGCAACATGGAAATTTTCGACATTGTAGATGAAAACGGAATGCCGACAGGTCAGACCGTCGAGCGGAAGGAAGCCCACCGCAACGGCATATGGCACAGAACCTCCCATGTCTGGATCGTGCGGCGGCGCGAGGGAAAGTTACAGATCCTTCTGCAGAAGCGCTGCGATACGAAGGATTCGTATCCGGGCTGCTATGACATTTCAAGTGCCGGGCACATCCCGGCAGGGGTGGATTTTGTCGCGTCTGCGCTCCGGGAGCTTAAGGAAGAATTGGGACTTGAAGTGCGGGCAGAAGACCTGATAGAATGCGGAACGCGCCGTATCCTGCTGGACGAGGAGTTTTACGGAGAGCCTTTCCATGACAGGCAGTTCAGCAAGGTGTTTCTGCTGTGGCTGGATAAGGAGGAGAGCGGGTTTTCTGTCCAGAAGGAAGAGATTGACAGCGTGCGCTGGATGGACTTTTCTGAATGTAAGAAGGCGGTTGCGGAGAATGCGATCCCGAACTGTATCGACATGGAGGAGCTTTTGATGCTCGAACCATATCTGCGGGAGGATAAGTCATAAATATCTGTTGAACATTCGGTTTAAGGGTGCTAAAATCAAAGATAGTTAGATGGATTTGATTTTTGGAAGGGAGGAACGTTCGATGAGCTTTGCAATCAACGCTTTAAATGCATATAGCGGCATATCATCCGTTCAGCCGATGAATTATTCTGTGAAGAATCATTCGGAGGTATCTTCTGCATATACAGAATCTTTGAAGGAGCCGCAGAGTGTCGGGACATTTCCAGGTATTGGTGATGTAACGCCGGTATCTTATCCGAATGCAGCCGTGTCATCGGTTGATTCAACGGCCAGACTTGCAAAGACACAGAGCACGGATCGCGAGCTGAACGATATCGCGTCAGGGTTTTCCGGGATTATGACCGGATACGGCAGTGACCGCCAGTCCTACGGTTATGAGATGATCGGAAGTACCATCGATTATTACGCATAGAATTGCACACAAACGGATCGACTAGCGAACCCCCACATGATAGATGTCATGTGGGGATTTTTTTGCTTTATTAAAAAATAGTATTGACAAAACTGTAACTAGACTGTATATATGTATATATACAGAATAAACACGGAGGCAATACAAGATGATCAAACTGGAAGGTGTAAGCAAACAACTGGACAAATTTTCCGTAAAAGACATTTCCCTCACGATACCGGACGGCTACATCACAGGGCTGATCGGACGCAACGGCGCAGGCAAGACGACACTGTTTCATCTGATCCTTGGATTGTACCGGCCGGATGCAGGAAGCGTCACGATCAACGGTATGCAGTACGATGACAGCGAGCGGGTGATCCGGGAGCAGCTTGGCGTGGTTTTGCAGGAACGGCTGTTTGAGGCAGATATGACACTTGAAGCCAACGCACAGTTATACGGACAGTATTATCCGGCATACAAGGCGGGCGTGATGCAGGAGCTGTTACAGGAGTTTGAGTTAAAAGGCGATCAGAAATACAAGACCTTATCCAAGGGCGAGGAGTTAAAATTCCAGTTCGCGTTCGCGCTGGCACATGAACCGAAGATACTTCTGCTCGACGAACCGACCGGCAATTTTGATCCGGAGTTCCGCGAGATCTTCTGGCAGAAGCTGCAGGAATTCATTGCAGACGGTTCGCACAGCGTTGTACTTGCCACGCATCTGACGGACGATCTCGACCGGATGGCAGACTATCTGATCTATATGGACAACGGAAGGATTCATCTGGCGGAGGACATCGAGACCATCCGCGAGAATTACCGGATCATTCAGGGAGAGAATTACAAGCTCAAGCGTTTCCAGCCCGATTATGTGATCGCCCTTGAGGAAGGTCCCTACGGAGGAAAAGCACTTGTGCGCCACAAGAAGCGGTTTGACTATGACGGCTTTGCGGTCGCACCGCCAACTATAGAGGAGCTTATGTATTTTATGGAAAAACAGCTAAGACGGGAGAACAGATAGATGGATAAAAAGGTATTGCGCGATTATATAAATGCGTTACGCATAAGTAATATAAGGAAAATGCTCGGAAAAAACGGTCAGACGGGCGCACTTGTATGGTTTATCTATATGGTGACGGTTCCGTTTGTCACGATGTCGAACGAAGAAACCAGCTTAGGAGGATATCTGATGGCAGTCCTTTTTCTCATGTTTGCCATCGTAAGCGGCGCTGCTGCCGCAATCGGATTGCCAAAGCAGATGTTTCTGGTGCCGATGACCATGCAGGAACGGTACAGCTACCTAAAGGGAATGCTTCGATTGAAGCTGCTTGTCCCGAATCTCTTCAATGCGGTTGCCATAGTGATCTGGACGAAGCTCCAGCATGCGCCGGCATGGGCGGGTATTGCGTTCTTTATTGCAGGATGCGCTTTTGTGATCGGGGATGCATTTGCTTCATGGAGAGGAAATTCTTGGCGTAGAGAAAATGAGAAGCTGTATGAGCGCGTCTACGACAAGGCACAAAGAACCCTGCTGACACAGTGCATATTGGAAATGGTCATCGGAGTCAGTGCGTATATGGTCGGAGTGATCGCATTGGAGCCGGGTGACTATGAGAAGCTTTGGATAAAAATTGTAACCGGCATTGTCGCCGGCATAGAGATCATCCTTGCAGCGCTGATCCTGCGGCACAGGGATGCGGTGGTCGAATTGGGCTGCGACTATGAAAAAGTGGCACTGCTCAACAGCGACACCGGAAAAGCAAAGGCAAATAGCAGATAAAACGGAGGGAGCGAATGAAGATCATCATTCAACCGCAGGGGACAATGGCAATCTATGAGCAGATTGTCAACCAACTAAAAAATGAGATTGTGACCGGCTCGCTGGTTGCAGGCGAAGCACTTCCGTCTATCCGTGCGCTTGCGATGGAACTGCAGGTGAGTGTCATTACGACCAAGCGTGCATACGAGGAGCTGGAGAAAGAAGGACTGATCCGCTCGGTGGCAGGAAAGGGCTTCTATGTATGCGAATACAACACGGATTACCTGAAGGAAAAACAGCTCATGATGCTGGAGGAACGGCTTGGTGAGCTGATAGAGACGGCAAAGGGCGCGGGGCTTAGCTGCGAGGAATTTGTGGAGATGGTGGAGGCCTTATACCGGGCGTAGCGTGTGGTACAGAGTAGGAGGCAGAATGTTACTCGAATTTGAACATGTGACAGGAACAAATAAAAAATTTGCATTGCAGGATGTGTCCTTCGCACTTCCGGAAGGATATATCATGGGACTTGCAGGAAAGAATGGAGCCGGAAAGAGCACACTTATTGACTACATCGTAAATCCGGTGCAGCAGTATACCGGGACGATACGGATCGGCGGAGTGGACATCCGGGAGAATTTTTGCCGGATGAAAAACAAGATCGGGCTTGTGACCGAGCAGAACCCGTTTTTCACGGAGCGCTCCGTCCTCCAGAATGCAGAGCTGATGGGACGTTTTTATGAGGAGTGGGATATGGCACTTTTTAAGGAACAGATAAAGCGGATGGAGCTTCCGGGCTACCGGACGGTCGGCAAGCTCTCGCGCGGCGAGTTCTTCCGCTTCCAGATGGCATTCGCGATGGCACACCACCCGTCCCTGTATCTTCTGGACGAGGTGACGGCGGGCATGGATCCGGTATTCCGGATCGAGTTCTTCCGGCTTTTACAGGAAGTGATCGCAGAGGAAAAGGCTTCAATACTTATGACCAGCCATATCGAGGAAGAGATGCACCGAAAAATGGATTACATTGGGATCTTAGAGCAGGGAAGGCTGATCTCATTTGGGGAGAGTGCGCAATGAAAACAAATGCAAAAGACAAACAACAGATTATCGACGAATTTTACAGGGAGTTCTTATCTTACCGCCCGGAGAGTATTGGCGTGTGGTTTGGAGCGGGACTTATGGCAGTCATATATGGCATCTATATGTGGGTTCCGCATGAGTTTCATACGACACCGGCCATTTCAGCGGTCATGCTGTTTTTTGGCTTTCTGGGACCATATCTGTACTTGCAGCCCTACCGCGTATACCGCGAGGTGACGATGGGAAACACGATGCCGGAGGGGAAGAACATAGCCGAGATTCTTCGCTATGTTCCCATTGACCGTGCAGACCTGCGGCTATATCGTAGAAGAAAGCTGCTTCGCTTCTGCAGCTATACCGGAATTGTGTATATTGCAGGGCAGCTTCTGCTATCGCTGGCAATCTGCCACCGCCTGACGGGAAAGACGGTTGTATTTGCTATTTTTATGGGCTATATCCTTCCGCTTTTTACCAATATGGAATGGCTGCAGGAGCGGCTGGAGCGCAGAAGGCGATAAGATGACAATGGCACGCAGGCAGCAATGAGGCACAAGGCACCAGAAAGACAGGCATTGCATCGGGAAGATGCAAATATAGGAATATTAGGAGAAATAAAATGATATTTGAGACACACGCACATTACGACGACGACAAATTCACGGAAGACAGGGACGAGCTGATCCTTACCGTACATGAGAGCGGCGTGCATCCGATCATCAACGTCGGGGCATCCATCCACTCAACGCAGACAACTCTGGAGCTGGCGAAGCATTATCCGTTCATCTACGCGGCGGTCGGTGTGCATCCGAGCGATGTTGCAGATCTGAATGAGGACACCTTCGCCTGGCTGAAGGAGCAGACCACCTATGCAAAAACAGTTGCGGTCGGGGAGATCGGGCTGGATTACTATTGGGATAAGGAAGCGGATGTGCAGGAAAAACAGCGCTATTGGTTTGGAAGGCAGCTTCAGCTTGCAAGGGAAGCCGATCTTCCGGTGATCATCCACTCGCGCGATGCGGCAGCCGATACGCTCCAGGTGATGAGGGACAATCACGCAGAGACGATTCCGGGCGTGATCCACTGTTATTCCTACTCGCCGGAGCTGGCGCAGGAATTTGTGCGCATGGGTTACTACATCGGAGTCGGAGGCGTTGTCACCTTCAAGAATGCAAAGAAGCTGGTGGAGACGGTGCAGACGATCCCGATGGAGCGGATTTTACTGGAAACTGACAGCCCATATATGGCACCGGAGCCGCACCGCGGCACGCGCAACGATTCCCGCAACATTCCGTATGTCATCGCAAAGATCGCCGAGCTGAAAGGAATCACACCACAGGCGGTAGAGCGGATCACGGAGGAAAATGCGTACCGTCTGTTTGCAAAATGCCCGCACCGGGAATAGGGAGAAGCAACTTTGTTGAAGTAACTTAACAAAGTAAATGATAAGCTAAAATTGACGAAAATTAGCTAAAATACATAAAAAAATAAATTAAATTTGTTGATTTTATCAATTCCAAATTTTGCCGGGATATCATAGTATGATAGGAAAAGTACAATGTATGCTACGGAGAAATTTATGGAATTGACAGCAGAAGTTATCCGCGCGGAGCTTAAACCGTGCAATAAAAACAGATTAAAAATAGATGCGGATTCCCTGATGATTATGCAGGGGGATGATGTGAGGGAGCGGATCGCACTTCGTACTGATGCGGTGACTGCGGACAAGAACGCAGATGCGCATACACGCAGGCTGTATCAGTATATGGAGGCGGTAGGCCGGTCCGGCTGCGTGATGTACGGACATCAGAACGACATATGGAAAAAGGCAGGGGCAAAGGACCTGTCTTTTTCTGATACAGAAGATGTGACCGGGGAACTGCCGGGTGTGATCGGGATGGACGCGCTGGCGTTTACCGGATGTGAATTTAACGTGAAGAAATACAACCGGTTATATGCCGGCAAAGGCGGCTTCCCGGATGGAGCAATCGATGAGGAGGCTCTCGGAACCGCATATGCGAATGTTGTGGCAGCAGCAAAGCTGGCAAACTACGCGATGGCGCGCGGCAGTGTGGTCAGCCTGTCTGCGCATATGCCAAACTTTACAAAGGTGGAGATTTTTCCGGAATACCGAAAAGGAGGGGAAACAGACATCGAAAATCCACAGGATGAGCAGTCGCTTGCCAAGAAGCAGCAGGCGGATGATCCGGATTTTGCACTGCCGCAGAAGCGCTATCCATCCGATGTGATTTATGCCAGGTACGATTTTAGTCCATACACTCCGAATGTGCTGGAGGGGGATGTGGTGAATGACATTATGCCGGGCGGCGCGTACAATGAGGTGTATCTGGCATATCTGGATATGATTGCTGATTTTGCACACCTGCTGGAGGGACCGATCATGTTCCGCCCGTTTCATGAGAACACGGGAAGCTGGTTCTGGTGGGGCGAGGCACACTGCACACCGGAGGAGTTTAAGGCTCTTTTCCGGTATACGGTTGATTACCTGCGTGACGTGAAGGATGTACATAATTTCCTCTATGTATACAGTCCGGGCAGTGAACCGAAAAGCCCGGAGGAATTTGCGGTGCGTTATCCGGGAGACGATTATGTGGACATGGTCGGCGTGGATATGTATGACCGTATCTCACAGAAGGGGCTGGACGAGATCTTCTTTAAGGATTTCGAAAAGCAGCTTAAGGTTTTACAGGATTTTGCGGTGGCACATGACCGCCTGATGGCGGTGACGGAGACCGGACTTGCAACGGATGTACCGGACGAGGGAGACAACGCGACGGCACTGTTTCGTTCCGGCAACTGCAACCGGCGCTGGTACATGGATGTGCTCGATGCTGTGGCTAAGACAAAAAGCTCTTACTTTTTGCTGTGGGCGAACTTCGGAAAGCACAATACCTTTTATGCTCCGATCGTGGAACACGTTGACGCGGACGGCACGCGCTACGGACATGAGATGATAGATGACTTTGTCCGGTACTACAATGATCCGAGATCTGTGTTCTCTGAGATGCAGAAGGAGACCGTAAGAGACTTCCTTTCATACCGCAAGGAATCGGATTTTTAAAAACAAAAAGGAAACAACCCGCAGAAAAGCGGATGAACTATAAACGATACAGAGATGGAGAAAATGCATGATTCAATTTAACGCGATGACCAGGACATTTAAGCTGGACACAAAGAACACAACTTATGTGATTGCAATCTGTGACGAGGAGCAGTTCTTAGGCCATGTATATTACGGCGCAAGGATCAGTGATGATGCGGCGTATCTGCTCCGGACGGAGGAAGCGCCGTTTGTTCCGTCAAAGAACAACCGTGACAGAGGCTCCTTCTTCGACACCTTCCCGACCGAATATCCGGGCAATCAGGTGGGCGATTACCGCGAAAGCGCGATTGCGGTACGAGACGCAAACAATCACAGCGCGGTGCAGTTCGTGTACTGCGGACACAGAATCACAGATGAGAAGCCGGCACTGAAAGGACTTCCGGCTACCTTTGCACCAAAGGGAGAGGTGATGACGCTCGAACTTGATGTGGCAGATCCGGTGCTTGGACTAGAGGCTACGCTGTTCTATTCCGTATTTGAGAAGGAGGATGTGATCACGCGCAGCATTACTGTTAAGAACTCATCCGGGGAGACAATATACCTGACCAAGATCATGTCCTTAAGTCTGGATATGGATCAGGAGGATTACCGGATGCTGACACTCCACGGCTCATGGGCGAGAGAGCGTCAGATGGACTTCCGCAGCATCGGATACGGAAAGCAGAATGTGGGATCGACCAGAGGCGAGTCTTCCCATCAGGAACATCCGTTTGTAGCACTTGTGTCTGAGAAGGCGACACAGGAGAGCGGCTGTGTATACGGCTTCCACTTTGTATATTCCGGCAATTTCCTTGCACAGGTAGAAAAGTCACAGTTTGACAGCCTGCGCGTACAGATGGGTATCCATCCGGACAACTTCTGCTACCAGTTATGTCCGGGGGACAGTTTTGTCGCGCCGGAGGTTGTCATGACCTACTCTGCAAACGGACTTGGACAGATGAGCAGAAATCTGCATGATTTGTACAGAGAGCACCTGATCCGCAGTCCGTACCGCACCAAGGAGCGCCCGGTTCTCATCAACAACTGGGAGGCAACCTACTTTAACTTTGACACCGAGAAGCTTTTGTCCATCGCGCGGGAGGCAAAGAAGGCAGGCATTGAGATGCTTGTCATGGACGATGGCTGGTTTGGATACCGCAATGATGACAACACAAGTCTGGGAGACTGGACGGTCAATGAGAACAAGCTCCAGGGCGGCATCAAATATCTGGTAGATGAAGTCAACAAGATCGGACTTAAGTTCGGTATCTGGTTTGAGCCGGAGATGATCTCCCCGGATTCCAACCTCTACCGTGAGCATCCGGACTGGGCAATCGCGATCGAGGGCAGAGTTCCGTGCCGTTCAAGAAACCAGTATGTGCTGGATCTCAGCCGCAGGGAGGTTGTCGATTATGTATATGAGAGCATTGCAAACGTTCTGCGCAGCGCCAACATCGAGTATGTAAAATGGGATATGAACCGCCAGCTTACCGATCTCGGCAGCGCATATCTTGGAAAAGAGAATCAGGGTGAGCTTTGCCACCGCTATGTGCTTGCGGTATATGAGCTGCAGGAGCGCCTGCTGGCAGAGTTCCCGAACCTGCTTTTGGAGAACTGCTCCGGCGGTGGAGCACGTTTTGATCCGGGAATGCTCTATTACAGCCCGCAGATCTGGTGCTCCGATGATACGGATGCGATCGAGCGTCTTTCCATTCAGGAAGGAACTGCACTGATCTACCCATTGTCCACAATGGGAGCGCACGTTTCCGACTGCCCGAATCATACGGTTGGACGTGTGACACCGTTTGCGACCAGAGGTGATGTGGCACTTGCGGGAACCTTCGGATATGAGCTTGATATCACAAAGATCCCGGAGGAGGATCGCGCGCAGATCCCGGAGCAGATCGCACGCTACCACAAGTACAATGCGCTGGTGCGCGGAGGTGATTACTACCGTATCGCATCCTACCGCGAGAACCACATGTACGACTGCTACGAGGTTGTGGCAAAGGATAAATCAGAGGCACTCATCACCTTTGTTCAGGTATTGAACCGTCCGAATTATCACAGCCGCCGCATCCGTGTGTACGGATTAGATCCGGCAACGCAGTACCGCATTGAGGGTGAAGACAAGCTGTATTATGGGGATACCCTGATGAATGCAGGAATTTTAGTGCAGAATATGTGGGGAGATTTCCAGTCAAAGCTGATCCATATCATTGAAGGAGGCAACTGATGGCAAAAGCAGTAAAATTAGCAGATATTGCAGAAAAATTGAATGTCAGCGTGGTAACTGTGTCAAAGGCACTTTCCGGGCAGAAGGGTGTCAGCGAGGAGATGCGCGCGCGCATCTGCAAGCTGGCAGATGAGATGGGATATGTGCCGGTAAAGAGTGCAGGCGGAAGACACTCTGCACCGAAGAGCTACAACATCGGTGTGCTTATACAAGAGAGCTATCTGGATAAATACGATTCCTTTTACTGGATGATGTACCAGCGCGTTGCGACACACGCAATGGAAAAGGGCTGCTTTACCATGCTTGAGGTGATCACCCAGCAGATGGAGCTGACACCGGAGCTGCCGAAGGTTCTTGAGGAGCAGCGAGTCGATGGCATTATTGTTGTCGGCAAGCCTTCCGGGAGCTATCTTGCGATGATCCGGGAGCAGACGGACATTCCTACCGTATACATGGACTTTGCGGATGAGGGAAAGACCGCGGATGCCGTAGTGTCCGATAACTATTACGGCGGATACTATGTGACAAACTATCTGCTTTCCATGGGACACAAGAAGATCGCGTATGTCGGAACGCTTCTTGCAACAAGCTCTATCACAGACCGTTACTTAGGCTATGTAAAGGCACTTATGGAGCATGGCATTGAGATCCGAAGGGATTGGCACATCAATGACCGCAGTATGTCAAGCGGGCTGATTGATGACGAGAATATGATGATTCTGCCGGATGAGATGCCGACCGCATTCTTCTGCAACTGTGATCTTGTTGCAGGCAAGCTGATCAACAAGCTGCAGCGGCAGGGCTACCGCGTACCGGAGGATATATCTGTGGCAGGATACGACAATTATATCCACCCGGATCTGTGCAATGTGGAGATCACCTCTTATGAAGTCGATTTTGAGGAGATGGCAGCACAGAGCGTTGCAGCACTGATCAAGAAAATGTCGCATGGGGCAGACAGAAGCAGAATCCATGTTATCGAAGGACATCTCGTGCTCAAAAGCAGCGTACGCAGGATCTGACCGCATCCGGTATTATGGCAGGAAGCGGATGCTGCCGAGGACAGTGAACCGTCATGGCAGAAGCAACGAAAACGGAGAGTGGTATTATGAAGAAAAAATGGTATGCAGCCATACTTGCGGTTAGTATGCTGATTGCTTCGGCTTGTCAGGCGGCACCGGATGGGAAAAATGATCCATCAGATACGCAGACTGCAGGGGAGCAGGAGACTGCTTCGACAGAGACTGGGATACAGCAGGAAGCCGGTCTGGAGGCAGCTGCTCCGCTTACGGATTATGTGAGTGATGAGGCGATGGCTTTTGCTGACTGCTGGCAGAGCTGTGATGACTCCGCGCTTGCAAAGGTGATGCGAAAGGCAGCGGCAGGACAGCCGGTAACGATTGCCTGCATTGGGGGATCCATTACGCAGGGGACAATTGCAAAAGGAGATTTGGATGATACCGTCGGATTTTCGAGGGCATATGCGGATATCTTCCGGGAGTGGTGGGAGACACAGTTCCCGGATACGGAGATCACCTTTGTGAATGCGGGGATCGGCGGAACAGATTCCTATCTGGGGGTACACCGCTTAAAGCGCGATGTGCTGTCGCAGAAGCCGGATTTTGTTCTGGTGGAGTACGCGGTAAATGATGCGGACAGCCTCTTTTATAAAAGATCCTACGACAATCTGCTGCGCAATATCTTAGAAGCGGAGAATGCGCCGGCGGTCATGCTCTTATTTATGGAGCAGACAAACGGGACGAGTGCGCAGGGCAATCAGGTGCTTGTCGGCTTCAACTATGCACTTCCGATGATCAGCTATGCAAACTGTATTGAATATATGATGGAAAATGAGCAGTACACCGCACAGCAGCTATCCGGGGACGGCGTTCATCCGTCGGCACTCGGCCATGCGATCACAGGCGAGCTGTTGTGGAGATATCTGGATCAGGTGTATGAGCAGCGGAACGATTTCGCGGAGCCGGACGTATTTGAAATCGCGGCGGTTACGGATACACGCTATGCCAACGCAGACATTGCAGACCGCACTACGGTCACGCCGGAGGAGCTTGGAACATTCCGGGAGCAGGATACCGGGGAATATTTCCCGAACGGATGGATCTGCGAGGAAGGAGACGGCGGACTTACCGTTACGCTTCGCTTCCGCAATCTTGGCATTCTGTATCTGGCGACGATCGATGGCAAAAGTGGCAGCTTCGACATCTGGATCGATGGCGAGTGCGTGCGCTCAATCAACGCAGATTTTGCCGGCGGCTGGGGCAATGCAGTCACGGCGGCGGAGGTATATACTTCGGATGAGGAAGCCGGGCACACCGTTACCATAAAGAAGACAGAAGGGACGGAAAAGGAACTATTCTGGCTTCTGGGATTTTTAATTTCATAAACTAAATTAATTAACTTTATTCACTTAAAAAAGCACCCTTTTGCCAGAAAGGGTGCTTTTTGTTAAAAGTTGCACAAAAATGACATTTGAAAATCATTAATATAGACGAAAATAACAGCTAAATGTGAAAAAACATTGAACAGATTAAGAATATAAGCTATAATTAAGCTAAATTACAAGATACAATTAACCTAAATGAAGTTAATTTAATCTAAACGAGCTTAAATGTGAACTTCTGGAGAGGCGGAAAGCCATGAAAAGAAAGCAGATGATAATGGCAGTGCTTGCCGGCGCGGTGATTTTAGGCGGTTGCGGGCAGCAGGAAGCAGATACAAATGTATCCGAAAGTTCGGAGACACAGTCCGCAGAACCGTTTGTCCCTGAGATCATAGGTACATACGAGGCAGAGGATGCACAGTTAAAGGGAAATGTCAGCATAGGCAACAGCAGAGAGGGCTATTCGGGAAGCGGATACGCGACCGGATTTTCCGCAGATGCAGATGCCTGTGCTTTTTCCGTCGAAATCGGTGAGGACGGATTTTATGATCTCGGACTTGCGACAGCGGCGGGCGATTATAAAGAAAATTACGTCAGCGTGGATGGGGAATCGGTTGGAACGGTTTCATCTGACAACACGGAGTTTACAACCTCCTATCTGACAAGGGTTTATCTGACAAGTGGAACACATGAGGTTGAGGTGTCGAAGTATTGGGGCTGGATCGACCTTGATTATCTGGTGGTACAGACTTCGGAGCCGTTAGATGCATCCATGTATGATGTACCGGCAACGCTCGTCAACCAGAACGCGACAGAGAACACCAAGCGGCTGATGAGCTATCTTGCAGACAATTATGGAACGAACATCATTTCCGGGCAGTATTCACCGGACGGCATGTTCGGCAAGGAATACACTGTGGTCAAGAATGCCACAGGAAAGACACCGGCAATACTCGGACTTGACTTTATCGAGTATTCCCCATCGCGTGTGGCGCACGGAAGCAGCAGTAAGGCGACCGATCTTGCTATCGCATATTGGAATGCGGGCGGTATCGTGACATTCTGCTGGCACTGGAATGCACCGGAGAAGTACCTGACCGGCGAATGGTACAGCGGCTTTCGGGCGGAACAGACGAGCATCGATCTGGCAAAGATCATGGATGGCGGGGATCAGGAAGGCTACGATCTTTTAATGGAAGACATTGACGCGATCGCAAAGCAGCTACAGATCTTACAGGATGCGGGAGTTCCGGTTCTGTGGAGACCGCTTCACGAAGCGAGCGGCGGCTGGTTCTGGTGGGGCGCAAGCGGCGCGGAAGCATACAAGAAGTTATACGTTTTACTGTACGATAAGCTGACCAATGAATATGGTCTTAACAATCTGATCTGGCTGTGGAACGGACAGGACGCAGACTGGTATCCGGGTGATGAGTATGTAGATATCATCGGGGAGGATATTTATCCGGGCGAACATGTCTACACCTCGCAGATCAACAAATATCTGGAAGCAGTCAATTATACGGCTGCAAAGAAAATGGTTGTGCTGTCTGAGAACGGATGCGTATTTGATCCGGAGCTTGCAAAGAGAGACGGCGCGATGTGGGGCTTCTGGTGTACCTGGGGATCTGAATTTGTAGCGAAGGATACCGCGATTTACAGCTACAATGACCAGTATACCGAAGAAGATAAGCTGAAGGAGTTTTATGACAACGACATCGTGATCACGATGGAGGATCTTCCGGATCTGACAACGTATCCGATGCGGGAGGAATTACAGTGAGTTCACTTTTTAACCCGGATGGAAAGCTGATGTCGGTGCTGACCAGGCTGGGACAGCTGATACTTGCCAATCTGCTATGGCTGCTGTGCTGCATCCCGGTTATCACGATCGTTCCGGCGACGACTTCCTTTTATTACACGGTCGCAAAAAGCATCCGCAGGGAGCGTGGCTATGTGGCGGAGGAGTTCTTCCGGTCGATGCGGCGCACCCTCAAAAGGGGAATCGGCTTTTCGGTTCTGGCAATCCTGTGGGGCGTGGCACTGTGGTATGGAAGGACGTACGCGATAGCAAATGAAACAGAAGGCTTTAACTTCCTGCTTTTTGCATACGATGTACTGATCGCGGTAAGCGCTTGCGTGGCAGGCTGCCTGATCCCGGTTTTTTCAAGATTTGAGATGAAGATGACCGGCATTTTGAAACTGTCCTTTGTCATGGCAGTCCGGTATATTTATTTTTCCGTCCTGCTGGTGGCAGGAACGATACTTGTCGGATGGCTTGTGATCGTCAGGCTTCCGATGCTCTGCATTGTGATCCTTCCGGGATTGTGGTGCTATGTATCCACTTATTTCATAGAGAGAATGCTTCTGGCGTACATGCCGCCTGCACAGGAGGATGAGGACGCATGGTATCGGGAGCAAAAGTAATCATAAGAATTATCGTGAAGCAGTTCACGGGAAAGAGGGAGAAATGAGACATCGCAAATGGCCAAAAAGAATCATATCCATATCATTGGCAATGGCAATGGTCTTTACCATGAGCCCGCAGATGGCAGAAAACTCGTACGCGCAGACGGATCTTAGCACGGAGGACTTTGAGAATATCATCAGTACATATTCCGTAGATCCTTCCATTCCGGGCTACAACGAGTATCTTACACTGCATGAAGCGGATTATGTGCAGGACGAGATCAAGGTAGGTGCAGATGCACTTGTCCGGTGTGAGGAAGATGGCGCTGCCAAGACCCCGGAAATCTGGACAGACTACGAGGGTGTTACAGGAGACAGCATTTACACCGGAGAACAGGATCTTGTTGAGTTTGAGTTCAACGTTGCAAAGAGCGGATATTATGCAGTATCTATGGATTATTACCCGGTAGAGGGCAAAAGCTCAGAGATCCAGAGAGCATTTTTCGTTGACGGACAGCTCCCTTATGAAGAACTTTCCCTTATCGAATTGAACCGCATCTGGGTAACGGACGTGCAGGATACCTACACCGATAAGAACGGCGTTGTGGTAAAAGCATGGGAGACCGACAATCAGGGCTTTCAGGTTAAGCCGGAGGCGATTGAGGCTCCGGAATGGGTAAACACTTACCTGTACGATTCCAACGGCTATATTACCAGCCCGCTGGAAATCTACCTGGAGGCAGGAACACATACCTTATCCGTAATGTCTTTGAAGGAGCCGATGCTCATCCATGAGATCACCTTCAAGAACCCGGCAGAGGTGGATGATTATGCGACGACCAAGGCTGCATGGGATGCGGCAGGTGCGACAGCGACAAGCGGACAGATGGTAAGAATCGAGGGAGAGAACGCGACCAAGATGTCCTCCCAGATGCTATATCCGAGACAGGATCAGTCCTCTCCGGCGGTATACCCGTCCAGCCCGAAGCTGCTTTTGAACAACACGATCGGCGGAACCTCATGGCAGGATGCAGGACAGTGGATCGAATGGGATTTCGATGTTGCGGAGTCCGGATATTACAATATCGCAGCTTACTGCAAACAGAACTTCGTCCGAGGCATTGATGTATGCCGCAAGATTTACATAGACGATGAAGTACCATTCACAGAGATGAATGACTATGGCTTCTCTTACGAACAGAACTGGCGCAAGGAAGTGATCTCAGATGATGACGGCAATGCGTATGACTTCTATTTAGAAGCCGGACATCACACGATCAAGATGGAGGTTGTACTCGGTGACATGGCAGGGATCATCAGCCAGGTACAGGAAACCGTACAGCTGTTGAACTCCATTTACCGTCAGGTAATTTACATCACGGGCGTTTCACCGGATATCTACCGTGACTACCAGATCGAAGCGAGCCTGCCAAGTCTCCTCGGAGAGCTTGAAGAAGCAAAGGCGGGAATTGATTCCACGATCGCAGCACTTCGTGTGACAGCAGGCAACAACAGTGACAAGCTGACCGTACTGGTTACGATGAGCGACCAGCTTGCAGAGCTGATTGAGGATGAGGAACGATTCACAGAGGTTATCTCCTCCTACAAGGTAAACGTAAGAGCATGTGGTAACTGGATCACACAGGTGCTTCCACAGCCATTGCAGATTGACCGCCTGATGATCTACTCCGCAGACAGTGAGCCGGACATCGCTTCCGCTGGATGGTTTTCAAGAGCTTCTTATGAGATACAGAGATTGTTCTATTCCTTCATTATTGATTACAACCAGATCGGCAACGTGGTTGAAGATACTGACGACAGCATAACACTTACTCTGTGGGTGGGAACCGGACGAGATCAGGCGAACGTGATCAAGGCACTGATCGATGAGAATTTTACCAACGAGACGGGAATTAACGTCAACGTACAGTTGGTTGATATGAATACCCTGCTCCGTGCAACACTCGCGGGCGAGGGACCGGATGTAGCAATCCAGGTTGCAAACACCAACGGTATCGCGGGTGCGGTATTAAATACCGGTAACGATACGCCGGTCAACTACGGACTGCGTAACGCGGTACTGGATCTGACACAGTTTGATGATTTTAACGATGTGACGACACGGTTCTCCGAGAGCGCGCTTGTTCCATTCTCCTTCAACGGCGCAACCTACGCACTGCCGGATACACAGACCTTCCCGATGATGTTCTACCGCAAGGATATCCTGGCGGAGATCGGACTTGAGGTCCCAACGACCTGGGATGAGGTCAAGGTAGCAATGACAGTCCTTGCAAAGAACCAGATGGAGTTCGGTATGCTTCCGACAGAGCAGATCTTTGCAATGCTTCTGTTCCAGAACGGCGGAGAGTATTACACCACAAACGGGGATGCATCTATGCTGGATTCGGATATCGCGGTCAATACCTTCAAAGAGTATTGTGAGTTCTATACGGATTACAAGCTGGATAAAGCAACCAGCGTGGAAGAACGGTTCCGTACCGGTGAATGTCCGATCATCATCTCTGACTACACGACCTATAACAACCTTCAGGTATCCGCGCCGGATATCGCAGGTCTGTGGGATTTCACCGTAGTTCCGGGAGTTGAGAATGAGGATGGCACCATCAATCATACAACAGGAAGCGCAGGCCTTGCCGATATCATCATGGCAAACACCGAGCATCCGCAGGAGAGCTGGGAGTTTTTAAAATGGTGGACCGGCACACAGACACAGACCTTGTACGGCAGGGAAATGGAAAGCCTGATGGGAGCAAGCGCACGAGTTGCAACCGCAAACCTTGACGCACTTGCAAATCTCTCATGGCCGATCAAGGATTACGAGGAACTGATGCAGCAGTTCGATCAGGTACAGGGGATTCCTCAGGTGCCTGGCGGATATTATACATGGCGTAACGTTAACAACGCATTTTACAGTGTGACGACGGACGCAAGCAGTACAGGAAGAACATATGTGGCAACTCCGAGAGAGGAGCTTATGGATAACGTTCTTTACATCAACGCAGAGATCGACTACAAGCGCGAAGAGTTCAATCTTCCACTTGCGTCAGAATAAGGAAGGGGTGGAAAAATGGCAACAAACAGCGTATCACAGGAAGCGCTTGATATCGCAAAGAAGCAAGGCTCCCTTCGTTACCAGATGAAGAAAAACCGTGCTTCATACGCGATGATGGCTCCATATTTCATCCTGTTCTTCTTCTTCACCGTATTACCGGTGCTCATGTCCATCGTGCTGAGCTTTACAGACTTTAACATGCTGGAGGCTCCGAACTTTGTCGGCTGGAGAAATTACGTGAAGCTGTTCCTTGAGGATAACATCTTCACGGTGGCACTTAAAAACACCTTGATCTTCGCGGTTATCACCGGACCGGTCAGCTACATGCTGTGTCTGTTGTTCGCCTGGATCATCAATGAGTTTAAAGGAGTGCTCCGGGCATTCTTAACCTTGATCTTCTATGCACCGTCCATCTGCGGTAACGCATATCTGGTCTGGAATCTGATCCTTACCGGAGACAGATACGGATACCTGAACGGTATTTTGTTAAAGCTTGGCATCATCAATGAGCCGATCCTTTGGATGCAGACAGAAAAATACGTCCTTCCGGTCCTCATTGTTGTACAGTTATGGCTCTCCCTTGGAACCGGTTTCCTCTCATTTATCGCCGGTCTCCAGACGGTAGACAAGAGCATGTACGAAGCTGCGGCGCTTGACGGTGTCAAGAACCGCTGGCAGGAATTGTGGTATGTCACACTTCCTGCTATGAAGCCGCAGCTGATGTTTGGTGCGGTCATGCAGATCACACAGTCCTTTGCGGTGGCGGATATTTCTATCAACCTCGCAGGTAACCCGTCCGTCAACTATGCGGGCGCAACAGTCGTAACACATCTTCTGGACTACGGTTCAACAAGATTTGAAATGGGATATGCATCAGCAATCGCAACAATCTTGTTCCTGCTGATGGTTGGAACCAATAAGTTAGTACAAAAAATATTAGGAAGGGTTGGAGAATAGTTTTGGCCAAGAGAGATTATACAAAACCGAAAAAGCGTTTGTTCCACAGAGAGAAACAGCTGAACCGCTCACTGGCCGGCAACACTCTTCTGTTTGGAATCATGATTATATGCGGAGTGTTCATGGTGCTGCCACTGGTAATGATCGTGAACAATGCACTCAAACCGCTGGATGAGTTATATCAGTTCCCACCGAAGATTTTTGTGCGCAACCCTACACTGGAGAACTTCTCAGACCTGTTTGTTTTGATGAATGATTCCTGGGTTCCGTTTTCACGTTACATTTTAAATACCCTGATCATTACGGGCGGCGGAATGATCGGTCACGTTGTGATCGCATCCATGGCGGCATATCCGCTGGCAAAGAACGAGTTTCCGTTTAAGAAACAGCTCTTTTCCATGGTAGTTCTTTCCATGATGTTCTCATGGACAGTAACACAGATTCCGCAGTATTTGATCATCAGCTGGCTGCATATCAACAACACGTACCTGTCACTGGTTCTTCCGGCGTGGTCATTTGGTATGGGACTTTACCTTATGAAGCAGTTCATGGAGCAGCTTCCGGATTCCCTTATGGAATCTGCCAGACTTGACGGCGCAAGCGAGTGGAAGATCTTCTGGACCATCGTAATGCCGAATGTAAAACCGGCATGGCTGACACTGGCGATTTTCCAGTTCCAGCAGATGTGGGGAAATACAGGCTCCCTGTTCCTGCGTGACGAGCAGCTCAAGCCGTTGCAGTATGCATTACAGCAGATCACGGCAGGCGGTGTTGCCCGTGCAGGCGCAGCGGCAGCAGTAACCTTTATTATCGCAGCAGTGCCGATCACGTTCTTCCTGATTTGTCAGAGCAACGTCTTAGAGACGATGACAACATCCGGTATGAAGGATTAAGGGAGGGGAAATATGAAAGCAAAACAGATTGTAAAAAGTATTTTTGCTCTCCTGCTTACAACAGCAACGCTAGTGAGCATGGCACCGGAAGCGGTGAAGGCCTCCGAGCTTCCATATACGACCTACAACTACAATTACTGGGAGTACATCGTATATACGCCGGCGGCTTACGAACCGGACTTTTCCGTATCCGGTCAGGATCTTACTTACAACGGAGAGCCGATCGGACCATTTGTGACACCACAGGATATGTGTGTTTCTGATGATGGACTGATCTATCTGGCAGACACCGGCAATAACCGGATCGTTGTCATGGACGGCAAGATGTCAGAGGTTAAGCGGATCATAACAACGTTTGACAACAACGGAGCGGAGGATACCTTCAAGCAGCCAAGCGGAGTTGCAGTATCCGAGAGCAACCAGCTCTATATCGCAGATTCACAGAACAAGCGGATCGTTGTATTGAACGAGGATGGATCGCTTGCAAGAATCGTTGCCAATCCGACTTCCGAAGCACTTGACGATGGATTCGTATTTGTACCGCTTAAGGTATCTGTCGACTATGCAGACCGTATCTACTGTGTTGCACAGAACATGTTTGAAGGAATCATGGTGTTCGAGACGAACGGTGAGTTTACCGGATTCTTCGGAACTATCAACGTAGAGATCACTCTCTGGGAGAAGTTCTGGAGAAAGCTCGCATCCAAAGAGGAGCGTGCAAAGTCCCAGCTGTTCATCCCGACAGAGTTTACCGGTATCGACATTGATCCGGACGGATTTGTATATGCCTCCAACATCGACCCGAACGGCGTGCAGGGTGTGCGCAGATTGAATCCGAGAGGTCAGGATGTCATCAAGAAGGGTGCCAACGAGAACCTCGGCGGTGACTTACAGATCGATGGATCGACCGATTATTCCGGACCATCCCAGTTCGTGGATGTTGTGTACCGCGACAAGGGAATCTATTCCTGCTTAGACCGTAAGAGAGGCAGAGTATTTACCTACGATCATGAAGGCAATCTGCTTTACATCTTCGGAGGACTCGGAACACAGGCAGGAACCTTCAAGCTTCCGGTTGCGGTAGAGAATGTCGGAAACGACCTTCTGGTACTGGATGCGACAGACGCGAAGGTTACCTACTTTAAGGAGACCGAGTACGGTCGTCTGATCAACGATGCAGTCGGACTTCGTTATGACGGAGACGAGGCTGAGGCGGTTGATCTCTGGCAGAGAGTTTTGTATCTGGATGAGAATAATGAGCTTGCAAACACCGGTATCGGTAAGGCTTACCTGACCGCGGGCGACTACGAGCAGGCAATGAAATACTTAAAGCTCGGTATGGCAAGAGATTACTATTCCGTAGCATACCGGCGTTACCGTAACAATTTCCTTACGGAGAATGCCAATGTCTACCTCACAGCGCTGATCGTTGTGATCGTGCTGATCGTGATCTACAACAACCTGAAGAAACGCGGAATCATTGTGATAAAGAAGAAAAAGAAGGGGGATGAGCAGAATGCGTAAATATTTTGCAGCAGAAAAATGGAAGTATCTTCTGTACACCATTTCCCATCCGATGGACGGATATTACTGGATCCGTCACAAGGACAGAGGCAGCGTGCCGATTGCGATCATTCTGGTCATGCTGTTCGGATTCAGCTTTACAGGCATCCGCCTTCTGGCAAGCTTCGTGGTAAATGACCTTGACCCACGGAATATCAACCTTGCGTATGAGCTTCTGGGCGTGCTGGTGTTCTACCTGCTGATCTGTGTCAGCAACTGGTCGATCACCTGTTTGATGAGCGGCGAGGGGCGATTAAAGGACATCGCGATAGCGATCGGTTACGGAACCGTTCCGATCACCTTCTCACTGGTGCTTGCGACCATCGTAAGCCAGTATATCGCGGATGACGAGCAGGCGTTTTATACATTGATCCTTGTTGTTGGGATCGCGTATGGTGTGATCATGATGCTGATCGGTATCATGCAGGTTCACAACTATACATTAGGAAAAACGATACTGACGTTACTGCTAACGTTTGTGGCAATGTTCATCATCGTATTCTTAGTTTTACTTTTAAGCAACTTGCTTGGTATGGTATATAACTTCTTCCACAGTATCTATACTGAGCTGATCTTTAGAACCTAGGAGGCAGGGCATGAAAAAAGAAAAAGAACCAAAAGTTAAAATGCCCATGAGCATGATGAAACGGATCCTGCTCGTTCTGCTAGGAATCGTTGCAGTCATCGCGGTGTTTTACATCATCTACTATGTAGTACATTATGTGAACTACAACAAATACAAGGATTATTTAAGCACCTACGAATATGAGCAGGGAGGAAGCTATTCCCCGATCGCTGAGAGCTCAGCGAGTGTGGCAGGATACGAGCTGGTAGCCGAGAACGACAACTTAAAGCTCTACACGGACACCAAGAGCGCAAATGTCGCAATCTACGACAAGCGCAACGGAGAGATCACTTACTCCAACCCACCGGCAGCGGATGAGGATACCGTTGCAAACGGTGTAAACAAGTCCTACATGAAATCACAGTTCTTATTGTATTATTACAATGAGGACGTAACCTCCGGAAGCATGTGCTCCTACACGGACAGCGTTGCAAAGGGACAGTACAGCTGGGAAGGAATCGAGAACGGAATCCGTTACACCTATCAGGTGGGCGATGAGACCGGAATCCATTTCTCCATCCCGATGGAATACAGACTCGGAGAGGATAACCTGGAGGTATCTATTCCGGTAAAGGGCATTGAGGAGTTCAATGGCGGATATGTTTATCGTATACAGATGCTCCGCTACATGGGAGCAACCTCCTATGAGGACAACGGATACATGGTAGTTCCGAATGGTTCCGGTTCACTGATCTACTTCAACAATGGAAAGAACGGTCAGGGTAACTATTCCCAGTATATATATGACATCGATCCGCTGGCAGCGAACTACACGACCATCGAGAATTTACAGACGGCAAAGCTTCCAATCTTCGGTATCTGCAAGGATGACTCATCACTTTTGGTATCTGTGGAGGATGGAGCAAGCACTTCCATCATCACAGCAGCGGTATCCGGTACGGATTGTGATTACAACTATGCATACCCGTCCTTCGTCCTTCGTATTGCGGACAACTTGAGAATGTTCGGTGATGCGACACAGGATGTATACGTTATGGAGCCAAATGCATATGATGTAGACCTTCGCGCAAGATACACCTTCTTAACCGAGGAGAACACCGGATATTCCGGAATCGCGAATTACTACCGCAATCGTCTGGTAGAGGAAGGAGTTCTCGCCGCAAGCGAGGACACGGGAGATATCCCATTTTACTATGATGTGATCAGCGGAGTGAAAGAGACCTCACATTTCCTTGGAGTCCAGTATCTGCATACCTTCTCCATGACGGATTTTGATGAGGCGGAGGAAATGTCGATGCAGCTTGCATCGGACGGCGTTACCAATCAGGTAATGAATTTACAGGGCTGGTTCAACGGCGGATACTTCCATGACACAGCCGACAAGGTCAAAGTGATCGGAAAGCTCGGAGGCAGATCCGGACTTGAAAAATTAAATCAGGCACTCAGGGACAACGGCGGAAAGCTGTATGCGGACGTTGCGTTCCAGGAGGTAACAAGAGCGGATGATGACTTCTCATCCAGCAAGGAAGCCTCCAGATATTACGGAGCCGGATATGTGGCAACCTTCGGACAGATCAATCCGACGACGCTGCGTAATACCTCCGGACTTGGCTATGTAGAGAACATCTACTCACTGTTGTCGCCGAAATACCTTCCGCGTTATGTGGAGAAGTTCTCCAGGAAGATCCAGAAGATCGATGTAGACGGTATCTCACTCAGAGATCTCGGCAATGTGCTCACTTCTGACAAGAAGAGGACCAACCAGATCAACCGTGAGGAAGCACTTGATGTTGTACTCGGACAGTTTGAGGTACTTGAGAGTACCAACAAGTCCATCATGACAAATGCGGCAAACAGCTACGCATTTGCATACAGCAATGACATCATTAACGCACCGCTCACCGGTAGTGATATAGCAATCATTGATACGGATATTCCTTTGTACGAGATGATCCTTCACGGATATGTACCGTATTCTTCCGATGTCCTCAACTATGAGAACTCCGATGACATGGATAAGACCGTATTGAATCTGATCGAAGCCGGAGCATCTCCGCATTACATGTTTACATGGGAAGAGTCAAGTGAGATGAAGATGACGGCGCTCAACCGCTACTACTCAACCACCTTTGCAAACTTAAAGGACGAGGCAGTAGACGTTTACCAGAAGATCAACGAGGCACTTGCCCCGGTAAATGGAGCAGCGATCGTTGCACACGATATCATAAGCAATAATGTACGCAGGATTACGTATGATAACGGAGTTACCATTTATGTAAATTATTCAGAGTCAGCAGAGACGGCAGATGGCTTGGAGATACCTGCAATGGGCTACCGATTGGAGGGAAAATAAATGAAAAAGAAAAAAAGATTAACCCTTCTCCAAAAGCGAAGCATCAGCGGTTACATGTTTATCCTGCCGTGGCTGATCGGTTTCATCGTATTTTACATAAGATCTCTGGCAATGACGACACAGTTTGCATTTTCCAAGCTGTCAGTCGATACGATCGGCGGTGGATTTGCACTTGAGAATGTAGGATGGGAGAACTTCCATTACGCATTCCGTGTACACGCATCCTTCAAACAGGTTCTGACGACCTCCGTTATGAACATGCTGATCGATGTACCACTGATCATTTTCTTCAGCTTGTTCATCGCAATGCTGTTAAACCGCAAGTTTCCGGGAAGAGCGATCGTTCGTGCGATCTTCTTCCTGCCGGTAATCTTAAATTCCGGAGCGATTCAGGCGGCAATGGATTTAAGTGCTACCATGATGGCAGGCGGAATTTCCGATCAGGCAGCCGAGGTTGCAGCATCCGCTGCGGGCACACTTGCCTTTGACATCGATTACCTGATGGATATGTTTGTATCGCTCGGTATTCCGGCAACACTGCTCGATTATATCGTGCAGGCGGTTGGACGAATCAACGATATTATTTCTGCCAGCGGTGTACAGATCGTCATCTTCATCGCGGCGCTGCAGTCAATCCCATCTTCTATGTACGAAGTTGCTAAGATTGAAGGCGCAACCGGATATGAGACCTTCTGGAAGGTAACATTCCCGATGGTAATGCCGCACATCATTACCAACGTTGTCTACACGATCGTGGACAGCTTCACGGAAAGCGATGTTGTAGATCTTGCTTATGATGTGGCATTCAACCAGTTCAACTATGGATTAAGCTCCGTATTCAGCTTGGTTTCAACGATCATCACCTGTATCATCCTGGTTGTGATCTGCGGAATCATACAAAAGCGGACGTTCTACTATAACTAGGGAAAGGAGAGCATGACATGGAAAAGATCAAAAAGATCCGCGCGTATCTGCAGGACCCGTACGAGACAAAAATATTGTTCAATGACATCAAGAATCTTTTTGTTGCGGTCGTTCGTGTTGCGATCATCGTTGGTGTAAGTTATGTAATCCTCTCCCCGCTTATCGGTATGTTTGTCAATGCGATTTCTTCCACGAAGGACGCATACAACCCGATGGTGTTCGTGATTCCGGAGTATCCGACACTGGAGCGCTTCCAGCTTGCATTTACAAGACTGGATTACCTCCCGACAATGGCGAGGGATCTGACATATACGTTGACAACCACCCTGGTACAGCTTCTTATCTGCTCCATGGTTGGCTACGGATTTGCCAGATTTGATTTCCCGTTCAAGAAGTTTTTGTTTGCATGTGTGGTTGTAATGATCGTAATTCCGACACACACCATCATGCTTCCGCTGTATCTGACCTTCCGTTCTTTTGATCCGCTCGGACTTATGACGCTGATCAAGGGAGCACCACTCAACCTGATGGGATCGGTCGCACCGGTGTACATCATGTCATTCTTAGGCTGTGGTGTCCGGTCGGGCTTATACATTTACATTTTCAACCAGTTTTTCCGCGGACTTCCGAAGGAGATTGAAGAAGCCGCTTTCGTGGACGGATGCGGAACCTGGTACACTTACTTTGGCATCATGCTTCGTAATGCGATGCCGGCGGTCATTACTGTCACGGTATTTTCTATCGTATGGCAGTTCAATGATACATTCTATGCGAAGTTGTTTCTGGTCAGTGAGAATATAGTGATCAGTAAGAAGATTTCATCCCTGCAGGCAACTATTGCCAACCTTGACAAGGTGCTCGATCCGAATATCCAGGAGCTGTATCTGGATGCCGGAATCCTGCTGGTAATTCTTCCGATCATCATTATATATCTCTTGTTACAGAAAAACTTTATAGAGGGGGTAGAGCGAAGCGGTATTGTAGGTTGATCCCGTTTTGCACAATCCATGCAATCAACTTTAAATTTTAAAAAGGAGGAAGGAAAAGTTGAGAAAAGAAAAGCTTTTAGCAATTCTTGCAGCAGGCACAATGGTATTATCCATGACAGCCTGTGGTGGAGAAGCAACCGGAGACACGCAGACATCTGCTGATCCGGGAACAGAGGTGTCCACAGAGTCTGAGACACCGGCAGAGACACAGACAGAGGAACCTGAGACACCGGAGGAACCGGCTGCGGAAGAAGGACCTGTCAGTGTTGATTTTGAGGATGGACTTTTCGGGTTTGCTGGCGTAGACAAGACCGTTAATCCATCATCTGATGATGCAACGATCGAGGTTGCAAGCTACAATGATTCACAGGCACTTAAGGTAACTTCTACTCAGGGCAAGGCAGTATATGTTGCAATCCAGGCAGACGCTATGCTGGGTGACAGCATTTCAAGCCTAAGCACCGTAGAAATGAGCATCGGTATCGAGAATCCGGACGGAACATTCCAGTCCACAGCAGGTAACATCTACGGTATCGTAGGTGAGAACAATGACCTGACCTCTGAGGCATGGTCCGTTTATCTTGAGAACGCTAACCCGAAGACCGTAAGCTACACCGTACCGGACGGATACACCTTCGGCGCAGGCAACTACATCGTAGTTTCCCTTGAGACAGATACCGGTAAAGACAATGGCGCTACACCGGCAGTTATGTATATCGACAATATCGCATTCAAGGATGCATCCGGCAACGTTCTTACCGCAGATACCTCTGCTGAGTTTGTTGTAGCATCTACCGGAGATGACAGATCTAACCTGTTTGCAATCAGCGGAGCAGTTGATGTTCCGGGATTTACGGTAACAGGAGACGGCTGGTCACAGGCTGGAATCGATCTTGATGAGGCTTCTCTTGCAGCACTGCAGCCGGGCAGCGTGATCGAAATCTCTTACTCTTCTGAGTCCGGAAATATGTGGTTAGTATTCCCAGGATCAGAAGCAGGCTGGATGAGAATCGGTGTCGGTGACTGTGATGGCTCCGGACAGGGTTACTCATACTACAACGGTTCTAAGAACATTGCACAGGTTGACTACGATACGATCGCTCAGTACCTTGGGGATGATGTATCTAAGTGGGGAACAACACTCCAGTGCGAATCTGATTCTGCATTCGAGGTTTACTCCGTAAAGATCGGACAGAAGGCACAGAACCTTGTTGTAAACGGCGGCGTTGAGCTTGAAGGATTTAATGTATCCGGAGACGGCTGGGCACAGAACGGTATTGATATGACAGAGGACTTCCTTGCAGCATTAGTACCTGGCTCAGCAATCGAAATCTCTTATACATCTGAGACCGGTGAGATCTGGTTAGTATTCCCAGGTTCAGAGGCAGGCTGGATGAGAATCGGTGTAGGTGACTTCGATGGATCAGGTCAGGGATATGGCGTATATGATGGAAGCAAGTGCTACATCACTTATGAGACCATCGCACAGTACCTTGGCGAGGATACCTCTAAGTGGGGAACAACCCTTCAGTGCGAGGCTACTTCTGCTTGGGAAGTATACAGCGTAAAGGCTGGAAAAGCATCTGAGATGGTTGCAAACAACAGACAGGTTGAGATCCCAGGATTCAGCGTAACCGGTGATGGATGGTCACAGAATGGTGTTGATCTTGACGAGGCTTCTCTTGCAGCTTTACAGCCGGGATGCGTGATCAACATCAATTATACCTCTGAGACCGGAGAAATCTGGTTGGTATTCCCAGGCTCAGAAGCAGGCTGGATGAGAATCGGAGTCGGCGACTTTGATGGTTCTGGTCAGGGATACGCAGCATATGACGGATCACATGCACAGATTACATATGATACGATTGCACAGTACCTCGGAGAGGATACTTCCAAGTGGGGAACAACCCTTCAGTGTGAAGCAACTTCTGCTTGGGAAGTATACAGCGTAACTATCGGTCAGCAGTAAAAACTATATGTACCATACTGCCGGACTACGGCAGTATGGGGACGAGTATTTTAGGAGGTTAATTCTTTATGAAAGCATTTAAGAAATTAGTTTCAGCAGGACTTGTTGCTGCTATGGCAGTTTCACTTGCAGCATGCGGTGGCGCAGCAGGCGATTCTACACAGAATGCAGGCACACAGGGAACTACTGACAATAGCAACAGCGGTTCAGCAACCACAGATGACGGCTCTACCGGTGCAGTAACTTCAAACGGATATGCAAGAACAGATGCAGACGGCAACCGTGTAATCTACATCGGTTCTTGGTGGGTACAGCACTATGACAGTGCAGACAGCGATCTGAACGACAGCCCGGACTATCAGTCTTCCATCGATCAGGACGGAGATGATGAGGCTACCCTTGCACAGAAGGCAATCAACCGTCAGGTTGCACAGCTCAAGTTTGACAATGTAGCAAAGCTTGAGGAGAAGTATAACTGCAAGTTCTATTGGCAGAACTTAACCTACACAGGTGTTAAGGAGTCTATCAATACTTCCGTTCTTGCAGGAACTCCGGATGCAGATATCTACCTTGTAGATACCGGTATGGCTATCCCGGCGCAGGCAAACGGACTTGCGGTTGACTTAAAGACAGTTCTTCCGGAAGATGCAGATATCTTTACCGACCAGAACGTAATCAGCTACCTTGATCTTGGTGATGGCAAGGCTTGCATCCTCAAGAGAGTAGAGGCACAGAGTGCAGTAGAAGCAACCTATCCATTAGCATTCAACAAGCAGATGTTAGAGGATAACAACTTAGAGGATCCTCGTGATCTGTACGCTCGTGGCGAGTGGACATGGGATAAGTTCATCGAGTATTGCCAGGTTCTTACACAGGATACCGATGGTGATGGACAGATCGACCAGTACGGATACTGCGGATACGAGTATGAGACATTCGAGAACCTTATGATGAGCAACGGTGCTACCATCGCAGTTGGTACTACCCAGTCTCTTGATGATGCTAAGACCGGAGAGGCTCTTCAGATGCTTTCCGATATGTACAACGTATACAACATCTGCTATCCTTATGATTATGAAGGAAGTCCATCCGACAGCATGAGAAACCAGTATACACAGGGTAACGTTGGATTCTTCCCGATCGCAGCTTGGATCGAGAGTGGTAACAACGACTATGACTGGGATCTTGACGGATCTGCAGAGCTTCCGTTCGATGTAGTGTATGTTCGCTGGCCGGTTGGACCTTCCGGAGATCAGGAGACAAACGCTGGAAAGAACGCATCTTCTGGTGAGTTCTATATCATCCCGGCTGGTATCTCTGATCCGGAAACCGTTTACAACTTCCTGTATGATTACTGGAACTGGATGGATGGAGATTACTCTATCCGTGACAGCCGTGAGACATTACACTGGTGGTATGATGTAACTGGTAACAAAGAGGAGCTTAAGGAAGCAAACTTCGGCGTAATGCAGGAGTGCGGAAATAAGACACAGCTTGACCTTTGGAACAGCATGGGTATCTCTTATGACCTTCAGTCTGTTATGAAGGGTGAAGTTACTCCGGCGCAGTTCCAGGAGACATATAAGCAGCAGGTACAGGATGGTCTTGATGCATACTTCAACTAATCGGCAGTGACCGGTTTGAATAGGTAAAAACCAAAATAGCCCGGCAGCACCGTGCTGTCGGGCTTCTTTTATACAAAAAGGGTAATATGGACGATAAAGCAGCTTCAAAAATTTTTTCAAATGATTCAAAATTTGCACGGTTTATGAACACACTGGCGGATGTTTTGTACATCGGGATTCTGTGGCTGATCTGCTCGATCCCGGTCATAACGGCGGGCGCATCTGCAACCGCAGCTTACTATGCCATGGCAAAATGCGTGCGACACAGCGAGGGCAGGCCAACGAAGGAATTTTTTCATTCCTTCCGGGCAAATTTCCGGCAGACGGTCGGAATGTCAATCCTGTTTGTGCTGATTGCACTCGGACTTGCCGTGGATATGATCTATCTGTGGGGAAACGAGAATCCGACAAACGATGCCATCTTTATTGTGCTGGTACTGGTCGTGTTTGTGTTCGCGGCGCTTGTCGCCTGCATATTCCCGGTTTTGTCCAGATTTGACAAGAAAAATCTGGATCTTATCAAAACAGCATTGTTTTTATGCTTTAAATACCTTCCGATCACGATCGGAATATTGGTCGTATTTTTTGTCGCATGTATAGGTGTGTACCTGATGCCGTGGGCAATACTGGTCATTCCGGGTGTCTATCTGTACGCACTTACCTTTCCGATGGAGTGGATGCTTCGAAAGCTGATGCCGCCGGTGGAAGAAGGAAGCGAGGAAGCCGACAAGTGGTATTATCAATAACAAAAAACATTATGAGGTGCGAAAATGAGTGAACTGAAAATGATTGCTCCTGCGGTAAAGAATGTACCTTGGCAGGAGAAACCGGAAGGAATCGTTGGAGCTCCGATCTGGAGATACACAGAGAACCCGATCATCAAGAGAAACCCGGTAGAGGGTGTTGCGCGAATCTTCAACAGTGCAGTTATGCCGTATGAAGGTGCATTTATCGGTGTGTTCCGTGGGGAGCAGACAAATGGAATCCCTTATATTTACCTCGGAAGAAGTGAGGATGGAATCCACTGGAACTTCGATCCGAAGCCGATCCCATTCAAGGATGAGGACGGCAATGACTTTATGCCAATCTATGCTTACGATCCGCGACTGGTAAAGGTTGAGGATACCTACTATGTGATCTGGTGCCAGGATTTCTACGGCGCAGCGATCGGAATGGCTAAGACGACTGATTTCAAGACCTTCACAAGACTTGAGAATCCGTTCCTTCCATTCAACCGTAACGCAGTATTGTTCCCAAGAAAGATCAACGGCAACTTTATGCTGTTAAGCCGTCCGTCTGACTCCGGACATACACCGTTTGGCGATATTTTCATAAGTGAAAGCCCGGATCTCGTATACTGGGGCAGGCACAGACATGTCATGAGCCGCGGAAATGAGTGGTGGGAGTCCCTAAAGATCGGTGGAGGCGCTGCCCCGATCGAGACAAATGAGGGCTGGCTGCTGTTCTATCACGGCGTAAGCGGAACCTGCAACGGATATGTATACTCAATCGGTGGAGCGATCCTCGATCTTGAGAATCCATCCAAGGTACTGTATCGTTGTGAGAACTTCCTTCTTACACCGGAAGAGTGGTATGAGGAGAGAGGCTTCGTTCCAAACGTAACCTTCCCATGTGCAACCATCCATGACTCCGAGAGTGGAAAGATCGCAATCTACTACGGATGCGCAGACAGCTATGTAGGTCTTGCATTCACAAAGCTTGATGAGATCGTAGCGTATATCAAGGATCACAGTGTGACCAACGATAACGACCGCGAGATCGGACGCAGATAAAAGAATAGTGGCTGCTGTGTAAAATGCGGCAGCCATTTATAAAGAGAAGTGTGCGTGATGCGTCATGCATAGTTCTCTTTGTAAAGAAAGGAAGCGGGAGATGAAGAGACAGTTATTAAGAAGAATCTGCACCGGCATCCTTGTCCCGGCAATGATCGCAGGGATGCTTTTCGGCTGCGCGGCACCGGGAGGAAGTGCAGACGGCACACAGACGGACGAGCAGCAGACCGGACAGGAGACGGATGCAGCACAGGATACAGAGCCGGCACAGGAGGATGAGACGCAGACTGCGGCAAGTGAAAATCAAAATCCCGATATGGAGGGAATGGACGCGATGAGTGTCGTGCAGGATATGCGGATCGGCTGGAATATCGGTAATACACTGGACGCAACGAAGGATGGCGTACTGCCGAATGAACCGGCATACAAATGCGAGACAGCGTGGGGCAACCCTTCCGTGACACAGGAGCTGGTAGACGCGGTGCTTGACAGCGGTTTTAATGTGGTGCGTGTCCCGGTAAGCTGGATCAACCATGTGGGACCGGCACCGGACTATGAAATCAGCGAGGTGTGGATGGACCGTGTGCAGGAGGTTGTCGACTATGCCTACAACAGAGGCGCGTATGTGATCCTAAACCTGCACCATGAGGACTGGAACTATCCGTACTATGACAATGAGGAAGCTGCCTGCGAACGGATGCGTATTATGTGGTCGCAGATCGCGGAACGCTTCAAGGATTATGACGAGCATCTGATCTTCGAGGCACAGAACGAGCCGAGAAAGGTCGGAACCGCGCAGGAGTGGACCGGCGGAGATCAGGAAGGCTGGGATGTGGTAAATGCGACGAATGCCGCTTTTATCGATACGATCCGGAATGCCGGAGGCTCCAATCCATACCGGATGCTGATGATTCCGGGCTATGGTGCCAACAGCACCGTGGGAATCCAGCACATTGATATTCCGGAGGGGGATAACCGTATCATTGTTTCGGTACATGCGTACTCCCCATACAATTTCGCACTGAACAAGAGCGGAACAAGTGAGTGGAACAATGACACCTATGACATAGACAAGCTGATGAGCGACTTAAAGAGCTTATTCATCGATAAGGGAGTCCCGGCGATCATAGGCGAATTTGGAGCAATGAATAAGGATAACGAGGACGAGCGCGTGGCGTGGGCAACGTACTACTTAAGCGCAGCAAAGGAAATCGGCGTACCTTGTGTCTGGTGGGATAACGGCGCATTCAGCGGAGGCGGAGAGCTGTTCGGCCTGTTCAACCGTTATACCGGTGAAGTGGAATACCCGGCACTGCTTGACGCAATGATGAAGGCAACAGAATAGAAATAAAATGGGAAAGGAAGGAACGAATATGGACAAGAAAGAATTGGCAAGCGAGGCAAAAGCACATCTGCTCGGATGCATAATCCCATTTTGGAGAAATTTAAGGGATGATGAAAACGGCGGATACTACGGCTGGATGGATTACAATCTGACCGTAGACAAAAAGGCAATGAAGGGTTGTATCTTAAACAGCCGTATTACATGGTTCTTCTCCAACGTTTATGCATTATACAAGAAGGGACTGCTCACAGAGGCAGACTTCATGCGTTACGGTTATTACAGCAAGGACATCAAGGCGGAGGCAGACCATGCATATCACTTTTTAAGAGATCACTGCATCGACCGTGAGCATGGCGGAATCTACTGGTCGCTGACGTATGACGGCAAGCCGGACGATACCACAAAGCACACCTACAATCAAGCATTCTGCATCTACGCATTATCTTCTTACTATGATATCAGCGGCGACAAGGAAGCACTTGCGCTTGCTGAGCAGCTGGTTGACCTGATCGAGACACGCTGCACCGACGAGATCGGCTACCTGGAGGCATTCACGATCGACTTTAAGCCGGAATCTAACGAGAAGCTTTCCGAGAACGGCGTCATGGCTGCAAAGACCATGAACACATTGCTTCATGTATTTGAGGCATACACCGAGCTGTACCGTGTGGCAAAGAACGAGACCGCAAAGAAAAAGCTGATGTGGATGATGGATACCATCGCAGACAAGATCTACAACCCGGACTTACATCGTCAGGAGGTATTTTTCGACCGCGAGTATAACTCCATCATTGATCTGCACTCTTACGGACACGATATCGAGACGGCTTGGCTGGTTGACCGTGGCGTTGAGGTCCTCGGCGATGACAGCTACAAGGCAAAGCTGGAGCCTATCACAAGAGACCTTACCGCGCAGATCTACCGCGTCGCATTTGACGGACATTCCCTTGCCAACGAGTGCGAGAAGGGCGTTGTGAATGAGCACAGAATCTGGTGGGTACAGGCAGAGACCGTCATCGGATTTCTGAATGGATATGAAAAGACACCGGAGCATACGGAGTACCTTGACGCGGCACTCGCAGAGTGGGAGTTCATCAAGGAACATGTTGTGGACAAGAGAACTGGCTCCGAGTGGTTCTGGGAGGTAGACAAGGAAGGAAAGCCTTATCCGGACCGCCCGATCGTCGAGCAGTGGAAATGCCCGTACCACAACGGCAGAATGTGCATTGAAGTTATCAAAAGACTTTCAAAATAGGAGGAAAACAAGAATGGTTCATCCAAAGTACAAGGAACTGCTTGCAAAGCAGGAAGAATTGATCACAAGAAAAAACGTTGTGAAGCAGGATTTTTACAACGGAATCTATGACAGATATGAGTATCCGGTGCTTACCAGAAATCATATCCCGCTGTTCTGGCAGTATGACGTGAACGAGGAGACAAACCCATATTTCATGGAGCGCCTCGGCGTTAATGCGGTCATGAACTCCGGCGCGATCTACTTAAACGGAAAATATTATCTGGTTGCCCGCATTGAAGGAAATGACAGAAAATCCTTCTTCGGTGTGGCTGAGAGCGACAACGGAATCGACAATTTCCGCTTCTGGGATTATCCGATCCTGTTGGATGACACCTGCCCAGAGGAGACAAACGTGTACGATATGCGTCTGACACAGCATGAGGACGGTTACATCTATGGCGTATTCTGCTCCGAGAGCAAGGACACTACCGTAAATGATCTCTCCGCAGCAGTTGCAGCAGCCGGAATCGTTAGAACCAAGGACTTGAAGCATTGGGAGAGACTGGACAATCTGACGACACTGCGCTCCCCACAGCAGAGAAATGTTGTGCTCCATCCGGAATTTGTAGATGGCAAGTATGCGTTCTATACCCGTCCGATGGATGATTTCATCGAGACCGGAAGCGGCGGCGGAATCGGATTTGGTCTGTGCGATGACATCACACACGCAGTGATCGATGAGGAGAAGATGACCAGCCTCCGCAAGTATCACACCATCACCGAGGCAAAGAACGGCGCAGGTGCACCTCCGATCAAGACAGACAAGGGCTGGATCCATATCGCACACGGTGTCCGTAACACCGCAGCAGGACTCCGCTATGTCATTTATGCGTTTGCAACAGACTTAAATGATCCGTCCAAGGTGATCGCAGAGCCGTCCGGACTTCTGATCGGACCAAGAGAGGGCGAGCGCGTCGGAGACGTAAGCAATGTTGTATTTACCAACGGAGCGATCGTAAACGACAAGAACGAAGTATTTATCTACTACGCATCTTCCGATACGAGAATGCATGTTGCAACAACCACGATCGACAAGCTGATCGATTATGTATTTAATACACCGCAGGATCCGGGACGTTCCGTGGAGTGTGTTGCACAACGCTGCGACCTTATCAGGAAGAACCTTGAATTGTTAAAATAAATCAAAGGCGGACAGCTCCGGGAGACCGGAACTGTCCAATTATAAAGAAAAGGTAGAGAACTATTTATGAGAATCTGGCCTGACAACAAGAATCTGCAATATTGCGGAAGAATTGATTTTGATGATCCGAAAGCACCGGTGATCGTATTTGCCGGAAGCTTCATCCGGATGCGCTTTACCGGTACTTCGGTAAAAGCAGTGATCGCCAATCACAAAAATTATTGGACGGATTACATGGGCTATATCCTCGATGGCAGGCAGGATAAATTCGCACTCGATGACCAAAGTGAGGAGCGCTGCTATACCATCGCGGAGGATCTTGAGGACACCATGCATGACCTTCTGCTGTTTAAGCGGAAGGACTCCTGCCATACGATAACCTTTTACGGCTTTGAGGTGGACGAGGGCGCAAAGCTTGGCGAGGTTCCGGCACTTCCAACGCGAAAGATGGAGGTATTCGGTGACAGCGTTTCCTGCGGGGAGGTCTCCGAGGCGGTGGAATACGTTGGCAAGCCTGATCCGCAGCATGACGGGGAGTACTCCAACAGCTGGTATTCCTACTCCTGGATCACGGCGCGCAAGCTGAACGCGCAGCTTCACATCACATCCCAGGGAGGAATCGCGCTCCTCGACCATACCGGATGGTTCCACGGACCGGATTATGTGGGTATGGAATCCTGCTATGACAAGATTGAGTACAATGATGAATGCGGTCCGGTAAAGCCGTGGGATTTCTCGCTGTATCAGCCGAATCTGGTCGTTGTCGCATTCGGACAGAATGACAGCAACCCGGAAGACTACATGGCAAAGGATTACAACGGAGAAAAGGCGAAGCATTGGAGAGCGCGCTACCGCGCATTTGTAGAGCACCTGATGGAGCTTTATCCGGCGGCGCATTTTATCTTGGCAACAACGATCCTAGGCCACGACAAGAGCTGGGACGATGCAATCGATGAGGTGACAAAAGAGATCGGAAGCGATCGTGTCTCGCATTTCTTGTATTCCAAGAACGGAGTGGGAACGCCGGGACATATCCGCATCCCGGAAGCAGAGCAGATGGCGGAGGAGCTGTGTGCTTATGTAAATTCCCTCGGTGATATCTGGGGAGAAGGAGAATAGTCATGGAAATAAAGCTTAATTATGAGAATGCGATCGCAAACAGAGGCAACCTTGCAAGGATCAAGGCTGTGATGAAGCGCGCAAAGGCGGGAGAAGCTCTTACCGTCGGATTTCTGGGAGGCTCCATCACACAGGGATCGCTTGCGACCGCACCGAACCTCTGCTATGCGTACCATGTATATGAATGGTGGTGCAAGACATTTCCGGAGGCAGAGTTTAAGTACATCAACGCGGGAATCGGAGCAACCGATTCACAGTTCGGATGTGCAAGAGCAGAGAGCGATCTGCTCGCTTACGAGCCGGATTTTGTCATTATCGAGTTTTCGGTCAACGACAGCAGTACAACGCACTTCCTCGAAACGTATGAGGGACTTGTACGCAAGGTATACGGCTGCAGGAAACAGCCGGCAGTGCTTTTGGTTCACAATGTCTGCTATGACAACGGCGCAAACGCACAGCTTATGCATGGAAAGGTTGCAAGACATTACGAGCTGCCGTCCGTGAGCATGCAAAGCTGTATCTATCCGGAGCTTGTAGCCGGACGTATCGAGAACCGCGAGATCACACCGGATGACCTGCACCCGAATGATAAGGGACATGCGCTGGTAGCATCCGTGATCACCTACTATCTGGACAAGATCGCGGGTGAGCTGGATGTGCCGGAGGAGGCACCGATCGTGGAGCTTCCGCAGCCGCTCACACAGAATGCTTACGAGGATTCTGTCCGTTACCGCAGCCAGAACAGCAAACCGGAAGTATCCGGCTTTACCAAGGATGACGCGGCACAGGAGGTCATCACGGATATTTTTAAGAACGGATGGACGGCGACCGAAAAGGGCGCACGCATCGCTTTTGACATCGAAGGCAGCTGCATCGGCGTGCAGTACCGCAAGACCATACAGCTTCCTGCACCGATCGCTAAGCTGACGATTGACGGGGATGAGGAACACGCACTGACACTGGATGCAAACTTTGATGAAACCTGGGGAGATAAGCTTGTGCTGGATACCGCAATGGAGCACGGCACAAAGGGCAGACATCATGTTGTGATCGAGATCACAGAGACACATGAGGACGACAGGCTGCCATTCTACTTAGTGTCTGTAATCGCATCAGGAAAGTAAAAAATAAGGCTCATACCACGGAAGTGGCATGGGCCTTATTTTGGGAGGAGCGGGATTAGTGGTTGTCGGATGCAGACAGGATATCGCACAGCTCCTTGGAGCTTAACGCATATCCGCTGGCATCGGAAGCACCGGCAGCATAAGAGCAGAGGCTCTTATAGAGCTGGGCGGCTTCTGCACAACCGTTTTGCATCAACTGTGGCAGATTGCTCGTACAGATCAGAAGTGTTGAATTAAGATCGCTTAAGTATACTTCATAGATCATGCCGAGCCGGTGATTGCGCTCGAAATTGTCGATGGTCTGCACGATCGGCTTAATGTCCGTATCATCTAAGATCGTAGAGCGGGAAGCAGTCACGATGGAATACCACTGTGGCGTGCTGTAAGTGCAGCTTGGGAACTCCTTTAATGCAGGATGCTCATTGTCGATCAGCAGACCGAGTGTTCCGACCGGGATTTCTTTTCCCATGCTCTCGGAGATAATGCGGAACATGTGGTAGCACCAGAAGTCGGTGCAGTAGGTTCCCTCGATGGAGGCTTTGTTCTCCTCATCGGAGAGGAACAGGATCGTATGTGAGTGGTCGCGGCAAAGTGATAACGCATCGGACACGGTATTTGCGACCGCAGCTTCTCTGGCTGCCGCCGGCATTGCATCAAGGATGTCGGAGCCATCCGCATAGCACCATAAGGTATAGTGATTTGTGATATCCGTACCGGTTACTGCGATGGTAAGCTCGTATTTATCTGCACCGGAAGCGGAACTGTTTTTCGGGATCATGCAGCTAAAATCGCCGAGGATATGACGTCCCGGCTCTGTAATATCCGAAATCGGCTGGCAGAAGTCTGCAACCGTCTCCTGTGTGGTGCGGTTGATAAGTGTTGCAGTTACAGAGGAACCAAGCAGCGGCTCTTTGCGGAAAAATGCAAGGGATGCCGTGAACGAAAATTCTTTCTTTGCGGTCAGCAGGTAGCTGTCAAATTCCGCCTGAACGACTGCATCCGAGCAGAAGGTTCTCCACTCAGGAGCAGATACCAGACCTTTGTTCTCCATGAGGGCATTTAGCACACCGACAAGGGCGGTACCCTGACCGGAGAAGTCCTGAATATCGAGGATCTGGTAGCCTGCGAGCGAAGGAGTGCGCAGTGCGGTCTCCAGTTCTTCCTTGTAGCAGGCAACCGCAAGCGCGCCGGAGTTCTTAAAATACTGCTCGGCGAGACTGCCGAGACGTTTTTCCTCCAGACGCTCTTTGAATACGCTGAAGTTCTCCGCTTTGAGAACACCGGTGTAGGAATCGATCTCCCGAAAATCCGGGAAGGTGCAGTACTGACCGATCTCATGGGAGACAACCGGGATCGTCGGTACAAGCTCTTCCTGTGCTTCGGTCAGCTTGACGCGCTTGACACCGGTGCCGTACTGGATTTCAATAGTGCCGTCCTCGGACAGCTCACTCTGGTGCTGCTCGTAGGATGGATGAATCGCTTCCTCATAATTGAAGCGGGTGTCCGGTGCAGCAGTCTGCACATGACCGAGCGGCTTGTCGCACATCGCGTAGGAGCCGCGGATCTGGCGGTCGATGGTGAAGCGCACACCGCAGAAAAAGTCGTCATTCGGCTGGATATTCGGCACCCACTGGAAGTTGTTTGAACCCTGTGTAAATAAAATCTGCGGGCGGAATGCCTTATACCTGCCAAGCAGATCATTGATCGCGGACGGATTTCCCCACAGCTCATTACCCATCGACATCATACAGAAGGATGGGTGGGAGGAGAACAGACTTAGAATACGAAAGCCCTCTTCCTCAAGGAAGTGCTGTCCCTCCTCGTTGTAGCCCTCGTCCTCCGGTCCGTTGAAGGTTCCCCAGAAAGGAAGCTCCGGCTCCATGTAGATACCGAGAAGATCGGCGGCGATAAAGGCTGCCTCCGGCGGGCAACAGGTGTGGAAACGGTAGTGGTTGATACCGAAATCTCTGGCTGTTTTCATGACAGATAACCAGCCCTCCACGCTCATCGGGGCAAAGCCGGTAAGCGGGAAGATCATTCCGTCATGCTTACCGCGGAGGAAGGTGCGGCGTCCATTGATGGAGAAATGATCTCCGTCCGCCGTAAAATCGCGATGCCCGTACCAGATGGTTCGCTCGTCGAGGAGATTTCCCTCCTCATCCGTCAGGGTGAGCGTCAGCAGATACAGATTTGGCTCGTACTCTGACCAGAGCAGGACATCCTTTGCAAAGTCATAGGTAAAGGTATTCTGTGTGCTTCCCGGTGCAAGGACAAGCGGATATGTTTTTTCCGGAAGCGGATCACCGGTCTGGCAGATTCGGGAAAGGAGCTGCTTCATATCGGTGTGGCTTGCCGGCGCAGTCTGTGTAAGCAGATCGCTGATGCTGGTATCCGCCTGCAAAAAGGCTTCTTTCAGACGGCAGGAGCGCGCGGAGACTGTCAGCGCAGCGTGTGCTTCGACATCGGTGTGATTGTCCGCAGATACCTGCAATACCGCAGATGCATTTGCAAGATCACTTACCGCATCAATCGTTTTAAAAGAGATGCCGCTTTGGATCGTCAGGCGCATATCGCCAAGTATTCCGTTCCAGTTCGTCTGGGTATCCGGCGAGGTCAGATGACCGCCCGGAACCTTGTACCCGGTGTTGGAGACCATAATGGTGATCTCCGGGCAAAGTGAATGGATATATGGAGTCAGGTCGTACTCATGCGGTGCGACGAGGCTGTCAAAGGTTCCGGCTTTTTCGCCATCCACCCACACATGGGAGATGCGTGTCCGCTCTAAGGTCAGCAGGATATGTACGCCGTCTAGGACATCCAGCGCAGAAAGCGGAAGTGTGACGGACTTTTTATACCAGGTGAAGCCCTCCATTGCGTATGGATCTGTCAGAAATCCGGTCTCCCTCGCATTGCCTGGAGTTCCTTTTTGTGACAGGGCAATGGTGGAAGGCAGCTCGATCGTGTCGGAGAAGCTTTGGGATTCAAAGTGCTCATCCAGACCGGTTTGCGCTGCATCGAGACGAAAATGCCAAATACCATTTAGAGAAATGCTTTCTTTCATGTTATGTTTTCCTTCTTTTTGGGGAATGTATTGTAACGAACTATATTTACCTTTATAATTTTATAAGGACATACTGGAAGAAACAACCATAATTATGCTAGTATAAAAGCATGAAAAATTGCATGCATATATAATTAGGAAAGGAAGTTACATTATGCGGATCGGAGGAATTGAAGCGGGCGGAACAAAGATGGTCTGCGCGGTTGCCACAGACGATGGAAAGCTGCTTGAGCGGGTGGAGATCCCGACGCGGACACCACAGGAGACGGTGCCACAGATGATCGGGTTTTTTAAGGACAGGGAGATCGGGGCACTTGGCATCGGATGCTTTGGCCCGGTTGATCTGAACCCGGAGTCTGATACCTACGGTTACATCACCAGTACACCGAAGCTGGCATGGGCGGATTACAATATCGTCGGAGCCTTCCGGGAAGCGCTCGGCGTGCCGGCAGGCTTTGACACGGATGTAAACGGAGCCGTACTGGGAGAGGCTGTGTGGGGCGCTGCAAAGGGTTGTCATAATGCAATCTATATCACGGTCGGCACCGGGATCGGCGTGGGTGTGTGCATCAACGGAGAGCCGCTTCACGGGCTGGTACATCCGGAGGGCGGACATATCCTTCTGGCAAGGCACGAAACGGATGCGTTTGCAGGCTGCTGCCCGTATCACGGCTGCTGTCTGGAGGGCATGGCAAGCGGCCCCGCGATCGAAAAGCGCTGGGGCAGGCCAGGCAAGCTGTTGCACGATCAGAAAGAGGTCTGGGAGCTTGAAGCCTTTTATCTGGCGCAGGCAGTTGCGAACTACATCATGCTGTACTCGCCGGAGAAGGTCATACTGGGCGGCGGAGTCATGCATCAGGAAGGCTTGCTGGAACAGGTACAAAAGAAGGTTGTCGACATGCTTGCAGGCTATGTGCATCACCCGATGATCGAGAAGCATATCGACTCCTATATCGTTCATCCCGCGTTAAAGGACGATGCCGGAATTTTGGGCGCGGTCTACCTTGGAATGCGGGCATATCAGAAGGAACAGTAAGAAACAGAAAAGTTTTTTGAAGAGTCATAGAAAGAGAGGAATGGAAAAATGAAGGAAATTTTATTTTTGGAGCCGGTCTTTACGCACAATATCTGGGGTGGTACAAAGCTGCGCGAGGAGTTCGGTTATCCGGTGGAGGGAGACGATATCGGCGAGTGCTGGGGCATCGCAGCACATGAGCACGGAGACTGCCATGTAAAAGAGGGCGAATTTAAGGACAGGACGCTTTCCGGTCTCTGGAAATCCAACCCGGAGCTGTTCGGTAACTACAAGAGCGAGCGTTTCCCGCTTCTGACCAAGATTATCGACGCAAAAGCAGATTTGAGCATTCAGGTGCATCCGAATGATGCATATGCCTCTTCCCATGAGAACGGTTCTTATGGTAAAATGGAATGCTGGTATATATTGGATTGCAAAGAGGATGCAACGATCGTGATCGGTCACAACGCCCAGACCAAGGAAGAACTTGCCGATATGATCCACGGCGGACGCTGGACAGACTTTATCCGCGAGATCCCGATCCAAAAGGGCGACTTCTTACAGATCGATCCGGGTACTGTCCATGCGATCAAGGGCGGCACATTGATCCTTGAGAGCCAGCAGAACAGCGATATTACATACCGTGTATATGATTATGACCGTTTAAGCAACGGCAAGCCGCGTGAGCTTCACATCGAGCAGAGCATTGATGTCATCACGGTTCCGGCGAAGGAGATTGGCGACAGCGTGCGCCATACGGATGATGTTCCGGTCAACTGCCTGTACGAGCTGATCGAGTGCCAGTATTACCGGATCTTTAAGCTGGCAGTGGACGGCTTGGCAGCGTTTGAGCAGAAGTATCCATTTATGCTTGTAAGCGTGGTAGAGGGCAGCGGAATGATCGACGGACACCCGGTGAAAAAGGGCGACCACATGATCTTATGCAACGGATACGGAAAGGCAGCAATCGAGGGGCAGTTAGAGATAATTGCATCAACCCCGGTTTAAAATAGGAGGAAATAGGAAAATGAAAGAAGAAATCAGAAACCAGTATGAAAAGTGGTTAGAAAAAGCGGTAGCGGATACGGATGTACAGGCAGAGCTTCGCGCCATCGCAGCAGATGATGCCAGAATCGAAGACGCATTTTACCGAAATCTTGCATTTGGAACAGGCGGACTCCGCGGCGTGATCGGAGCGGGAACCAACCGCATGAACGTCTACACTGTGGCAAAAGCATCACAGGGACTTTCCGACTATGTGAATGCCAATTTCCCGGAGGAGAACAGAAAGATCGCAGTCAGCTACGATTCGAGAATCAAGTCAGATCTGTTTGCAAAGGTTGCATCCGGCGTGTTTGCGGCTAACGGAATCGAGGTTGCCATCTACACAGAGCTGATGCCAACCCCATGCCTTTCCTATGCAGTACGCGCACTGCACTGTGCAGCAGGAATCATGGTAACCGCTTCCCACAATCCGTCTAAGTACAACGGATATAAGGTATATGGTGCAGACGGCTGCCAGATTACTACGGAAGCAGCAGAGAAGATCCTTGCAGAGATTGAGAAGCTCGATATTTTTGAGGATGTCAAGCTGGGAGATTTTGATGCGCTCATGGCAGCAGGAAAGATCTCTTACATCGGAGGGGATGTGTATACCAATTTTGTTGAGGAAGTAAAGAAGCAGTCACTTCTCGGCAAGGATGATGTGATCGACCGCGATGTGGCGATCGTATACACCCCGTTAAATGGAACCGGATTAAAGCCGGTTACAAGAACCTTGAAGGAGACCGGATTTACCAATATCACCGTAGTACCGGAGCAGGAGAAGCCGGACGGCAATTTCCCGACCTGCCCGTACCCGAACCCGGAGATCCGCGAGGCAATGGCACTTGGAATGGAATATGCCGCAAAATGCAATGCAGACCTTCTGCTTGCAACCGATCCGGACTGTGACCGTGTCGGCATCGCAGTTAAGGACAAGAACGGCGAATATGTATTACTGTCCGGCAATCAGACCGGCTGCCTGCTTCTGGACTATGTCTGCGCACAGCGCACCAAGAACGGCACAATGCCACAGGATGCGGTAATGGTAAAGACGATCGTTACCACAGACCTTGGAGAGCAGATCGCAGCACACTACGGTGTACGCACAATCAATGTGCTGACCGGATTTAAGTTCATCGGAGAGCAGATCGGCTATCTGGAGGCAAAGGGCAGGGAAGACTCTTACATCTTTGGTTTTGAGGAGAGCTACGGATATTTAAGCGGTTCCTATGTCCGCGACAAGGATGCGGTAGACGGAGCGTTTTTGATCTGCGAGATGTTCGCTTACTACAAGACCAAGGGAATCAGCCTGATCGACAAGTTAAACGAGTTATATGCAGCCTACGGATACTGCCTCAACACCCTGCACTCTTATGAGTTTGACGGAGCCGCAGGCTTCGACAAGATGCAGAACATCATGAAAGCATTCCGCGGGGAGATCACCGCATTCGGCGGCAAGAAGATCACAACCTGTCTGGACTATGCAAAGGGGCTGGATGGACTTCCAAAGTCTGACGTTCTTAAGTTCCTGCTTGAGGACAACTGCTCCGTTGTGGTACGTCCTTCCGGAACAGAACCGAAGCTGAAATTCTACATTTCCGTTAGTGCGGCAGATGAGCAGGCAGCAGGCACACTCGAAGCTGCCATCAGGACGGAATTGGAGACATTCTTAGCATAGAAGGACAAGGGGATAAGAACAGCATGGAAGAAATATTGGAGCAGTTCCCGACGAAGGAAGCATTTGAAGAGTTCTGGAACGCAAACTATGAGCCGATTACCTATGATGAGGTAAAGGAAGCCTACGAGCAGTATGTGAAGGATGCCGAAAAACATATTTTCCTGTCGGATTATGAGGCGGGCAGCGCCATAAGCAGAGAGGATTTTATGGACAATCTTTCTGAGGAGGCTGCCTTTACCTTTCAGGATGCCCTGACGGAAGCCTTTTACGACAAGAATCCGGAAGTGTACGAGGCAGCCTTTGCCTTGTTTGAGGCATCCCAGATGGAGGGCAATGCCGCACTCGATGTGGCGGAAGCATTTCATCTGGAGTATAACCGGTTATACAAAGAATTTATGCTGCAGATGTATGATGCATTTTTTTAGACAGAAGGAGACGCAAGATGGCTACGCTTGGCAATCCGAAGAACACCATAGAGGTGTTGCAGAAGTATCAATTTAATTTTCAAAAAAAATTCGGACAGAATTTCCTGATCGATACGCGCATTCTCGAAGAGATCATAGCGGCATCCGGTGTTGGCAAAGACGATTTTGTTCTGGAGATCGGACCGGGAATTGGAACGATGACACAGTATCTGTGTGAGGCTGCAAGAGAGGTTGTCGCAGTCGAGATTGACAATAACCTGATTCCGATTTTAAAAGATACGCTTGCTGCATACCATAATGTAGAGGTGCTGAATGAGGATATCTTAAAAGTTGATATCAACAAGCTGGCACAGGAGAAAAACGGCGGCAGACCAATCAAAGTCGTAGCAAATCTTCCGTATTACATCACAACACCGATCATCATGGGGCTGTTTGAGAGCCATGTGCCGATCGACAGTATCACGATCATGGTGCAGAAGGAGGTTGCAGACCGTATGCAGGTCGGACCGGGAACGAAGGATTACGGTGCGCTTTCGCTGGCTGTGCAGTATTATGCTAAGCCTGAAATCGTCGTCAACGTTCCACCGAGCTGCTTTATGCCGCAGCCGAAGGTCGGAAGCGCAGTCATCCGGCTGACGAGGCACGAAAAGCCTCCGGTTGATGTCAAAGACGAAAAACTGATGTTTCAGATCATCCGTGCTTCGTTTAACCAGAGACGCAAAACACTTGCAAACGGTCTGAGCAATTTCCCGCAGCTGCAGCTTGGCAAGCAGCAGGTGACAGACTGCATCACGGCGCTCGGCGTGCCTGCAACGATACGCGGAGAGGCACTTTCCTTAGAACAGTTTGCGCAGCTTTCCAATATTATTTACGACTGCCGGCTGGCAGGTAAAGGATAATTTTTTCTGTATAAAATCACATAGGGCGGAAATACTGTTTTCAAAGATAAATTTGACAATGGAGGAATGCCCTATGAAAAAGAAGCAATGTGTGATAGCAATTTCCTGCCTGATCGCGGGACTTATCGGTTTTGGCGGCGTATATGCGACAGAGCGTGCCGCAGAAAAAAGACAGGAAGAGCAGCTGGCACAGCAGCAGGAAGTAACACAACAGACAGAACAGTCAGAGACGGTGTCGAGCGTGATCCCGCCTAAGACGACGAACCAGCAGAAGGATGTGCAGGTTCAGGAGCAGAAAGAGCCGCAGGTGGAGATTATTCCCAAGCAGGAGGTCGTAAGCCCGGATCTTGAGACGACAGATGAATATGTGGAAGAGCCGGTGGAGGAAACGGTCGAAGAGATCGCTCCGAAAGAGACTTTTCGGGATACGTTACATTTTGCAAGTGAAGAAAATCTCGTATGGCCTTTGGAGGGGAACGTCCTGCTTGACTACAGCATGGATGCCACCATCTATTTCCCGACACTTGACCAGTACCGCTGCAATCCTGCAATCGTGATCGGCGGCGAGGTAAACAGCAAGGTGTATCTGGTAGCGCCCGGCGTGATCACGGATATATCCACCAATGAGGTGACCGGATGCACGGTCACACAGGATCTTGGAGACGGATACAGCGCAGTCTACGGACAGCTTAAGGAGCTCAACTTCTCCGTAGGAGACGAGGTTGAGGGTGGACAAGTGATCGGATACGTCAGCGAGCCGACCAAATACTATTCTGTCGAGGGAAGCAATCTGTACTTTGAGCTTTTAAAGGATGGAGAACCGGTCAATCCTTTGGAGTATTTTGAATAATCGGTAACACTTACAGTTTGCATGTCAATCGGATGTGCAAACTGCATTACATAATGGGGGATATCCTATGCAACTGGAAAATTACAACGACATTGTGCAATATTGGGTCGATTGTGTGATGCAAAGCCGCGGGCGTGATGCGGAGCAGACGCTTCGGTGCTGCAACGACATTATTGCTTACGGCGTGAAGGGCGGCGACTGCCATCTGATCGGGTTCGGTCATTATTATATGGGTGAGACGTATTATTGCCTGAACGATGGCAACAATTTTTTTGATTCCGTCAGCAAGGCGATCCCTTATCTGGAGCGGGCGTGTGAGTGGGAGCTTATGGCGCGCTGCTACAATCTGCTCGGAATATGGGCGATGAACCGTGGCAATGCACCGATCGCGCAGGACTACTATCTGAGCGGGATCAACTATTGCAGAAAATATCACCTGAAAAAGATGGAGGTACAGATCAGCATCAACATCGGCGCACTCAATATACAGTGCGGACGCTATGAGGACGCACAGAACTATCTCGAACAGGTGCTTTCTTATATGAAGCAGGAGACCGGAGATGAGGAATATCACGGACTTATGGTATCGACCTACCAGAATATGATCAAGTGCCTGATTCCGCAGGGCGAGAATGGGCGTATCGAAGACATCCTGCAGCATATCCATAAAGATCACTGGGATGCGGTCGGGGATCTGGAAAAGGTGACTGTGCTCTGTACGGAGGCGGTATACTACAACACAATCCATAAACTGGAAAAGCGCGATCGCTGCATCGGGCTGGTACAGAGCGGTATACCGGAAAACGTTGCGATCCTTGATATGTTTGACGATCTGTATGATTACGCATCGATGCTTCTGGAGAATGACAAGCAGGAAGAGTTATGGAAGCTGATCGAGATTATGGAACCGCTCATCCGCTCCTGCAGTATCATCAAGATGCAGCTTCGGCTGATCTCCCTCAAAATCCGGTTCTACCGCAAGCAGGAACAGAACGCCGAATATCTGCAGGCGGCGGGGCTGTACTACGAACTGTCAGAACTGATGGAGACAGAGACACGCACCATGATGAACAATATCCTTTCGCTTCGGAGAAGCCTGGAGACCGCGAACCGTGCGCGCATCGAAGCAGAACTGCAGAACCGCATCCTGCTAGAGAGGTCGGAGCTTGATCCGCTCACGAAGCTGGCAAACCGCTTCCGGCTGAACGATTATTCCGAGCAGATCTTTAAGCGCGTGTGCTTGGCTGGGGAATCTCTTGCCGTGGAGATTCTGGATGTGGATTACTTTAAGGAGTTCAACGATAATTACGGACATCAGGCGGGCGACGAATGTCTGGTGCGCGTGGCAGCGGTGTTAAAAGAGATGGCATCTGCGCACGGCGCTTTCTGCGCGAGATACGGCGGAGATGAGTTCGTGCTGATCTATGAGGATGTCACAAAAGAACAGGCAGCCTCCTACGCGGCGGAGCTTAAGCAAAAGATCGTCTCACTGGCAATCGAGCACAGGTTCTCAAAAACGATCCCACATGTTACGATTTCGCAGGGACTTTGCTGGGGACAGCCGAAAGAGGATAACCGCATGTGGGACTTCTTACATACCGCGGACGAGATGTTATATAAGGTAAAAACAATTACACGAAACAATTACTGTATCTGTGGGATCGCAGAGAGCGATTACACGATCGGGGATACAGAAAACCCATCAAATCCTTCTTGACGGAAGGAATTTGATGGGTTTTTAAATGTAACTGTCTAACATCATGCCGGAGTAAATCGAACTCATGTAAGGGGCGGCGAAGGTATGTCCCGGATTCTTGTATTCGACAACCACCTTGTCGACGTACTTCATAGGATTGACGGAGGCGTTGTCCGCCTTCTGCCCGATCGCATCTTTAAACTCACTTAAACGCTGGAAGGTATCCTGCGTCCGCTGCGGGGTGATCGCTTCTGCGAGAACACTGCTGTCAATGGAGATGTAACCGTTGTCCGCAACTATAAGACCGATTTCTTTTAAGGATTCCGACCGGTTCCTTGCAACGGAGCCGACATCGTTTAGAAGCCGTCCACCGTTACCGCTGCCGGAGTCCTTGTAATCCTCGGCTATCGTGAGCAGTCCGTTGTAGGCATCCACCAGCTTCTGGATATTGTCCGCGACAGCGTCCGCACTCGCCTTAAATCCGATCGTGACCGGAGAACCGTCTGCAGTCGGCTTTTGAAGCGTAAGCTCAAATGCATTGTTGACGGTAAAGGTGTTGGAAAGCGAACTTTGCTGGATTCCGTTGAGCAGGAAATCGGAATTGGCAGACGGTGTCGTAATGTTATTTATTCCGAGCAGATCCATTGCTGCCATGGAATCCGAATCGCTTGACGGATTAACGGAAAACAGTGCTGCTTCATTCTCTCCGAGTCCGGTCTGGCGTGAGGTGAGGGACAGCGCAACCTCTCCCTTGGAATTGGTAAGCACCTCCGCGTCGATTCCGAGGCTGGAACCATTTACCAGTCGTGACAGTTTGCCAAGTACATCGTTGTTGGACTCGCCGACACCGACATTATATTGAAACTCGTATGCGCTGGAACCGATATTCAGGTCAAAGGAATAGGAACCCGGTATAAAGGAAAGCGCGTTTGCCTTCAGGTAATTACCGGTATTGACCTGCGGCGACGCAAGCCGGTTGACCTGGATCTCAAAACGGTTCGTCTGGTTCTTCTCTGTGCCATCCCCGACATAATCAACAGAAACGGTATCCTCATCGGAGGAGACTGCAACCTTCTTCTGGAAGGAGTCGGAGAACTCTCCGTAATTGTCCGAAAGTGATGCGACAACATTCTGGAGGGATTTCGTCTTTTCCTTGATATCGATCGCGTAGCGCTTGGCGCTCTCCAGATCCGAGATCTTGTACAGAGGGGAGTCTTTATTTGATTTTACAATGGAATTGTATACTTTGCGCAGATCGCTCTTCTTGTGTGAATCGTAGCGTGTCGCTTTCTGATCGGCATACGTCATCAGATAGTAGCTGTAGGCACTATCGATCTTTGCCATGTGAATCCCCTCCTTTCATCCTTGAAATATGCTGACAGCATCGGGGTATAATAAGTCCATTTATACATATTTACTATATCATTTTGTTGTCAATACTTCAACTACAAATAATATCGGCAAAACATTTGAAAAATACAATATTTTGTGGTATATTTTAGAAAACAATCTATTTTTAAAAAATTGTTGACGAATATTTTGGATTATGGTATAGTGTTGAGGCTTGGAAATAGGTCTTTTTTTTATGCCCTTTTTTAAGAAGGGCGGCAAACACAAGAATTTAAAACGGAGGTGGAAGTTGTGCGCACAAGAATTACATTAGCCTGCACAGAGTGTCAGCGTCGTAATTACAACATGACAAAGGACAAGAAAACTCATCCGGACAGAATGGAAACCAAGAAGTACTGCAGATTCTGCAAGACTCATACAGTACACAAGGAAACCAAATAGTCCAAGTCGAGTAAAGGAGTGTAAGCATGGGACAAACTGAAAAAGTCGAAAAGGCTCCTAAAGCAAGCTGGTTTACCGGTCTGAAGACAGAGTTCCAGAAGATCATCTGGCCGGATCGTAAGTCACTTGTAAGACAGACTATCGCGGTAGTTGCTGTTTCAGTAGTTACCGGACTTATCATTGCTGTATTGGATTGGATCATCCAGCACGGCATCAATTTCCTGATTGGTTTAAGTTTTTAACGGAGGCAGAGTGATTATGGCAGAGGCGAACTGGTATGTTGTTCATACTTATTCAGGGTATGAGAACAAAGTCAAAGCAAACATTGATAAGACAATCGAGAACAGACATCTTGAAGATCAGATTTTAGAGGTCCGTGTACCGATGGAGGATGTAACCGAAGTCAAGAACGGAGTGAAGAAGCAGGTTTCCAAGAAGATGTTTCCGGGATATGTTCTTATTCACATGATTATGAACGATGATACCTGGTATGTTGTACGCAATACCAGAGGCGTAACCGGATTCGTTGGTCCGGGAAGCAAGCCGGTACCGCTCACTGATGCCGAGATGAGACCATTAGGTATCAAGTCCGAGAGTGTTGTGGTGGATTTCGAGGAAGGCGATATGATTGTTGTCATCGGTGGCGTATGGAAAGATACAACCGGTGTGATCACTGCCATGAACCATCACAAGCAGACAGTTACTATCAATGTAGAGCTGTTCGGTCGCGAAACGCCGGTTGAAGTAAGTTTCGCAGATGTTAAGAAAACAAATTAAGGAGGCAATTCCAAATGGCAAAAAAAGTAGAAGGATACATTAAACTGCAGATTCCAGCCGGAAAGGCAACTCCGGCTCCTCCAGTCGGACCGGCTCTTGGTCAGCATGGTGTAAACATCGTTGAGTTTACAAAGCAGTTCAATGCAAAGACAGCAGACATGGGAGACACTGTTATCCCGGTAGTTATTACCGTATATGCAGACAGAAGTTTTAGCTTCGTAACTAAGACTCCTCCGGCACCGGTATTGATTAAGAAAGCCTGCAACATTAAGTCTGGCTCAGGAAAGCCAAACAAAGACAAAGTAGCTAAGATCACAAAGGCACAGGTTCAGCAGATCGCTGAGCAGAAGATGCCTGACTTGAACGCAGCAAGCCTTGAGGCTGCTATGGGCATGATCGCTGGAACAGCTAGATCAATGGGCGTTGAAGTAGTTGACTAATTAGCAGCGACAGTTACCAGAAAACAAGTGGGAGGGTCCTCTCCCGATATTACCACCAGGAGGTTATTTTTTCATGAAAAGAGGAAAGAAGTATCAAGAGGCTGTTAAGGCATTCGACAAGCAGAGCCAGTACGATGTTGCTGAGGCTATTGACCTTGTAAAGAAGAATGCAACAGCTAAGTTTGACGAGACAATCGAACTTCATATCAGAACCGGTTGTGATGGCCGTCATGCAGAGCAGCAGATCCGTGGTGCAGTAGTTCTGCCACACGGAACAGGTAAGACAGTTCGTGTATTGGTTTTCGCAAAGGGAACCAAGCTCGATGAAGCACAGGCAGCAGGAGCTGACTACGTTGGTGGAGAGGAATTGATTCCGAAGATCCAGAACGAAGGATGGTTAGACTTCGACGTTGTAGTTGCTACACCGGACATGATGGGTGTTGTTGGTCGTTTGGGACGTGTCCTTGGACCAAAGGGCTTAATGCCGAACCCGAAGGCAGGAACTGTAACTATGGACGTTACCAAGGCTGTTAACGACATCAAAGCTGGTAAGATTGAGTACAGATTGGATAAGACAAACATTATCCATGTGCCAGTTGGAAAAGCATCCTTTACAAATGAGCAGTTGAGCGACAACTTCCAGGCTCTTATGGGTGCAATTAATAAAGCAAAACCTGCTAGCTTAAAGGGTCAGTATATTAGAAGTGCAGTTCTTACTTCTACTATGGGACCTGGTGTTAAGTTAAACGTAGTAAAGATTACTCAGTAATCACAGGAATGTAAGGGATTTCGCCGCGGCGGAGGGCTGCGGCAGCCCCTTATCAAGCAACATGGACCTATACAAGCAAGTTTTGCGGAAAAGTAATTGACATCCGTAATACATTTTGTTATACTAGCAACGCATATTGCCGAAGACAGTAGGTGCCGTAAGGCGTAACCAAGAGGCCTACCGAGGGATTTGAGATGACAACATCTTAAAGTGAACGAACACCTCTCTGTCGACTGGCAGAGAGGTTTTTTATACCTCATGTCATTATGCAAATAAAATAAGGAGGTAATAAATCATGCCAAAGGTTGAATTGAAGCAGCCAATCATTGAGGAGATTTCCGCAGCTATCAAAGACGCAGCTTCCGTAGTAGTCGTTGACTACCGTGGACTTACCGTTGCTGAGGATACACAGCTTCGTAAGAGCTTAAGAGAGGCAGGAGTTACTTACAAGGTATACAAGAATACCTACGTTACTCGTGCAATCGCCGGAACTGAGTTTGAGAGCTTAAAGGAAGTCCTCGAAGGACCAAACGCATTCGCAGTATCAACTGAGGACGCCACAGCACCGGCTAGAGTATTAGCTGATTTTGCTAAGAAGGCTCCGAAGCTTGAGATCAAGGCTGGTGTTGTAGAAGGAACCTTCTATGATGCAGCAGGAATGAGCGCAATCGCTACAATTCCAAGCAGAGAGGTTCTTCTCTCAAGATTACTTGGAAGTATGCAGTCACCTGTTACAAATCTTGCTCGCGTTCTTAATCAGATCGCAGAGAAGGGCGGCGCAGCAGATGCAGCAGTAGAGGCAGCTCCGGCTGAGGAAGCTCCTGCAGCAGAAGCAGCAGAGACTCCGGCTGAATAATCCGGACATCATCCCGAAAGGGTAACAATGCGGCGAGACCGCAAGACACATAATACGCCGTAAGACGGCGGCAAATCTATTAAATGGAGGAAAATAATAATGGCAAAGTTAACAACAGCTGAGTTTATCGAAGCTATCAAAGAGTTAAGCGTATTAGAGTTAAATGACCTTGTAAAGGCATGTGAAGAAGAGTTTGGCGTATCTGCAGCAGCAGGCGTTGTAGTTGCAGCAGCAGGTCCTGCAGCAGCAGCTGAGGAAGAGAAGACTGAGTTCGATGTAGAGCTTACCGCTGGTTCTGGTGTACCGGTTATCAAGGCTGTTCGTGAGATCACTGGTCTTGGACTTAAGGAAGCTAAGGATCTTGTTACCGCAGCTCCTAAGATGGTTAAGGAAGGCGTTTCTAAGGACGAAGCTGAGTCTATCAAGAAGCAGCTTGAGGAAGCAGGCGCTACCGTTACTATTAAGTAATATTAGCGATAAGCAGACTGAGAATAACGTAAAAAAGGCAGCCAGCGCACTTGTGCGCATGGCTGCCTTTTTGGCGTTATTTGAAGGTGCAACGGAAAACGAGAAGGCTGTGCCTTCAAGTTTTCTGTTGTGCTCAGTCTGCGTAATTCGGCGACAGCCGGAAAGCGAGATGAAGCAAAGCGGAATCGAGCTTTTCTCGTAGCGCCGGAATTTTTTATCGCCTAAAACAAAAAGTCCTGCCCCTGTGGGATGCAGACCGTATAAAAACGTCGGCACTTAACGAGCGATGCATCGCGAGTTTAGTACCGCTACGTTTTTATCCGAGCGAGAGCGTGTCTGCATTCCGCAGGGGCAGGACTTTTTATGTATATATGCTCGTATATAAGCTCGTATATAAGCTCGTACTTATGCTCATCTGATGAAAAAAATACAACGCATAAGAAAAAATTAAAAATTCCGCTTGCAATCCTTGACTCTTTGTTATATAGTATAGGTTGCACTATTGTGGTGCAGTAGGTCTTGCTATGCTCATTTTTAGGGAAAACCCTTGAAAAATGCGCATTTTGGCAATCTGACTACTGGCGTCAATTTTGCGGTTGGAAAAATCCACAAGATATAGTCGATGGAAATATTTTTTTCAACATCATCTAGTTTATATTCTAGATTTAAAATAAAAACGAGAGGTGAAACGTCGATGGAGAAAAACAGAATACGTCCAGTCAAGGCTGGAAAAGGCATGCGTATGAGTTACTCAAGACAAAAAGAGGTTTTGCAGATGCCAAACCTGATTGAGGTCCAGAAGGATTCTTATCAGTGGTTCTTGGACGAGGGCTTGAAGGAAGCATTTGCAGATATCTCTCCGATCACAGATTACAGTGATCACTTGAGTCTGGAGTTCGTTGATTTTACATTGTGCGAAGACGATGTAAAGTATACGATCCCGGAGTGCAAAGAAAGAGACGCAACATACGCAGCTCCTTTAAAGGTGAAGGTACGACTTCACAACAAAGAGACAGATGAGATCAACGAGCATGAGATTTTCATGGGTGATCTTCCTCTTATGACAGAGACCGGTACATTCGTTATCAATGGTGCAGAGCGTGTAATCGTAAGCCAGTTGGTACGTTCACCGGGCATCTATTATGGTATTACCCATGACAAAGTAGGTAAGACCCTTTATTCCTGTACCGTAATCCCGAACCGTGGTGCATGGCTGGAGTACGAGACAGATTCCAACGACGTTTTCAGTGTAAGAGTAGATAGAACCCGTAAAGTGCCGATTACCGTGTTCCTCCGTGCTCTCGGAGTAGGAACCAACCAGGAGATCGTTGATATGTTCGGCGAGGAACCGAAGATTCTTGCATCTTTTGGCAAGGATCCGGCAATTTCCGAAAAAGAGCCACAGGGAAGCTATGAAGCCGGTCTGCTGGAGTTATACAAGAAGATCCGTCCGGGCGAGCCTCTTTCTGTAGAGAGTGCAGAGAGCCTTATCACCGGTATGTTCTTTGATGCAAGACGTTACGATCTGGCTAAGGTTGGCCGTTACAAGTTCAATAAGAAGCTTGCACTCAAGAACCGTATCAACGGACATGTTCTTGCAGAGGAAGTTCTTGACCCGGCTACCGGAGAGGTGATCGCTGAGGCAGGAACTACCGTGACAAGAGAGCTTGCTGAGCAGATCCAGAATGCCGCAGTTCCGGCTGTATGGATTCAGACAGAGAGCCGCAATGTCAAGGTTCTTTCTTCTATGATGGTTGACATCAGAAGCTGGATCCCGGAGATCGAGAACCCGAGAGAGCTTGGTGTTACCGAGCTGGTTTACTATCCGGTTCTCGCTCAGATCATGGAAGAGTATGATTCCCTTGAGGATCGCATCGAGGCGATCAAGAGAGACATTACGGATCTGATCCCGAAGCATATTACAAAAGAGGATATCTTCGCATCCATCAACTATAATATGCATCTGGAGTGGGGTATCGGACATGATGATGATATCGACCACCTGGGCAACAGACGTATCCGTGCAGTCGGAGAACTGTTGCAGAACCAGTACCGCATCGGACTTTCCCGTCTGGAGCGTGTGGTTCGTGAGCGTATGACAACACAGGATCTTGAGGGAATTTCCCCACAGAGCCTGATCAATATCAAGCCTGTAACTGCGGCGGTCAAGGAGTTCTTTGGATCTTCCCAGCTGTCACAGTTCATGGATCAGAATAACCCACTTGGTGAGCTGACACATAAGAGACGTCTTTCCGCATTGGGACCTGGCGGTTTGTCCAGAGACCGTGCCGGATTCGAGGTTCGAGATGTACATTACTCCCATTACGGACGTATGTGCCCGATTGAGACACCTGAAGGACCAAACATCGGTCTGATCAACTCGCTTGCATGCTATGCAAGAATCAATGAGTATGGTTTCGTAGAGGCACCGTATCGTAAGATCGATCACAGCGATCCGAAGAACCCGGTTGTTACCGAGGACGTTGTATACATGACCGCAGATGAAGAAGATAACTACCATGTAGCACAGGCAAACGAAAAGCTGGATGCAGAGGGACATTTTGTACGTAATTCCGTATCCGGTCGTTATCGTGAGGAGACACAGGAGTACGATAAGAACATGTTTGATTACATGGATGTATCTCCTAAGATGGTATTCTCTGTTGCTACTGCCCTTATCCCATTCCTGCAGAACGATGATGCAAACCGTGCGCTGATGGGATCTAACATGCAGCGTCAGGCAGTTCCGCTTCTTACCACAGAAGCACCTGTTGTCGGAACCGGTATGGAGACCAAGGCAGCGGTTGACTCCGGTGTGTGTGTGATCGCAAAGGCGGCAGGTACCGTATTAAGCGCAGAATCTAACCGTATCATTGTAAAAGAGGATGATGGAAACAAGAGAGAATATATCCTTACGAAGTTCTCCCGCAGTAACCAGTCCAACTGCTACAACCAGAGACCGATCGTGTTCAAGGGTCAGCATGTAGAGGCAGGCGAGGTGATTGCCGATGGACCTTCTACTTCCCAGGGCGAGCTTGCGCTTGGAAAGAACCCATTGATCGGATTCATGACATGGGAAGGTTACAACTACGAGGATGCTGTTCTTCTTTCAGAGCGTCTGGTAGAGTACGATGTTTATACATCTGTTCATATTGAAGAATACGAAGTAGAATCCCGTGATACGAAGCTGGGACCGGAAGAAATTACCCGTGATGTTCCGGGTGTCGGTGATGATGCCCTTAAGGATCTTGATGAGCGCGGTATCATCCGTGTCGGCGCTGAAGTTCGCGCCGGAGATATTCTGGTAGGAAAGGTTACCCCGAAGGGAGAGACCGAGCTTACCGCAGAAGAGAGACTTCTCCGTGCAATCTTCGGTGAGAAGGCAAGAGAAGTGCGTGATACTTCATTGAAGGTACCACACGGCGCTTATGGTATCGTTGTTGATGCCAAAGTATTTACAAGAGAAAACGGCGATGAATTGTCACCGGGCGTGAATGAATCTGTCCGCATCTACATTGCACAGAAGAGAAAAATCTCTGTCGGTGATAAGATGGCAGGCCGTCACGGTAACAAGGGTGTCGTTTCCCGCGTGCTTCCGGTAGAGGATATGCCATTCCTTCCAAACGGCCGTCCACTTGACATCGTTTTGAATCCACTTGGTGTACCTTCCCGAATGAATATCGGTCAGGTCCTTGAGATCCACTTAAGCCTTGCAGCAAAGGCGCTTGGATTTAACATTGAGACTCCGGTATTTGATGGCGCAAAGGAAATTGATATCCAGGATACGCTTGAACTTGCAAACGATTATGTAAATATGCCGTTTGATGCTGAGGAAGCAGCAGATGGAGAGGCAACCTTCTACGACAAGTACAAGGATACCTTAAATGACGAAGTTATGAAGTATCTCTCTGACAACAGAGAGCATAGATCACTCTGGAAGGGTGTTCCGATTTCAAGAGACGGAAAGGTTCAGCTCCGTGACGGACGTACCGGCGAATACTTCGACGGCAAGGTTACTATCGGTCACATGCACTACCTGAAGCTGCACCACCTGGTTGATGATAAGATCCATGCACGTTCAACCGGTCCTTACTCTCTTGTAACACAGCAGCCGCTCGGTGGTAAAGCACAGTTCGGTGGACAGCGTTTCGGAGAGATGGAAGTTTGGGCTCTTGAGGCTTATGGTGCTGCATACACCCTTCAGGAGATCCTTACCGTTAAATCCGATGATGTTGTCGGACGTGTTAAGACCTACGAGGCAATCATCAAGGGTGATAATATCCCTGAGCCGGGTATTCCGGAATCCTTCAAGGTATTGCTCAAAGAGCTGCAGTCCCTTGGTCTGGATGTCAAGGTGCTCGATGAGGACCGCAATGAGGTCGAGCTGATCGAGACCAGCGAATATGGCAACACAGATATCAATTCCATCATTGGAAATGACAAGGATTATGCATTTGAAGACAGCGAGTCCTTCTCACAGCACGGATTCACAAAGCAGGAATTTGATGCTGAGAATGAGGAGCTTGTAGACATCGAAGAGGATGAGGCTGATCTGGATGGCGAAGAGTTCTTCGATGATGCAGATGCTGACTATGATGAAGAGTAATTAGGAAGGGAGTGCCATAAATGCCAGAAAATAATACTGTTGAAATGAATCAGGCTATGTCGTTTGATGCAATTCAAATCGGATTGGCATCACCTGAAAAGATCAGGGAGTGGTCACATGGTGAAGTAAAAAAGCCTGAGACCATCAACTACAGAACATTAAAGCCGGAAAAAGATGGCTTGTTCTGCGAAAAGATTTTTGGACCTACCAAGGACTGGGAATGTCACTGTGGTAAGTATAAGAAGATCCGTTATAAAGGCGTTGTCTGCGATCGTTGTGGCGTTGAGATTACAAAGTCAAGCGTTCGTAGAGAGCGCATGGGACATATCGAGCTGGCAGCTCCTGTTTCCCATATTTGGTATTTCAAGGGTATCCCATCCCGTATGGGATTACTCCTTGACTTATCTCCGCGTGTACTTGAGAGAGTTCTTTACTTTGCTTCCTACATCGTACTCGATGCAGGCAACACCTCTCTTGGATACAAGCAGGTACTTTCTGAGGCTGAGTATCAGGAAGCAAGAGAGCAGTATGGCAATGCATTCCGTGTAGGCATGGGTGCAGAGTCTATCCGCGAGCTCCTGGCAGCCATCGATCTGGACAAAGATTCCGAGGAATTAAAAGCAGAGCTTGAGACCGCAACCGGTCAGAAGCGTGCGAGAATCATCAAGCGTCTCGAAGTTGTTGAAGCATTCCGCGAGTCCGGCAACAAGCCGGAGTGGATGGTAATGACCGTTATCCCGGTTATCCCGCCAGATCTTCGTCCGATGGTTCAGCTGGATGGTGGACGTTTTGCAACATCCGATCTGAATGATCTGTATCGTAGAATTATCAACCGTAACAACCGTCTGAGAAGACTTCTTGAGCTTGGCGCTCCGGACATCATTGTCCGCAACGAGAAGAGAATGCTTCAGGAGGCAGTTGATGCGTTGATCGACAATGGCCGTCGTGGACGTCCGGTTACCGGTCCTGGAAACCGTGCGCTCAAGTCACTGTCTGATATGTTAAAGGGTAAGGGAGGACGTTTCCGTCAGAACTTACTTGGAAAGCGAGTTGACTACTCAGGACGTTCCGTTATCTGTGTAGAGCCAAAGCTTAAGATTTATCAGTGTGGTCTTCCGAAGGAGATGGCAATCGAATTGTTCAAGCCTTTCGTTATGAAGGAGCTTGCCGCAAACGGAACCGCACACAACATCAAGAGTGCAAAGAAGATGGTAGAGAGACTTCAGCCGGAGGTATGGGATGTTCTGGAAGAAGTCATCAAAGAGCATCCGGTTATGTTAAACCGTGCTCCTACACTGCATCGTCTTGGTATTCAGGCATTCGAGCCGATCCTTGTAGAAGGTAAGGCGATTAAGCTGCATCCGCTTGTATGTACCGCGTTCAACGCCGACTTCGACGGAGACCAGATGGCTGTCCATCTTCCGCTTTCCGTAGAGGCACAGGCAGAGTGCAGATTTATGCTGTTGTCTCCGAACAACCTGCTTAAGCCTTCCGATGGTGGACTTGTAGCCGTTCCTTCACAGGATATGATCCTTGGTGTATACTATCTGACCATGCGTAAGCTGGCAGATTACAAGAATGATCCGGAGATGGTAGCACAGGCAGTCTCTGATACCGTATACAATGATATCGAGGAGCTGAAAGCTCTGACCACACCGGATGCAAAGTCCGGAAAGGCACAGATCGGGTTACATGATCTGATCTGGTTCGAGGATACAACTGATAACAACCGTCGTGTACTTTGCAGACCGATCGATCTGCTCGGACGTTATTATGGCAGCGTAAACCTTGCAATGCTCGCATACGAGAATAAAGAGATCACACTTCACCAGAATATTTATGTTTACCGTACCGTTACCCTAGAGGACGGCACACAGAAGTCTGGTTTTGTACAGACCACTGTTGGTCTTTTGATCTTCAATGAAAATATTCCGCAGGATCTTGGATTTGTTGACCGTTCCAACCCGGATAATGCACTTCTTCTGGAAGTAGATTTCCATGTTGGTAAGAAGCAGATCAAGAAGATCCTTGAGAAGGTTATCAACATCCACGGTGCTACAAGAACCGCTGAGGTACTTGATAACGTAAAGGCTATGGGATACAAGTATTCCACGCAGGCAGCCATGACCGTATCCATTTCCGATATGACCGTGCCGCCACAGAAGCCACAGATGATCGAGGATGCACAGAATACCGTAGACCGTATCACCAAGCAGTATAAGCGTGGTCTGATCACAGATGAAGAGCGTTACAAAGAAGTTGTTGAGACCTGGAAAGAGACGGATGATGAGCTTACCAAGGCACTTCTTACCGGTCTTGATAAGTACAACAACATCTTCATGATGGCTGATTCCGGAGCCCGTGGTTCCGATAAGCAGATCAAGCAGCTTGCCGGAATGCGTGGTTTGATGGCTGATACAACCGGTAGAACAATCGAGCTGCCAATCAAGTCAAACTTCCGTGAAGGTCTTGACGTATTGGAGTATTTCATGTCTGCACATGGTGCTCGTAAAGGTTTGTCCGATACCGCACTTCGTACCGCAGACTCCGGATACCTTACCCGTCGTCTGGTTGACGTTTCACAGCACATTATCGTTCGTGAGTCCGATTGCTGTGCGGGAACCGGCAGAGAGATTCCGGGAATGGTTGTTAAGGCGTTCATGGAGGGCAAGGAAGAGATCGAAAGCCTTCAGGAGCGTATTACCGGAAGATTTACCTGTGATACTATCTGTGATAAGGATGGCAATGTGATCGTTAAGAAGAACCACATGATCACCCCAAGACGTGCTGCTGCCGTAATGAGCAAGGGCGTTGATGAGAACGGAGATCCGATCACCTCAGTTAAGATCCGTACCGTTCTTACCTGCCGTTCCCACATGGGAGTATGTGCAAAGTGCTACGGCGCGAACATGGCAACCGGTCAGGCAGTACAGGTTGGTGAAGCAGTCGGAATCATCGCTGCACAGTCCATCGGTGAGCCTGGTACACAGCTTACGATGAGAACCTTCCATACCGGTGGTGTTGCTGGTAACGATATTACACAAGGTCTTCCTCGTGTAGAGGAAATCTTTGAGGCCCGTAAGCCAAAGGGTCTTGCAATCATTACCGAGTTCGGTGGTGTTGCAACCATTAAAGATACAAAGAAAAAGCGTGAGGTTATCGTGACAAATCACGAGACCGGAGAGACAAAGGCATACCTGATTCCTTACGGATCAAGAATTAAGATCATGGATGGCGCAGTGCTTGAAGCCGGTGATGAGCTGACAGAGGGTTCTGTAAATCCGCATGACATCTTAAAGATCAAGGGCGTGCGTGCAGTTCAGGATTACATGCTCCGCGAGGTTCAGCGTGTATACCGTCTGCAGGGTGTAGAAATCAACGATAAGCATATCGAGGTTATCGTACGTCAGTGTTTGCAGAAGATCCGCGTAGAGGAGAACGGAGATTCCGATCTTCTTCCGGGAAGCATGGTAGATGCGCTTGAGTTCTTAGAGCTGAATGAGAAGCTTGAGGAAGAGGGCAAGACACTTGCCCAGGGTACTCAGGTACTCCTTGGTATCACCAAGGCGTCTCTGGCAACCAACTCCTTCCTGTCAGCCGCATCCTTCCAGGAGACCACCAAGGTTCTTACGGAAGCAGCAATCAAGGGCAAGGTTGACCCACTTATCGGTATGAAGGAGAACGTAATCATCGGTAAGCTGATTCCTGCCGGAACCGGTATGAAGAGATACCGCAACATCCGTCTGGACAGCGATATCAATGAGGATGATGAGTTATCATTCGACGATCTGGACTTTATGGAAGAAGAGGAAGAGGCTGTTACTCCGGAAACGGAAGAAAGCGATTTGATTCCTACTGTTGAAGTAGAAGAGTAATCGGCTTTTCCAAAAACCAGAAGCTATAATGGCGCTCCCCGTTTCAATCGAAGCGGAGAGCGTCATTTTTTTAGGAGGAAAAATGGCTGCTACGGCAAAGAAAAAGGCAAAAAAAGAGAAGAAGCAGTATTTCAATGATCTGTTGCTACCGATCATTTTTACGCTGTGTGTACTCCCTTTTACCGTGAGGCTGAAGGAGTATGATTACGGTTATGGCGATTATGCATGGCATTCCAAATACAGCGTGCTGCAGGATCTGTATACCTACTACCGGATGTGGTTTTTTCTGATTATAGTTGCGTTCGCGACCATAGTGCTATTGTTTCGGATGGCGTTATATAAGGAGAAAAATAAATCCGCGAAGGTGTTTATCCCCTTTGCGGTATATCTCGGATTTGTAGCATTGTCCTGCATTTTTTCTGCAAATCCAAAGGCGGCATGGCTTGGAAATATTCCGGATATGGAAGGCTTTCTGGTGCTTGCCGGATATGGGATCATCGCGTTTTACACCTATCAGATCATGGAGACGGAGCGGGACTATGCGACCGTTTACAAGGGCATGGAGATCAGCTTTGTGCTGATGAGCATTATCGGCTGGATGCAGGTATTTATGAAAGATCCGCTGCTGTTTCCAACGATCCAGAAGCTGATCATGTCGGAGGAATACTACGAGTATTATGAGGGACAGATGTACAATATCTTTACCGGAAATAATGTCTCGCTGTCGCTGTACAACCCGAACTATGCGGTTATCTACCTGATTATGTTTGCGTGTGTATTTGCGGCGGGCGCTCTCTGCTCCAAGGAGAAAAAGCAGAAGATCGTTTCTGCGGTTCTGCTGATCGATGCGCTGATCCTGACATGGTTTACATACAGCCGCGCCGGGCTGGTGGCATTGCTTGTGGTTGGAGTTGTGTGTATCGTGGTATATTTCAAGGGAACCGGAGCGAAAAAGCTGTGGTATGCCCTGTACCTGGCGGGCGGACTGCTGGCGCTGGCGGGAGCATTTGCCGCGGTCGATCTGGCAGTCTTTGACGGACATTATGTACACCGGATGATCGATGCAAAAAAGGATAGTCAGCTTAAGAATATTCTCACAACCGGACAGGGCGTGCAGATCGACTATGGTGATGAGAGCTTTTTGCTTTCGCTTACCGACGAGAAGACGGGAACGGTTCTTCGGGTGACGGATGCTGCAGGCATGGAGTGCGCGGCTCTCACGGAAGCGGATGAGGAATACCGTCTTCCAATCGCGACGGAATGCGAGGTCAGTGTCGCGCAGTGGGACGACCGACCGTGTATTTTCGTATATATGTATGACAATCTGCTTGCCTTTGCGAAGGAGGATGAGGGCTATGCCTACATTACCGCCTGGGGCAAAAAGGATCAGATGGTCGCCGTGGAACATGCGGATGCAGGCGGACTGGAATACCTTGGAAGCGGACGTATCTATATCTGGACGCGCATTCTGCCGATGCTAAAGCATTATCTTCTGCTTGGAAGCGGTCCGGACACCTTTGCGGAGGTGTTTCCGCAGAATGATTATGCAGGAAAGCTGGTCTATGCGGAGAACCCGGCGCGTATCATGGAGCGGGCGCACAACGATTACCTGATGAAATGGGTGCAGACGGGACTTCTCTCTGTCGTGGCGCTTATCGTTTTCTACATATTTATTCTGAAAAAGGGAAGTCTTTTCTTTAAAAGGGAAGGCTGGGAGCACTCCACAAAAAATATAGTAGCGTTCGGCTGCCTGCTCGGCTGTGTGGCATATATGGTATGCGGGCTGTTCAGCGATTCGACGCTGTACACCTCTCCGGTATTTTATGTGTTTGCAGGGCTCGTGCTGTCTGCCAAGGATAAATAAACAGTATTGCATCCACTTGACAATAGGACTATAATTGGGACATAAAAATATAGGAGGAAAGAACTATGAAAATGATCAAAAGAAGAATTGCCATTTTCTTATGCATGTTGATGGCGTTCACAACAGTGGCAGCATTTGCGCCGGTCGCACAGGACTCGGTACAGGCGAAAACAAGATGGAATTATACCTTCTGGGCAAGCTATGCTTTTAATGAGGATACGACGAAACTGTCTGAAGCAAACGATTTTCTTGTTGTCGAAAAGGGCGTCAAGGGTTTCAGTATCAGCGATCTGGTATATGGATATGCCCTCTCTGAGGATGGCGAGGAAATAGCGTATAACGGAGATAACCTCACCGGTGTCAAATATGAGAGCAAGAACCCGGATATTGTAGCCATTGACGCAAAGACCGGCAAGATCACGGCAAAAAAGACAGGAACAGCCCTGATCAAGATGACATGGAAGGGAAAGAAGATTGCCGGTGCGATCAAAGTCGTAAATGCGAGCGAGATGAAGAAGTACCAGAAAGAGAACAAGGAACTGATCTCTCTGTGCAAGAAGGTAAACAAGGCTTATGCCGGCAAGGTAACCGCAAAAAATGCGACTAAGCTGATCAAGCTGTTCAAAGAGATCAGTGATAATACGTACTCCGAATTTATCAAGAGTGTCTATCATGATGAATCGAACGGCAATTACAGCATTGAGAACTATGTATATTCCATGGACACCTATAAGGCAATGCTGGTACAGACGGAGTTCTATGAATATACGGATTCTGTCAGCCCGTTTTCTACCAGAAGCAGCAACTGCTTTAAAATCGCTTCCATAACCGGAAAGGGCAGGAACATAACCGCAACGCTTTCCAAGAAGGTTTCACAGAACCAGTTGACCGCTGCGCAGTATTCTTCTTACTGGATGGATGAGAGCGTTCTCGGAAAATCAAGCTATACGTTTGACATCTATGTAAGAAATACCAAGACGGACGATATTATGTCTGCAAAGGCAACCATAAAGAAAAACTCAAAGGATATAAAGATCGTATGCGATGAGAGCCTGAAAAAAGGAACAAAGTATGAACTGGTCCTGTCGGAATGGTATGATGAGTGGTATGAGTCGATGAACTGGATTCATACCGGAGCAAGTACGTTTACTGCGAAATAGCGGATAAACAGATAAATAAGAAATGAAAATCTCCCTGCGGCGTGCAAGTGTGTGCTGTGGGGAGATTTTTTGCGCTTTTTTCCACAATTTCAAAAAAGTGCGGGAAATATAAGGCTTTCGGGAAGTTTCTTCTTGACAAAGGACGGGGAAATTTATATAATACTTTAGCGTGCATACAGTTGCGCAAATTTATCTAACATTATAGGAGGTGAAAATAATGCCAACATTCAACCAGTTAGTAAGAAAGGGACGTCAGACTGCTGTTAAGAAGTCTACCGCACCGGCTCTTCAGAGAAGCTACAACTCTCTTCAGAAGCGCCCGATCGATGCTTCTTCTCCACAGAAGAGAGGAGTATGTACAGCTGTTAAGACTGCAACCCCTAAGAAGCCTAACTCAGCTCTTAGAAAGATCGCCAGAGTACGTCTTTCCAACGGAATCGAAGTAACATCTTACATTCCGGGTGAGGGACACAACCTGCAGGAGCATAGCGTTGTTCTGATCCGTGGTGGTCGTGTTAAGGATTTACCAGGTACACGTTACCACATCATCCGTGGTACTTTAGATACCGCTGGTGTTGCAAACAGAAAGCAGGCTCGTTCTAAGTACGGCGCAAAGAGACCAAAGGCAGGTAAGTAATTACCGAAGTAATGTATTTCACAAACAGAAGCTTATGGTTAGTGTTGGGATTATTTTAGGATAAAGCCTGCACGAACACATTAGAGAGACACATGTGAGTACCGATGATTTAACAACAAATAATAGTTAAGGAGGGAAGTAACGTGCCACGTAAAGGACATACTCAGAAAAGAGACGTATTAGCAGATCCTATGTACAACAGCAAGGTAGTTACCAAGCTTGTCAACAGCATCATGCTCGATGGCAAGAAGGGCGTAGCTCAGAAGATCGTATACGGCGCATTTGCTAACGTAGAAGAAAAGACAGGAAGACCAGCTCTTGAAGTATTTGAAGAGGCTATGGGCAATATCATGCCATCTCTTGAAGTAAAAGCAAGACGTATCGGTGGTGCTACCTATCAGGTACCGATCGAGGTTCGTCCTGATCGTCGCCAGGCATTAGCTCTTCGTTGGCTGACAACTTTTTCTCGTGCAAGAGGAGAGAAGACACAGGCAGAGAGACTGGCAAACGAAATCATGGATGCTGCAAACAATACTGGTGCAGCAGTTAAGAGAAAAGAAGACATGCACAAAATGGCAGAGGCAAACAAGGCATTTGCTCATTACCGTTTCTAATCTGTTTTTACAGATTGGAATGCACCGCAGGACGCCGGAAGATCTCCGTCGGCTGCGGATATGCATAAGCTAACAAATATAGGAGGAAAAAACCTTGGCTGGAAGAGAATATCCACTTGATAGAACAAGAAACATTGGTATTATGGCCCATATCGATGCTGGTAAGACAACATTGACAGAGCGTATTCTTTACTATACCGGTGTTAATTACAAGATCGGTGATACTCATGAAGGTACTGCTACCATGGACTGGATGGAGCAGGAGCAGGAAAGAGGTATTACCATTACTTCAGCCGCTACGACTTGTCACTGGACATTGGAAAAGGAAACAAAGCCAATGCCGGGTGCTCTGGAGCATCGTATCAACATCATCGATACCCCGGGACACGTTGACTTTACAGTAGAGGTTGAACGTTCCCTTCGTGTACTTGACGGCGCCGTTGGTGTCTTCTGTGCAAAGGGTGGTGTAGAGCCTCAGTCTGAGAACGTATGGCGTCAGGCTGATACCTACAATGTACCGAGAATGGCTTTCATCAACAAGATGGACATCCTTGGTGCAAACTTCTACGGAGCTGTTGACCAGATCCGTACAAGACTTGGAAAGAACGCCATCGTCCTTCAGCTTCCGATCGGAAAGGAAGATGATTTCAAGGGAATCATTGACCTGTTCGAGATGAAGGCTTACATCTACAATGATGAGAAGGGTGATGATATCACCGTAACAGATGATCTCGGTGATATGACAGATCAGGCAGCAAAGTATCACGAAGAACTCGTTGAGAAGTGCTGCGAGCTTGATGATGACCTTATGATGATGTACCTCGATGGAGAGGAACCGACTGTTGAACAGATGAAGGCAGCTCTTCGTCTTGCTACATGTGAGTGTAGAGCAGTACCTGTATGCTGTGGTTCTGCATACCGTAACAAGGGTGTTCAGAAGCTTTTGGATGCTATCCTTGAGTTCATGCCTGCACCAACCGATATCCCGGATATCAAGGGTGTAGACTTAGAGGGTAATGAAGTAACCAGACCTTCATCCGATGATGCTCCTTTTGCAGCATTGGCATTCAAGATCATGACTGATCCATTCGTAGGAAAGCTTGCTTACTTCCGTGTATATTCCGGAACCTGTAAGTCAGGATCTTACGTTTTAAACGCAACAAAGGATAAGAAGGAACGTGTTGGACGTATTCTTCAGATGCATGCAAACAAGAGAGCAGAGCTTGACATCGTTTACTCCGGTGATATCGCAGCAGCAGTAGGCTTTAAGTTTACTACTACCGGTGATACCATCTGTGACGAGCAGCATCCTGTAATCCTTGAGTCCATGGAGTTCCCGGAGCCGGTTATCGAGCTTGCGATCGAGCCAAAGACCAAGGCTGGACAGGGTAAGATGGGTGAAGCTCTTGCAAAGCTTGCAGAAGAAGATCCTACTTTCCGTGCTCATACCGATCAGGAAACAGGCCAGACCATTATCGCTGGTATGGGTGAGCTCCATCTGGAGATCATCGTTGATCGTCTTTTGAGAGAATTTAAGGTAGAGGCAAACGTTGGTGCTCCTCAGGTAGCATACAAGGAAACCTTTACAAAGCCTGTTGATCAGGAATACAAGTATGCAAAGCAGTCCGGTGGACGTGGACAGTACGGACATTGTAAGGTTCGCTTCGAGCCTATGGATGCCAACGGAGACGAACTCTTCAAGTTCGATTCCGAGGTTGTCGGTGGTGCAATCCCGAAGGAATACATTCCGGCTGTTGGCGAAGGTATCGAGGAAGCTACAAAGGCTGGTTCCCTTGGCGGATTCCCGGTTGTAGGTGTTCATGCTACTGTATACGACGGATCTTACCATGAAGTCGACTCTTCTGAAATGGCATTCCACATTGCTGGATCTATGTGTTTCAAAGAGGCTATGCAGAAGGCTGCTCCGGTATTACTTGAGCCGATCATGAAGGTAGAAGTAACCATGCCGGAAGAGTACATGGGTGATGTTATCGGTGATATCAACTCACGCCGTGGACGTATCGAGGGTATGGATGATATCGGCGGTGGAAAAATGGTTCGCGCATATGTTCCGCTTGCAGAGATGTTCGGATACTCTACCGACCTTCGTTCTAAGACACAGGGACGTGGTAACTACTCAATGTTCTTTGAGAAGTATGAGCCGGTTCCGAAGAATGTTCAGGACAAGGTTCTGTCCAGCAAGGACAAATAAGATATGAATCCATGCGCAATCCCTTAATTTCAAGGGATTGCGTGTAAAAAGAACTTGAAAATGTGTGGATTATTTTATATAATCTAAGCAGTCAGGTTTATTAACTAAATCAAATCCGCCCATAGGGCAAATTTAAGGAGGACGTTTCAAAATGGCAAAGGCTAAATTTGAGAGAACCAAAGCACATGCTAATATCGGTACCATCGGTCACGTAGATCATGGTAAAACAACTTTAACTGCAGCTATTACCAGAGTATTAGCTGAGAGAGTACCTGGAAACGAGAAGGTAGACTTCGAGAACATCGATAAGGCTCCAGAAGAGAGAGAGCGTGGTATTACCATTTCTACCGCACACGTTGAGTACCAGACTGCAAAGAGACATTACGCACACGTTGACTGCCCGGGACATGCTGACTACGTTAAGAACATGATCACTGGTGCAGCTCAGATGGATGGCGCTATCCTCGTAGTTGCTGCTACAGATGGTGTTATGGCTCAGACAAAGGAGCACATCCTTCTTTCTCGTCAGGTAGGTGTACCTTACATCGTTGTATTCCTTAACAAGTGTGATATGGTTGATGATGAGGAACTTATCGAGTTAGTAGAGATGGAAGTTACCGAGCAGCTTGAAGAGTACGGATTCAATGATTGCCCAATCGTTAAGGGATCTGCTCTTAAGGCTCTTGAGGATCCAATGGGACCTTGGGGAGACAAGATTATGGAGCTTATGGATACTGTTGATAGCTATATCCCAGATCCAGAGCGTGATACAGATAAGCCATTCCTTATGCCTGTAGAGGACGTATTTACTATTACCGGACGTGGTACTGTTGCAACTGGTAGAGTAGAGCGTGGTACTCTTCACCTCAACGAGGAACTTGAGATCCTTGGTGTTAAGGAAGATGTTCAGAAGACTGTTGTTACCGGTATCGAGATGTTCCGTAAGCAGTTGGATGAGGCTATGGCTGGTGATAACATCGGAGCTCTTCTTCGTGGTATCAACCGTGACCAGATCGTTCGTGGACAGGTTCTTGCTAAGCCAGGAACAGTTACCTGCCACCACAAGTTCACCGCTCAGGTTTACGTTTTGACAAAGGATGAAGGTGGTCGTCATACTCCATTCTTCAACAACTATCGTCCACAGTTCTACTTCAGAACAACTGACGTTACTGGTGTTTGCGAGTTACCAGCTGGCACAGAGATGTGTATGCCTGGTGATAACGTAGAGATGACCATTACCTTGATTCATCCAGTAGCTATGGAGCAGGGTCTTACATTCGCTATCCGTGAGGGTGGACGTACTGTAGGTTCAGGCCGTGTTGCTACCGTTATCGAGTAATCACTGATTATCAGATAAATTATATATAGTGTTATCGTAAGATAACTTTGTGTCCAAGCGTAAGATGCCCCGGAAACCTTGTGTTTCTGGGGTTTTTCTGTATCTTAAAGAGAGAATGATTTGAAAAATTATAAGTAGAGAAATAGCGAAATATTTATCAGCAAGATAAAATACAGATAAATTTAAAATTGAAAAATAAAACCAGTGGTGCCAAAACGGTGCCCAAAAAGAAACTCCTGCGAATGTTTGCCATTCACAGGAGTGATTTTTTACCAACCTTTAATCTGCTTGATCTGTTCAGCACGTTTCGGATCTCGATGATATTGCAGTTTCAGACGGATTGTTTCTACAACTTCCTGTCTGGCTTCATCATCAAGCTGATAGAATGATGTAAGTAGATTATCTACATCAGGCATACTATTTTTGCCAAAAAGATACATCAACGGATACATAGAATTTTTTAAGTAAGTCTTTACACGACTTGCGTCTAAGGCTCCGTTCAAACCGTCTGGAAGTGTAGGATAAATCTCTTCTTCCTTAATTGTGTCAGAAAATGGACTGGCAGAACATATCTCATTCACATCAATTTGCAATTCGTTTGCAAGTCTTAAAGCAAAATCAAATCGAATATTGGAATCTTTTTGAATGATTGAATATAAGGTTGTAGCACTGATTCCAGTTGCTTTTGCAATTTTACGGACATTTGTGCCTTTTTCATCAAGATATTTCTTTAAATTTTTACCGTCACCCATAGAATCCTCCTTTTTCATATATTAAAAAAATACGAAAAACATAAATCTATTAAATATCATATCACAGATTTGGAATAAAATAAAGAAAAACGTTGTGGAATGCCAAACGGGAACTTGAAATTGATTCCGTAAAACGAGGAAAACAATGGTATTGGATGTTGCCAGAATAAAAAAGGAAGGTGGCAAGATTACCATTTCTTAAGAAGGGGGAATCTTACCACCTTGAAAGGAGAACAGATGCAAAATAAAAGTGTACAGATTCCATATGAGTTATTTTTTCAACTCCTGCAATATTTTTTGATGGATAACTACGATGGTGAAGAAATAATCCGGCTGGGATTGGAGAAAAACTGGATGCAATGATGAATCGTGAAGTGTACAGCAAATCCAAAACGGCACCAACGGAAGAAGAAAGGGAAAGATTCCGGCAGGAATATCTGGACAGAAAGGGAATGCAAGAGAGCTTTCGATGGTAACAGTCCTTACTGATTACTTTATTATAGGAGCGTGTCACGCACCTGTGAGAAATAAACAAGGAGAATGCCGGTAAGGTGCAAACGAAAGGTTCTGATTGAACTGTGAATTTAACGGAAATTTTATCGCTGTGAAAGGAGAATGGTACAATGAAACAAGGAAGATTAGGATATAACAGTAGCAATGACAGATATGGCTTATTATCATCAGATTTATGGATCGATACGGGATTTCACTGTGGAGAAGGTCTTGAGGTGCTGATTGACGATAAGTGGGTAAGGACAAGAATGGAGATGAATACGGCAAGAGAATGGTATCTGGTGGGAACGCCGTACTGTGGAAATCTGGAATATGTGCAGGCGAGAATACCGGAATAATTTAGTTGAGAGAGTAACGAAGGAGATAAAATAGGTCTCCGCTCCGCTTCGGTCGGTGCAGGGCAGACGTCCTCCGGACGTCTTGCACCCCGGCAGGGCGCAAGGGTACTTTTGATGGACGGTACGGCTGTCGAAAGTGCTTTTGCGTTACTTTTGACAAAAGTAACAAAAACGCCGTATCCGGCGACAGTTTCTTAAATATCGCCATAACTGGCGTAAATAAAAATCACGTGCGATATCTGGCACTCGAACAGAGAGGAGATGAGAAAACTTATGATGAAACGAACGATTAGTGGTATGATCGGAACCGGTTCACTGGCTCATAACAGACGGGATTTTATAGCAGAAAATGTAGATCCGGACAGAGTACAACTGAATATTTGCTACCAGAATGAGAATCTGAAAGAAGTTTATAAAGAGCTATTTGATGATGCTGTGGAGAGATATAATGTTGGGAAAAGAAAGGACAGGCAGATTGCAAATTATTATGAAAAAATACGACAGAGCAAACAAGAAAAGTTGTTTCATGAAGTGATATTCCAGATTGGAAATCGTGAGGATATGGCAGTGGGAACGACAGAAGGAGATATGGCTGTAAAGGTACTGGATGAATATGTGAAAGACTTCCAAAAACGGAATCCGACACTTTGTGTATTTAGCTGCTATCTGCACCAGGATGAAGCAACACCACATTTACATATTGACTTTGTGCCTTATGTGACTAACTGGAAGGGAAAAGGAATGGATACCAGAGTTTCACTGAAACAGGCATTGAAAAGCCTTGGATTTCAAGGTGGAAATAAGCATGATACAGAACTGAATCAGTGGATAAACCATGAAAAAGAAGTGCTGGCAGAAATTGCAAAGCAATATGGAATTGAATGGGAGCAGAAAGGCACACATGAAGAGCATTTGGATGTTTACAATTTCAAGAAAAAAGAACGCAAAAAGGAAGTTGCAGAGTTAGAAGTTCAAAAAGCTAGGTTGGAGGAAAAAATGCCAGACTAGAAGAACGCAAAGTGGTGATGGAAGAAATAAATAATATAAGGCGATATGCTGGGGAGTTTTCTAAACCCATAGATGAAGTGCTTCCAGAAGCAGATTTTCTGGAATCTGCTAAAACCTATCGAGAGAAGAAGGCAAAGCCAGTGATTGGAAAATTGAAGGAATTACTATATAGCTTATATCTGGCATATATCAAAATTCGTGAAGAAGTTGATAGAGTTCAGTATAAATATAACAGATTAGAGAGTTCAAACAAAATGTTAGCTATGCGGAATCAGGAGCAGATAGAGGTAATCGACAGTCTTAAAGAAGAAAATCAGGATTATTACCGATTGAAACGAGCAGTTGGCGAGAATAAGGCGGATATGCTTGTTCAAGCCGAGAGAAATCGGGAGATAGAAGAATATGAAATAAGAAAGGGACAGAAAAAAAGATATGACAGAGATGCAAGATAAGAAGAACATAAATAGGTGGTTAAGAGATCTGATGTATGCGTAGAAAATGGAAAATATGTTACAAATAAAACGAGAATTTGAACTCGAAATTTGGAAAAAATAATGAAAATAACTTGACATTTGAAAATAAGAGATGTATTCTCAAGATAAATTCAATAAACGGGAGGTGGATAAAAATGTTTAATCTTGAAGAATTGAGCTTGGAGTTTGTAGAGATTTCTGAATTAAAAACCTCTAAGAACTTATTTGGACCAGTTATGTACGGAACAGGTGTGAGAATGTAGTTTGTAGAAAAGACTTGCTCTATGTAAAAAGAAATATAGAGTAGGTCTTTTTTATTTAAAAAGGATTATAGGAGAGAATGTATGAATAAATTAACTACAGCTGTATGGGAAATAACAATGGGGAATTTTGCAAAACGCCCAGAATGGCTTATAGAACCTCAAGATATTCTTTCTATTATTGATTTTGCATATAATAAAATTGGAGGTAAGTTGTTAATTGTTTTGGCAGATTGCATAGGTTATTATAGCAATAAAGATATAAAAGTAAATGAGAATTTTCTTAATGATAATTGGTCTTGGACAGGTTGTGGAGCAGGAAAGCATGTAATTGGTATTCTGCATAATGGAGGTAACAGATATGAATAAACATGAGTTATATCATAACCACAATTATGTTTATCTGCTGACTTCTAATATTATTAACCGCTGTGGT
>CAKRCS010000003.1 GCA_934307695.1 uncultured Agathobacter sp. | reverse complement strand
CATTATATAGTTTTTGCTATACCCCATAGTAAAAATACCTTCTCCTAAAAAGACAGCGTTCGAAGCTGTCTTTTTTACTATCTAAAAATATTACTCCCACTATCATTTATAATTCCTTACAGCTTACGGCGGCATTCAAAGCCTATTGCGCAAGGTATACCAACTTCGCACGCCGGGCCGCCCCCTCTCCCTTACCGGGAAAGCAATTCCGCAAAAATTGTAGAAATTCTTTCAACCATTCCCACGGTGATAAGGTTGTGTCTTTTATTGGCTTTGACACTCCACGCCCGACTGTCCGTGGCAGAAAGATTGCACTCAAACTTTTTAGTTCTTCTAAGCGGGCGTTTCTGTGAAGTTGATATTAGAGCATGCCCTTCAAAACTCGCTTTTTACGTTTTCTATATAGCCACACGGTTAGCTCAAACAGATGAAGGGCATGCTCACATTTCCCAAAATCCGCCCGCAAGAAGAACACAAAAGTTCTCGAATTGCAAGTCTTTCTGCCGCGAACAGCCGGACAGGAGTGCTCAAACCTTTAAAAGACATAACTGATAAATAAACCGTGGGATGGTTGGATTAGAATTTCACAATTTGAAGTGGTGCTTTCCCCGGCAAGGGAGAGGGGGCGGCGCGGCGATGGGACGTTGATTGATATGCCTTGCGGATGGACTTTGAATGCCGCTGTAATTGATGGGATAATGAATGAAAATGGGTTGAGTGAAAATGAGTGGAATTAGGACTTGTGTAAATAAAGTGAATATGGTATACTTTCGAAGTGTTAAGGCAATGCCTTGACGGAATGGGCAGATTCCCGAGTGGCCAAAGGGGACAGACTGTAAATCTGCTGCAACTTGCTTCGGTGGTTCGAATCCACCTCTGCCCACGAAAAACCGGATCGCATGATCCGGTTTTTGTTGTTCATAGGAATTATTGCACAATCACTTCCCACGGCATGACATCCTCCCATCCGGTCGTGTCAAAGCCATCGCGGATGCAGGCACAGTAGTAGCGGAACTTCTCGGCGGTCGGGGAATCCTCCTTGAAGAAAGCGTCCTCATCAAAGCTTCCGAGATAGTCAGCCATTGCCAGCCCGAACAATTCAGCGCGGTCTTCGGTGGCGAAGGTCAGCCCGTAAGCATCTGCAAAGTAGTCCGAATACAGCTCGTACATTTCACTTTCCTCATATCCGTCGTAGGTGTTCAGATATTCGCAGCCGTCCGGATTGAAGGAACTCCATTTTGACTCCGAAAAAAGCGCATCCGCAACATAATTGGAACGATATTCAAGCCGCTGGTCGATCAGATGCGACAGCTCATGGTTGATCGTATAATCCCAATCCCAGCAATACTGGGTGCTTAATATCATGACAAGTCGTTGGTCGATGGAATCCGTAAAGCCGGTCGGTGTGTCTAACATACCCTCGGTGTTACCGTAGATACTTCCTGCAAGATAGAAGGTAATGCCGGTGCTTTCGCCCATGCAAAGCTGGGAGAAAAAGTTGGCAGGGTAGCATTTGAGGGAAGCAGAAAGCTTGTCGAAGCATTCTGCAAGCACCGCACTGTCACTCTCGGCAGAAAGCTGATACACACCGAGCTGGTCAGGCGTCTCCGGACCAAAGCATATTTCAATACCATAGATCCGCTCCAACGCATCCGCGCGGGCACGCAGATCTGTAAGCTGCCCCCAGTCCAGAATGGAATCGTCTGTGGTATCCGGAATGGCGGAAATGGAAAGCGGCTGCATATCGGATTGCGACTTGCTTAGATCCCACACCAGAAGCTGCGGCTGGCAGTCGGAATTATATGCCAGCAGAAAGCCGAGCTGCTGCTCATCGAAAAAGCCCAGGTTGCGGCCGAGATAGTAAACATTTTCGGTGGAACTGTAATCCCCGCAGTCATAGGCGCAGGAGGAAATTCCATCCCCGTCTGGATCATAATAGTAGAAAGCTGCCAGATAGTGAGAGGAAGCTTCATTGAGCGTAAAGTCCCGCCGCAGGATATTCCCATACGGCAAAAAATCTGTGTTGGCATCGGCAGCCACTTCATCAAGACTGTCTGCCGGATATGTGCAGGCAACGACCCCGGCTTCGGTATCATAGACAACGATCACATCCAGAAGTGAGGATGCATCTACCCCTGAGAATGTAAGTGTATGTTCATCCGGCGTGCTGTACAGAGGTACAAGCTCGTAATACGGAATGGAAAGCGGTGTGTGGGAGGTGTGAGCCTCAGAAAGACGAAGACACTCCATTGCCTCGCTGTCTGGCGAATACACATAGTATGTGCCGCTGATGCCGGAGTCGTAAAATGTAAGTGCATCGATATCCTCATAAAAGGAAAGGTCATAGCTGCCCGCCGGTTCAAGCCCGGAATCGTATACAAGCAGCTGTCCGCTTTCAGAATCAAGAAGCAGAAGCGTATCTCCGCATACCTGATAGGAAGTACAGGATACCTCCGTGTGGGGGAGCGTTGCAATGATCCGGTTGTACCATGGACTGTACACCTCGAACGAATACTGGTAAGGATCATCGGCACCATCATTAAAATGATCGGCAATCACCGAACTGTAGCTTGCCTCGCCGGCGAGAAGGAGATTGTCCCCAAAGCGGAACAGATCATTGTAGGGCTTTCCGGAGAAAAAATCGTTCTCCAAAGTAAAAAGATTCGATGAATCCGGGACGGGCATTGTCTGATCCCAAAAGCGGGGATTGTCGTGTACATAAATTTCGCGGTCGGACTTGCTCATAAAAAGAAGCGAAAGGTCTGACACGCTGCACGCACTACAGAAAAAGAGTGTGCACAGGATCAGAAGGATCCATTTACAATCGCGGTGTTTCATATAGAATCTCCATGCCTGACTGTTGTGGAAACCGGAACGCGCGTCGTGGAATCACGCTCAATGAGCTGCGGGCGCATCAGAGTCTTACTGATCGGAATATGCCGGATCAGGGAGTCGAGCATGACATATGCGCAGCGTCCAAGCTCATTCAATTCCTGATGGATGGTTGTAAGCGGCGGATTAAGGGATGCGGCAAGCGGAATGTCATCAAAACCAATCACACTGATGTCATCCGGTACGCGGAATCCGCGCTCCTGGCATTCTTCAATAACACCCTTTGCGATCAGGTCGTTACCGCAGAGAATTGCGGTTGCGCCTGCAGACAGAAAACCCGGCACATGATACTTTGCACTATCGGAAACATAGTAGCCACGCGCCATCAGCTCGCGGCTGACCGTAAGACCGAACTTCTCCATGGCATTTTCAAATGCCTCCTGCCGCTGGTCAGATACCAGAGAGTAGAGAGAGCCGTTTAAAAAAGCAATTTTTTTGTGACCGAGTGTATATAGGTGGCGGACAGCAAGCTCGATCCCCTCATAGCTGTCTGTTCCGACATAGCAGACGTTTGGATTCTCCGGGATAAAGTTGTCCAGAAGAACGGTTGGCATCGTTGTATTCTCAAGCTGCTTCATCCATTCATCGTGAAGCGCAAAACCGGCAAGAAATGCACCGCAGTATCCGTTTTTTAACAGATAAGTATCGTATTTTTCCTCCATCTGGAAGCTGGGAGTCATAGGAACGACTGTGACATCCCAGTTGGCGCGGTAAGCATTTTGCTTAAACCCCAGCACCAGCTCATATCCGAACTCGCCCAGATGCTCATAGTCCATATTTTCAACCATGAGACAGAGCTTCCGGTTCTCTTCTTTGCGGGAACGCTTTGTGCTGTAACCCATCTCTACGGCTGTGTCTAAAACCATCTGGCGAAGCTCGTCGCTAATGTCGCTTGCGCCATTAAGCCCTTTTGATACAGTACTGACGGAAACACCAAGCCGGTTGGCAATATCTTTGATCGTAGGCATGAAAAAATCCTTTCTATTATATGTGCATCTGCACAATGTCATTTTCATTGGTATCTATTCTTAGCTATTATACGAAAGTACAAAATGGGAATCAATACACCAGCAAAAAAAATTTCGAAACTTATACGATTACTTATTGTGATTATACACAAATTCATAGTCAAAAAAACGTACAAAGTGGCAAAAATGGGATTGAGTATGTGAAAATCGTTGACAAAGCAGCCCCCACAAACTAAAATTATACTCAGATACGAAAAAACACGAAAATTTTCGGGTAAGGCGGGGGAATATTGGAAACGAATGAGCTGACAAGAGGAGCCGGAATACTTCTTGCAATTTCAAGTCTGCCATCTCCGTATGGAATCGGTACACTGGGAGATGCAGCATATCGGTTCGTCGATTTGCTGGTGGATTTAAAGCAGCGGTATTGGCAGGTGCTTCCGCTCGGCCCTACGAGCTTTGGCGACAGCCCATATCAGTCACTTTCCGCATTTGCCGGGAATCCGTATCTGATAGATCTGGATTTCCTTGTAAGAGATGGCTTGCTGAAGCAGGAAGAGATCCGCTGTTACAACTGGGGTGCGGATGACGGGACGGTTGATTATGCAGCACTTTTTGAGAACCGGATGTCAATCCTCTGGAAGGCATTTGAGCGATTTGACGGACAAAACACCGGCTATGAGCGGTTTTGCAAAGCAAATCGGGACTGGCTGGACGGATATACGCTGTATATGGCAATCAAGGATGCAAATGAGAATCGGCCATGGCAGGAATGGGACGAGGAAATTAAAAAAAAGCAACCGGTTGCGCTTGCAAAATGCCGAAAAGAGTTGTATAATAACATCAGGTTTTGGGGATTTTGCCAATACGAATTCTTTAAACAGTGGGACGAACTTAGGAAATACGCCAATTCCAAGGGCGTGAAGATTATTGGAGATGTAGCATTCTTCGCAGGATTGGATAGCGCAGACACCTGGATACATCCGGAATACTTCCTTTTAAAGGGTAACGGACTGCCGGAATATGTGGCAGCAGCAATTCCGGATAAGTTTTCAGAAACGGGACAGATATGGGGCAGCCCGCTGTATAATTGGAACAACATGGAAGAGGACGGCTTTTCCTGGTGGAAGAAAAGGATACAGATGGCAGAATGGATGTTTGATATTATCCGGATTGACCATTTCCTTGGAATCGTAAAGAGTTATTCTGTGCCTTATCAGGCAGAGGAGACGACAGGAGGCAGGTGGTTCAAGGGACCGGGACGCAAGTTTACGGATTGCCTGAACGATGTACTCTCCAATGCGGTGGCCATCGCAGATGACTACGGCGGCAAGGTGCTTATGCCGGGAGCGAAGAAGCTCTTAAAGAAAAGCGGCTGGCTTGGAACCAAGGTCTTGATGTTTGCATTTGACGGAGATCCGTTGAATGAACATCTTCCGCATAATTATACCGAACACCAGATTGTCGTATATGCGGGAACGCACGACAATGAGACGATAGCAGGATACTTCCGCAACAAGACGGAATACGAACTTGCATATTTATATGAGTATCTGAACATACATACGATTGCAGATATACCGGATGCACTTATCCGGGCTGCATACCAGAGCACGGCGGATCTGGCGATCATACAGATGCAGGACGTTCTCAAATTGGGAAACGAAGCACGGATGAATGAGCCGGGAACGGTCGGGGCGAACTGGCGCTGGAGGCTTCATGAAGAACAGCTTGATGAAGCGAGACGGACCTGGCTGAGAAATCTCGCCGCGGTTTACCGCCGGTAACCTACATTATGGTATAGAATGCATAGTGCATTTTATATAAAATACTTTTTATTATCAAAAGGAGAGGAAAACGATGAAAAAGAAAGTATTATCAGCTTTGCTCGTTGCAACCATGACTGTTTCTATGGCAGCTTGCGGTTCTGACAACGGCACAACAAATGACACTCCTGCAGCAGGCAGCGATGCTAGCGCCGATGCTCCTGCAGACAATAACACAGAGGCAGATGCTCCTGCAGCTGCTGAGGCAGATCTTTCCGGAACATATGATATTACCGTATGGGTATCTGAGTCCGAAGGTGTAGCACAGTTAACAGAGCAGCAGATTGATGCATTCGAGGAGGCTAATCCTGGAATCGTTATCAACGCAACTGTTGAAGGTGTTACCGAGTCTAACTCAGCAACTAACATGATCACAGACGTTGCAAGTGGTGCAGATCTTTTCTGCTTTGCACAGGATCAGCTGATCAGACTTGTTGAGGCTGGAGCACTTACAAAGCTTGGCGCTGCAGCATCCGATATCGTAACGAACGCAAATGATGCAACTTCTTTGAAGGCAGCAACTGTTGGTTCTGACATTTACTGCTACCCGCTTACTTCTGACAATGGTTACTTCATGTACTACGATAAGAGCGTAGTTCAGGAGAGCAGCATTGATGATCTTGCAGCAATCGTTGCAGATTGTGAAGCAGCTGGAAGAACAATTTGTATGGAAACAGATACCTCTGCTTGGTATATTGCTTCTTTCTTCTTCGCAACCGGATGCCACTCTGACTGGACAATGAACGAGGATGGAACCTTTGCAGCAGTTGATGATGACTGGGATTCACCAAACGGTCTTATCGCATTAAAGGGAATGCAGCAGATGGTTAAGTCTAGCATGTATGTATCTTCTTCAGACGGAGCTCAGTTCGCAGCAGCAGTTCCGGCAGGTGTAGTTGTAACTGGTACATGGGGAGCTAGCGCTGCTAAGGAAGCACTTGGCGACAACTACGCAGTAGCTGATCTTCCTTCTTTCACAGTTGATGGAACAACCTATCATATGGGTTCTTATTCAGGATGCAAGCTTATGGGTGTTAAGCCACAGGACGATGCTGTTAAGACAGCAGTTCTTCATAAGTTAGCTCAGTACCTTACAAGCGCAGAGTGCCAGCTTCAGAGATATGAGCTTGTTGGATGGGGACCATCTAACCTTGAGGCTCAGCAGTCTGACGAAGTACAGGCAGACCCGGCACTTGCAGCACTTGCAGCACAGAACGAGTTCGCTACTCCACAGGGACAGATCCATGGCTCTTGGTGGGATATCGCTAAGCTTCTTGGCAACGTAGCAGAGGATTCTACAACAGATGAAGAGCTTCAGGCTGGTCTTGATTCTTACAAGGCATCTATCGACGAGCTGTTCACAATTGATGAGGCTACTGCAAACGCATTTACTCTGATCGGTTCCTTCGGTGGATACAACTGGGATACAGATGTAGCTATGACTGAGGATCCGGCTGGAACATGGACCGCAACAGTTGATTTCAAGGCTGGAGATGAGTTCAAGGTTCGTCAGGGACTTGGCTGGGATGTTAACTTCGGTGTTGATGGCGTTCTCGGTGGAGACAACATCGTAATCGATGCTGACGGAACATATCTTGTAACCTTAGTATACGACGGAACAAACGCTACTCTTACCTGTGAGGCACAGTAGTCAGGCTCGAAACTGAAAACAAAGATCATCAATATCAGAGCTATTCCGGGAATTATTATCCCGGGATAGCTCCTATTGAGAATTAAAAAAGGGTAATACTATGAAAGAACTCTCTTATCTTGATTATCAGGGCCTGAGCACAGGCCAGAGAATTGTATACAATATTAAAAAATTCTTTTGTGCATTCGGGAAATTTTTTGCCCGGATTGGAAAAGCAATCGTTTCGATTGTAAAATCAATTATTTTTGGAATTGGAAACGGAGCCAAGAACCTTGTTCTGGATTTTGTGAAGGGCTCCTGGAGAACAAAGCTCTCTTATATCATTATGGGCTTTGGAAACCTGACCTGTGGTCAGATTGTGCGTGGACTTTGCTATCTGGCATTTGAGGTGGTATTTGTTGGATATACCGCTACCACAGGTGTAAAGTGGTTATCGAAATTGGATAATTTAGGCGACGCTGCTGCTGTTGAAGTGTACGACCCTATTTTAGATGCATATACAACCGTTCACTATGATGATTCATTTCAGATTTTGTTGTACGGTGGATTGTCACTGCTGTTTATCTTCCTGTTCCTGTTTATCTGGAGAAAGAACATTAAGGGCAGCAGGGAGAACGACATATTAAAGGCTGAAGGCAAGAAGCTCCCAAAGTTTAAGGATGATATGCATGAGCTGGTAGATGGCAAATTCTACAAGACGCTTCTTGCACTTCCAATCGTGGGTATTACGTGCTTTACCATTCTGCCGATCGTATTCATGATCGCGGTAGCTTTCACAAGCTATGACGGAGCACATGATGGTTACAGCAATCTGTTTACCTGGGTAGGCTGGCAGAACTTCGCAGAATTGTTCAATACGAGTGCAGGTAACCTTGGATATGCATTCAAGCACATCCTCGGATGGACACTCGTGTGGGCATTCTTTGCAACCTTCTCCAACTACTTCCTTGGAATCATTGTTGCACTTCTTATCAATAAGAAGGGCATCCGTTTCAAGAAGCTATGGCGTGGAATCTTCGTACTTACAATTGCTGTTCCACAGTTTATTTCCTTGCTTTATATGTCAAAGCTTTTTGCAAAGAGCGGACTTATCAATGCGTTCCTGTTGAAAGTGGGACTTTTGGCTGCCCCGTATGATTTCTGGGGCAATGCGATGTCAGCGCGGATCCTTGTTATTTTGATTAACGTCTGGATCGGTATTCCATACCTGATGCTGATGTGTACCGGTATTCTTATGAATATTCCGGATGATCTGTACGAGTCAGCAAGAATTGATGGCGCAAACGCACTACAGCAGTTCTTTAAGATCACGCTTCCATATATGTTATTTGTAACAGGACCGTACCTGCTGACAAGCTTTATCGGCAATATCAACAACTTCAATGTTATCTACCTTCTTGCTGGTGGAGCGAAGGCAAATCCGGCACTTGCAACCTCCGGTGGTTCGGCAACAAATGTCGATCTGCTTATCACCTGGCTGTTCAAGATCACAACAGGAACGGATAGCGATTACAAGGTTGCATCTGTTGTTGGTATCATGATCTTTGTGGTAGTAGCTACATTGTCCGTAATTGTTTACAATATATTGCCATCAAATAAGAATGAGGAGGATTTCCAGTAATGAGTCAGAAAACTTCCGAAAAAAAATACAAGAGCTTAAAAGCAAAACAGACGACCAGCAACATTATCGTATATATCATTCTGATCGTTATGGCTATTATATGGCTTACCCCGTTTGTACTTATCGTTATGGAGTCCTTACGATGCGAGACTACGATGCAGGTAGGCTACGTTATCCCGAAAAAAATCGGATTTGATAACTATAAGTGGTTGTTTAACAATACGCAGTATGACTTCAAGAGATGGTATTTAAATACCTTTGTCATTGCAGTATTTACCGCAGTGATCCAGACCATCATGGTTCTTTTCATGAGTTATACGCTTTCCAGAATGAGATTTGCAGGACGTAAGTTCCTGATGAACTTCATGCTTGTACTCGGAATGTTCCCTGGTTTCCTTGGAATGATCATCATGTATAAGGTATTGAGCGGATTCGGGCTTACAGGAGCAGGATCTGTACCGGGCTTGATCCTCGTATATACAGCAAGCTCGGCAATGGGCTATTATGTATCCAAGGGATTCTTTGATACGATTCCGAAGTCCTTGGACGAGGCAGCCCGCGTTGATGGAGCTACGAGAGCACAGGTTCTCTTTAAGATCACACTTCCAATGGCGAAGCCGATCATCATTTATACCGTGCTTACCGCTTTCATGGCACCATGGGGAGACTTCATGTTTGCAAACTACATTGCACATAACACCGGATCCGGAATGAACGTTGCCGTCGGTTTACAGAACATGATTGGAACAGATTCCAGTCTTGCCGCAAACTACACACATTTCTGTGCAGGCGGTGTGCTTGTTGCAATCCCTGTAACCATTCTTTTCATGTGCTTGCAGAAGTACTATGTAGAAGGTGTAACCGGAGGCGCTGTAAAAGGCTAATCACAGAACATGGATCGGCAGTCAGAATTGGCTGCCGATTTTTGACTTTTATGGAGAGAACAATATGAAGAAGAAAATTTTAAACAGTATTATAATCGCAGGACTTGTCGCATCCTTGCTGGTCGGATGTGGCAATGCGCAGAATGTGCCGGAAAATGGCACACAGCAGCCGGAAAGCGAACAGACAACCGAAAGCTCGCAGGTGGCAGAGAACACAGAGCAGACGGCGGAAACGGACGGCTACCGGTATGAACAGGAATTAAATATCATCGATGACAACTACCGCAACTACTATGAGATTTTTGTATATTCCTTCTATGACAGCGATGGGGATGGAATCGGTGATTTTAACGGAGTGACGGAAAAGCTTGACTATATTCAGGATATGGGGTTTAATGGTATATGGCTTATGCCGATTATGCCGTCTCCCAGCTATCATAAATATGATGTTGTGGACTACTGCGATACCGACCCGAAATATGGGACGATCGACGATTTTAAAAATTTGATAAATGAAGCCCACAACAGAGGAATTCGTGTTATAATAGACTTTGTAATGAACCATTCATCCTCACAGAACCCATGGTTTCTGGAGGCATGCTCCTATTTAAAGACACTGGGTGAGGATGAGGAACCGGACGCATCCGTATGTCCGTATGTGGATTATTATCATTTCTCAAAAGTGGGAATGGATGGCTACCGGCAGGTATCCGGCACGGACTGGTACTATGAAGGACAGTTTGATTATGCAATGCCGGATCTGAATCTGGAGAATGAGGCGCTTCGTGCTGAGTTTGAGAAGATCGCTGATTTCTGGATTGATCTTGGCGTTGATGGGTTCCGTATGGATGCAGCTCTCCACTATGAGGAGAATGATACGGATTTCAATAATGAAGTTTTAAATTGGTTCTTTAATTACTGCAAGTCGAAGAACCCGGACTTTTATATGGTTTCCGAGGTATGGGCAGCGCAGACAACGATCGCAGATTACTATGGCAGTCTGACACCTAGTATGTTCAATTTTGCGGTATCCGGAGCAGAAGGACCGATCATTAAAGCGGCAAGAAGCGGAAAGAGCGCATCCAAGTTCGTGGATGCGATGATTAGTTATCAAAATACATATTCACAGAAGAACCCGGATTATATTGACGCACCATTTTTAAGCAATCATGATCAGATACGTGTGGCAAACAGTCTGCCGGGTGACAACAGTAAACTTAAGCTGGCAGCAGGTATGCTGCTTACGATGAGCGGCAATCCATTCGTATATTACGGTGAGGAGATCGGGATGCAGAGTACCGGGCAGAAGGACGAGAATAAACGTCTTCCGATGGTATGGTCACTGACCGATGACACCGGAATGACGACGGGACCGCAGGGATCTGATAAGAGCTTCCAGTCCGTGAGCGCGGGCGTGGATGAGCAGGAGCAGGATGTAACCTCCCTTTTGAACTTCTACAAGAGAGGACTGCGCATCCGCAATGAGAACCCGGAGATCGCAAGGGGCACAGTCGAGAAAGTCAGTTCATTATGCAATAGCAGTCAGGCTGCTATTACCAAAACCTATGATGGAAGCACCATCGGAATCGTGTATAATACATCCCTGGAGGATGCTGCAACGATTGATCTGACTGGAACGGATCTTGCAGGAATGAGTATTAGGGGGTATATGTCGGTAACCGGAGCTGAGGTGATATTGGACGGCGATACATTGGAGATGCCGGCCGGTTCCATCTGTATTTTAAAATAGCAAGGGGGATAAGGCACAATGGCGAAGAGGGGCAAAGAACTAAAAGCAGAAAAGACACAGAAGAGAGAACCATTGTTGAAAAAGGTAAAAATGCCGAAGCAGGAGAAGGCACCAAAGAAGGAAAAGCTTTCGAAAAAAGAGAAGCCGCAGAAGCAGGATAAGACGGAGAAGAAAGAGGTTAAATTTTTCCAGAGCATCCAGTTTCGGCTGATTACGGTATTTTTAGTCCCGATCATCGGCATTGTTGTTCTCGGAACAGTTTCTTATAAAGTTGCGTCCAATGCAATTGTGCAAAGCTACAAGGAATCTACCCAGCAGAGTACCAACATGCTTGGACTCTATATGAATCTTGCGGTCAATAGTGAGAAGTCCGATTTTAAGTCGTACCTGATCGATGAGGATCTGAATGCGTACTTCAACAAGGCCGCTGATCCGAACAAGGATGTGACAACGAACGTAAGCTACACAAGAGAGCTCCAGAATAAAATCACGCTTGACTCCCGGCTCCGCTCCGTATACTTTATTGCGGATGAGGGCAAGACGATCAAGAGCTCATCCAACAAGATCGATGCAGATGCCTATACTGCATATACTGCGACAGAACAGGGAAAGACTGTATTAGCGGGCGAACATGACTGGCATTATTTTGGAGTAGATGCTGAGGCAGATACACAGGCCGGGCTTGATCCGGGTAATTATGCGCTCCGTCTTGTCAAGAAGCTGAGCAACAATCTTAAGGTGGTCATGCTCGTCAACTTAGATGGCAGCTTTGTCAGAGATGCAATGCAGTCGATTGATCCGGGTGAGGGCGGTTATGTGGTCATGGCGACCTCCGATGGCGCAGAGTTCTATTCGGATGCAGATCTTGTTTTAGAGAATCCGATCGTATATGGAACTGATTTCTATAATGCGGCATTAGAATCCGTTGACAATAGTGGCAGCAGTGATGTAATGATTGACGGCAGAACGTATCTGTTTGTTTACAGCAAGCTGGATTTTGGCAATATTATGGTGTGCACGCTGATACCGGAAGCTACAATTCTTGCGCAGACGACTTTTATTAAACAGATTTCATTTGTTCTTTCCATTGTGGTTGCGCTGATCGCGATGCTTCTTGGAACCGTGATCTCCCGAAGCATGTCAGGAACGATCCAGTACATCCTCCGGCAGCTCCGCAAGGTTTCCAAGGGCAATCTTACAGTTCACCTGACGGGAAAGCACAAGGACGAATTCGGCTTGTTATGTGACGGAGTCAATGAGATGGTTGACCACGTCAAAGAACTGATCGTACACGTAAATGAAGTAAGCGGACAGCTCAATGAGGCTGCGTCCTATGTAAATCAGGTATCAGGAACCTTTATGGAGACCTCCAGCGACATTCAGAATGTTGTATCCGAATTGGAAGTCGGAGTGAACAAGCTGGATACGGGTTCCGAGGACTGTCTGAGCCAGATGGATTCCCTTTCAGGCAAAATCAGTGATGTGAGTGTCAATGCGGATGAGATCGGAAAGCTTTCTTCTTCTGCAAGCGAGACGATCACACAGGGTATGTCGGCGGTTCGGGAATTGACAGAAAGTGCGAACTCTACAACCACGATCACTCAGAATGTGATTGATGCGATTGAAGAGCTTGAAGAAAAGTCAAATACCATCAACAAGATTATCAAAGAGATCAACGATATTGCAGAACAGACCAATCTGCTATCTCTGAATGCGTCTATCGAGGCAGCAAGAGCCGGTGAGGCAGGAAGAGGCTTCTCTGTTGTAGCCGAGGAGATCCGCAAGCTCTCGGATCAGTGCCAGACCTCGGCAGGCAAGATTTCTACGATTGTTACAGAGATCGCGGGCAAGACAAAGGATGTTGCAGATATCGCAAGACAGGCAAAGAACATCGTTGCATCCCAGACCGGTGCAGTTGAAGATACCTCAGATTCCTTCAAGCAGATCAATCAGCAGGTTGTCTCCCTGCTGCAGGCACTTGGAACAATCAGCAGTACCGTAGAGGAGATGAACACATCCCGTAACGAGACACTGCAGGCGATTGAGAGTATTTCTACTGTTTCCGCGGAGACTGCGGCATGCTCATCCTCTGTACATGATACGGCAGGTACACAGCTTAACGTAACCAAAGATCTGGAGCAGGCAGCTGCAAGACTGCAGAGCCGTTCTGACCGACTGGTTGAGATCCTTGGAACGTTCCAGGTATAGCCGGCAATTCCATATCTGACAGGAGGTATCGCGATGCGCTCGATACTTGCAGTGATATTTGTATTTTTCTATCTCATTCTCGGTTCGCTTGTTCTGGGAGTGGAATGGATCATTGGTAAATTCAACAAGAAGCACGCGGATCTTGTGACACTGCGGTTTGTGCAGTGGGCATTCCGCTGCGTGATGTGGATATCCGGTACGAGACTTGAGGTAAAAGGCTTCGAGAATGTACCGAAGGATGAGGCAGTACTCTATGTTGGCAACCACAGAGGTATTTTTGACGCGGTAACGACCTATTCCTTATGTCCGGGACTGACCGGATATATTGCGAAGGACAGTCTTCAAAAGGTTCCACTCCTTTCGTTGTTTATGAAGCGGATCTACTGCCTGTTTATAGACCGCTCGGATATTAAGCAAAGCCTGGGAGTGATCCTTCAGGCGATCGAGTACGTCAAATCCGGTATTTCGATCTGCATTTTCCCGGAGGGAACCCGCAACAAGGATCGCGAGCATCCGGAGACCTTACTTCCGTTTAAGGATGGCAGTCTTAAGATCGCACAGCGGACCGGCTGCAAGATCATCCCGATGGCGATCATCGGCACGGACGAGATCTTTGAGAATCATCTGCCGTGGGTTCACAAGCAGAAGGTTACCATAACGTATGGTACGCCGATCCTGCTTAGCGAATTAAGCCCGGAGGATAAGAAACATCCGGGGGCATACTGCCAGAGGGTGATCGGACAGATGCTTGCAGACGAACTAAGCCAGCGTACAACAGCATAAAGCGAATATACAGCCCGGAGCTTCCGGGCTGTTTTTTTACTTTATAGGAAAATCCTTTCCCTGAGGCTTTTTTCATAGGATAAGCAGTAACCGAATAGAATAGGTAGAAAGAAGATGTCGGGAGCAGCATGTGAACAAGCGGGTTAAGCGGATCATAGCCGGGCTGCTGGCGCTTACAATGTGCCTTGCGGCAGGCGGCTGTGCATTTACCACAACAAAGACGGATAAGATCAGGGATTTAAGCTTTACGGTGCCGAAGGAAGCAGATATACCGGAAGAACTCTTGCAGGAGATCGAGCAGAAAAAGGGGGAGTGCTTTAAGCTGACTTTTACGGATGGGGGATATACATATATTGCAAACGGCTACGGAAAACAGCAGACCAACGGATACAGCATACAGGTAAAGGAGCTGTATCTGACCGAGAATGCAGTCTGCTTTAAGACGGAATTATACGGTCCGAAGGATGGGGAAAGCGTGAGCCAGACGGAGACTTTTCCATATATTGTAGTCAAATTGGAAGCGATCGACCTGCCTGTTGTTTTTGAATAAACAGGTACTTTTGCCCTATTGTCAAAACTTTAACACTTTGCTATACTAAAAACACAATATATGGTATTGTGTTGTAAACAATGCGCAAAATAAAGGAGGTAGTTATGGAACAACAGTCAATCCTTAACAAGGTTCGCTCATCCATACGTCAGCAATGCGGAAACAGGGTCGTTATTCAGTTGGATCGTGGCCGTAACAAAGTCGACATTCAGGAAGGTGTTATCCAGAAAGCTTATCCAAGTGTATTCACGGTCTTGGTTGATGACGAGAGAGATCAGAATCCTCCACAGTTACTTTCCTTTTCTTATACCGATGTTATCACAAAAGATATTCGCATGAAATTGTGCTGATATTTCCTGCGGAATGAATAAAATCCCTTTGCGTTGAATAAGTATTTATACAAAGTTCAATGCGGAGGGTTTTTTTTTGGAATTAAATAGCCGGATGATAAAGCAGACAAGAGAAAAAAACAGGGCATTTTCCCAGATCACGCTGGACGATGATTACATCGTAAAGGATAATAAGCCGGATGTTATTAAAATCATACATACCGATGGGACAATCGTATTTGAGGAGACGAAGCTTACAAACCAGTCTCTCTGGATCAACGGCAAGCTGGAATTTCGCGTGCTGTACCGCAGCGACGACGACAACCACAAGCTGGAGGTCTTAAGCGGCTCAATTCCATTTCAGGAGAAGCTGGTCATGGAGGGTGCGCAGGAGATGGATCCGATCCGCGTGAGCGGGGAGCTGGAGGATCTGTCCGTCGGGATCATCAATTCCAGAAAGCTCTCGATCCGTGCGGTAGCCAATCTAAAGGCGGTCGTGGAGGAACAGATCGAGGAGGAGATCGCGGGCGGCTTGGAGGATGATGCAGGATGCCAGCAGAAGGTGGCGGAGCGGGAGCTTCTTAACGCGGTGGCTGCGGAGCGGGACATCATCCGCTTTCACAACGAGATCACACTTCCGACCGCGAAGCCGAACATCAACCGTATCCTGTGGAGCGATGTGCGCCTGCGGGGAACGGAGAGCAGCCTGCAAAACGGAAAGCTGCACATCCAGGGCGACGTGTATGTCAGCGTGCTTTACGCCGGGGATGAGGAAGATCAGGTGCAGTGGCTGGAGACGGTGCTGCCGTTTTCGAGTGATGTGGAAGGCATCAGCTTAGGCGAGGAACCGACGCAGATCCTCTGGGTGAAGATCCGGCCGGAAAGCGTGGAGATCGAGCCGAGAAACGATTACGACGGCGAGCTGCGCGTCATCGGTATCGACATCTCCTTTGCGGTGGATTACAAGATCTGGAGTGAGAAAAAGATCCCGGTACTGCTGGATGCATATTCCCTGAACCGGCAGCTGCTGTTGAAAAAGGAAAAATGTGCATCCATGTGCTTCCAGATGAAGAACGAGGCGAAGGTGCGCCTTACCGATACCGTGGCGATGGAGTCCAATCAGGAGAAGATCCTGCAGATCTGTTCCTGCACGGCAAAGGTCACGATCGACCGGGCAACCCCGCAGGAAAACGGAGTATTGTTCGAGGGAATCGTTACCGTGCATATCCTGTACCTGACAGCGGAGGATAATTTCCCGATTGCACACACACAGGTCATGCTGCCGTTTGAACAGCTTGTGGAGGTCACGGGTATGCAGGCAGATACATGGTTTGATTATACAGCGGGCATGGATATGGTCACGGTCAATCTGCTCGACAGCAGCGAGTTTGAGGTCAAGACGGCATTCCGCATCGCGGTGCTTGCTTTTTCGGAGAACTGCTTTGAGAAGATCGCAGCGATCGATACACAGCCCCTTAATATGGAAGAACTGACTGCGCAGCCGGGACTTGTCGGCTACATCGTGCAGGAGAAAGAGGAGCTGTGGGATATCGCAAAGCGCTACCATACGACCATGGACGAGATTGCGGAGACAAATAATCGAAAGATTGCAAGTATACGTCCCGGAACGAAACTGATCATTGTAAAAAAGATAAGTGTATGACGCAAAAACGCCCGGACAAAAGCGAATTGTCCGGGTGTTTGCCATTTTTATGCAGCAAAAGAAGGATTTCCTTGCATTGCCAAAAAAAATAGGTGGAAAAATTCATATGATTGTGTCAAAATAGAAAAAGTATAAGGAAAAATATGTACTTTTTTTAAAAGAGGTGATACGATATGATGCGTTCATTCCGAAACAACAACAATTTCAGAACGAAGGCAGTCTGTGCAGCCGCAATTCTGGCAATGGCTGTCAGCACTCCGGCAATCGAGTGGCTTCCGGCCTTTTTAAACGGCACGGTCGAGGTTTTAGCAACCGCAGAGCATGAGCAGAAGAGGGACGAGGCACAGAGCAACCTGAATGACACCAACGACAAGATCGATGATGTCAAGGATGCGCAGGGGGATCTTGAGGATCAGCTTTCCGATGCACAGAGCAAGAGAAGAAAGCTTGAGCAGAAGATCGATGCGACCAACGAGGAACTGAACACGACCAAGCAGGAGCTGGAGGAGTTATGCAGCCAGATTGAGGACAAACAGGCAGAGATCGAGCAGGCGGCGGCAGATCTTGTTGTGGCGCAGGACACGCTCGATGAGGAGTATGAGGCAATGAAGCTCCGCATCCAGTTTATGTATGAAAATAAGCAGCAGGAGTCTTTCTGGACGGCAATCCTTGAGGCGGACGGACTGGCAGATATGCTGACGAGAGTGGAGTATATTGCGGATGTGTATGCGTCCGACCGCAAGCTGATGGACAAGTACAAGACCAGCCTGCAGGCCGTGGAGGATCTGAATACACAGCTTGCACAGGAGATGGCTGATCTTGTCGCCTTGCAGGGAGAGGCTGAGGAGAAGCAGAGCAGCCTTGAGTCCAAGCTTGCATCCTTAAAGGCAGATGAGGACGAGCTTGCCGCGATGATCTCAGACATCAAGGATCAGAAGAGAACCTATGCGACGCAGCTTGCATCACTTGAGGATATGAGAGACCAGTACAAGTCGACGATCTCCAAGGAGGAGGAGATCATAAGACAGCTTGAGGCTGCCGCAGCAAGAGCGGATGCAGCTACCTATGAGGGCGGCGGAACCGGACAGGCAAATTCACTGGGCTCAGCGGCATACCTTACCGATGACTCCTACAATCCAAGCCCGGTGACGGATGTATCCGGTGAGGATGTTGTAGCGTATGCGCTGCAGTTTGTCGGTAATCCGTACAAGTGGGGCGGCAACAGCCTGACACAGGGGGCAGACTGCTCCGGCTTTGTCCATCTGATCTACGAGCATTTTGGAATCAGCACACCGCGTTATTCCCAGTCCTTTAAGGGCTCCGGACAGCCGGTATCCTACAACAACATGCAGCTGGGAGACGTTGTCGTGTATGACGGACATGTGGCAATCTACATGGGAGACGGCAAGATCGTGGAGGCACAGTCTACCAAGGCTGGCATCACCAGCAACCGCTCCGTCAACTGTCACAAGATCACAGCGATCAGAAGACTGGTATAGGCTCTGCCAAGACCACAGATCGACAGCCGGTATGAATAAATAAAATCGGAGAAAAAGACAATACGGATGGAACAATTACAAAAAGATGTGCTTGCATTTCCGGTAAAAAAATGGTGCGTCACGGCCGTATTGCTCGTTATTCTGGCAGTGATGGCGGTAAGAAGCTATCAGCGTGGACAGGGCAGGACGATGCTCGTCTATAAGGATTCCCTGGAGCTGGTGGCTGCGAAGGTGAACGAAAGCCCGCTTACCCTGCGCCAGCTTGCGTTCTATGTGGCGTACGAGGAGGACGAGGTAGAGCGGCAGGCGTATATTTATAATCCGAAGGACACGAACATTTACTGGAATCTGCATGCAAACAATACCTATATCCGGACTGCGGCGCGCAATGCGGCGATCCAGATGGCACTGCACGATGAGATATTCTATCAGATGGCGGTAGCGGAGGAGATCAGCTTAAGCCAGGAGGAGGAAGATGCCCTCGCGGAGAAGACCAGAGAGTATTGGACGGAGCTTGACGATTACGGAAAGGCAGAACGCCTTGGGATCAGTCAGGAGGACATCGGGCAGACGATGCGCCGGATGGCTTATGCGCAGAAGATGCAGTACATATATGCGAACACGCAGGGGATGGATGAAGCGGATTTTGACTTTACCGCGGATGCGTATCAGCAGTTTTTAAAAACGCAGGACTACACGATTGAAGAGGATGTGTGGGGCAGAGTCGATTTTGGCAATGTAACCCTGACACATTGGGATAAATGAGAATCAGAAAAAGAAAGAAGACAAGGAAAATGGCAGTAAAAATTGGAAGAAACGATCCGTGCTGGTGCGGAAGCGGACGTAAGTACAAGGCATGCCACGCAGCTTTTGACGAGAAGATCGCACAGGCTGCGGCATTGGGACACAAGGTTCCGACGCACGACATGATCAAAACACCGGAGCAGATCGCAGGAATTAAGGAGAGCGCCAAGATCAATGTTGCGGTGCTTGACTACATCGAGGCACATATCCATGCCGGAATGAACACGGCGGAGATCGATAAGATCGTATATGACATGACAACGCAGATGGGAGGAATCCCTGCACCACTCAATTATGAAGGCTATCCGTACAGTGTATGTACCTCGGTCAACGATCAGGTATGTCACGGATTCCCATCGGAGAAGGTGATCTTAAAGGAAGGGGACATCATCAACGTTGACTGCTCTACCATCCTGAATGGATATTTTTCCGACTCTTCCCGCATGTTCTGCATCGGGGAAGTAAGCCCGGAGAAGAAAAAGCTGGTACAGGTCACGAAGGAGTGCGTGGAGCTTGGTCTGGCTCAGGTTAAGCCGTGGGGTTATCTGGGCGATATGGGACAGGCGGTACACGACCACGCATTTGAAAACGGCTATACTGTTGTCCGCGAGATTGGCGGTCATGGAGTCGGACTTGAGTTCCATGAGGAGCCGTGGGTCGGCTACAACACCAAGAGAGGCACCGATATCCTGATGGTGCCGGGCATGATGTTTACGATCGAACCGATGGTCAACATGGGGAAAGCGGATATTTTTATTGACGATGATAACGGCTGGGAAGTATACACGGAGGATCGCAAGCCTTCTGCACAGTGGGAGATCCAGGTGCTTGTGACCGAGGATGGATACGAAGTGATCAGCTGGTAGGATACAAGGGATAGTACAATGAATGTTTTGGCAGATGAGAAGAATTATCGGATCGGCGGACGGTACACATGGCAGGAAGGCAGACTTTGTCTGGCGTTTTCTGCTTCTTATGTGGAGTTTGCATTCTGCGGCACGAAGGTGACTGCGCAGATCGCGTCCGATGATTTCGCAGAGGATGAGACCTTAAAGGCATGGGTGGCGGTATTCATAGACGGAGCAGACGTTCCGGCCCGCCGTTTCCCGCTGGCAAAAGGGCTTCACAAGTATGAGATTTTTAACTCAGAGACACCGGTGGCGGCTGCTGTGCGCATCATGAAGTATTCGGAAAATGCGTTTGGCATGGTGGCGATCGCAGACATCGAGGTGGAGGACGGCAGGCTCCTTCCATGCCCGAAGGCTGCTGACCGGCTGATCGGATTTATCGGAGATTCCATCACCTGTGGCTATGGGATCGAGGGCGTTCTGGACAAGGACGTTTTTACAACGACACAGGAGAATCCGTGGAATGCGTATGCCTGCCTGACGGCTAGAGCAATGGGAACGGATTTTGAGCTGGTAAGCTGGAGCGGCAACGGCATCATATCCCATTATGTGGAGGAGACGGTGAATGAACCGCGACTGGAGAAACCGCTTATGCCGCAGCTCTATCCGTATGCGGATCTGGAGCTTGAGACCAGACTGGGAAAGACCGCAGATTTTACGCTGTGGAACCCGGCAAAACGCCCGGATATCCTTGTGATCCATCTTGGAACAAACGATTGCAGCTATGCGCGCGAGATCCCGGAGCGCAACGAGATGTACCGCAAAGGATATATAGATTTTGTGCATACCCTGCGCAAGACCGACCCGCATACGCCGATCGTATGTATGCTCGGGATTATGGATCAGCGGCTGAATAAGACGCTCGGTGAGACGGTGGAGGAGCTTCGGGCAGAAGGCGATGCGGATATCTATTTTCTGGATACGCCGCTTCAGGATGAGAGGGATGGTATGGGAACAGACAGCCATCCGAGTGCGGTCACGCATGAAAAGCTTGCGAAGCGTTTGTGCGCATTCATAGAGGAGAATGTGTGCGCAAAATAGGGCGCAGGCTTGTACGAATATAGAACACTTGGGAGTAGTATAATGAGTGGAGAAACAAACGAGAATAATAAGATAAACACCGGGAACCCGCCTTGCAGGAAAAAGAAAGGCTTCAGGAGGTGGTATCGGAAATGGAGAAAACCATTGCTCCGATCTGTATCAGCCGGAGCGATCGTCGCGATCCTTTATCTGATTGTCGCATTTTCAAGTATTCCTTTCATTGCAAAATGGAGAACGCTATATATTGAAACTGCCATGAGTACGCACAGCCATCAATGGCTTGCGGAGGCTTTTTTCCCGAAGAGCGTTGTGGATCAGGTTGTGGCACAGAAGATGGCGGATCTGGAACAACAGGAAGATCTAAACAGTGACTGGGCGGATATCAGTGGCAATACCAATGAGGAGCCGGACAGCCACGATACCTTTTTCGAGGAGTATTGGGAGCTGGATTCCGAGTCGGTACATGCGTATCTGGATGCGCGTCCGTACCTGACGGAGAATGGCTATGATTCGCTTCTGATCGAGGATATGGATAACACGCTGGGACTTCAGACATCAAAGGGCGATAAGCTTCTTGTCGCGGATGTCGCAAACAATCTGCTGATCGTCGGTGTCAGCGGGGATGGCTACGTTGGGAAAATGGCAATCGTCAAGAATCCTGCGCAGGTCGATCTGGTCCAGTCCAAGTCACTTGGAGATTTCGGAGAGCTTGCGGAATCCTACGGCGAGCGCACGGACGCACTGCTGGTCATAAATGCGAGCGGCTTTAAAGACCCGGAGGGACATGGTGCCGGAGGCGAGATCAAGGGCTGTCTGGTTCTGGATGGTGTAGAATACGGAAAGCCAAAGGGCGATACCTGGAAGATGTTCGGCTTTAAGACAGACGACCGGCTTTACATCTCCAACTACTATGAGGAAGATATTACGGAGTACCGCTGGGCGGTCGAGTTTTTCCCGGCACTTATCGTAAATGGGGAGATTTCCATCAGCGGAAGCTTCGGCATGGGAATTCAGCCGCGTACCACCATCGGTCAGACGGAGAACGGCGACTTCTTAATGCTGATCGTGGATGGCCGGCAGGTGGGTTACAGCCTTGGCTGTACCGTTGCGGAATGTGCGGATATCATGCTCCGCTACGGCGCATATCAGGGCGCGAACATGGACGGCGGAAGCTCCGCAGTTATGTGGTACAAGGGAGAACAGATCACAAAGTCCTCCAGCAAAGCCGGAAACGGACGCTATATGCCGGATGCACTTATCGTCAGAAAGCCAACAGATCCGGAGGTCACAGCCACCCCTTCCAACTAGGAAGTATCTGCCGGAACAAACGCGAATCGCGTCTTGTTAGCCTAAAACCATAGACGTATACTTGAGAAAGCAAAAGAAAATGGGGCTTTTGCTACCGAGGGTTTTTATGAAAAGAAGGAGAAATGGCAAATACTAAAAAAGAAAATGTCAAAGAGGCGATAAGCGAACTTATCGCAAATGGGGAATTGGAATTGGTTTTTGCACATCTGACTAGCCAGATCCCGCAGGAGCGGCTGTCTCTTTTATGGGAGATCGCGATGTTAGCGGACTGGAAGGATCTGGATATGCTCGAAGAGAAGATCTATTCATACGGTGGAAGCCTTGGCAGCAAGGACTACATCGGCAGAGTTGTATTTACCCGCATGGCGCAGGCGCTCAGTTGTGCCAGACGGGCAACAAGATAGTACCGGAATAAGTTAGACTACCTAAGGAAACGGGTGGTGGCCAGCCACTGCCACAAAATACAAAGGAAAACAAAGAAACCCCGGTTAATGCGGTCACGGAATCATCTGTGACCGTTTTTTAACTTTATAGGACTATAAAATTCCAAATAATGCTTTTTCTTTTGCAAAAAATGCGTAAAAAACGGGCAATACTTGTTTTGTATATGGAAAAGTTTTAGTATAATGGATAATGTAAATTTGGAAAAAAGAAAAGAGGATACGAGTATGAATATTGTAGTATTGGCAGGAGGACTCAGCACAGAGAGAGATGTTTCCTTTAAGACGGGAAGCATGGTGTCTAAGGCGTTAAAGGAGAACGGACACAAGGTGATCCTGCTGGATGTATTCATGGGCTACCAGGATGAGGAGACAGACCTGACCGGTATTTTTGATAAAGCAGAGGAGATCAGCATAAAGGTAGATAATATTCCGGAGACCGCACCGGATCTTAAGAAGGTAAAGGCTTCCAGAAAGGATCAGTCAGACTGCTTCTTTGGACCGAATGTGATCCGCATGTGCCAGATGGCAGACATTGTTTTCATGGCACTTCACGGGGAGAATGGAGAGAACGGCAAGCTGCAGGCAGCCTTCGACCTGCTCGGAGTGCGCTACACGGGAAGCGATTACTTAAGCAGTGCCATCGCGATGAACAAGGGCATGGCAAAGCAGTTCTTTGCGGCAAACAATATCCCTGCGCCGATGGGAATCTCCATGACGAGAGAGAACCGCGAGGATGACATCACAAGGCTTCCATTAAAGCTTCCGTGTGTTGTAAAGCCTTGCTGCGGCGGCTCCAGCATCGGTGTCACCATCGTGCATGATCCGAAGGAATTTACCGAGGCATTGGAGGAGGCATTCCGCTGGGAGAACAACCTGATCATCGAGGAGTATGTAAAGGGCAGGGAATTTTCGGTCGGCGTGCTGGAAGGAAAAGCACTTCCGGTCATCGAAATCGCACCGATCGAGGGCTTCTATGACTATAAGAACAAGTACAAGGCGGGAAGTGCCGTTGAGACCTGTCCGGCGAACATCCCGGCAGACGTTACTGCGCGTATGCAGCACTACGCGGAGGAGGTTGCGCGCGTGATCGGACTTGACACCTACTCCAGATGTGATTTCCTGCTGGATGACAACAACGGAATCTATTGTCTGGAGACAAACACACTTCCGGGCATGACACCGACAAGCCTTCTTCCTCAGGAGGCACAGGTGATCGGAATGAACTTCAATCAGCTCTGCGAGAAGCTGATCGAGATTTCGCTTAAGAAATACAGATAGAGGTATATGGATGGAGCAGAATACACATAGTACACCGCAAAAGGAAACGATGCCATATATGACGCTTGAAAATATCGCCCGCGCATGTGGGGGCGTGTATCATGGCGCAGCGGAGCTTTTACAGCGGGAAGTGACCGGAATCGTTACGGACAGCCGGCAGGCAGGAGAGGGCAGCCTGTTTGTGGCGATCAAGGGTGAGCGTGTGGATGGACACCGTTTTATTCCGGCAGTATTTGAGCAGGGGGCTATGGCGGTGCTCTGCGAGGATGCACCGCAGATGGACGGCTGTGCCTATATACAGGTGCCTTCCACGCTGGAAGCAATAAAAAAGATCGCTGCATTTTACCGCAGTGCGCTTGACATTCCGGTGGTTGGTGTGATCGGAAGCGTTGGCAAGACCAGCACGAAGGAGATGATCGCATCCGTGCTGTCACAGAAGTATTCGGTGCTCAAGACAGACGGCAACTTCAACAATGAGATCGGAGTACCGCTTACGATCTTCCGTATCCGCAAGGAGCATCAGGTTGCAGTCCTTGAGATGGGAATCTCGGATTTCGGAGAGATGGACCGGCTGGCGGACATCGCGAAGCCGGATATCTGCGTCATGACGAATATCGGCTGGTGCCATCTGGAGAACCTAAAGACGCGGGACGGCATTTTAAAAGCAAAAACAGAGTGCTTCGCCCACATGAGAGAGGGCGGCACAGCAATCTTAAACGGGGATGATGACAAGCTTTCCACACAGCAGAGCGTATGCGGCAGGCGTCCGGTATTCTATGGTATCCCGGAGAAGATGCAGCAGGCAGAACCCGGCTCGTATGAGAAAGATCCGCAGGTGTATGCGAAAGATGTGGAAAACCTCGGCTTCGAGGGCATGAAGGCGACCATCTGCACACCTTCGGGCAGCTTTGCAGCGGAGATTTCCATACCGGGCGAGCATAATGTATACAATGCACTTGCAGCGGCGGCTGTTGGCATCACGCTCGGACTTTCCCTGGAACAGATCGCAAAGGGGATCGCGGAGGCAAAGACCATTGCAGGAAGAACGAACTTTATCCGCCACAACGGCATGATCATCATTGATGACTGCTACAATGCAAATCCGGTTTCCATGAAGGCATCCATCGAGGTGCTTGCACACGCAAAGGGACGGAGCATCGCGGTGCTTGGTGACATGGGAGAACTCGGCGAGGACGAGCACGCACTGCATTATGGCGTGGGAGCCTGCGTAGGGGAACAGAAGATCCATACGCTTTTTTGTGCGGGAGAGCTGGCAGCAGAATATAAGAAGGCGGCAGAGGCTGTTTATCCGGAATGCGAGGTATATTATTTCAAGACCAGAGAGGAAATGACACAGGCGCTGCTTGGCTATGTGAGAGAGGGAGATACGATCCTGATAAAAGCATCACACTTTATGGAGTTTCCGAAGGTGGTTTCGGCTTTACAAATGCAGTAGTTTCCCATACAATAGCAGTACAGGCTGTCACACCGGCGGGTGTGGCTGCACATTGATGAATAGAAAGAAAGACGAGGAATATAATATGGCACAGAACCCGATCGTTACAATTACAATGGAAAACGGCGATGTGATGAAGGCAGAGCTTTACCCGGAGATCGCACCGAACACCGTCAACAATTTTATCAGCCTGATCAACAAGGGCTTTTACGATGGAGTGATCTTCCACCGCGTGATCCGCGGCTTTATGCTGCAGGGAGGAGATCCGGAGGGAACAGGCGCAGGCGGTCCGGGCTACGAGATCAAGGGCGAGTTTTCCCACAATGGCTTTAAGAACGACTTAAAGCATACACCGGGCGTACTTTCCATGGCGCGTACCATGATCCCGGATTCCGCAGGCAGCCAGTTCTTTATCATGCACAAGGAAGCTCCGCATCTTGATGGAGAGTATGCTGCATTTGGCAGGATCACAGAGGGCATGGATGTTGTGAACCGTATCGCTGAGGAGCCGACGGATTTCAGAGACCGTCCGCTCGCAGATCAGGTCATGAAGACCGTGACGGTTGAGACCTTCGGTGTGGAATATCCGGAGCCGGAAAAAAGATAAACAGATGCTTAAAGAAGAGTTCCGATTCGTCGGAACTCTTTTGTGGCTTTATGGGAAATATAGCATAAAACGAGATTGTAACAGCAAAGGAAAGCGGGAATAGAATACATGGAGTGGAATCTGCTGCTGTATGAAGAAGCGGCGCTTGCAAAGGAAGAACAATTACATAGGTGGGAAAAGAACGAGGCAGCGGCGCGCGGCATCCGCTGCGTCACATGGAGCGGAGAGCTGTCCCAACAGACCATAGACGGAATCTGCGCCCACTGCGATACCACCCCGGAAAATCTGCTTGTCATCGTCACGAAAAGACAGGAGTGGGAGCTTGTGCGCCGGCTTAATGCAGCGGCACTTCCCTATGTCCCGGCAGGAGCGCAGGATACGGTATTCTTTGCGGGTGCGTGGATCGTGGTGGAGGGCTTTGAGGAGGTTGATTATGATTTCCTGCTAAAATGCTACGAGCGGGCGCACGATCTTCCGTGGGAGATCCTCCGGACGAAGCGGTGCCATCTGCGGGAGCTGGCGCTTTCGGATCTTGACGATCTTTTCCTGCTCTATGGGAAGCCCGGTGTGACCAGATACATGGAGGGGCTGTATGAGCGGGACGAGGAAGAACGCTATCAGCGTGCATATATTGCAAATATGTATCGATACTATGGGTATGGCATGTGGCTTGTCTGCACGAACGATGATGGCCGCGTGATCGGACGCGCCGGGCTTGAACACAGGGAGTATCACGGACAGCTTGAGCTGGAGATGGGATACCTTATAGCACCGGAGGAGCAGCATAAGGGCTATGCAACGGAGGTGTGCCGGGCAATTCTGGAATATGCGCGCACAAATCTTGATTTTCCTTCGGTCAACTGCCTGATACAGACAGAAAATACCGCTTCTAAGAAACTTGCAGGGAAGCTCGGATTTACATTTTTGGAAAAAATGACGGAAGATGGGCAGGAAATGGAGCGATACATATATTGCTTTTAGAGCGGAAATCCCATATAATAGGGGATTATATATGGGATTTTATTTTTTACGAAAGAATCGTGCATGTGGCACAGACATGTAGGGGCAGGTGAGAAGTATGGCAGATATTTCGTCAGAAGAATTAGAGCGCTTAGAGGAGGAATTTCACTCAGGCAACAGCAATCTAAAACAACCGAAAGAGTTTTCCAAGCCGGAGGATCTGTATGAGGAGCTGATCGCGAGCATACGCAAGTATCATCCCTCTACGGATATCTCACTGATTGAGAAGGCGTATACGACAGCATACAACGCACACAAGGGACAGGTACGTAAATCCGGTGAGGCATATATCATCCACCCGCTATGCGTGGCGATCATCCTTGCGGAATTGGAGCTGGATAAGGAGACCATCATAGCAGGCCTGCTCCATGATGTGCTCGAAGACACGATCATGACGGAGATGGAGCTGCGCGCGGAGTTCGGGGAAGAGGTCTTACTTCTGGTGGACGGTGTGACAAAGCTGCAGCATCTGCATCTGACCGACGGCAACATCGATCCGAAGGAGAAGACTGCTGCAAGGCTTGAAATGCAGGCGGAGAACCTCCGCAAGATGTTCCTCGCGATGGCAAAGGACATCCGCGTCATTATGATCAAGCTGGCAGACCGTCTGCACAATATGCGTACCTTAAAGTACCAGTCCAGAGAGGCACAGATCCGCATCGCACGCGAGACACAGGAAATTTACTGCCCGATCGCACAGCGTCTTGGTATCAGCAAGATCAAGATCGAGCTGGATGACCTGGCGCTCAAATACCTTGAGCCGGAAGCCTACTATGATCTGGTCGAGAAGGTGGCACTGCGCAAGGACGTCAGGGAAGAATATGTGCAGAGCCTCGTAAAAGAGGTGCGCAAGCAGGTGGAGGAAGCCGGGATCAAGGCAGATATCTCCGGGCGCGCAAAGCACTTTTTCAGTATATACAAGAAGATGGTCAACCAGAACAAGACCATTGATCAGATCTATGATCTGTTTGCGATCCGCATTATCGTGGAATCGGTCAAGGACTGTTACGCGGTTCTTGGAATCATGCATGAAAAGTACAAACCGATTCCGGGACGCTTTAAGGATTATATCGCGATGCCGAAGCCGAATATGTACCAGTCACTTCATACGACACTGATCGGACCGAGCGGGCAGCCGTTCGAGATCCAGATCCGTACCTATGAGATGCACCGCACCGCGGAATACGGTATTGCTGCGCACTGGAAGTACAAGGAGACCAACAACGGCAATGCGACGAACACGACAGTGACCGAGGAGGAGAAGCTAAGCTGGCTGCGCCAGATCTTAGAGTGGCAGCAGGATATGTCGGATAACCGTGAGTTCATGAGCCTGCTCAAGAGTGATCTGGATCTGTTCTCCGACAACGTGTTCTGTTTTACACCGTCCGGAGATGTCAAGAACCTTCCGAACGGATCAACACCAATCGACTTTGCATACAGCATCCATTCGGCGGTCGGCAACAAGATGGTCGGGGCGAAGGTAAACGGCAAGCTGGTTCCGATCGACTATGTGATCCACAACGGCGACCGCATCGAGGTCATTACCTCGCAAAACTCCAGAGGACCGAGCCGTGACTGGTTAAACATCGTAAAAAGCACGCAGGCAAAGACGAAGATCAACCAGTGGTTCAGAAGCGAGCTGAAAGACGAAAATATCCAGCATGGCAAGGATCTGATGCTTGCCTATGCAAAATCAAAGGGAATGAACCTTCCGGACTTCAACAAGCCGGAATATCAGGAGAAGATCATCCGCAAATATGGCTTCCATGACTGGAATTCCTGTCTTGCGACCATCGGGCATGGCGGCTTGAAGGAGAGCCAGGTCGTAAACCGCATGTACGAGGAGTACCGCAAGGATCATGTGATCCCGCTTACCGATGAGGAGGTACTTGCGACAGTCGGAGAGGCAAAGCCTGCCGAGGCGGCAAAGAAGTCCAAGAGCGGAATCGTTGTAAAAGGTCTGTATGATGTGGCGGTACATTTCTCCAAGTGCTGCCGGCCGGTTCCGGGAGACGAGATCGTCGGCTTTGTCACAAGAGGAAGAGGGGTTTCCATCCACCGGACGGACTGCATCAACATCATCAATCTTTCCGAGATGGAAAAAGCGCGTCTGATCGAGGCGGAATGGCAGGCGGGCGCAGAGAACGAGACACTCGGCGAATACCTCGGCGAGATCAAGATCTTCTGCCATGACAGAAGCGGACTTCTGGTTGACATTACAAGAATATTTACCGAGCGCGACATCAATATCAATGGAATCAATTCAAGAACCAGCAAGCAGGGAATCGCTACGATCGAGGTGTCCTTCAACACCAAGGGCAGAAGCGAATTGAACAGCCTTGTTGAGAAGATCCGCCAGGTCGACAGCGTGATCGATATTGAGCGTACAACGGGCTAAGGAAAGGCAACAGGATGGGAAAGTTACAGATTGCACACTATATGGTAGGACCTGTGCAGACAAACTGCTATTTTGCGATCAATAAGGAGACAAAGGAAGCCCTGGTCATCGATCCGGGAGAGGAAGCCGCGAGACTTATGCAGCAGATCAGGGAGCAGGGACTTACCGTGGCAGCAATCCTGCTCACGCATGGACACTTTGACCACGCGGGAGCGGCTGAGGAGCTTTCTGCACTTTGCAATGCGCCGGTCTACGCCCATGAGGCGGAGAAGGAGACGCTGGAGAGTGAGAAGCTGAATGCGTGCTGGATGATCGGCAGGAAGGAGACCTACCGGGCAGATCTGTTTGTAAAAGACGAGCAGGAGCTAGACCTTGCAGGCTTTCATATCCGTGTGCTATTTACGCCGGGACATACCAGGGGGGGCTGCTGCTACTATTTCCCGTATGAAAATGTCGTATTTTCCGGGGATACCCTGTTCCAGATGTCCGTGGGAAGAACGGATCTGGAGGGCGGAAGCATGTCGCAGATCGTGCGCTCCATTCAGGAGAAGCTTATGCCGCTCCCGGAACAGACCGTGGTTTATCCGGGGCATGGGGAGGCGACAACCATTGAAACAGAGAGGATGTATAACCCATATCTATGATTATTGTATTATTTAACAAGCCGGAATTTGAATATGATGTGCATTCTCTGATCAAGGCATTTTACCCGAAAGAGGAGGTGCAGATGTATTACACCTCCGCCGAGGCGGACAACTCCAAGGAAAATCTTGCATGCGCGCACCACGAGGCGGGACCAGCGCTTGACGAAAAGATCGCAGCTGCCGCATACCTTCTTTTGGTTACATATCCGGATACAAAAGAGGAACCGGAAGGGACGATCGCCCTTTCATGGAAGAACCGGGAAACCGGAACAGAGATAGAAAAGCAGGCCGAGGGAGATTTCCGGGAGCGCGCGGCAGCCAAGAACCAGCTCAAGCAGGCACTCTACGAGCTGCTGGCACAGGCATCCGGACAGACACTCCCATGGGGGACGCTAACCGGAATACGGCCGACCAAGATCCCGATGAAGCTGCTTGAGGAGGGCAGGAGCGAGGAGGAGATCGCCGATTACATGCGGCAGACCTACTTCGCTTCCGAGGAGAAGATCGCACTTGCCATCGAAATCGCAAAGCGCGAGAGAAAGCTCTTAGAGAAGATCGATTATGAGAACGGGTACAGTCTGTACATAGGAATACCGTTCTGTCCAAGCACCTGTTTGTACTGCTCATTTACCTCCTATCCGCTGTCAGCGTGGCGGAACCAGGTAGATGCGTATCTGGATGCCTTGGAAAAGGAGATTGATTTCACCGCACAGCGTTTTTATCATAAGAAGCTCAATTCCATATACATAGGTGGCGGAACACCGACGACGCTGGAGCCGTACCAGCTCGACCGCCTGATCCGCAAGATCAAGTGCAGCTTTGATCTTTCCGATTGTGTGGAATTTACGGTGGAGGCGGGACGACCAGACTCCATCACCAGGGAGAAGCTGCAGGTTCTGCGCAAGAACGGCATCAGCCGTATCTCCGTCAATCCGCAGACCATGAAGCAGGAGACACTTGACCTGATCGGGCGGCATCACACGGTGGAGCAGACGATCGAGAGCTTTAAGCTCGCAAGAGAGCTTGGCTTTGACAATATCAACATGGATCTGATCATCGGACTGCCGGACGAGGATATCTCGGATGTGCGGCACACGATGGAAGTGATCGAGGAACTTCATCCGGACAACCTGACGGTGCATTCGCTTGCAATCAAGCGGGCTGCCAGACTTACGATCTTTAAGGAGCGCTATCAGGACATGCAGATGGTCAATACGCAGGCACATATGGATCTGTGCGAGGAGTATTGCCGCAAGATGGGACTTGCCCCATACTATTTGTACCGCCAGAAGGGAATGGCAGGCAATATGGAGAATGTCGGATATGCAGAGCCGGGAAAAGCCGGAGTATATAATATTCTGATCATGGAGGAGAAACAGACCATCGTGGCGTGCGGAGCGGGAGCTTCGACGAAGCGTGTCTGGAACGAGCCAAATCCGGATGGCACACATCGGATCGAACGATGTGAGAATGTCAAGGATGTAGCACAGTATATCACAAGAATTGATGAGATGATCGAGCGGAAACGGAATTTGCTGTAAGCAGACCGCTTCGAGCTGGATTTTCCGGATAGTACAACGGAAGCCTTGTAAAGGGGCTTCCGTTTTTTTTCCTCTCTTTATAGGAGATTTTTTTAAGGAGTCACAGGTTGGTACTTTGCCACTTTACCCCGTTACCCATGGAACGGATCAGCCTTTTAAATTGGTGAAAATGACGGAAAAAACTAAAATGAGAGAAACGGATTTGACAAAATGACCAAAGTCGGTTAAGATATGTATAAATAGTTTGGACGGCACATTGAATCGGAACAAAGAAAGGATGCGATAAGAATGAAGCAGTTTATTTACACAATTACGGATGAGGTTGGCTTACATGCAAGACCGGCAGGACTGCTTGCCAAAGAAGCAAAGAAATATCAAAGCACAATTTTACTTTCCTGCAATGGCAAAAGTGCTGCTGCCAGCAAACTGATGGCTGTTATGGGCATGGGAGTGAAGCATGGAGACTGCGTAGAGGTAAACATAGAGGGACCGGATGAAGATACCGCTTTTGAAGAGGTACAGAAGTTCTTCCATGAGAATCTCTAAATATTAGATTTTGAGCCTGACCTGGGAGGATGACATATGGAAAAATATATCGGGAAGTCCGTTTATAAAGGAATAGCAATCGGACCGGTCAGTGTCCTGAATAAGAAAGACAATGTTGTCAAACGGGTACACATCGACCAGGTAGATGGGGAACTAAAGCGTCTGGACGCGGCAAAAGAACGGACATTTGACCAGCTTGGCAGCCTATATGACAAAGCACTGCAGGAGGTTGGAGAAGTAAACGCTGCAATCTTCGAAGTCCATCAGATGATGCTTGAGGATGATGATTATCAGGACGCCATTCGCAATATGATCTGCAATGAGGAAGTAAATGCGGAATATGCGGTGGCGGTAACCGGTGACAATTTTGCTGAAATGTTTGCCAGCATGGATGATGAATATATGCAGGCACGCTCAGCGGATGTAAAGGACATTTCGAACCGGCTGATCAGCAATCTGAGTGGAGAAGAACAGATTGACTGGAGCACGATGGAGCCTTCCATCATCGTTGCGGATGACCTTACACCAAGCGAAACGGTCCAGATGGATAAGAGCAAGATCCTGGCATTTGTAACGGTGCATGGTTCGACGAATTCCCATACCGCAATTCTTGCCAGAATGATGAATATTCCTGCTTTGATTGGAGTCCCGCTCCAGCTGGAGCTGCTGCACAACGGGATGTGCGCAATTGTTGACGGAAAAGAAGGTGTCTTCTGTTTAGAACCGGATGAAGACCAGATAAACCGGGCAAAGGCTGCGCAGCAGAAAGAGCAGGAGCAGAACAATCTGCTAAATAATTACAAAGGGCGCGAAACGGTTACAAAGAGCGGCAGAAAGATTCATCTATATGCCAATATTGGGAATGTATCAGATGTTGCTTATGTACTGGAGAATGATGCAGAAGGAATCGGATTGTTCCGAAGTGAGTTCTTATATCTTGGAAGAACGGAGCTGCCGGATGAAACAGAACAATTTAACGCCTACCGGCAGGTGCTGCAGACAATGGCAGGCAAAAAGGTAATTATCCGGACGCTTGACATCGGAGCAGACAAAAAGGTGGATTATCTCGGATTGGGGGAAGAAGATAATCCTGCAATGGGGTATCGTGCGATCCGTATATGTCTGGAACAGCCGGAGATTTTTAAAACGCAGCTACGTGCACTTTTGCGGGCAGCAAAGTATGGAAGTCTGGCAGTTATGTATCCCATGATCATATCTGTTGAGGAAGTTTGCAGTATCAAAAAAATTGTTGAAGAGGTGGCAGCGGAGCTGGAGCAGGAGAATATTCCATACGCAATTCCGGAGCAGGGGATCATGATCGAGACCCCGGCAGCGGTTATGATGAGCGAGGAACTGGCAGAGCTGGTTGATTTCTTTAGCATTGGAACGAATGATCTGACACAGTATACGCTGGCAATTGACAGGCAGAATAATAAACTGGACAGATTTTACAATCCTCATCATGAGGCGGTCCTGCGGATGATACAGATGACGATAAACGGTGCTCACAAGCATGGAAAGTGGGTAGGAATCTGCGGAGAGTTAGGAGCAGATACTGCACTTACGGAGAGATTCATACAGATGGGGATAGACGAACTTAGCGTGGCACCGTCAATGGTGCTTGGCGTTCGGAGTGTAATTTGTGAAATGGAGTGATACTATATGAGAATATATAGAACAAAAGATTCAGCAGATATGAGCAGAAAGGCTGCAAATATCATATCTGCGCAGATTATCATGAAACCGGATTGTGTGCTGGGGTTAGCGACAGGCTCTACGCCTATCGGGTTATATAAGCAGCTGATCGAGTGGTACCAGAAGGGTGACTTGGATTTCTCAAAGGTAAGGACGGTAAACCTCGATGAATACAAGGGAATCAGCCGTGAAAATGATCAGAGTTATTATTATTTCATGCACCAGAATCTGTTTGATCATGTAAATATACCGGCCGGGAATACCCATCTGCCAGACGGAATGGCGTTAGATCCTGAGAAAGAATGTGATAGATATAATAATCTGATCCAGTCCATGGGCGGCGTGGATTTGCAGCTGCTTGGCATTGGACATAACGGTCATATTGGATTTAATGAGCCAGAGGATTCTTTTGACAAGCAGGTTCATTGTGTGAACCTGACGGAGTCGACGATCGAGGCGAATAAGCGTTTCTTTGCATCGGCAGACGAAGTTCCGAGACAGGCCTATACCATGGGAATCGGGAACATCCTGCAGGCGAAGAAGATTTTAGTTGTGGCAAATGGGGAAGGCAAAGCTGAGATTGTCAAAAAAGCGTTTTTCGGACCGATTACGCCACAGGTACCGGCGTCAATTCTGCAATTACATCAGGATGTGGTTCTGGTGGCAGATGAGGCTGCACTTAGCAAGGTGATTGAAGCAGGACTGCTTGATTGATAGAAGGTGAGAACAGATGATTATAAAGGATGCGAATGTATTTACGCAGGATAATCGGTTTGTCCGTGGCGATGTAATTGTGCGGGATGGCAGGTTTGTTCGTGCCGCAGGTGAACAACCGGTCGATGAAGAAGTTGTAGATGCAAGGAACCTTATGATGATTCCCGGCTTGGTGGATATTCATTTTCATGGCTGTAAGGGTGCTGATATGTGTGATGGAACAAAAGAAGCACTTGATGTAATTATGGACTACGAAGCATCTGTTGGAGTAACGAGTGTATGTCCGGCCACAATGACGATACCAAGAGACGAGCTTCTTGCGGTAATGAAGAATGCAGGTGCATATTCTTATCATGGGGGAGCACACCTTGTAGGCATCAATATGGAAGGTCCTTTTATCAGTCCTTCCAAAAAAGGCGCACAGGCAGCTGAGAACATCATGCATTGCGATTATGAATATTTCTGTCAGCTGCAGGAAGCGGCAGGAGGGCTGATTAAGCTTGTTGATATTGCTCCGGAAGAACCGGGGGCTATGGAGTTCATAGATGAAGTAAAGGGGAAGGTTGTAGTATCTCTGGCACATACAGCATCTGATTATGATACTGCCAGGAAAGCCATAGAACATGGAGCTTCCCATGCTACGCATTTATATAATGCAATGCCACCGATGAATCATAGAAATCCGGGAGTAATTGGAGCTGTCAGGGATTCGTCAGAATGTCATGTAGAATTGATTTGTGATGGAGTGCATATACATCCGTCTGTCATCCGCGCAACCTACGCCATGTTTGGGGCAGAGCGTATTATCCTGATCAGTGACAGTATGCGGGCAACAGGGCTGGAGGATGGTGAATATACACTTGGAGGGCAGCCTGTAAAGGTCAGAGGTAATCTGGCAACGCTGCATGATGGTACGATTGCCGGCTCTGCAACAAATCTCATGGATTGTCTCAGGTTCGTAGTCAGAGAAGCCGGAATACCATTAGAAACAGCGGTTATGTGTGCAACTGCGAATCCTGCGAGGGAGATAGGGATATTTGATGAGGTTGGAAGTATTACGGCCGGAAAACGGGCAGATTTTATACTTCTTAACCAGAATCTGGAGATTGTTAGAGTATACATCGATGGAAAGGAGCTTATATGTTAGGTTTTTTTAAAAACAAAGCAAAAGAGAACATTATTTGTTCACCCTGCAATGGCAGTGTAGTACCTCTTACCAAAGTGCCGGATCCCACCTTTGCGGAGAAAATATTAGGGGATGGATTTGCAGTAATTCCATCTGACGGAAAGGTGCATGCTCCTGCCGATGGTGAGATTACGATGGTATTTGATACGTTACATGCAGTCACGATGACAACAGTTCAGGGAACGGAGCTTTTGATTCATATAGGACTGGATACCGTAACGCTCAAGGGAGCACCTTTTACTGCGAATGTTGCAGCTGGCGACCAGGTAAAAAAGGGCGACCTGCTTATAACAGCGGATTTGGAGAAGATCAAAGAGGCTGGACTGAATACGATCACACCTGTTCTGATTTGTAATACAGACGATTATAGTGAAATCAATCTTCAGAAAGAGGGAAATGTGTCTTTTGGCGAAGAAGTATTAAAGATTTCATGATTTTTAGTTACTACCAATGAAACTAATTGGAGAAGTCCAATTTAGTATAATGTAAAAGGAGGAGAAACATATGAAATTTCTTCAAAAATTGGGAAAAGCGTTAATGCTTCCCGTAGCAGTATTGCCTATCTGCGGTATTCTCATGGGTATTGGTTACTACCTATGTCCTGCAACTATGCAGGGCGGTGAGATCGAAGGTGTGCGAAACCTGATCGGCCTGTTTCTGGTAAAAGCCGGAGGAGCTTTGATTGATAACATGGCGATCCTTTTCGTAATCGGCGTTGGTGTCGGTATGTCAGACAAGAATGATGGTACCGGTGGAATCGCAGCACTTGCTTCATGGCTGATGATTAAAACACTTCTGTCAACCGGATTTGTTACAACCATCATTCCATCTATTGCTGATAATGCTACGAAGACATTGGCATTCGACAAGATCGAAAATCCATTTATTGGTATTCTTGCCGGTATTATTGGAGCTATGTGCTACAATAAATTCAAAGATACCAAGCTGCCAGACTGGTTATCATTCTTTAGCGGCAAGCGTTGTGTAGCCATTATTGCCGGACTTGTTTCAATTCTGGCTTCAGTTGTACTGTTATTTGTATGGCCACTTCTTTTTGGCGGACTTGTTGCCCTCGGAGAAGCTATTGTAAGCCTTGACGTAGTTGGAGCTGGTATTTATGCATTCTTGAACCGTCTGTTAATCCCGACTGGTTTACATCATGCATTAAATAACGTATTCTGGTTTGATACAATCGGACTGGGAGATTTACAGCATTTCTGGCGTGGTGAGACATCTGCAGATGTAACATGGAGTCTTGGAATGTATATGTCAGGCTTCTTCCCATGTATGATGTTTGGTATTCCTGGTGCTGCTTGTGCAATGATTAAGTGTGCAAAGCCGGCAAAGAAGAAATTGACAATCGGACTTGTTGCTTCTGCTGCAATCTGTGCATTTATCTGCGGCGTTACCGAGCCATTTGAATTTGGATTCATGTTCCTTGCTCCGGCTCTTTATGTAATTTACGCATTGCTGTATGGTATCTTTACGATGATTACAGTTGCACTTGGCTTCCGTGCAGGCTTCAGCTTCTCTGCTGGTGCTACGGACTTATTGTTCTCAGCTTCACTTCCGGCAGCTCAGAGAACATGGCTGATTATTCCACTTGGAATCGCAGCATTCCTTGTATTCTATTTCGTATTCCTCTTTGCTATTAAGAAATGGAATCTTAAGACTCCTGGCAGAGAAGATGACGATATAGAAGAAGAGAAGAAGGCAGAACTTGCCAGTGATGATTATACAGCTATTGCAAAGAAGATTCTTGAAGGCTGTGGTGGAAAAGAAAATATTGCAAGCATTGATAACTGCATCACAAGATTGAGACTTGAAGTTAAGGATATTACGCTTGTCAATGATAAGGTGATCAAATCTGCAGGTGTTGCAGGAGTTATAAAGCCTGGCAAAACTTCTGTGCAGGTAATTATCGGAACTAAGGTTCAGTTTGTAGCGGATGCTTTTACAAAGCTTTGCGAATAATAAATAACTAATTTTAAAAGACATATGTGGGGAGAACCCCAATGTCACTAAGTTAAGATGAATAGAAGGCTTCTATACGTATCCAGTATAGAAGCCTTTTTATTTCCTCATAAAGCTGGATGCTTCTTCCAGGCTCGGACTGGAAAACTGGTCATACAGGGTAAAATGTAAAAATTAAGATTGACATTTTTGTCATACAAAAATATAATGAGGATATGTCTAGCGGGGAGGAAGGGGTATGTCAAAAGCAGGACGCCCAAAGGCTGATGTAAAGAAAGAAAAAGTGGTAAGCGTAAGAATGATGCCTGAGGAGTACACAAGACTTAAGCAGTATGCGAAGGAAGCAGATATGACGATTACGCAGGTAATTCAGGAGGGCATATCGCGGATTATAGATAAAGCAGCGGGAAAAGGGGAATGATATGGGATTAAATTTTCGGAAAAGTGTAAAAGTTGCAGACGGAGTTAAGCTGAATATCGGAAAGAAAAGCGCGGGCGTATCGGTTGGAGGCAAGCATGTGGGCGCATCCTTTAACACAAGATCCGGCGCGCGGGTAAGGGCATCGCTTCCGGGAACCGGAATCTCCTACACCAAGTCCTTAAACAGTGTAGGTAAGAAGAAAACGAGCCGTAAGAAATCAAAGAGCAGGAACACGCTCTCTACGATTCTTACCATCCTGATCGTGATAATCGCAGTCGGATTTATCATCAGCAAGAACTGGGCGAAGATCTCCGATACGCTTGGCATCGGGCAGAGCGCACAGACTGTGACGAGCGAGAACACCACAGGCGCGGATAATGCGTCAGCGGTCTCCTATGTGATCAATACGTCCACGAAGAAGATCCATCTGGCAGAGTGCAGATATGCGGATGCTTCAAGTGACAATGTAAAGACAACGGATAAGTCCTTGGACGAGCTGCTTGCAGACGGATACAGCAAGTGCAAGACGTGTATGGATTAACCCATATTTAGGATTGACAACTGAAACCTCGGAAAATACAATGGATGAGTACAGGAGGAATGACAATGGCATTAAGCAAAAAACCGGTAAACGGCATGAAGGATATTTTACCGGCAGAAATGGAAATCCGCGATTATGTGACAAGCGTGATCAAGGAGACATATAGAAGCTTCGGGTTTACCCCGATCGAGACACCTTGCATGGAGAATATCGCAAATCTTTCCAACAAGCAGGGTGGAGAGAATGAGAAGCTGATCTTTAAGGTGTTAAAGAGAGGCGAGAAGCTCAATTTGGAGCAGGCAAAGGAAGAGGCGGATGTGGTTGATTTTGGTATGCGTTATGACCTTACCGTTCCGCTTACCCGCTTTTATTCCAACAATGCAAACGATCTGCCAAGCCCGTTTAAGGCACTTCAGATCGGCAATGTATGGAGAGCTGACAGACCACAGAGAGGCCGTTACCGTCAGTTTACCCAGTGCGATATCGACATCCTTGGCGAGCCGAGCAACCTTGCAGAGATTGAACTGATCACTGCGACCACGACAACGATCGGCCGTCTCGGATTTAAGAATTTTGAGATCCGCATCAATGAGCGCCGTATTTTAAAGGCGATGGCTGCATACAGCGGTTTTGATGAGGCGGATTATGACAGCGTGTTCATCACACTTGACAAGATGGACAAGATCGGAACCGACGGCGTTGCGGCAGAGCTTGCGGAGAACGGCTTTGCGCAGGAATCTATCCAGAAATATCTGGATCTGTTTGCACTGCTGGCAGATAAGAAGGATGTTGCCGAGGGTGTTGACATCCTGACAGAGAAGCTTGGCGAATATCTCGAAGCGGAGGTTGCAGACAGCTTAAAGGAGATCGCAGCAGCAGTCAATGCAACGAAGGCAGCGGAGTTTGAGCTGGTATTTGATCCGACGCTTGTGCGCGGAATGAGCTATTATACCGGAACTATTTTTGAGATCGCAATGCCGGAGCTGGGCGCAGCCTGCGGCGGCGGCGGACGATACGACAAGATGGTCGGCAAATTTACCGGCAGCGATGTGCCGGCATGTGGATTTTCCATCGGATTTGAGCGTATCGTACTGCTTCTGATGGAGAGCGGGTTCCAGATCCCGGAGAAGCCAAAGAAGATCGCATACCTTGTGGAGAAGAAGTATCCGGCAGACAAGCTTGTGGATGTCATGAAGCAGGCAGGCGAAGCCAGAGCGAACGGACAGACCGTACTGGTAGTCCGCATGAACAAGAACAAGAAGTTCCAGAAGGAACAGCTTCAGGCACAGGGCTATGAGGAGTTCGTTGAATTTTTCAACAATTAAGTCAGACATGCGGTAAGGGGACAACTCTTTACACATGCGACAGACTTTTTGCAATAGAAAAGATAAAAGAGGAGAAAACAAGATGACACAGTCGAGAACACATAACTGTAATGAGCTTCGCCTTAGCGATGCGGGAAAGCAGGTTACACTTGTCGGATGGTTTGAGAATATTCGGAAAGTAAGTAAGAATCTCGGATTTCTGATCTTAAGGGATTTTTACGGAACTACGCAGATCGTTATCGAGACAGAGGACATGATGGCGATCATTGACGGAATCAACAAGGAGAGCACGATCTCCGTAACCGGAACCGTAAGAGAGCGTTCCAGCAAGAATGCAGATCTTCCGACCGGCGAGATCGAGGTCGTACCGGAGAAGATCGAGATCTTAAGCAAGTGCAGCTACAACGCACTTCCGTTTGAAATCAACCAGTCCAAGGACGCTGACGAGAATACCCGTCTGAAATACCGTTACCTGGATCTTAGAAATCCGGCGGTAAAGAGCAAGATCGTGCTCAGAAGCAAGATTGTTGCAGAGCTTAGAAGCAAGATGACAGATCTTGGATTTATGGAGATCACCACCCCGATCCTGACCTGTTCCTCACCGGAGGGCGCAAGAGATTACCTTGTACCGGCAAGAAATCATCCGGGCAAGTTCTACGCACTTCCACAGGCACCGCAGCAGTTTAAGCAGATTTTGATGGCTTCCGGCTTTGACCGTTACTTCCAGATCGCTCCGTGCTTCCGTGATGAGGATGCAAGAGCAGACCGTTCACCGGGAGAGTTCTACCAGCTTGATATGGAGATGGCATTTGCTTCCCAGGAGGATGTATTCTCCGTTATTGAGGAGGTACTTCCACCTGTATTTGAAACGTATGGTGTATACACCAACGCATCCAAGGCTCCGTTTGTCCGCATCCCATATCTTGAGGCAATGGACAAGTACGGAAGCGACAAGCCGGATCTTCGAATTGATCTTGTGCTTACCGATGCAACCGACGTTATGGCTGACTGTGGCTTCGGACCGTTTGAGGGCAATGTCGTAAAAGCAATCGTTGTTGATGGATTTACCGCAACCAGAAAGGTGATCGACAAGATCTGTGCAGACGTTGAGGTCGCAACCGCAAACAAGGCATACTGGTTCAAGCTGGATGAGAACGGCGAGCTTGTTGGAGGAATTTCAAAGTTCCTTCAGGAGCGCAAGGAGGCTGTTATCGAAGCCCTTGGATTAAAGCCGGGCGATTTTGTAGGACTGACCGCAGGCAAGCTGCTCGCAGCGCAAAAGACCGCCGGAGTGCTTCGCAAGTTGCTCGGAGCGGCAAGCGAAAAGCATATGAAGCAGAATACCTATGAGTTCTGCTGGATCGTTGATTTCCCGATGTATGAGATCGGAGAGGAGTCCGGTGAGCTGGAGTTCTGCCACAACCCATTCTCTATGCCACAGGGCGGCATGGATGCACTTTGCAATCAGGACCCGCTTTCCATCCTTGCATACCAGTATGACCTCGTATGTAACGGTGTAGAGCTTTCTTCCGGTGCTGTCCGCAACCATGATCCGGAGATCATGATCAAGGCATTTGAGCTGGTTGGTCTTGGCGAGGATGATGTTAAGGCAAAGTTCCCGGCAATGTACAATGCATTCTGCTACGGAGCACCGCCACATGCAGGAATCGCTCCGGGAGTTGACCGTATGATCATGCTGATCTGCGGAGAGGAAAGCATCCGTGAGATCATTCCGTTCCCGATGAACAAGAACGCAATGGACGTTATGATGGGAGCACCGGCGACCGTAGACAAGAAGCAGCTGGATGATGTCCACATTGCGATCGTTATGCCGGAGGAATAAATATCATAGATTGATATTGTGAATTTCAGAGGAGAGATTGTCAAATCGTATGAATGAACTAGCAAAAAGGATTGTAAGAGGACTATTGCTTGTACTGTGCGGTGCGGCAATCTCTCTTCTTGTTTTATCCATAAGAAAGACCGGACAGGTACAGTCAAAGCTGAACGAGGTCACATCCCAGTTGTCCTATCTGCAGGACTCCACCGCGATGATCCAGTCCAACCTCAATGACATGGAGGCAAATATCGAGGCAACGCTGGAGGAGGAATCCAGCCTGATCGAGGATTATACGATCCAGGTGACCGGAATTGACCTAAGGGCAGATACCTATGACGTTGCCATCACGATCCTGCCAAAGGAGTATACGGAGGCAACACAGACCGCCATCTATTTTGGTACGAGGGCGTATGATCTGGAGCTGCAGGGGCTTGCCTACAAGGGAAGTGCAACGCTCTCCCTCAAGAATAATTATGACGGCAATGTCACGGTTCTCTTTACAAACGGAGAGAAGCGGAACACGGAGGTGCTTCACAACTATGTCGGATTTCCGACACAGCTTGCCGCGACACTTTCCGGGGCGCTGGCGCAGACGCAGGATTCCTATAAGAACGGAACATGGGAGTTTAGCGGTGACGCAAGCTATGAGCTGGACGGGCATGGTGTATTTTCATTTACCGAATTTTCCCTTGTCACAGAGGTAAACGGAACAACGGTATATGATTATGATCTGCTCCGGGACAGCGGAGGAATGCCGGAGAGCCTTGCCGGAGAGGAATCATCAACGGATACCGCAGCAGATAATACGGAGGAAGAAGCCGGGGAAAACGGTTCTGCGGAGACAGCACAGGAGCTGACGGGGGAAGAGACAGCAGAGGAAGCCCAGATACCGGCTGCTGCAACGGATGAGCTTCCGGAAGAGGCAATGGATGGACAGCAGGAACAGACGCAGGGAGAGGACTCTTTACAGACGGAGACACCGGAAGAAGCAGTGACTGGAAACGAAAATGCCGCACAGGACGGTATGGAAGCCTCTTCCGAAGCGCAGATGAAGGAGGAGCAGCAGGAGATATCTGTCTCCGGAATGGGCGGTACGCACACGATGCAGTTTACATGCCCGGCTGTGGAAGGAGATACCGTGAGCATGTATTTTAGAGCTGTAACCTCGGATGGCTATACTTTTATACTTCCGCTGTGGGAGGGAATTTTTACAGAAGATGACATAGTGCGCGCCAAAAGGTATGCAAATGCAAAGACCTCACCTGCTATTTACGATCCGAACGACTATCTGTGGAAAGAAGCGGAGCGGTAATGGCTGGGGCAAATGAAACCGGTAATGACAAATAATACAAAAAGTGTACAAAACTGCTTCAAAAAATGGAAAATCAGCCGATAATGTGATATAATAAGCGAAAAAAGCGAAGCTTTTTGAGATGACACTGCGCATAAGCGTTTGGCACTACGCATAAGAAAATGCTTTAGGAGGGATATCATGAGTGATAAGGTAAAGCGCAAGAATTCTATGAGGACGAAGATCCTGATACTTTTGGCGGTGGCAATGATCTGTATTACCGGCAGCAGTCTTATGTTTTCAATTCCAAAGACAAGGGAGAACATAAGCTCTGTGACACAGAGCTATATGCTGTCAGAGGCAAAAGCATACGGACAACTTCTGGAAAAGACAATCCAGCTGGAGGGATCGGATATTTCAGCAAGCGTTGATGAATTAAAGGATACGTTCGCAGCGGTGCAGATCCATGGAATGGATACCAGCTACCTGTATCTGGTATCGGCAGGCGGAACCATGCTGTATCATCCGACTGCGGACAAGATCGGGAAGCCGGTTGAGAATGCGGTCGTCACAGGTATCGTGCAGGATTTAAAGAATGGTATCAAGGATGAGCCGGCATGTGTTACATATGAATTTAAGGGAACCAATAAATATGCCGCATTTTATGTGGACACGGCATCCAGCTTTATTCTTGTTATCACAGCGGATGAGAGTGATGCGTTTGCTCCGGTCAATCAGATGGCAGTAAACGCGGTCGGAAGTGCGGTTGCGGTATTTATTATCGAGCTCATCATCGGAGTGATCGTCATTGGAAAAATGGTTAAGCCGCTTACAGAGCTTACCCAGATTGTCAATAAGGTAGCAGGGCTTGATTTTACAGAGAATGAAAAGCAGGCGAAGCTGAATCTCCGTAAGGATGAGATCGGTCTGATCAGCCGCGCAATCGGCAATTTACATAAACAGCTGGGTACGATTATTTCAGTAATCCAGAATCAGGGCGAACAGCTTGCAGTCAGCAATCAGGCATTTGAGAAGGAATTCGGTGGAATTATCGAGAGCATTACGAATGTAAATACAGCCGTGGAAGAGATTGCTCTTGGAAGTACTTCACAGGCGCAGGAAACGACTTCTGCGGGCGAGCATGTCATGAATATCGGTACGGCAATTGAGACTAACAATAATGCTGTTAGTGCATTGGAAGAGTCCATTAAGAAGATGAATGAGCTCGCGGCACAGTCTGCAGCAATGCTCGCCGAGCTGACAGAGATCAACGACAAGACGACCGGTAACATCAAGGCTGTCATGGAGCAGACCACCATGACCAATCATTCGTCAGAGAAGATCAAGGAAGCGGTAGCGTTGATCCAGGATATCGCAAGCCAGACGAACCTGTTGTCTTTGAATGCGAGCATCGAGGCTGCCAGAGCCGGAGATTCCGGACGAGGATTTGCGGTTGTCGCGGAGGAGATCCGCAAGCTTGCAGAGGATTCTGCAAAGAGGGCATCTGAGATTGATGCAATCGCAGTAGAGCTTATGACAAACTCTACAGACAGCGTTCAGAAGATGGGTGAGCTGAATAACGCTTCAACCGTCCAGCACAATAAGCTGGATGACACCAAGAAGTCGTTTACAAGCCTGCAGGATGAAATCAACGATGTATCAAATGCCTCTAAGAATATTTTTGAGCAGACCGGACGAATCAGCAGCCTGAATGTTGATGTGAGCAGTGTGATCGAGCAGCTGTCTGCAATTGCGGAGGAGAACGCCGCTTCTACACAGGAGACAAGTGCTACCATGAATTCCCTTACCGGAAGTATTGATAAATGCAAGGAAGAGACGGCAGCATTAGGAAGCCTTAGCGTAATGCTTAAGGAGCAGACCGGAAAATTCCGCTTCTAGAACAAATCATAGTATTATAAAAACATCCGCCCGACCGGTACCTTACAGTATTTCCGGCAGGCGGATGTTTTTTAGTTGCTATCCTTTGGGGAGAGCGGAAGCGTGAAGATGAACTCCGTTCCGACCCCCTCGGTACTGATCACATTGATATTTTCCTGATGTGCCTGGATGATCTCCTTTACGATGGAGAGCCCAAGACCTGTACCCTTCTTATCTTTACCTCTGGAGAGATCTGTCTTATAAAAACGATCCCATATCTTTTTGACACTATCTGCCGGAATACCAATTCCGGAATCCTTGATTGAAACGAGGACTTTTTCATTCTTGATGCGCGTCTCAATCGTGATTGACGAGTTGTGATGTGAGAACTTGACCGCATTGTCGATCAGGTTGTGAAGCACCTGCTGAATCTTGCTCATATCGGCGCGGACTAAAAGCTCATCCCCGGTCAGCACCAGATCAAAGACGATTCCCTTTTCATTGCATCGTCCCTCGAATGCAAGCAGGGTGGAACGGATCAGATTGTTGATGTCGAAATCTGCCATGTCAAGCATCATGCCATGCTGACCGAACCGGTTGAGATCCAGAAGGCTCTGTGTCAGCTTGTTTAAGCGCTCGGTCTCGGACAGGATGATATTTAAGTATTTGTCCTGCATTTCGACCGGGATTGTTCCGTCGATCATCGCCTCTACATAGCCTTTGATGGAAGTGAGCGGTGAGCGGAAATCGTGTGAAACGTTGGAAACGAACTTACGCTGATCCTCCTCATGTGCACCAAGCTCTTTTGCCATGAAGTTAAGCGTGTCCGCCAGATGACCGATCTCATCATTGGAATGTACCTGTATCACCTCGTTAAATTCACCTTTTGCGTAATGATCTGCGGTCTTTGTAATCTTGCTGATTGGCATATAGATCACAAATGTGAAGATAAGCAGGATGAGAAAGGAACTTAGAAAAACAAGCCCAATGGTGGAGAACGTCAGGTTGATAAATCCATTGGAATTGTCAGTGATCTGCGACACTTTTTCATGGATCAGGATATAACCGCGCTGCTCAAATCCGATGGTTATGGGAGCAAATACGGTCAGCATATTCTCCGGGTAGCTGTCATAAAATGTTCCGATTTTGTAGTATTTGTTGCCAAAATCACCGATGTCAAAGCCCTCGATGAATTGCAGCGGGAGCGTAATGTCACCGCTTACAACATTCTGGGCAACGGTAGAATCGGAGGAATCAAGAAGCAGGATGCCTCCGGAGCTTACCATCCAGATATCTGCCGATAAATAGGAGGAAAGCGTCTCCAGCTCGGTCTGTATGCTTGACAGTGAATTGGCATTCCGGTAATAGTTGGTCGCATAATTGACGGATATCATGTTTGCTTCACGGTAGAGCCGTGCTGCCTCTGTCTTTTCCAGATAGCGGACTGTCTGTTTGTGGGTAAACGTGTTGACGATCAAAAGGGAAAAGGCAAAAAACAGGATGTAGCTGAGAAGCAGCTTAAGGTAGAGCCTTCGTTTCATGCGCTATTCCTTGACCTCGAATTTATAACCGATGCCCCACACGGTTGAAAGCTGCCATGAATCTGTTCCGCCAATCTTCTCACGGAGACGTTTTACATGGACATCGACGGTTCGCGTATCTCCAATGTATTCATAGCCCCAGATATTATCCAAAAGCTGTTCGCGCGTAAATACCTGATTCGGTGAGGATGCTAGAAAATACAGAAGCTCCAGCTCCTTTGGCGGCATATCCACCGGATGTCCCTGATAGATGACGGAGTAGTTGGAAAGGTTGACGGTAAGCCCCGGATACTCGACACACTTGATCTCCACGACGGATGGCTCAGGCCTGCCAATCGGCTGGTAGCGGCGGAGCACCGCCTTCACGCGGGCAACAAGCTCCTTGGAATCAAAAGGCTTGAGTATGTAATCATCAGCACCCAGTTCAAGTCCGAGCACCTTATCAAAGATCTCACCCTTGGCGGAGAGCATAATGATCGGAACGTTCGCCTTGGCGCGAACCTCCCGGCAGACCTGATAGCCATCGATTCCCGGAAGCATTAGGTCTAAAAGGATAAGATTGGGATTGTATTGTTCAAACGCGATCAGCGCTTCCTCACCATCGTTGACGATACGGGTATCGTAACATTCCTTGGTCAGGTAGAGAGAGATCAGTTCTGCGATATTGTTGTCATCATCTACGATAAGTATTTTCTGCTTTGCTACCATAACTCCTCCTTTTTACTCAAACTTTGCGATCGTAACGCCGGCATCCCCCTCGCCGAACTCGGCAAGCTGGAAGCTCTTGACGTATTTTAAACGCTTTAAATGATTGTGGACAGCGGTGCGCAGTGCGCCGGTTCCCTTTCCGTGAACGATCCGCACGGTCGGTATATGTGCAATGTAAGCATCATCCAGATATTTGTCAAGCCGCGCGATCGCCTCGTCGGTATTCAGCCCGATCAGATTGATCTCCGTAGGGACGGAAGCGGATTTGCTCATCTTGAGCTTGCTTCCGGCACTGCCGCCATACTTTTTCGATGGGGAGAGTGCATCCTCATCGATGACGATGAGATCCTTGATGTTGACGAGTGATCGTAGAATACCCATCTGCACATAGAGATCTCCCTTAGCATTCGGCAGGGTGTGAACGGTTCCCTTGAGGTTCATGGAAAGCACCTTTACGGTATCGCCGATGCGCAGATTCTTAGGAACCGGATGGTTCTGTGTCTCCTGCTTCTTGATGCCGGAGAGACGTTTTTCCTTCTCGGACATTTTATCGCGAACTCTGGTGCGTTCCTTCTCCATCTGGCTCATCGGAGCGGAACCCTGTCCATATTTGTTGAAGTTGCGGATCGTCTCGTCCGCGAGGTCTTTTGCTTCTTTTAAGATGCGGTAAGCCTCCTCATTGGCATCGCGAAGAATCTTATCCTTGCTCTGGTCGAGGCGTTCATGCTTTTCTTCTAACTTCTTCTTCAGGTTCTCAATCTCAGCCTTATACTGGTTGATTTCAAGCTGTTCCTTCTCGATGGTCTGACGGTTACTCTCAAGGCTTGCCAACAGATCCTCGAACTCTGCATCCTTCTGACCGATGTGGTCGCGCGCATCATCGATGATGTTGTCCGGAAGTCCAAGCCGGGCAGAGATTGCGAACGCATTACTCTTGCCGGGGATACCGATCAGGAGACGGTAGGTAGGGCTTAAGGTCTCCACATCAAACTCACAGCAGGCATTTTCCACACCGTCTGAGGTAAGTGCATATACCTTAAGCTCGCTGTAATGGGTGGTCGCCATGACGATGGAGCCATACTGGTTCAGCTTATGCAAAATGGAGATGGCAAGCGCTGCGCCCTCGGTCGGATCGGTTCCGGCGCAAAGCTCATCGAACAGGACAAGACTCCGATCGTTTGCCTTATCTAAGATCCGGATGATGTTGGTCATGTGGGAGGAGAAGGTACTGAGGCTTTGCTCAATACTCTGCTCATCACCGATATCCGCAAAAATCTCCTCAAAAACAGCAAGCTCCGAGCGATCCCCGGCAGGGATATGAAGCCCGGACTGTCCCATCAGGGAGAGCAGCCCGACCGTCTTTAAGGAAACGGTCTTACCGCCGGTATTTGGCCCGGTTACGATAAGCTGTTTGTAGCTGCCACCGATCTCAACATCAATCGGAACGACCTTCTTAGAATCGAGGAGCGGGTGGCGGCCTTTCCGGATACGGATATATCCGTGATCGTTAAAGGCTGGAGCGACCCCGTCATAGCTTTTGGCAAGGTTTGCCTTGGCAAAGATAAAATCCAGCTCGGCGAGAACCTCGAAATCCTGCCGCAGCGCCATCTCATATCCGGCTACCTGATTGGAAAGCTCCGCAAGGATCGCATTGATCTCCTCCTGCTCCTTTAGGTACAGCTCGCGAAGCTCATTGTTGAGGTTGACGACCGCCATAGGCTCGATAAAAAGTGTGGAGCCGGAGGAGGACTGGTCGTGAACCATTCCGGGGATGGAGGTCTTTGCCTCTGCCTTTACAGGGAGACAATATCTTCCGTCGCGCATGGTGACAACGGCATCCTGCAGATAGCTTCTGGTCGTAGTATTGTTCATAAGTGAGGTCAACTGCGCATGGATACGGTCATTCATCCCGTGGATGGACTTGCGGATCTTAAACAGCGCCGGGCTTGCATCATCTGCGATCTCATCCTCACCGAGAATACAGCGGCGGATCTCCTCATGGAGCGGTGATAATGGTTCGATCTGCTCAAACAAAGGAGTGAGCGAGTCCGCAGCCTCGTCCTCGCGGGCAGCTCTGCCGAAGGCTTTGGCGCGCTTTGCCACTTCGAGAAGTGAACAGATGCGAAGCAGCTCGGCGGTGTTGAGCGAGCCGCCGATATCCAGCCGCTTTAAAGAGGCATTGATATTGTGGATGCCCGCAAAAGAGATACCGCTGCTCTTGTAGAGACGGCTGAGCGCGTCTGCCGTCGTCCGCTGCAAGTCGTTGATCTTATCAATATCGGTGATCGGAGCAAGGGACAGGCAGCGCTTTTGCGTATCCTCGCAGGATGCGTAGGCTGCCAGAAGCTCCAAAATTTTATTATATTCCAAGGTTCGTAATACTTTCTGATTCATGGTGCTCTCCTTTTGAATCTGACAAGGCTCTTTTGGCTTCTATTATAACCTATCCGGTGCGGTAAGCAAACTAAAAAAAGTTGCAAGAGGCGATATTTGCGCATATAATATAATTTGTTGGACTTTTGCACAAAAAGTTGCATGTATGACAGATTAGGATGAGGGTTATAAATGGAAGATAATCAGTTACAGAAGAACCAGTCATTTGTCCGGGAAAAAATAAAAGAAAAGCCGATCAGCAAGAAAAAGGCGTTTGTGCGCCTGCTTGTTTCTGCATTGTGCGGCATCGTGTTTGCGGGAATGGCTTGTCTGGTCTTTGCTCTTTTGCTTCCGCGTCTGCATGCGTACACAGAAGGGCTGTATGCGAAGGAATCACAGCAGAGTGAGACCACTCTGGCGGAGACAAAGGACACGGAGGATGATTCGCAGACTCCGATTCCGGACACGGAGAGCGAGACCGCTTCGGACGAGACGGAGGTGCTTTCTACGGAGACAGGTGACTCTGTGGATACCGGCGAAGAGCCGGACAGCGAACCGGCAGATGAAAAAACGGAGAAGGATCCGGCAGGCGTGGATGAGACAACGACTTCGGATGTGGTGCTGACGCTCGATGCATACCAGAAGCTGCAGGAGGAGCTGTACGGGATCGGAATAACTGCCAATGCGTCTGTTGTGACCATCACAAGTGTCAGAAGCGATAAGGATCTTTTCAACAATTCCTATGAGGCGGAGGATTCGGGATCCGGCGTGATCATTATGGAGAATGATTCGGAATATCTGATCCTCACAGAGCGTAAAGTGATAAAGAATGCATCCAGGATCAGTGTGACCTTCTGGGATGATGCAGTCTGTGATGCAACGCTTAAGAAGGAGGACAAGAACACAGGTCTTGCGATCCTTTCTGTCTTAAAAGCGGATGTCGGTGAGCCAAAGACGGTGGCAACCATCAGCAATGCGATGATGGTACACGGCGGCATGATCGCGATCGCGCTCGGAAGTCCGCTTGGGACGAATTACTCGATCCTGACAGGAAATATTACCTCCACCAACAATACGATAAGCGTGGAGGACAGCAACTATACGGTATATACGACCGATATTGTGGCAGATAAGGACGGAAGCGGAGTCCTGATCAACGTGGATGGTGAGATCATCGGGATCGTGATGCAGGATTATAGTGCCTCAAGGGCGGAAAACACACTTACTGCAATCTGTGCGCAGGAGCTTTTACCAGTGATCGGGAAGCTGTGTGCAGGCGAGGACATTCCGTATCTGGGCATGAAGGTATCGACGGTCACCAGCAAGATTGAGGGAACCTACGGTATCCCGAAGGGGGTATACGTCAAGGAGGTTGTCATGGACTCTCCGGCAATGAATGCGGGCATTCAGAGCGGGGATGTGATCACCAGCATCAATGGGCAGAAGGTAAGCTCGGATGTGGCGTATTCGGGCGCTTTACTTGAACTTACGCCGGGAAATATCGTGGACATAGAAATAAAACGCAAGGGTGCCAGTGATTACGCAACGATCACATGTGAAGTGACGGTTGGCACGTTGCAATAGATGGAGGAATTATGAAGTATATTGAATCACTGCGTGAAGGAGAACGCATCAGCGAGGTTTATCTGTGTAAATATAAGCAGTCGGCGCTGACCAAATCCGGCAAACCATACGACAATGTTATCTTACAGGACAAGACAGGCACCATCGATGCCAAGATCTGGGATCCGGGCTCTGTCGGGATCGAGGAATTTGATTCGCTCGATTATGTTGCAGTGACCGGAGACATCACAAGCTTTCAGGGCAATTTACAGCTTTCCATCAAGCGTCTGCGCAAGGTGGGAGAGGGCGAGTATGATCCGAAGGATTATCTGCCGGTCAGCAGCAAGGACATCGACGGAATGTATGCAGAGCTTATGGGAATGATCGGAACGGTCAAGAATCCGTATCTTAGCACTTTGCTACATAACTTCTTTGACGATAAGGATTTTGCAGCACGCTTTAAGTTCCACTCTGCGGCAAAGAGCGTACATCACGGCTTTGTCGGAGGACTTTTGGAGCATACCTTAAGCGTTGCGAAGAACTGTGACTATTTTTCAACGAATTATCCGTTTTTAAACCGCGACCTGCTGATTACCGCCGCAATCTTCCATGATGTAGGTAAGCTGCGCGAACTGTCTGTGTTCCCGGAGAATGATTACACCGATGAGGGACAGCTTCTCGGACATATCATGATCGGAGCAGAGTGGGTTGGCGAGGAGATCCGTAAGATCGATGGATTCCCGGTCGTGCTTGGCAACGAGTTAAAGCATTGCATTCTTGCTCATCACGGAGAGCTGGAGTACGGTTCACCGAAGAAGCCGGCACTGGTCGAGGCACTTGCCCTCAGCTTCGCGGACAACATCGACGCGAAGATGGAGACCTTCAAGGAGCTTCTGGCAAATGTCCCGGACAAGAGCACGGAGTGGCAGGGCTTTAACCGCCTCCTTGAGACGAACATCCGCCGCACCAGCGACTAAAACATATACCGGTAGGAAGAGTGGAAGAGGTGTCAGTTCCTTTTCCACTTTTTTCACTTTATATATTGGAAGGAAGAACTATGGAATTTCAGAAGAATGATCATCTGACAGTCGAGATCGAGGATATGAGCAATGAGGGCGAGGGCATCGGAAAGGTCGATGGCTTTACGCTTTTTGTGAAGGATACGGTGATCGGAGACATTGCGGAAGTAAAGATCATGAAGGCAAAAAAGCACTATGCGTATGCAAGGCTGGAGAAGTTGGTAAAGGCATCCGTTTACCGCACCGAGCCGGAGTGCGATTTTTACAGACAGTGCGGTGGCTGCCAGCTGCAGGCGCTGCGCTATGAAAAGCAGCTAGAGTTCAAGGAGAACAAGATCCGCAACAACCTCATCCGTCTGGGCGGCTTTGAGGCGCAATATGTAGATGCGCGCATGGAGCCGATCGTAGGGATGGAGGAGCCGTGGCATTACCGCAACAAGGCACAGTATCCGGTCGGCACGGACAAGGAGGGCAATCCGGTCACCGGCTTCTATGCGGGCAGGACACACTCCATCATTGCAAACACGGACTGCGCGCTGGGGGCAGCCGAGAATAAAGAGATTCTGGAGGCAGTCCTGGCATACATGAAGGAGAACCGCATTCCGGCGTATGATGAGACAACCGGAAAAGGGCTTGTGCGCCATGTGCTGATCCGGAAGGGCTTTACCAGCAAGGAGATCATGGTATGCCTGATCGTAAACACCGACAAGACCAGCCTTCCACAGCAGGACAAGCTCTTGGAGAAGCTGACGAAGATCGAGAACATGACCAGCATTTCTATCAGCCTCAACCGCGAAAAGACCAACGTCATCATGGGAAAAGAGATACACACGATCTGGGGCAGTGACACGATCTCGGACACAATCCATGTGCGTGATATGCAGGCAGAGGGGTATCCGTTTACGGGAAAAGCACTGACATTTAGCATTTCCCCGCTCTCCTTCTATCAGGTAAATCCGGTGCAGACCGAAAAGCTGTACAGCCTCGCACTGGAATATGCCGGACTCACAGGGCAGGAGACCGTGTGGGATCTGTACTGCGGTATCGGAACAATCTCGCTCTTTTTGGCGGGAAGCGCCAAGAAGGTCTGCGGTGTGGAGATCATTCCGCAGGCAATCGAGGATGCCAAGGCTAACGCGGCAAGAAACGGCATTGATAATGCGGAGTTCTTTGTCGGAAAAGCCGAGGAAGTGCTTCCGGCATTCTACGAAAAGCAGGATGCCGCCTCTGAGATGCGCCATCCGGATGTCATCGTGGTAGATCCGCCACGCAAGGGCTGCGACACTGACTGTCTGGACACGATGCTTAAGATGCAGCCGGAGCGTATCGTCTATGTAAGCTGCGACTCGGCAACCCTCGCCCGCGACCTGCGGATACTGTGCGATGGCGGGTATGAGATACAGAAGATCCGCGGGGTGGACCAGTTCGGGATGACAGTGCATGTGGAGACATGCGTGCTCTTGACGAAGGCGAGCCAATAGGCGATGCTTGAGTTTAGAGACGCAGTTGTTCCAGAGAACGGAGCGAGAGCGGAAGTTTTTTAGTTTGTTGGGGAAGAAAGCTCGATTTTATACGGTTTAGCGGGATTGTATCGTTAGAAATTTGGTGCCCGCGAATAGTTGCACCTCAATCTTTTTTGGGGAGGAAAAAGGATGAATTTGGAACAACTGATAAAGAAATTTATGGCATTGGTGGCTACGGGTGAAATTGAAGTATATAACGAATTTAGTCTGCAACATGAAATGGGTATTTTTCTACGGACAAAGCTATCTGGTTATAAAGTGCAATTTGAAAGAAATACAAAGTTTTTCGATATAATGGGGACGGTAAAACATGAGATTGATATTGTGATTTATAGCGAGCATGAGAAATATGCGATAGAGTTAAAATACCCTCTTAATGGGCAGTATCCGGAGGAGATGTTTTCTTTTGTAAAGGACATTAAGTTTATGGAAGAACTGAAAGAGGCTGGATTTGATAGTACATATTGCTTAACTCTTGTGCAAGATAAGAACTTTTATTCGGGAAGCAAGCAGGATGGAATATATGCTTATTTTAGAGGTGGGGAGCTAGTTCAGGGGGAAATAAAGAAACCTACGGGAAAAAAAGACGATAAGCTTTCTTTAAGCGGAAAATACAATATCTGTTGGATGAACTGTGCTGGTAAGAAGTATTATTTATTAGAATTATAGAGATGTCCGACTGATTATGTTGCTACTTATTTTGAATCATCCTATTTGGCTTTTGTAGTGATCTGATTTGCTTGCTACAATTTTAATAACAAAACAAGCGAGTGCTTCGTTGCCGGCATGGGTGTGCAAAGGATAAGGAAAATGGTTCCAAAATCCGTAACAGAAAATTTTTGTATGAGTACAGGAGCATGGCGAAAGAGCAGAGCCAATCGCAAAGAAACTTAGAGGAAAAAAGTTATGGATATGAATTTTGATGTAAGTAAAGTATTTCAGGAACGCTTGGCATCAAGTATGGGACTCGATAAATACCAATATATTATGCAACAAGTGCATGTTACCAATGTCGCAGTTGATATTGATTTTCAGCGAATTTTCAACGGCTTTTATATAGTAAGAAGGAATGAAAGTTGGAGAAAATCTTATTATGAGTATTTTGAGAACGTTAAAAATAGTAAGCCGACCTTTGAAAATATAATTACATATCTCTATGAATGTACTGGAAACATCGAGCCGTCTTTTTCAAGTAAAATGCTTGCAACAATATTTCCGGAAAAGCCGATATGGGATCGCTATGTTGTTCAAAATCTGAACGTGCAGCTAGTAGGTACAACGAAGGAAGAAAAATTGAACAATGCAATTTCAATTTATGCTGATATGGAAAAGTGGTATGCCGTTTTTTTGGAAACAGAAAAGGGGAAAGAGTGTATTAGTGAATTTGATCGTGTATTGCCTGATTATAGAGGAATATCGAGCATTAAGAAAATTGACTGTATTCTTTGGAGTATAAGATAATAACTCTATAACTGAAAGCGGTATAATAAATAGTAAAGCAAAGTATGGATGGTATCGTTATGATACTAGACTTGCTATTCCTAAATACGACAATGCGGGTGAACTAGTGGGATACAATATCTTTAAGGGTAGAATGGTTATAAGACATGCAAATGATAATAAACTATATTTATATGATATTTTGAGAATAAATTCCCGGCATGGTGCTACTTTTGCAGCTTATGCATAGGGAAACAATACAAAAAGTTAGACAATTATTTCCATGCGTGAATACGGAGAATATTAGTATGAAATTCAATAATGTTTATTTTTTTAATGGGACAGCCTATGCCGGAAAATCCACAATGGTGAAGGCACTTGCGCAAAAATATGATGGAATTGTGTGTGAAGAAAATTACCATGAAGCATTGATGGATGGTTTGAACTATGATGAGTTCCCAAATCTTGGGTATACGGCAACCATGACAGATTGGGCGGAATTTATAAGAAGAACACCGGATGAGTACGCAAGCTGGGTTGCCGGGACTGCCAAAGAATGTGAGATCCTTGAATTAAGAATTCTAGAGGATCTTGTAAAAACAACAGATAAAAAGATATTCGTTGACACCAATATTTCTTTGGAGACACTTAAAAAGATATCGGATATAGATCATGTAATGATTATGCTGGCAGATCCTCATATTTCGGTGTCAAGATTTTTTGACAGACCGGATAAAGAGAAACAGTTTCTCTATCAGCTTTTGCTGAAAGAAAAGAATCCGGACGCGGCAATAGCTAATTTCCGAGAGTGCCTATCTAGAGTAAATTCGCAGGAAAACTATGATATGTTTCTCAATTCCGGGTTTCATGTACTTTTGAAGGATGAGAGCAGAAGTATCGAAGAAACTATGCAGATTGTAGAAAAATACTTGAACATAGAAGAATAGATGCTGTATGAAAATACTAGATCGATGCTTATAAACACCTGCTTTACAAGTGCCGATTTAGTGAAAAAATAAAAAAGAAACGAGCACCCTTTTGGAGTCATAAGACTTTACTTGGCAAAAAACTCATTTCTTCTATAAAAATAGTACAATAATAATTTTTGAATGTCAATCTGTGTATTCGAGAATAAACAATATAATCGGAGCGTCACCGTAATGGAAGAAGACACTAACAAACCAACCGTGATAGACAACGCATTATGGAGAACTTCCTTGACGAATTTATGGCAGAATGGGAAGGAAGAAGATAAAGGAGACATCCAATGATAACATCCGCATTTGACAACACCGAGCCACTGTTCGGACCGGAAGATTTCTACGGGGAACAGAAACACCTTTGCGAAAAATGCATCATCGTATTTTCGGAACAGATATTTGAGTACATGTGTAAGACGTACCGGCACGAAGAGGTCGGGAGCATCCACTGTTGCAATGGCACAACGCCCGTGTACGTCTTCGACATCGACGGAATGCAGATTGCAAGCTACCTAAGCCATATCGGCTCTGCGCTGGCGGGCGGCGATGTGATAGACGTAAACTGGCTTACCGGAGCAGAAAAGTTTATTATGTTTGGATCAGCCGGATCGCTTGACAGCAGCGCGACAAGTGGGAAGTTTGTCATTCCGACCGAGAGCTATCGGGAGGAGGGATTAAGCTACAATTACGCTGCGCCTGCTGACTACATAACAATAAAAAACGCCAAAACCGTAAAGGCGATTTTCGATGAATTAAAATTGCCAAACGTACAGGGAAAAGTCTGGACAACCGATGCAATATACCGGGAAACTCAGGCAAAACTTGCAGCGAGAAAGGCGGAGGGCTGCATCGCGGTCGAGATGGAGCTTGCAGGCGTTCAGGCGGTATGCGATTTTTACGGGTGGGATCTGTACGATTTCCTCGTGACAGGGGATGTCTTGGATCAGGCTGTTTACGATGTCTCCGGACTTGCGGATGCCAACCACAACATGGACAAATTATATATTGCGATCGAGATTGCAAAGCGAATTTAAATATCGCACAAAGTAACCCCACGAATAACATTTCGTGGGGCTTTTTGACTAATTTCTGTTATTGCATGAGCAAGGATAATATGTGTTGTAAAAAGCAATACAACGTGGTACACTAAAGCAAACAGGAGGTGTATATTATGGCAGCAAAAACAGCAAATGTTACAGCACGCATTCAGCCGAATATAAAAGAACAGGCAGAAGCAATTCTGGAAAGACTTGGTATTCCGGTATCTGTATTTATTGATATGACATACCGGCAGGTCATTATGAGGGATGGAGTGCCTTTTTCACTGGATATCCCCGATAAACTTATTACAAGAGATACATTAACAAAAGCAGAATTTGATACGATGATGCAGAATGGTCTGACACAGGCTAAATGTAATGATTCTGTTTCTGTTGAGGAGGCTTTCAATCAGTTGAAAACGGAGATTTAATGTATGCCTCAAATAAAACAACTACAAAAGATGGATATGCAGTAGATATATCACCCCCCACGAATAACTCTTCGTGGGGATTTTTTTGCCTTCTCCTCTCCTCCCCATGTACAAAAACCGCGAACTGATGTACAAAAACCCCGGATCGCTCCGGTGCCGTTGAAAATGCAAAATGAACCATGTAAATTCTAATTATGGAGTTAGGCAGCAACAACTGCCTAGAAATTTGGAAGGAGAACAAGAAAATGAATCTATTAAAAAAGGTAAAGTATCTGCTCGGCGCATTTGCTTTTCTGATCATGCTATCTGCATTTACAACAAATGCCTCCGCAGCTACAAATCTGGGAAAGGTGACAGGCTTAAAGCAGGTAGATGCTCAGACGGGGGAGGTCCGATTTACATTCGACCCAGTGCTATATCCTTTGGCTGCCTATGAAATATCAGTCAGCACGGACGGGGTAAACTGGGTAGTACAAAGCGACATGGCAGCACATAATCCGGCTGGAAACTATGCCAGCGGGCTGAGTGCCGGATCCACCTACTATGTGCGTGTGCGCGCCTATATACAAGAGCGAGATGCAGTAACTGGACAATATTATGTTGTTTATAGTGAGTATTCAGATCCACTGGAGGTGGTCACGAAGACGAATGGTTCGGTATCGAATCTTCGAAAAACCAAATCAACGGAAACAAGTATTTCCCTAAAATGGGATCCGGCACAGGGAGCAAATGCATACTATGTGAAGTACACGCAGGTGGCTACGGGAAAAGTGCAGGACAAGATGGTGCACGGCAAAAACAGCCTGAAGCTGACAGGGCTGGACAAGAACGCCACATATAATATCGCTGTTTATGCAGTAAGAGAGAATGCAAACTATGCGGCACAAACAAGTTACTTCGACGAGGTTAACGCCTCAGTTACACCGACAAAAGCGACCGGCGTATCCGTAACCGATTACAACAAAGACAACGGCGACATCGCGGTGAGCGTTGACAGGAACGATTGTGCCGCAGGATTTCAGGCAGAGGTTTGGACTGCTTACAAGAAGAGTGATAAAAAAATTGCCACTGCAAACTCCAAATACTCAACGATTCATATCACGGACGAAGCACTGAAAAAAAGCAATTTCGTAAAGATCCGTGTCCGCGCTTATTCCTTTACCACAGCCGGAAATGAGACGTATGGCGCATGGTCTGCATGGGTATACACTGCACCGAAAACGGATGTGAAGCTGACGAAATCTGCAAAGAAGGGCATTACGATCAAAATCGGTAAGGTAAATGGCGCGGACCGATATGTTATTTACGCCGGCAAGGGCAGCTATCCATCCTATAAGAAGATCGCGACCACAACCAAAACCTCTTATACAATGACCAAGCTGGATAAAAAATCGCTGCAAAAGTATGACTACTATTATGTATATGTGGTTGCCCAGAAGAAGGTAGGCAAGAAATACGTTTCTTGCCAGTATTTCGAGGATCAGGCGACAGCCAGCCTGTATTATGAATAAAATCAGACAAGGAAGAGACTTGAGGAGGAAAGCAGGATGAAGGAAACGATCCTGAAGAAGCTGTCAAAATGCCTGTTTCTATTGGTATGCTTGATCTTGTTTGGGGCAGCAAATGCTGACGAGACCTATGCATTCGGTATTGAAGGTCGCTTGGCGGAAACCGGGCAATGCGGTGAGAATGTATACTGGGAGCTGAACCGCAGCACCTGTACGCTTACAATATCCGGAACCGGACCGATGTACGATTACACGTATGATGATAAATCGCCATTTAATGAGAATGGGTTTGGATCGATTGAGAATGTTGTCATCAATGAAGGCGTGACAACTATTGGGAATTCAGCGTTTGAGCATAGCTTGAGTCTTAAAAGCATTACGGTGGCAGACAGCGTTACATCTATCGGGGGCTTTGCTTTTTCAAATGATTCTTATTTGGAAGAAATCTATTTTGGAAAGAATGTGAAGTCTATCGGAACTATGGCATTTGCACATTGCACAAGACTTAAAACGATTGAATTGCCGGATAATGTCACAGAAATCGATGATCTGCTATTTTATAATTGTTACAGCCTGAAAAGCGTCAAGCTTCCGGAAAACCTTAAGACGCTCAATCTTGGGGCTTTTTCCGGCGCATTAGCTCTTGAGAAGATTACGATTCCAAAGAACTGCAAGAAGATCGAAGGCTGGATCAATGCCTGCAAGAGGATAAGCTCCGGCATCTATGAGCTGAAATCGTATGAGGTTGCTCCGGGCAATACCCATTTTCAAGCGGTCGACGGTGTACTGTATAACGCGAAGCTGACGAGGCTTGTTGCCTATCCGCCGGCAAAGAAGAGTACCTCCTATACAGTGAATGCGAAAACGATCGCGATTCAGGAGTATGCGTTTGTCAATTCGCGATTTTTAAAGACACTCACCCTTGGAGCCAAGGTCAAGAGAGTCGGCGAGTATGCCTTTTTTGATGCATCGGCGATCCAGAAGATCAAGATGAAAGGCAAGTGTCCTTCATTTGCAGAGCCGCAGTCGAATGGTGGCGGCGATATAACCATCTATTGCAAAAAGAAATACTTGTCTACTTATAGTAATCTCAAATCTTATGGGACAAGCACCTTTGGAAGGACAGTTACCGTCAAGAAAAGCAAATAAAGTGACAGGAAAAGGAGATTCGTTCAATGAAACAAGTAAAAAGCACAATGAGAAAATGCCTTTGCTTTTTTGCCTTTATCCTAATGCTTACGATTGTTCTTATGACAGATCCCGCGACAGCAGAGGCAAAAAGCACTACCCTGCATGCATTTTTCGAGACGACCGGAACGATGCAATATACGACGAGTGGCGGATGGGTAGAGCTTGCAAAGTGGGGCTTTAAGGATGATAACGGCAAGGTCGTCATTAAGGCTAAATATGATTCGGCAGGCGACTTCTCGGAGGGACTTTGCGCGGTACAGACGGAAAAAGCAGGGTTCTATATCAATACAGAGGGCGAAAAGGTGATTACCTTCAAGGACTCATACAAACCGGCAATAGGCGGAATGTTTAAGGACGGAACTGCCGTTGTGCAGATCTGGAAAAATGAATATGCGTATGAACAGATCCTCATTGATAAGACCGGGAAAAAGCTGAACAAGACAAGTTATGAGTCCATTAGCAGGCTTGACAACGGATTCTTTGAGTGCAAAACCGCAAGCAGCGGAACAGGACAGTCTCAGACAGATTTTCTGGACAAGACCGGTAAGGTCATCATCAAGGCAAAGGATCTGGAAGGAAAAACCAAGATCGCGTTGAATAAAAAGGGATTTGTGCTTCAGGATGCAAGCGGTGCATATATCGCTTATAACATCAAGGGGAAAAAGATATTAAAAAGCTCGAAGGACAACTACCTTGCAGTACATGGGAATACTCTGTGGAAATGGACAGGGAAAAAATACGAGATCTATAACTGGTCCGGCAAGAAGATCGGAAGCTCAAAGAATGCTTATAGGGAAGGCTATATCAGTGAAAAAGGAAAGGTTCTGATCAACGCAGACAACTATGATTATACGGAAGATTTTATCGATGGCGTAGCTTTGGTTCAATCCTATGGCAGGTACTGTCTGATCAACAAAAAAGGCAAGGTCATCAAAGAACTTCCGGATGCATTTTTTGTACAGCGTATTGCGTCCGGGCTTATACTCCTCGCGAGAATGGATGGCTCACAGGCACTTATGAACACAAAGGGAAAATATGTTTTCGAGTTTGGGGAAGCGGGTTCCTTTATCGAATATACTTACGCCAGCAACGGGGAATATGAGGAAATCGTAGATTTTATACAGGATGGTAAACGAGGTATGCTTTCCGGAAAGACGGGAAAGATAATTATTCCGGCGGCGTATGCGGCAGATACCGATGCTTTTATAGCTCCGACGGATTCTTACCGCTATGCCAGCATGAAGGATAGTACCGGACATTATGTGACGTATGATTTTGACGGTTCCAAGCTTGGCTCCTATACAACCGTATTGTCCCGCAAAAGTCTTTGATAAAACAGAATAAAATAAAAATAAAAAGGAGATTAGTTCAATGAAACAAGTAAAAAGTACAATGAAAAAATGCCTTTTGGCGTTCGCATTTCTGCTGGTATTTGGCGCGATGCTTATGACCGGCTCTGTGGAGGCAAAGGCGAAGGAAGTAAAGCTGCATCCGTTCCTCGTTTCCGCAGGACAGGGAGAAACAGGAAAAGACGGAGTGTATACGATTGGAAAATGGGGCTTTCAGGATGACAAGGGCAATATAGTCATCGAGCCAATCTATGAGTCAGTCGGGGATTTTTCGGAAGGGCTTTGCGCGGTACAGACGGAAGAGGAAGGCTTCTATATCAATACAAAGGGTGAAAAGGTAATTTCGTTTGAGGACTCAACATTGCCGGCAAAAGGCGGGATGTTTAAGGATGGAACCGCCGTTGTGATGATACGGAATGCCGAACTCCTGTGGGAAGATATACTTATCGACAAGAACGGAAACAGACTGAACAAGACAAGTTATGAGTCCATTCGCAGACTTGATAATGGATATTTCTATTGCGAAATAAAGACGAGGCCAACAGAGGAGCAGAAATATGAAGTTGTGGATAAGACCGGAAAGGTTATCCTCAAGGACAAGGCCTTCAAAAAAGATGGGGACAGAAGAGTTACCATGGACAAAGCGGGCGAAAAGGGATTTATTCTTCGCTCATACGTCCCTTTTGAATATAGTAGCAAGTACGCAGTTTATAATTTGAAGGGAAAGAAGATATTAAACTACAAGAAGGACAATCCATACGAATTACATGGCGATACGATATGGGAATGGGATGGGAAAAAATATATCATTTATAACTGGTCCGGCAAGAAGATCGGAAGTACAAAGAATGACTACAAGGAAGGATACATCAGTGATAAGGGAAAAGTCCTGATCAACGCAAAGAAATATGATTACGCAGGGGATTTTATCGATGGAGTAGCCTTGGTTGGAAAAAGCGGCAAGTACAGCCTGATCAATGAAAAGGGCAAGGTAATCAAAAATCTTCCGAAGGTATATCGGGTAGAGCGTATTACATCAGGGCTTATACTCCTTGAGAAAAAGAATGGATCACAGGCTCTTATGAATACCAAGGGAAAATATGTTTTCAAGTTTGGAAAAGCGGGAAACGTTAAGAATAGAAGTACGACAACGTCTGGCGGATACGAGGTGGAGTTGGTTGAGTTTATACAGAATGGTAAACTTGGTGTGCTCTCCGGAGAGACAGGAAAGGTGCTCGTTCCGGCAGAGTACGAGGAAGGTACAGGATTTTCTCCAGATGTGACGGAAACCTATCGCTCCATTAGAGTGCAAGTAGGAACAGGACGCTATGTGCTATATGACTTTGACGGTGTCAAGATTGGTTCTTATAAAGGCGACTTGTCCCGCCTCCACTATTAATCGAATAGAATATTTGCAACTTAAAGCAAAATCCCCCATCGGGGTGGCACGCCATGCCACCCTGTCGGGGGATTTTTTTCGGCGCAGATATACAAATTTGTATCAAAATGGTGTACAAAAAGAGTGAAATCGTGTACAAAAAGCGGATTTCGGAGTAGTAGAGTTGAGATTTTTGAAAGAATCATGTAAATTTTTATATAAAGGAATACAAATTAACAAGGGATGACAGTGAGAGTAAGATGCAAAAGGACAATTTAACATTACGGAATCTATATAATTTTCTTATGATTCGGGATTATCCCATCTATTCGACAGGCATTATCGGCAACGAACAAAAAAAGGGAATCACATTAAGCAAGTTCTGGAGGGACACGCTGCTGCCGGAGTTTACAGGCGGCAAATACGGCAAGATGATCTGGAAGAATACCGGAAGCCGTAACCGGCATACCTCAGAGATCTGCAACAGAAGCAGCCAACTGACGGTGTATGACGAGTATATGGAGGAGCTGACCGGAATGATCTCGGAGGAGGTCATTCTGCGACAGATCGGTCTTTTCGGTGTTTTTCTGGTAAACCACCAATTCTCCTACAAGGTTTTTATCGTTAAGCTGAAGGCACTTCTGGATAAGTTCGCCAATGAGGATACTTCCTTCGGGGAGGACATCCGGGCATACTTTAGGGAGAACCTGAAGTGGACGCAGACGCAGGAGATTTTGGAAAAGGGCGATGAAGAATTTGTCGCGGGCTGGTTCCTTACATTTCTGGCGCTGCACGCGCTGACGGGCGATAGCATGAACAGCGTAAGGATGCAGGCGCTAAGAAGCAATCCGGACTACGGGATCAAGACATTATGGGAAAAGTCGCACCAATCAATCGGCAAGCGCAAGATCACCTTCCTGACGACGGAGAGCTGCGAGATCTGCAGCAAGGCACTGCCGGCGGATCATTTCTGGGGCAGGGAGAGCGAGCAGTTTGCCCTGCGCGAGATGATGAAAAAGGGCGGACATTATGTGTTAAGTGGCATCGGTGGAACCGGAAAGACCGAGCTGTTGCGACAGTTCTTACAATATTGTGTCAAGAACAACGTCGTGGAATATGTGTGCGTGATCCAGTACGAGAACGACTTCGCGGAAAGTCTGTTAAGAGCATTTGCCAGCAGGCAGACGGGCTCATTTGAGGAGAGCTTTCAGGAGGTTATGGGCGAGCTGAAAAGATACTGCGCCCACAACAAGGTGCTGATCCTGATCGATAACATCAGCAAGACAACGGAGGAAGATCCGTACTTAAAGGTACTCGATGAGCTTTCCGCCAACATTTTCGCAACCTCGCGGCTGGCTTCGATCGAGGGATTCGAGACTTATAAGATCAACGAACTTGATTTAAAATCCTGCAATCTGGTGTTCCGTGACAACTACAAGTTCATTCTGGAGAAGGAGGAGCTGCTCCGGTTGGAGGCGCTACTGAACAATCCAATCTACCGCCATACGCTGACGCTCCGGCTGCTCGGACAGTTCGCGGGTTCTATGGGCTGGTCTTTGGATGAACTGATCGGCAAGCTTGGCACGCAGGACGAACCGGTGCTGAACAAGGAAGAAGAAAAGTGGCTGGGACTTCGCAGGATATACGCGCAGCTCTATTCCAAATACGGTCTGAAGGAGAACCAGAAAGAGTTCCTGCGGATCGTGGCGGTGCTTCCGTATCGAAAATATCCGGTCGGTTTTTTGAACATGTACATGGGATATATGATGGACAATTCTGCGGACTTTGTGCAGACGTTAGGCGGACAGGGCTGGCTGGAAATGAATGAGCAGGCGGTGTCCATGCACCCGGTTATCGCGGAGAGTATTCTGGACAAGCCGGTATCCGGCGCGGAGGTGTATCAGCTCTATCGGGAGATCGAATCCCGCTGGTCGGCGGAGTATGGCAACCTTGCGGAGCCGGAGTGCCGGGATAGAATGCTTGAATCGGAGAATGCCGATTTCATCCGAAGCTCCGAGCTGGTGATGGATGTGCTGTTTAAGGTATCGTTTGATGTGGCGGATGAATGGATTCCGCTTGTGGTACTGGCAGCGGAGATCGTAAAGAGGAACTTCTCTTTAGCCCCGAACCGTGTGAGACAGATCAAGGAGATGGTGCAGAACGCAAAGCAGATCCCGGACGAGGTCCGCATTCGCGGATACCAGATCTGCTCGGATATTTTAGCTCCCGATATCGCACTGCTGGAAAAAGAGATAGAAAAACAGGACAAGTGCAGAACCGTCAGCGAGGTGGCATACCACAGGCTGGTCAATGTGACAGCGAGCGTAATGCTGGATGCCGGAGAGATCAAGAAGGCAGAGGTGCTTCTTCAAAAGGAGAAGGAGAGCGAGTGCAAGGCGGAGGAAGTCAACCGCTGTTATCTGCTCGGACTTCTGACAGGACTTCAGGTAAGACTGGACGAATCCTTCTCATGGAATGAAAAGGGAATAAAAGCCGCCGAGCATGATAAGAAGAAATACAGAGATGAATTGTTCCTGCTTTGGGGCTCCCAGCTTGCAATGTGCAACGGCACGAAGCGTGTGGACGAAGGTGCCGAGTGCCTGCGGCAGATGGAAGTCTATATGAAGAAGGACAACGTCCTGCATAGCTGGTATTACAATTTCTACAAGGGAACCTACTGCTACCAGATCGGCAGGATGGAGGAGGCAGCCGAGTGCATTGCCAATGCCATCGAGTATGCAGGCTATTACTTTGGCAAGGATCATATCAACTATGCTATGGGCTGCGAGGATCTGGCAATGGCACAGGGCAAGCTGAAGCGGTTCGAGGAAGCCGAGAAGAACCATAAAACAGCGATGGAGCTTTTGGGCGCCCATGCGGAGTTTGCACTGGAAAAGGGCAGAGTCTTAAACAACATGGCAGTTATGTATCTGGACTGGGGCAGGAAAGAGCAGGCACTAAGCTGCTCGCAGGAAGCTTTTGAGATCGGAGAGAAAAACAATGACCTGTCAATGGCAGAGCCGGCATTTAACATTGCAAAGTGCTACCGGGCGCTGAAAGATACGGACAAGGAACTGGAATATTTAAACAAGGCATATCCGGTATTTGAAAAGTTCTATACCGCAGAGGCAGAAAAGACCAGACAGGTGAAGGAGCGCATCGAGGAGCTTACGAAGTAAGTCTGACCGGACAACATAATATTATACGAAAAAGAATGGTGTGAGCTTCATGCCATTCTTTTTTGCTTTATAGGATTAGGGGGTCAAAAGGTGTTTTACGTTTTTTGATTGGCAAATTACCTAAAGCTGAACCTTGTTTTGCTCCGATGTCCGAAAATAAGAAAATCTAAGTCTGCCTGAGTTAGGTTATATCAGAGGGACGTGTACGCCTTAAACGCCCCGTCCATGGGGCGTTAAGACTTTTGCTGCCGTCCATGGCAGCAAAACACTATGCATTGACAGGCAGATTAAGATTTACTAATTTTCTCCCAAAGTCACAAAAAAGGTTCAGCTTTAGGCAATTTACCAGTCATTAAGTTTTGAACCACCTTTTGATACCCTAATCTTTATAGTTGAGAAAAAACAGTCAGATATCCTCTTGACAATATACCCACACGGGGTATATATTGAGCATACCCCCAAGAGGTATACAGATAGTAATTATAAGCAATATGTGTATACTGTGATCATAGGGGAGTCAGATTGCGGGAGTGATCTGTTGAACATAAATGGTATATCAGGGAAAGGGGAATGATATGGAAGAAAATCGTATAGACGAGATACGCCCGGCAGAGGACGATATGCCGGAGAACTGTTGTGACATGACCGGACATGCCGGGTGCTGCTGCGGGAATGACACCGGGAAGATGAAGCACCGCGACCATGACAGCAAGGAATACAAGAGCCTGCTTACCCGTCTGAACCGGATTGAGGGACAGGTGCGCGGGATCAAGGGAATGGTGGAGGATGACCGCTACTGTGTGGATATCTTAACACAGGTCGGTGCGATCCAGGCAGCCTTAAACGCATTCAACAAAGAGTTGCTGGCACAGCATATCCATTCCTGTGTGGTTGAGGATATCCGCGATGGCAAGGATGAAGTGGTAGATGAGCTTGTGGAAGTCGTGAAAAAGCTTATGAAATAAAAGAAAAGGACATATAGAGCTATGAAACAGTTTGTGGTAACCGGTATGAGCTGCGCAGCATGCAGCAACCGGGTTGAAAAGGCAGTTTCCAAGGTGCCGGGTGTTACGGCATGCTCCGTCAGCCTGCTGACGAACTCGATGGGCGTAGAGGGTACTGCCGGAAATGCTGAGATTATCGCTGCGGTCGAGGCAGCAGGATACGGCGCAAGCCCGAAGCAGAGTGGAGAGGAAGCACATTCCGAGAGCAGGGCGGCCGACTATTCCGCGCAGGAGGAGATGTTAAAAGACCATGAAACTCCGGTCTTAAAGCGGCGGTTATATACCTCCGTGGGGTTCCTTCTCGTCCTCATGTATTTTTCAATGGGACATATGATGTGGAACTGGCCTCTGCCGGGATTCTTTGAAGGCAATCACATTGCGATGGGCTTGCTGCAGCTTCTGCTGGCAGGCATCATCATGGTGATCAACCAGAAGTTCTTCATAAGCGGCTTTAAGGGGCTGATCCACGGCGCACCGAATATGGATACGCTGGTGGCGCTCGGTTCTGCCGCATCGTTTGTGTACAGCACCTATGCGCTGTTTGCGATGACGGGGGCGCAGCTTGCCGGGGATATGGACAAGGTCATGGAGTACATGCATGAGTTTTACTTTGAATCGGCAGCCATGATCCTTACGCTGATCACGGTCGGCAAGATGCTTGAGGCACATTCCAAGGGCAAGACCACGGATGCATTGAAGGGGCTTATGAAGCTGGCACCGAAAAACGCGACCGTGCTAAAGGATGGCGCGGAGGTGGTCGTTCCGATCGCGCAGGTGAAAAAGGGTGACATTTTTGTGGTACGTCCGGGTGAGAATATACCCGTGGATGGTATCATCGTGGACGGTCACAGTGCGGTCAACGAGGCGGCATTGACGGGAGAGAGCCTTCCGGTGGACAAGGATGCGGGAGATCTTGTCTCCGCCGCAACGATAAACCAGTCCGGCTTTATCCGCTGTGAGGCAACAAGAGTCGGGGAAGACACTACCTTATCCCAGATCATCAGGATGGTAAGTGATGCGGCGGCAACCAAAGCGCCAATCGCAAAGATCGCGGATACCGTTTCCGGCGTGTTCGTGCCTGCGGTAATCACGATCGCGGTTGTGACGATCATCGGCTGGCTGCTCGCAGGACAGACCTTTGGATTTGCGCTTGCGAGAGGAATCTCCGTGCTGGTCATCAGCTGCCCTTGCGCGCTCGGACTTGCAACGCCGGTTGCGATCATGGTCGGCAACGGCAAGGGTGCCAAGAATGGTATCCTGTTTAAGACTGCTGTTTCCTTGGAACAGACAGGCAAGGTGCAGGCGGTTGCGCTGGACAAGACCGGTACGATCACATCGGGAGAGCCGAGAGTGACCGATATCCTTCCGGCGGAAGGCTGGAGCGGGCAGCAGCTCATGGAGCTTGCCTATGCATTGGAGCAGAAGAGTGAACATCCGCTTGCCAAGGCGATCCTTAGTAAGGCAAAGGAAGACGGGCTTGCGGTGGATGAGGTATCCGAGTTTGAGGCACTTCCGGGCAACGGACTGACCGCCGTATGGAATGGAAAGCGGCTTGCCGGAGGCAATCTGAAATTTATCCTCACACAGACCGAGGGCAATCCGGCACTGCAGAAGCAGTCCGAGCAGCTTGCAGAGGCAGGAAAGACACCGCTGTTCTTCGCGGAGGATGGTGTGCTTGCCGGAATCATTGCAGTTGCGGACGTGATGAAGGAGGACAGCGCGCAGGCGGTCAAGGAGCTTCAGAACATGGGAATCCATGTTGTCATGCTGACCGGAGACAATGAGCGCACCGCCAGAGCCATCGGCAAGGAAGCCGGCGTGGATGAGGTTATCGCGGGCGTGCTTCCGGATGGCAAGGAGAGCGTGATCCGAAGCCTCAAGAAGAAGTACGAAAGAGTGGCAATGGTCGGAGATGGTATCAATGATGCCCCGGCACTGACCAGAGCGGACATCGGTATCGCGATCGGTGCGGGAACCGATGTCGCGATTGACGCAGCAGACGTAGTCCTTATGAAGAGCAGACTGTCCGATGTGGCAGCGGCAGTACGTTTGAGCCGTGCGACGCTCCGCAACATCCATGAGAACCTGTTCTGGGCATTTTTCTACAATGTAATCGGAATCCCGCTGGCAGCCGGACTGTACTATCCGATCTTCCACTGGAAGTTAAATCCGATGTTTGCAGCGGCAGCAATGAGTTTATCGAGCTTTTGCGTAGTCACCAACGCACTCAGACTGAATCTGTTTGCGATGTATGACACGAGAAAAGATAAAAAAATCAAGATCAAGCAGAAGGAGAACAAAGAAATGGTAAAGACAATGAATATTGAAGGCATGATGTGTGGACATTGTGAGGCAAGAGTAAAGAAAGCCCTCGAAGCAATTCCGGGCGTTGTGGAGGCAGTTCCGGACCACACCACCAACACCGCAGTCGTAACCTTAAGCGAGGAGGTTGCAGACGAAGTTCTTGCCAAGGCGGTCACCGACCAGGGCTACACTGTTAAGTAGGGACGTTCCTTTTGGCACGCGCAGCGCCCATTGACACAAGAAGCGCCCTTTGGCACGCACAGTGTCCAGTGGCACGCGCAGCGCCCAGTGGCGTGCACAGCGCCCATTGGTATGCATCGTGCCGGGCGCGGCATACAGCGGAACTCACAGCAGGCAGTCGACTTGATTGCCTGCTTTCTTTTTGCTGAAAATGATGTATAATGAATACAGTTTCGTACAGCGTAAGGAACGTGTGCAAGCCGGCCGGACTGTATCATGTTCCCAAGACTGGGACACAGAGGGGGAAAATCTATGAAGTATGCCTACAAAAATGGAAAGATCTTAGACGGCACTAGGGATATGCAGGTGCGGGAAGGTTACAGCATTCTGACGGACGGTGACAGGATCACGGACATTGTGCCGGATCAGACAAGCGTAGCGGGATATCAGGTGATCGACCTTCAGGGCAGATACATAATGCCGGGACTGATCAATATGCACGTTCATCTTGCCGGAAACGGCAAACCGCAGAAGAAGCAGCGCGATAATGAAAAGCTCGTAAAAACGCTGATGGGAACGTCACTTTCAAGAGCGGTCGCGTACAAGGTGGTAGCGGATTTCGCCAAGACAGAGTTGCTAAGCGGCGTGACCACGATCCGGACAGTCGGAGGACTCGGAACGTTTGACACGAAGCTGCGCGATGAGATCAAGACAGGAAAGAAGGCTGGACCGAGAATCCTTGCGGCGAATGAGGGAATCTCTGTGCCGGGCGGACACATGGCAGGCTCTGTCGCGATTGCGGCGGGCAGTATCGAGGAAGCAGTCGCACATGTGACAGAAGCCCAAAAGGAACAGGTCGATATCATCAAGCTGATGATCACGGGCGGCGTGATGGATGCCAAGGAAAAGGGCGTTCCGGGCGAGCTTAAGATGCCGCCGGAGATGGTAAAGGCAGTCTGTGAAAAAGCGCATGAGCTTGGCTATAAGGTCGCGGCACATGTGGAGTCCACGGAGGGCGTGCGCGTAGCATTGCAAAACGGCGTGGATTCCATCGAACACGGAGCCAAGATGGATGACGAGATGATCCGGCTGTTCAAGGAGCATGGCGCATTTTTGTGTACGACCATTTCACCGGCGCTGCCGTATGCCCTGTTTGACCGGTCTGTCACGAATGCGACCGAGGTGGAGCAGTTTAACGGCAATGTAGTATTCGAGGGAATCGTCGAGTGTGCAAAGCAGGCGCTTGCAAACGACATTCCGGTCGTGCTCGGAAACGATGTCGGCTGTCCGTGGATCACGCAGTACGATTTCTGGCGGGAGCTTTATTATTTCCACAAATACGTCGGTGTTTCCAACGCATTCGCGCTGTATACGGCAACCGCGAGAGCGGCACAGATGGCGGGGATCGGCGACATCACCGGAACGATCGAAAAGGGAAAATGCGCGGATATGATCGTCACGGCAGCAAATCCACTCGAAGATCTGAAAGCTCTCCGGCATGTGGATATGGTAGTTGCCCGCGGACAGGTGATCGACAAGCCTAAGGTGAAGATAAATCCGGTCGTGGAAACGGAACTGGATAAATTTTTATAGAACTTTTTATATATGAATTTTTATGCGCAGATGAAAAGTGGAGGCGTTATATTATGTGGTTCGTATTTGCGTTATTGTCTGCTGTATTTGCAGCACTTACTTCGATTCTGGCAAAGGTCGGAATCGATGGAGTTAATTCCAATCTGGCAACGGCTATCCGTACAGTAGTCGTAGTTGTGATGGCATGGGGAATGGTATTCCTTACCAATGCGCAGAGCGGCATTTCAGAGATCAGCAAAAAGAGCTGGCTGTTTCTGGTATTATCCGGGCTTGCAACCGGAGCATCATGGCTGTGCTATTACCGTGCGCTGCAGGTCGGAGAGGCATCAAAGGTTGTTCCGATCGATAAGTTAAGCGTTGTCATCACTCTGATACTCGCGTTCGTATTCCTGCATGAGCAGTTTACGGCAAAATCCCTGATCGGATGTATCCTGATCGGAGCCGGAACGCTCATCATGGTTCTGTAAAAAGAAGTCGGATAAGATACCTCTTGTCTTTTCCGGCGCGAAGTGTATAATGGAACTGTTGTTAGAACAATAGCCATCACGAAAGTGATGCAATCATAAAACGGGGTGCTCGCACAGGCGGGCTGAGAGTAAGCGGATGCTTTAACCCAGAACCTGATTTGGATAATGCCAACGTAGGGAGATAATGGATCACAAGTGTGTTTTGTGTGCAGGAATCTTTTGTTGGGTTCCTGCATTTTTTATTTTATTGGAAAATAGGAGACGAAATGAACATAAAACGCAAACAATTAAAGCTATATGCCGTCACCGACCGAAGCTGGCTGGGGCAGGAGACCTTGTACGATCAGGTCGAAAAAGCGCTAAAGGGCGGCGCGACACTTGTGCAGCTTCGCGAGAAGCAGTTGGCGGAGGATGAGTTTGAAAAAGAGGGCAGGAATCTGTTAGAGCTTTGCCACCGCTATCATGTCCCGCTGATCATAAATGACAACGTGGCATTAGCCGCCAGGATAAATGCGGACGGCGTTCACATCGGACAGTCCGACATGGAGCTGGAAAACGCAAGAAAAATGCTCGGAGCGGACAAGATCATCGGCGTGACTGCAAAGACCGTCGAACAGGCAAAAAGGGCAGAGGCAGCTGGCGCAGACTATCTGGGAAGCGGAGCGGTTTTCGGAAGCAGCACCAAGACGGACGCAAAGCCGATGGAGTTCTCGCTGTTTTGCGAGATCTGCGAGAGTGTGCAGATACCGGTCGTCGCGATCGGCGGCATCAACGCGGACAACGTGCATGGACTTAAAGGAAGCAGGCTTGCAGGCGTTGCTGTTGTCAGCGGCATTTTCGCATGCAGGGATATCGAGGCGGGAACAAGAGCGCTTCTTGCTAAGGTAGAGACAATTTTATAACCGATATAAAACTGCAAAGCAGCTTTTATATACACAGCGGCAGATCGGGGGCACCACCTTAGGTCGCTATACAAAATTAATGCAAAGGAGAACACTATGTACACAGCATTAACAATCGCCGGAAGTGATTCCAGCGGAGGCGCCGGCATTCAGGCAGATATTAAGACGATGACCGCAAACCGCGTATACGCGATGAGTGCGGTCACGGCTTTGACTGCCCAAAATACGACCGGCGTAACAGACATTATGGAGGTAACTCCAAAATTTTTGGCAGAGGAGCTGGATAGTATTTTTACGGATATCCATCCGGATGCAATCAAGACCGGAATGGTCTCATCCAGTGAACTGATCGAGACGATTGCGGACAAACTGACAGAGTATCACGCAAAGAATATCGTGGTAGATCCTGTCATGGTGGCAACCAGCGGGGCAAGGCTCATAAGCGAGGATGCCATCGGCACATTGAAAACAAAATTATTGCCTCTTGCAACTGTTATCACCCCGAATATTCCGGAGGCGGAAGTGCTTTCCGGGATGGAGATAAAGACAGAAGCAGACATGGAAAAAGCAGCAGAAATCATTTGTAATTCCTTAGGCTGTGCGGTTCTGCTAAAGGGTGGACATCAGCTAAATGATGCCAACGACCTTTTGTTCCAGAAGGGAAAAGCTCCCGTATGGTTTTACGGCAAGCGGATCGACAACCCAAACACCCACGGAACCGGCTGTACGCTTTCCTCTGCGATCGCATCGAATCTTGCAAAGGGACGCGATCTGGAAACTTCCGTCCAGTACGCGAAGAACTACATTTCCGGAGCACTCGCCGACATGCTTGATCTCGGAAAAGGAAGCGGACCTATGAACCACGCATTTGCAATCGAAGGAGAATACAAAGGATGAATGAGAAAAGAACCTCCGTTTTTTCAAACGGACTGATCTGGTTTGGCGCGGGTGTATCCCTCGCCGAGATACTGACCGGTACATATTTTGCACCGCTTGGTTTTTCAAAGGCAATGGCAGCAATCCTGCTGGGACACTTAATCGGCGGACTTATGATGTTTGCTGCCGGAATGATCGGCGCAAAAGAGCGCAAAAGCGCAATGGAGACGGTAAAAATGAGCTTTGGTGAGAAGGGAAGCCTTCTCTTTGCCGTGCTGAATGTCTTACAGCTTGTGGGCTGGACGGCGATCATGATCTATGACGGCGCACTCGCGGCGGACGGCATCCTGCATACCGGAATCTGGGTATGGGCGCTGATCATCGGCGCACTGATCATTGTGTGGATCCTTGTCGGGCTGACGAACCTCGGCAAGCTCAACACCATCGCGATGACGGCACTCTTTGTATTGTCACTTATCCTTTTCAAGGTCATCTTCTTTGGAGCGGGAAGTGCAGCTCCGATCGTGGATGATGGAAGCCTGACCTTCGGCGCTGCCGTGGAGCTTGCGGTCGCAATGCCGCTTTCCTGGCTGCCGCTCATCAGCGACTACACCAGAGAAGCTGAAAAACCGTTTGCAGCTACGCTTGTCAGTGTTGTGGTTTACAGCCTTGTCAGCATTTTTATGTACATGATCGGTATGGGTGCAGCAATTTTTACCGGAGAGTACGACATTGCGCAGATCATGTTAAAGACAGGACTTGGCGTGGTGGGACTTCTCATCATCGTATTTTCCACGGTTACGACCACGTTTCTGGATGCTTATTCTGCAGGAGTTTCGAGTGTTTCCATTTCCGCAAAGCTCAAGGAGAAATGGGCGGCGATTGTTGTTACGGTGATCGGAACCATCGCAGCGATTGTTTATCCGATGGACAACATCACGGACTTCCTGTATCTGATCGGCTCTGTTTTTGCACCGATGATCGCGGTGCAGATTGCAGATTACTTCATCCTTAAAAAAGCAGATTCCGCAAAAATCGCATTCCAGTGGCGCAATCTGGTTGTCTGGCTTGCCGGGTTTGCAATCTACCGCGTGCTGATGCATGTGGATACTCCGGTCGGAAATACCCTGCCGGATATGGTGCTCACAGTCATCCTCTGCCTGATTGTAGAAAAGGTTGCAGAAGCAGTAAAACAAAAATAGGAGCTGTTGTATCCGCCTTTTTCGGGGCAGCAGACTCCGGAAAAAGAGGATAAAAAATTGAAAAAAACGTATGTAAAGAAATTGACAGTCACCGCCATCATGGCAGCAGTAGCAGTAGTCGGAAGTCTGTTTTCCTTCCCGGTATTCGGATCAAAATGCGCACCGGTACAGCACCTTGTAAATGTACTTTGCGCGGTAACGGTAGGTCCGTGGTGGGGACTTGCACAGGCATTTGTGGCATCCCTCATCCGTAACGTTTTGGGACTCGGAAGCCCGCTGGCATTTCCGGGAAGTATGTGCGGCGCTCTGCTTGGCGGCCTGCTTTATCAGTATGGCAGAAAGCTGCCGTTTGCCTATATCGGTGAGGTTGTGGGAACCGGTATCCTCGGTGGCATGCTCTCCTACCCGGTAGCATATTTTATCATGGGAAATGAGGCAGCTGCGCTGTTTACCTTTGTTGTTCCGTTTTTGATCAGTACCTGCGGCGGAACGATCATTGCAATTATCATCACTTTACCTTTGAAAAAATCCGGCTTACTTGGTAGAATGAAAGAAAGCTTGGAGGAGTAAGGCACACAAAATGGAAGTTACAGCCGGCAGGATCACAGAGATCTACAATCAAATACAGGAGCAGCGCCCGATCATCCACTGCATCACGAACGCGGTGACGGTGAATGACTGTGCGAATATCCTGCTCGCCGCCGGGGCGTCCCCGACGATGGCGCATCACCCGATGGAGGTGGAGGAGATCACGGCAGGGACGAAAGCACTTGTCTGCAATTTCGGCGCGATCGCGGATTATGAGGCGATGGAAAAGGCGGGCAAGACGGCGGATAAGCTGGGACATGCCATCGTGATCGATCCGGTGGGAGTATCAGGCTCTACCTATCGGCGCGAAAAGTGTCAGGAGCTGATCGAAAAGATCCACCCGACCTGTATCAGGGGAAATTATTCCGAGATCCGCGCGCTGATGCTGCATCGCGGCACCGTCACGGGCGTGGATTCCGGCGATAAGACGCTGGATATCGCTGCCATGAAGCAGTATTGCAGGCAGTATCATGTGATCCTTGCAGCCTCCGGGGAGACGGATATCATCACAGATGGCAGGGACACCTATCTCTGCCACAACGGGGATCCGAAGATGGCAAAAATAACCGGAAGCGGCTGTATGTCCTCCGTTATGCTGGGGGCATTCCTCGGAATGGAAGCCTCCGTGTGCAGTGCGGCGGCGTGCAGCGCTTTTGTGGGGATTGCAGGTGAGCTTGCCGCAGGAGAGACAGACACACGCGGCGGTGGAACGATGACATTCCGTGATCTTTTTATCGATGAGGTGTCGCTGATGACATCGGAAAAATTGCAGCGCTGCAACGTGCAGCTCGTAAGTATGGAGGGGTAAGCTATGAGAAAATTTCTGGAGAATGCATTTCTTAAGGTGGAGATCGATACGTTTGGTGCCGAGATCAAATCGGTTATGTCCAGGGCAGACAACCGCGAGTATATGTGGTACGGCAATCCGAAGTTCTGGGGAAGAACCTCCCCGGTGCTGTTCCCGTTTGTCGGAAGCCTAAAGGATAAGAAGTACACCTGGAAGGGCAGGGAGTATCCGATGGGGCAGCATGGCTTTGCGAGAGACAATGAGTTTGCTCTTGTGGAGCAGACGGAGAATGCCATCTGGTTTTCCTTCTCTTCAAACGACGAGACGATGAAGGTCTATCCATTTGCGTTCCGGCTTATGGTTGGATACACGCTTGAGCAGGATACCGTCCGTGTGACGTGGAAGGTCGAGAATCCGGCAGACGAGACAATGTATTTTTCCATCGGCGCACATCCGGCATTTTTATGCCCGGTGCACAGGACAAAGACCGCGGATGGCACATCGCTGCAAGGCTCCAAGGCAGGGTATAAACTCTACTTCGAGGGCGCGGATGAAATCCATCATCACGGAAATGATGCTGTAACCGGAATGTCTCTCAATGAGGATCTTGTGCTGCCGTTACAGAATCACCGTGCAACGATCACAGAGGACTTTTTCGATCGCTGCACCTACATGGTCGAGGGCAGCCAGACCAGGTGTGTCGGTCTTGAGGATGAAGCGGGCAACCCGATCGTCCGTGTTATGTTTGACACACCGCTGTTTGCAATCTGGTCTCCGGAGAAGAAAAACGCGCCGTTCCTCTGCATCGAGCCGTGGTACGGCAGATGTGACGCAGCCGACTTTACAGGGGATATTTCCATGCGCAAGTACACAAATGAGCTGCCGGCAGGCGAGGTGTTCACCGGCGGCTACACAATGCAGTTTTTCCCGGTGGGGGACTAAAAATATTAAAATATATCAACTAAATTGATTAAAAAATGATGTTGACAAATCAAAAGCAAAAGACTATTGTATACTCAATTCAACAGTCAAATGCGAAGAACAGGAAATGACTTCCCATAGCACCGCTTACAGAGAGCCGAATTGATGAGAATCGGTAGCAAGGAATGGATAAGCCCTCACCTGCGAGCTGTTCAGATGAAAGACAGTTTTGAATGTTCTGCCTAGTAGTCGGAACCGGTTTCCACCGTTATAAGGGCACGCTCTCTGGTTTGTAAGAATCAGGTGGCGGGAGAGAGGTCAAAATCTTTTTTTGGCAAGCAAAGTGGTAACGCGGAAGTAAATGGCTTTCGTCTTTGTACAGAAATGTGCAGGGACGAAAGCTTTTTTTACTTTATAGGAAATTCCTTTTCCTATAAAGTAAAAATGCTCCGCAGGGATGCGACCCGTGTGGAGCTGAAGATGCACTTGCGTGCCCACACGGGCGCGCAAAGAGTCACAAAGTGACTCTTTGTTCCCAAAGACTCCGGCTGCAAATCGCTAAGCCATTTTACCGGTACATGAAGGAACAGCCTGGCAGGAAGAGATAAGTAGTTTTTGGCTGAAAAAAAGAAAAGAGGAGATATCTTATGAACACACTAGTTATTGTACTGATCGCAGCAGTTGTACTGATTGCAGCATATGCGTTTTACGGACGCTGGCTGGCAAAGAAATGGGGAATCGATCCGACCGCAAAGACCCCGGCAGTAAGACTTGAGGATGGAAAGGATTATGTACCGACAAACGGCTGGACAGTTTTCTGCCACCAGTTTTCTTCCATTGCAGGAGCAGGACCTGTCACCGGAGCAATTCAGGCAGCAGCCTTTGGGTGGCTTCCGGTACTTCTCTGGATTTTGATCGGTGGTGTATTTTTCGGTGCGGTCACAGACTTTGGCGCACTGTATGCTTCCGTAAAGAATGACGGAAAATCCATCGGAATGCTTATCGAGAAATATATCGGTAAGTTCGGACGTAAGATTTTCTTATTGTTCTGCTGGTTATTTACGCTGCTTGTTATCGCGGCATTCGCAGATATGGTTGCAGGCACGTTCAATGCATATGAGGTTGTTGATGGTGTTACCCAGTTATCCGAATCTGCAACCACCAATGGCGCAGCCGGAATGATCTCCATCATGTTTATGGCCTGTGCAGTTGTACTCGGACTTGCAAAGAAGAAATTCAACATTTCCGGCTGGAAAGAAGTTGTATTCGGTCTTGCATGTATTATTGTTTCTTTCGTAGTTGGAATGAATTTCCCTCTGACCTTCACAAAGGAGACCTGGAGCTACATCACGTTCGTATACATTTTCTTCGCAGCGGTTCTTCCGATGTGGTTGTTAAAGCAGCCGCGTGATTACATGACCACCTTTATGTTTGGCGGCATGATTGCCGGTGCGGTAATTGGATTGTTTGTCGCACATCCGACCATGAACCTCCCGGTATTTACCGGATTTACAAATGATAAGCTTGGAAATCTTTTCCCGATCCTTTTCGTAACGGTTGCCTGTGGTGCGGTATCCGGATTCCACAGTCTGGTTTCTTCCGAGACATCATCTAAGACCGTTGAGAATGAGAAGGATATGTTAAAAGTCGGATATGGCGCAATGGTTCTTGAGAGCCTTCTGGCAGTTATCGCACTTTGCGTTGCCGGTGCCGCAGCAGCGTCCGATGGCACAGCGGCAGTCGGAACTCCGTTCCAGATCTTCAGCCGTGGTGTTGCAGGCTTCTTCGAGATGTTCGGTGTTCCGGTATATGTTGCAACTTCCTTTATGACAATGTGTGTTTCCGCACTTGCACTTACAAGCCTTGACGCGGTTGCCCGTATCGGACGTATGAGCTTCCAGGAGCTGTTCAGCGTAGATGATATGGAGCATGCCGCTCCTTGGAGAAAGCTGCTCTGCAATACATACTTCTCAACAATCGTTACATTGCTTTGCGGCTATGTATTGACCAAGATCGGCTATGCAAACATCTGGCCTCTGTTCGGATCAGCAAACCAGCTGCTCAGCGCATTGGTACTCCTTACCCTTTGCGTATTCTTAAAGGTTACCGGACGCAGCAACAAGATGCTGTTCCCGCCACTTATCATCATGTTCTGCGTAACCTTCACCGCTCTGGTACAGCGTTTTATGGCTATGGTAAAAGCCATCCAGAATGCAGCAGCAGTTACGATCCCGGCAGGCGAGACAACCTGGGGGGCAGTATTTATTGCAAACGGACTCCAGCTCATCATCGCAGTGCTTCTGATCGCACTCGGACTTGTTATCGTGGTCAACTCTACAAAGAGCCTTGTCAACAGTAAGTCCAACTCCGAAAAGGCAGCTTAATTGCCCGGGGGAGATTTTACCTTGGCTGTTGTGTCTGCTGCTGGTGTTGCAGCTTTATATGTAGAGGTATTACATATCGATGCACTATAGTATTCAGATGCATTACAGTATTCAAATCGAAGGTGTTAAGATTAAGAAAGTCCCGTATCACGTTTGTGTGGTGCGGGACTTTTGGGCTGTGGGAGCTTAGCAGTTTGCACTTGTTAATGCTTTCTGGTGTTTGTTTTGTGGATAGTGTTTGTTGAAGCTTTTGCTGTGCATTTTGAGAGTGTCTTTATAGGCATTTTTAAAGATTTCATACAAATACGTTGCCAAAAGTAGTCTGCTTCATATATAATAAAAACACGCTATCCAAATAGTCCCCATACATAGTGTGACGTAATCTCCAGTTTGAATGTGAAATTCAATTTGTTACAGCTATTCCCAGCGTGATTTATGAATGGATGCATCGAATTTTTCTCCTCCAATGATATCCGATGCTTTCTCATTTCTTAAAATTGGGCTTATGCATCGAAAAACGCTTTTACAATCTATTCCGATGCGATTTTTTCCCATTTAGACAATTTTCAGCATCGAAAAGTTTAAATAAAGTTCATTCCGATGCTTTGCTCGCGTAAATAGCTCATTTTTGGCATCGAAAGCGATGAATAAATCCGATTCCGATGCTTAGCCCACGAAAACAGCGCATATCCGGCATCGAAAGCGATGAATAAATCCGATTCCGATGCCCGGCCCGCAAAAACAATTCATACCCGGCATCGAAGCAACGAGAATAAATAAATTCCGATGCAATTCTTCCAATCCCCCAAACCCAACACAAAGAATAATTACAAAGGAGAACCTGTTAAATGAAATTGAGTCCAACCAATTTATACGAGGATGCGCAAAAACGCCTTACAGAGCTGCAACGTCTATACGCAGAGAAAGAGCAGGAACTAAAACGGATGCCTGCGGGGAAGATACATATTGTGCAGTCGAAAAATCGTGTTCAATTCTACTTACGAGAGGACGCGGGAGACAAAAGTGGAACATATCTTAAAAGGTCAGACAGTGGTAAGATCAAAAAATATGTTCAAAAGGCTTACAGCGAAAAGGTTATCAAGGTAATCAGCAAGGAAATCAAGAATCTGGAGACCTTTCTAAGCAAATCTCAGGATACTGTTTCACAGATACAGCAGTTATATTCTTCAAATCCCGAAATGATCAAAAAGTGTATAGACCCGGTTGACTGCTCATCAGAGGATTATGTAAAGCAGTGGTGTGGTTTCAATTATGTGGGAAAGGAAATTCGAGCAGACACGCAGCAATACCATACAAATCTGGGAGAAATAGTCCGCTCAAAATCAGAATTGAATATCGCCAATGCGTTGCACAAGCATGGAATCCCATATCGGTATGAATGTCCACTGAAATTGAAAAATGGCGAGACTATTTATCCGGATTTTACGATTTTGAATCTGTCAAACAGAAGCACTGTGTATTGGGAACATCGGGGAATGATGGATGACAGGACTTACGCAAAACACACAGTACAGAGGTTAAAGGACTATGAAAAAAGTAATATCTGGTTGGGAGACAACTTGATCATTACGGAAGAAACCTCAACAAATGCGCTGGGGACAATCGAGATAGAAGCAATTATAAAGCACTATTTTATAGGATAATTGCCGGGAATCCTCGATTGTCACCCCACGCTGCGGCGATATTCGCCCGGCGTTATATGCATATACCTGCGGAAGGTCCGGTTGTAATAGCTGATATTGTTAAAACCGGTCTGCCCGGCGACTGTGCTGATGGAAAGATCCGTTTCCCGCAGCAGGCGCGCACTTTTGCTGACGCGGAAATAGTTGAGGTAATCGAATGGCGACATGTTTGTCATTTCCTTGAAAAAACGGCATAGGTGCCCTTTGCTGATATGAAAATGCTCCGCCATTTGTGACAGGGTGACGGTCTCATTGTACTGCACCTGCAGATAGAGCATCATATCCTTGATGAGGGATGTCCGGTAGTCCTTGGATGTGGACTTCGCTGCCTGAAATTCGCATACCTGACCGTATACAAGGGAGCAGATCTCAAGCAGGCGAGTCTTGATAAAAAGCTCGTATCCGGCAGGCTTTTCCTGATAAGCGGAAACAATGTCAAGGACCGGGGATTGGTATATGCTGGCGGCAGACAGAACGCAGGGATGATTAAACTGCCATTTGAACAACGGTGTCAGATACTTATCCTGAACGGCATCGTTGCCAAAGCTCTGGATCAGCTCCGGGTGAAAAACGATCGCAATAAAACGAAACGGTGCGCCTGTTTCGCCGAGTACCATGTGTACCGCATTGGAGGAAATCCACGCAAAGTCCCCGGAATGGATCGGATGAGACTGATCGCCAATTTGAAGCACCGCATTTCCTTCTAAGATAAATAGCAATTCGAGTTCATGATGCCAATGACAGTATATTTTCTCGGCAGTGTCAATGGCTGCATCAATCTGATATACCGCACAAGGGAAAATGGCATTCCCATGCGCAATCTGTTCTTCCAAGAGAATCGGATATTGTTCCATAAAATCTCCTACATGTGAATATTGTGTTAGTATATGCTAAAACAGTTCAAGGAATTAACTGATATAGGCATTATAATACCATAAAAAGCTATATGCAAGGTATGCTCAAAGAGGATAATATGCCAAAAAATGGAGGAAATGTGTTTAAGCAATACAAGCACTTAAAGGATACCAAAGCTGCGTGACTTGTTAAAGCATTTTCAAACGGAAGAAAACCAGACACAAATCATCACAACAAACATAAAGGAGGGTTACGGCATGCAATTCACAACAACAGACAACGGATTACAGATGAACCATCAGGGGGAGACCTTACGGATCGAGCCGTGGGGAAAAGATGCGTTTCGCGTGCGCGCCACACGCTACCCACAGTTTACCGGGGAGAAATGGGCGCTGGGCGAGGAAGTGCCGGAGATTGGCAGACAGGCGGCGGTGGAGATCAACGAGGCAGAGCATACTGCGCAGATTACCAACGGACGCTTAAAGATAACGATCAATCCAAGCGGAGTGATGAGGTTCTTTAAAGACGGAAAACAGTTTTTGCAGGAATATCACCGCAACTATGACGGTTCTGTATCGAAGGAGAGCATCTGTCTTAAGCTTGTGGGACGGCATTACGAGCCGATCATCGGTGGACACTACGGACTTACGGTAAGATTTGAGAGCAATGACGGGGAGCAGTTCTTCGGCATGGGACAGTATCAGCAGCCGTATCTGGATCTGAAGGGCTGTACGCTAGAGCTTGCACAGCGCAATTCACAGGTATCGATCCCCTTTGCGGTATCCAGCCTTGGCTATGGATTTTTGTGGAATCATCCGGGCGTTGGCACCGCAACCTTCGGCAAGAATTATACCGAGTGGAAAGCAGAGGCAGCCAGGGAGATCGACTACTGGATTACGGTGGCAGACCAGCCGGCGGAGCTTGTGCAAAATTACACGGAGGTTGTAGGGCGCGCACCGATGCTGCCGGACGGACTGCTCGGACTGTGGCAGTGCAAGCTCAGATACCGCACGCAGGAGGAAGTGCTTGGTGTTGCAAGAGAATACAAGCGGCTCGGAATCAAGTTGGATGTCATCATTATTGACTTTTTCCACTGGACGAGACAGGGCGACTGGCATTTCGATCCGGTGTACTGGCCGGATCCGAAGGCGATGTGCGACGAGCTTCATGCGATGGGAACGAAGGTTGTGGTATCGGTCTGGCCGAACGTGGACAGAAAGAGCGAACATTTCCAGGAGCTGCTTGACCTTGGACTTTTGATCCGTACAGAGCACGGCAGTATGCAGACGTATGACTATCAGGGAGACTGCATCTCCATCGACGTGACGAATCCAAAGGCGCAGGAATACCTGTGGAAAACGTGCAAAAAGAACTACGCAGATCTCGGAATCGATATGTTCTGGCTGGACAATTCCGAACCGGATTTTGGCGTGTATGATTATAGTAACTACCGCTACTACCTTGGCACCGGGCTTGAGGTCAGCAACCTGTATCCGAAGATGCTGGCAAAGACCTTCTATGATGGGCTGAAAGCAGACGGAAAGGAAAAAGATATCTGTCATCTGATCCGCTGCGGATGGGCGGGCAGCCAGAAATACGGCACGCTGCTCTGGTCCGGCGACATCAACAGCACCTTTGAATCCCTGCGCGATCAGGTAGCGGCAGGACTTAACATGGGACTTGCGGGAATCCCGTGGTGGAATACGGATATCGGTGGATTTATGACCGATGATGTCGATGATCCGGCATTCCATGAACTGTTGATCCGCTGGTTTGAGTATGCGGTATTTACACCGATCCTGCGTATGCACGGAGACCGTGGACCGCACAACATTGAGCCATTGTCAGACCTTGAGTGGGGCGGCGGATACCTGTTTACCGGGCACTCCAACGAGCTGTGGAGCTACGGTGAGGAAGTCTTTGCAATCCTCAAAAAGAATCTGGAACGCAGATGGGAGTTAAAGCCGTATCTGGAAGCATTGATGCGTGAGGCTTCCGAGACGGGAGCACCGCTTTTGAGAACCATGTTCTATGAGTTCCCGCAGGAGGCGGAGTGCTGGAAGCTGGAAGATCAGTACATGTTCGGAGCAAAATATCTGGTTGCACCGATCCTTGAAGCAGGGCAGCGCGAGCGCCGGGTATATCTGCCACAGGGCAGATGGATTGACACCCACAACCGGGAGCAGGAGCTTACAGGAGGTCAGTGGATCACCGCAGAAGCACCGCTTGAATACATTCCGGTATTCGAGCGTGTGATGTAACAATATTATGATAGAAGAAAAGTCCTCTGTACCGGCAAGGTATGGAGGATTTTTTTGTCATTTTTCTTCCAAAATCGACAATCGGATGCTATAATTGTAGTAATTGAGACACGGAAATATCCTACTGGGGATTTTCCGAAACTTCGAGATCTGATTGGCAGAGAGCATAGACTTGTTCACTTATCTGGCATTATCAAAACAAAACAAATTGGCTATATGAATGACACCAGATGAGTATTAAGATACGACTAACTGATCAGGAACACATACAATAAGGTTAGGAGAACAAGGATATGGAGAACACAAAACAGGAAACAACAGCGATTTCAGGCACACAGATCAAATCAATGACGATTGCGGCAATGTGCATTGCACTTACCTATATCGCAACCGCATTTATCAATGTAAGACTTCCGATTCAGGCAAATGGCGGTCTGATCCATCTTGGCAACACCGCACTTTTCATTGCAGCAGTATTGTTTGGCAAAAAGACCGGAGCAATCGCAGGCGGAATCGGCATGGCGCTGTTTGATCTGACCAGCGGCTGGACTGCATGGGCGCCATTTACATTCGTGATCGTAGGTCTGATGGGATTTGTTGTAGGTCTTATCACCGAGAAGCACAAAAAGGTCGGCTGGATCGTACTTGCCATGGCAGTTGCTCTTGTGATCAAGGTTGCAGGTTACTATGCTGCTGAGGTTATCCTCTATGGCAACTGGCTGGCTCCTGTTACATCTATTCCGGGTAACATCATTCAGGTTGTTGTTGGAGGTGTGATCGCACTTCCTTTGATCTTAGCATTAAAGAAGATCCTTAGATATCAATAAGAATCGGATCATTAAAGAGGGTGGACTTATGAAATACAAGCTGATGACACCGGGACCGACACAGGTTCGGGAGAACGTCCGTATGGCAAGAAGCCTAGAATGCACAAATCCGGATCTGGACGAGGAATTTGTTGAATTTTACAAGGAGACCTGCAGGCAGATCAGCCGTTTGCTGCATACGACCAACGAGGCATATATCCTAGATGGCGAAGGAATCCTCGGACTTGAGGCAGCATGTGCTTCGCTGACAGAGCCGGGAGACTCGGTGCTTGTCATGGACAATGGAATTTACGGCAAAGGCTTTGCGGACTTCGTGACCATGTATGGCGGCAAGGTAACCTACTATGAGGCTCCGTATGATGAGGCATTCTGTGTAGATGATCTAAGGGAATATCTTAAAGTAAACCATGACTTTAAATATGCGACGCTGGTACACTGCGATACGCCGAGCGGCAGATTAAATCCGGTCGAGGAGCTTAGCAGCCTGCTCCATGAGTACGGCATTATGACAGTGGTGGATTCGGTGTCCGCGATGTTTGGAGAACCGCTTAATGTGGACAAGGGACAGATCGATATTGCCTGCGGCGGATCGCAAAAGGCATTATCCGCACCTCCGGGGCTGACGTTTGTTACGGTAAGCCCGAAGGCAATGGCGGCAATGGAGAACCGGAAAACCCCGATTGCTTCCTTCTATGCCAATATACTTGTATTCAGGGATTATTACGAGCAGAAGTGGTTTCCGTACACAATGCCGATCAGTGACATCTATGGACTTAAGCAGGCACTTGACAACGTGGAGGCGGATAAGGAGATATACGAGCGGCACGCGAGACTTGCAAAGCTCGTCCGTGATACTGTGACAGGATATGGGCTTAAACTGTACGGTAAGAACGGCTATTCCAACACTGTGACCGTTTTTTCTGTGCCGGAGGGTTTTACCGCGGATGAGATTCTTCATGATTTCCGCGAGAAGTACCATATTATGATAGCAGGAAGTTTTGATGTATTTGCAGGCAAGCTTCTCCGTATCGGGCATATGGGCGAAAATGCGAACGAAGCGGACGTAAAGGCAACACTATCTGCATTAAAAGAGATTTTGGATTCACATAAGAATTAAAATGTTCTGCGCATACTGGAGGGATAAGCCAGGCATGCCGCAGTACTGCAAGCACTGGGATGGTCTGGTCACCCAGTGCTTTTTGTTGACTTTAAATAATGAAAAACGTAATATGAATCTAAGATGGCACTGCATGAAATACAAAATACGCTGGGAAAAAGAGCGGCAGTGTCCGGAAGGATAATGAATGAAAAGAAAATTGATGACGACAACCCGTGTGATCATGCTTGGCTTCTTTTTAGGAGCAATGCTTGGCTCACTGCTTTTATATCTGCCGGTCAGCCTGCGGCAGGGCGTGCATATAAAGTATATGGATGCTCTGTTTGTGTCGGTGTCCGGAATATGTGTGACCGGGTTATCCACGGTTAATATCGGAGCAACGTTTTCCTGGTTTGGACAGTTCGTGCTTCTGCTTCTGATCCAGATGGGAGGACTTGGAATCGTGACGTTCACAACACTTGTGCTTGTCGCTTTCCAGAAGAGAATCACACTTGCCGACCGAATGCTGATGCAGAATGCATACAATCTGGATACGCTGTCGGGGCTGGTAGGCATGACGCTTCGCATCGTGCGTGCCACCATTTCGATTGAGCTGATCGGGACGCTTTTGTATGCAATCGTGTTTGTTCCGCAATATGGTGCTGCAGGCATCTGGTATGCGCTGTTCCATGCAGTTTCCGCATTCTGTAACGCCGGAATTGATCTGCTTGGAGGGAACAGCCTTTGCGCGTACCGGGACAATATCTGGATAAATCTTACGACCATGTTTCTCATTGTGGCGGGCGGACTTGGCTTCCCGGTATATTGGGAGCTGGCACGATGCTTTCGCATACGCCGCAAGAAGAAAACCGGCGAGAGCAGGATGAGCTTTCACGCGCGCCTTGTGATCGTGGTAACGGTGATCCTGCTTGCCGCGGGTACTTTGCTTACACTGATCTTGGAATATGATAATCCGCAGACACTGGGGAAGCTGTCATTTCCGCAGAAGCTGCTGGCATCCATGTTCCAGTCCGTCACACTTCGCACGGCGGGCTTCGCGACGATCGACCAGAGCGGATTTACCAGTGCAAGCTGTATGTTGTATCTGCTTCTGATGTTCATCGGAGGATCTCCGGCGGGAACTGCGGGAGGTGTCAAGACCGTGACCGTCACATTGCTGCTGGCATCTGTGCTTGCAAACATCCGTGGAAAGAAGGAAGTGTCCATCATGCACAGGAAGATTACGGACACCATTATCCGGCGCTGTGTGGCAATCATTATTTTCAGCCTGTCAGTGCTGTTCGTCCTGACTGGATTATTGCTGGCAATAGAGCCATACGATTTCCTGGATACGCTGTATGAGATGATTTCAGCAATTGCTACGGTCGGACTATCGCGTGGAATGACAGGAACGCTTGGTACAGCAGGCAAGCTGATCGTTGCGCTTGCAATGTACCTAGGAAGGATCGGACCAATCACGCTGGCTCTTGCATTCAATTCCAACAAGGGCAGCAGTGCATTATCGTATCCGGAAGGCAAAGTGATCATTGGATAAAAATAGGAAGGACATCGATTTGTTATGAAGATGGAGAAAAAGCAATATATTGTAATCGGACTCGGAAGATTCGGAAGAAGTGTTGCGCGTAATCTGGAGGCGAACGGCTGCATGGTACTGGCAGTTGACAAGGAAGAGAAAAATGTAAATCTGGTGGCGGAGTATGTGACTCGTGCAGTCTGCCTTGACATAACCGATGAGGATGCGGTACGGGAGCTTGGACTGGGAAACTTTGACGGCGCGATCGTGGCGATCGGACAAAGTCTTGATGCCGCAGTGCTTGGTGTTATGTGGGCAAAAGAGCAGGGCGTGCCGAAGGTGATCGCAAAAGCGTATGACGATACGCAGGGGAAAATCCTCACAAAAGTCGGTGCGGATGAGATCGTATATCCGGAACGTGAGATGGGAGATCATCTTGCGAAGGCTCTTGCCTTTGGAAACTTCCTGGATGCAGTAGAGCTTACCGCAGACTATTCCATCGCGGAAGTCTCCGTGCTGCCGGAGTGGGATGGCAGGAATTTAAGAGAACTGCGCCTCCGGGACAAGTACCACATCAATGTAATTGCGGTAAAACGCAATCACGACCTTGAGATCAATCCTTCCGCGGTGGAGATTCTTCGGGCTGGCGATGCCTTAGTGCTCCTCGGAAAGAATGAAGTCCTCAAAAAGCTATCGGAGGATCGATAGCATAGGTTAGAAATAATTACAAGGGAGAAAAGGATGCAGACCATAGCATTTGTTTTGCTTGGATATTTATCCGGCAGTGTACTTTACGCAAGAATCTTTTCCAAGCTGTTTGGGGAAGAAGAAATGATCGAAAAGAGCAAAGACAAGAATCCGGGAACGGCGAACGCATTCGTGTACGGCGGCTTCTGGTGCGGCGTACTCACGCTGATCTGCGACATCGGCAAGGGATTTCTTCCGGTCTGGCTCTATCTGCGGCTTCAACAGGGGATGCAGATGGAGGTGTCAGGACTTGCACTTGTTTTCGCAGCGCCGGTGGTCGGTCATGTGTTCCCGGTATTCTATAGGGGCAGAGGCGGAAAAGGGATCGCAGTCACATTCGGCTCTATGCTGGGGCTGTTTCCGCTGTGGCAGCCGGCAGTGATTCTGGCGGCGTACTTTATTTTCTTCTCGACGGTGCTTCGTATCAGTCCGCACTATTACCGGACACTGGCGGCATATTTCTGCTCGTTGTACACAATCCTGACGCGGCTTGGTGTCATGCCGGTTAGCGTGGGCTTTGTCATTATAACGGCAGCAGTATGTATCCGCATGTTTGCGAGCGAGGAAGAAAAAGGAAGGCTGAAGGTGAAATTACTATGGATGCATTGATACTCTCCTGCGGGACAGGGGGCGGACACAATTCGGCAGGAAAAGCAATCCTTGAGGAGCTGTTAAAGCGGGGACATCAGGCAACGATGTTCAACCCGTATACCTTAAAAAGCACAAAGCTTTCCTCAGGGATCGATCACACCTATATATCCACGGTGCAACGCGTGCCGGATCTGTTTGGAGCAATCTATAAGATCGGTAATCTTTACCGGCGGCTGCCGTTCCGTTCTCCGGTCTACTTTTCCAACCGGGCGATGAATCCGGTTATGGAGGAATATTTAAGCGAACATCCGGCAGATATTGTGATCATGCCGCATCTTTTCCCGGCGGAGATCATGACCAATATGAAGAAGCACGGGCTGCCGGTGCCAAAGACCATGTTTGTTGCAACAGACTATGTGTGTATACCGTTTACCGAGGAGACGGAATGCGACGCTTATGTGATCCCGGCGGCAGATCTTGCGGAGAGTTTTACCGCAAAAGGACTGCCGGAGGAGAAGCTTCATCCGCTTGGAATCCCGGTAAGCCATGCGTTTGTGTCTGGAGAGCCAAAGAAGTCGGTGCGGGCGCAGCTCGGACTTGAGCCGGACAAGAAGTATGTCCTTATCGCAGGCGGAAGCATGGGCGGAGGCAAGATTGAAAAGACGGTCGAGCTGCTGTCGGAGCATTTCAAAGATCGGGCAGATACAGAGCTTATCATCATATGCGGAAACAATCAGGAATTATACCAGAAGCTGGCGAAGCAGGAAACGGCAGGAATCCAAGTGATGAGCTACACGGACCGCATGGCGGATTACATGCGTGCGAGCAACCTGTTTGTCACGAAGCCGGGGGGACTTTCTTCCACGGAGGCAGCCGTGTGCAACGTCCCCATCCTGCATACCGCAACGATTCCGGGGTGTGAGAGCCACAATGCGGATTATTTTTGTTCTCATGGAATGAGTCTAAGCGGGGAGCTGACGGAGGATATGCTCGCACAGATTGACCGCGTGCTTCAGGATGAGACCTGCGCACAGAAAATGATACAATGCCAGAGAAAATGGATCAATCCGAATGCGGCAGCAGATATCTGCAATCTCGCAGAGCTGCTTGTCGGTTAGAAGGAGGCAAAAGGTGATATGAAGCTAGGAATTGCACCGACACTCAGAAATTACGATAAGAAAAACCTGCCGAAGGATATTCTTGCGGGACTTATCATCATGGCAGTTTCAATTCCGATCTCAATGGGATATGCGCAGATTGCGGGGCTTCCGGCGGTATATGGTCTGTACGGCTCGGTATTTCCGATTTTAGTATTTGCACTGTTTTCCACTTCTCCACAGTTTATTTTTGGCGTGGACGCGGCACCGGCGGCATTGATTGGTTCCGCGCTTGTCACGCTAAAGGTCGAGCCGGGTTCCGAGGCTGCAATGGCGGTTGTACCGGTGTTGACATTTTTTGTGGCAGTGTGGCTTCTGGCATTTTATTTCATGCGGGCGGGCAAGCTTGTGAACTATATTTCCGCGCCGGTAATGGGCGGCTTTATCACGGGAATCTGCACAACGATCATTCTGATGCAGGTGCCAAAGCTCATGGGCGGAACTGCCGGAACGGGCGAGCTTTTTGAACTTACGGGGCATATCGCAGAAGCGGCAAAGCATATCAATGTGCCATCGGTAATCCTTGGTGTGACCGCGCTGGTGATCCTTATCGTGTCAAAGAAGTTCATCCCGAAATTTCCGATGGCGGTGGTGCTTATGGCACTCGGTGCAGCACTGACCGTTGTACTTCCGTTTGAAGCGTGGGGCATACAGACGCTCTCCGCGGTCGAGCCGGGTATGCCGAAGTGGAGTATTCCGGCACTTGGGGCGGCACCGATGAAAGACGTTGTGACAATCAGCCTGTCCGTGGCGGTCGTTATCATGGCGGAGACACTTCTTGCGGAGAACAGCTTTGCACAGAAAAACGGCTACCGGATCGATGACAACCGGGAAATCCTTGCATTCTCGTTCGGCAATATGGCTGCGGCATTTACCGGCTGCTGCCCGATGAACGGATCCGTGTCAAGAACTGCTATGGGAGAGCAGTATCAGGGTAAGACACAGCTTACCGGACTTGTGGCGGGAGCATCCATGATCGTCCTGCTTTTATGTGGAACCGGGTTTATCGGGTATCTGCCGATCCCGGTGCTGACGGCGATCGTGATCTCGGCGCTCTGGGGCGCGACCGAGTTTGAGCTTGCAGCGCGTCTGTGGAAGGTGAGCAGAACAGAGTGCATGATCTTTTTCGGGGCATTTTTCGGGGTGCTGATGCTTGGCACGATCAACGGCGTACTGATCGGGATCATCCTTTCCTTTACCGAGATGATCATCCGGACGGCAAAGCCTGCAAGGTGTTTTCTCGGAATACAGCCGGGACACAGCCATTTCCGCGACCTGAAGGAGGGTGACCGGGTGTGCGCGTTATCCGGAGTCGTGATCTACCGGTTCAGCAGCAATCTGTTTTTTGCCAATGTGCAGGTGCTGCGAAGGGACATCGAGGATGCCATCAGGGAGGATACCAAGGTGGTCATTCTGGATGCGAGCGGTATCGGAAGCATTGACATCACAGCGGCGGACAGCCTTGAGATCTTATATAAATCCCTGAAACAAAAGGGAATCCGTTTCTATATGACAGAGCATATCGCAGAACTCAATGAACAGCTCCGCAAGTTCGGGCTTGGCTATATGATCGAGGAGGGAAGTGTGCGCCGCACCACGCATATCGCGCTGAAGGATATAGGAATCAAACGACCGTATCCGCTGGAGGGCGGCATTGACAATGAGCAGCGCAGCGCGTCCAGAAAGCGTGCGGACAACCGTGTGCAGGAGTTTGTCTGGGCATTCGGTCAGAAAGCCGAGGCACAGATGGAGAAGCAGATCGCCCTCCAGATCGAGCAGCTTAAAAAGACTGGCGATGTGGACAACCTGATCCACGGCAGATGGTCACACATGGAGGAACTGGACGAGGACGAGTGGCTAGAGCATCTGGAGGAGCACTTAAAGGAGATCGTAAACATTTCCGGAAAAGACGAGAAGAGCCTGGCAACCCGCATCGAGGAGCACCGCCGCGAAGTGCATGAGCGCATCGCAAAGGAACATCCGGAGCTTGCGGAGAAATTTCTGGAGCGCAGACATCTGCTGGATGAACATTTAAAGGAGAAGCGCCCGGAGGTATACGCGCTTGTGGAGAAGCTGCGTGAGAAGGAGACACCATCTTAATAAAAATGTAAGAAAGTTGTAGGTAAAACAAAAGAAACCCTTAAGCGGGGCGTAAAGAACGGCACGCCGGTTACTGGTATAATAGACATACCAAGCCGGTGTGCCTTTTTTCATGCAAAGATGCACCGGAACAAAAGAAAGAGGTGCTAAAATGCAAAAGAAAAAAATCGCAGTTATCTTTGGAGGAAACTCAACCGAGTATGAGGTTTCCCTGCAATCCGCGCACGCGGTGTTAGAAAATATGGATGCTGACAGTTACGAAGTTCTTTCGATCGGTATAACCAGAGAGGGAGACTGGTATCATTATCTCGGTGACCTCGGAGCAATCGCAGATAATACATGGCATAAGGATGCGGACAAGCTCCGCAAAATCCTATTCTCACCAAGTCGCTCCGAAAGTGGCTTCGTGGAAATATGCGAGGGAGAGGAGACACCGATCCGGGTAGACCTTGTGTTCCCGGTGCTGCACGGAAAAAACGGCGAGGATGGAACATTACAGGGAATGTTTGAGCTTGCGGGCATTCCGGTAGTCGGCTGCGGTACGCTTTCCTCCGCGCTCTGCATGGACAAGGATCGCGCCCACAAGTTCGCTTCTCTTGCTGGGATCGCAGTCCCGAAGGCAGTTACCTTTTGCCGCGCAGAGGAGGAGGCAGCCAAGCGGACGATCCGGCAGACACTTTCCTTTCCGGTGTTCGTCAAGCCGGTAAGAGCCGGATCTTCCTTCGGAATCACAAAGGTATACGGACAGGAGCAGCTGGATGCAGCGATCGAGCTTGCGTTTGCACATGATGCGGAGGTCACCGTGGAGGAGAACGTGTGCGGGTTTGAAGTCGGCTGCGCAGTGATGGGAATTGATGAGCTGACCGTTGGAAGAGTCGATGAGATTGAGCTGGAGCAGGGCTTTTTTGACTATACCGAAAAGTATACCCTAAAGACCTCGAAGATCTACATGCCGGCGCGCATCGACGAGGTGACCGAGAAGCGGATACAGAGGGCAGCCGTGGCAATTTACCGTGCATTGGGATGCTCCGGCTTTGCGCGGGTGGATATGTTCTATACGCCGGAAGGGGAGATTGTATTTAATGAGGTGAATACGATTCCAGGCTTTACCTCCCACAGCCGCTACCCGAATATGATGAAAGGAATCGGCTTATCGTTTGAAGAAATGCTGAAACGCCTCATAAGCCTGTACATAAAGTGATGGGACGGGGCACGTTAAAAGGAACGCCCGGTGGAAATGGTTCTGCAAAAGAGGGCTACGTCGGGATTGATATTGCGCGGATCGTGGCGGCGTTTCTTGTCGTGGCGATCCATACGTCACCGTTAAGCTCATTTAGCGAGACGGGAGATTTTGTCCTGACAAGAGTGGTGGCACGGCTGGCAGTTCCGTTCTTCTTTATGAGCTCCGGCTTCTTTCTGCTTTCCGCAAAGAGAAGAAGCACGGAAGCGGTGCGAAGCTTTGCAAAGCGGACGCTTGCCATATACGGCGCGGCGATCCTTTTGTATATTCCGGTAAACTTCTACAATGGCTATTTTACAATGGAGAACTTCCTGCCGAAGCTCATAAAGGATCTGGTGTTTGACGGGACACTGTACCATCTGTGGTATCTTCCGGCTTCCGTGATCGGTGCGGTGATCGCATGGCGGCTGATCGAGCACGGTGGATACCGGCGGGCATTTGCGGTGTCGGGAGTGCTCTACTTAATCGCACTTTTCGGGGACAGCTATTATGGGATTGCAGAGAAGCTTCCGTTTTTACATGCGCTGTATGCGCTTCTGTTCCAGATCATGGATTACACCAGAAACGGAGTTTTCTTCGCTCCATTATTCTTTGTGATGGGAGCATATATTGCTGACCATGGCGGAATACGAAGCCGGGAAAAAACGCTGTATCTGTGCGGCTTCGCGGGGAGCATGGCACTTATGTGTGCAGAGGCACTTTTGCTGAGAAGCCAGAAGCTGCAACGGCATGACAGCATGTATCTGTTTCTGGTTCCGGCGATGTATCTGCTGTTTTGCCTGCTCATCGGGTTGCGAGGCAGAAGATACACAAAAATCCGCAACATATCACTGCTTATCTATGTGATTCATCCGATGGTCATTCTGGTGGTGCGGATGTTCGCAAGGGGGACGCATACACAGGCATGGCTGGTGGAGAACAGCCTCCTTCATTATATATGTGTGTGCGCAGGCTCAGCGGTGATGGCAGTTGTACTTGACGCGGTGTGGAATCAGCTCTGCCCCAAGCAGAAAAAGGAGAATACGGCGACCGACCGGGCATATCTGGAGATCAATCTGGATAATCTTGCGCACAATATCCGCACGATCCGGTCTGCGCTGCCCTCCAAGTGCGAGATCATGGCGGTCGTAAAGGCACAGGCATACGGGCATGGCGCGTATGAGATCGCTGCGTGCTGCAACCGCATGGGTGTCCACGCATTTGCAACTGCAACGATCGATGAGGCGATCGAGCTGCGCCGCAGGGGGATCGCCGGTGAAATACTGATCCTTGGCTATACCGAGCCAAGCCGGGCAGAACTGCTCCAGAAATATGACCTTACGCAGACACTGATCAGTGCCTCCTACGCAATGGCACTGGAGCAGCAGAAATGCAGGGTAAAGGCGCACATAAAGATCGATACAGGCATGCATCGGCTCGGATATGATGCGGGGGATACCGCGGCAGTCATTGCGACCTTTGCACTGCACTACATAAGGGTCACCGGAATGTTTACACACCTGTGTGCATCGGATAGCAGCAGTCCATCCGATATTGCTTTCTCACAGATGCAGATCGAGCGCTTTTATCAGGTGGTGAACGCTGTAAAGCAGCAGGGAATACCGCTGCCTAAGCTTCATATACAAAGCAGCTACGGCATATTAAATTATCCGGATTTGCAGTGCGATTACGCAAGGATCGGAATCCTGCTATACGGTACGCACAGCGTTCCGGGAACGAAAACCGTATGCGAGCTTGCGCTTCGCCCGGTGCTTTCCCTAAAGTCGAAGATCATCCTGACCCGAAAGGTGAAAAAGGGCGAGAGCGTAGGCTATAACCGGACATTCGTGGCAGAAAGCGACCGCACGATCGCGGTCGTGCCGATTGGATATGCGGATGGCTACCCGCGCAACCTTTCCAAGAACAATGGCTATGTTCTGGCAAACGGACAGCGTGCCCCGGTCATAGGGCGCATCTGTATGGATCAGATGATCATTGACATTACAGAGGTCACCGGCGTTTCTATCTGTGACACGGTGACACTGATCGGAACCGACAAGGAGGAGGAAATTACAGCGGCAGCACTTGCCGAGCGGGCAGACAGTATCGCAAATGAACTGTTAAGCCGCATGGGAAGCCGCCTGAAAATTATTTATGAGGATTTACACAGTTCGTCCATGGTATGATATAATGTAGTAACGAGCAGTGCCAGCCGAAAAGAAAGAGCCGCAGCCTGTGCTTGCACAAGGCGGGTGGTTCTTACTTTTCGGCTGATAGGGCGACTGCCCGACAGCGAAAAAAGCGGAGCTTTTTGAGATGGCACTGCGGGTGAATGCTTGCATGATTGGCGAGCAGCGGATATGTAGGGGTACAGATCCGCAGGAGACAAGAACAGACAGTGGGGGAATCGGACGAATATGTTGAAGGTATTTTTGGTTGAGGACGAGTTTGTTGTCCGGGAGGGTATCAAGAAGAACATCGACTGGGCGGCACATGGCTATGAGTTCTGCGGGGAGGCAAGTGACGGAGAGCTTGCACTTCCAATGATCCAGAAGTTGCAGCCGGATATTGTGATCACAGACATCAAGATGCCATTTATGGATGGTATTGAGCTGAGCCGGCTGATCAAAAAGGAATTTCCGTGGATGGAGATCATTATTCTGACCGGCTATGAGGAATTTGCGTATGCCAAGGAGGCAATCAAGATCGGGGTGGCGCAGTACCTGTCAAAGCCGATCAGTGGGGATGAACTGATCAGGGAGGTTGATGCGCTGTCGGGAAGAATTGCCGCTTCAAAGCGGGAGCGGGAGATCAGCGAGCGCTACAAGAGGGAGATGGAGGAAAATCTGCAGCAGGAGAAAAAAGATTTCTTCCGGCATCTTGTATCGGGACAGAAATCCGTTCCGGAGCTTTTAGAGATGGCAAAGCTTTTGGAGATGGATATTTCTGCTCTATATTATAATGTGCTGCTGATCAAGCTACAGTCGACCTCCCACACACAGGAGGAATACTCCAAGAGCGTCGTTGCGGCGGAGCAGAAGCTTGCCGCGCTGGAAAACAGCAGGGGCTTGACTGCATTCGACCGCAATCTTGAGGGACGCGCCGTGCTGCTTAAGGCGGATTCCGAGGAGGAACTAAAACAACAGCAGAAGGAATATATTGAGCGGTTCTTAGAGATTGTGCAGGCGAACGACCACATCCGCTACTATATGGGAATCGGGGAACCGGTAAACCGGCTGCGCGAGATCTCGACTTCGTTTGAGCAGGCAAGCCATGCCTTTGCGCACCGATTCTTTGAGGAGGGAAGCCGCGTGGTAGACTCTGCCAACATTGGTAACGAGGCTTATGAGCAGGGGGAAGCATTCAATATCGGAAGTGTTGATCCCGGATCGATTGACCGCAATAGGGTTCGGGAATTTTTAAAGACGGGAGATAAAGAAGAAGTAATCTACTTTGTGGAGGAATTTTTCGGCAATCTTGGCTCAAATGCTGTCCAGTCCAACGTGTTCCGGCAGTATGTTGTGATGGACTGCTATTTCTGCGTGTCAGAGTTCGTGGAGGAGCTGCAGTTTTCCAGAGAGGAGCTTCCTACATTGGACTTAAACTCCGGCTTCATGCGGAGCGTCGCGCAGACGAGGCAGTACATAGAGCAGTTGTTACAGGCGGCGATCGAGCTTCGCAACCGCGTGGCAAAGAACCGGTATGGAGATGTGGTCGATGATGCAATCCGCTACATCGAGGACAATTATGCGGACAGCGAGCTGTCGCTAAATATGCTTGCATCACATGTGCGTTTTTCACCGAACCATCTGAGCACGATCTTCAGTCAGCAGACGGGGCAGACATTTATCCATTTTCTGACGGAATACCGTATGAACAAGGCAAAGGAGATGCTGCGCTGCACCAGCAAAAAGAGCAGCGAGGTTGCCTATGATGTGGGCTACAAGGATCCACACTATTTTTCCTACTTATTTAAAAAGACGCAGGGAATGACACCGACACAGTACCGGGGCGGAAAGTCCCAGGAGGGAGACGACGCGGAGTAAATGTTGGAAAAGCTAAAGAAGATCTATCAGAAATCAACGTTGGCATCGAAGATCCGGATCTCGTATCTGATCGTCGTTATTCCGATGCTGGTTCTTCTGATCGTGTGTGTATACAATCTGTGGAGCAGCAACCGCAAGTATGAAAATATGCTTAACTCTGCGGTTACCGCAAGTGATTTCAGTCTGGATTTTAAGAAGGACTTTGACTATGAGACGTATCTTTTGATTGTCGGCAACAAGACGATCGAGGAATCCGGGCTGAATGATCTGCTGACAGATGCCAATCAGATTGTTGGCAAGCTGGAAAAGCTTACCGATTCGAGGGAGAACAATGACCGCCTTGCCAGCGCGAGAAAGTATCTTGCCAATCTGGAAATCTATAAAGGGCGTATCGAAGAAAATATCATTGAAGGCAATAACTACGAGAAAAACCTCGAGATCTGGGAGAACGACGTCCAGATCGTCACAAGCCTTCTGCGGGAGACGGTCATCCAGTACATCTACTATGAGATCAGGGACATCCAGCAGACCAGAGACGAATATCAGCAGTTCGACATGATTCTGATCCGGTCGCTTATCGTGGCGGCAATCTTTATCACGCTTGTCGTTCTGTTTTTATCCTATTTTATCCCGCAGAGTATCACGCGGCCGATCCGGCAGCTAAGCGAGGCAACCGATCAGGTGGCAAAGGGCGATCTGTCTGTGCGTACAACGGTAAACGCGGGCAGCGACGTGATGCTTTTGAGTGAATCGCTCAACACCATGATCGACAAGATCAATCAGCTTCTCGAACAGGTCAAGCAGGAACAGATCCACCTGCGGGATGCCGAGCTTGAGCTTTTGCAGGCACAGATCAACCCACATTTCCTGTACAACACACTGGATACGATCGTGTGGCTGGCGGAAGCGGGAGACCAGAAAAAGGTCGTCAGCATGGTCGGAAGCCTCTCGAAATTTTTCCGCACCTCGCTCAATCAGGGCAAGGATATTATCTCTATCGAGGAGGAGCTGCAGCATGTGCGCAGTTATCTTGAAATCCAGCAGATCCGCTATCAGGACATCTTAGAGTATGAGATCGATGTGCCGCAGGAGCTTGGCATGTACCGCATTCCGAAGATCACGATCCAGCCACTTGTAGAGAATGCCCTGTATCACGGTATCAAGAATAAGCGCGGACTTGGCAAGATCAGCATAACCGGGGAAAAGGCTAAGGACTGTTTTTATCTGTATGTGACGGACAACGGCATCGGCATGGGAGAAAAGCGGCTGCAGCAGATCAAGGACCGCATCGGGCAGAACGCACCGGATGAAAACGAAATCTACGGGCTGTACAATGTAAACGAGCGCATACGCCTCAAATTCGGACAGGAATATGGTATTTCCATCAAGAGTGTCCACATGGAGGGCACGCAGGTATGCATCCGGCTGCCCTATGTGATCGAGGAAAATACAATATAGGAAAAAAATAAACCTCCGCAGGAAAAAAACAAACTTTCCGGAAAAACAAAATAGAAATTTGAACCATTCGGGGAATGATCTGCATAGATTTCCGACCGGGGATGCGATACGATAATGCCATCAAAGAAATAGTTCTTTGAACGTATAATGTATTTCATTTCAGGGAGGACGTTTTTATGAAGAAGAAAATTTTTGCAGCTCTTATGGCATCGACAATGGTAATTGGAATGACTGCCTGTGGCAGCGCACCGGCATCAGGGGATGGGGATTCCTCTTCCGGCGATCTGATCAAGGTCGGTATCATCAACAACGATCCGAACGAGTCCGGTTACCGTACCGCAAATGACAAGGATCTGCAGGCTACATTCACAGAAGAGAATGGATACGATGCATCTTTTGCATACAGCCTTAAGAATGATGAGCAGATCGCAGCCGCACAGAAGTTCATTCAGGACGGCGTAGATTACTTACTTCTTTCCGCAGCAGATACCGCAGGATGGGATTCCGTACTTCAGGATGCGAAGGACGCAGGAATCCGCGTTATCTTATTTGACCGTACCATTGATGCAAGCGAGGATCTCTACGAGGCATCCATCGTTTCCGATATGGCGAAGGAAGGACAGACAGCAGTTGACTGGTTAAGCTCACAGGGACTTAGCGAGTACAACATCATTCATATTCAGGGTGTTATGGGTTCCGCAGCACAGCAGGGACGTTCCGGAGCACTCGATGCAGCAGTTGAGTCAAATGACAACTGGACACTTGTTACACAGCAGACCGCTGAGTGGAATGCAGAGAAGGCACAGCAGATCGTACAGTCCGTTATTGATTCCGGTACATCCTTCAATGTAATCTACGCAGAGAACGACGATATGGCGAAGGGCGCTGTTGCAGCACTTGACGCAGCAGGCATCTCACACGGTGTCGGCAAAGATGTCATCATCATGGGCTTTGACTGCAACAAGTGGGCACTTCAGGAATTAAAGGATCAGAACTGGAACTACGATGGACAGTGCAACCCATTCCAGTCCTCTTACATCAACGACATCATCAAGAAGCTTGAAGCTGGTGAGACACTTTCTGAAAAGACGATCATCATGGATGAGAAGGGCTTTGACGCTACAACGATCACAGATGATGATGTTGCAAATTACGGTATCTAATCCATAGCAGGATAAACCTAGAACAAACATAGCAAGCGCGGAGTGGCGTCTGTAATCAACGCTTTGCCGCGCTTGCTTTTTAAGCAGAATTTGGAGGTGACTACCCAGTGAGAGAACATGCTGTATTAGAAATGCGCGGAATTGAAAAGACCTTTCCGGGTGTCCGGGCGCTGCAGGGCGTAGACTTTACGCTTTGCGAAGGCGAGATCCATGCACTGATGGGCGAAAACGGTGCAGGAAAATCAACATTGATCAAAGTATTGACGGGTGTGTACGCAAAGGATGGCGGACATATCTATTTAAAGGGGCATGAGAAGGAGGTGGTGATCCACTCTCCGCAGGATGCACAGCGGCTTGGTATCAGCACCGTGTATCAGGAAATCACACTCTGCCCGAACCTCTCGGTAGCCGAAAATATGTTTATCGGACGTACCAGGGGCGCGTTCCAGAATTGGGGCGAGATGAATAAAAAGACAGATGAAATCTTACAGTCTCTTGACATCCCGGCAAAGGCATCCCAGCAGCTTTCCAGCTGCTCCATCGCGGTACAGCAGATGATTGCGATCGCGCGTGCGGTAGACATGGAGTGTAAGGTGCTGATTTTAGATGAGCCGACCTCATCCCTGGATGAGAAGGAAGTTGAGAAGCTGTTTAAGCTGATGCGCGACCTGAAGGCAAAGGGCGTTGGCATTATCTTTGTCACACACTTTCTGGATCAGGTATATGAGGTGTGCGACAAGATCACGGTACTCCGGGATGGACAGTTGGTTGGGGAGTACGCGATCAAGGATCTTCCGAGAGTACAGCTGGTATCCAAGATGCTTGGAAAAGAGCTGGATGATCTGTCGGATATCCAGGGCGGGCAGAAGCCGTTTGACAGAGGAAACAATACGACACCGGTATTTGAGGTGGCGGGATTATATAGTGATGCAGGAATAAAGCCGTTTGACTTCTACATTGATAAGGGCGAGGTCAATGGATTTACCGGACTGCTCGGCTCCGGACGAAGCGAATGCGTCCGGGCAATCTTCGGTGCTGACCGCGTTCTGGGAGGTACGGTAAAGAAGAATGGAAAGGTTGTAAAGATCAAGAAGCCGATTGATGCGATGAAGCTTGGCATCGGCTATCTTCCGGAGGATCGAAAGGTCGACGGAATCATTGGGGATCTTTCCGTAAGGGAGAATATCGTTCTGGCACTTCAGGTGCTAAAGGGATTTTTCCATCCGTTCTCGAAGACGCAGCAGTATAAATTTGCAGACGAGTACATAAAGCTGCTCGATATCAAGACAGCATCGGCAGACACACCAATCAAGTCCCTGTCCGGCGGCAATCAGCAGAAGGTTATTCTGGCACGCTGGCTGCTTACACACCCGGATTATCTAATCTTAGACGAGCCGACAAGAGGTATTGATGTCGGAACTAAGGTAGATATCCAGAAGCTCGTACTTAAGCTTGCATCTGAGGGAATGAGTGTCACATTCATCTCCTCCGAGACAGACGAGATGCTTCGTACCTGCTCCAGACTGGTTGTTATGAGAGATCGCAAGGTAGTTGGAGAGCTATCCGGCGAGGATCTGACGCAGACGAAGATCATGAGCACGATTGCAGGAGGTGATCAGTAATGGCGACAAAAGCAAAAAGCAAATTCACAATTTCAAATATTTTCAGGCAGCAGATATTCATTCCGCTTGCTGCACTTGTCATTCTGGCTGTTTTTAACCTGATCGCAGATCCGAGCTTTTTTAAGATCACACTTGGGACGAACAACGCGGGGTATCCAATCCTCTCCGGATCTTTGATCACGATCCTCGATTACGGCTCAGAACTTGCGATCCTTGCAATCGGCATGACAATCGTAACGGCGGCGACCGGAGGACAGGATATCAGTGTGGGCGCAGCGATCGCGATCGCAGGAAGCGTTGTGCTGCGTGTACTTTGTGGAAACGGTTCTTCCGATGAACTGCAGGCACCGATCATCGTAGCATTTTTGGTAAGTGTTGTTGTTGCCATGCTGTTCGGCGCATTCAACGGCATACTCGTTGCATACTTTAAGATCCAACCGATGGTCGCAACATTGATCCTCTACACCGCAGGACGTTCCATCGCTGCATGGATCAACAACAATGAGCTTCCGATCGTAAACGATCCGACGTTTAAATATTTTGGAGGATTGATTCCGGGAATCCCTATCCCGACACCATTTTTTATCGCAGCGATCTGTGTGATCGTCATATTCCTGGTGCTTCGCTTTACGACACTCGGACTATTTACACAGGCGGTCGGTATCAATGAAAGCTCCTCAAAGCTCAACGGACTGAATCCGACACTTGTGAAGTTTTTATCGTTCGTGATCTTAGGTGTATGTGTTGCGGTTGCAGCGCTGATCAAAGTCAGCCGCCTTTCAACCATCAACTACTCGGTTATTGCAAAGGATATTGAGATGGATGCCATTCTTGCGGTTGCACTTGGCGGAAACGCACTCGGCGGCGGAAGATTTAACATGGCAGCTTCTATCCTCGGCGCGTATGTCATTCAGTTTCTGACGACAACGCTTTACAAGTTCCAGGTACAGTCAGATGCACTTCCGGCATACAAGGCGGTCGTTGTTATCATTCTTGTTGTACTTAGTGCACCAAAGACCAGGGAATATCTTAACGTATTTGGCAAAAAAATATCGGGTATGTTTCATAAAGAGGAGGTGCAGGCATGAAAGGATTAAAGAGTAAATTCAAAAATATGTCTGATACCAGTCTGCTGCTTACCATCACGATCGTGGTTTTCTTCGTTATGTACATCGGTGCCATGATCTTTCTGGGACAGGGATTTTTAAAACCGCAGACCTTTTTTAACATCTTAAACGCAAATGCAGCGCTCATCATCCTTTCCTGTGGAATGAGCCTTGTCATGATCACCGGAGGAATCGATATCTCCGTCGGTGGTGTTACGGCTTTGGTCAGCATGTGCTGTGCCGTATATCTGGATCAGCATAGCGGCAATGTGCCGATGTCCATTCTGATCGCGCTCGGCATCGGGCTGTGCTTCGGACTGTTACAGGGATTTCTGGTTGCGTACTTAGAGATCCAGCCGTTTATCGTTTCTCTTGCAGGAATGTTCTTTGCAAGAGGTATGACAACGATCGTAAATACCAAGCCGTTCAACGTGGAAAATGAGGCGTTTGTAGCACTTAAGAATACGCGCATCACGATTCCGGGTATGGGCTCTTACAACAAGCTCGGCGATTATGTGAATGCCTACGTTGAAGTCGGTGTTGTCATCGCACTTTTAGTTGTGATCATCTTCTTCTGTCTTTTGAAATGGACGAAGCTCGGACGCTCCTTCTATGCAATCGGAGGCAATCAGCAGAGCGCATTGATGCTTGGCATCGATGTCAAAAAGACAAAGTTTATCGCGTATGTACTTTGCAGCTTACTTGCCGGAATCGGCGGCTATGTTTACTTTATGCATGTTGGCTCCGGCTCCGCATCCCATGCGGCCGGTGCAGAAATGAATGCTATTGCATCTTCCATTATTGGTGGTACAATGTTGACAGGCGGTGTAGGCAACATCATCGGAACATTCTTCGGTGTACTTTCCTTAAGTACCATCCAGAATATCGTTTCGTCCGCAGGCTTCGATCAGGCATGGTGGACCGGAATCACGGTTGCAGCAATGCTTTGCATCTTCCTTGTGGTACAGAGTGTTGTCCTTGCACGTAAAAAAGTAAGCAAATAGGCAACTGTTCAGATACTGAACAAATCGTACATAACTGGGACGGGCAGAATTTATGAAGAAATTATACGCAGTAATGATGGGATTTCTTCTGTGTATCATGGTGGCAGGTTGTGGCAACACACCTGCCACTAATGCTACATCGGAGACAGAAACAGAGGACGGAAGAATCACGATCGGATTCTCCCAGCTGGGAGCGGAATCGGACTGGCGCTCCATGAACACGGAGTCGATGAAAACAACATTCTCGACAACACGGGGCTACAATCTGATCATTGAGGACGGACAACAAAAGCAGGCAAACCAGATCACGGCGATCCGCAATTTTATCCAGCAGGGTGTGGACTATATTGTGCTGGCTCCGGTAACGGAGACCGGCTGGGAGACGGTACTTGGTGAGGCGAAGGATGCCGGCATTCCGGTGATTATCGTTGACCGTATGGTCGCGGTGGAGGATGACAGCCTCTTTTCCTGCTGGGTGGGATCAGATTTCGAGCTGGAGGGAAAAAAGGCTGCCGAATGGCTGCACCAGTACAGTCTCATAAATGAGATCGCACCGGAGGAGCTTCATATCGTAAACATTCAGGGAACACTTGGTGCTTCTGCACAGCTTGGACGTACCAAGGCGCTTGAGGATGCGGTTGCCGAGTACGGCTGGGATCTTCTGGAGGAAGCTCCGGGAGACTTCACACAGGCAAAGGGCGAGGAGGTCATGGCAGAGCTTCTCGACAAGTACAGCCAGCTCAACGTCGTCTACTGCGAGAATGACAATGAAGCACTTGGCGCGATCGAGGCGATCGAGGATGCAGGCAGAGTCGTCGGTTCCGACATCACAAACGGCGAGATCATGGTGCTGTCCTTTGATGGTGTTAACCATTCTGCCGTCCAGTACGCGGTGGAGGGCAAGATTTCCTGCATTACCGAATGCAATCCGCTGCATGGTCCCCGTGTGGAGGCGATCATCGAACTGCTCGAAGCCGGACAGACCCCGGAAAAGTTTGAATACGTCGATGAAGCCATTTACAGTTCCTTCGACCAGATTACGGAACTGACAATCCAGAATCAGCCGTATCCGGTTACGATCCTCACACCGGATATGCCAGAACTTTAATCACATGTTCCCTGCATAGGCACATACACTGTCTATGTAGGGAATTTTTTCTGCTATATCTTTCTTTTCTTTCCCTCCCTAGAGTGCCACATAAGCCCCCGCGCCCGCCTTCTCCTTTTGCAGGGCATTTTCACGGGAAGCGCAGAAACTCTTTCAACCGATATGGCGGTGCTCATACTGTGTCTTATAACGGCTTTGACACTCCCCGCCCGCCTGTTTGTGGTAGCCGGACTAGCTCTCAAACTTTTTAGCTTTTCTAAGCAGGCGCTTTTGTGAATTTGATATTAGAGCATGCCCTTCAAAACTCGCTGTCTAGGTATTTTATTTATTCAAGCTGTGTACTCAAACAGATGAAGGGCATGCTCACATTTCCCAAAAGACGCCTGCGTAAGAAAACCACAAAAGTTCTCGGAAGCATAGTCCGTCTACCGCAAACCGTCGGGCAGGAGTGCTCAAACCTTTAGAAGACATGGTTAATAATGAAACCGCCATACGGTTGTATTAGAGTTTCGCGGTTGTTGTGTATGCCCTGCAAAAGGAGAGGGCGGGCGCGGGGAGGTTGTGGCAAAAAGATGGGAGAGAAAAGAATGGTAGGCGGAAAGAAAAAAGTATTGACAGCATAGTGATAATGGTGTATATATAACACATAAACAGTTACGCAATATGAGAAAGGGAAAGGACAAAGGAATGAAACTGGAACTGAAGAATATAGAGAAAAGCTTCGGCGAGAAGGAAGTCTTAAAGCAGATCTCGCTGACCGCAGAAGGTGGTAAGGCATTCGGACTTCTGGGACGAAACGGCGCAGGCAAGACTACGACGATCCGGATTTTGATGAATGTATTTCCGGCAAATGCGGGGGAAGTGCTGATGGACGGTAAGCCGATTGATTATAACAAAGTAAAGCTGGGATATCTGCCGGAGGAGCGCGGCTTGTATCCAAAGAAGAAGATCATCGACCAGCTGACCTACTTTGCGGAATTAAAGGGCATGAGCCACAGCGATGCAGTCGCATCGATCGACTACTGGCTGGATCGGCTTGGAATGATGGAGCACCGCAACAAGCGGCTGGATACCCTGTCCAAAGGAAATCAGCAGAAGATCCAGCTTATCACAGCAATCGCACATGATCCGCAGATTGTGATCTTAGATGAGCCATTTTCCGGACTTGACCCGGTAAACGCCATGCTGCTTAAGGATGTGGTAATGGAAGAGATTGAAAAGGGCAAGATCGTACTATTTTCCAGCCACCAGATGAACTACATCGAGGAGTTCTGCGACAGCATTGCGATCTTAAATGGCGGCAAGGTCGTACTAACCGGCGATCTGCACGACATCAAGCGCAACTATCCGAGAAACCGGCTGGTTGTCCGTTCGCTGGCGGCAGACCGGATCAGGGACGAACTTGGACAGCGCTGCGAAAAGACCGCGGAAGATGAACTGATGATATACCTTGACTCCGAGGATGAGAAGAAGGCGGTAATGGCATCACTGACCGGACACTACGACATCGACGAGATCAAGGTTTTTGAGCCGACACTCAATGACATCTTTGTTGAGTACGCAGGCAATCAGGTATAAGGAGTGGGTGAGAAAATGAAACAGTTTGGAAAAATATTTAAATTTGAATTAAAGAACTATCTTGCAAACAAGGTATTTGCAGGAGTAACCATTTTTCTGGTCGTACTGCTCGCAGTCGTGATGTTCTTTCCAAGAATCATGGATGCCGTGGCGGGTTCCGATGATGAAACCGATACGACACCGGGCGAGCTTGCGGTCATGCTGATCGCGGACAGCGATGCGGACATGGCGGAGTACATAAGCGAAGCGTTTGGCGAGGCATTTACGGATTACGAGGTAAAGGCAGTTTCCGATGGCGTGGATCAGATAAAGCAGCAGATCGCGGATGGGGATGCAGAGTGCGCGTTTGTGGTTGATGGATTATCCTCCTACACCTATTATGTCAACAACCTCTCCATGTATGACTCCAACACGGACATCGCGGATGCGGTATTGCAGAACCTGTATCAGATGCATGCGATGGCAGAAAGCGGAATGAGTGAGGAACAGATCCAGGATATCCTTTCCATGCAGATCACGCATGAGACGGAGATGCTTGGCAAGGATCAGATAAAGAACTACTTCTACACCTACATCATGATCTTCGCGCTGTATATGGTGATCCTGCTGTACGGTCAGATGGTTGCAACCAATGTGGCAACCGAGAAAAGCTCCCGCGCGATGGAGGTGCTTATCACCAGCGCCAAGCCGGTAAGCATGATGTTCGGAAAGGTCATCGCATCCTGCCTTGCGGGATTTGTACAGCTCCTTGCCGTATTCGGTTCCGCATTTTTGTTCTACAACCTCAACAAGGACAGTTGGGGAGACAACGGGATCGTGGCATCCATTTTCGATATGCCGATCGAGCTTCTGATCTTCATGCTGGTATTCTTTATCCTTGGATTTGTCATCTACGCCTTCCTGTTTGGAGCAGTAGGTTCTACGGTATCCAAGCTCGAGGATATCAACACGGCAGTTATGCCGATCACGATGCTGTTTGTGATCGCATTTATGGTGGTCATGTTTTCACTGGCAGACAATTCCGTTGACACTCCGGTCATGGTGGTATGCTCCTACATTCCGTTTACCTCGCCGATGGCAATGTTTACCAGAATCGCCATGAGCACGGTTCCGTGGTATGAGATCACAATATCTATCGCAATTTTGGTCGCATCCGTGATCGGCGTCGGCGTGCTCTCCGCGAAGATCTACCGCGTCGGCGTCCTGATGTACGGCAACGCACCAAAGCCAAAGGACTTAATAAAGGCACTCAAAAAAGCATAGTATAAACGCAGGCATAAGGGCATCCGCAGGATTGCGGATGTCTTTTTTGCACCCTCATCTTTGCAGTAGCTCATTGCATAAAAATGTTTTTCTGTGTATAATAAATACCATCAAAATACAAAGGGAGAAACGATATGAAGAAGAGTCACAGAAAAGACGTTATCATTGCCAGAATAATTTTTGCGTTTATTGTAGTGATACTTGTTGCGTTGATCGTTTTTGGAATAAAAGCCATCATGAAATACCGTGCGGAAAAGGAGATTCCGATCGGCACGGAGAGCCAGACAACGGAGACGGTGCCAACCGAGACAGCCCCGACAGAGCTGCCTGACGAGGATGACAACAGCGAGTGGATCGTGGATGACACGGCAACGGAAGATACCGAGCAGCCGCAGGAGACGCAGACCACGGAGGAAGAGCCGGAGCCGGCAACCGTGACGCTGAAGGCAATGTATGGGGTAAATATCCGCGCCGGAGCCGGTACGGATAATGATATTTTAGGCTCTGTGCCGGAGGGAGATACCGCGACATTGCTTGAGGAGCGCGACGATGGCTGGGGATACATCCAGTATGGTGACCTTACCGGATATGTATATCTGGAGTATTTCCTGATACTTGATCCGGCAGAATAAGATTTAAACGGAAAGCGCGGGTGCCTTTATACCGCATCCGCGTGCTTTCCGGAATCATACCGCAATAGAATTGAGGAGATACCTATGACAATCTGGCTTGGATATGCATTGGGGGACATGCTTTTATTCGGACTGGTAGCAGTGCTCGCCAAATCCGCACTCAAAAAGAATAACACCAACCTTGCCGCTGCTATATGGAATGCTGTCTTGCTGGCCTTTTCCGTGGGAATGATACGCATAACAGCGTCAGGGCAGAAACTGACCGGGATAGGTACGCATTCCTGGTTATTTTTGATTTTATCGGGAATTGCTCTGGGCACAGCGCTTATAAGCCTGTTTAGTGCCCTAAAGCAGGGCGAGACGATCCGCGTCATCCCGGTTTACCTGTTTTATTATGTATTTACCATGCTGGGCAGGATGCTGGTCTTTCATGCGGGGTATTCCTACAATCAGATCCTTGCAATGCTGCTATTTGTCGTTGGTACTGTCCTGATCGCAATACAAAATGGCGGGCGAAGAGACGGTTACAACTGGATGTGGCTGGCACTTCTGGCAGCATTGCTCACCTCCGTATCCACCCTGCTGACGGAATACGGGGTACACGGAGTGAACCATTATGTAGGACTTAGCGTGCGGCTTCTGGTAGCGCTTGTCATTACAGCTGCGGTAGCGGCTGTTGCGGGGAAAAAGTCTATGCGTTCGATGCTTTTTGTGGAGGGTATGATGATCTGTCTTTCCGCTGTCGCGTTCGGCACGCGGTGGATCTGTTACAGCCGGGCGTTAGCTTACGGACCGGATACATACGTTACGCACATGGATCGGCTCAGCGTGATCGCGGTACTTATTTTTGGATGCATTTTCCGCAAGGAGAAAATGCCGTTGCGGGGATTTGTCGGATATGCAGTCATCGTAGCAGGTGTATTTCTTGCGTTGCTGCAGACTCCACTGTTGGAGCTGTTTGTATAAGATAGGAGGAATTTGACATGGAATATGGAAAGCGAACCGGCTATAAGGTAGCAGGCAACAAGGTTGAACTTTTCTTTGAAAAACAGAATACGGTCATCGAGGTCATCAAGCACGATATCATCAATTTTTTCGTGCCGGTATGGTCAACCGAACACCGCTCAAAGGCAATCGAAGGGGAAATGGCAGTAGAGACCGCTTTTTCTGTTGAGGAGGAGCAGGATGCACTTGTCATAACAACGGATTCTCTTATTATCCGAGTCGGGGATGACTTCTGCGTGGATATTTACAATTCGGATAAAGAACCACTGCTCTGCGATTACCGTGGACCGGTTACGGAGATACAGCGTTTGAGCGAAAAGGCAATCGCACTCATCGAGGCGGAGGGGCATGATGCTTCCGGCATGAAGGAAAAGAGCCACAAGCTGGTTACAAGAAAATGCCTAGATCCGGACGATTGCATCTACGGTCTTGGTGACAAGACGGGCTTCCTCAACAAGCGTGGCTATGAATATGAGAACTGGAACAGCGACATCCCGCAGGCACACACAGAGGATTTTCATGCCCTGTACAAGTCCATTCCGTTTTTGATGTGCAAAAAGAAGCATGGCGTGTACGGCGTATTTTTTGACAATACGTTCCACTCCTATATGGATATCGGAAAGACATCGGAAGCCTATTTCAGCTATGCAGCTGACGACGGAAACCTGGACTATTATTTCTTAGGTGGGGAGACGCTTCGTGATGTCATTGGCAACTACACCTATCTGACCGGTACAACACCGCTTCCACAGCTTTGGACACTGGGCTATCAGCAGTGCCGCTGGGGATATGAGAGTGCGCAGGATATCCAAGACGTGGCAGAACACTTCCGGAGCCTGCAGATTCCATGCGAATCGGTGCAGTATGATATTGATTATATGCAGCAGTTTAAGGTATTTACCTGGGATGAGGAGAACTACGGCAAAAAGGGCGAGCTTTTTGCAAAGCTGGCACAAAAGGGCTTTAAGCCGGTGGTGATCATAGATCCGGGAACCAAGCTGGAACCGGGTTACATGATGTATGAAGAGGGAATGAAAAACGATTACTTTGCCAAAGATAAGAATGGTGAGGTATATGTAAATGAAGTCTGGCCAGGTGAGGCCAACTATCCGGATTTTGGACGTAAAGAGGTTCGGGACTGGTGGGGAGAACACATAAAGTTCCTTACGGATATGGGCGTCGGAGGTATCTGGAACGATATGAATGAGCCTGCCAGCTTCCGGGGAGAGCTTCCGCTGGATGTCCAGTTCCACGACGAGGACAGAAGCACCACACATGCGGAGATCCACAACGTATATGGACATTATATGAGCAAGGCAACCCATGACGGACTGCACAGATTGACACCGAAGCGTCCATTTGTGATCACGCGGGCATGCTATGCGGGAACACAGAAGTATGCGACGGTGTGGACGGGAGACAACCAGAGCCTGTGGTCACATCTGCAGATGATGATCCCACAGCTGTGCAACCTTGGAATGAGCGGTTTTGCGATCGCCGGAGTGGATATTGGCGGCTTTGGCGCAGACACGACGCCGGAGCTTCTGATGCGGTGGATCGAGGCGGCTGCATTTGGCACCTTTTTCCGCAACCATTCCGCAAAGGGAACACGCAGGCAGGAGCCGTGGCAGTTTTCCGATGAAGTGGTAACAACTTACCGCAAGTATGTCGAACTGCATTATCGGTTTTTACCGTATTTGTACGACCTGCTTTACAAGGGAGAAAAGACCGGACTTCCGGTTATGCGTCCGCTTGTACTCCACTATGAGGATGATGCCGAGACACACAACTTAAACGGAGAGTATCTGGTCGGGGAAAGCCTTCTTGTGGCACCGGTGGTAGAGCCGGGCGCAACGAAAAAAATGGTATACTTCCCGGAGGGAGACTGGTATGATTACTGGACCGGGGAGCATATAAGCGGCAGACAGTACAGGATCGTGGATGCTCCGCTGGATCATTGCCCGATCTACATCAAGGGTGGCAGCATCATACCAACCTATGAGGTTGTACAGTATGTCGGGGAAAAGCCGTATGATACGTTAACACTCCTGACAACACCGGGAGCAGCAGAGTACGAGCATTTTCAGGACAACGGCGAGGACTACGCATACCGGGATGGAGCCTACAACCTCTACAGGTTTACAAAGTCGGAAGACGGAGTACTACAACAGGAAATTACGCACAAAGGTTACCCGGAGTATGCACAAATCCGGATTGTCGACATATCTTAAAGTGACAACAATCTGGAGCAGGCAAGTGGAACCTTTTTATATGACTTTTCCAATGCAAAATCTCTATCAGGCAGAGATGGAGTACGAAAAGGATCTGGAGCGTATGAAGGAGATGTATCCCAAAGACGTTGCCAGAATTGCTGCGTATATATCAGAGCGCTGTGACGAACTGGAGTTTGAGGGCAGCCGGATTTATGATGAGAATCCGGATCGCTTTATGATGGAAAAAGAGGCGCAGGCTTTGTATGAGAAAGTACGAAAAGAACTTGGACTGGGGGAGAATGTGACCGCTGCATCGGCGGAGCCTGTGATGGAAAGCGCATCGCAGGAGCCGCCGGAGGATGAACGCGTGGAAGCATTTTCACTTACTCCGCCGGCAGAGTGGGCGGAGCTGGAAAAAGCGGATGTGGGACTTGAAACGGCATCCCCGCGCGGATCGGGCGGATTCATGCCGCCACCACCGCCACCGGGACCGGGCGGCTTCGTGCCGCCGCCACCTCCACCAGGACCGGGAGGCTTCATGCCGCCACCGCAGAATGGCTGCAATGACTGGCTGTGCGGAATGGTCGGGGTGCTCTTTCAGGATGAAATATACCGGCGTCGCTGCAGATACCGCAGATGCAGGCGCTGGTGGTAACAAAGACAGGGGGCCAATATGCCCCCTTATACAAACAGGTTATACCGGACAAGGTGTTTAAAGATGAAGAAGAAAATAATCCGCCCGATCGTGATGCTGCTTGTGTTTTTTCTGGCAATCATCGGATTTGGCTTTAAAATGAATAAAGCAAACGAAGACCTCACAACAACGATGGCAGCGCCTACGCTTCCAACGCTTTCTTTTTATTATCAGGGCATGGAGATCAACGAGCTGCACGGATATACGACGGAGATGGATCTGACGAAGATGCGGGATTCCATTCTTCCAATCGCAAATGACCGTAAGGTAAAGATGGTAGTCAATTCTTATGGAGAGGACGTGCAGTATGTCAGCTATGAGATCCGCAGCATGGATGGCGAACGCCTTGTCGCAGATGCGGTTCTGACTGATTATGACAGGGCGGGCAATCTGATCACCAGTTCCTTTGAGATCCAGAACCTTTTGGAGGAGGAGCAGGAATATGTGATGGTGATCACCGTATCGGGCGGTGACCGCAATATCTATTACTACACGCGGATTATGCAGACCTCACAGTGCTATGTTAATGAGTGTCTGGAGTTTGCGCTTAAATTCCATGAATATACTTTCCGGGATGACGCAGGAGATTTTATTCCAACATACATGGACCCGGCGACCGGAGATGCGACCACACTGAATTATGTAGATCTGACATGTACGCTCAACCAGATCACATGGGCGGATTTTGACGGTTCGGTATTTGGAAATGTAGCGGTTTCATTCAAGGAGATCAATCCCTTTTACAACGTTGTCGTGCTGCGCTATATGATGTCCTATGTAAATGAGCTGGGACAGACTGAATACTATAATGTTGAGGAATACTATCGTCTGCGCGAGACAGAGGCGCGCATGTATGTGCTGAATTTTGAACGCACCATGAACCAGATCTTTTCTTTGGAAAATTCCTTTATTACCGATAGCAGTTATATCCAGTTAGGTATCCGCGACAAGGATGTAGAATACCGCATCAACGAGGCGGGAGATGTAATCGCTTTCGTGCAGGAGGGGGATCTGTGGTGCTTTAATGTAAGCACCAATCAGCTTGCACAGGTATACAGCTTCCGTAATATCGAGGGAACCGATGCGAGACTCAACTGGCAGGAGCATGACATCAACATCGTGCGTCTGGATGAGGCAGGAAGTGTGGACTTTATTGTCTACGGCTACATGAACCGCGGCGAGCATGAGGGGGAGGTTGGCGTAGGCGTATACCACTATGACGGACTTGCGCACACAGTTGAGGAGGAGATTTTCATTCCGGTTCAACAGTCTTATGAGGTGCTGCGCGCAGAGCTTGGACAGCTCCTCTATGAGAATGAGCAGGAATCCCTGTATCTGATGATGAACGGAGATGTGTACTGCATCAATCTCGGTATGCGAAGTGCGCAGAAGGTTGTCACAGGGCTTAAGGATGGCTGTTATGCAATCTCGTCATCCGGACGTTATCTTGCGTGGGTGGAATCGGAAAAGTGGTTTAGCAGCGAGGAGATCCAGTTGATGGATCTGACAAATGGCTCTATTTATTTGATCACCGGAAGCGGCGACTATCTGCTGCCGTTGTCATTTATTGACAATGATTTTATCTATGGAGTTGCAAAAAAGGAAGATGTATCGGTGGATGCGGCAGGCAATACGGAGTTTCCGATGTATGCGCTCAAGATCATGAATACATCGGAAAATGGTCACGATATCATCAAAAACTATACGCCGGATGGGGCATACGTCAGCGGAATTTCCGTGGAGGATCACACGATCAATGTAAGCCTGATCAAAGCGTCCGATGGTCAGTATGTGGCTGCAGGGACGGATGCCATCATGAACCGGGAAGCTGATCAGAATGAGAACGTCAGCATTGCGACAACCGTTACAGACCTTAAAGAAACACAGGTGCAGATTGCTTTAAAGAAGGAACCGGGAACGGAAAAGACAAAGCGCATCACGTTCCAGACGCTTCTCATGGAGGAAGAACCGATCTTAGAGCTTCAGACCAATACGGAGGAAGAACGCTTCTATGTATATACGGCAGGGCATGTCGGGCTTACGACCGACAGTATTTCAGAGGCAATTCTTGCCGCCAACCGGCAGCTTGGAATCGTGGTGGATGCGAAGCAGCAGTATGTCTGGATGCGTGCACACAAGACAAATTGCCCGGCGTTTACCGGAATTACACCTTATGATACAGATGCAGACGCAGGCTCGATCGTACAGTGCATCAGCGCGATGCTCATGCGTGAGGGACGAGGAATCAGTGTCAAGGAGCTTGTAGATGCAGGGCAGACACCCAAGGCAATACTGGAAAACACTTTGACAGATGCGATGGTACTCGATATAACCGGATGCACCGCCGAGGAGATTGTCTATTATGTCAGTGCAGGCAGCCCGGTATTTGCGATGACCGGCACGGACAGCGCGGTTCTGGTGATCGGATATTCCTCCTCACATCTGTACTATTATGATCCGGCTACCGGCAAACGGGAGTCCAAAAGTATGGAAGAGGCAACGAAGTGGTTTGCCGAGGGGGGCAATATTTTCTTTAGCTATCTGAAAAAGTAAAGTGGGACTTTAGGGCGATTGTCTTGATTTTAAAGGCTTTCAATGTGTTGTAAAAATGAACAATAACCTCTGGGGTTTTCTTTTTTCTTCGTTAATAAGTAACAGAAATCGGAAAGGCATATTGCCAATGAAAACAAAGTGCGATATAGTCTCATTGTATCGAAAGTGTTGGGAAAAGAGGTTACAAAATGAGCAGGAAAAAAGTAATTGTTTCTAATGTCTCTGAAGGACACGATAATCCGATTGCAGAGCTTGTTCAGGTTGCATGCAGATTTGACAGTGAGATTACATTAGAGAGCGACAATCACCGGATCAATGCGAAGAGCATTATGGGTATCATGGCATTCAATCCTTGTGAGGGAATGGCGATTGACATTGTGGCCGAAGGTGATGATGAAGTAGAAGCATTAAACGCAATAGAGAAGTTTTTGGTTTGTGAATAAGGCTTGAAAGAGGAGGAATCATGATGGCTGGTAAGGAAGATGTGAAAGAGGAAGTTAAGGAAGTTGTAAAGGCTGTGGCAAAGAACGCTACCGCAAAGGCGAAAGAGACAGCAGAGGCTGCAAAGAAAACTGCAGAGAAGACTGCTGAGGCTGCTAAGAAGACTGCAGAAAAGACCGCAGAGACCACGAAGGAGACAGCAGAGGCTGCAAAGAAAAACGCAGAGAAGACAGCAAAAGCTGCAAAGAAGACCGCGGAGAAGACGGCAGAGGCTGCAAAGAAAACCGCAAAGAAAACAGTTGCAAAGGTTGCTGCAAAGACCGCTGTTGTAAAGGCTGCCACGATCGTACAGTATCAGAACAACGAAGTGGATACCACCAAGGTTGAGGAAAAGGTAAAGGCGCAGTTCGTTTCTGAGGGACACAAGGCGGCTTCCATCAAGAAGCTCAACATTTACATTAAGCCGGAAGAATACTCCGCATACTATGTGATTAACGATAAGTTCAGCGGACGAGTTGATCTGTTCTAATTACATATTTATCTGCAAGTCGTGCGTAAGCAGACTGCCAGATTAAAATAAAGACCGCCAGCCCGGCGAATTGCCGGGGCTGGCGGTCTTTACGTATGGTTATTGCTTCTGCAGTTTACTGCACTGGCGCAGACAGAATATGCATTAACAGCGCAACGGTTAAGGTCTTTTCGGTATCGGAGAACGGTATCCCGAAATAGCATTCCTCGTATGCCTGATTGTCAGCAAGCCATGCGTTGTTTTCCTGCGTCAGGTGGATGCCGCAGACGTAGGAGCGCCCGGTGTCGGGATCGGTATCGTAGATAAGGTCAGACGCATACGGTTCCAGAAGCTCCTTGGACAGCAGCTGTTCCAGATCACAGAAGATATTTCTTCCTTTATAATGCTCGAAGGTCGCTTCATCGGAAAAGAAGCCACTGTAAGTGCCGGAAACAACAAATACCTGAAGGGTTGCCTGCTCCTGATAGTTTGCGGTGTTGTCGAAATCAATGACCAGCGAGTCATTGATCTGCACACAGTTTTTCTTAGGGTCTAAGCCGTTCTCGGTAAGAAGCTCGTTGAAAGAATCCTGCAAAGCATCGGTATCGGCAACCTCTGCATTTACCATAAGAAGCTCGATGACCGGATCACGGTAGGCAACGAGGGTGCGGACGATCGAGACGATCACGATGATCGCAACCAGTACGCCGAGTATATGAAATTTGTAATAGTCGAAGATATAGGAGACACGCTCTTTTGGGGTCATTTCTTTTAAGGGTTTGATTTTTTCCATGCCGGAACCTCCTGCTGTCTACGTTGTAGGATCAACGTCCTATAAAACAAAAAGCCCCAGAACACTTGTCCCAGAACTCCTATGCCTATGTTAGTACAACCAGCTGATATTTGCAACCTTTAAATTTATATACAGTAGTTCATACAAAGTTAATCGGTGCAAATCGGGGCGTCAAATGCTCATGTAAAGTAATTTTGATCCATCCGCCCAATACGTTTGCTGGCAAAAATAGCCTGTTTTTAGCATCGATAGGAGTATATAAATTCAATTCCGATGCTCAACCGGATAAAACGACCGCTAGTTAGGTGGAAAATCTGCAAAACGATTTGCAAAAGATTTTTGAAAAAATTGTTGACAGGCTGGCGGTCTTTCGTATATAATAACTTCGTTGCGTGACAACGAGCCTAGTTAGCTCAGTTGGTAGAGCGGAGGACTGAAAATCCTTATGTCTCTGGTTCGATTCCGGAACTAGGCATTTGCGAAAAGCTTCTGCTTCGCAATAGAATATGATTTTGCGGGTGTAGTTCAATGGTAGAACACCAGCCTTCCAAGCTGGATACGTGGGTTCGATTCCCATCACCCGCTCTATTTTTTTGCCATTTTGCAGGGTGTGCCGGTGATGCGAATCGAACCTGCGGTTCGGTCTCCGCTTCGCTCCGGTCGGTGCCAAACAGGTGCCACCGGCACCTGGCACCCCATCACCCGCTCTATTTTTTTGCCCTTCTGCAGGGTGTGCTGGTGATGCGAATCGAACCTGCGGTTCGGTCTCCGCTTCGCTCCGGTCGGTGCCAAGCAGGTGCCACCGGCACCTGGCACCCCATCACCCGCTCTATTTTTTTGACTTTTGCAGATTTTACATTTCATAAAAGAACCTTCCCGCGTCTGTGGGAAGGTTCTTTTTGTCATATCATGCAAGCATGTTGGCTCACTTGCGCTCATTATATCTTACTTTTCGTAAGGCAGGATATCCTCTGCGTAGCAACGGAGCACCTCACCGACGCTCCATGCCTGTGCGTAGCAGCCGCGGCAGTGATGCGGGGCATCGCCGTCGAAAATCTCAGAGATCGAGCCGATGCCGCCCTCGTAGAACTGCTCCTGCACTGGGGCAAGGTACTCCTTTGCCTTGGCAATGGATGCAGGGCTGTGATCGTTCACCTTGGTGTAGGCGGTGATGAAGCCGCCGAGCAGAAAGCCCCATGCAGTACCCTGATGGTAAGCGGCATCACGCTTGGAAAGCGCGCCCAGATAGATCGGATGATAATCCGGGTGATCCGGTGACAGGGAGCGGAGACCTCTGCCAACATACAAGTTGTCTGCGACAACCTTTACGACCGCACGCGCTTTTTCGTTATCCAGCATAGAATATGGAAGCGAAACCGCGTAGATCTGGTTTGGACGAAGGCTGCTGTCGCGATCATCCCCATCGATGACATCGTAGAGGTAAGCACCTTCCTCGTACCAGAACTTTTCGCAGAAGGAGGCTTTTACCTTCTCGGCAAGCGCGTGGTAAGGTGCTGCGTCCTCGCCGAAGCGCGTGGAGAGCTTTTCCATGACACAGAGGGCATTGTACCAGAGCGCATTGATCTCGACCGGCTTGCCGTGGCGGGGTGTTGCCACCCAGTCCCCGACGCGGACGTCCATCCAGGTAACCTGATCAAGACCGCTTCCGGCATGGATCAGACCGTCCTCCTCCATGTAGATGGAAAAATCAGTACCATGCTGGTATGCGTGGATGATCTCTTTCAGGCAAGGATAGATGGTCGCCTGAACGAATGCGCGTGCTTCATCGGTGTCTACATAGCGCAGATACTGATCCACCGCATAGAAATACCAAAGAGAGGCATCAGCTGTATTGTAGAGTGGCGACTGTCCATCATCCGGAAACATATTCGGCACCATGCCGTGATGCACATAGCGGGCAAAGGTCTCCAGGATCTCTTTTGCCTCTTCGTAGCGGTGTGTTGCGAGCGTAAGTCCGGTAAAAGCAATCATGGTGTCTCTTCCCCAGTCGGTAAACCACGGAAGTCCGGCAAGAACTGTCATAAGTCCTGTGGACTGGCGGTATGCCAGAAACTGGTTTGCAGCGACTACAAGCGCGTTGGCAAAGTCATCCTCACCATAGCCGCCGAGCTTTAACAGGTCTGCAAGGTGTGCCTGCTCAGCCCTTCGGACATCAAAGGAATAGGCAGCAGGCAGCACCGCGGTGCAAGGCTTGTACTCGCTGGAAGGAAGGATGCGGCAGATCAGGGAGAACTGCTTGCGGCTGTGTGCCGGAACCGTGAAGGTAATATCGTAGGGGGTATAATGGCAGTCCAAGCCGTCCACCTCATTGTCCACTTCCGTCTGAAGCTGCATATCAATGTCAAACAGCTCGCTGCGCTCTGTAAGCTCTCCATCACTGTAACATACCTCGATGCGGTAATCCTTTTTCTGCTCCGGAATCAGTACGAAAGAACCCACAGAGGTTTCCTTGGAAAAGAGCAGCGTGTCGGGAGTCGAACTCTCGTTGTGCTCACGGAAATTCATAAGCGGAGTGATCGTAAAAACCGCATCCTCCCCATCGTTGCAGAAGTCGTAAGCTAAAGCAGCTTCGTTCCTGCCCTGAACCATGCAGATATGCTTGTCAAAGGTAAGCTCCCCGGCTTTGTAGGAGTAAGTAACCGTTCCATCGTAGGTAAAGCCGGTCAGAAAACGGTTGCCGTCCTTGATAAACGGCTCATGTGCATGCTGGGACGTCTCAAGGTCGTAGGTGTTCTGTGACTGTATAAACCGCTCATTTGTTTTGGAAAAAACGACAAAGCGTTCCACCGGAGGGTGGAGGCTTGCAATCAGATAGCCCTGATGTGTACGATTGTGTGCGCCGAGAATGGAACTGCCGGCATAGCTGCCAAGCCCATTGGTGATTGCCCATTCTTTGCGGATATTTCCGGAAAAATCGGATAGTTGTTCTGCATCAAAATGAAATTGCATTGAAATTCTCCTTTACAGTACAAAATATGATAATTTTATTCTAACGGATAAATTATGAAAAATCTATAATCTTATGGCAAAAATAAAGAAATAGGGATATAATGAAAATATTCTACACAAAGGAGAGAATCATTTTGGAAATTTATGTATTAGTAGCACGCAAGAAATCAATCGCCGTACAATTAGCGGCATACTTCTTTTTCCTGGCAGCAGTAGTATTGTTACTGCTTAGCTGCAGCAGCACATTCATTTTGCCGTTTGCAGTATTGATGGCAGGACTGTGGTATCTTTTTCAGTTCCGTTTCAATAAGGAATTTGAGTATTCCTATTTTGATGGGGAGCTGCGCTTCGCAAAGATCATGAATAAGAGCCGCAGAAAGAGGATCGGAGCTTATAATATGGAGGAAGTATTGCAGATCGCTCCGGCGGGCGACCGAAGCATGTACAAGTATGAGAACGATGCCAACACCCGCAAACTCGATTATACATCCGGACAGAAGGATGTACCTTGTTATGAGATGGTGCTTAAGCACGAAAATGAGTTGAAGCTCATCCGGTTTGAGCCAGATGAGAAGTATCTGGACGCTGTCTGCGTCAAGTATGCACAGAAGGTAACACGCGCCTAATCATCATGGCGGATGAAACGCATACGCTCGTCGGAGGAGCTGCTTTGGGTGATACCGTAGCCTTTGCCTGCCCCATTTAGCAGCTTTAAACACTTGGGACAGAGCGTACCGAAGGTAACGGGAGCGCCGCATCTCTGGCAGTGCATGCTGAAGCATCCGCCATTTTCTTTTGTGCGGTATTCAATCCTGCCTTCGCGGATCCAGTTCTTGACGGTGCTGACGGGGATATTAAAATGCCCGGCAACCTGATATTCGTTGACATCGTTTGCCCGGATGAAGTCCTTGACCTCGTGCAGAAGCTGCTCATTTTTACAGTTTGGACACAGTTCCTCGTCATAGGCTTCCGGGAGGCGTCTGCCACATACCGCACATACTCTGAAATTGTGGAATAACCCGGTGTTGACCGCTTCTGACATGGCACTTATCCTCCGTCTGTTATCGTTTGTGACAGCTTTATTTTAGCAAAAATATTTTTTTAATTCAACTATTGGAAAAGGATGTCTATCTATGAGCAATCATCTATGCAACCGGCCAATCGCAGTGTTTGACTCCGGAATGGGGGGTATTAGTGTGCTGCGCGAGCTGGTTGCGATCATGCCAAATGAAGATTATATTTATTTCGGGGATTCCGCCCATGCACCGTATGGAACCAAGAAGCTGGAGGAGGTGCGCGAACTGACCTGTGCGCACGCCAGGCGTCTGTTTGACGAAGGTGCCAAAGGTCTTGTCGTTGCCTGCAACACAGCGACCAGCGCAGCGGTGCGTGTGCTGCGGGAGCAGTATCCCGATATTCCGATCGTTGGGATCGAGCCTGCGGTCAAGCCGGCTGCGCAGTGCAAAAAGCACCCGCGTGTGCTTGTCATGGCGACACCGATGACAATCCGCGAGGAGAAGTTTAAGAAGCTGATGCAGCGTTATGAGAAGGATGCGGATATCATACCGCTGCCCTGTCCGGGACTTATGGATTTTGTGGAGCGCGGGGATCTCGATGGCGAGGATCTGCGCAAGTATCTGGTGGAGCTGCTGTTTGCATATCAGCATGAGCAGGTGGATGCGGTCGTGCTCGGCTGTACGCATTATCCGTTTGTAAAGCCAATGATCCAGAAGACGCTCGGGGAGCATGTGATGGTATTTGACGGAGGCGCAGGGACGGCGCGTGAGATGAAGCGCAGGCTCCGGGAGGCAGAACTTCTGACCGGTCGCACAGGGAAGGGAACAGTAGAATTTCAAAACAGCCTCGATAAGCCGGAAAAGATTGCCCTGTGCAGGCGTTTATTTGAATTATAAAATCATTTTATAAAAATTTTCCGGTTTGGACACATATTGAACACATTTTGTGAATATACTAGAGAATGTCAAATGGAAGAGATTCCAGAGACATTATTCCCTTTTTATTAATAAACATTTTCATAACTAAACTCCTCGAAAGGAAGTCATTCCTGCCAAGCGGTGGAATGGCTTTCTTTCCGTTTCAGCCCTATTTCCCTCTGAATCTGTCAAAAAACAGTACAAACCTTAAAGAATCTTAATAGAGTTCTTAATGTTTGCTTAATACACACCGTACCCCCTTGAAAAAGGGTGTTTCTTCCTATATGGTAGTAAGTGGGGCAAAGAGAGACAGACGAAGGTAGCAGATTTTGGAAAAGAAAATGACATCCGGGACGAATAAGAATAACCGTAGAATCGAAAAATTAAAAAAGCTGGTTCCGTATGATATGGTGATCCCGCTTGGTATGACACTGGTAATGAACACACTGGCATATAACGGATCAAGACTGATCACGACGGGAAGGTATCATTATGACCTGACCAACGCGATCGATGACCGCATTCCGGTGGTGTCATGGACGGTGAGCATATATCTCGGCTGCTATGTGTTCTGGATGATCAATTATGTTATCGGGTGCCGGCAGGACAAACAGACGGCATACCGGTTTCTCGCAGCGGATTTCTTTGCGAAGATCGTGTGCCTGATCTGCTTCGTGGCATTCCCGACCACAAACACAAGACCGGATATCGCAGGAGCCTCGGTATGGGATGCGGTGCTGCGGTTTGTATACCGGGCGGATGCAGCAGATAATCTGCTGCCGTCAATCCACTGTCTGACAAGCTGGTTCTGCTATATCGCAGTCCGGAAAAATGACAGGATACCGCGCTGGTACAAGATCACATCGCTTGTGATCGCTGTGGCGGTCTGCATATCGACGCTCACTACGAAGCAGCATGTGATCTGGGATGTCGCGGCGGGCATACTTCTCGCGGAACTCAGTTACTGGGCGGTGGCGGCAACGAAGGTGGCGGATCTGTACCGGCGTGCGATGCTTGCGCTTACCGCAAGGGTGTTCCACAGGAGAGGAAAGCGGACAGATGAGTAAAAAGGTAAAGGTGTTTGTGATCGTGGGAGCGGTGGTGCTGGCTGCGCTTCTGATCAGGATGTTTTTTAACCAGAGGATCAGCTCCGTAGAGGATCTGCAAAATTATATGAAGACTTTCGGCGTGTTTGGTCCGCTTGTGCTTACGCTCATACAGGCGTTGCAGGTAGTCATCCCGGTGCTGCCGGGGTATCTCGGATGTGCGGCAGGGGCGGTCGCCTTTGGAACCGCAACCGGATTCTGGTGCAATTACATCGGGATCAGCGTAGGTTCGATCATTGCGTATTTTCTGGCAAAACGCTACGGAATGGATATTGTGCTTGCAATGTTCCCGAAAAAGCAATACGATAAGTGGAGCACTCGCATTGAGCAGAGCCGGTCGTACGCATGGTTTTTATTTATTGCAACGCTGCTTCCGCTTTTTCCAGATGATTTCTTATGCTATTTTTCCGGACTCATCAAGATGAATGCGAGGAAATTTATCTGGATTATTGTACTGGGAAAACCATGGTGTATATTGGCATACAGTATAGGATTTGGATTGATCAAATGATAAGGGGATTAATGATGAAGAAAAAATTATTGGGTTTCTATGACTACACGGTTGTTTTGACGTATGCGGGGATGCTTTTTGCATTTTGCGGGATACTGGAAGCGATCGGACAATACTATAAAGGCGCGATCCTGTGCCTTATGATTGCGGGACTGTGTGATATGTTTGACGGTGCAGTTGCATCGACAAAAGAACGCAACCGGCAGGAGAAGCGTTTCGGTGTGCAGATCGATTCCTTAAGTGACCTGATCAGCTTTGGCATATTGCCGGCAGTTTTGGTTTATATGGAGACCAGCAACCGGAGAACGGCTCCGGTCATTCCGGCACTATATGCACTTGCAGCCTTGATCCGTCTGGCATATTTTAATGTGCTTGAGGAGGAGCGTCAGGATAATACAAGCGAAAAGCGCGAAAGCTATCTGGGTGTTCCGGTTACGACAATCGCATTGCTGCTTCCGGCGGTATACATATTGTACAGCAGCCCGATCATTAACAATGAGCGGTGCTTTGCTATTTTGATCTGCCTTACCGCAATTGGTTTTTTGGTTCCGGTTCAGATCAAAAAGCCAAAGACAGCCGGGAAGGTGCTTATGACACTTGTTGGAGTGGCAGAGGCAGTGATCATGGTTTTGTTATAGAATAGAGGACTTATGGGAGATACATTATTACTTAGATTTTTATACCGGACGGCTCCGGGAAGGGTAGTGCTCAAGGTGTTAGTCAGCCCGTGGGTATCCAAGGCAGCAGGCAGATTCTTAAACAGTGGTGCTTCGCGTCCGCTTGTGCCATACTATATTGCAAAGTATCATATCGATATGCGCGGGATCGATGTGCCGGAAAACGGGTTTGCCTCATTCAATGCATTTTTTACAAGAAGCAGGCGCGCCCACAAGAGAAGCGCAAGACCGGACTGTTTGATCAGTCCGTGTGACGGCTTTTTAAGCTGCATGACGATCCGCAGGGACACACTTTTAGATGTAAAGCATACGAAGTTCACGCTACAGAGTCTGCTGCAGGATGATGCGCTTGCAGAGAACTTTGTGAACGGAACAGCACTCATATTCCGCCTGACACCGGCAAACTATCACAGATACAGCTATGCGGCGGACGGAAGCGTGTGCTGGAATAAAAAAATTCCCGGCGTATTGCATTGCGTGCGCCCTGTTGCAACGTGCACAGTTCCGGTTTTCACGGAAAACAGCAGGGAGTATCAGGTGATCGATACAGACCGGTTCGGCAGGATGGTACAGATGGAAGTGGGAGCACTTCTGGTTGGGAAAATCACAAACGATCCACAGTTTGATGCGGAGAGCATCGTGTGGGCGGGGGATGAAAAAGGATATTTCGAGTTTGGCGGTTCCACCATCATCCTTCTGTTTCAGGAGGGCATTCTTGAGATGGATTCGAGTCTTGAACGGCGGCGTGATGCCAATTATGAGACAGCGGTGCGTGCCGGAGAGGTGATCGCAAGGGTGCGCAGACCGTTATAGGAACCATACCTCGGAGTTGGTGGAGGATACGCTGATGACACCGGCGTTGAGAAGCTCCAGGATGTCCTCCTTCTCAGAGACAAGCCCTCCTGCAATGACGGGGATATTTGTCATCCGGCAGATCCGGGAGACAACCTTCGGCATGAGTGCCGGAAGGATCTCAATCAGATCCGGGTGGGCATTTCTGATCTGGCGTTCGATGTTCTCGTAAGCCATGGAATCAATGACAAACAGACGCAGGATCGTAGACAAAGACAATTCGCGGGCACGCTTGATGAGCGCAGGCTTGGTGGTAATGATACCATCTGCCTGCGTATATTTTTTGATAAAATCAACTGCAATCTCCTTGGCGCTAAGCCCTGCGACAAGGTCGATATGCACCATCGCGATCTTGCCGGAGGCTTTTACCTCGGATACGATATCCCCGATGCTGCAGATATCCCCGTACAGAATGAAAATGACTTTGCTCTCGCTGGTCTTACATTTCTTTAATCCTTCCTCATCCTTGATCGCAGCAATGATCGGTGAGTTCTCAAGCGCTTCGCGAAATTCTTTTCTCATAAAGATATTCTCCATTTCCAATTAGCAGTCAGTGTCTGTTCCCTGATATTGTAAGCGGTACAGCTCGTAGTACGCGCCCTTTTTTTCAAGCAATTCAAAATGATTTCCCTGCTCAAGGATCTGCCCGTGTGAGATGACCATGATCTTGTCTGCGTGCTGAATAGTAGACAGGCGGTGCGCTACAATGAGCATGGTTCCGATATTCATGATCTTTTCCAGAGAATTCTGGATCAGCTGCTCCGTCTCCGTGTCAATGTTGGCGGTCGCCTCATCAAGGATGATGACATCCGGCTTGTGGATGATGGTGCGGGCGAAGGAAAGAAGCTGGCGCTGACCGGCAGAAAAGTTGTTGCCGCGCTCGCGCACTTCCTCGTCAAGACCATCCGGAAGCTGGTTGATAAAGTGATCGGCATTTACATAATGGCAGGCTGCGAGCACCTCCTCATCCGTAAAGGAATCCTCGCGCAGAACGATATTGCTCCGGATCGTTCCGGAAAACAGGAATACATCCTGCAGCATCTGCCCGAAGTGGGAGCGCAGGCAGGAAATCCTGATATGGCGGATGTCAACGCCATCCACAAGAATCTGACCTTTCTGGATATCGTAGTTGCGGCAGAGCAGTGACAGGATCGTTGTCTTGCCGGAGCCGGTAGAACCGACAAAGGCAACCGTCTCTTTGGGATTGATATGGAAGGATACGCCCTTTAATACCCATTCCTCCGGCTCATACGCAAACCATACATCCTTGAACTCAATCTCGCCACGGATGGTATCAAGCTCAATGGCATCCGGTTCATCCACGACCTCCGGAACCATATCCATGACAGAGAAGATCTTCTCTGCGGAAGCAAATGCGGATTGCAGCCAGTTGAATTGCTCTGCAAGTGTCTGGATCGGGTTGAAGAACTTGGAAATATACATATAAAAGCTGACCAAGGTTCCGCTGGTGATGACCTGCCCCATAAAGCTGGTGTTCTGGATGTAGCCCTTGCCGCCGAGATAGAGCAGGCACAGCACGGAGCTGATGTAGAGCATATACACGATCGGGCGGAAAATACTGAATACAAAGATCTGCTGCCGCTTCGCCCACGAAAGATAGTCGTTCTTGGAGCGAAACTCACGCAGCTTTTTCGCCTCACAGTTGAAGATCTGTGTGACCTTCATGCCGGACAGGTTTTCGGACAAAAAGGTGTTGATATCGGTCGTTCCGTCCTTGACACGCCGGTATGCCTGACGTGAGAACTTCCGGAAGATGATCGTAAAAAGTACGATAAACGGTACGAAACACAGCACCATGAGCGTAAGCTCAAGGTTTAAGAACAGCATAGCCGCCACAACTCCGATGATGACGAGGATGTTCTTGGCAAGGCTGATGATGATGCTCGTAAACATCTGTGAGATCGCGTTGGTGTCGTTGGTGACACGGGTAACAAGCTTTCCGACCGGGATATGGTTGAACTGGTCGTGGGAAAGCTGCTCGATATGTGTAAACAGATCCTCCCTTAAATTGGAAAGGATACGTTGTCCGATCTTTTGCAGAACGACCGCCTGAATGTAGGTACATATAGAAGAAACAACAAGCACACCAGCGTACATGCCGACAATGCGTAGCAGCTCGGACATCGCAAAATTGCTCTTGACGATCTCCTCCGCCTGACCGACGAGGTACGGGGAGAGAATATCATAGGCGATGGATACGAGCATGACCAGAAAGACAAAGAGGAAGCTCTTCCAGTATGGTTTTGCATAGTAGAACAGGCGGCGGATGATCTCGCTGTCCTTCATGTTGCGGTCAAAGCCGATGGCTTTTTTCTTATCCTTCATAAACACATAGGCGAGTGTAAAAATAAGGGTAAAGAGTCCGACAATCGCGCCGACTAAAATCAGAGGGTAACACTCACGCATTGGCTTCTTCCTCCTTCTTAAGATCTTCAAGTTTTTGCAGCTCTACCATCTCGGCATATGCCGGGCAGCGGGCGAGCAGCTCTTCGTGCGTGCCGGCATCGACAAGCACGCCGTCATCGAGAAAAATCACCTTGTCCATCTGCTCGATCGTGGAGATACGATGGGCGATCAGGATGGTGGTAAGTCCCTTGCGGGTGTTCTTCAGGTTATCTAAGATCACGCGCTCGGTCTTGGTGTCGACCGCGGATACGGAGTCGTCAAGGATCAGGATCTCTGCCTTTTTCATGAGTGCGCGGGCAATGGAGATACGCTGCTTCTGACCGCCGGATACGGTCACACCGCGCTCACCGAGCAGGGTGTCGTACTGATCCGGGAACTCTGCGATATTATCATGGACATCGGAGAGCATTGCCGCGTGGCGTATCGCCTCGGTGTCACTGCTGTCCTCAAATGCAAATGCGATATTGTTTGCAATCGTATCGCTGAACAGAAAATTGTCCTGCGGCACATACGCGATGTGGCGGCGCAGCGCTCCGATCGGTATGCGGTTGACATCTGTACCATCGATAAAGAGGCTGCCGTCCGCGACATTGTAGGTGCGTACGATCAGATCCACAAGCGTTGTCTTGCCGACACCGGTTCGACCGATGATTCCGACATTTTCTCCGGCATGGATCGTAAACGAGATATGGGAAAGAGCCGGTGTCTCATTTCCCGGATAGGTAAAGGTCAGATCGCGGAACTCGATCGTTCCGGCAATCTGCTCTGCGGTGTTCTCCGCCACCTCAAAGGTGTCACGGACATCTACCTTATTATCTAACAGCTCACTGATACGTTTTAAGGAAGCATTTCCCTTGGCACTCATCTCGATCAGCATTGCGACTGCCTCGATCGGCCATACGATCGCGGTAAAGTAACCGATGAACTCGATCATCTCTCCGGCATTGAAGACACCCTGATGCACCAGATAACCGCCATAGCCTAAGATGACGCAGACAACGGATTCCACAAACAGGGTGATCGTAACCTGCAGCAGCATGGAGACCTTGGTGTAGTTGATGTTAGCGTCCTCATTTTCGACATTGAGCCTGCGGAATGCGATCAGCTCCTTTGTCTCCTTGGCAAACGCCTTGATAACTGCGATTCCGGAAAAGCTCTCCTGCGAAAAATCAGACAGCGCGGAAAAGGCTTCCTGACGTGTCTCCCAGCGCCTGGACATTGTTCTTCCGACAACGGAGCCTGCAAAGAACAAAAGCAGCATCGGAATCAATGAGAGCATGGTAAGACCAACATTCATGCGCAGCATTTTGATAAAAGCGAGCGAGCCGAGGCAGAGCGCATCGGCAAACATCAGCACTCCGTTGCCATAGCAGTCCTGCACGGTCTCAAGGTCGTTGGTAAACAGGCTCATGAGATTGCCGACCTTATTCACCTGATAATACTGCTGGGACAGCTTGCTGCAGTGCTCAAACATGCGGTCTCGTAAGTCGGTCTCAACCTTTATGGCAGCACCGAAGAAGCAGACGCGCCACAGAAAACGTCCGACAACGATCGTGCAGATGACAAAAATGAGCGGCAGGCAGACATGATCCAGAAGGAAATCCATGTCGAATGGTTGTGATACTCCGCCTGTGACCACTACTCCGGTGTTCATTCCGTTTACGACTGTGCGGTAAAGCTCCGGAACCTTCAACTGCCCGAAGTCTACGGCAACGAGCGCCAAAATGCCAAGCAACAACATCCAGCCATATTTCAGATAATAGCGGTTAATGTGTTTTCCAAAAATCATCAGTAAAACTCCTTCTATAAATAGTTATGCCTAATTTTTTATTATACAAGGACAAACATTTTACTGTCAACTTATTCACGGCTTCTTTTGCGGGGCGGGCAAACAGTAACAATAGGCTTGTAATTCTTAAATGTTTTGTTACAATAAAAAGAAAGAAAAGTAAGCGCATAATCGCGGAAAGAGGCATTCAGGTGAAACTTACGCCGAACGAAGAACGGCATATCCGCAAGGTTTTAAAAGATTATATGCAGGACGAGAAGGTGCAGGAGATGAAGAAGTACATCCAGCACGGCTCCGTCACGACCTTTGACCACTGTAAGAGTGTGACCAGAGCAAGCTTCTGGCTCAACAAGCATCTGCATTTGGGGGCGAACACAAGGACGCTTCTGCTCGGAGCGTTTCTGCATGATTTTTATCTGTATGACTGGCATGATTCGTCCGAAAAGTGGCATCGGCTTCACGGCTTCCGCCATCCGGAATTTGCAAGGAAGAATGCCGAGTTGCATTTTCATATTGATGCGAATGTGCAGAAGGTTATACGAAGCCACATGTGGCCGCTTACGATCACCAAGGTGCCGACGAGCAGGGAAGCGCTTATCGTGTGCCTGGCAGATAAATACGTCTCGTCCGTAGAGACGATCGGGAAACGGAAAGGAAGAAAAGCGAATGTGGCTAAGTAAGTATTTTGTGGACTTTGTGATCTTTAGTTGTATGGGCTGGATCTACGAGAGCACCTTCTGTACCATCAAGGGCAGGAAGTGGGAGAACAGAGGCTTCCTCTACGGACCGGTATGCCCGATCTACGGTGCGGGAGCAATCGCCTGCGAGATCCTGATCGACTTGTTTAAGAAGCCGGGAGTGGAGTACTCGTATACCTGGTGGCAGATCTTTATCATTGCATTTTTCGGAAGCATTGTCCTGGAATATACGACCTCATGGGTGCTTGAGAAGCTGTTCCACGCATACTGGTGGGATTACAGCGATATGCCGCTCAACATCAAGGGACGTGTATGCTTCCCATGCTCTGTGGGCTTTGGCTTTGCAGGAATACTGGTCGTCTACGTGATCCTTCCGCTTACAAGCAGGATGACGGGCTGGATGTCACCAATCGTGACTGAACTGTTCGGACTTATTTTTATGGCGGTCATTGCAGCGGACACGACACTTACGGTTTCTGCCCTGACGCAGTTTGCAAAGAGCGTGGAGGCAGCAGAGGCGGCGTGGAATGCGCACATGGATACATTTGTCAAGAATGTGCAGGAGGGCAGGTACGCACCGGAAAATATGCTTGAGGGTGGCAAGAAGGCTGCCGGCGCGATGCTCGAATCCAGAAAGCAGGCATTTACTGCCAGGCTTGCGGAGGAACGCGAACGCTTTTCAAAAGAGCGCATGGAGCAGTCCTACGCATCGATGGGCGCAGGAACCCGTATGGCTTTGAACCGTGTGCAGGGCTTCAGACCGCGCAAGGGTGAGAAGAAGCTCGAAGGACAGAAGGGTGAATTTACGATTACCGTGCGGATGAATAGGGCACTGGATGAGATCAAGAGCCGTATCTCCCGCAAAAATAAATAAAACGGAGGAAGAAAGATGTACATTGTTTGTTTGGATTTGGAAGGCGTGCTTGTTCCGGAGATCTGGATTGCATTTGCGGAGGCAAGCGGAATACCGGAGCTGAAGCGCACAACAAGAGATGAGCCGGATTATGATAAGCTGATGCGCTGGAGACTCGGCGTTTTGAAGGAGCATGGACTCGGATTGAAGGAGATCCAGGAGACGATCGCCAAGATCGACCCGATTCCGGGTGCGAAGGAGTTCTTAGACGAGCTTCGTTCCCTCACACAGGTGATCATCATCAGCGATACGTTTTCACAGTTTGCAGGACCTCTTATGAAGAAGCTCGGCTGGCCGACCATCTTCTGCAACTCATTGGAGGTCGCAGAAGATGGAGAGATCACCGGATTTAAGATGCGCTGCGAACAGTCAAAGCTTACGACTGTTAAGGCATTGCAGTCCATCGGATATGAGACGATCGCCAGCGGGGATAGCCACAATGACCTCGGTATGATCGAGGCGAGCAAGGCAGGCTTTTTGTTTAAGAGCACCGACGCCATTAAGGCAGCTCACCCGGAGCTCCCTGCTTATGAGACCTATGATGAGCTGATGGCAGCCATCAAGCGTGCAATGGAATAAATCAGTGAAATTTCAGGGTGCCGGAGAAGGCGTACTTCCCAAGAAGAACGTCTGCAACTCCGGCTCCTTCTGTTCCTGGGAGCCATGCCATTACAACAGCGTCAAACATGTCTTCATATTCCGTAAGATCAACAGGACGTCCGGCAATGATGACGGCAACAACAGGAACGTCATCCGGGAGTGAAGAGAGATTGCCGCGCAGCCCTTCGAGCATTGCAGCATCTTTTGCGGAAATTCGTATCTGTCCGTTGTCGCGGTCCCCGTCTGTCTCGGCATAAGGAACCTCGCCAAACACAGCAATTACGGCATCCGTCTCATCAGCGAGGGAGCCATCTACACTGTGGGTAAGTGCAACATCAGGATCGCGGACCTCGGCAAGTCCCTCGATGATTGTGGTTCCCTGTGTAATATTGCCAGCCTGCCCTTGCCAGCTTATAGTCCATCCGCCACATTGACTTCCGATGTCATAGGCCTTCTGACCGGTGACGGAAATATTCTTTGCGTGTGGGAGCTTTTCAATGGCTGTCTCATTTTCCAATGTTTCATCTTTTAAGAGAACGAGACTTTCGCGGACTGCGCGCCTTGCAACTTCACGGTGCGCATCGCTTCCAAATTCACTTAAGAATTTTTCCTCGGCGGCTCCGCCGATTTCTTCCTCGAACGTTCCCGCAATAAATTTTACACGGAGAATTCTGCTTACCGCATCATCGATCCGTTCCATACTTACCGTGCCCTCTTCTACGAGCTCCAGCAGCGCCTGTATGCAGTCTTTCCAGGAGTATGGCTCCATGAACATGTCAATTCCGGCATTGACACAGAGTGCCACCTGATCCTTGTAGGTGATGCCGGAGGTCTGTTCAATCGCATTGTAATCACTGACAACAAAACCTTCAAAACCCAGCTGCTCTTTTAATACTTCGGTCAGGAGATGATGGTTTTCGTGGCATTTGACACCGTCAACACTGTTGTAGGAGGCCATGACTGTAAGAACATTTGCATCCAGCGCACTGATATAGGGATCAAGAACGCCGCATGAGAGAAGTTCATCGAATTCATCGGCAGTCATATCGACGTTTCCCTGATTAATGCCGTCTGTAGTATATCCTTCACCGATAAAATGCTTGGCACATGCGACAACATGTCCGGAGTCCATATAAGTATTATCTGAGAGGTCACCTTGTAAGCCACTGATGTAGGAGTAGGCCAACGGAACGATATCATCTGTGTTTTCGCTGAAACACTCATAGGTGCGTCCCCATGATATGTTTTGCGGGTTGCCGAGCGTTGGTGCGAATGTCCATTGTACACCTATAGCACGAACCTCGGAAGCAACGACTTCGCCGATTTCTTCCATAAGCTGGGGATCATTGGCAGCACCAAGCCCAATGTTGTGCGGGAAGAGTGTGGCACCATACACATTGTTATTGCCGTGAACAGCATCGACACCATATAAGAGAGGAATGCCAAGGCGCGTCTTAAGAGCCGCTTCTTTTAATTCATTGACACGTGCCTGCCAGTCAGCAGCAGTATTTCCGGTGGAAGGTGCACTTCCTCCACCGCTTAGGACGGAACCGATTCCATATGTTGTGACATCGTCCGGCGACAGACCGGCCTGTTCTGCTTGTACCATCTGCCCGATCTTCTCCTCTAATGTCATCTGGGAAAGGAGAGCCGCAACACGCTCCTCAACGGAAACAGAGGTATCCATATACACCGAGACATCCACACCGGACGCATTTGCTGTTTCGGAAGCTGTTTCGGGGGCTTTGGTATCAGCTTCCGTCGTCTGCTCCAAAAGAGACTGGCTGCCGCCCGCTTCCACATCATCGGGTGAAGTCTGGCCACAAGCAGAAAGCAGCACTGCCCCGGATAGGAACAATGCTGCCAGTTGTTTTCTCATAGATTTGTTTTTCATACACATTCTCCTATACTTGTTTTGTTACCGGTATCATACGTCCTTTCAAAAAGGAACGCCAGCCTTTATAAAATAAGTATACGAAAAGTGAAAAAAGGATACTTCTATTACTCTTTTCCGTTCCAGCAATAGGTGCAAAGATGGTCAGGATCAATGCCGACCGCCTCAAGCATGTCATCGAGGCGATGGAAACGCAGGGAGGTAAAATTTAACTTCCTGCAGATTCCGTCAACCATCTTCTGATATTTCTCAGAATCAGGATCTGCGTATTCCTGAAGGACTTCCCTTGTGACTTCTCCACCCTCTAATTCTTCGATGACACGTCTGCCGATCAGCTCCATCTCCGAGCGTGAGCGGGAAAAATTTAGGTATTTGCAGCCAAACAGAAGCGGCGGGCACGCCGGGCGGATATGTACTTCCTTTGCCCCGCTCTCGTATAAAAATTCTGTTGTCTCGCGAAGCTGTGTTCCGCGGACGATGGAATCATCGATGAGAAGCAGCTTTTTATCCTTGATCAGATCGTGAATTGGAAGCAGCTTCATGTGTGCGATCAGATCACGCTTGGTCTGGATGGTCGGCATGAAGGAGCGCGGCCAGGTCGGAGTGTACTTGACGAATGGGCGGGAGTACGGGATGCCGGACTCATTGGCATAACCGATCGCGTGTGCGACACCCGAATCCGGAACACCAGCGACAACATCCACATCCACATTATCCCGGCGGGCAAGAAGCTTGCCGCAGTTGTAACGCATCTGCTCAACGTTGACGCCCTCGTAGGTGGCAGCAGGAAATCCGTAATATACCCAGAGGAAGGTGCAGACCTTTCGCTTTTCGCCTGGTGCGACAAGTGTTTTTGCCTGGTTGGCATCGAATACGACAATTTCGCCGGGGCCGAGTTCGCGATCCGGGGTGTAGCCTAAGTTTAAGAAGGAGAAGCTCTCAAAAGCAGCGCAGCGTGCGTCATCTTTTTTGCCGAGGACAACAGGGGTACGTCCAAGCTTGTCGCGGGCGGCATAAATACCCTTTGGAGTTAAAAGAAGCAGGGAAAGGGAGCCGTCGATGATGTCAAGTGCATAACGGATTCCGTCGATCAGGTTATCCTTCTGGTTGATGATCGCAGCGACAAGCTCGGTCGGATTGATGTCACCGTTGCTCATCTCAAAGAAATGTGTGTTATTCTGCAGAATGGTGTCTACAATCTCATCGGCATTGTTGATCTTGCTGACCGTGGTGATGGCAAATGTGCCGTGATGTGAACGGACTAAGATCGGCTGAGCCTCAAAGTCCGAAATACATCCGATTCCCATCTCGCCTTCGAGTGAGCCAAGCTCATGCTCAAACTTGGTACGGAACGGAGTGCCTTCAATATTGTGGATGGATTTTGAAAATCCATTTTCACCGTATACCGCCATTCCGGCACGTCTCGTACCCAGATGTGAATGATAATCGGTGCCAAAAAACAAATCAAACGTGCAGCTTTCTTTTGCGGCAACGCCAAAGAATCCTCCCATGAGTGAATCCTCCTTCAAATTTTTACAATATTCTTTGAAATTTTAACATTCAAATACAGACAGGTCAATCAAAAAGATATTTGCTGGCTTTTTTGGTCGAAAAATATTATAATAGAAGCCGGTACTTAAATGATGCAGTGGAACTGGGCTATGGAAACGGAGCGGGACGTACAATGGCAGAGAAGGAAATTGCACTTGAAGCGGTTTGGAGCGAGACGAAAAAGGTGATCTGCTGTAATCCGCATACGGGCGAGATTGTTTTTTTAAAGGAGCTTCCTGCGGATGAGAATGAGGACTGCAGGCAGGCAAAGTCGATTGATGAATATGCCAGACGTATGGTGGCAAGCGGACTGATCCATAAGCAGGATGCAGAAAGCTTCCTGAAACATGTGGATCTGCAATACGTCCGGACCGAACTTCAGAGGACGAACGGAGTGCTTGTACACAGCTATCGCAGAAAATGCGCGGATGGTTTTCAGTGGTATTCCCTTGAGACCTTCTGGGCGAAGGCAGAGCACCCGGAGGAGGAGCGTATCGTATTTATGGGAAGGCTTGCCAATACGGATACCTGTGCCATGCTGGATGCGATGCGGACACTTTCCGGCATTTATAATAAGATATTGCGCATCGATCTGCAGAACGATACTTACGAAATAATAAAAACATATAGCAGTGAGCAGGACACGGAGTATGGAATTTCTCCGAAATGTTCCGAGTGGTTTCGTGATTTCGCGTTGCGCGGCTATGTGCATGAGGCGGATCTGGAAGCTTATCTGACATTTACTGAGCTTGGATCACTCCGCGAACGCTTCCAAAGACAACCGGAAAAGTGTTCGCTGCATTACCGCAGACTTACAGACAATAAATTCCAGTGGGTGTCTATGGAGCTTTTGCCGAGCATAAGCTATACGGATGAACATCAGGAAATCATGCTTTATATCCGGGATCTGGAAGAATCCTAGATGACAAAAGGAGGAGTTTGTTATGTTTCAATGCCCGAATTGCGGAGGCAACGCCAGATTTGACGTGGCATCCCAGCAGCTTGCGTGCGACTATTGCGGAACGAAGATCGATCCGTATTCCTACGAGAGCAAAACATCGGATGCGCAGGAGAGCAATGATCCGGAAAATTATGAGGTAACCGTGTTTACCTGTCCACAGTGCGGTGGTGAAATCTTAAGCACAGACGATGCGGCAGCGGGGTTTTGCAGCTTTTGTGGTGCATCGACGGTTCTTTACAGCAGGATCAGCAATGAGCACAGACCGAATTTCATCATTCCTTTCCAAAAGACAAAGGAGGATTGCAAGCAGGCATATTCTGCAATGATGAAAAAGGCGATCTTTGCGCCGAAGGAATTTAAGGATCCGCAGAAGATTGATAGCTTTCGCGGAATTTATATGCCATACTGGGCGTTTTACGAGACGCAGAGGGGACATTTTGCAATAAAGGGAAAGAAGTCTCACCGGCGAGGTGACTATATCATCACCGATCACTATGATCTGACCGGCGAACTGGATTCTTATTACAAGGGACTGTCCTACGACGCTTCTTCTTCCTTTGCGGACAATATCAGTGAGGCAATTGCCCCGTATGACGTAAAGGGAATGAAAGCCTTTACCCCGGCTTTTTTAAGCGGATTTTATGCGGATACGGCGAATGTCGGCGCGGAGGTATACCGGTCGGATGCGGAGAGGCTTGCACGGGATGAGGTCATCGCAAAGCTGAAGGAGGAACGGGAGTTCCGCGGCTTTTATCTGGATGATTCCTCTTTCCAACAGATAAGATCCAAGACCGAAGCGGTCGATCAGGCCATGTTCCCGGTGTGGTTCATGTCCTACCGCAACGGCGACCGTGTTGCGTATGCCACGGTAAATGGTCAGACCGGAAAGGCCGTCGCGGATCTGCCGGTGGACATCCGGAAATTTATCGGCGGCTCGCTGCTGCTTGCTGTCCCGGTGTTTATCCTGCTGAATCTGTTCCTGACATTAAAGCCGTCCACGCTTCTGTGCTGGATCGGAGTTCTCGCGGTTGCTGCGATGATAATCTCCTCATCCATGATAAGAAAGATCGCTGCGGCTGAAAACGGAGAGGATGACAAAGGTGTTCTGGCACGCACAAATCAGGAAAAACTAAACGAAGTGAACCGAAAGAATGCCATCAGGATTTCCAATAAGAAAAAGAAGAAATCTTGGGATGGAGTAATGACAATGATCTGCACAATCGCGGTTATCGGTATTGTGGTGCTAGGGCTTGCGTCAGAGCTTGAAGGATTTTTCGGAGCCGGACTGATCTGGCTGGGGGCACTGGCAGCCGCGGGAATCTGCTTTGCGGTGACGAAAAAGCAGCTCGAAAGTGTTCCGCACAAGATGGGAAAGCGCGGAATGCTCGCAATGCTGTGCGGACTTGTATTTGGAACCGTAGTTACGGTGTTTAAGCCGGTTTCAGACTTGTACTATTATGGTGCGGCAATTCTGCTGATCGCAACCATAATCTTTATGGAAAAGGAACTGATCGAGCAGTACAATCTCATGGCAACGCGGAAGCTGCCGCAGTTTGACAAACAGGGAGGTGATGATCGTGCGTAATTTTCTTACGGCTGGTCTGCTCGGAATTGCAGTGTGGACAGGAATTGCTGTTGCATGCACGACCGAGCCGGTACATGCAGAGACTTTATATACGAACCCGGATACCGGGTATGAGGCAGTAATTGAGGACGAAGCAGATCTGCTTTCCGATTCGGAGGAGGCGGATCTTGCTGACATCTTAATGAAGGTAACGGAATATAGTAATGCAGCTTTTGTTGCAATCGACGAGAATCCATATTATAATACACAACGTTATGCGGAGGGCTACAGTGATGATACCTTCGGAGGGAGCTCTGCGGTCGTATTTGTCGTGGATATGGATAACCGCTATCTGTATCTGGACAGTACCGGGGCGGCGCGCGGGCGCATCACATCGTCCTATGCGGATACGATCACGGATAATGTATATCGGTATGCATCCGATGGGGATTACTATTCCTGTGCCTACGAGACCTTCGATCAGGTGTATACCCTGATGCGCGGGGAGAAGATCGCACAGCCGATGAAGTATATCAGCAATGTACTGCTTGCGGTGGCAATCGCCATGCTGATCAACTTCTTTGCTGTCGTTGCCTTCTCAAAGAAGCGGAAGGCATCCGCAAAGGAGCTGATCTCCGGCATATACAGCAAGTACAAGGTTACGGATACGAGGGCAGCCTTTGTAAATCAGACAAAAACATACAGCCCGCAAAGCTCTGGCAGCGGTGGCAGTTCCGGCGGCAGCAGCGGAGGCGGCGGAGGTGGCGGCGGTCACTCCGGCGGCGGACACAGTTTTTAATTTTTGGAGGAAGCCATGTTTCACATAAATTCCCAGACACCAAAGGGATTAAGAATTATTATTGTTGGCTGCGGCAAGGTCGGAAAGACCTTGATCGAGCAGCTCAGCAGGGAAGGGCATGATATCATCATCATTGACCACGACTCTGCAAAAATCGAAGAAATAACAAATATGTACGACATTATGGGAATTACCGGCAACGGCGCAAGCTATAGCGTGCAAAAGGAAGCTGGGATCGAGGCGGCAGATCTGATCATCGCAGTAACCGATTCGGATGAGCTGAACCTGCTGACCTGCACGATCGCAAAGCAGGTCGGTAACTGTGCAGCCATTGCGCGTGTACGCACACCGGATTACAGCAAGGAGGTCGGATACCTTCGTGAAAAGCTCGGCCTTGCCATGATCATCAACCCGGAGCTTGAGGCAGCAAAGGAGGCGGCCCGCATTCTGTATCTACCGACCGCACTTGAGGTATCGACCTTTGCGCACGGACAGGCGGAGCTTATCAAGTTCAAGGTGCCGGAGAACAATGTGCTCGACGGCATGACGATCGCCCATTTAGGCGGCAGGTTCGCACCGAATCTATTGGTATGTGCGATCGAGCGTGACGGGGAAGTTTACATTCCATCCGGCAATTTCCAGATTCAGAAGGGGGATATCTTTTCTTTTGTTTCCACGCCAAAGAGCGCGCGCAAGTTCTTAAAGACGATCGGCTTTAATACCAAGCAGGTCAGAAATTCCATGATTATCGGCGGCGGAAAAGCTGCTTACTATCTGGCGGATCAGCTTATCCGCATGGGAATCGATGTCAAAATTATCGAGAGCGACCGCAAGCGCTGTGAGGAGCTTTCTGTACTGCTTCCGGAGGCGGTTATCATCAACGGGGACGGAACCAATCAGGATCTGCTCAAGGAGGAAGGCATCGAGACGATCGAGTCTTTCATTCCGCTTACCGGGATTGACGAGGAGAATATCATGCTGACGCTTCACGCAAAGAGTGTTTCCAATGCGAAGGTCATCACGAAGATTAACCGCATTACGTTCTCAGATGTCATCAGCCAGCTTGATCTCGGAAGCGTGATCTACCCGAAGTATATTACTTCGGAAGCAATCATTGCGTATGTGCGCGCGAAAACCGCGTCGATCGACAGCAACATCGAGACACTCTACCACATGTTTGACCAGAGGGTTGAGGCAATCGAGTTCCGCGTGTATGAGGAGAACCCGAAGCTGACCAATATCCCGTTTAAGGATCTTGCATTAAAAGACAAGCTGCTTGTCGCATTTATCTGCAGAAACGGTTCTATTATCATTCCGGGTGGGCAAGACTATATCCAGGTGGGTGACGCTGTCATGATCGTGACGGCACATACCGGATTCCGGGATATTCTCGATATTCTCAGGTAGTGGAGGAACGGGAAAATGAATCGATCAATTATTCGATATATTCTTGGGCAGGTGCTTAAGCTGGAGTCTGCCTTTTTGCTGCTGCCGTGTATTGTGGCAGTAATCTACCATGAGCGGCAGGGAATATACTATGTGGTCACAATCGCGATCGGTCTTGTGATTGGCATTCTGATGACGTTTGTTAAGCCGAAAAATATGGTCTTTTACCTGAAAGAGGGATGCGTTGCGACAGCACTGAGCTGGATTGTAATGTCTCTTCTGGGTTGTCTGCCATTCTGGTTTTCGGGGGAGATCCCATCGTTTACCGATGCACTGTTTGAGACAATCTCCGGCTTTACGACCACCGGGGCGAGCATTTTAAGCAATGTGGAGGCACTTTCCCATTGCAACCTGTTCTGGAGAAGCTTTACACACTGGATCGGAGGAATGGGCGTGCTGGTCTTTATGTTAGCGATCATTCCGATGAGCGGGGGATCCAATATCAACCTGATGCGTGCAGAGAGCCCGGGACCTTCCGTTGGCAAGCTTGTTCCGAAGATACGCTATTCTGCGCGTATTCTGTATTATATTTACATTGGACTGACACTGGCAGAAATCATTTTCCTGCTTGCGGGACGGATGCCGTTGTTTGATTCTTTGTGTACGGCACTTGGCACGGCGGGAACCGGAGGCTTCGGGATCAAGGCAGACAGCATGGCAAGCTACTCTGTGTATCTGCAGTGGGTTGTAACAATCTTTATGATCCTGTTTGGCGTGAACTTCAATGCGTATTATTTTCTGATTTTCGGCGATGTCAAGAAGGCAGCGGCAATGGAGGAGGTCAAGGCATATTTTATGATCATCGGTGTCGCGATCTTAGGCATTGTGATCTGCATCTGGAATACGTCATCCGGATTTTTCGATGCACTGACCAAGGCTTCGTTTCAGGTTGCTTCGCTCATCACCTCGACCGGATTTGCAACGGTTGACTATAATGTATGGTCGAGCACGGCAAAGACTATCCTCATATTTTCGATGATGATTGGTGCCTGCGCGGGAAGTACGGGCGGTGGAATCAAGGTGTCGCGTTTTATCTCTGTTTTCAAGACTGTGAAAAAGGAACTGGATTCCTACATTCATCCGAAGAGCGTCAAGAAGATCAAGATGGACGGCAAGCCGATCGAGCATGATGTGGTGCGTTCTATCAATGTATATTTTATAACGTTTATCCTTCTGTTTTGCGTATCCATGCTGCTGGTATCGTTTGAGGGACACGATCTGACAACGAATTTTACAGCGGTTCTCGCTACCATCAACAACATCGGACCGGGACTTAACATGGTAGGACCGGCGGAAAATTTTGGATTTTTCAAGCCATTTACGAAGTATGTTCTGATGTTTGATATGCTTGCAGGACGCCTGGAGCTGTTTCCGCTTCTGATACTGCTTCATCCGGCACTGTGGAAGCAGGCATTGAAGCGACCGTCCGCATGGAAAAAACGAGGGGGAAAATAATGAATTACAGCAATTTTCTGCAGTTTAAGGGAAAATGGCGCAACTATCAGGCAAGGGTGCTTGCCAATGCGCAGAAATATATTGCAGACGGCAGGATCCATATTGTTGCTGCTCCGGGTTCGGGCAAGACAACACTGGGGATCGAGCTGATTGCCCGCATGAAGGAGCCGGCACTGGTGCTGACTCCTTCTATTACAATCCGGCAGCAGTGGGCAGCGCGGATTGAGGAGGGGTTTTTAAAGGAAGGGCTAAACCCGGAGGATTACATATCGCAGAACCTGAAGGAGCCGCGCTGTATTACGATCGCAACGTATCAGTCATTGCATAGCGCGATGCGCCATTACAAGGGGATTCTGGACGAGTCCGGGACAACGATGGACTCCCTCGAATCGGACGATGCCATTGCCAAAAAGGAGCTGGCGGCACAGAGTGAAGAGGTGGACTATTCCAAGTTTGATGTCATATCCGAGATGAGCCGCGCCGGAATCGGGGTACTGTGTCTGGACGAGTGCCACCATCTGCGCAGCGAGTGGTGGAAGGCACTGGAGGAATTCCGGCAGGCACTTGGGGAGGCGAAGCTGATCGCACTTACGGCGACGCCTCCATACGATTCGACACCGGCAATGTGGAAGCGTTACATGGATATGTGCGGGGAGATCGACGAGGAGATCACTGTCCCGGAGCTTGTCAAGGAGGGCAGCCTCTGCCCGCATCAGGACTATGTCTATTTTAACTACCCGACCGAGGAAGAGCTGGCGGAGGTAGAAAAGTTTACGGCAAGAAGCAATGCCATGCAGCAGAAGCTGTGGCAGGACGCACAGTTTTTAGCGGCAGTCAGGACACACGGTGCTTTGGATGGCAGTATTGCAGATGCAGAGCTTGCGGAAAAGGCAGACTACCTTGTGGCGCTGCTTAGTTTTTTGCAGGCAAAGAATGAACCAATCCCGAATAATCTGCGGCGGATCGCCGCTAAAAACGGCATCCCGTCCATGACCATCGAGAGGATGGAGACGCTTTTGCAGGGCTTTTTGTATGATGATGCGGACTCCTACTCCTGTGATGAGGCGTACCGGGAGGAGCTTGAGCGGGAGCTGAAATCGCAGGGGCTTATCGAGAAGAAAAAGGTTGCGCTGATCGCCAGTGAGGCGATCGAAAAGATGCTCATCAGCTCAAAGGGCAAATGTAAGAGTATCGAAGCTATCGTAAAGAGCGAGTACAGGAGCATGGGCGGAAAGCTCCGCCTGCTGGTGCTTACGGATTATATCCGCAAGGAATACGAGAAGGCGGCCGGTGATCCGGACAGTGATGTAATTTCGCTTGGCGTGCTTCCATTCTTTGAGCAGCTTCGCCGCCTGACTGATAAGGCTTTTGGACAGGAGCAGGCAGCTTGCGTGCCACCGGAAGCTGGCATGCAGGGAACACCGGAGGATGATCTTTCAGCGCTTCGGATCGGTGTGCTCTGCGGATCGATTGTTATCATTCCGGCAGAGGCAAAGGAGGCTCTTATTGCCACAATCCAGGATGCCGGGAAGGTGAATTTTTCCTCTGTCGGAAATCTTTCCGAGAGTGACTATGTGAAGGTTACGGCAATCGGGGACAATCATTTTCTGACGCAGGCGGTAACAGATATTTTCACACAGGGGTATATGCAGGTGCTTATCGGCACGAAGTCGCTTCTCGGCGAGGGCTGGGATTCGCCGTGCATCAACTCGCTGATCCTTGCCAGCTTTGTCGGGGCTTATATGCTGAGCAACCAGATGCGAGGGCGTGCAATCCGCGTATTCCGGGATGTCCCGGATAAGACCAGCAATATCTGGCACCTGATCTGTCTGATACCGGATGGCATATTGCAGAAGCTTCACTATGCGGAGCCGTCGGGATCGGAAAACGATACGGACAGTCTTGGACGGGATTTTGCCACCCTGAGCCGGCGAATGGATAATTTCTTGGGACTGCACTATGAGCAGGATGTGATAGAGAGCGGAATGGAGCGGCTTTCGATCATTGGAGCACCCTATAATAAAAAGCATGTGGATCAGATGAATGAACAGACGCTGGCGCTTTCCAGGGAGCGGACGACACTTAAGGCAAGGTGGGATCGTGCACTTGACAAGGCAAAGAAGATGGAAGTGGTAGATGAGACCTCCGTTGTGGAGAAGAATATTACCGCGACAGAAGCCAACCGCTCCAAGCTACGGCTGGGGCTGGCGGGAGCAGGAGCTGCCGCAGGAGTACTGCTTTCCTTTACGCCGCTGGGATGGATCGGCGGTGCTGCCGCAGCCGTTTGTGGAATTTACGGGCTTGGCAATCTGCATAAGGTAAGAAAGATAAATACGCCGCAGGATCGTCTCAAGGCGATCGGTGAGGGCATATTCCTATGTCTGAGGCGGCAGAACCTTCTGACCACAAAGGACGCAGCAGTCTGCGTGGAGGAAGGAAAGAACGGCAGGCAGAGCGTCTACCTAAACGGCGGAACCGGTAAGGACCGGCTGCTTTTTGCACAATGTGTCCGCGAGTTCTTTTCCGCGATCAACAACCAGCGTTATCTGCTGGTAAAAAATGGACGGCACGACGGAGTGGATGGCTTTTACTGTGTCCCGGAATGCTTTGCGAAGCGGCGGGAGGACGCGGAGCTGTTTTACAGCTATATCAAGTCCTACATCGGCAAGTATAAGCTGGTATACACGCGAAATGAAGCGGGCAAAGAGCTTCTGTTGGAGGGACGGATGCGCCATATAGATGCACCGGTTTCCCATAAACGGGGACGTTCCTTTTGACACGCACACCGCCCTTTGACATGGGGGAGTCCCATTGGATGATGAACCATTGGGCACTCCTTGTGCCAAAAGGAACGTCCCCACTTGCAAACTGGAGCATTTCGTATTAAGATAAAAACATCGGGAGTACATAATTAAAAAAGGAGGACGAAAAATGTTATTCCAAATCGACAGTTTATGGCAGATATTGGGCTGGGTACTTGTATTTGCCGGACTTATCATCACCAATGAGATCGGCCGCCGCACCAAGGCAGGCGGAATCCTTCTCTTCGTTGTGATTCCAGTTATTCTCACAATTTACTTCATCCTTGCACACGTTGGACTGTTCGGAGGAGCAGAGAACCCGACCGTTGCCTACATGGATGGCTGGTTCCACTACTTCAAGCTTTATGCGGCAGACATCGGATGTGTCGGCTTCATGATGATCAAGTACAAGTGGGGCATCGGCAAAGAAAAATGGTTTGCATGGTTCCCATGGTTCATCGTTGCAGCCAACATCATGATCGCAGTTGTATCTGATTTAGAGTCTGCATTTGCTGCTTACAGCATCTCCGGAGATTTCGCAGGTGCATGGTGGGCATCCAATGAAGGGGTATTCATCTACGGCGGTTGGTGGAACATCTTAAATGCACTTGCAGGTGTGATCAACATCTTCTGTATGACCGGTGTGATCAACCTTTACACCTCCAAGGACAAGAACAAGAGTGATATGCTCTGGCCGGATATGACCATCTGGTTCATCGTAGCTTACGATATCTGGAACTTTGAGTATACATACTTAAATCTTCCGACGCATACCTGGTATTGCGGTGTTGCCCTTCTTCTTGCTCCGACAGTTGCTAACGCATTGTGGAACAAGGGTGCATGGATCCAGAACCGTGCAAACACACTTGCACTGTGGTGCATGTTCGCCCAGGTTGTCCCGACCTTCCAGATCAGCAAGCGCTTCTCCGTTCTTCCGTCTGTTTATGGTGGAGCACAGAAGGGATTTGCGGCGATTGATATGTATGACAAGGCAATCGAGCTGTATCAGGCAGGCACTGGCAAGACCGCTGCTGCCAATGAGGCGATGGCTGCATTTGGCATCACAGCGAATCCGACAGCGCAGGGCGTTGTTGCGATCCTTGCTCTGGCAGCGAATGTTATCTGCATCGCAGTTATCATCAAGAAGTCCATTATCGCTGGCAAGAACCCATATTCAAACGATGTATGGGTTGGAACCAAGGACTACATTGAGGCAATGGAAAGAGCTGAATAAAAGCAATCCAGCAGAAAGCGACTCCGGGAGGAGTCGCTTTCTTTGACTGGCATTGTGAAAAATGTAAAGACGTGGTAAACTATTGTAAAATCTGGAGGAATTGATATGAGGGATTTTGTAAAAGCAAACTACCATGCCCACACGATGCGGTGCCAGCATGCGTATGGCACGGAACGGGAGTTTATAGAGGCGGCAATCGAGCTTGGAATTGAGGAGTTCGGCTTTTCGGATCATATTCCATGCCCTTACAAGGACGGCTTTGTATCCGGAATCCGTATGCGGATGGATCAAGCGGAGGAATACCGCGACTGTATCCGCCGTCTTGCGGAGGAATACAAGGATCAGATCCGCATCTACGCAGGATTTGAGGCAGAATATATCCCGCGCTTTTTTGATGAGCAGATGAAGATGTTTGACGATCTGGGCTTTGACTATCTGATCATGGGGCAGCATTTTCTGGATCTCGGAGAGGTGGACGGGGCATACACAGGCGCGCCGACGAGGGACGAGGCATATTTCAAGAGTTATGTGGATACGGTGATCGAGGGGATGAAAACCGGTGCCTTTTTATATGTTGCACATCCGGACATTCTGAATTACCAAGGCCCGGAGCGTGTGTATGAGGAGCAGATGGGACGCCTCTGCCGCGCAGCAAGGGAAATGCATATCCCGTTAGAGATCAACGTTCTCGGAATGGATGGGAACAGGCAGTATCCGAGCGGGCGTTTCTGGAGCATCGCAAGCCGCGTTGGCAATGATGCCATCTACGGGCTGGATGCACATGCAGTCGAACACATCCGCGCATTTGGTGCTTATGAGCGCTGCGTGAAGCTGGCAGAGCACAATCAGCTTCACATATTGGAACGATTGGAGGTATAAAGGGGGATGATAAAGAGAGGAACATGTAAAAAGATCGTGCTTGCGGTCGTGGGAGTGATTCTTGCGGCGGTTGTCGCGTTTTTGATCTTGGCCCTGATTCTTTCCATAACGGAATATAAGCCGGAGGAAGTGGAGAAGGTCACTACAAAGGGAAACTATTCACGGACACTTTCGGAGGGGGATTCCATCTCCGTACTGACATGGAATCTCGGCTACGGTGCGCTTGGTGACAATGCGGATTTCTTTATGGACGGCGGAAGTCAGGTCAATACCGCAACGGCAGAGCGCGTGCAGAGCAATATGCAGGAAATCGCAGATACCGTGCAGGAAATCTCACCGGATATCGTCTTTTTCCAGGAGGTGGATACCGACTCCAAGAGATCCCATCATATTGATGAGGAGCAATCCCTCATGGATGCCCTGACCGGATATCAGGAGGCGTATGCCATCAACTATAAGTGCCTGTATGTGCCGTATCCGCTGCCAACAATCGGCAAAGTGACGGGCGGCATCATGACGCTCAGCCGCTTTGAGGTCAGCGCGGCAGACCGCGTCCAGCTTCCGTGTCCGTTCTCATGGCCGGTACGGCTGGCTAACCTGAAGCGGTGTCTGCTGGTGGAGCGGATCCCGATCGAGAACAGCGACAAGGAGCTGGTGATCGTGAACCTGCATTTAGAAGCCTACGACAATGGCGAGGGAAAGGCAATGCAGACCGCTATTCTGAAAAATGTGCTTGAGACAGAGGCGGAAGCGGGCAATTATGTGATTGCCGGCGGAGATTTTAACCAGCAGTTTTCCGGAACGGATACCAGCGCATATCCGGTCATCAGTGAAGATTACTGGGAGCCGGGTGTGATCAATGAGGACGAGTTTTCCGATCTGCTTTCCTTTGAGTCGGATAACTCTTTGCCATCCTGCCGGTCGCTGGATGAGCCGTATGCGAATGCAGACAAGGATAACTTCCAGTATTATCTGCTTGATGGATTTATTATTTCCTCCAATCTGCAGGTCAACAGCGTAGAAACACGGAATGAGGAATTTCATGCGACAGATCACAATCCGGTACTTTTGTCCGTGTCTCTGCCACTTGAAGAGTAGCACTACCTTATTTCGGCTTTTTCGTCAAGTGGAAATTTTGACAAAAGACAAACAACAATTTGGTTGTTTTGACTTATAGCTTTTAAATACAACATATTGTATAATCGAACTCGTTGGAAAACAAAACATAGTGAGGAGTGCGGTTATGTCAGACGAAGTACTTGATGAAGTTATGATTAAGGGAGCTTGTAAGGGAAAGGCAGATGCGATTGTAAATTGCCAGTGCAATATCGAGAGCGCACCAGGACGCTGCGAGCAGGCAGAGCATTGCATGTTTTATTCTTACTACAAATGCAGCAAACAGTGGAAACGATTGGCGTAGTGAAGAAAATATTAGTATTAAGTGATTCGCATGGGAATGTAGAAAATATGATATATGCAGTCCGCATGAACTGTCCGGATATGATCATTCATCTGGGTGATTGCTGGGGAGATTCCACGAGACTGCATGCAGCCTATCCGGATATCCCGATGGAGCGGGTGCCTGGAAACTGTGATTATCAGCAGGAGCCGGAGGAGAAGATCCTGCTTGTGGAGGGGAAGAAGATCCTTATTTGCCACGGGCATCGGTATGCGGTGAAATCCGGATACCTGACCTTCGAGCTTGCGGCGCGGGAAAAGTGCGTGGACATGGCGTTGTGCGGGCATACACACCGCGTATTTTATGACCGCCACAATGGTGTCGCACTGTTTAATCCGGGAAGCATTGGCTCGCCGGGATTTGGCAACCCGCCTTCCTACGGGATCCTAACACTGGACGAAGCCTCCAGACAGTTCCAGATGGATGTAAAATACATCGAGATGGGAGCAGAATAAAATAAGAATACCAAAACCCTTTCGGGAGTGGATTTTTCAAGAGCAATCTTTTTTCGCCACACAGTATCTGTACTGTGTGGTTTTTTGTGCGTATGTGGAAGGAGATAAAAATGGATCAGAATTTCATGAAAGAGAAGAAAATACTGCCGCTTGTCATATCGATGGCGCTGCCGATGGTGATCTCCATGGCGGTCAATTCGCTATACAATATCGTAGACAGTTACTTTGTCGCAAAGATCAGTGAGGATGCGATGACAGCCCTCTCCCTCGTCTATCCGGTGCAGAACCTGATGACAGCCATCGCGGTAGGCTTCGGAGTCGGGATGAATGCGGTCATTGCATTCTGTTTGGGCGCGGGAGACCAGAAGAAAGCCAATCAGGCGGCAACGACCGGAATGCTCTTAAGCTTTGTGCACGGAGTGGTGCTGATGATCATCTGTATGCTCGGAATGCCGTGGTTTCTATCCCTGTATACCAAGAACGATGCGATCATCGGGATGGGACTTGTCTATGCCAAACGTGTATTTTTGTTTTCGGTTATCATTATGTTAGGAATCTCTCTGGAGAAGATCTTTCAGGCGGTCGGGCGGATGAAGGTCTCCATGATCAGCATGATGTGTGGATTTATCGCCAATATCGTGCTCGATCCGCTCATGATCTTCGGAATCGGACCGTTCCCGGAGATGGGAATGGCGGGTGCTGCATATGCAACAGGCATCGGTCAGACGATCACGCTGCTTGTATATCTGATCTTCTGCGTGGCGCGCCCGCTTCCGGTGACCTTTAGCCGGAAGATGCTCTCTTTTGACAGGAATCTGATGAAAAAGCTGTACGCGGTCGGCGTGCCGGCTTCACTGAACATGGCACTTCCATCACTGCTGATCTCGTCCTTAAACGGAATCCTCGCGGCATTTTCTGAGCAGTATGTGCTGGTGCTGGGCGCATATTATAAGCTGCAGACATTCATCTATCTGTCTGCGAACGGTATCATTCAGGGAATCCGTCCGCTGATCAGCTTTAACTATGGTGCAGGGGAGAAAAAGCGTGTACAGCAGATTTTTCAGACAACGCTTGGTCTGGCAGCAGGAGTGATGGCGGTGGGAACGGTGCTCTCATTTTTGATACCGGGACAGATGATCGGACTGTTCACGTCAAGCGAAGCTACGATACGGATTGGAATCAAGGCGCTGCATGTGATCAGCCTTGGATTTATTGTGTCCGCTGTTTCCGTAACCTGCTGCGGTGCGCTTGAAGCACTCGGAAAGGGTATGGAATCACTGATGATCTCGCTTTTGCGCTATGCGGTCATCATCATTCCTGCGGCATATCTGCTTAGCAGAGCAAAAGGAGCGGAGGGCGTATTTTTCGCATTCCCGGTTACCGAGGCGGCAACCGCGGTCGTGGCTTTTTTGATTTATCGCCACAGCAGCCATAGAATTTCTTGACGAACCAAGAATATTAGACGTATAATATCTTGGTATGTTTATTCTCTAGAGGAGCAAAAGAAAATGGTAAAAGTGGTTAAGTTTGGCGGAAGCTCGCTCGCAAGTGCAGAGCAGTTTATGAAGGTCGGCAACATCATCCGCGCCGATGAGACAAGAAAGTATGTGGTGCCAAGTGCGCCGGGAAAGCGTAACTCCAAGGATACAAAGGTAACTGATATGCTGTATGCATGCTATGCATTGGCAGATGAGGGACAGGATTTCAGAGTGCAGCTCATGAAGATCAAGGATCGTTACGACTCCATCATCAATGGTCTGCAGCTTAAGATCACACTGGACGAAGAATTCAAGACGATCAGCCAGAAGTTCAAGGAGAAGGCTGGCGTGGATTATGCGGCATCCCGCGGTGAATATTTAAACGGAATCATCATGGCAGCCTATCTGGGCTATGAATTTATCGATGCAGCAACCGTGATCTTCTTTGCCGAGGACGGTAGTTTTGATGCAGACAAGACCGACAAGGTGTTATCTGCCAAGCTCGCAAAGACTGAAAAGGCAGTTGTTCCGGGCTTTTATGGAGCACTTCCGGACGGAACTGTCCATACATTTTCAAGAGGCGGATCTGACATCACAGGTTCGATTGTGGCAAAGGCAACAAGAGCCAGCATGTATGAGAACTGGACAGATGTTTCCGGCTGTCTCGTAGCAGATCCCAGAATCGTAAAGAATCCGGAGCCGATCCGCGTGATCACATACCGTGAGCTTCGCGAACTTTCTTACATGGGCGCATCTGTACTGCATGAGGATGCGGTGTTCCCGGTACGCAAAGCCGGCATCCCGATCAATATCCGCAATACCAACGATCCGGAAGCAGAGGGAACGCTCATTGTTGAGAGCACCTGCCAGAAGCCGGAATTTACCATTACCGGTATTGCAGGAAAGAAAGGCTTCGTAGCAGTCAATATCGACAAGGATATGATGAACTCCGAGGTTGGATTCTGCCGTAAGGCATTGCAGGCATTTGAAGAGAACGGAATCTCCATTGAGCACATGCCATCCGGAATCGACACGATGACCGTATTTGTACATCAGGCAGAGTTCGAGGGCAAGGAGCAGCAGGTGATCAGCTCACTCCGCAGACTTGCACACCCGGATATTATCGATCTGGAGGCAGATCTTGCACTGATTGCGGTCGTAGGACGTGGAATGCGTTCAAACCGCGGTACTGCAGGTCGTATTTTCTCCGCACTGGCACATGCCAACATCAACGTGCGGATGATCGATCAGGGCTCATCTGAGCTGAATATCATCATCGGTGTCAGCAATGACGATTTTGAGCAGGCAATCAAAGCTATTTATGCCATCTTTGTAGAGACCAGATTATAATAACAGCGCATAATTTAATAAGCCGGAACCATATAAGGCTCCCTTTCATACAATATATGGAAGGGAGCGTTTTTTATGGATTGGGATACCGTAATATTTGTGACAGACAAAAGGCAGGCAGCAATTTGTGATTTTTTGCCCGGCGTGGTACAAAGCTGTGGATGGAAAACAGAAGAATGCGAAAACCGGTGCATAGCAGCTTTAAAGAAGGCAGATTGCGTAGTCCTTCCGACACCGGCAGGCAAGCTTACCAGACAGGATGACATGGCACAAATATTAAAAGCAAATCTAGGCAGCTGCAAGATCCTTTTCGGAGGGAAGATTGACGCTGACTGGCGGGCATGGTGCGATATGCGGCAGCTTCCCTACTTTGATTTCATGGACGACGAGGAAGTGGCACAGAAAAATGCGTGGATCACGGCGGAAGCAACGGTCGCGGAAATGTTAAAACATGGTGCGTTTTCCATCCGGGGACAGAAGGTGATCGTGACCGGATACGGAAGATGCGGAAAGGCAATCGCGGATCTGCTGTATGCGATGGGAGCGAAGGTAACGGTGCTTGCCAGGAGCAAGACGGCGCGCATACAGGCATGCAGGGACGGCCACAACGCGGCGGATTTTGCGTATGGACCGGAGGAAATGTATGGGGCTTACAGCATTGTCAATACCGTGCCGGCATGTGTGCTGACGGAGGGGCTTATCGCGGAGATGCACAGGGATGCCGTCATCTATGACATCGCTTCACTGCCGGGGGGAACAGACCTTAAGGCGGCAGAGAGGCATCATATTCCGGTCGTGCAGGCACTCAGTCTCCCCGGAAAATACACCACAAAAAGCAGCGCAAAAATTCTGGCGAATGCCATCCAAAGACAACTGCTCCCGAGACGAGATGTGAGAGAGGGAAAGTCATGGATTTTTCAAATTATAATATAGGATATGGAATCACCGGCTCGTTCTGTACGTTTTCAAAGGCGAGAAAAGCGGTAGAGCATCTGAAAGAATTGGGGGCAAATGTGGTCCCGATTTTTTCTTTTAACACGCAGACCTGTGATACGAGATTTGGAAGTGCGAAAGAATTTGTGGACGGGATCTGTGCAATTACGGAGAATGAGGGGATCAAGACGATCACGCAGGCAGAACCGATCGGACCGAACAATCTGCTCGACATCATGGTGATCGCACCATGTACCGGCAACACGGCGGCAAAGCTGTGGAGCGGGATCGTGGATACACCGGTGCTCATGGCGGCAAAGGCGCACATGCGCGGCGGAAAGCCTCTGGTAATTGCAATTTCCACAAACGATGCGCTCGGCACGAACTTTAAGAACATCGGCGCTCTTATGAACATGAAAAATGTGTATTTTGTACCGTTTGCGCAGGATAACCACAAGAGCAAGCCCAATTCCGTTGTGGCGGATCTTACGCTGCTTCCGGATACGATCGAAGCTGCGATGAAGGGAAAACAGCTCCAGCCGGTGCTGATCCGGTAGAAGGGATGGTTTGCAAAAGAAATAATTTTGTGATTGCCTTGACACCCCAAAAGTATCATGTAAAAATGAGGTTACGGTTTTTATGCGATCAGAAGCAATCTGCACTGCAGGGAGACCTGCAGGTGCAGATTTATGATAAAGGAGAGGGAAGATGGAACAGATCAAAAAGAACAGCAGACCGATTTCCCTGCGCGAGTTTGAGGTGAAAAACGAGTTCTGGAAAAATGAGATGGAGCTGGTGCGCAAAGAGGTTATCCCATACCAGTGGGAGATCTTAAACGACCGTGTAGAGGGGGCTGCACCGAGCTTTTGTATGCGCAATTTCAAGGTCGCAGGGAAGCTGATGCAGGAAAAGCATGCAAAAGGGGCAGCATTCTCGGAACCGAAGTATACGTTTCGCGGGTTTGAGGCTCTGCCGGAGGATATGAACCATCTGGAGGACAAGTTCTACGGATTTGTTTTTCAGGACAGTGATTTTTCCAAGTGGATCGAGGCGGTGGGCTATACGCTGGCCAACCATCCGGACAAGGAGCTGGAGCGGATCGCGGATGAGGCGATCGACATCGTATGCGCGGCGCAGCAGGACAACGGATATCTTGATACCTATTACATCATCAACGGTATGGACAAGGCTTTTACGAATCTGCGGGATCATCACGAGCTTTATTGCTTCGGACATCTGGTGGAAGGCGCAGTCTCTTACTATCAGGCGACCGGAAAGGACAAGCTGTTAAAGGCTGCCATGCGGTTTGCGGACTACATCGACTCGTACTTCGGCGAGGGCAGGTGCAAGGGCTATCCGGGACATGAGATTGCGGAGATGGCACTTGTGCGATTATATGAGGCAACCGGGGAGGAACGCTACCTGAAGCTGAGCCGTTTTTTCCTGGATGAGAGAGGCGCACAGCCGCTTTATTTCGAGAGTGAGGAGCACGACAACCCGACCAACTATGCGTATCACCAGGCGCATCTTCCGGTGCGGGAGCAGAGCGAGGCGGTCGGACATGCGGTTCGCGCAGTGTATCTGTATTCCGGCATGACGGATGTTGCGGGGCTTACGGGCGATGAGGCAATGTGGGCTGCCTGCAACCGTCTGTGGGACAGTGTGACAAAGCAGAAAATGTACATAACCGGCGGAATCGGTGCGACAAGTCTTGGGGAGGCGTTTTCTTATCCTTACGATCTGCCGAATGACCTCGCTTATGCGGAGACCTGCGCTTCCATCGGGCTTATCTTCTGGGCGCGCCGGATGCTTGAGATCGCGCCGAAGGCAGAGTATGCAGATGTGATGGAACAGGCACTGTACAACACGGTCTTAAGCGGAATGGCACTGGATGGCAAGAGCTTTTTCTATGTGAATCCGCTGGAGGTAACTCCGGACGGCTGCAAGTATGATAAGCGCAAATCCCATGTGAAAAATGTGCGTCAGAAGTGGTTTGGCTGCGCCTGCTGCCCGCCGAACCTTGCGAGACTGATCAGTTCGCTGCCGACCTATGCGTACACAGCGCAGGACGACACGCTTTGGATGCATCTGTACATCGGAGGCACGATCCGGCGGGAGCTTTCCGGGAAACCATGCGTGTTTGAGATCGAGACAAACTATCCGTGGGAGGAGACGGTTACCATCCGCTATACAGGCGAGGAGATGGCTTCCACGCTCGGTATCCGCATACCGGGCTGGTGCAGCGACTGGAGCGTGGAGGGTGCCGTTGGCAAGGAATGCTACGAGAAGGACGGATACCTTTATATTACCGGAGAATGGAAGAATACCGACTGCATCACACTTACCGTTCCGATGGAGATCCGTCTGGTAAGTGCAGATTCCCGCGTGCGTGAGGATCTGGGAAAGGCTACAGTGGTAAAAGGACCGGTCGTGTACTGTGCGGAGGAGGCAGACAACGGCAGGGATCTGCATCTGTACAGCCTCCTGCCGAAAAAGCCGATGGAGATGGAACATATCCGCATTGCGGAACACGATTTCCCTGCGATCCGCGCGAGGGCAAAGCACCGCAAGCCGGTGGTGGCGGATCAGCTTTATACTGCCTATCAGAAGCCGGAATACGAGGACGCGGAGCTGCTTCTGATCCCATATTATGCGTGGGCAAACCGAGGGGAGAACGAGATGCGCGTATGGCTCAACGTGCATGAATCATAGGATAAGCCCCGGCAGTTAATAAAAAGTTCATAAAACGTTTACGCGATGTTATTGTGAAAATACCACAAAAGTGGTAGAATAAACGCATTGTGTAATAAAGATAGGAGTAAACATATGAGCGCATTAACCAAAATTTTTGGTACACACAGCGAAAGAGAATTAAAACGTATCCTGCCGTTGGTTGACAAGGTGGAGTCTTACCGTGATTCCATGAAGGCTATGTCGGACGAGCAGCTGCGTGACAAGACTAAGGAATTTAAGAACCGTCTGGAAAAGGGAGAGACTTTGGATGACCTGCTTCCGGAGGCATACGCAGTTGTAAGAGAGGCAGCAGTCCGTGTTCTTGGCATGGAGCATTACAGAGTACAGATCATCGGTGGCATTATCCTGCATCAGGGACGTATCGCAGAGATGAAGACCGGTGAAGGAAAGACACTCGTTGCAACACTTCCGGCATATTTAAATGCCCTCGAAGGCAAAGGAGTACACATCGTTACGGTCAACGATTACCTTGCAAAGCGTGATGCTGAGACCATGGGCAAGGTACATGAGTTCCTCGGTCTTACCGTCGGTGTCGTACTTAACAGCATGGACAATGATGAGCGCCGTGCGCAGTACAACTGTGACATCACATATATTACCAACAACGAACTGGGATTTGACTACTTAAGAGATAACATGGTCATTTACAAGGAGCAGCTTGTCCAGAGAGGGCTTCACTATGTTATCATCGATGAGGTCGATTCCGTACTTATCGATGAGGCGCGTACCCCGCTTATCATTTCCGGGCAGAGCGGCAAGTCCACCAAGCTGTATGAGGCATGCGACATCCTCGCAAGACAGATGGAGCGTGGAGAGGATATTCCGGAGTATTCCAAGATGGATGCCATCATGGGCGTTGAGCAGGAGGAGACCGGAGACTTTATCGTCAATGAGAAGGATAAGGTTGTCAACCTTACCCAGAGAGGTGTCCACAAGGTTGAGCAGTTCTTCCATATCGAGAACCTTGCAGATCCGGACAACCTGGAGATCCAGCACAACATCATCCTTGCACTGCGCGCGCACAATCTGATGTTCCGCGACCAGGATTACGTTGTAAAAGACGATGAGGTACTTATCGTTGACGAGTTTACCGGACGTATCATGCCGGGACGCCGCTATTCCGACGGTCTGCATCAGGCAATCGAGGCAAAGGAGCATGTAAAGGTTAAGCGCGAGAGCAAGACGCTTGCAACCATCACCTTCCAGAACTTCTTCAACAAGTTCGACAAGAAGGCAGGTATGACCGGTACAGCGCTCACCGAGGAAAAAGAGTTCCGCGATATTTATGGAATGGATGTTATCGAGATCCCGACGAACAAACCGGTTATCCGTGTGGATCATCAGGATGCGGTATACATGACCAAGAAGGAAAAATTCCGTGCGGTTGTCGATATGGTAAAGGCTGCACATGAAAAGGGACAGCCGGTGCTTGTCGGTACGATCACCATCGAAACTTCCGAACTGATCAGCGGCATGCTTAAGAGAGAAGGCATCCAGCATACCGTTTTAAATGCAAAGTTCCATGAGATGGAGGCGGAGATTGTTGCGCAGGCAGGTGTACATGGCGCTGTAACGATCGCAACCAACATGGCAGGACGAGGAACCGATATCAAGCTGGACGAGGAGGCAAAGGCTGCCGGCGGTCTTTTGATCGTTGGTACGGAGCGCCACGAGTCCAGACGTATTGACAATCAGCTGCGCGGACGTTCCGGACGTCAGGGAGATCCGGGAGAGTCCAAGTTCTTCATTTCGCTGGAAGATGATCTGATGCGTCTGTTCGGTTCGGAACGTCTGATGACAATGTTTACGACACTCGGAGTTCCGGAGGGCGAGGAGATCCAGCACAAGATGCTGACCTCTGCAATCGAAAAAGCACAGCAGAAGATAGAGAGCAACAACTTTGGAATCCGTAAGAATCTTCTTGAGTACGATCAGGTCAACAACGACCAGAGAGAGATCATTTATGCAGAGCGTATGCGTGTATTGAACGGTGAGAACATGCGCGATGTGATCTTCAAGATGATCCAGGATCAGGTGGAAAAGGCAGTAGATACCTGTATTTCCGGCGAGATCGAACGTGAGGAGTGGGATCTGAACGAGCTTAACGAGCTGATTCTTCCGACAATTCCGCTTGCACCGATCACGGAGAAGAGTATCGCTGATATCAAGAACAATAAGCAGTTAAAGCATTATCTGAAAGAGCAGGCAGTTCTTTTATACGAGGCAAAGGAGACAGAGTTCCCGGAGCCGGAGCAGTTCCGCGAGATCGAGCGCGTTGTTCTTCTTAAGGTTATCGACCGCCGCTGGATGGATCACATTGATGATATGGATCAGCTTCGTCAGGGCATCGGACTTCAGGCATACGGACAGAGAGATCCGCTTGTTGAGTACAAGATGGCGGGCTTTGACATGTTCGATGAGATGACCGCCTCCATTCAGGAGGATACCATCCGTCTGTTGTTCCATGTACAGGTACAGCAGAAGGCAGAGCGTGAGCAGGTTGCAAAGGTAACCGGAACCAACAAGGATGATACCGCGACCAACGCACCGAAGAAGCGTGAGGCTGCAAAGGTATACCCGAACGATCCATGCCCATGCGGAAGCGGAAAGAAGTACAAACAGTGCTGCGGACGTTTTTCTAAGTAAAAATAACCCCCACCGGGGCTTGTACCTCTCCGTTGTTTATATTACTTTTATATAGTCGGCTTTGGACGACAGAATAAGAGATATAACAATGGAGGGGTTTTGTTATGCACATGGCAGATGCTTTGGTAGTTCCGGCAGTGGCTGGAACAATGTATGCCTGTTCCACAATAGCGGCAGGTTATTCCGTAAGAAAGGTAAGACAGGAGAATGATCCGAAAAAGATTCCGGTCATGGGAGTTATGGGCGCATTTGTGTTCGCAACACAGATGATCAACTTTACGATTCCGGGAACTGGCTCAAGCGGGCATCTGTGTGGCGGCATGCTGCTTTCCGCGCTGCTTGGACCGTATGCGGGATTTCTCACAATGATCGGAGTGCTCCTGATCCAGTGCTTCTTGTTTGCGGACGGCGGCATTCTGGCGCTGGGCTGCAATATATGGAATATGGCGTTTTACGGCTGCTTTGTCGGGGCACTTCTGATCTGGAAGCCGATGATGAAGCATGGAATGTCAAAGGCAAAAATTATTGGCGCATCGATCTTAGGATGTGTGCTGACGCTTCAGATGGGCGCATTTTCCGTCACACTTGAGACACTTGCCTCCGGCGTGACCGAGCTTCCGTTTGGCACGTTTGTCGCAACCATGCAGCCGATCCATCTGGCAATCGGTCTGGTAGAAGGACTGATCACGGCAGCGGTTCTTGTGTTTGTCTATGAGGCGAGACCGGAGCTGCTTTACGCGAATGCGCAGGAGAGCGGGCAGAAGGCGCGCTTTTCCTTCAAAAAGACGATTGCGATCCTGGCAGCTGCCGCAGCATTTATCGGTGGCGCATTATCATTGGCTGCATCTGCATATCCGGACGGCCTGGAATGGTCGATCGAGCGCCTGACAGGTGCGACAGAGATTGAAGCAGCCGGATCTGCTTATGAGACGGCAGAGGCGATTCAGGAGACGACCTCCCTGCTGCCGGACTATGCGTTCCGCAACTCTGACAGCCTTTTAGGTACGACCTTCTCCGGCATTGCCGGGGCAGCAGTTGTGGCGGGCGTATGTGTTGCTGCATGTTTTGCATTTAAGTTTTTTAAGAAGAAAACAGGAAACAATCAGGCAGTGAAATGAGTAAAACAGATCATGCAATTCATCAGATCAATCAATTAAATACACTTGCATGCAGAGACCAGTGGGTGAACCGTATTCATCCACTGGTTAAATTTGTATTGACGATCGTATACCTTGCAGTCACCGTCTCTTTCCCGAAATATGACGTGATCGGACTGCTGGGGATGATGGTATATCCGCTGGTGCTTTTTCTGCTGTCGGATCTGTCCTTTGCAGAGAGTCTGCACCGGCTGCGGATCGTGCTTCCGGTCGTCTGTCTGATCGGTGTTTTGAATCCACTGCTCGACCATAATGTGATCACGGTCGGACAGACGCAGATCAGTGCAGGGCTGCTCTCCATGATCACGCTGATCATAAAAGGCATATTTTGCGTATTCGCTTCCTATCTATTGATCGCAACCACAACGATCGAGAAGATCTGCTATGCGCTGCGCCTGCTGCATGTTCCGAAGCTCATGGTCAACCAGTTCCTGCTGACGTACCGCTACATTACGCTTTTGCTTGCGGAGGTCAGCCGTATCACGCAGGCGTACAGCCTTCGCGCCCCGAAACAGAAGGGAATCCATTTTAAGGTATGGGGCTCTTTGGTCGGGCAGCTTCTTTTGCGGAGCATCGACCGGGCGGATGCCGTGTACGAGAGTATGCTGCTGCGCGGCTTTTGCGGCGAATTCCAGTATGTGGGCGAAAAGCGGCATATTCAGGCGGGAGATGTTATATTCCTGCTGGTGTGGCTGGCAGTTTTTGCATTATTCCGCGCGTATCCGGTTCTGTTTGTGGTAGGGAATCTGCTGACATAGAAGGGGAGAATAGAGAATGAGCAGCTTAGAAGTAAAAAATGTTTCTTATGCATACGAGAAAGAAAATCCGATATTGACAGATCTTTCCTTTTCTGTGGCGGATGGCGAATCGGTGGGAATTATCGGTGCGAACGGTGTTGGAAAATCCACTTTATTAAAAATGATGGTAGGTCTGCTTCTGGATTTTTCCGGTGAGATCCGGATCAATGATCTATCGGTGACGAAGCAGAATCTTGCGGATATCCGCGCCAAGATCGGCTATGTGTTTCAGGACTCGGACAGCCAGCTTTTTATGGCGACCGCCTATGAGGATATTGCGTTTGCACCGAGAAATTATGGATTTTCGGAGCACGAGGTACAGGAGCGCGTGGAGAATGCCTTGAAGCTGACGCATACAGAGCATCTGCGCGACAAGCAGATCTACAAGATGTCCGGCGGCGAAAAGAAGCTGATCTCCATCGCAACGATCCTGTCGATGACACCGGATATTATCCTGATGGATGAACCGACAACTGCGCTCGATCCGCGAAACCGCAGGAACCTGATCCATCTGCTCAACTCGTTCCCACAGATCAAGCTGATCGCATCCCACGATCTGGATTTTGTGCTGGATACCTGCAGCCGGACGATCCTCATGGCACAGGGCAGGGTGATCTGCGAGGGCAGGACAGAGGAGATCCTTCACAATAAGGAGCTTCTGGAGGCGAACGGACTGGAGCTGCCGCTTAGTATCCACTCCTGATTGATAAAAATAAAGCTTGAAACGATAGTGAAAGAATCCGGAAATTTTGGTATAATAAGATAAGATATGTAAAGGGAGGTATGCACCGTGAAGAATACAGAAGCATGGGATTATGCAATTGGAATGATCAAAGTAGATGGGCTTGAACCTACTGAGGATTTTAAAAGATATATTGAAAAAGAAAAAAGTGGCGAGGCATCCATGGAGGATGTTAAAAAGTTTCTTGATAAAAAGTACAAGATGAAGGAGCCGGCGGATGCGTGACCCGTATTTATATGAAGATAGTCAGGTGCTTAGAAATAAACTGAACATAAAGGATCAGGACAAGCTTGATGAAGCAGAGGCTGATTATGTGGTGTACCGTTTAAAAGATTTGGCGATGAATCCAATGCCGGGGGAGTATAATACCGAACATCTTTTAAAGATGCACCATTATATTTTTCAGGATTTATATGACTGGGCGGGAGAACCGCGTGTCATTGCAATTTATAAGGAAGAGGATGTCCTTGGAGGAATGTCGGTAGAATATTCAGATCCTTTTGATATTACGAAGGACATTCATTTTATCTTGTCTGATATGAGAAAAAAAGCGTGGAAGAACATGACCAGAGAACAGGCTGCAACAGAATTTTGCGATTCTTTGGCACGGCTTTGGAAGGTGCATCCGTTCAGAGAGGGAAATACCCGGACGACGATTACCTTTTGCTGCCAATATGCGGATGAGATTGGTTTGAATATGAACCGAGAAATATTTGAAAAGAACAGTAGATATGTGCGGACTGCGCTTGTTGCATATAATGCATATTTTGCAGATGGCTCTAATTTTTCAAAGAAAGAATATTTAGAAAGAATCGTTTATGATGCCATAAGCGGTTAAACAGTTTTTCCGTTTATTAGATAATAATTCTTTAAAAGAAAAAGAACAGATGTTCTAATTTAGATGGACAAAGTCCAATCTTTGTAGTAAAATCAGCATGTGAGTGCATACTAGAAAGATCTGGATTTTGTCTTTTTTACTTTATAGGAAATTCCTTTTCCTATAAAGCAAAAAGGCTCCGCAGGGATGCGACCCGTGTGGAGTTGAAGATGCACTTGCGTGCCCACACGGGCGCGCAAAGAGTCACAAAGTGACTCTTTGTTCTTATATTGCAGTTTTATAGATTTTAAGGAGGGAACAAGCCCTATGGAGTTTAAATTACATTCCCCGTATGCGCCGACTGGCGACCAGCCGCAGGCGATCGAGAAGCTGGTGCAGGGATTTCGCGATGGCAACCAGTTTGAGACGCTGCTTGGTGTTACCGGATCGGGTAAGACCTTTACCATGGCAAATGTCATACAGGCGCTGAATGTCCCTACCCTGATCATCTCCCACAACAAGACACTTGCGGGACAGTTATATGGCGAGATGAAAGAATTTTTTCCGGAAAATGCGGTAGAGTATTTTGTATCCTATTACGACTATTATCAGCCGGAGGCGTATGTCCCGCAGTCCGATACCTATATTGCTAAAGATTCGTCTATCAACGATGAGATTGATAAGCTGCGGCTTTCCGCAACCGCCGCTCTGGCAGAGCGCAAAGACGTAATCATCGTGGCTTCAGTTTCGTGCATCTATGGCATCGGCAGCCCAGACGATTACATGAACATGATGGTATCGCTGCGGCCAGGAATGATCATTGACCGGGACGAGGTGGTACATCAGCTGATCGATATGCAGTATACGCGCAATGAGATGGACTTTAAGCGAGGCACATTCCGCGTACACGGGGATGTGCTGGACATTTTTCCGGCAAATGAGGGAGAGACAGCGATCCGCGTAGAGTTCTTCGGGGATGAGATCGACCGGATCGCGGAGTTTGATGTACTTACCGGAGAGGTCAAGGTACAGCTTTCGCATGTAGCTGTTTTTCCGGCGTCCCATTATGTTGTGCCGCAGGAGAAGATACTTGAGGCGTGCGGACGGATCGAGGAAGAGCTGGAGGAACGGATCAAGTATTTTAAGGGCGAGGGCAAGCTGCTCGAAGCACAGCGTATCGCGGAGCGCACCAACTTCGATATCGAGATGCTGAAGGAGACGGGCTTCTGCAGCGGAATCGAGAACTATTCGAGACACCTTGCAGGGCGTGCAGAGGGGGAGATGCCGGCAACGCTGATCGACTATTTCCCGGACGATTTCCTTATTATCGTGGACGAGTCCCACATTTCGATCCCGCAGATCCGCGGAATGTATGCGGGAGACCGTTCGCGCAAGACCACCTTGGTTGATTACGGCTTCCGGCTGCCTTCGGCGCTGGACAACCGCCCGCTGAATTTTGAAGAGTTTGAGAGCAAGATCAATCAGATGCTGTTTGTCTCAGCAACGCCGAATGTGTATGAGGATGAGCATGAGCTTCTGCGGGTAGAGCAGATCATACGTCCGACCGGACTTTTAGACCCGGAGATCTCCGTGCGCCCGGTTGAAGGGCAGATTGATGATCTGATCAGCGAGGTGAACAAGGAGACTGCACAGCATCACAAGGTACTTATCACGACACTGACCAAGCGGATGGCGGAGGATCTTACACAGTACATGGCGGAGCTAGGCATCCGTGTGAAGTACCTGCACTCGGATATTGACACGTTAGAGCGTGCGGAGATCATCCGTGATCTGCGGCTGGATGTGTTCGATGTGCTGGTGGGAATCAACCTGCTCCGGGAGGGACTTGACATTCCGGAGATCACACTGGTTGCGATCCTCGACGCGGATAAAGAGGGATTTTTGCGATCGGAGACTTCGCTGATCCAGACGATCGGACGAGCTGCGAGAAATTCCGAGGGACATGTCATCATGTATGCGGATAAGATCACGGACTCCATGCGGCATGCGATCGATGAGACGGAGCGCCGCCGCAAGCTGCAGCAGGAATATAATGAGGCACATGGCATTACGCCGCAGACGATCCAAAAGTCGGTGCGCGACCTGATCGCGGTATCCAAGAAGATTGCTGCGGATGAGATCAAGATGGAGAAGGATCCGGAATCCATGAGCCGCAAGGAATTGGAAAAGATGATCGCGGATATTCAGAAGAAGATGCAGAAGGCGGCAGCGGAGCTCAACTTCGAGGCTGCGGCAGAATACCGCGATCACATGATCAAGCTCAAAAACGCACTGCGTGATATCGAGCTTGGATAGATAGGAGTATACAGAAATGGCGAAAAAAGAAAGAAAATACATTAAGATCCGCGGAGCAAGCGAGCACAATCTCAAATCGATCGATATCGATATCCCAAGAGATGAATTCGTCGTGCTGACGGGCTTGTCCGGCTCCGGTAAGTCCTCACTGGCATTTGACACGATCTATGCCGAGGGGCAGAGACGGTATATGGAGTCACTGTCGTCCTATGCGAGACAGTTCCTCGGACAGATGGAAAAGCCGAATGTGGAATCCATCGAGGGGCTTCCTCCGGCAATCTCCATCGACCAGAAATCAACCAACCGCAATCCGCGTTCAACGGTCGGAACCGTAACAGAGATCTACGATTATTTCCGGTTGCTTTATGCAAGAATCGGTATACCACATTGCCCGAAATGCGGCAGGGCGATCACAAAGCAGACAATCGACCAGATGGTGGACACGGTCATGCAGCTTCCGGAGCGGACGAAGCTGCAGATCTTAGCACCGGTCGTCCGCGGGCGTAAGGGCGAGCATCAGAAGCTTTTTGAAAAGGCAAAGAAAAGCGGGTATGTGCGCGTGATCGTGGACGGAAACCAGTATGAGCTGACCGAGGATATCAAGCTGGATAAGAATATCAAGCATAATATTGATATTATCGTGGATCGTCTGGTGGTAAAAGAGGGCATAGAAAAACGTCTCACCGATTCGCTGGAGAATGTATTTGCCTTAACCGAGGGCAATGCGATCGTTGACGTGATCGACGGGGAGCCGATCAATTTCTCACAGAGCTTTGCCTGCCCGGACTGCGGCATCAGTATCGATGAGGTGGAGCCGAGAAGTTTTTCCTTCAATAACCCGTTTGGAGCGTGCCCGGTATGCTACGGACTTGGCTACAAGATGGAATTTGATGAGGATCTGATGATCCCGGACAAGAGCCTGTCTCTGTCAGAGGGAGCAGTTCAGGTGATGGGATGGCAGTCATCCACAGACCCGAAGAGCTACACCTATGCGACTTTGCGCGCTTTGTCAGAGGAATACGGTTTCTCTTTGGACACACCGTATAAGGATCTGCCAAAGGACATCCAGCACATGTTTATCCACGGAGGAGATGGAAGAATCCTCAAGGTACACTATAAGGGACAGCGTGGTGAGGGCGTTTATGACCTCAACTGGGAGGGACTGATCCGCAATGTGGAGCGCAGATACCGAGAGACGTTTTCAGAGACTGCGAAGGCAGAGTACGAGCAGTTTATGAGGATCACACCATGCACGGAGTGCCACGGAAAGCGACTTAAGAAAAGCTCGCTTGCTGTCACGGTTGCAGATAAGAATATCTACGACATGACGGATATGTCCGTAAAGGATATGTGTGAGTTCCTTGATAACATGACGCTCACGAAGCAGCAGCACTTTATCGGGGATCAGATCCTAAAGGAAATCCGTGCGCGCGTGGGCTTTTTAAAGGAAGTAGGTCTGGAATACCTCACACTTACGAGAGGTACTGCGAGCCTGTCCGGCGGGGAGGCACAGAGAATCCGCCTTGCAACACAGATCGGTTCGGGACTTGTCGGAGTGGCGTATATTCTGGACGAGCCGAGTATCGGACTGCATCAGCGCGATAACGACAAGCTGCTGCACGCCCTGATGAACCTGAAGGATCTGGGCAATTCCCTGATCGTTGTAGAGCATGACGAGGATACGATGCGCGCAGCGGATTACATTGTTGATATCGGACCGGCAGCAGGCATCCACGGTGGAAAAGTCGTTGCAGCAGGAACTGCCGAGGAGATCATGAAGTGTAAGGAATCCATCACAGGTGCATATCTGAGCGGAAGGATCAAAATCCCGGTGCCGGATGAGAGAAGAAAACCGACCGGCTTCATTACCGTAAAGGGCGCGCGGGAGAATAATCTGAAGAATATCGACGTTGATATCCCACTCGGCATCATGACCTGCATTACCGGCGTGTCCGGTTCGGGAAAGAGCTCTCTGACCAATGAGATTTTGTACAAGCATCTTGCCAGATCACTAAACCGTGCGCGGTGCATAGCGGGAGACCATGATGATATTTTAGGACTGGAGCAGCTGGATAAGGTGATCGATATCGACCAGTCACCGATCGGACGTACTCCGAGATCCAATCCGGCAACCTACACCGGTGTATTTGATATGATCCGCGACCTGTTTGCGGCGACGCCGGACGCAAAGGCGAAGGGCTACAAGAAGGGCAGATTCAGCTTCAATGTCAAGGGTGGCAGATGCGAAGCCTGCGGTGGTGATGGTATTCTTAAGATCGAGATGCATTTCCTGCCGGATGTCTATGTGCCGTGCGAGGTATGTCAGGGCAAGCGCTACAACCGAGAGACACTGGACGTCAAATACAAAGGAAAGAGCATTTATGATGTGCTGGATATGACGGTGGAGGATGCGGTAGAGTTCTTTAAGAATGTCCCAAGCATCCAGCGCAAGATCCAGACGCTATATGATGTAGGACTTGGCTATGTGAAGCTTGGACAGCCATCCACGGAGCTGTCCGGCGGAGAGGCGCAGCGAATCAAGCTTGCCACCGAGTTAAGCCGCAAGAGCACCGGAAAGACGATTTATATTCTCGATGAGCCGACGACCGGACTTCATTTTGCGGATGTACACAAGCTGATCGAGATCCTGCGCAGACTGTCCGAGGGCGGCAATACCGTTGTCGTGATCGAACACAATCTGGACGTGATAAAGACCGCAGATTACATCATCGATATGGGACCGGAAGGCGGAGATGGCGGCGGAACCGTCATCGCAAAAGGCACTCCGGAGGAGATCTGCGAGGTAGAAGCCTCCTACACCGGCAAATTTTTGCGTCCATATTTAAAATAGAAGCAATTAAACCTGAAAAACCATTTGAAAAATGGAAGTAATTGTATATAATGTTACTGTATAAGGGAAAATATGATTAACTGCCGTTTTGCGCCCAAATGCAGAACAGGTGATCAGATATACAGTTCAGATGGATTTGGAAGGAGAATAACATGATCGGATCAGATATCGGTATCGATTTGGGTACCGCCAGCATTCTTGTTTATATGAAGGGAAAGGGCGTTGTTCTTAAGGAGCCGTCCGTAGTAGCTTTTGACAGAGATACAAACAAAATCAAGGCAATCGGAGAGGAAGCACGCCTGATGCTCGGAAGAACGCCGGGCAACATTGTAGCAGTGCGCCCATTGCGTCAGGGTGTTATCTCGGATTATACAGTCACAGAGAAGATGATCAAATACTTCATTCAGAAGGCTCTTGGCAAGAAGAGCTTCCGCAAGCCGCGCATCAGCGTATGTATCCCAAGTGGAGCGACTGAGGTAGAGAAGAAGGCAGTGGAGGATGCAACCTACAATGCAGGTGCAAGAGAGGTGTCCATCATTGAGGAGCCGATCGCGGCAGCAATCGGTGCAGGAATTGACATCTCAAGACCGTGTGGAAACATGATCGTAGATATCGGAGGAGGAACTTCCGATATCGCCGTTATTTCTTTGGGAGGATCTGTTGTAAGTACCTCCATCAAGATCGCGGGTGATGATTTTGATGAGGCACTGGTTCGCTATATGCGTAAGAAGCATAATCTTCTTATCGGTGAGAGAACCGCCGAGGATATCAAGATCAAGATCGGCACCTGCTTCTCACTCGGAACCAATGAGACGATGGATGTTCGTGGTCGTAATCTGGTAACCGGTCTGCCAAAGACTATTACCGTGACCTCCGAGGAGACCGAAGAGGCACTCCGTGAGCCGACCATGCAGATCGTGGAAGCGGTTCACTCTGTACTTGAGAAGACTCCACCGGAGCTTGCAGCCGATGTCGCAGACAGAGGAATCGTTCTTACCGGTGGCGGTGCGCTGCTTCGCGGACTGGAAGAGCTGATCGAGGAAAAGACCGGAATCAATACGATGACCGCAGAGCATCCGATGACCTGCGTTGCGATCGGAACCGGAAAGTTCGTTGAATTTCTCGCAGGAAAGCGCGATGACGATTAATTCTTGCATGCGTCCCAGCCAGAAGGGAAGACAGCGGAAAAGCAGATTTCATTTGGAAACACAGTTAATAATCGCAATGAAATGACCGATATAAAAGTATGAGGACTATTTTGCAATAAGCGAAAGGACGGTAGCGGTATATGGTAAAAGGACTATACACAGCCTATACGGGAATGACCAACGAGATGAAGCGTCTCGATGTTTTGGCGAACAATCTTGCTAATTCAAATACTACCGGATACAAAAAAGAGGGAACGACCTCAATGTCTTTCGCGGAGGAATATGCAATCAAGATCAAGGACAGCTCTGATTACGGGCTGCATAAGAGACTTGGAACGATTTATATGGGTGCGCATCTCGGAGAGGTATATACCGACTGGCAAGAGGGCAGCCTCAAGGTGACGGACAAGTCCACAGACTTTGCGGTCGGCGGAGACGGATTCTTTGCAATCGCATATACGGATAAAGACGGTAATACATCCATGAAGCTTACCAGAGATGGCTCATTTACCTTGAATGCGAATGGGTATCTTGTAACCTCGGACGGCGACTATGTGCTCAATGCGACAGGCGCACTGAACGGAGATCCGGCAGAGGCAAATTACATCCAGATCGATCCGAATGCAAGCTTTTCGGTCGACCAGATGGGCTATATATATCAGAACGAGCAGGTAGTAGGCACGATCGGACTTGTGAATGTTGATAATTACGATTACATCGAAAAGTACGGAGAGAATATGTACAACGTACTTGACGGCGGCAACCTTGCTGCAGCAGATGGAACGATATTGCAGGGGACACTTGAGTCCTCCAATGTAAATGTTGTATCAGAGATGGTGAACATGATCACGATCCAGCGGGCGTATGAAGCCGGACAGAGGGTGATTACATCCATTGATGAGACGCTGAACATTTCAGCAACCCAGGTCGGAAAAGTCTGATCCGGATGACAGGAACATCTAAGAAGGAGACGGATGCCTTATGATGAGAGCACTTTATACCGCGGCAACCGGTATGACTGCAGAACAAACAAATGTAGATACCATTGCAAACAATCTGGCGAATGTAAATACAACCGGCTATAAGACGGAGCGCACAGAGTTTAAGTCGCTGCTGTATCAGGAGATCCAGACAGTGACAACATCTGCAAACGGACAGAATAAGCCGATCGGCGCTCAGGCAGGACTTGGTGTGCGCGTGGCGGCAACCTCTTCTTTGTATACACAGGGTTCCCTCACAGAGACAGGCAACCTGACCGATTTTGCGATTGACGGAGACGGATTTTTTGCGGTGAGAGGTCTTGACGGACAGACGTATTTTACCAGAAACGGTAATTTTACATGGAGTCTGGACGCGGACGGCAACACGATCCTCGCAAGTCAGGATGGATATCCGGTTCTGGATACAACCGGGAATGTCATTGCCGTACCGGATGGAATCTCCGCAGAGGAGCTTGTATTCAACCCGGATGGCAGTATTTATTATGTCACAAACGATGGAACCTCTGTCAATATGAACCAGACGATGGCGCTGTATCAGTTCAGCAATCCGGCAGGACTTGAGAAGATGGCAGACAGCCTGCTTGCACAGACTCCGGCTTCCGGAGCGGCAATGCTTGAGGTTGCGACACCGGGACTGACACAGAGTGAGCTTCATCAGGGATATATGGAAGGCTCGAATGTTTCCGTTGCGGACGAGATGGTCAATATGATCATCGCGCAGAGAGCATACGAGCTTAATTCAAAGGCAATCACGACAGCGGATTCCATGCTGGATACAGCGAACAATCTGAAGAGATAGTAACCCGGTTTGATCTACGGAGGAATACATATGGATTTATCATCATTGAGCAGTTTATCATATTCAACAGCACAGACACAGGCAGGATCAGCTGCGGCAAACTCGCTTTCTTCAGCGGCAAGCAAGCTGTCATCCGAATCCAGCGAGGAAGAGCTTAAGAGCGTGCTCAAGGATTTTGAATCTTACTTTGTTGAGCAGATGCTTAAGGAAGCCAAGAAGTCACTTACCTTGGAGGATGAGGACGGTGACTCCACAATGTCACAATATAAGGACATGTACATGGATCAGGCTATCGAGATGGTGGCGGATCAGCTGGTAGATGATATGGGAGAGAGCGTAACACAGCAGTTGTACGAGCAGATGAAGCGCAACTACAATATTCAATAGGAACGTACATGAATGAGAAGCAGACTCCGGATCAGTGAGCCTGCTTTTTTATGATAAAAAGAGGAATACATTTTGGAAACAGTTAAGGGATATGTGGATCATATCATATATAGAAATACAGACAACGGCTATACGGTGCTGATCCTTATTGTAGAAGAGGAAGAGCTGACCTGTGTGGGAACCTTCTCAGACATTGTCGAGGGGGAGAACATAGAGGCAAAAGGCGAGTACACGGATCACCCGACGTATGGTAGACAATTTAAGGTGGTTTCCTACGAGGAAAAGGCCCCGGAGGATGAGCTGGCAATCGAGCGTTATCTCGGCTCCGGAGCGATCAAAGGGATCGGAATCGCACTCGCAGCGCGCATTGTGCGCCGTTTTAAGGAGGATACCTTTCGCATTATCGAGGAGGAGCCGGAGCGTCTTGCGGAGATCAAGGGAATCAGCGAGCGCAAGGCGATGGAGATCGCAGAGCAGGTCAATGAGAAGAAGGATCTGCGGCAGGCGATGATCTTCCTCCAGCAATATGGGATACACACGAATCTGGCGGTCAAGATATACAATACATACGGATTGGAGATTTACAGCATCTTAACAGAAAATCCATACCGGCTTGCGGACGATATCGATGGCGTGGGCTTTCGGACGGCGGACGAGATCGCGACAAGAGTTGGAATCCGGACGGACTCCGACTTCCGTATCCGAAGCGGCATACTCTATACCCTGCAATTAGCTTCCGGGGAGGGACACACCTATCTTCCGCTTGAGGAATTGACGCAGAGAGCAAGTGCGCTTCTTGAGGTTGAACCGGAGAATATTGAACCGCACTATATGAACCTTGCGATGGATCGCAAGATCATCATGCAGCAGAACGATGGCATTACGCAGATCTATGCGACTTCCTTCTATTATATGGAAGCAAACTCTGCAACCATGCTAAAACAGCTTGATATCTCCTATGAGGTGGGCGATGAGGAAATCGAAGCACGCATTCATAAGATCGAGAAGCAGACAAAAATGGAGCTGGATGAGCATCAGGTCGAGGCTGTCAAGGAAGCGGTCAGGAACGGACTTCTTATCATAACAGGAGGACCGGGTACCGGAAAAACGACCACCATCAATACGATCATCCGCTACTTTGAGTCGGAGGGGCTTGACATTTTTCTGGCGGCGCCGACCGGGCGTGCGGCGAAGCGTATGAGTGAGACTACCGGATTTGAGGCGCGCACGATCCACCGGATGCTTGAACTGACCGGCGGAATGGTTGACGAGACGAGTGCAGGAAGCGGCATGACCGCGGCGGCACGCGCCGGAGCCGGCAGCACCGGAAATGGCATGGGCGGTGCGGGAATCCATTTTGAGCGCAACGAGACAAATCCGCTGGAGACAGATGTGATCATTGTGGATGAGATGTCCATGGTGGATATTTCACTCATGTATGCCCTGTTAAAGGCGGTTGCTGCAGGAACAAGGCTGATCCTGGTAGGCGACACCAACCAGCTTCCAAGCGTAGGACCGGGCAGCGTATTGAAGGACATCATTGATTCCGACCAGTTCCACACGGTAAAGCTGACGAAGATCTTCCGTCAGGCAAGCACCAGCGACATTATTGTAAATGCGCATAAGATCAACCGGGGGGAGCGGATCTCTCTGGACAACCAGAGCCGTGACTTCTTTTTCCTGAAGCGGTATGATGCGGACAAGATCATCAATGTCACGCTGCAGCTCATCAAGCAGAAGCTTCCGAAATATGTGGATGCCGGGGAGTATGATATTCAGGTGTTGACGCCGATGCGAAAGGGACTTCTCGGTGTGGAGCGCCTAAACCAGATTCTTCAGATGTACTTAAACCCTCCGGATAAGAAAAAACGCGAGAAGGAATACGGCAGTATGGTGTTCCGCGAGGGCGACAAGGTCATGCAGGTAAAGAACAATTACCAGATGGAGTGGGAGATCCGGACGAAGTACGGCTTGTGCATCGACAAGGGAACCGGAATCTTCAACGGCGATACCGGAATCATTGAGGAGATCAACGATTTCGCGGAGACCATGACGATCTCATTTGATGAGGGCAGGATGGTAGAGTATTCCTTTAAGAATCTGGAGGAGCTTGAGCTGGCGTATGCGGTGACGATCCACAAGTCGCAGGGATCAGAGTATCCGGCGGTCGTGATACCGCTTCTGACGGGACCGCGTATGCTCATGAACCGAAATCTTTTGTATACAGCCGTTACAAGAGCGAAAAAGTGTGTTACTATTGTAGGGGATGAGAACACCTTCGATATGATGGTGGAGAACAATTCCGAGCAGAAACGGTACAGCGGACTGAAGAATCAACTGATGAAGGAGTAATACTATGGCAGAGATAAGAATGCTTCAAATAGAAGAAATCCCACAGGCGGTAGAGCTTGCACAGGGAGTATTCGGATTTGACTTGAGACAAACGATCACAGATCCACAGATGATCCGCTTTTTTGAAGCGTACACAACGGTGGAAAACCTGACCGGTATGGTATCCCAGAGACGACTGTATATGTGGGGGATATTTGAGGCGGCACAGCTGTGCGGAATGTCGGCTATGCAGCCGGAGGGACATATCACGATGCTCTATGTGTATCCGTATTTCCGCAAGAAGAAATACGCAAGACAGCTTCTTGACATGATGCGCAGATTTGCAAAGCAGTCCTTGGGGCTGGAGCGCGTGACAGCCTGTGCACTTCCGGCATGGACGGCGGACTATTTTATCAAAAACGGCTTCTGGCAGATGCCAGTGCAGCAAAACACCGCAACAGCGCAGACAGCTGCCACGCAAAACCAGACACCGGGCTTTGTATATGTGGAGGCAAAGACCTTAAATGATGTGGTGTATCCGGTAAAGAAAATTCCGGGAAAGGCACTTGCAGCAACGATCATCCTTACCATCCTTGCGATTATTGCGGTCATAGTTGTCTATTTTGGGATATACGGAGTGAGCTTATTATAAAATTACTGAAAAAGCTGAAAAATCCTATCAAAATCTCGGCATATTTTTCCACCTCAAAACAGTTGAAAAACATGCCGGGGTATGATAAACTTTTTACAATTTAGGCATAACTGTATAGTAAAACACGATTCAAAGAAGAAGAGTTTCCCTCTTTTTTTTTGCCAAAAGACAGAAAATACGGAAAGGAAAGGGAGCAAAATGAAAGCGTTTTTGATATTGGAAGACGGAAATGTATTCACCGGAACCAGTATTGGTTCCACAAGAGAGGTTATCAGTGAGATCGTCTTTAACACTTCAATGACCGGATATCTGGAGGTATTGACAGACCCGTCCTACGCGGGACAGGCAGTTGTCATGACGTATCCGCTTATTGGCAATTATGGTATTACACCGGATATGGAATCACAGAGACCGTGGCCGGATGGTTATATTGTAAGAGAACTTTCACGTCTGCCCAGCAATTTCCGCTCAGAGGGCTCTATTCAGGATTTCCTAAAAAAGCATGACATTCCGGGTATCGCAGGAATCGATACGCGGGCACTTACCAAGATTCTTCGTGAAAAAGGTACGATGAATGGTATGATCACGACAAATGAAAATTTCAATTTTGAAGAAATTCTCCCCCGTTTAAAAGCATATACGACCGGCAATGTGGTAGATAAGGTAACCTGCGCCGAGAAGAGTGTGCTGAAAGGAAACGGAAAGAAGGTCGCACTGTTGGATCTTGGAGCAAAGAGAAATATCGCAAAGTCTTTAAACCAGAGAGGATGCGAGGTCACCATCTACCCGGCAAGAACGACCGCCGAGGAGATCCTTGCAGCGAATCCGGACGGCATCATGCTGTCAAACGGACCGGGAGACCCGAAGGACTGCGGCACGATCATCGATGAGATCCGCAAGCTCTACGAGAGCGATGTGCCGATCTTTGCAATCTGTCTCGGTCATCAGCTCATGGCACTTGCCACAGGCGCAGATACCCACAAGATGAAATACGGACACAGAGGCGGCAACCATCCGGTCAAGGATCTTGCAACCGGTCGCGTATATATTTCATCCCAGAACCACGGATATGTTGTGGATACGGACACTTTGGATCCGAAGATCGCAAAGCCTGCGTTCGTAAATGTAAATGATGGCACAAACGAGGGACTTGCTTATGAGGGCAAGAACATTTTTACCGTGCAGTTCCATCCGGAGGCATGTCCGGGACCGCAGGATTCATCATATCTTTTTGACCGGTTTATCCGCATGATGGGAGGAGAACAGTAATGCCAAGAAATTATGACATCAAAAAAGTATTAGTAATTGGTTCCGGCCCGATCGTCATCGGTCAGGCAGCGGAGTTTGACTATGCGGGAACACAGGCATGCCGCTCCTTGAAGGAAGAGGGCATCGAGGTATGCCTCGTCAATTCCAACCCGGCGACCATCATGACCGACAAGCAGATTGCAGATCAGGTATACATTGAGCCGCTTACGCTGGATGTGTTAAAAGAGATCATCCGCAAGGAAAAGCCGGACAGCATTCTCCCGACACTCGGTGGACAGGCAGGATTAAATCTCGGTATGGAGCTTGCAGAGAGCGGATTTTTGGAGGAGCAGGGCGTCCGCCTTATCGGAACGACCGCAGAGACCATCTTCAAGGCTGAGGATCGTCAGGCATTCAAGGACACGATGGAAAAGATCGGGGAGCCGGTAGCGGCATCCCAGGTTGTAAATAATGTGCAGGATGGTATCAAATTCACCAACACCATCGGTTACCCTGTCGTACTCCGTCCGGCATTCACGCTCGGCGGAAGCGGCGGCGGAATCGCGCACAATGAGCAGGAATTGATCGATATCTTAACGAACGGTCTGCGCTTAAGCCGTGTCGGAGAGGTACTGGTCGAGCGCTGCATCGCAGGCTGGAAGGAAATCGAGTACGAGGTTATGCGTGATGCCAACGGCAACTGCATTACCGTATGTAATATGGAAAATATCGATCCGGTCGGTGTACATACCGGAGATTCAATTGTAGTAGCACCGTCACAGACGCTCGGAGACAAAGAGTATCAGATGCTCCGCAGCTCCGCACTCAACATCATCAATGAGCTGCAGATCACCGGAGGATGTAACGTGCAGTACGCGCTTCATCCGGAATCCTTTGAATACTGCGTTATCGAAGTAAATCCGCGAGTATCGCGTTCTTCCGCACTTGCATCCAAGGCGACCGGATACCCGATCGCAAAGGTTACCGCGAAGATTGCGCTGGGCTATACACTGGATGAGATCAAAAACGCGATCACGCAGAAGACCTACGCAAGCTTTGAGCCGATGCTGGACTACTGCGTTGTAAAGATTCCGAGACTTCCGTTTGACAAGTTCCTTACGGCAAAGAGAACACTTACGACACAGATGAAGGCAACCGGAGAGGTTATGAGCATCTGCGACAACTTCGAGGGCGCACTCATGAAGGCAATCCGCTCTCTGGAGCAGCATGTGGACTGCCTGCAGTCCTACGATTTTTCCGACCTCACACTGGACGAGCTGGATAAGCAGCTTGCAGTCGTAGATGACCGCAGAATCTGGGTTATCGCGGAGGCTCTCAGAAGGGGAATCTCCTACGAGCACATTCATGAGATCACCAAGATCGACATCTGGTTTATTGACAAGATCGCAATCCTTGTTGAGATGGAGGCAAGGCTTGCTGCCTGCAATCCGGCAAGTGCAGGAAGAAACAACGCAGCAGCGAAGGTCGCTCTGCACGCAGGCGCTAAGAGAGGAACATCCATCTTCGACGCAGATCCGGCAAATGACAAGGTGACAGAGCTTACCGCAGGACTTTTAAAAGAAGCAAAGCGTATCGGCTATCCGGACAACGTGATCGCGCGTCTGACCGGACACAGCGAAGAACAGATCAAGGATATGCGTTATGCGAACGGCATTACCGCATCCTATAAGATGGTAGATACCTGTGCGGCAGAGTTCGCAGCAGAGACACCGTACTATTATTCCGTATACGGAAGCGAGAACGAGGCGGCAGAGACACACCCGGAGAAAAAGGTACTGGTACTTGGTTCCGGTCCGATCCGTATCGGACAGGGTATCGAGTTCGACTTCTGCTCCGTACATTGTACCTGGGCATTTGCAAAGGAAGGCTGGGAGACCGTCATCGTAAATAACAACCCGGAGACCGTTTCCACGGACTTTGACATTGCAGACAAGCTGTACTTCGAGCCGCTTACCGCGGAGGATGTTGAGAGCATTGTCAATCTTGAAAAGCCGGACGGAGCTGTTGTACAGTTCGGTGGACAGACCGCGATCAAGCTGACCGAGGCACTTATGAAGATGGGAGTCAGGATCCTTGGCACAAAGGCGGAGGATGTTGACGCAGCAGAGGATCGTGAGCTGTTTGACGAGATTCTCCAGAAAACAGAGATCCCGAGAGCGGCAGGCGGAACCGTATTTACCGCAGAGGAAGCAAAAGAGGTTGCAAACCGCATCGGATATCCGGTACTGGTACGTCCTTCTTATGTACTTGGCGGACAGGGCATGAAGATCGCATTTAATGATGAGGAGATCGATGAGTTTATCGGAATCATCAACCGCATCGCGCAGGATCATCCGATCCTCGTTGATAAATATTTACAGGGTAAGGAGATCGAGGTCGATGCTGTATGTGACGGCGAAGATATCCTGATCCCTGGTATCATGGAGCATATCGAGCGGACCGGTGTACATTCCGGAGACAGTATCTCCGTATATCCGGCACCGACGATCAGCGAGAAGGCGAAAGCAACGCTCGTAGAGTACACCAGGCGTCTTGCGCGCGCACTCCACGTAGTAGGACTGATCAACATCCAGTTTATCGATATGGATGATGAGATCTATGTGATTGAGGTAAATCCGCGTTCTTCAAGAACGGTTCCGTACATCAGCAAGGTAACCGGAATCCCGATCGTGGATCTTGCAGCAAAGGTCATCATGGGACATACTCTCCGCGGAATGGGCTATGAGCCGGGACTCGCACCGACCGCAGATTACATTGCGATCAAGATGCCGGTATTCTCCTTTGAGAAGCTGCGTGGAGCAGAGATCTCCCTCGGACCGGAGATGAAGTCTACCGGTGAGTGTCTGGGTATCGCAAAGACCTTCAACGAGGCGCTTTACAAGGCGTTTATTGGAGCCGGGATCTCACTTCCGAAGCATAAGCAGATGATCATGACCGTCAAGGACGCAGACAAGCCGGAGGCAGTCGGCGTGGCAAAGCGTTTTGAAGCGCTCGGCTACAAGATCTACGCGACAAGAAGCACCGCGAAATACCTGCAGGAGCATGGCGTGAACGCGCTTCGCGTCAACAAGATCTCACAGGAGTCCCCGAACGTCATGGACCTTATCTTAGGACACAAGATCGATCTTGTCATCGATACCCCGACACAGGGCAACGGAGACAAGACCAGAGACGGATTTTTGATCCGGCGTAATGCAATCGAGACAGGCGTATACTGCATTACCGCGATGGATACCGCCAATGCACTTGCACGTTCCCTTGAGACGGCGGACGGCAAGCTGACACCGGTGGATATCGCAACGGTCAAGAACATCTAATAATATAGAAGAAACGCATTTGCAGCTGCGTGAAAAAGGCGTTGCCGGTTATCTGCCGGCAGCGCCTTTTTGTCATTCCTTTTTCTTTTTCCAATCACTTCTTAACTTCCCATACATCTGCAGATACTGCAGCAATAGCTGCCGTTCCTGCTCATCATCTGACTCCATAATTTCAATTAGAAAAGTCGGCAACGCGTGAGAAACGCGATTCGCGTCCAGACCATGTACCAGATAATCCATACTGCAATGAAAATAATCTGAAACATAGATCAGCTTCTCCAGTGACAAGGAGGAAACTCCTCTCTCGACTTCACTGCAATGTTTTACGGAAATATCAAGGATTTCCGCGAGTTTCTCCTGAGTAATTGCATTTTCTTTTCGAAGTGCTGCAATCCGGGCACCCATTTCGTAGTAATCCAGCATGGAAAACCCCCCTTCTATAGTAAGCCTTTTGTCAAATGATATGTTCTATTCTAGGTGGTGGGCGGGAAACAAAAATAACCTTATAGGTATTGAAAACTAAACCTAAAAGGTGCATACTGCCCTCGAGGTGCGACTATGACAATCGACATACATTCCCATTTTCTGCCAAAAATCGACGATGGAAGCCACAGCGTCGAGGAGAGTCTGGCAATGCTGAAAACCGCATACGGGCAGGGTGTTACACACATGGCAGCGACCCCGCATTTCTACGCAGACGAATGCTCTGTGGACCGGTTCCTTGTACGGCGAGAGCGCAGTCTTGCCCGCCTGCAGGAGGAGACAGAACGCGAAACGCAAATTCCAAAGATCCTCTGCGGAGCGGAGGTATATTACTTTGACGGCATGGGCAAAGCCGGGCTTCTGTCTAAGCTATGCATCGGTGATACGCAGGTGCTGCTCCTTGAAATGCCGTTTACGCAATGGACATCGCGCATGGCAGACGAGGTGCAGGCAATTCTTGAGAAACAAAAGCTTCAGATCATCCTGGCGCACATCGAGCGGTACTTTGAATTGCAGAAGGATCGCAGCGTCTGGGACTATGTGATGGAGCTTCCGCTTCATGTGCAGATGAACGGCGGCGTATTCCTTGAATGGAAGCGCAGACGGATGGCAAACCATCTGCTTAAGGACTATAGACCGATCCTGCTTGGAAGCGACTGCCACAACACGACATCAAGGTGTCCGAATCTGGGCGGGGCGCGGAAGTATATCGAAAAGAAGCATGGATTGGCGGTATTGGCGCAGACCGATGCACTCGGAAGGGAGCTGCTTGGGTTATGAGAAACAAGAAAAAGTTCTTTACAGCACTTGCCACGATTCTGGTGACAATCGCACTCCTTGCGCTGCTTGCGCATATCGTAGAAGAACACCGCGCAAGGCAGCTGTCACAGACGATGGATGCCACAGACAGCACACAGACTTCCGGTAAAGACAGTGTCCTTCCGGCAAAGAAGGTCAGGCTTTACGGCAAGAAATATATCTATAATCACCAGATTGAGACATATTTATTCCTTGGAACAGACGGAAGCGGAGTCGAGGACGGGGAGGGAGAAGACTATGTGGGAAGCATGGCGGACTCCATCAATCTTCTGGTGCTCGACAAGACCGATAAGACTTATGCAATCATCCAGTTGAACCGCGACACGATCACGGAGATCGACCTGATGGAGCTGGTGGGACTGTATATTTCCAGAATCCGCCTGATCCTGGTGGCTCTGGTGATCGGTGCAGTCGCGATGGGACTCATCACCTTTTTCCTTATCACACCCAAATATACGGCTTCAACAAAAATCTATATGGTATCTGCATCCAGCGGATCGGCAATCGACCTGACAGACCTAAACATCGGAACCTCACTGTCCTCAGACTATGCGGTCCTGATGGATATCCGCCCGATCTACGAGGATGTGATCGCAGACCTTGACCTTCCATATACATGGCAGCAGCTTCAGGGAATGGTATCCATATCTTCGATCTCCAATACCCGTGTCATCCGGCTTGACGTAGTCAGCGCGAATCCGCAGGAGGCAGCTGACATCGCAAACGATATGGCGCAGAAAGCACTTTCGTATCTGCCGGAGCTGATGGAGACCTCCACACCGCATATCGCGGAGACGGCGATCGTCCCGAAGCGGCCAAGCTCTCCGAGCATGGTAAAAAATGTAGTGCTCGGCGCACTTGTGGCAGTAGTGCTCGCACTCGCATACCTGACATTTATCTATATATCCGATGATTCTATCTCCGTGATATATAAAATCGTGACATTTGGCACATCTTTGAATACAGTACCTTTGGGTGTTCTTTGGGCTGTGATTGCCGATGCGTGGAATCTGGTTCTTGCAATGTCGTCATTCTCATCGCTCTTTTGCATTTCTATATTCGTGTATGAGCCATCTTCAAGCACACATAAAGCGTCAAGTATGACTTCACGATGCAGACTTTTGATTAGCTGCTGTGCGTGGACTTCGATCACAGTAAGTCCGGGCATATCAAGGAGTGTTCTCAATATCTCCTGACATACATTGGGCTTTTCTGCAATAAGCCGGAATAAAGCATCATCAATAATTCGAAAACCTTGTGCGGTTTCCTGTGTCGCTTTTGAAAGTGCGATATCTGTTGTTATATTTTGTGTAACTATTTTGTTCTCCTTCCTTTTTCGGAAGAGGAGTTAGTGGTATCCGATTTGGAATTTGGAGTGATAAAAAAGAGCAGAACCATGGTTCTGCAGTTATTATAATGTCTACAAATGGTTTTCGCAATATGCAAGAAAATTTTTAACTGAAATTTGACGCAATAGTGAGCGGACGCCTGCCCGTGAAGCCTATTATTGCCTTTTGGATTTCCTTTATGATATATTCAGTCAGAAGGACATGGCATTTGATAATTTGTGAGCTTTTGACAGGATTCCTCAGAAGAAAAGATATGCGGCTTGAAAGAGCGGCGATGATCATAGATAAAATGGAAGGAGCGGGGCGTGATGGACAATACCGGCAGGCAAGAGTATTGGTTAGCGGATTATACTAAGCTGTTTTTAGCATTTATAGTGGTTGCGATTCATACAGGGCTTGTGAGCAGCGTGCAAATCGCATCGGCTGCTTTTTTTATAGAATATGTTGAGTCATTAGCTGTCCCTATATTTTTTGCTATCACAGGGTTTCTTTTAGAAGAAAATCTGAGCAGGAATGCGGGGAAAGAAAACGAAGTCATTAAAACAAACATCGTTAAATATGTAAAGTTATATCTAAAGCTATCTGCGATATACCTTCCGCTTACGCTATATGGGGTGTACCAACAGCTGCTTGACAATGTTTCCGTGAAAAAAGCCGTATTTAAGATGATTAAGAATTATATTTTTGTCGGGGAACAGTTTTATTCATGGCCGCTGTGGTATCTGCTCGCGACAATTATTGGATTGGCGGCTTTACTGGTAGTGCCAGAGAGACGGTCGTGGAGATTGCTGCTTTATGGCTGTGGCTGTTTCGCGGCAGCATATATTATTAACTACTTTTCTGACGCTAGAATAATTGCAATTACCGTAAAAAGTGGAAGAATGCTTACAGGACCAAGTTATATTATGCTAGGAATGTTGGCAAATCGGGAAAAGAAGCTTTTCAGTCCAAAAGCAGGTTTGCTGGTTCCAATCCTGACGTGTGGATGTTCTGTTTTATTTGGACTTCCCTATTCGACAACCAGTATTATGGCATTTCTGGCAGTTCCATGGATCATAGGATTTATAATGAGTTATTCGGCAGATGAGGTGCTATCAAAACATTCGAAAAGCTGCCGTAAGGTCAGCACGATTATTTATTTTAGCCATATGTACGTTTGCTTTATATGGATGTATGTGCTGCCAATTAGGGAAAAAGGCATATATTGTTTTCTCTTTGTGGCTGCTTTAAGCTTTTTGTTCTCTGTTATAGTTTGTAGGTTAAATGGGAAAAAGCAGGCGAAGTCTGGTTGAAGCGGTTCATCGGGATGGATTTATGCTTACTCCTCTTTTACAAAATCTGGATTCCGTAACATTCCCATTCCCAAATTCCTCCACGAATGTTACAATAGTAACCACTAGAGCCAAACCGCAGGCGAGGACATTAAGGGAGACAAACGTATGGCAATTTTTATTACAGGTGCATCTGGTTTCATAGGGGCGAATCTGGCGAAGCGGCTGCTGACAACGGAGCCGGATGTGCAGATTATCGGTCTGGACGATATGAATGAATATTACGATATCCGGATCAAGGAGTCCCGCCTCGATGCGCTTCGGGAGTTTGATAACTACACGTTCATCAAAGGAAATCTTGCGGATAAGGAGCTGCTCAACAGCATTTTTGAGCAGTATCACCCGGATACGGTGATCAACCTTGCCGCACAGGCGGGGGTGCGGTACTCGATCAGCAACCCGGACGCTTACATAGAGAGTAATGTGATAGGCTTTTACAACATTTTGGAGGCGTGCCGTCATTATCCGGTGGAACACTTGGTTTATGCCTCAAGCTCGTCTGTTTACGGAAGCAATCAGAAAATCCCGTATTCCACGGAGGACAAGGCGGATGCACCGGTGTCGTTGTATGCGGCAACCAAGAAATCGGACGAGCTGATGGCGCATGCATACAGCAAGCTCTATAATATTCCGGCGACAGGGCTGCGCTTCTTTACGGTCTATGGACCTGCAGGCCGCCCGGATATGGCATACTTCAAGTTTACGGATGCGCTTGTGCAGGGAAAAAAGATACAGATCTTTAATTATGGGGATTGCAAACGCGATTTTACATATATAGATGACGTGATCGACGGGGTGATCCGTGTGATGAAAAAGCCGCCGCAACGCCGAGACGGGGAAGATGGGCTTCCGGTTCCACCGTATGCCCTCTATAATATTGGAAACGGCAAGCCGGAAAATTTATTAGACTTTGTGAAAATTTTATCCGAGGAGCTGGTTCGCGCGGGGGTTCTGCCGGCAGACTACGATTTTGAGGCACACAAGGAGTTTGTTCCGATGCAGCCGGGAGATGTGCCGGTGACGTATGCGGATACCGCAGCATTGGAGCGTGATTTTGGATTCCGTCCACATACCCAGCTGCGCGAAGGCCTGCGCAAATTTGCAGAGTGGTACAGGGATTTTTATATGGAATAAGATAGCATCCCATTCTTTGCGGCATATATTATAGTGTACCTGCATAGAATGAAAGGATGACAAAATATATGGCTAGATTTACGAATCAGGCACAACTGCGCTATGGAAATTCCGTAGCCAATTCCAACATTGCGGTGGGCGAGATCTTAGAAGTCCTTTCCGCGACAAAGACTGCGGTGGGCAATTCCTATAAGCAGGATGACAGTATAACGTATGTGGTAAGCATTGTAAATTCCGGAACAACACCGATCACCGGACTGACACTGACTGACAATCTCGGAGCATATGCGTTTGGCGCAACAACACTGTTGCCGCTGACTTATATCGAGGGTACGATCGTTTACTATGTAAATGGTGTGCTGCAGGCTGTTCCGACTGTTACACCGGGGTCTCCGCTTACTGTGACCGGCATTTCCGTTCCGGCAGGCGGCAATGCAACGATCATTTATGAGACCAGAACGAATGAGTTTGCACCATTGGCACCGGGATCCGAGATCACAAATACAGCAACGATTTCGGGAACAGGACTCACGGCGGTTGCCGTGCAGGAGACGATCGCGGTAGAATCCGAGCCGCTTCTTACAATCGCCAAGTCGGTAAGCCCGGTTCCGGTTACGGAAAACGGCACGCTGACCTACACGTTCCTGATCCGGAATAACGGAAGCGCCGGGGCGGATGCGGATACGGGAATCGTTATCACGGATACGTTCAACCCGATCCTTCGGAACCTTACCGCTTCCTACAATGGAACAACCCTCACAGCGGGAACCGACTACACATATGATGAGACAACGGGTGAGTTTGCGACTGTGGCAGGAAAGATTACGGTTCCGGCTGGAACCTTTACACAGGATACAACAAGTGGCATATGGAACGTGAATCCGGGTACGGGCACGCTGATTGTGACAGGTACGATATAATGAGCGTAAATGAGCCGGCATGCTTGCAGGAGTAGTGAGCAGCAAATTGCGAAAGCAAATAAAAAGTGCTCCTGCGAAGGCTTGAGTGACGGAATGGAAAAAGGCTTGCGGATGGATTCCGCAAGCCTTTATGCTTGAAAAATAATTACAGCAGCGCATCAACGACCGGAGGTGCCGTAGTGACCTTCCGCGCTTTTGCAAGTGACAGGCGCTTTTGGAATGCGGCGGTGACTTTTTTGAGACGGTCATCTGCAACGAAGTGCCGGAGTGTCTCCTCATCAACGGAGATGCGGTTGTCCATGGTTTTCATGATGTCAACAACCTGAAGTCTGGATGCCACTGCGGGATCACTCAGATCGTAAATCTGGTTGTCTGCAAGGCGAAGGACAACCGGATGCATGAAATCGACCGTATTTTCCACCAGAACGATTCCCTTGTCGCCGGTCGACAGATCTACATTGGCAGATACCGGAACGATGTGGATAGACTGTGCCAGCGCTGTGACGACTGCCGGACGGTAGGTTTTTGTGTCTGCCATCAGCCGGCGCATCGCAAGCAGCTCGGATTCCGGCTCATGTCCGATCTCCATACCGGTCATGCGGTCAAAATCATCGGCAACGCGGAGCACCTGAACCATCTGCGAGATCTCCGGCTCCGGCGTGAGCGCGCGTGCCGGATTGAATGAATATATGTAGGTGGACATCAATGTGACCGCCTTTGAAAAAAGGTCGCTGGTATTTTTGTAGATATGCATCTGGTCAATGCCCTTCTCCAATGCCTTCTGCAGTGCGTCGCGGTCGAACTGGGACATGTCACGCCCTTTTTCCAGGTGCTTCTGTCCATACAGATAGCCATAGTCGTAGAGCAGGGCGGCGGTGACTAAAATGCGCTGTTTTTCATGTGAAAAGCCAAGCTGTCCCGTTATCATCGCGGTTAAGACCGCTGTGCTGATCGCGTGCTTGTACATAAAATCGGAGGCACTGCGGAGATTCTGGTTGAAGTTGACGCGGTGGTCAAGCCCACTGTACCGTTTCAGGATATCCTCCGTCAGGCGGTAGATATCATCGATCGGCTTGCGCTGGGATATGAACTGCATAACCTCGCGCAGCTGGAACATATATACGGTCTGGCACTGTTCAAATTCCATATCCTCGCGGGAAAATGGGGGAACAGGCTCTGCCGGTTCTAAGATATAAATACCGATCAGTCCGAAATTGCGGACACTGTTGATGCCGGGCAATGTAAGGATCGAATTGCGGTCGTAAAGAAGAACACCGTTCTTGTTGTAAATTGGCTTTGCAAGGCGCATCCCCGCCTTTAAATCGTCGGTCTTGACAAATTTCATATCGCAATCCTCCTCTCCTGAAATCGTACCCCAATACTCACAATCCGTGAGTTGATTTGCAAAATATAATATGTAATAATTGCGATTTCTCCGTTCTGCGCACTCTCGAAATCGCAAACCAACACTCACAATCCGGGCTGTCGCCCTACTTGTTCGTGTTTGTTTAGCCATCAAATAGATACACAATTTAGCCTGCAAGCAGTCAAATTGTGTATCTGCTTGATGGCATTATTATAGCATATTGAAACCCGAAAGACAATCTGATAAGATAAGGAAAAAGTCGCAGACGGAGGAAAAATGAACGGTCACAATCATACAAGGATAACTGTATATCGGGTGCTTGCACTTTCAGTAGCGGCGTTGCTTTTGCTCGGTTGTGCGGGATTTGCTGATCGGGTGCGGACGTATGCGGATTCCATCGAGGAGCTTTTGCAGCAGCAGGAACAGGCAGGAAAGGATGCCGAGGAACTGCAAAAGCAAAAGGAACAGGCAGAGCAGGAGGCGGAGGCTCTAAAGAACGCGAAGCGCGAGCTAAAGGATTCACTTGGCAATCTGGATTCGGAATTGCTGCAGCTGTCCGATGAGATCAATGATGTTCAGGAACAGGTGGACGCGACGCAGAATGCGATCGAACAGACGGAGGCGGAGCTAGCCGGGGCACAGGAGGATGCGGCGAAGCAGTATGAGGATATGAAGGTCCGCATTCAATATATATATGAAAACGGCGGCACGTTTTCATGGGCGAGTATTTTTTCGGCGGGCTCTTTTTCAGAGGCATTGAACCGGGCGGAGTATGCGATCGACCTTGCCAATTCTGACCGGGCATTGCTGGAAAAATACAGAAGCACATTGCAGCAGATCGAGGATGAAAAGGCAGCTTTAGAGGAGCAGCGGCAGCAGCTTCTGACTTCCCAGCAGGAGCTTGGAAAGAAGGAGGCAGAGCTGTTAGCGTCCATCAGCCAGACCAAGAGTGAACTGTCAGATACGGACAATCAGATTTCCGATAAAATGGACAGCATCGGTGATCTTGAGGATGAGATCGCTGCGATGGAAGCGTATGAGCGCAAGCTGGAGGAAGCCCGCGCCAAGAAGGTGGCGGAGGAGCAGGCACGCAAGAAGGCAGAAGAGGAAGCCCGAAGGAAGGCTGAGGAAGAAGCCAAAAAGAAAGCGGAGGAAGAAGCACGCAAGAAGGCGGAAGAGGAGAAGCGAAAAGCGGAGGAGGACGCTGCGGCGGCAGGTGATGCGCAGGATACCGATGCTTCGGATTCGGAGGATGGCGCGGCAGATACCGCAGACAACAATCCGGATAATACATCTGAGGAAACGGATACTTCAAACAACGGCTACTATCTACATACGACAACTCCGGTGGCGGCTTCCGAGGAAGAGGAGGCACTTTTTGCCGCGCTGATCTATTGTGAGGCGGGCGGCGAGAGCTATGAGACGCAGCTATCGGTCGCAAGCGTTGTGGTCAACCGCATCAACAGCAGCCGTTTCCCGGATAATCTTGTCGATGTTATCTATCAGAAGGGACAGTTTTCCCCGGCGGCGAGCGGAAGACTCGCACTTGTTCTGGAGCAGGACCGTGCCACGGAGAGCTGCCGTCAGGCTGCAAAGGAGGCGCTGGCGGGAAATATCAGCGGGGACTGGCTGTTCTTCTGCTATAATTTCGGAACGATCGACGGAACTGTGATCGGATCGGAAGTGTTCTATTAGGATACCCGCGGCAGATGCGGCTCCATGAACCGACGTACAACAGAAAAGAAACGCTGCTTTGTGCAATAATTACAAATTTATTTTGAAATACCCTTGGTAATGCCGAGGGTATTATTCATTTTGATAAAGCTACATAAATCTGTTGATTTTGGAAACAATTTGTGCTAAAATAAACATTGTTAAAAAATTAACAGCGCACAGAAACGCGCGCAAAAGTCTTTTCAAAGGAGATAGTAAATATGGCAAAGAAAGTTGTATTAGCAGGCGCATGCCGTACCGCAATCGGTAAGATGGGTGGAGCTTTAAGCAACACTCCTGCAGCAGATTTAGGTGCAATCGTTATCAAGGAAGCTTTAAACCGTGCAGGTGTTAAGCCTGAGATGGTTGATGAGGTATTGATGGGATGTGTTATCCAGGCAGCTCAGGGACAGAACGTGGCTCGTCAGGCTTCCATCAAGGCAGGACTTCCGATCGAGGTTCCGGCAGTTACCCTGAACGTTGTTTGTGGTTCTGGTCTTAAGTGTGTAAACGAAGCTGCAGCCCAGATCTTAGCTGGACAGGCTGATATCGTTGTAGCTGGTGGTATGGAGAACATGTCTATGGCTCCTTACGCTATGACCAAGGCTCGTTTCGGATACCGTATGAACAATGCAACCATCATCGATACCATGGTAAACGATGCACTGACTGACGCTTTCAACCATTATCATATGATGATCACAGCAGAGAATGTATGTGACAAGTACGGAATTACCCGTGAAGAGCTCGATGAGTTCTCAGCAAACAGCCAGCAGAAGTGTGAAGCTGCAATCGCTGCAGGCAAGTTCAAGGATGAGATCGTTCCTGTACCGGTTAAGGTTAAGAAGGAGATCGTTGAGTTCGCAACAGATGAGGGACCACGCCCTGGAACAACTGCTGAGTCACTTTCCAAGTTAAAGTGCTGCTCAGGCAAGGAGGGCGGACTTGTTACCGCTGGTAACGCTTCCGGTATCAACGACGGTGCAGCAGCTATCGTTGTTATGAGCGAAGAGAAGGCTAAGGAGCTTGGCGTTACACCTATGGCTACATGGGTTGCCGGAGCACTTGGCGGTGTTGAGCCTGAGATCATGGGTGTTGGACCTGTTGCTTCTACCAGAAAGGTACTTGCAAGAACCGGTCTTACTATCGATGATATGGATCTGATCGAGGCTAACGAGGCATTTGCTGCACAGTCTATCGCAGTAGCAAGAGACCTTGGCTTTGATATGAGCAAGGTAAATGTAAACGGTGGTGCGATCGCACTTGGACATCCGGTTGGAGCATCTGGATGCCGTATCCTTGTTACACTGTTACATGAGATGCAGAAGCGCGGATCTAACAGAGGTCTTGCTACACTTTGCATCGGTGGTGGAATGGGATGCTCTACAATTGTTGAGGCATATAAGTAATTAACTACATAGCACACATACAGTATTCCAAACGGTCATAGACTGTTTGGATTACTGTAATTTTATACAATTTCAATTATAGGAGGAACTAAAATGAAAGTTGGCGTTATTGGTGCAGGAACCATGGGACAGGGCATTGCAAAAGCTTTTGCTATGGTTGACGGATACGAAGTAGCTCTTTGCGATATCAAGCAGGAGTGGGCAGAAGGCGGAAAGGACAAGATTGCAAAAGGATATGCAAAGCTTGTTGAGAAAGGCAAATTAACTCAGGAAACCGTTGACGGAATCCTTGCTAAGATTACTCCGGGATTAAAGGAGAACCTTTGTGCTGACTGTGACCTTATCGTTGAGGCTGCTTTCGAGAACATGGAAGTAAAGAAGACTACTTTCGCTGAGCTTGACAAGATTGCTAAGCCAGAGTGCATTTTTGCATCTAATACCTCAAGCCTTTCTATTACCGAGATCGGAAACGGACTTACCCGTCCAATGATCGGTATGCATTTCTTCAACCCGGCTGACCGTATGAAGCTTGTTGAGGTTATCGCTGGCGTGAATACCCCGGCTGAGACCGTAGAGGCAATCAAGAAGATCTCTGAGGAGATTGGCAAGACCCCTGTACAGGTAAATGAAGCAGCAGGATTCGTAGTAAACCGTATCCTGATCCCAATGATCAACGAAGCAGCATTCATCAAGATGGAAGGCGTTTCTGATATCGCTGGCATCGATGCAGCTATGAAGCTTGGTGCTAACCATCCAATGGGACCACTTGAGCTCGGCGACTTCATCGGACTTGATATCTGCCTTGCAATCATGGATGTTCTTTACAATGAGACCGGCGACAGCAAGTATCGTGCATGCCCGCTTATCCGCAAGATGGTCCGCGGTGGCAACTTAGGCTGCAAGAGCGGCAAGGGCTTCTATGTATACAACGCAGATCGTACAAAGACCCCGGTAGACGCTCAGTAATTATTTTTAATGGAGGAAATTAAATCATGGATTTTACTTTAGACAAGAAACATGAGATGACTCGTGACCTCTTTAGAGAGTTCGCTGAGAAGGAAGTTGCTCCTCGTGCCCAGGAGGTTGATGAGACAGAAGCATTTCCACAGGATACAGTAGACAAGATGGCTAAATACGGCTTCCTTGGAATCCCGGTTCCAAAGGAGTACGGCGGCCAGGGCTGCGATATCCTTGCATATATCCAGTGCGTAGAGGAATTATCAAAGGTTTGCGGTACCACTGGCGTTATCGTTTCTGCACATACTTCTCTTTGTGTAGACCCGATCCTTACATACGGAACCGAAGACCAGAAGCAGAAGTATGTCAGAGATCTTGCTACCGGCAAGAAGCTCGGTGCATTCGCTCTTACTGAGCCGGGTGCTGGTACGGATGCTCAGGGTGCTCAGACCAAGGCTGTTTTGGATGGTGATGAGTGGGTATTAAACGGATCTAAGTGCTTTATCACCAACGGTAAGGTTGCAGACGTTTATATCGTTATCGCTATCACAAGCGTAACTGAGGACAAGAGAGGACGTAAGAAGAAGAACTTCTCCGCATTCATCGTTGAGAAGGGTGCTCCTGGATTCTCATTCGGAACCAAGGAAAAGAAGATGGGTATTCGTGGATCTTCAACCTATGAGCTGATCTTTGAGGATTGCAGAATCCCGAAGGATGCTCTTCTTGGAGTAGAGGGCAAGGGATTCCCGATCGCAATGCATACTCTGGACGGCGGACGTATTGGTATCGCTGCTCAGGCTCTTGGTATTGCAGAGGGTGCTCTTGACAAGACAATCGCTTACACCAAGGAAAGAAAGCAGTTTGGCCGTGCAATCGCAGCACAGCAGAATACACAGTTCCAGTTAGCAAATATGGCTACCCAGATTGAGGCTGCAAAGGCACTTGTTTACAAGGCTGCACTCAAGAAGCAGGAGTTTGCAAACGGAGCAAAGGTTTCTTACTCAGTAGAAGCTGCTATGGCTAAGCTTTTTGCTGCAGAGACCGCTATGGATGTTACAACCAAGTGCGTACAGCTCTTCGGTGGATACGGATACATCCGTGAGTATGATGTTGAGCGTATGATGCGTGATGCTAAGATTACAGAGATCTACGAGGGAACTTCAGAAGTTCAGCGTATGGTCATCTCTGGTGCATTACTGAAATAGTCACGGTTAACAAATTCAAATAAGGAGAGAAAATACATGAATATCGTAGTATGTATTAAACAGGTTCCGGATACAAAGGGTGGCGTTAAGTTTAACCCGGATGGAACACTTGATAGAGCAGCAATGCTTGCAATCATGAACCCGGACGACAAGGCCGGACTTGAGGCAGCACTTAGAATCAAAGATGAGACAGGCGCAAAGGTTACCGTTCTTACCATGGGACTTCCAAAGGCTGATGCAGTTCTTCGTGAAGCTATGGCTATGGGCGCTGACGATGCAGTTCTCGTAACAGACAGAGTCCTTGGTGGAGCTGATACCTGGGCTACATCTACCACGATTGCCGGAGCACTCCGCAACATGGATTACGATCTGATCATCACAGGACGTCAGGCTATCGATGGAGATACCGCACAGGTTGGACCACAGATTGCAGAGCATCTTGGACTTCCGGTTATCTCTTATGCAGAAGACATCAAGGTAGAGGGCAATGCTGTTATCGTTAAGCGTCAGTATGAGGACAGATACCACATGGTAAAGGCACAGATGCCTTGCCTTGTTACTGCACTTTCTGAGTTAAACGACCCAAGATACATGACTCCGGGTGGAATCTTTGATGCTTGTGACAAGGAAGTAACTGTATGGGGAAGAGCAGATCTTAAGGATGTTGATGATAGCAACCTTGGACTTAAGGGATCACCGACAAAGATCGCAAAGGCTTCTGACAAGGTTCCGAAGGGAGCTGGTGAGAAGGTCAACCTTGATCCTGCAGAAGCAGTTGCTTACTTAATGGGTAAGTTCAAAGAGAAACACATCATCTAAATGGAGGAAATCTAAAATGGGTTTAGAAGAATATAAGGGCGTATTTATCTACGCACAGCAGGTAGACAATCAGCTTAGCTCTATCGCTTTTGAATTGATCGGAAAAGCAAAAGAGTTAGCAAGCGACCTTGGAACCGAAGTTACAGCAGTGATTCTTGGTTCTAACGTTAAGGGTCTTACAGATGAGTTGGGCGAGTACGGTGCTGACAAGGTTATCGTTGTAGATAATCCGGAATTAGAGACCTACCGCACCGAGCCATACGCACAGGCATTGGCAGCAGTTATCAATGAGTACAAGCCGGAGATCATGTTAGTTGGTGCAACAGCAATCGGCCGTGACCTTGGTCCTACCGTATCTGCAAGAGTTGCAACCGGACTTACCGCTGACTGTACCGTTCTTGAGATCGGTGATTTCCCACTTGCTCCGGTTCCGGGCAAGGAAGATGAGCAGAAGCACAATCAGCTTCTTATGACTCGTCCTGCATTTGGTGGTAACACCATCGCAACAATCGCATGTCCGAACAACCGTCCACAGATGGCTACGGTACGTCCGGGCGTTATGCAGAAGCTCCCGAAGGAAGCCGGCAGAAGAGCAGAAGTGATCGAGTTCAATCCAGAGCTTCCAAAGAACAATCGTTATACGGAGATCCTTGAGGTTGTTAAGGCAGTTGGCAACGTTGAGAACATCATGGATGCTAAGGTATTAGTATCCGGTGGCCGTGGAGTAGGAAGCAAAGAGAACTTCGCTATGCTTCAGGATCTTGCTGATGTATTCGGCGGAATGGTATCCTGCTCTCGTGCCGTTGTTGAGAATGGCTGGTTAGCACAGGATTATCAGGTAGGACAGACCGGTAAGACCGTTCGTCCTCAGATCTACTTTGCAATCGGTATTTCTGGAGCAATCCAGCACGTTGCAGGTATGGAAGAGTCTGACCTGATCATTGCGATCAACAAGGATGAAGACGCTCCAATCTTTGATGTAGCAGATTACGGCATCGTTGGAGATCTCAACAAGATTGTTCCACAGCTTACCGCAGCATTAAAGGAAGCAATGAACAAATAATTGCAGCATAGTTTTTTAACTTGAAAAGACGTTTAAAGGGAGGGAGATGATTGCGGATCTCCCTCCCTTTCTTTTTGTGGGGACGTTCCTTTTGACACGCGCACCGCCCAATGGCACGCGCACCGCCCTTTGACACATCCCACACTTGCATAGCGGAATGTAATAGGGTATAATTGGAAAGCTGATGTTGATCAGGCATCCTGTGGAAAGAAAATCTGACCGTCACTGGAGGATATTTTTGGAAGCAGCGCCGGACGGTTGACATGCAGCATAAAAAATACACTGTATTCCAAGAGGAAACGGTAGTAGGAGGACAATTTAATATGGAAAACACAAGTAACAAGAAAGTGAATGTAAAATTCATGACAGAACTGGCGCTGTTGATCGCGATCATTGTCATCATGGCGCTCACACCGATTGGTTACATCAGAACGCCAATTATCACTTTGACATTGATTACGATACCGGTTGCGGTAGGCGGCATTATCATGGGACCTTTGGGTGGAGCAATCTGCGGATTAACGTTTGGATTGACAAGCCTTTATATGGCCTTGACGGCACCAAGTGCAATGATGGCTGCTTTTGTAGAAGTAAATCCATTTTATACAGCTATTTTATGCATTGTGCCAAGAGTTATTGATGGATGGCTATGCGGCTTAATTTTTAAGGGACTTCGTAAAGCTACGAAGAGCCATCCGTTAAGCTATTATATTGCGGGAATCAGCTGTCCGGTATTTAACACGGTTCTGTTTATGAGTACGCTGGTACTTTTGTTTTATAATTGTGAGTTTGTTGTTAATTTACGAAGCAGTCTCAATGTGACAAATGCATTTGCCTTTATCATTGCGGTTGTAGGTGTTCAGGCACTTATCGAAGCACTCTGCTGCGGACTTGTTTCCGGATTTGTTTCACAGCAGCTCAATCGTGTATTGAAGAGATAGGAAAAGCATACACAAGGATAACAAATAAGTGTAAGAAAATCTGGGCGGCCTGAAATGGCCGCCCTTTATAGATAGAACAGATAAAGTAGCAGATAATATGGTGAACATACAAAGGGGAACGGAAAGATGGAGACAATAAAGAAACAGTATAATAGCCCGCTGAAAGAAATCAATATCATGGAGATCGGTGGGTTTAAGGTAGGCCATGCGCAGGATGAGATTGGAATGACCGGAGTGACGGTGATCCTGTGTGATGAGGCAGCTCCGGCAGGCGTGGATATCAGAGGCGGCGGTCCGGCATCCAGAGAGACACCGCTCCTTGCTCCGACAGCGGATGCAAAAGGGATTCACGCTTTGCTCTTATCCGGCGGTTCGGCGTTTGGACTCGATGCTGCGGGCGGCGTTATGCGCTACCTTGAGGAGCGTAATATCGGATTTGATACCGGAGTGACAAAGGTTCCGCTTGTATGCCAGTCCTCCCTGTTTGATCTTCGTATCGGGGATATGAAGGCGAGACCGGATCAGGCAATGGGGTATCAGGCGTGTGAGAATGCATCAACGAAGCCGATGGAGCAGGGCAACGTGGGAGCGGGAACCGGCTGCACGGTCGGAAAGATAAAAGGAGCCGAGCACTGCATGAAGAGTGGAATCGGTGCTTATGCAGTCCAGATTGGCGAGTTAAAGGTCGGTGCGATCGTCGCGGTAAATGCACTCGGAGATATATTTGACGTTGATACCGGAAAGCAGATTGCAGGGCTTTTGGACGATGAGAACAGGCTTGCATCTTCGGAGGAGGCTTTATATAATATAGTAAAAAGGCCGACGAATTTATTTACAGGCAATACAACGATCGGCGCAATCCTTACCAATGCCCGGATGGACAAGACTGCGATGAATAAGATCGCATCCATGGCACACAACGGATATGCAAGAGCCATCCGCCCGGTACATACGATGGCGGACGGAGATTCCATCTATGCATTGTCGTTGGGGGATGTTGTTTCTGACATCAATGCAGTCGGGACGTTGAGCGCATACGTCATGGCGAAAGCAATCGCGAGCGGAGTGCGCGCGGCAAAAGGCGCATGCGGATTGCTCGCTGCGCGTGATCTGGAGCAGAACAAAGCCTGAGGATAAGAGAGATTAAGTGAGTATAAAGGAGCGGGAGAGATGTTAAAAGGAAAATGCGTGGTTCTCGGAGTGACTGGAAGCATTGCTGCATACAAGATTGCCAACCTTGCAAGTGCTTTGGTGAAGCTGCATGCGGACGTGACTGTGATCATGACCCAAAATGCGACCAATTTTATCAATCCGATCACATTTGAGACCTTGACGGGCAACAAATGTCTGGTTGACACATTTGACAGGAATTTCCAGTATAGCGTGGAGCATGTCTCACTTGCAAAGAAAGCGGATATCGTTCTGATTGCACCGGCATCTGCCAACGTGATCGGCAAGATGGCGAATGGGATTGCGGATGATATGCTTACGACAACGATACTGGCTTGCAAGTGCCCGAAGCTGGTGTCACCTGCAATGAACACGAACATGTTTGAAAACCAGATCGTGCAGGATAATTTGAAAAAGCTCGAAGGCTATGGCTTTACGATCATTGATCCGGCGAGCGGGTATCTTGCCTGTGGCGATACCGGAGCCGGCAAGATGCCGGAGCCGGAGACCCTTTTGGAGCATATCCTGTTTTGGATCGCACACGAGAAGGACATGCTTGGCAAGCGCGTGCTGATCACCGCCGGACCAACGCAGGAAGCAATTGATCCGGTGCGCTATATCACGAACCATTCCACCGGAAAAATGGGCTACGCGATGGCAGTAAACTGCGCGCGCAGAGGCGCGAAGGTCACACTGGTATCCGGACCGACAGCACTTTTGGCACCAAGGTTTGTTGAGACAATTCCGGTTGTCAGTGCTGCGGATATGGCGGAGGCTGTGATAAGCAGGGCAGATGAGCAGGACATTATCATAAAAACGGCAGCGGTTGCGGATTTTAGACCGTCAGACCCGAAGAACGAGAAGATCAAAAAGCAGGAGAACGAAGAGAACTCTTCCATCGAGCTGGAGCGCACACAGGATATCTTGTCCTACCTTGGCGCACACAAGAAGGACGGGCAGTTTATCTGCGGCTTTTCCATGGAGACGGAGAATATGCTTGAGAACTCCCGCAGGAAGCTTGAAAAGAAGAATGTGGATATGATCGTTGCCAACAATCTTAAGGTTCAGGGAGCCGGATTTGGTACCGACACGAACGTGGTCACCATCATTACCAGGGATACCTGCAAGGAATTGGAGATGATGTCGAAGGCGGACGTGGCAGAAACGATTATCACAGAGATCCTGGAGCGACAGAAGGAGTATCAATAAACAATAACATATAAACACAACAAAGGGGGAGTAAAGTATGGAAAAAAAGAAATTTTGCTACAAAGTGTCATTGATCGCAGTTTTTGCACTGGTCTTGATACTGGGCTGTGCAAGGACGAAGGTGTATGCGAATGACGTCATTGACGCAACACATGCATCGATTGAAAGTGCTTTTCAGAACACAACACTGAAAAATGATATGACACTGGCAGATTATGACAGGATTGCTCAGTCAGCGGTTCCGGCAGATGCACTTATCATTGCGGACGTTATGGAAGTTCATACGACTAAGGCAACCCCGGATCAGGATGGAAAAGCTGATATATATATGTATTATGCCAGCGAGGAAGATACGGAGCTGCGCATTATCAGCGTGACGATCCCTAAGACGACCGATGGATCTGGAAATGCGGCAGATATTGACAATCTCAATAAGGATTGGGCAAATATGAGCGCCGCACTTGACAAGATAAAGCCGTCCAATAAGGTCACTAAGGAGCAGCTGCTAAAGAAAGCATTGTCGGCGGCAAAGTATGGCTCAACAGCCACTTGGAAATCGTTCTATAAAGTAGATGCAACTTATGATTCAGCGGGATGGATGCAGGTATCTTTAGAAGTATCACTAAATGGCAACAAAAGAGAACTTTCGTATCGTGATGAAATCCCAATGTTACAGAGAACGCTGCCAAGCGGAGCAACAGTCAGCAAAACAGAGTGGGACATTATCCGCCGGACGAATTATTACCGGTATAAAAACGACCGCTCAGCAATCCTGATGGTTGAGCCTCTCCAGCTGGCATGCCAGATCCGTGCAGCCGAGGAGAGCGAAGCTGAGAAAATGGATCATAAGAGACCGAACGGAGACAGCTGTTTTACAGCGATTGATACATCTATATTTCAGTATTCATCTGCTGGGGAAAATCTTTACCGCACGGGAAAAGGTAATGTTTATGGAGTGACAGCATTAAACAGTTGGATGAATAGTCCGGGACACCGCGCAAATATACTGAAAAGCGGTTACGCATACATGGGTGCAGGCGTCGATGGAATACAGGCAGTACAATTATTCGCTGGCACAAAGCATAAGATTGTCTCCTATACGACCAGCACCGGCAAAACAACATTTAAGTCGGTGGATGACATGCTGGGAGAATATCTGATCTGTACAGATGATTCCGGTCTGAAATCGTATCTTCCACTGGATCCGTCCTATATGACAAAGGTTAAGGGTGGTTACACAATTAAGGTTACGAGTGGAAAGACTATTAAGATCAAGATCAAAAACGGAACCGATCCGGTTACAAAGTTTTCGGATGTGACATCCAAGCGTGATAAAACGATCGTCTCATGGGTAGCGAAAAATGAGATCATGCCGGGCGTTAACAAGAAAGAATTTGGAATGACATTATATTGCACACACGGAGATATTATCACTGCTTTGTATCGTGCAAATAAGCAGCCGGAGACACTTGCAGAAAATCCATATTTGGATTTGACACCGGATAAAGCATATTATCTGCCTGCAATCTGGGCAGATAATGTGGCACTTTCCACTGAGGGATTTTTCAGAGGCGATGAATACAACATGAAGCAGGATGTGCTGTATTTGGTATGGAAGTCTGTTGGCTCGCCTAGAGCAAAGAAGGCTGCAACCTTTGAAGATGTTTCCAGTCAGATATACTATGCGGATGCAGTTGCATGGGCAGAGGAGAAGGGCATCATCAAGAATAAGGGCGATCACAAGTTCCACGGAGACGAGCTGTGTACACGCGCCGAGCTGGCTAAATATATATACTACGCATATAAGAGCAGGTTCTAAACAAAAAGCTGAATGAATTTTTAATCGCCGCAGAGCATACAGGTCTTTGCGGCGATTTTATGTTTTTTCACAGCAGGAATGTGCATCCGTGTGGCATTAAAGATGCACTTGTGTGCCCATACGGGCACGCAAAGAACCACAAAGTGACTCTTTGCTTCCTGTGCCGGCAGGCGGTATCTGAATTTTCATGTACGAAAAGACAAATAAATGCGGTTATACAATAGTGGGAGAATATGCTAATATAAAAATATCATGGAAGTATAATGTGAATGCAATATGGATGATCGGGGGATCAATCCAATATAAGAATTAAAAGGGTGGGTAAGTACATGACAAATGAAGCAGAACAGAAGTATTTGAAGCTGGTCGATGATGTGATCGCCCAGGGACCGTACAGCGCGGACTGGGGTTCTCTTATGGAATCCAAAATCCCGGAGTGGTTCAACAGGGAACGGCTGGGAATTTTTATTCATTGGGGCTTGTATAGTGTGCCGGCAAACTCAAATGAGTGGTATTCCAGAAATATGTACATAAAGGGGATGCCTGCGTATGAACATCATATTAAGACGTATGGGCCGCAAGCCGAGTTCGGATATAAGGACTTTATTCCGATGTTTAAAGCGGAGCAGTTCGATCCGGCGGAGTGGGTACGTCTGTTTAAGAAGGCGGGAGCAGGGTATATCTGCCCGGTCGCAGAGCATCACGACGGCTTCCAGATGTATGAGAGTGAGCTGTCCCACTGGAATGCAAAGGAGATGGGACCGAAGAGGGATATTGTCGGAAGCCTGAAAGATGAGGCGGAGAAGCAGGGGCTGGTATTCTGCACATCAAGCCATCGCGCGGAGCATTGGTTCTTCATGGGACATGGTAAGGAATTTGACAGCGATATCAAGGATCCGATGCAGAAGGGCGACTTTTACTGGCCTGCGATGCCGGAGCCGGATAATCAGGATCTGTTCAGCAAGCCGTACCCGACGGAGGAGTATCTGGACGACTGGCTTGCCCGCACGGCGGAACTCATTGTAAAATACCGCCCGAAGTTCCTCTATTTTGACTGGTGGCTTCAGCATGAAGCATTTAAGCCTTATCTGAAAAAGCTGGCAGCATTTTACTACAACTGCGGTGCGCAGTGGGGCATGGATGTCCAGATCTGCTACAAGCATGATGCCATGATGTTCGGAAGTGGAATCGTGGATGTGGAGCGGGGCGGATTTGCGGAGGCAAAGCCTTACCGCTGGCAGACAGATACCGCGGTTGCGCGCAATTCCTGGTGCTACACGGATACGCTTGATTATAAGAGCAGCGAGGAGATCATACAGACACTTGTGGATGTGGTTAGCAAAAACGGCAATCTCCTTTTAAATATCGGACCAAAAGCGGATGGAACGATCCCGGATGGTGACCGCAGGATCTTAGAGGATCTTGCAGCATGGATGAAGGACAACAAGGAAGCCGTGACCGGAGTAAAGGTATGGCGCAAGTCCATGGAAGGTCCGGTCTGCAACAAAGAGGGACAGTTCCAGGATCAGCAGGCACTTGTTTACACCGAGCAGGATTTCCGCTTTACGGCAGGACATGGAAATATCTATGCGTGCTGCATGAAATGCCCGGCGGATGGACGGTTTGTGGTTCAGTCGCTCCGTGACAGCGATGACCAGAACGTGCCGGAGTTCCACGGAATCATCGATGGCGTGGACATCCTTGGCTTTGACGGGGACGTGGAGTGGAAGATCGGCGCAGAAGGGCTCGTTGTGCAGGCGAAGGGAATCAAGAGTGACTTCCCGGTTGTGATCCGCGTGCATGTTGAGTAGACAGAACTACGAAAAAGGCTGATAATGTGTGCAAAAGGCATACACACGAATAGAACTAAGAATGAAATGAGGAGAGACATTATGAAATATCGCAATCCAGTTATACCGGGATTTTTTCCGGATCCAAGTATTTGTACCGATGGCAAGAAGTTTTATCTGGTGACAAGTACCTTCCAGTATTTTCCGGGTGTTGTACTCTTTGAGAGCGAGAACCTGATCGAATGGAAACAGATCGGCAATGTGCTGACCAGAAAGGAACAGCTTCCACTTGACAATGCCACACATTCTGCGGGAATCTTCGCACCGGTGATCCGGTACAACGAAGGTCGTTTTTACATGATTACCACGAATGTATCGGACGGTGGCAATTTCTTAGTATACACTGATGATATTTACGGGGAGTGGTCCGATCCGGTCTGGCTGGATGTCGGCGGAATCGATCCGTCCCTGTGCTTTGCGGACGGAAAGTGCTATTTTACCGGAAACGGTCATGATGAGGAGGGCTGCCAGAGCGTTTTACAGTGTGAGATCGTTCCGGAGACCGGAGAGATGCTTACCCCGTTAAAGGGTGTATGGCGTGGAAACGGCGGAAGATATCTGGAGGGACCGCATCTTTACAAGATTGGGGATGAATATTACCTGATGGCGGCAGAGGGCGGAACCGAGTACGGACACATGACAATCTATGCGAGAAGCAAGAATCCGTATGGTCCGTTTGAGGGCTATCCGAAGAATCCGGTGCTTACCAATCGCAATCTCGGCGGCTATCTGATTCAGGGCTGCGGACACGCGGATCTTGTGCAGGATAAAAGGGGCAACTGGTGGATGGTACATCTGGCATTCCGTCAGACCGGACGCTGGATGATGCACCACATTACCGGAAGAGAGACCTATCTGATGCCGGTAACCTTCGATGAGAACGGCTGGTTCACGGTCGGCGAGAACGGCACGACAGCGCTTGAGGTGGAGACAGACCGCCTGCCTGACATCAAGCAGCCGGACGAAGTGATCCGCACATTTGCAAATACAACACCGGGAATCGAGTGGGTATATCAGCGAAATCCGCATCCGGAGTGCTATGAGTGGAGTAATAATTCCGTGCGCATAACCGGAAACGGCGGATCAATCAATGATGCACTCGGCAGCAGCAGTTTTACCGCAATCCGTCAGGAGCAGATGGACGAGGATGTGGTCTGCCGTCTGTCCGCAAACGGACCGGAAGCGGGCATTACACTCTACATGGATGAGGAACATCATTACGATATTGCACTCTGCGAGGACGAGAGTGGAAAACATATCATAAAGAGACTGTGCATCGGAGATATCCGGTATGAGGCACAGCGAGTGGCACTTCCTGCGGACGTAAAGGACATCACGGTCAAGATCCACATGGAGCCGATGCTGTATCATTTTGCAGTTGTAATCGATGGCGCAGAGAAAGATCTTGGAAGTGCGCAGACACGTTATCTTTCTACGGAGGTCACCTCCGGATTTACCGGAGTTATGATCGGCTTGTACGCAGAGAAGGATACACAGGCAACATTTTATGATTTTGAGGCAGTAAGAAAAGAGAATTTATGAAACTGATTCAGAAGGTATCGGCTGCATTTGGAAACATTCGTTTACGGGAACGAATGCTCCTGCTTTATCTGGTGGGAGGCATACTTCCACTGCTGCTGGCTAATATTTATATGTACGCATCGGTGCGCTCGCTGATGATCCAGCAGACGAAGGATAATTCGGTGGAAGAGCTTTCGGTTATCGGGCGTTCGCTGGAGGAGAGCATTTCGGTCATAGAGGAAGTGTCCAAAAGGCTGTACTTTGATGAGGATATTGAACACATCGCATTCACAAGGTATGAGGACTATGAGGACATTGTGCGCGATTACCGGGAGCACGACAATATCGAGGACTATGTGCGAAGCTATTATCAGGATATTTCGTCGATCACGATATACACATACAATACCAGTCTGGTTCCGAATGAGCATTTCGTATACGCGGATGCTTCCGTTAAGAGCAGTGACTGGTATCCGATGACCAGGAAGCTCGCGGGAAGTCCGTATTGGAGCTACCAGTATGATAAACTGACACACAAAAACAATCTATGTCTGTCGCGTATGCTGTATACATCAGATTTTAAAATCGTCGGGATCGCATATATCTCCATGCAGAATCTGCGCTCGGAGTTGAGCATTTCGTCGCGGGAGGAGGATACCTTCCTTTTTTACGATGACACGATGATCGTTCACAGCAACAACACACATGCGAATTACGATGAGCTATTTTCCATACTGATGAAGCATGACGAGGATTCCTTTGCGGATAAGGTGATGTATCAGGGAAGGGAGTGCCTGGTATCGTATCTTCGCATCCGCCCGGCGTATGCGGAGGATTTTTATACGGTTGTGAGCGTCAAACCGTACAGCCAGATTACGGCGCTTGCGACGGCGGCGGCGTTTGGCAACCTTGTTCCGATGTTCATCTGTATCCTTGCCGCACTGGCGATGCTTGTGGTATTCAGTAATTCATTCAGCGCGAGAATCAATGCGTTCAAAAACGAGATGCACAAGGCGGCGGGCGGTGATTTCCATATCGCGGAGCGTCTGCAGGGCAAGGATGAGATCGCGGAGCTTTATCTGGATCTGAATGTGATGATCTCGGATATTCAGGAGCTGATGGACCGCGTTGTCGCGGAACAGGTGCAGAAGGAACAGATCAACACCCGCCAGAAGGAAGTTGAATTTAAGATGCTGGCAAGCCAGATCAATCCGCACTTTTTGTACAATACGCTTGAGACAATCCGTATGCAGGCGCGAGTAAAGAAGCAGCCGGAGATCGAGGAGTTGGCAAAGATGCTTGCAAAGATCATGCGGCATAACATCCAGGTGGGAGACAGCCTGCAGCCGGTGGGCGAGGAGCTTAAGCTGGTGCAGTATTACCTGAAGATCCAGGATTATCGTTTCCATGACAGGATCTCTTATGACATTCAGGTGGATGAAGCAGAAATCGCGCCGCTTAAGATGATGCCGCTTCTGATGCAGCCGTTTGTTGAGAACGCTTTTGTTCATGGGCTGGAGAGCCGCGAGAGCGGCGGGATCATCCAGATCCGGGTGGAGGTGCGGACGCATCTTTGGATAACGATCTCGGACAACGGATGCGGCATGGATGAGGAGAAGCTTGCGGAGGTTATCCACAATCTCAACGATTTTGACAACCTTGACCGCACACACATTGGCATCTGCAATGTCAACCAGCGGATCAAGCTGCAATATGGCGAAAGCTATGGCGTCACCATAGAAAGCACGCCGGGGCACGGCACGAAGGTGACGATCCGGCTGCCGATACTTCTATATTGACCTTTGTACATTGGATGGCTGCTTAGGCAGTCATCCAATTTTTGTTGGTAAGATGAATTTTTGAGGGTAAATATGTCAAAATATTCATGTTTCTATGAAATAATAAAACCATTATCATGTAAGTAGTCAGAAAAACTGGCACTATGTTAATTACATTTATAACAGGAGGGTGAACTATGAAAAAGTTCAAAAAGTTGTTAGCTGCTGTATGCACTGGCGCGATGATGCTTTCTTCTTTGACAGTATTCGGCGCACAGGATGCATCTGCTTTGCCAGATGGTACAGCGTACCTCAACATCAACAATGCGGATTGGGGTGATTTTGACGCAGAGTGGACCAATGCCGAGATTACAGGCGACGGCTCCTACACTGTAGGAATGGTGGCTTCCGAGGGACAGTCGCTTGCACAGTTTAACGCACTTGAGGTTGTAAACGGTGAATCTTATCTTGGAACCGGATGTGTTCTTACTGTAGACAGCATCAAGATCAATGGCGAGGATGTAGAACTTGCCGGATCAAGCTATACCTGTTCTGCAGATGGTACAGGTGTAACTACCCGTGTAAACATCTACAATGAATGGAATGCACCGGATGATACCGCAACAGCAGGAGATGACGGTCATCTTGACCAGCGTGTCGCAGAAGGCAACCTTATGGATGCAACTGCATGTCTGTTCTCCAGCGACTATGTAGATTCTTCATCTGCAAGCGGCTTCAAGGTAGAGTCTATCGAAGTAAACTTTACTGTAAGCGGATTTGGTACCCAGGCAGCAGCTGCTGAGACTTCTGACGAGCCGGCAGTTGAGGTTGAAGGACCTGCAATCGCTCACTTAAACATCAACAATGCAGACTGGAGCGAGTTCGAGGCTGAATATGTTGACGCTGAGATTACCGGAGACGGAACCTATACCGTATCCATGAACGCAACTGAGGGACAGAGCCTTGTTCAGTTCAACGCTTTGGAGGTTGAGAACGGTGAGCTCCTTATGGGCAATGCTTGTGTACTTACCGTAGACAGCATCAAGATCAACGGCGAGGATGTAGAACTTGCCGGACCAAGCTACACCTGCTCTGCAGATGGCGCAGGCGTAACAACCCGTGTTAATATTTACAATGAGTGGAATGCTCCGGATGAGACTGCAACCGCAGGCGAGGATAACCATCCGGATCAGCGTGTCGCAGATGGCAATCTTATGGATGCAACTGCATGCCTGTTCTCCAGTGATTATGTAGATGCCTCTTCAGGAAGCGGCTTCAAGGTAGAGTCTATGGAAGTAACCTTTACCGTATCTAACTTTGGCGTTTCTGCAGGTGGCACAGATGCCGGAGAGGCAGCAGGCCCTGCTGAAGTTGATTTAGATGGAAAATACAATGCTTACATTGGATTCCAGTCCCCATCATACTCATTCCGTAACGCATTTGATGATGCTACATACGGTCGTGATACTGAGTACTTCAATCAGATCACCGGATGGGATGCAAGCAACAACGCTGTCGTAATCCCAGGTACTCTTACCGACACCGTGATTGATGGTAACGGAACGTACACGATCTCTGCAACTGGCATCGAGTTTGCAGCAGATGACTTTGCATCACAGGATTACATGAACCTGATCTTCATCTCTACCGATATTCCGAATACCGGAGCAATCACAATCTCCGATATTAAGCTGAACATCAACGGAAGAGATGTATCCACTAACCCAATCGTCAGCCCTGATTCTGTTGATTACCTCAACATGCTCATCCAGAACATCTGGAATGACGACGTTGCAACCATCGGATACTATGATGTTCCAGTAACAGATATCAACATTACCTTTACGGTTTCCGGATTCAACTATGACAACCCGGATGCAACAGGCGATGTAGATGCTGCTCCAGCAGATGATGCAAATGCTTCTGATGCTGCTCCTGCTGATACACAGACAGATAACACTGATGAAGTTTCTGCAATAGATACCGGTGCAGATGCATCCGCTTCCGGAGTAAACCCGGTAGTAGTTGTGGTTATCGTAGTAGTTGTAGTAGCAGTAGCTGCTGGTGTAGTTGTTGTTCTCAAGAAGAAAAAAGAAACAAAATAATTTCGGAATAAGAAAGCGATAATTTCGTGAAGCTTAAGGAGCGCAAGACAGTTGTTTTGCGCTCCTTTTTCTGTCGGATCTGCTATGTCAAAAAGTCGGGTATTTTATGTGAAAATTTTCAAGTATTTATATTCGGAGGGCTTCGTTATAATAGGTACTGTAATAAGTAATTGCAATATTGGAGGTTAATATGAACGAAGAGAAAAAAGGCAAAGAATTGATTGCTGACAAAATCTACTATGTTCAGCGGGCGGTTGCCTTTCTTATGGCAATCCTGATCTTCTTCCCGGGAGTGAATCCGGGGCGGATCTGTGAACTGATCAACAAGAACGTTTCTCTTTTCACGGCTGGCATTTCTTATGGAACACTTACTGGTGAAATGGGAAGAGCCCTTTCAAAGGGGTGGGTCGGTCAGGACACAATGATACTTGTATTTTGCGCATCCCTGATCATGCTGATCGGAATCGTGGCAGCGGGAGCTGGCGGATGTCTTTCTCTTGGCAATCTCAAGATGAAGAGACTCGGTAATCCATTCGCCATCGTCGGAGGTGCACTTGGCGTTGTCGGACTCGTAATGATCCGTATTGCACACGCACAGGTCGTACTGACAGAGAAGCCGGCAAAGGTTGGACCGATGTTCCCGAATGGCTGGTATGTATTTTTGGTTCTTGTCATTCTGCTGCTGGTATCATCCGTCGCGATTCAGCTTCTTCTTCCGAGAGCGGAAACCGGAAGCAAATATGAGATGGAATCCAAATACAAGCTGTTCCTGATCTTCTTGCCATTTGCAGCGCTTTGCTTTGTATTCGCTTATCTGCCGCTGTATGGCTGGAGATATGCATTCTTCGATTATCATGCCGGTGGTACACTTTCATCTGACAACTTTGTCGGATTCAAGTGGTTTACCTCTTTGTTCCAGAATAAAGCAACAAGAGCCGATGTGATCCGGGTGCTTCGCAATACCCTCGCAATGAGTGGACTCGGTATTATAACAAGCTGGCTTCCGATGGCGTTTGCAATCTTCTTAAATGAGATCAAGAACACAAGGTTCCGCCGTTTCGTGCAGACCTTTACCACGATTCCGAACTTCATCAGCTGGGTATTGGTATATGCGATCGCACTTGCAATCTTCTCAACAGACGGATTTATCAATACCGCTGGCGTAGCACTCGGACTTATCGATGGTGGTACGAACTACCTGATGGGAAGCTCCCATATCTGGCTGAAGATGCTTCTCTGGGGAACCTGGAAGGGAATCGGCTGGAGCGCGATCATCTACATCGCAGGAATTTCCGGTATCGACCAGCAGCTCTACGAGGCAGCGACGGTTGACGGCGCAGGAAGATTCCAGAAGATGTGGCATGTCACAGTTCCGGGACTTATCCCTACATACTGCGTAATGCTTCTTATGTCTATCGCCAATATCTTAAGCAATGGTATGGATCAGTACCTCGTATTCGAGAACGCACAGAATACCTCATACATGCAGGTGCTTGACCTTTATGTTTACCAGTTGGGTATCGGAAGCGGCAACATTCCATTATCAACGGTAATCGGTATGGTAAAATCCATCGTCAGCGTCATTTTACTGTTCGCTGCAAACGGAATTTCCAAGGCAATTCGTGGCGAGAGCATTGTATAAGGAGGTGCAGACATGGCAATGACAAAACAGGAAAAACTCGATGCAAAGGCAGAAAAAGCCTACTACAAGCATCATGTTTCACATATTAAAAAGAAACCTTCGGATTATGTGTTCAATATCATCAACTACGCATTTTTCGGAATATTTACAATTTGCTGTCTGTTCCCATTCTATTATCTGTTTATCAACACGATCTCAGATAATGACATGGTACGAAAAGGACAGATCACATTGATTCCGCACGGACTCAATATCCAGAACTACATCATGATGCTTAATGTATCCGACCTCGGTAATGCATTTATCGTTTCCATCGCAAGAACATTGATCGGAACGGCACTCATGGTAGGCGCATCCGCATTGATCGGATATCTGGTTACCAAGCAGGAAATGTGGCACAGAAAGTTCTGGTATCGTTTCCTTGTAATCACAATGTACTTTAACGCAGGTACGATCCCGTGGTATTTGAATATGTCCATGCTTGGTCTGACGGATCACTTTATGGCATATATCATTCCGGGCATCGTGGCACCTTACAACATCATTCTGGTTAAGACCTACATCGAATCCATTCCAGCAGAGCTGGAGGAGAGTGCATTTATGGATGGTGCCGGATTCTTGACGGTATTCCGCAAGATCATCTGGCCGCTGTGTAAGCCGATCCTTGCAACAATCGCAATCTTCGGTGCGGTCGGACACTGGAACTCATTTACGGATTCTTTGATCCTGATGCAGAACAGCCCGAACCTTTACACCTTGCAGCACAGATTATATATCTACCTGAATACAAGCTCAAACTTAAGCAATATCATGAGTGCCGGTGGTTCCGGTGCGGCGGCTGCAGCAGCAGGACTTTTGAACACCAAGGTATTGAAGTACACCATTTCCATGGTTACGGTAATCCCGATTCTGCTGGTATATCCATTCATGCAGAGATACTTTGAAAAAGGTATCATGTTAGGTGCGGTAAAGGGTTAATGAATACATTATAGCCGTCCGGTATGGCAGCTATTGTAGAATAAAAGGAGGATTTTTTATGAAGCTAAGGACATTGAAAAAGAAAGTTTTACCGATCGCGCTCTGCACAGCAATGGCGGTTGGGCTTACCGCTGGCTGCGGAAGCAACGGTGATGGCGGTTCCAATGGTGGGGACAGCGCATCCAACGGGGATGACCCGATCACCATCACGGTATTCAGCCAGTTGGCGAACTATTCCGGCGAGCAGACCGGATGGTCAGCAGATATTTTAAAAGAAAAGTTCAACGTTGTACTGAATATCATCCCGGATTTGAATGGCACATTACAGACCCGTATGGAGGCTGGTGACTTAGGTGACATTGTTGTATTCGGTGACAACGGAACCGATTATCAGAATGCAATCAGCGCAGGGCTTCTGTACGACTGGAATGAGGATGATCTTCTCACCGATTACGGCCCGTACATCAAGGAGAATATGAGCCACGCACTTGAGCATAATGCGGACTACTCCGGAGGAACTACCTACGGATTTGGTCATGCGGTTGCAACAAGTAGTAACGACTTACAGGACTTCTTCTATACATGGGATATCCGTTGGGATCTTTATAAGGAACTTGGTTATCCGGAAGTAAACGATCTTGAGGATTTAGTAGATGTATTCAAGCAGATGAAGGAAATCTGCCCGACGGATGAGAACGGAAAGCCGACCTACGCTGCTTCTTTGTGGCCGGATTGGGATGGCGACATGGTAATGTATGTTAAGTCTACCGCGACTGCTTACTATGGATATGATGAACTTGGAATCGGTCTGTACGATCCGAACACCGGTGATTACTATGACTGCCTGATGGAGGATGGACCATACTTAAGATGCTTAAAGTTCTACAACCAGTTATACCAGAACGGACTGCTTGATCCGGACTCCATGACTCAGACCTATGATGAGATGAGCCCGAAGGTACAGGCTGGCGGAACCTTCTTCTCCATCTTCAACTACTCAGGATACATGCTTTACAATACGGATGAGCATCTTGCAGAAGGAAAGATGATGAGATCCCTTACTCCAAAGAACGCTTCACCGATCGTTTATGGTATGGACGTTCTTGGCGGCAACCGTCTGTGGTGCATCGGTGCTAAGACCGAGTATCCGGAGCTTTGCATGGAGATCATCAACTACCTTGCCACACCGGAAGGCCGTATGACAATGGAATATGGTCCACAGGGTGTTACATGGGATTACGATGCTGACAAGAATACGTATTTTACCGAGCTTGGCGCAAAGTGCAAGGCTGATCAGGAAACCTCTATGGTTGATGCCGGATATCAGGGAACCTTCCATGACGGAATGCTCCAGATCAATAACATTACCTGGGCTCTTGATGCAGTTAACCCGGATTCTAATGGTGAAACCTACAACTACCTGAACTGGAAGAGCAACCAGACACCTGCAACCTGTGATATCGATCAGGATTGGAGAGATTACACCGGATGCAACACCATCAACGAGTACATGGCTTCCGGCAACTACACGGTTTCTCCGGCATCCACATTCGTAAATGGAACAAAGGATGAAGAGTTCACAACCAAGTGGACACAGACAACCAAGTGCATCACCACATACTCATGGAATGCAATTTATGCAGAGAGCGACGAGGAATATGACCAGATCGTAGCAGAGATGATCGAGCAGGCAAACGCTTACTACTATCAGGATTGCTTAGAGTGGTCAAAAGAGCAGGCACAGGAAAGATATATGTGCGAGCTTGCAGTTCGTTAATCAGTTAATACGAAATAAAAAAGCGGGTTAAGTCGAGCTCTTTTAGAGAAAACAGGCTTGCCCGCTTTTGGTACATGGAAGGAATAAGCGTATGAAGTTTTTCAGTACAGACAGTCCGGTATATAAGTTTATGACACGGTTGTGGGATATCGTTAAGATCAGCCTTCTGTGGCTGGTGTGCAGTATCCCGGTCATTACGATCGGACCGGCAACGGCAGCCCTTAACAAGATCGCTCTTGAGATGGCAGATGATGCAGAAGGATATGTCGCAAGGGACTTCCTCAAGGCATTCAGGGAGAATTTTAAATCCTCCATACTGCTTGGACTGATCGGCGTGGTTGCGTTCTATGCTGTCTATCTGGATATCCAGTTCTTTCAAGTGACGGAAGGCAGCTCTATGCTTTTTCTTGTAGCAGCCATCATAACAGGCTTTGTCTGTGGAATGGCGTTTATCTATGCATTTCCGCTTATGGCGCGCTATGAGAACACAACCTTCAGGACGCTGAAAAACTCCTATGACATTGCAACCCGCTATTTCCTCAGAACACTTTTTCTTGCGTTTATCATTGCAATCGAGCTGGTTCTCTTTATGTGGAATTACACGCTGATGTTCATCGGTCTTTTGATCGGACCGGGAACGATCGCACTTACCGTATGTTCATTCGCGATCCGATTTTTCCGTGAGATTGAAAAGGAACCGGGCGCAGTCTCCGAAAAGGAGGAAAAATAATCTCCGGATTGCTGTCACTGGCAGTATGCATATCTTGTACAACAGCCAAAAGTATGAGATAATTATGTAAGAGTTTTTAGGAGTACGGATTGGCAATAAGAGATAGAATGACAGAGATGCAGGAAGATATGAAGAAAGCGATAGTCGGGAAGATCGGATGGAATCGGATCGTCGCGGGGACATTGGCAGGCACAATGCTCCTGACGCTTGCCGGATGTGCGGGGGAGCTGGACGACAGTAATGATCAGGCGGGTTCCACCCTGGAACCAATTACATTCACTTTTTATAATGCAGACGGCGCGGAGGATCCATGGACGGATCCGGTAGCGCTTGCAATCACAGAGGCAACTGGCGTGACGCTGGACACATTGTATCCGTCGGACGTGGAAGAAAAGACGGTGGAACTGATGATTGCTACCGGCGAGCTGCCGGATCTGATTTTCGCAAAAGGCGATAGTGATATTTTGATTGAACAGGGCGCTTTGATCGATCTGTCCGATCTGATCGATGAATACGGACCTCATATCAAGGCGCTGTACGGCGATGAATATGAGAAGCTGCAAAGCAGCAGGGAGAATCCAGCAATCTACCAGCTCTACTGCGGAAAGGTGCAGGACGAGGCACTGACCAGCTCCGGAACGGCGCAGCTACAGTGGGCGGTACTGGCATTTAACGATTACCGCATTCCCTATACCCTGGAAGAATATGGGGATATGATCAGGGAATACAAGGCACGTCATCTGAATATCGATGGACAGACGACCATCGGAATCACGCTTTCGGTCACAGACTGGCACTGGTATACGACACTTGCCAACCCATCCGGCTATATTGCCAATGGGGCGATCGACAACGGACAGTGGATCGTCTCCGACGATTATAAGGTACAGTATAAGCACATGGTGGGTGGGCAGAAGGAGTATTACCGGTGGCTCAACCGCATGTATGACGAGAAGGTGCTGGATCAGGAATTTGCAATCCAGACACACGAAGATTATCTGGAAAAAATTGCTTCCGGAAGAGTGCTCGGACTTTTAGATGCCGACTGGGATTATACCACCGCCGAGAATACGCTAAAGGCAGCGGGACGGTATGAGCGTACATACGCGGGACTTCCGGTAACGATAGATTCCTCGGTAAAATGTGCATCTCTTGCACCGCAGGGGCTTAACACCTGGGGAATTGGCATTACGACAGCCTGCAAGGATCCGGTGAGGGCAATCCAGTTTCTGGACTGGCTCTGCACGGAGGAGGCACAGATTCTTGTAAACTGGGGAATCGAGGGAGTCAATTACTATTATGACGAGGACGGCGTGCGTTGCCGCACGGCGGAGGAAATCGAGCGCGCGGAGAAGAACGTGTCCTATCAGAACGAGACCGGAGTGGGACTGCACAGTTATCCGTTTCCAAGCTATGGGAACACAGTGCTGGATTCGACCGGAAATTATTTTTGCATCTTAAACCCGGAAAGTGTTGCGGATTCCTACAATGAACAGGAACAGGCAGCGCTTGAGGCATGGGATGTGGAACGGCTGACGGATATTTTTCCACAGGCAGATGAATTTGAAAAGAAGGAATATACTCCATTGTGGTCAAGGATACTTCCGGCAGATCTGGACAGACAGCTTTCAAGGCTGGACGAGATTGCGCGGGAGGGCTTGATCGACTGTGTGGTGTGTACACCGGATAAATTTGATTCCAAATGGGATCAGCTGCAGCAGAATCTGATCGCAGCAGGCGCATATCAGGCACAGGAGCAGATGACGGAGCTGCTAAGAGCAGAGATAGAAGCAAACAGACAATAGACATAATGGATGGAGGATCTTATGAAGAGTGTAACAGATGTAACATTTCGCAAATACGGACGCATCCTCGAAGGGTATGATTTTACCGAACTGTCAGAGAAGATGGCAGTAACCCCGTGCCCATCGGACGGACCGATCTATGTGGCATCCGTACCGGAGCTGGAGGCATGTGCGGTGGCAAAAGACCTGACAGACCGCGCTTATGGCGGACTTCCGATCGAGATCGGATATTGCAACGGCAACAATAAGAAGCTGAACGCCGTTGAGTATCACAGATCTTCCGAGCTTGACATTGCAGTCGGTGAGGGACTTGTGCTTCTTTTAGGCAAGGAGGAGGACATCCAGCCGGATTTCACATACGACACCGCAAAGATAGAAGCCTTCTATCTGCCGGCGGGCGTAGGTGTGGAGCTTTTTGCAACCACACTTCATTATGCTCCTTGCACCGCAGCGGGTGAGCAGGGATTCCGCTGTGTGATCGTTCTTCCGCAGGGAACAAATACCGAGCTTGAGGCAGGACCTTGGAGCGAGGGCGAGGGCAAACTGATCACTGCGAAGAACAAGTGGCTGATCGCCCACCCGGAGGCAAAGATCGAGGGCGCATTCTGCGGACTGGTCGGTGAGAATCTGACTGTTGAATAGAATTGAATCTGAGTGCGGGACGCATTCAATATAAGAGAGAAGGAGAACATTATGAACAACATTCCAAAAATCAAAGTGGGAATCGTGGCAGTAAGCCGTGACTGTTTCCCGGAGAGCCTGGCTGTCAACAGAAGAAAGGCTCTTGTAAAGGCGTATGCCGACAAGTATGATGCCACAGACATCTATGAGTGCCCGGTATGTATCGTGGAGAGCGAGATCCATATGGTACAGGCACTAGAGGACATCAAGGCAGCAGGATGTAACGCCCTTTGTGTATATCTTGGCAATTTCGGACCGGAGATCTCTGAGACGCTTCTTGCAAAGCATTTTGATGGACCGAAGATGTTCGTTGCAGCAGCAGAGGAGAGCCAGGCTGACCTTATGGACGGCAGAGGCGATGCATACTGCGGTATGTTAAATGCAAGCTACAACTTAAAGCTCCGCAACGTCGGTGCATACATACCGGAATATCCGGTCGGTGACGCAGAGGATTGTGCAGACATGATCCATGAGTTCATTCCGATCGCAAGAGCTGTCGATGGACTTAGCAATTTAAAGATCATTTCCTTCGGACCAAGACCGCTCAACTTCCTTGCCTGCAACGCACCGATCAAGCAGCTTTACAACCTTGGCGTTGAGATCGAGGAGAACTCTGAGCTTGACCTGTTTGAAGCATTCAACAAGCATGAAGGGGATGCACGTATTCCGGAAGTAGTAGCAGATATGGAAAAAGATCTTGGAGAAGGCAACAAGAAGCCAGAGATCCTTGCAAAGCTTGCTCAGTATGAGCTTACACTTCTTGACTGGGTGGAGGCACACAAGGGATACCGCAAGTATGTTGCCATCGCAGGCAAATGCTGGCCGGCGTTCCAGACACAGTTTGGATTTGTTCCTTGCTATGTAAACAGCCGTCTGACCGGAAGAGGCATTCCGGTATCCTGCGAGGTTGATATCTACGGTGTTCTTTCAGAGTTCATCGGAACCTGTGTCAGTGATGACGCAGTTACCCTTCTTGACATCAACAACTCCGTACCGAAGGATATGTACGAGGAGTCTATCAAGGGCAAGTTCGATTACACACACAAGGATACCTTCATGGGCTTCCATTGTGGAAACACCTGCACCGCAAAGCTTACAAAGGGCGAGATGAAGTATCAGAAGATCATGGCAAGAAGCCTTCCGATTGAGGTTACCAACGGAACACTCGAAGGAGACATCATCCCTGGAGACATCACCTTCTACCGTATCCAGTCTACCGCTGACAATAAGCTGCGCGCTTATGTTGCAGAGGGCGAGGTACTTCCGGTTGCAACCAGATCCTTCGGTGGAATCGGTGTATTTGCGATCAAGGAGATGGGACGCTTCTACCGCCATGTGCTGATCGAGAAGAACTACCCGCACCACGGAGCAGTTGCATTCGGACATTACGGCAAGGCTCTGTTTGAAGTGTTCAAGTATATCGGAGTGCCGCTGGAGGACATCAACTACAACCAGCCGGCAAGCCTGCCATACCCGACAGAGAACCCGTTTAAGTAAGATATAAAGCATCAGATTGGCAGGAGTATCACAATATTCCTGCCAATTTTTATTACCGGCGGCAAATGCCGCTGTTTGAAGAGGGAGCTTACATATATGTATTTTATTGGAGTAGATTTGGGAACCTCCGCTGTCAAGCTGTTGCTGATGAGCGAGGACGGAATCGTTGAAAAGATCGTATCAAAGGAATATGCGCTCAGCTTTCCGCATCCGGGATGGTCAGAGCAGAATCCGGCAGACTGGTGGTCACAGAGTATTGCGGGCTTAAAGGAGCTTACCGCCGGATGCGATAAGAGCCAAATTGCGGGTATCAGCTTCGGCGGTCAGATGCACGGACTTGTCATCCTTGATGAGAAGGACGAGGTTATCCGCCCGGCGATCCTGTGGAATGACGGAAGAACGATGGAAGAGACCGATTACCTGAACAATGTGATCGGAAAAGAAAAATTATCAAAGCTTACCGGCAACATCGCATTTGCTGGCTTTACCGCACCGAAGATCCTCTGGGTAAAGAACCATGAGCCGGAGAATTTTGCGCGCATCCATAAGCTGATGCTGCCGAAGGACTACCTGGCATACCGCCTGACCGGAGTAAACAGCACGGACTATTCCGATGCGTCCGGTATGCTTCTTTTGGATGTGGAGCACAAATGCTGGTCAAAAGAGATGATGGAGATCTGCTCGGTAAAAGAGGAGTGGATGCCAAAGCTGTTTGAAAGCTACGAAAAGACAGGAACACTTCTTCCTGAGGTGGCAAAGGAGCTTGGATTCCCGGAGAACTGCATCGTCGCGGCAGGAGCTGGGGATAATGCAGCTGCGGCAGTCGGAACCGGATGCGTAGGCGCAGGCAAGTGCAACCTGTCACTCGGCACAAGCGGAACGATTTTTATCACCAATGGCAGCTATGGGGTAGATCCGTACAATGCGCTGCATTCATTTGCACATGCAGACGGCAATTATCATCTGATGGGCTGCATGCTCTCTGCGGCGAGCTGCAATAAGTGGTGGATGGAAGAAATCTTAAAGACCGGAGATTTTGCGGGCGAGCAGAAGCCGATCGACGAGCGCGATGCAAACGGACTTCTCGGTGAGAATCATGTATACTTCCTGCCGTATCTGATGGGAGAGCGGTCCCCGCACAACGATCCGCAGGCAAAGGGGGCATTTATCGGAATGAGCCTTGACACCAGCAGGGCTGATATGCTGCAGGCTGTTTTCGAGGGTGTTGCGTACGCACTGCGGGATTCCCTTGAGGTGGCAAGAAACTTAGGCGTTGCACCGGAGCGCACGACGATCTGCGGCGGTGGCGCAAAGAGCCCTCTCTGGAGAAAGATCGTTGCCAATGTCATGAACCTGAAGGTCGATACTGTTGCGGTTGAGGAAGGACCTGCGTATGGCGGCGCGATCCTTGCGGCGGTAGCTGCCGGAGTTTTCGCAGACGTGGAAGCTGCGACAGAGAAGATCGTCCATGTGAAGGATACGACCGAGCCGACACCGGAGCTTGTGGAGAAGTACCAGAAGTGCTATGAGAAGTTCATCAAGATGTATCCGGCACTGAAGGATGTATACAAGACCATATAAGTGTTTCGGCATGAAGCGGCAGGCTTTATAAAAAGTTAAAAAGAACGAGCGGAAAATGAGGGGGATGCCCCATGTTCCGCTCGTTTTGTTATCGCGCAGTGCTTTAGCAGCATAAGCTACCTGCGGTGCACCTTACGGTATTCCGCCGGGCTCTGCCCGACATATTTCTTGAACTTGATGTGGAAGTAATCCACATTCCGGTAGCCAACCCTCTCTGCAACGCTGTACACCTTCAGATCCTCATTCAGCAGCAGTTCTTTAGACTTCTCAATGCGGATATGATCTACATAGGAATTGAAGTTCTCCCCCATCCGCTTGCTGAAGATCTTGCCGAGGTAGGAGCTGTTATAGCCAAATAGCGGAGCAATGTTCTCTAGCGTGATGTTGTTGGCGTAATTGTGATTGATGTAGTTTAAAATATCATCGAGCACACTGTCGCGCGTGGAATTACCGATCGAACCGATCACAATCTCAAATTGCTCGGTAAAGAACAGAAGTATCTCGTAGAGATAATATTTGCTCTCAATGGAGCGGATGATCTCGGCGTTGGTCGGGAACGGGATATCTGCGTGGTTATACAGATGGTTCATCTGCTCCTTGATCTGTAAAAACAGGTCTGCGAGCAGCAGCTTGATGGCATCGATGGAGTCCGATGCGTTGTAGAGCTCACTGTTTAACTCGTTCAAGGTCTGGGCAACCATGCTGCGGTTGAAGGATTGCAGATAGTTTAACAGCATGGCAGAGTATTTTTTCAAAAAGGCATCGTGGTCGATCGGATGCGTGTTCAAAAACTTAGGAAGATCGGTATAGCCGATGGTATGCTGCTCCTGATCACAGAAGAAGCGGCGGTGCATCAGACTAAGCGCCTCCGTGTAGGATTCCGGAATGCCATCCGGTGCAGATACGCACTTGCCGTATGTAATGAACAAGGAGTCGAGAGGGGAACCCTTCTGCGGGCGGCGCTCTCTCTCATAGCGCTCCAGAAATTCATTGAATTTCTGGATGGCGAAATCCCCCTTCAACAATAACACTTCATTGTAAGAAAGCGTGATATGATCATAGGAATTGTTGTCCTGATTCGTCACGCGCAACAGGTCGGAAAAGCTATATGACGCATCCTGCGAGTTGTGGCTGTACTTTTCATAGATGACAACCTGATAGACCGGTGCATCCAGATGAAAATCGGACAGATTCGTCTTTGGAAAATCCGCAGTTCCAAGCAGCAGATCCTTTACGATGGACGCATGGATGGTGTCGCGGTAATGCTCCTTGGTGCTGCTGGCAGCGGCTTTTGCATCCAGCTGGCCGCGAATTGCTAAAAGTGCGGATTGAAGCTCATCCTCATCCACAGGCTTGGTAAGGTAAGAGTGAACTCCGTAACGGATCGCTTCCTGCGCATATTTAAAATCGGAGTATCCGCTTAAGATGATGATATTGCCCTCATATCCGGCGGAGCGCACTTCACGGATGACATCAGTGCCGGACAGTCCGGGCATACGGATATCGAGAAGCACAACGTCCGGGCGCAGGCGAAGAATCTCCTGATAAGCCTGCTCTCCGTTGACGGCTTCCCCACAGATGGTAAAGCCCAGGCTTTCCCAGTCAAAAAGACATTTTATTCCTTCCCGAATGATGGATTCATCATCCGCAATCAGTATCTGGTACATAGAATTAACCCCTTTACATATTGTGACCTTATTGAATTATAAATTTGGATGATTTTTTTGTCAAATTTATCGCGCCTTTTTTGTGAAATTTGTGAGGTAGATGAAAGGGGAATAAAAGAGGTATTATGATACAAACGAAACCTATGACGATGTAAAGGAGAGCAGATTATGAAATTTAGCAATGGATGCTGGCTTCAAAAAGAAGGATGCAGCTGTTTTTCACCGATGGAGGTATATTTTACCAAGATTACACCGGATATGGTAACGCTGTGCGCACCAACCTATCATGTTGTGACAAGAGGCGACACACTTGGCAATGTAAATCTGACCATTCAGATTACTGCTCCGTATCCGGAGGTGCTTCGTATCCAGACCTTCCACCACATGGGACTTGCAGAGCGCTTCCCACAGTTTGAGATCGCTGCACCAACGAGCGGCAATTTAAAAGCAGAGGAAGACGACGAGAAAATCACCGTATGGAGCGGATCACTTCGCGTTGAGGTTGTAAAGGCAACCGCTGCGATCACATTTTACAGAGGCGATGAGAAGATCACTGCAAGCGGCGCAAAGGATCTTGCTTACATGAAGACCGACTGGAAGGGACTTGCGTATGACAAGGGACCGGAGGATGCCTATATGAGAGAGCAGCTTTCGCTTTCCGTAGGGGAGCTGATCTATGGACTTGGCGAGCGCTTCTCCGCATTTGTCAAGAACGGACAGAGTGTGGATATCTGGAACGAGGATGGCGGCACATCCACCGAGCAGTCCTACAAGAATATTCCGTTCTATATTTCTAACAAGGGCTACGGCGTATTTGTAAATCATCCGGAGAGAGTATCCTTCGAGGTAGCTACCGAGATGGTTACGAAGGTGGAATTTTCCGTTCCGGGCGAGAATCTGGATTACTTCCTCATCAACGGACCAACCATGAAGGAGGTTCTGATGCGCTATACGGATATTACCGGCAAGCCGTCACTTCCGGCACCGTGGACATTCGGACTGTGGCTGTCCACCTCCTTTACGACCAACTATGACGAGGAAACGGTCAACAGCTTTGTAGATGGTATGATAAGCCGTGGCATCCCGCTTAAGGTATTCCACTTTGACTGCTTCTGGATGAAGGACTTCAACTGGTGCGACTTCACCTGGGATTCCCGCGTGTTCCCGGACCCTGAGGGCATGTTAAAGCGCCTTAAGGCAAAGGGGCTTAAGATCTGTGTATGGATCAACAGCTACGTCGGACAGGAATCCTCCATGTTTGAGGAGGGCGTAAAGGGCGGATACTTTATCAAGCGCCCGAACGGAGACGTATGGCAGTGGGATATGTGGCAGCCGGGACTTGCAATCGTTGACTTTACCAATCCGGCAGCCTGCGAATGGTACAGCAGGAAGCTCGAAGCACTTATGGATATGGGCGTAGACTGCTTCAAGACCGATTTTGGCGAGCGTATTCCGACCGACTGCGTATATTACAATGGCGCAGATCCGCAGAAGATGCATAACTTCTATACATATATGTACAACAAGACGGTATATGATGTTATCAAGAAGAAAAAGGGCGAGAAGGAAGCAGTTCTCTTTGCACGTTCCGCTACCGCCGGCGGACAGAAGTTCCCGGTTCACTGGGGCGGCGACTGCTGGTCTGATTATGAGTCCATGGAGGAGAGCCTGCGCGGTGGATTGTCACTGACAAGCTCCGGCTTCGGTTACTGGAGCCACGACATCGGCGGCTTTGAGTCTACCTCAACAGCGGATGTTTACAAGAGATGGTGTGCATTTGGACTGTTGTCCTCACACTCAAGATTACATGGATCTACCTCTTACCGTGTGCCGTGGGTATATGATGATGAGGCAGTTGATGTCCTTCGCTTCTTTACGAAGTTAAAGGCATCCCTGATGCCATATCTGTACCGCAACGCGATCGAGACCTCAAGAACCGGTGTCCCGATGATGCGAAGCATGGTGCTCGAATATACACAGGATCGCAACTGCGCATATCTGGCAACCCAGTATATGTACGGAGATTCCCTGCTTGTTGCTCCGGTCTTTAACGACAAGAGCATGGCAGAATTTTATCTTCCGGAGGGAACTTGGACTTCACTTCTGACCGGAGAGGTTAAGGAAGGCGGCAAGTGGTACAAAGAGCATTACGGCTATATGAGTATCCCGCTTTTCGTAAGAGAGGGCAGCATCGTTGCGGTTGGCGCATGTGACACAGATGCCGTATATGATTATGCAGACGGTGTAGACTACAAGGTATATGCGCTGGCAGAGGGCAAGGATGCCAAGACGGTTGTATACAATACCGAGAACGAAGTAGATTCTGAGATTACGGTATCTCATATTGACAATAGATATGAAATCAGTGTAACATCTAAGAAGCCATGTAAGGTGACACTCGTTCATGCCGGAACAGCAGCCGGTGTAGACGGTGCAGCTTATGAGCAGCAGGACGATACCGTGGTTCTTAGTCTAAGCGGAGATGCAAAAGCCGTTGTTACATTGTAGTCAGGAATAGACGGTACCGACCTTACGGGAGGAATACCAATGGACTTTTCCTATTATGAGCAGAACAATCCGTATCAACAGCCGGTGCAGGATAAAAGATCCGCTTCTATGACGATTGCGGCAACGATTCTCGGAGTGATTTCCGTGACGACCTGCACCTGTCTATATGTATCCGTTGCGTGTGGAGGGCTGGCAATTTTGCTGGCGCTCCTATCCAAGGGAGGAGAGCTTACGATGAGTAAGAATGCCAAACTGGCACTCGCACTCGGCGTAGCAGGACTTGTCATAACGGCAGTCACATATTCGGTTACACTATATACGATCATTCTGGAGTATGGCAGTCTGGAAGAATATCTGCGGGTTTATCTGGAAAATTACGGAATGAGCTTAGATGATCTTGGACAACTCAGACCTTAGCGATGGTGCTAGGGACTGAGTTGTTTTGTTACTTTATAGGAAATTCCTTTTCCTATAAAGTAAAAATGCTCCGCAGGGATGCAACCCGTGTGGAGTTGAAGATGCACTTGCGCGCCCGTGTGGGCACGCAAAGAGTCACAAAGTGACTCTTTGTTATAAAAGTGCGATGTGAAAGAAAAACAGAAGTGCATTTTTGACAACGAAATTTACAAGGATGATACCAAGCCCCGCCCACAGATAGACCGGGCGGAAGTGCAGTGCCACAGGAAGCTTATGGTGCGAGAGCCGGTCGATCGTCTGCGTCAGCATAAAATATCCGCCGAGAAGCACCATGTAGGGAACGAACGGGTGATAGACGAAGGCACGCAGCAGATGACCGTGCAAAAGGGCAGAGATTGCCCGTGTACCGCCACAGCCGGGGCAATAGTAGCCGGTCAACTGGTGAAGGACGCAGGGCGTGGCAGCTTTTAGCAGCGGAATATCGGCATAATGGATGACAAGCAGATAAATGGCTGCGGTGGCAAGACAGATCCAGCCACCAATATAAAAATAAACATCGAGTTCTTTTTCGGTTTTCATAAAAAGCAGTATATCGATTCTTGTAATCCTTGTCAAAAAAATGTATAATATTTGAAAATTACGTCCAAATATTTAATAAAAGGAGCTTACAGAACATGGCAACGTCCTGTAAAGAATTAAAAAGAATTGCCCGGGAGAATCTTACCGGACATTATAAAACACCGATGGGAGCTTTCTTGATGGCAAGTCTTATTACTCTTGCTATCGAACTCCCTTTTTCTATGCTCTTACAGAGCGAGTATGCCACAACCTTCCAGACCATCTTGTATTATGTGGTGGATTTTCTGATATCACTGCTTGGCATGGTGCTGTCGGTCGGCGTATCGGGGATACACCTTCGCCTTGCAAGACAGCAGGAGGCGGCGGTGCCACAGATGTTCGGACCAATCAGGACAAGACCGGACCGGTATCTGATCGCAGGCTTCCTTAAGATGGTACTGACCTTTGCTGCGGTCATTCCGGTGGGGATCGGGATCGCATACGCGATTCTTACGCCATCGGTCAAGGCAACCGGGACCGCAGTTGTGCTCGGACTGGTCAGCCTTGTGCTGGTCGCATACATCGAGCTGAAGCTGGCGCTTGTATTTTTCTTGATGCTTGACGACGAAGCGCTTTCACCGACGCGGGCTTTCCGTTTGTCCGCAGACTATATGAAGCATCAGATGGGACGGCTTCTGTATCTGGAGCTAAGTTTTATCGGAATGTATCTGCTGGGGATCCTCTCACTCGGAATCGGACTGCTCTGGGTGATCCCATACCGAACACAGACACTCGCACAGTTCTATCTGGATATTTGTAAAAAGGTGCCGCAGGGCGACACTTTTTAATAGAAAGTACACTTACTATAAGGAGGAGTTATTTTATGAATGAACAAAAGGACGTCATTCGCGATGCCCGTGTACTCGGGACACCTAAGATGCTGCTGCTTGGACTGCAGCACATGTTTGCCATGTTTGGAGCTACCATTTTAGTTCCGATTCTGGTAAACGGCTATTTCGGAAGTGATACACAGGTATTATCCGTTCAGGTTACCCTGTTCTGTGCAGGTGTTGGAACATTGTTCTTCCACCTTTGCTCAAAGTTTAAGGTTCCTGCATTCTTAGGATCATCATTTGCATTCTTGGGCGGCTTTGCCACAATCGCAAATCTGGATACCGGTGTATTTGCCAATATGGCAGATTCAGAGAAGCTGCAGTATGCGTGCGGCGGTATTTTTGTCGCAGGTCTGCTTTATCTGGTACTGGCTCTTATCATCAAGCTTGCCGGAGTTAAGCGCGTAATGCGTTTCCTTCCGCCGGTCGTAACCGGACCGATCATCATCTGTATCGGACTGAGCCTTGCGCCGTCCGCAGTTTCCAACGCATCTACCAACTGGCTGATCGCTATCGTTGCACTTGCAGTTATCATTATCTTTAACATTTGGGGCAAGGGAATGTTCAAGATCATTCCAATCCTGATGGGCGTTGTGATCTCTTATGTATTTGCGCTTGTATTACATCTGATTGGATTTACCAATCCGGACGGAAGTGCGATCCTTAACTTTACCAACGCTGCATCTGCTGCATGGGTAGGACTTCCGCCATTCCAGCTTCCGAAGTTCAACCTGACCTCCGTCCTTGTTATGGCACCGATTGCGATCGCCAGCATGATGGAGCATGTCGGCGATATATCGGCAATCTCCGCAACGGTCGGAGAGAACTTTATCGAGAATCCGGGACTTCACCGCACCCTGATCGGGGATGGTATCGCAACCTCACTTTCCGCAATGATCGGCGGACCTGCAAACACTACCTACGGCGAGAACACCGGCGTGCTTGAGCTTAGCCGAGTATACGATCCGAAGGTTATACGTCTTGCTGCTATATATGCGATCATCCTTGGCTTCATCCCGAAGATGGCTGAGATCATCGGCTCTATGCCGGCATCCATCATTGGCGGTGTCAGCTTCATCCTTTACGGAATGATCTCCGCGATCGGTGTCCGCAATGTTGTTGAAAATCACGTTGACTTTACCAAGTCAAGAAACCTGATCATCGCAGCAGTCATCCTTGTCTGCGGACTTGGCTTCTCAGACGGACTTACCTTCACCATCGGAGATGCCTCCGTTACACTTACCGCGCTTGCAATCGCAGCAATCGCCGGTATTTTATTAAATGCTATCCTGCCGGGAAATGACTATGAGTTCGGAGCAGATCCGGAGGCGGATGGTTCCCGCGGCGTGGATATGAGACCACATGATTTGGAGAATTAGTACATGGATATTATTTCTAAGATTTCCCAGGAGCTTGGGATTAAGAACAGTCAGACAGAGGCAGCAGTAAAATTGATCGATGAGGGGAATACCATTCCCTTCATCGCCAGATACCGCAAGGAAGTAACCGGAGCATTGAATGACGAGGTGCTCCGTAATCTGTCGGAACGTTTGACCTACCTCCGCAATCTGGAGGAGAAAAAAGCCACAGTCCTTGCCAGCATCGAAGAACAGGGCAAGCTGACAGCAGAATTAAAAAAGCAGATTGAGGAGGCAGAGACCCAGGTCGCAGTCGATGATCTGTATCGTCCGTACCGCCCGAAGCGGCGCACGCGAGCTACCATCGCAAAGGAAAAAGGCTTAGAACCGCTGGCAGAGTTCATCCTCGCACAAGGGGATGCTTCTCTGTTAGAGGAGGCAGCAAAGTATGTCGATGAAGAAAAAGAGGTTGCGACAGTCCTTGAGGCAATCGCAGGCGCAAAGGATATTCTTGCTGAGCTGATCTCGGATAATGCGGACTACCGCACCAGAATCCGTGAGCTTACCGTAAAGCAGGGGCGACTGACCTCTGCGGCAAAGGATGATAAGGCAGAGTCTGTCTATGAGATGTACTACGACTATGACGAGCCGATCGCAAAGGTTGTGGGACACCGCACCTTGGCGCTCAACCGCGGTGAGAAGGAAAAGTTCCTCACGGTCAAGATTGAGGCACCGGAGGAGGATATCTTAAAGTATCTTAACCAGCAGATCATCACAAAGGAAGGCACCGAGTGTGCCAAGGCGCTTGAGGAGACCATCGAGGATGCTTACGAGCGTCTGATCGCACCTGCGATCGAGCGCGAGATCCGAAGCGACCTGACAGAAAAAGCGGAGGATGGCGCGATCAAGGTATTCGGAAAGAACTTAGAGCAGCTTCTGATGCAGCCTCCGATCGCCGGACAGGTTGTTTTGGGCTGGGATCCGGCATTCCGTACCGGATGTAAGATTGCTGTCGTTGATCCGACCGGAAAGGTACTGGACACGACCGTTATTTATCCGACTGCACCGCAGAATCGTGTGGAGGAGGCGAAGGTTGTTCTCAAGAAGCTGATTTCCAAGTACCATGTGACCTTGATCTCTCTTGGTAACGGAACTGCATCCCGCGAATCGGAGCAGATCATCGTTGCGCTTTTGAAGGAAATTCCGATTCCGGTACAGTATATTATCGTAAATGAGGCGGGAGCATCCGTATATTCTGCCAGCAAGCTGGCAACTGAGGAGTTCCCGAACTTTGATGTCGGACAAAGAAGCGCGACCTCTATGGCACGCCGGCTTCAGGATCCGCTGGCAGAGCTGGTAAAGATTGATCCGCAGTCTGTCGGCGTTGGACAGTATCAGCATGATATGAACCAGAAGAAGCTCTCCGAGGCACTCGGCGGAGTAGTTGAGGACTGTGTAAACAAGGTCGGTGTCGACTTAAATACGGCATCCGTTTCCCTGCTTGAGTATATTTCCGGCATTTCCAAGCCGATTGCAAAGAACATCGTTGTATACCGCGAGGAGAATGGTAAGTTTACTTCCCGTTCCCAGCTCCTTAAGGTAGCAAAGCTCGGACCGAAGGCATATGAGCAGTGTGCGGGCTTTATGAGAATCGCAGACGGCAAGAATCCGCTCGATGCGACAGGTGTGCATCCGGAATCCTACGATGCAACGAAAAAGCTCTTAGAGGAGCTTGGATATTCCCTTGAGGATGTAAAGAACCGCAATGTCTCTGATATCTCCAGGAAGATCAGCGATTACGGCAGACTCGCAGAGGAGCTTGGAATCGGTGAGCTGACGCTCCGCGATATCGTAAAAGAGCTTGAAAAGCCGGCACGCGATCCGCGTGATGATATGCCGAAGCCAATCCTGCGCAGCGATGTACTTGAGATGAAGGATCTTACGCCGGGGATGGTGCTTAAGGGAACCGTCCGTAACGTCATTGATTTTGGCGCGTTTGTCGATATCGGCGTCCATCAGGACGGACTTGTCCACATTTCGGAGATCTGTGACCGCTTCATCAGCCACCCGCTGGAGGCAGTCAGCGTTGGTGACATCGTGGATGTACAGGTGTTGAGCGTTGACTTAAAGAAGCAGCGCATCCAGCTTACCATGAAAATTGGAAACAGTGATGGAACTGCAAAGAAAGAAAAAGCAGAGCAGCCGAAGAAACAGGAGCGTCCGAAGCAGCAGAGAAGCCAAAAAGACGGATCTCGCAAGGATGATAAGAGAGAGCCGCGCAGGAATGCAAACGGTGATAACCGTGGCAGCGGAAAGCCAAAGCAGGAGCGCAAGGGCAATCACTTCTTCGACAACATTGTGATAAAAAATTAACAAATTGAGCAAAAATGGTTGACACGCTATGCCATACTGCATACAATAACCATGTAAAAAGAATAGAAGTTCTTCGGGGCAGGGTGAATCGCAATGACGATAATTCCCGACCGACGGTGACTCTTGCACAAGCAGGGAAGTCCGTGAACCGCGTATGCGGCCGATCCGGTGTGATTCCGGAACCGACAGTACAGTCTGGATGAGAGAAGATGATTTATTTTTGCGCATGTATCCGCGCATGGTTTTGTGCCATGCCGTTTTTGCACAGAATAGAATTACAAGCCCCGGATGATTTTATCCGGGGCTTTTTGCTTTGCAAAACAAAGCTATTCCTCCTGAACTTCGGATTCTTAAACAAATAAAAGGGCGTATGCCCGGTGTTTTAGAAAAGGAGACAAGACAATGAGTGAAGCAACAAAAACAAGTGCAGTAACCGGCACAAACACAGAAAAGGCAGCAAAGCACACCACACGCTACACGGCGAGATACCTCACCGTGACAGCAATGCTTTCCGCGGTAGCATTTATCTTAATGTTTTTTGATTTTTCGGTTCCGGTTATGCCATCGTTCATCAAGATGGATCTGTCGGATCTTCCGGAGCTGATCGGAGCTTTTTCCATGGGACCGCTCTGCGGAGTTCTGGTTGCCCTGATCAAGAACCTGTTACATCTTACCATCAGCTCAACCGGAGGTGTGGGCGAGCTGTCAAACTTCCTGCTCGGCGCAGCATTTGTACTTCCGGCGGGACTGATCTACCGTGCAAAAAAGACAAAGGCGCGTGCACTGTGGGGCGCGGTTCTGGGAGCTGTTGTGATGGGCGTATTCAGTGTGATATCCAACAACTTCCTGGTATATCCGTTCTATTACAACTTTATGGCAAAGGATGCAATCCTGGCAGCATATCAGGCAATCCTGCCGGGGATGAAATCCATTCTGCAGTGCCTGATCTGCTTCAATATGCCGTTTACGATCGTCAAAGGACTGCTTTCCGTAGCAATCACAATGCTGGTATACAAGCCGCTTTCCCCAATCTTAAAGGGACGCCGGTAAATACGATCCAAGCCTCCGAAGGGGAATCCCGGCGGAGGCTATTTTTTTCTTTCCTTTTGCCAAAAGGAATGCTATACTATTTTTAACTATGGGATGGTATGCCCATTCCATAAATGACAGGAGGACAATTCCAAATGGAAGTAACATTTAATGCAAAACTTGCTCCAAAGGATCTGTTTCAATTTAATATGTATCAGTCCTATACCACAATGCAGGGACCGCTTTCCATTTTCTTTAGCATTCTGGCGTTTGTTATGGCGGGAATCTCATTTTATAAGGAGAGCATGGGATATGGCACACTCTATATCTGCGGCGGTATTATCGTTTTGATCTATGTGCCTTTTACTTTGTGGAACCGCTCTAATTATGTTTTGCGAACCAATCCGATCATTTCCGATGTACTGGAATACCATATCGATGAGGAAGGAATTGATGTGACACAGGGTGGTGAAACAGGAACGCTCCTCTGGGATAAGGTGTATAAGGTCATTGCGATAAAAAATGAACTGCTCATATATAGCAACAGGGTATACGCATATGTTCTGCCGAGAGAGCAGGTCGGGGAGGAAAACTATGCTGTGATCAAGAAGATCGCGGAAAGCAAGCTCCCTGCAAAATATGCGAGAATGTAACAGAACGAGGAAACAGCTATGCCGCAACAGGACAATGTGACAATAATCGAATCAAATTCGCCGGAGGAAACGCTTGCGCTGGGGAGAAGACTTGGTGCCGCGGCAAAGCCGGGGGAAGTGTATACACTTTTGGGTGATCTTGGCGTTGGCAAGACCGTCCTGACGCAGGGAATCGCGGATGGACTTGGAATCATGGAGCCGGTCAGCAGCCCGACCTTCACGATTGTGCAGGTGTATGAGGAAGGACGCATGCCGTTCTATCATTTTGATGTCTACCGCATCGGGGATATCGAGGAGATGGACGAGATCGGATACGAGGATTATTTTTATGGGGAAGGTCTGACCATGATCGAGTGGGCGAACCTGATCGAGGAGATCCTTCCCAAAGAGCGCAAAGAGATTATCATAGAAAAAGATCTGGAAAAAGGATTCGACTATCGCCGGATCACGATTAAAGAGGTTCATGCATGAAAATTCTTGCAATAGACAGCTCCGGACTGGTGGCAACGGTCGCAGTCGCGGAGGACAACAATCTGCTTGGTGAGTACACCATCAATTTCAAAAAAACGCATTCGCAGACACTTCTTCCGATGCTGGATGAGGTAAAGCGGACAATCGAGCTTGACCTAAATACGATCGACGCGATCGCTATTTCCGGGGGACCGGGATCTTTCACGGGGCTTCGCATCGGCTCTGCAACCGCAAAAGGACTCGGACTTGCGCTGGATAAGCCGCTTGTCCATGTTCCAACGCTGGATGCACTCGCATACAATCTGTGGGGGAGCAGTGATGTGATCTGTCCGCTCATGGACGCAAGAAGAGGTCAGGTATATACCGGCATTTATGCATTTGAGGGCGAGGCGCTGAAAGCAATCAAGAAGCCGTGTGCGATCAGCATCGAGGAGCTGATCGAAGCTGTGAATGAACAGAACCGGGAGGTCATCTTCTTGGGGGATGGCGCGGATGTATTTGCAGACACAATCCGGGAGAGTTGTACGGTACCGTTTCGTTTTGCGCCGGCACATGTAAACAAGCAGCGTGCGGCAAGTGTTGCGGTGCTCGGCATGAAGCTGTTTGCACAGGGAACGTATGAGAGTGCGGCAGAACACAAGCCGGATTACCTGCGGCTGTCACAGGCAGAGCGGGAGCGGATGGAAAAGCAGAGGGATTTTCAGATATGAGAATCCGTAAGATGATGCCGGAGGATGTCCGGCAGGTGGCTGCGATCGAGCGGGATGCATTCTCACAGCCGTGGAGTGAGCAGGGTTTTTTGGATTCTCTGGACAATCCGGATACGTTGTTTCTGGTGGCGGAGGATGCGGCTATGGATGAATCCCGGATACTGGGCTATGTCGGAATGTACTGTGCGCTGGATGAAGGCGAGATCACAAACGTTGCGGCCGCACAGCAGGCACGCAGGCGCGGAGTGGGAAAAGCCCTGATCGGGGAGCTCCTTCGGCAGGCAAAGGAACGCGGGATCTGCCGGATCATATTGGAGGTCCGCGTGAGCAATACCCCGGCAATACGCTTGTATGAGGGAATGCAGTTTTACAAAGTCGGCACACGGAAGGGCTTTTATGATTTCCCGAAGGAAGATGCCGGTATTATGGTGTGGGAAAAGACTAGGATAGGAAGTTAAAAGATGTTAGATGTTTGTCTGTTGGGCACGGCAGGAATGATGCCGCTGCCAAACCGCTGGTTAACGGCGATGATGCTCCGCTATAACGGAAGCAGTCTGCTTGTTGACTGCGGAGAAGGAACACAGATTGCGATAAAAGAGGCGGAGCTTAGCTTTAAGCCAATCGATGTGCTGTGTGTGACGCATTTTCATGCGGATCATATCAGCGGACTGCCAGGACTTCTGCTTACGATGGGAAATGCGGACCGCAAAGATCCACTTACCATTATCGGACCGAAAGGGCTTGAGCGGGTGGTCGGTGCGCTGCGAAGCATTGCACCGGAGCTGCCGTTTTCAATCGAATGTATTGAGATCACGGAGCCGGATGCATATTTTGATATGAATGGAATCCATATCCATGCATTTCGCGTAAAGCATGGCGTGGAGTGCTATGGATATTCCTTCGAGCTGCGCCGCGCAGGCAGATTTTCCGTTGACCGGGCAAAGGAGCAGAATATACCGATGCAGCTGTGGAACCCGCTGCAAAAGGGCAATACCGTTGAATGGGAAGGACATGTGTACACACCGGACATGGTGCTTGGTGCAGAGCGGAAGGGCTTAAAGGTCACTTACTGCACAGACAGCCGGCCGGTGGATGCGATCGCGCAGGCGGCGAAGGACTCAGATCTTTTTATCTGCGAGGGCATGTATGCGGAGGCAGATAAGCTCGCAAAGGCGAAGCAGTACAAGCACATGACATTTTACGAGGCTGCGGAGCTGGCAAAAAAGGCACAGGTGAAGGAATTGTGGCTTACGCATTTTTCCCCTTCTCTGGTCAAGGCGGAGAGCTATATGCCGGCGGTACGGCAGATTTTTGAATATTCTTATTTGGGAAAAGATGGAAAAAGTGTAGAACTGACATTCCAGGAGGAAGCATAGATGAAAAAAATCGGTGCGTGGGTCACCGCTTTGCTGTGCGTTGCACTGGTGTGTGGGGCATTTTACTTTGTCAAGGTAAGATCGCAGGATAATCTCGCCAATGGGAAGGATAACCTGACGGAAGTACAACGGATCATTACGAAGAACCTGACAGAGAATTACCCGGCAACACCGCGCGAGGTGGTAAAACTATACAACCGAATAATTACTGCGTATTATAAGGAAGACTACACGGATCAGGAGCTGGAGCAGATGGCGGATCAGGTGCTTTTGCTGTTTGATGAGAAGCTGCTTGAGGTCAATCCGAGGGAGACGTACCTTGCATACCTGCGGGCAGATATTGCGGACTATGCGAACCGGTCGCGCTATATTGCGGATGCGCGCGTGTGCGACACCTCGGAGGTACAGTATGTAAGTGATGGAGATGACAGCCTTGCGTATGTTACCGCGTCCTATTTTGTGCGGGAGAAGAACGAGTATACCAGAACCTATCAGCAGTATGTGCTGCGCAAGGATGGCGACGGCAACTGGAAGATATTGGGATTCTATCAGATAGAAGGAGCTTCGTCGGAAGATGATGAGTAATACAGATACAAAGCAGATTAAGATATTGGCAATCGAGAGTTCCTGCGATGAGACGGCGGCAGCAGTCGTTGTAAACGGAAGGGATCTGCGCTCAAACGTGATCTCCTCGCAGATCGCCCTGCATACACTGTATGGCGGCGTTGTGCCGGAGATTGCATCACGCAAGCATATTGAGAAGATCAATCAGGTGATCGAACAGGCACTTTCGGACGCCAACATGACACTGGATGATATCGATGCGATCGGTGTAACGTATGGACCGGGACTGGTGGGCGCACTTTTGGTTGGAGTGGCAGAGGCAAAAGCAATCAGCTTCGCGAGAAATATCCCTTTGGTCGGAGTTCATCACATTGAGGGGCATATCAGCGCTAATTATATAGAAAATAAAGAGCTGGAACCGCCGTTTTTGTGTCTGGTGGTATCCGGCGGACATACGCATCTGGTCAGGGTGGCGGATTACGGAAAATACGAGATCCTTGGACGCACCAGGGATGACGCGGCTGGGGAAGCGTTCGACAAGGTGGCTCGCGCGATCGGTCTGGGCTATCCGGGAGGACCGAAGATCGAAAAGGTATCACATGAGGGCAATCCACAGGCAATTGATTTCCCGCGCGCAAAAATTGCGGACGGGGTGTATGATTTCAGCTTTAGCGGACTCAAATCCGCAGTCCTTAACTATCTGAATGGATGCCGTATGAAGGATATTCCGATCAATCAGGCAGATGTGGCGGCTTCTTTCCAGAAGTCGGTCACCGATGTGCTTGTGGAGCATGCGATGCGCGCAATCGACGAATATCATATCGACAAGTTTGCAATCGCGGGTGGTGTCGCATCCAACGGCGTGATACGCGAGGCAATGCGAAACGCATGTGAGAAGAAAGGCGTGGCATTTTACCATCCGTCACCGATCCTGTGCACGGATAATGCCGCGATGATCGGAGCGGCAGCATACTATGATTATATTGCCGGAAAGAGAGCCGGCTATGACCTGAACGCGATCCCGAACCTAAAGCTCGGAGAATCAGGCTACTAATTGAAAGAGAGGACACTGCAATGAGCAGATGTGCCGCAATCGTGCTTTCGGCGGGCGTGGGCTCGCGGATGAAAAGTGATATTCCAAAACAGTACCTTATGCTGGGCGAACGCCCCGTGATCTACTACTGCCTAAAAGCATTTGAGGAGAGCAGTGTGGATACCATTGTGCTTGTGACCGGGGCGGGTGATGAGGAATATTGCAGAACACAGATCGTGCAGAGGTATGGGCTGACCAAAGTGCAGCATATCGTTGCGGGCGGCAAAGAACGCTACGACTCCGTGTATGAGGGACTTCGTGCGCTGAAAGAAGATGCGGCCGACTATGTGCTGATCCATGACGGGGCGCGCCCGGTCATCACGCAGGATATCATCGAGCGCTCCATAGAGACGGTACAGAAGGAAAAAGCGTGTGTGGCAGGCATGCCGGTAAAGGACACGATCAAAGTGGCTGATAGGTCGGATTATGCGATATCAACTCCGGATCGGAGAACTCTCTGGCAGGTTCAGACACCGCAGAGCTTTTCCTATAAATGCATTATGGAGGCGTACCGGATACTGCAGGAAAAACAGAGATCGAATGAGACACTTCCGGCAATCACGGATGATGCGATGCTTGTGGAGCAGATGACAGCAATGAAGATCAAGCTGATCCAAGGCTCTTACGAGAATATCAAAATCACAACACCGGAGGATCTTCTGGTTGCAAAATTATTTTTGAAAAAAATCGAAAAATTAGTTGACACCGTATGACAATGATGGTAATATAAATTTCGCGCTGATTCAGAGCGCAACACCGAAACACATGGAGAGGTATCGAAGTGGTCATAACGAGGCGGTCTTGAAAACCGTTTGTCCGCAAGGGCGCGTGGGTTCGAATCCCACCCTCTCCGTTAACAGCAGAGACAACTGTTAGCATCTGCAAGGTGCTTTCTCTGTTGACGGACAACTGAACAACCCGCATGGCGGGAATATTTAGCGGTTCGCATTTGGAGAAGTACCCAAGCTGGCCGAAGGGACACCCCTGGAAAGGGTGCAGGTCGTTAACAGCGGCGCGAGGGTTCAAATCCCTCCTTCTCCGCTAACGATTATGAAAATAATGAAAAAAGTTGTTGACAACGACGAAACATTGTGATAACATAATCGAGCTGGTCACGAAAGAGATACAGCGAAACACAGAACATTGATAACTGAACAGTGAAAAACCTTGAAAGATTCTAATGAATTATTCAAGCAAATCGTAAGATTT
>CAKRCS010000002.1 GCA_934307695.1 uncultured Agathobacter sp. | reverse complement strand
TGTAGCTGACTGTCACTAATCGGTCGAGGGCTTAATCAAAGAAGAAGAACATGTTTCTCAGTGCTGTATGAAGTTTTGAAGGTACAGGTAATGCAAAAGTACCATTGCATTATTGAATTAGATATACTATGATAATTATGACGTTTCAAAGCGTCATTTTTATAATATAGGGGATTGGTCAAATGGTATGATAGGGGTCTCCAAAACCTTTGGCGGGAGTTCGATTCTCTCATCCCCTGCTTAGAACGCATCACTTTTGTGGTGCGTTTTTTCTGTTAAATTATAAAAAGTATGGAGGGCTATTCCTATAAGTGATTTTATTTAAAAATATCTGCTAATCCGATCAGCCTAAAAATCCCGATGATACATGAAAATATCCATCCGACTATTTTAACAATTATGATGATTGGAAAGAACATTAAATATAACAAAACGCGTATCATAGGCTACCTCCCTTGAAATGGTGGTTACGAATCTTAGATAATCATTTTAACAAAAATGGCATCCCTACCACCTTCAAAAGTATAGGATGCTATTCTTTTAAGCTATTTTATACAGAGGGCGATCGGATAACCCGTCCGATAACCTTTCTATAATTAATTGTACAAAGGGAGGCTTGATTTTTCAAGCCTCTTTTTAAATGGAATTATTTTGTACTGTTCTCCGCTGCCTTGACGGATGCCCCAAAAGGTGCTAAATATATGGGGTATGAAAGGAACGGCACATTGCCGCAGTAAGTTATGACGATCAACAACGATTTCTCAAAGGGCAGCATACTGGCGCACATGGCGCGGATCGCGCTGCCGATGACTTTGGCACAGTTTGTCAATATTTTATACAACATTATTGACCGTGTATTTATCGGAAGAATACCGGAGCATGCGACGGATGCGCTGACAGGGCTTGGGGTGGCATTTCCGGTGTGTACGCTTGCAATTGCTTTTGCAAATCTGGTCGGAATGGGCGGAGCACCGCTATTTTCCATAGAGCGAGGGAAGGGAAATACAGAAGAGGCAAAAGCTATCCTCGGCAGTTCTTTCTCGCTGCTGGTGCTGATTGGATTGATCTTCAGCGGGGTAATGTTTCTTGTGAAGCGTCCGATGCTGTATCTGCTTGGCGCAAGTGACCGGATTTATGCGTATGCCGACTCATATTTGTCCATCTATCTGCTCGGCACGCTGTTTGTGATGTTAAGCCTTGGAATGAATGCGTTCATCAATGCGCAGGGATTTGCCAATATCGGAATGATGACGGTATCTATCGGAGCGGTATGCAATCTGATACTCGACCCGGTTTTTATTTTCAAAATGAACATGGGAGTGCAGGGAGCTGCGCTTGCAACCGTCATTTCACAGTTTGTTGCGGCAGGCTGGACGCTTCTTTTCCTGACAGGAAAGAAGGCTACGATACGGCTGGAATACCGGTATCTGCGGCTTCGGGCTGTCAGGGTAAAAAAGATCCTTGTGCTCGGCTTGTCCGGTTTTACGATGTCTGTGACGAACAGCCTTGTGCAGATGGTATGCAATATCAATCTTGCGCGGTACGGCGGTGACATGTATATCGCGGCAATGACGATCATCAATTCTGTTCGCGAGGTGATTCATATGCCGGTTTCCGGCGTTGGAAATGGAGCGCAGCCGGTCATGAGCTTTAACTATGGTGCGAGAAAATACAAGAGAGTAAAACAGACGATCCGGTATACGGCAATCATTCTGCTGGTGTATACGCTGTTTGCGTGGGGAATGACGATGGCGTTTCCGAATCAGTTTGTCATGATCTTTAACCGCGATGAGGAGCTGCTTCCGCTTACCGTTCGCTGCATGCAGGTGTATTTTTTCGGTTTTTTCTTTATGGCATTCCAGTTTACGGGGCAGACAACCTTTCAGGCGCTTGGCAAGTCGAAGCAGGCGATCTTTTTCTCCCTGCTTCGCAAGGTCATCATTGTCGTTCCACTTACTTATCTGTTCCCGATGATTCCATCGGTCGGTGTCATGGGAGTATTCCTAGCGGAGCCGGTGTCCAATCTGATTGGCGGATTGGCATGTTTTCTGACAATGCACTTTACGGTTTATCGGAGATTGGATGCCGAGGCAGAATAAAAAGAGAAAAAAGCGTAAGCCTTTTTTGATAAGTATCCCAAAACTTGGGAGATTATCAAGGCTTACGCTTTTTCTACTTAAATATTAGCAGCCGAATTTGAAGAAATTGCAAAGATTGTTAAATAACTCGGAACAGCTATTGATGAAAATGTAACACACAGTATCGTCCTCCTTATTTTTTATTGCCTTAGCTAAGCACAAAAGAATTGTAACAATTATGTAATAAATTCGCAATAGGTAATAGCTGGAAGATGGTTGCTATTTTTTTCCATGTTTGTTAGAATGACAATTAAAAGGAATAATAGGTTTATTGATCAGGTCATGTGTTTGGCATATAAGAAAAGGGGTTAGCAAATGCCGGAATTGGAACAAATTATTCAAAGCTGTTATCTGGTAGTAAAAGTAAATCTTACAGATGATACGTTTATTATTCTCAATAATGGGCTTGGAAAGCTGAAGGGACTGGGAAATGATCATGAGAGCCATAGCGGATTCCGGAAGCTCTGGGATACTTATGCAAAGAGTGAATTCGTATACGCGGAGGACGTGCTGGATTTTATAGAGTATGTCAATATTTCGTTTATCTGCCAGTTCTTAAGCAAGTATCAGGGACAGGAGTCCTATGAGACACAGTTCCGTTATAAGGTGGGGGATGCTTATAAGCCGATTCATCTGGAGATCGTTCCGGCAGAGGATTATTCCGAGGAACAGCAGAATGTTTATATGCTCATCAAGCAGACCGGCAGTAAAATGGCTCAGGACTATGTGCACTTTGATGCGCTGCTGCGCGGCTTGAGTGAGAACTATGGCGCAATCTATTATGTCGATTTCGATAAAAATGAGATCCATCCGTTTCGGCTGAACCCTGCAATTGAGAAGAAGTTTGGAGCCTATTTCCGCACGAGGCCGACCTATGAGGCTGCCATGACCGCCTATATCAATGCAGTTGTCATGGAAGAGGACAAGGAGGATATGTTTGCGGTTACGCAGTATGAGTTTCTGAAGAAGCAACTGAAGGATGCACTGGCGTATTCGCACGAATACCGTGTTATGCGTGGGGGGAGAGAGCTGGTATTCCGCTTTAAGATAGCAAATCTCGGCGAACCGGGAGAACTGCATCAGGCGGTTGCGGGCTTTGCGGATGTAAGTGCCGAAAAGACCACAGAGTTCCAGTTTAACCATGTTGGCAGGAAGGTTCTGATTGTTGAGAATGGTGATACGAACCGGCAGCTTCTGTACGAGATACTGTCTGCACAGTATGAGGTACTTCAGGCGGCGAACGGACAGGAAGCATTAAAGATCTTAGATGAGTCTTATGTGGATATTGCGGTGGTTCTGACCGAGCTTCAGATGCCTTGTATGGACGGCTATGAGCTGATCCGGCAGATGAAACGCATCCGTCAGTACAGCAGCATCCCGATCATTGTGACGACGGAAATCAATATCGATGATCAGGCGAGTGTCAATGTGATCGAGGTGAACTGCTTTGACCTTGGAGCATCGGATTTTCTTGTCAAGCCGTACAATGCGGATATTGTTTTGAACCGTGTCAAAAGTATCATCCGCCTGCGCGAGTCCACAACCATGCTCACAACGATGGAGAAGGACTCTCTTACGGGACTGTATGAGAAGGACTTCTTCTTCCGAAAGGTTGAGCAGCATCTGAAGGATTACCCGAACGAAGACTACGTTATGTGGGCGTGTGACATTCAGGGACTTAAGATAATCAATGAGAAATACGGATTTGAGATGGGCGATGAGGTCATCAAGCGTCTTGCAACCGGTAAAAAGCCATTTGATGGAATCATTTTTCAGGGAAGAATCGAGGGGGATAAGTTTGCTGCACTTGTTCTCAAAACAACACTCCCGAAGATCTACGAGATCACGAAGCTGCCGGATATGGGACTGGATTTCCCGGTACAGAATGTCGTTGTAAAACACGGTCTGTACCACATCAGACGAAAAACTTCTTTGCGCCCGCAGGGAATGTATGACCGGGCGCTGCTTGCAATACAAAAGATCAAGAACAATTACGAGGTGTTTCTGTCAGAATATGACGATGTGCTAAGAAAAGAGCTGCTCGTACAGCGTCAGGTTGCGGAGAATGCGCAGCAGGCTTTGGCAGAGCACCAGTTTGTTGTATATTATCAGCCGAAGTTTGATCTGCACAGCAACCGCACCAATGGGGCGGAGGCCTTGATCCGGTGGATACATCCGGAGCTTGGCTTTATGAATCCGGGCGTATTTATCCCTCTGTTTGAGCAGAACGGCTTTATCTGCAAGTTAGACTATTATGTATGGGAAGAGGTGTGCAAGACACTTAAGAGCTGGGAGGAGCAGGGATTGCGCATCGTTCCGGTGTCCGTCAATGTATCCCGCAGGGATTTTGAGGACGAGCTTCTTGCCGAAAAAGTCATCAAGCTTCTGGATAAGTATGGGGTGGCACATGAGAACTTCCACGTTGAAGTTACGGAGTCCGCATATTCCGACAATCCGCAGCGGATCAGTGAGACGATCCGCAAGTTTCATGAGAACGGATTTGTTGTGGAGCTGGATGATTTCGGAACCGGTTATTCATCCATGACCGCGTTAAGTGATCTGGATCTTGATGTCATGAAGCTTGACATGAGCCTGATCCGCAATGACGATCCGAAGTCCGACAAGAGTGTATTGGAATTTTCCATGCAGCTTGCGAAGATGATGCAGTTAAAGACCGTTGCAGAGGGCGTTGAGACCGAGGCACAGGTGGAGCGTATTTCTTCACTGGGCGGTGATTACATACAGGGCTATTACTATTCAAAGCCGCTGACGGTTGGACAGTTTGAAGAATATATCAGGAACGAAGAATTAAGGGCAGGGAAAGAGAAATGTTAACAACAGCCGCTATTTTTAGTGATTATATGGTGTTACAGCGCAATAAGAGAATCGCTGTATGGGGCGGCAGTGATGCTCCTTCCGTAAGTATCCGGCTGCACGGACAAGAGCAAGAGGTATGTGTGGAGCAGGACGTTGCCGATGGCAGGTGGTATGCCGAGCTTCCACCGCAGGAGGCGGGCGGACCGTACCGGCTTGAGATCACTTCCGGGAAGGATTGTATAACCTTTGAGGAGGTTATGATCGGCGAGGTGTGGCTTGCCGGAGGACAGTCCAACATGGAGTTTGAGCTGCAGAACTGCAAGGGCGGCGGGCAGATCGTAAAGAATGCCACACCAGGCAGCGTACGTTTCTATTACACACCGAAGGTCGCATGGCTCGGAGAGGAGCTTGCAGAGGCTGAGCGGACAAGCACATGGGAGCTTTTTACGCCGGAGGCTTGTGCAAAGTGGTCAGCAGTAGGATATTTCTTTGCAGAGCGCATTGCAAAGGAGCTTGGAGTCACCGTCGGAATCATCGGCTGTAACTGGGGCGGTACGAGTGCGTCCTGCTGGATGGGTAGAAAGGCTTTAGAGGAGTATAAGTCACTTTCTTCTTATCTGGAGGAGTACGACAAGGCAACCGATGGACAGGACGAGGAGACTTACCTGAAGGAATATCAGGCTTATGTGGAGTATCAAGCGAGATTTGACAGGCAGGTGGGTGAGTATTATAAGACGAATCCGGATGCAAACTGGGATGAGGCAATTGCGCTATTTGGAGAGAACCAGTATCCGGGACCGATGGGACCGCGCAACTTTACGAGACCGTGCGGTCTGTATGAGACGATGTTACAGAGAGTGATGCCGTATACACTGGCAGGCTTTCTCTATTATCAGGCGGAGGAGGACGACCACAAACCGCGTATCTACGATACGCTCCTTACTGCTTTGATCCGGCAGTGGAGAAAGGACTGGAAGGACGATACGCTTCCATTCCTTATCGTGCAGCTTCCGGTATTCCGCAATGAGGGCGAGGATGATTACCAGAACTGGGCGTTTTTACGCGAGGCGCAGATGCGTGTATTCCAGACCGTAAGGAATACGGGAATCGCAGTGACATTGGAGCTTGGCGAGGATCGCAACATCCATCCACTTGACAAGAAGCCGGTCGGAGAACGGCTTGCCCTGCAGGCACTTTACAGCGTATACAGGAAAATCAAAGAGAAAGAGGCGTTTGGACCGATCTACCGCGACTACCATATCGAGGATGACCGGCTTGTCACGGAGTTTGACCATGCTGAGGATGGTATCGTGTTTGAGAGTGAGGACGATCTTGGATTTGAGCTTGCAGGAGCGGACAGACACTATTATCAGGCAAAGGCATACGCGGATGGAAATAAGATCGTTCTTTCGGCGGCAGAAGTGCCAAAGCCGGTATGTGCAAGATATTGCTGGACGAATTACCGCAAGGTGGCCGTATTTGGCAGCAATCACCTGCCAATGGCACCTTTCCGCACCGACAAAGCGGATGGGGCAGTCGCTTATGGAAGCAGACAGGGACGCATTTTTAATTAGTTTTATAAGGTATTGAATGGATAAGAGTATCCGAAGAATTACCGGATGAAGTAAGAAGAGGTATAGCCGAAATGGCAATGTCATACAAGGAATGGAAAGCATATGCCCTGACGAACTATGACGTGGTTAGCAAGAACTACAATTACAAGGTATATGAGGGGCTTGTGAAAGATCCAAAGACAAACGAGACACAGCTTGTACAGCTTACCCTGCGGGAGGTTCTGACGAAGTGCGAAGGCACTGTCTTTGAACGACAGATCCGACAGGCGGTCATGCGGTGCGTGTATACAGATGCACAGTTAAACAAAGAGATACGGCCGGTGATGGATCTTTATTACAGTTGAAATTTTTTGCAAAATGCTTGCGCAACTTGTTTGCTCAAAGGGCATTTTGCACAAATATCACAACAAAACGAAAATTAGCGAAAAAGTATGTGGAGATTTGTTTGAAAACGTTTGCATAAACATGCATTTTTGGATAATCTGACTAACAAACTGTGACTATAGTACCTAACGACTTTTTTTGACATTAAAAAGAAATCGTGTCATAATCGCATCAACTTAGAAACCTGATAGGTGCAGGCAATTAGACCACAAGAAGGAGTGTGATTGATATGCATGAGAAGGAGAAAGTTGTTATCTTTGATGAAATGCAGGATATACGGGATTTCGTAAATGCTGCAGAGGCATGTGATTTTGATATTGATGTATATGGGAACCGCGCGGTTGTTGACGCGAAATCCATCCTCGGTATGCTGGGCTTTGGCTTGAAAAAGAGCCTTCGTGTCCGCTATAATGGATGGAATGAGAACTTTGAGAATATTATTGCTAAATTTGCTGCTGCATAATACAATAGTATCAGGCGAAAGGGATGCCTTGCTCCTTATGGGAGCAGGGCAATTTTTTTATTTTATAGGAAAATTCTGTTGTGCGGAAAAGCAAAGCAGAGCGAGAGAAGAGGACAGGAATTGGACGATACAAAGAAGCGGGAATTTCATACTTCGGTGCGTAACCTTGTAGAGTTTATTTTCCGAGAGGGGGATATTGACAACCGGCACGGAAAGCTGCAGAGCCCGGAGGCAATGCAGGAGGGCAGCCGCATTCACCGAAAGATCCAGTCTGAGCAGGGTGGCAGCTACATGGCGGAGGTTCCGCTTTCTGTGACAATCGATGAGGAGAAGTATGCACTTGTGGTCGAGGGCAGGGCAGATGGAATCTTTACCGAGGAGACAGAGGACGGAAAACTGACCTATATCGATGAGATCAAGGGCATGTATGCCAACGTCAGCGCATTTGAGCAGCCAATCTATGTGCACAAGGCACAGGCAATGTGCTATGCGTATATTTTTGCAATGGAGAATCTGCTGGATCGTATCGGAATCCAGATGACGTACTGCAACCTTGATGACGAGGATCGTAAGATATTCCGTGAGATCATTTCTTATGAGGAGCTAAAGCTCTGGTTTGACAATCTGATCGCTTCCTATAAGAAATGGACGGATTTTGAATATGAGTGGCGGCTTGTGCGGCAGGAATCCATAAAGGAGCTGCAATTTCCATTCCCGTACCGCAAGGGACAGAAGAAGCTGGTCGGGGATGTCTACCGGACGATTGCACGCAAAAAGAACCTGTTCATACAGGCACCAACAGGTGTCGGCAAGACGATCTCCACGATTTTCCCGGCAGTTAAGGCGGTCGGGGAGGAGCTGGCAGACCGCATCTTCTACCTGACGGCAAAGACGATCACGGCGACCGTTGCCAAGGAGACCTTCCTTCTTTTGATGGAGCACGGCTACAAGGCAAAGATGATCCATCTGACCGCGAAGGAGAAGCTTTGCATGTGCGAGGAGATGGACTGTAATCCGCTGCACTGTCCTTATGCGAAGGGGCATTATGACCGGGTAAACGATGCCGTGTATGACCTGCTGCAAAAGTCGGACAGCTTTACGAGGGAGGAGATCCTTGCGCAGGCGGAGAACTTTCAGGTGTGCCCGTTTGAGATGAGTCTGGATGTTGCCACCTGGGCGGATGATATTATCTGTGATTATAATTATGTGTTCGATCCGAATGTCTATCTGAAACGATTTTTTCAGGAGGGTGTACGGGGCGATTATCTCTTTCTGATTGATGAGGCACACAATCTTGTCGAGCGGAGCAGGGAGATGTACAGCGCCAGACTCTGCAAGGAGGATTTTTTGCAGGTGAAACGGCTGCTCACTCCTTATAATAAGAAGATCGCGAAGGGACTTGACCGGTGCAACCGGATACTTCTTGACATGAAGCGGGAATGCGATGGATATGAAATCTATGACGATATTGGCCCGCTTTTGTACGCACTCATGCGGCTGGCAACCGATCTGGATGATTTTTTGCAAAAGCCGGTCGAGATTGCCGGCAGGGATGTCGTGCTGGATTTCTACTTTGCAGTGAGAAATTTCTTGAACATCTACGACCTTGTGGATGAGCATTATGTGATCTACACGGAGCTTGGCGCGGAGGGGCAGTTCTATTTAAAGCTCTTTTGCGTGGATCCCTCGAAGAATCTGCAGAGATGTCTGGACAAGGCAGATGCAACGATCTTTTTCTCCGCAACGCTGCTGCCGATCAGCTATTACAAGAGCCTGCTTTCGGAAAAGGAGGATAACTATGCGATCTACGCGGAGAGTACCTTTGAGCAGGATCAGCGTCTGCTGTTGTTTGGCAGGGATGTGAGTACGAAGTACACGCGAAGAAGTGCGGAGGAATTTGACAGGATCGCGCAGTACATTTACCGGACGATCCGTTGCAAGAGCGGAAACTACATGGCATTTTTTCCATCCTATAAGCTGATGGAACAGGTGCAGGAGGCACTTGCCGGGCTTTTGCGAAAGGAGCAGGCAGAAAATATCCGCCTGATCGCCCAGAAAAACGGAATGCGGGAGCAGGAGCGGGAAGCCTTTCTGGAGGAGTTTTCCGCAGAAAGCACCGATACGCTGGTGGCGTTCTGCGTGATGGGCGGCATCTTCGGGGAAGGAATTGACCTGAAAAAGGACCAGCTGATCGGCGCAATCGTTGTCGGAACGGGGCTGCCGCAGATCAGCAATGAGCGCGCCATTTTAAAGAATTACTATGATGAGAGAAATGGCAATGGCTTTGATTATGCATTCCGTTATCCGGGTATGAACAAGGTGCTTCAGGCTGCGGGGCGCGTCATCCGGACTTCGGAGGACCGCGGCGTGATACTTCTTTTGGACGAGCGTTTTTTGCAGCGGGATTACGATCTGCTCTATCCGAGGGAATGGTCTGACCGTAAGACCTGCTCGGCGCAGAACATAGAGGAGCTGGTACTTCAATTTTGGGACAAGCAAACATTGTAATTTGCGGGCAAAACTATTATACTGAGAACGAAATAAGTTTTATGGAGTAATGTATGAGCAGCAGTCAGAACTGGAATGAAATGGGAAATGAGATCCGGCAGGCAGTGGAAGAATCCATCCGCAACTGTGATTTTTCAAATTTAGGAAAAGTATTCTCCGACACGATCAACAGTGTGGTGGATGAGGCAAAGTTTCAGGCAAAGCAGGTCAGGGACTCTGTGAATACGCAGAGCACACGGCAGCAGTACACAACCAGAAGCACGACGTTCCAGAGAAACGGAAGGTCTGTCACCTTTGAGCAGAGGCAGCAGAGCACAAATCCGCGTCCGTACCGCTTCGAGGCTCCGCGTGTTCTCTTTCGCAGAAAAGGGGATATTTCATCCGTGCTGTTTACCGTATTCGGCGGGATTGGAACAGGTCTTACCACGCTTGGGCTTTTGATCTTTGTGATCATTGCGGTCGCAGTATTATCACCGCTCGCCGGTCTTATCGGTAGTGTCATTATCGCGATCCTCATGGGCGGCAGCATCGGGATGCTTGCAAAGGGAGCGTCCAACCGTAAACGCTTAGCGAGGGCGGAGCGCTATCTTGCAATCGCGCATGGACATGACTATGTAAATATCGCAGAGCTTGCTTTACAGACAGGAAAGAGCGAAGCCTACGTCCGCAAGGATGTCAAGAATATGCTTTCCATCGGGATGTTCCCGCAGGGACATCTGGACAGGCTGGAAAGCTGTCTGATGCTTTCGGATCAGATGTATCGTGAGTATCTGGAGGTGGAGCGCAGACGTGCCGCACTCGGCACAGAGGCGAAAGCGGCTTCTGCTACGGCAAAGCAGGGGAATACCAATGAGGCGGCCGCACCGGTGGCACAGGCAGATGGCAAAGCAGACAGTGCGTTGACACAGGAGCAGCTAATCTGGAGACAGCTAAGCGGAATTGACGATCCGGGCGAGGAGCTGGAAAAGGAAAATCCGGCGCTTGCTGCGATGATCCATCAGGGGCAGGAGTGTACCGGACACATCCGGCAGATGAACGACAGGATTCCGGGAGAGATCATATCGAAAAAACTCTCCGCGCTTGAACAGGTGTTAAAGGAGATTTTCCAGCGTGTGCGCGAGCATCCGAAGCAGATGGAGAAGATGCAGAAGTTCATGGATTACTATCTGCCGACCACGCTTAAGCTGGTGGAGGCTTACGAGGAGTTTGACAGCATCCCGACACCGAATGAGGAGATCCTTCAGGCAAAGAATGAGCTGGAAAAGACGATCGATACGATCAACGAATCTTTTGCACAGCTTCTAAACCAGATGTATCAGGAATCGGTACTCGATGCGACAACGGATGCGAAGGTTTTGCAGACCATGCTTGCAAAGGATGGACTGTCGGGCGACCACGCATTTGATAAAATACAGAAACAGTAAAAGTAAAGGGGAAGGATATGAGCCAGAATTTAGATGAGTTATTGAAGGAAGCACCAACACTTACCTTTGATGTGACACCGGAGGAGGAAAAAAGTGTACCGGAGGTTGTTGCCGAGGAGAAAAAGCCGGAGGTCGCAGAAGTACATCTGACACCGGAAGAACAAAAGCAGGTGGATGATTTTGCAGCGCAGATCGATCTGACCAACACCCAGCTTGTGTTGCAGTATGGTGCAGGCTGCCAGAAGAAGATTGCTGATTTTTCAGAGGCGGCGATGGAGAATGTGCGGACAAAGGATCTCGGCGAAGTCGGGGAGATGCTTACCGGAGTGGTCGCAGAGCTTCGTTCATTTAGCGAGGAGGAGAAAAAGGGACTTTTAGGTCTCTTTAAAAAGAGCTCCAACAAGCTTGCCGATATGAAAGCAAAGTACGACAAGGCAGAGGTCAATGTCAACAAGATCAGCCAGGTGCTGGAGCAGCATCAGATCACGCTGCTTAAGGATGTGGCAACACTCGACAAGATGTACGAGCTGAATTTGAATTACTTTAAGGAATTGTCCATGTATATTCTTGCAGGTAAACAGAAGATCGCACATGCGAAGGACGTTGAACTGCCGGAACTTTTAAAGAAGGCAGATGAGAGCGGGCTTCCGGAGGATACACAGGCGGCAAAGGATTTTGCAGGCATGATCAACCGCTTTGAGAAGAAGATCTACGATCTGGAGCTAACCAGAAATATCTCTCTCCAGATGGCTCCGCAGATCCGTCTGATCCAGAGCAACGATACCGAAATGTCGGACAAGATCCAGTCTACGCTGACCAACACAATCCCGCTGTGGAAGAGTCAGATGGTCATCGCGATCGGGCTGAACCATTCGACGGAGGCTGCACGCGCACAGCGTGAGGTTTCGGATATGACGAATGAACTGTTAAAGAAAAATGCAGAGACGCTCAAGACTGCATCCATTGAGACCGCGAAGGAATCCGAGCGCGGCATCGTGGATATCGAGACGTTACAGAGCACGAACCAGACACTGATCAGCACGCTTGACGAGGTGCTTAAGATCCAGCAGGACGGCAGAGCTAAGAGGGCAGATGCAGAGGAGAAGCTGCAGGCGATTGAGGACGAGATGCGTCAGAAGCTGCTGGAGGCATCCAGACGTTCTGATTCCTAAGGACAGAAAAAGCCGGCTGTTTATGCAGCCGACTTTTTTACTTTATAGGAAATTTCTTTTCCTATAAAGCAAAAATGCCCCCGCAGGGATGCAACCCTTTATTCCTATATCTCCGGAAGCAGATCAAGAAAGGCTTCGGTGGAGGCGGAGATCGGAAACATGGTATTCGCAGAGGCGACAAGCTGCCGGTAGGGCAGCTTGTCTTTTATTTTAAGCTTGAATAGTCCGCTTGAATCCCTCGCAAGGCAGTAATCCGGGATGAATGCGATTCCCAGTCCAATGCGGGCAAGGTCGATGAGCAGATCGTTGCTGCTCAACTCAATCTCCGGAATCAGATCCAACTGGTGCTGCAAAAAGAGATTGTGCAAAAACTCGCTGGTGGTGCTGTTACGGTCGAGCGTCATCAATGGGTATTTCTGCAGGTCGCGCAGGGAAAATTCCTGATCGACGAATGGGTAAGCGTCCGGACTTGCGATGAAGGCATCCGTAAAGCGCAGGACTGGCTTCTGGATGTAGTCATGGTTTAAGTAAGCATTCGGGAAGTTGGTGACGATCAGATCGACCTTTCGCTGATCCAATAGCTCAACGCAGCGGATCGAGGTCGCGTTCGTGACCTTGATCGGGACATTTGGGAATTTGTGATGGAACTCCTTCAGGTACGGAACCAGAAAATAGCGGCAGATTGTGTCGCTTGCACCGATATGAAGCTGCCCGAAGCCAAGCGTGCTTGCATCGAGAAGCTGGCTCTCCCCGCGTGCGAGCAGATTCATCGCAGGCTCCACATGCTTAAGGAGTGTAAGCCCAGCGGGTGTGAGCTGCACCTTTTTTGTGCTGCGGATAAAGAGCGGCTGTCCGAGCTTTTTTTCAAGAGTCTTTATCGACTGGCTGACCGCAGACTGGGAGATGAAGAGCTTTTTGCTCGCATCGGAAAAGCTTAACGAGGTTGCAACATAATAAAATACCTTGTAGAGTTCGTAATTGATGTCCATATCTGACCTCTCATTTCTTTCATATTTTCCAATAATTCTATTATAAGTTTTACTAATCAATGCGTCAATAAAATTTAATTATGCTTATTTATCCGGCAATGGTATACTAACATATAGAAACACATCAACCGATTCCAAGTCGTAAGTAACGGAGGAAAACGAAATGAGCAATGTACGTCGTGTATACGTTGAAAAGAAGCCGGACTTTGCAGTAAAGGCAAAGGAATTAAAGCATGAGATCAAGCATTATCTCGGCATTGACACCATCGAGGCTGTCCGTGTCCTGATCCGCTATGATGTTGAGAACATTACGGAGGAGACTTACAAGAAGGCGCTCCTTACCGTTTTTTCCGAGCCGCCGGTAGACTATATATATGAAGAAACCTTTGAGGCTGATGGGGCAAGAGTATTTACCGTAGAGTTCCTGCCGGGACAGTTCGACCAGAGAGCGGATTCCGCAGAGCAGTGCGTAAAGCTGTTAAATGAGAACGAGGAGCCGATCATCCGCAGTGCTACAACCTATGTGATCGCGGGCAGCATCAGCGATGAGCAGTTTGCTGCAATCAAGAAGCATTGCATCAATCCGGTGGATTCCCGCGAGATCGGTCTTGAGAAGCCGGAGACCTTGGTACAGGAGTTTGACGATCCAAAGGATGTTGTGATCTTTGACGGCACCGACGGACAGACCGCATTTACTGAGATGCCGGAGCAGGAGTTAAAGGCATTTTACGATTCCCTGAATCTTGCAATGACATTTAAGGACTTTTTACATATCCAGAACTACTTTAAGAATGAGGAGAAGCGCAACCCGTCAATGACGGAGATCCGTGTGCTTGATACCTACTGGTCTGACCATTGCCGTCACACCACCTTCTCGACCGAGCTGAAAAATGTTTCCTTCGACGAGGGCTACTACAAGGCTCCGATGATGGATTCTTACAACGATTATCTGGATTCCTTCAAGAATCTGTACGAGGGAAGAAGCGACAAGTTTGTATGCCTGATGGATCTTGCACTTGTTGGCATGAAGCGCTTAAAGAAAGAGGGCAAGCTTGCTGATCAGGAGGAGTCCGACGAGATCAATGCCTGCTCCATCGTTGTCCCGGTTGAAGTGGACGGACAGGTTGAGGAGTGGCTTGTGAACTTTAAGAATGAGACACACAACCATCCGACCGAGATCGAGCCGTTTGGTGGCGCTGCCACCTGCCTTGGCGGTGCAATCCGTGATCCGCTTTCCGGACGTACTTATGTATATCAGGCAATGCGTGTTACCGGTGCCGCAGATCCGACTGTTCCGGTCGCAGAGACGATCGAGGGCAAGCTTCCGCAGAAGAAGCTGGTGCGTGAGGCTGCTCACGGTTACAGCTCCTACGGCAACCAGATCGGACTTGCAACCGGCTATGTAAAGGAAGTATATCATCCGAACTATGTCGCAAAGCGTATGGAGATCGGTGCTGTCATGGGTGCAGCTCCAAGACGCGCAGTACAGCGTTTAAACTCTGATCCGGGCGACAAGATCATCCTTCTTGGTGGACGTACCGGACGTGACGGAATCGGTGGAGCGACCGGTTCTTCCAAGGCACACAATACGAAGTCTACCTCTGTGTGCGGTGCCGAGGTACAAAAGGGTAACGCACCGACCGAGCGTAAATTGCAGAGACTGTTCCGCCGCGAGGAGGTTTCCCACATCATCAAGAAGTGTAACGACTTTGGTGCTGGCGGTGTATCCGTAGCAATCGGTGAACTTGCAGCAGGTCTTGTTGTACAGCTTGACAAGGTTCCGAAGAAGTACGCAGGACTTGACGGAACGGAGATTGCAATCTCCGAGTCTCAGGAGCGTATGGCGGTTGTTGTTGCTCCGGAGGATGTCGCACAGTTCATGGCGTATGCAAAGGAAGAGAACTTAGAGGCAACCGAGGTCGCAGTCGTAACCGAGGAGCCAAGACTTGTACTTGTATGGAGAGGCAAGGAGATCGTCAATATCTCCCGTGCATTTTTGGATACCAACGGCGCACATCAGGAGACCGATGTTGTTGTCGAGATGCCGGATGAAAAGGCAAACTATCTGACCGGAATCCACACACCGGAGGTTGCAAAGTATGTGGAGCAGGGCGATATGAAGGGCGCATGGCTTGCAGAGCTTTCAGATCTTAATGTATGCTCCCAGAAGGGACTTGTTGAGATGTTCGACGGCTCTATCGGTGCAGGCAGCGTGTACATGCCTTACGGTGGTAAGTATCAGCTTACCGAAACACAGAGCATGGTCGCAAAGCTTCCGGTATTGAAGGGCAAATGTGACACCGTAACGATGATGGCTTACGGCTTTGATCCGTATCTTTCAAGCTGGAGCCCATACCACGGTTCTATCTATGCGGTGCTTGAGTCACTTTCCCGCATCGTAACTGCCGGTGGTGATTTTAAGAAGGTTCGTTTTACCTTCCAGGAATATTTCCGCAGAATGAGCGAGAACCCAAGACGCTGGAGCCAGCCGTTTGCAGCACTGCTTGGCGCTTACGACGCACAGATCGGCTTCGGGCTTCCATCCATCGGAGGAAAGGATTCCATGTCCGGAACCTTCAATGAGATCGATGTTCCGCCGACACTGGTTTCCTTTGCCGTTGACGTGGCAAAAGAGAAGGATATCATCACACCGGAGTTTAAGAACGCCGGAGACCAGTTGATCTTATTTGAGATTGAGAAGAACGAGTATGACCTTCCTGTCTATGCACAGGTTATGAAGCTGTATGATGCCATCCATGAGATGATCCAGAAGGGCGCGATCGTTTCCGCATACGCGCTGGATGGAAAGGGACTTGCGGCAGCAGTTTCCAAGATGGCGTTCGGAAATAAGCTCGGCGTAACCATCGAGGAGGAGGTCACCAGCGATACGTTATTTGCACCGGGCTTTGGAAATATTGTTGCGGAGATCCCGGCAGATAAGCTTGCCGTTGTAAGAGAGATCCTCGATGCCGCAGGATTAAGCGGTGTGGAGAGCGTTGTCGGATATGTAAACGATACGCAGACCATCGAGTGTGACAATATGGTGCTTCCGATCGATGAGGCGATCGCCGCATGGACAAAGAAGCTGGAGGGCGTATTCCATACGAGATCCCATGAGGATACCTCCGATGTCAAGACGGATGTATTTGACGCAAAGAGCGTTTATGTCTGCAAGAATAAGATCGCAAAGCCGACCGTATTCATTCCGGTATTTCCGGGAACCAACTGTGAGTACGACAGTGCAAAGGCGTTTGAACGTGCTGGTGCCGACACGATCGTAAAGGTATTTAAGAACTTAAGCGCAGAGGATATCCGCGATTCCGTTGACGAATTTGTAAAGGCGATCGATCAGTCCCAGATGATCATGTTCCCAGGTGGATTTTCTGCCGGTGATGAACCGGAGGGATCTGCAAAGTTCTTCGCCACCGCATTCCGCAATGCGAAGATGACAGAGGCGGTCAACCGTCTGCTTAATGAGCGCGATGGTCTTGCACTTGGTATCTGTAACGGATTCCAGGCTCTTATCAAGCTCGGTCTTGTTCCTTATGGCGAGATCCGTATGCAGGATGAGACTTCACCGACGCTGACCTACAACACCATCAACCGCCACATCAGCAAGATGGTATACACCAAGGTTGTCACCAACAAGAGCCCGTGGCTTGCAGGCGCAGAGCTCGGCAAGACCTACTGCAATCCGGCATCACACGGCGAGGGACGCTTTGTTGCTCCGAAGGAATGGCTCGATAAGCTGTTTGCAAACGGACAGGTTGCTACCCAGTATGTCAACGAGGCAGGACAGCCGACGATGGATGAGGAATGGAACATCAACGGTTCCTACATGGCAATCGAGGGTATCACCAGCCCGGATGGCCGTGTGCTCGGCAAGATGGCGCATTCTGAGCGCCGCGGCGAGAGTGTTGCGATCAACATCTACGGAGAGCAGGATATGAAGCTGTTCGAGAGCGGTGTTGCATATTTCAAATAGCAGGTTATAAAATAGGTAGTACAAATTTGGTCTGGAGCCATAAGGGCTCCAGACCAAATTTTTGAAAAATATGGAAAATTGATGATTTGAGCTGGACGTCTCTAGCATCTTAGTTAGTCTAGCATCTTAGTTAGATAGAAGAAAATCCCTTGCCGAAAACTTCGCTGGTGCTGGACATGGAGATGAAAGCCGTCAGGTGGTTCTCATGGATAAAAGAGCGCACAGCAGCGGCCTGCTTTCTGGTAAGTGTTGTAAAAATCAAATATTTGTCTTCGTTTGTATAAGCGCCCTTCGCATTGACGATAGTGGCGCTTTTATTTAAGTTTTCCGTGATGAAACGGCAGATGGCATCCTTGTCTTCGCAGGTGATCATAACAGATTTGCGCAGCATGATACTTTCAATGATCGCATCAATCAAAAAGGATTTCAGCGTCAGACCAACAAAGGAATACAGTGCGGTCTTGATGTCAAAGACAAAGCAGGCGATGATGATCATGATCAGGTCGGTAATGAAAAGTGCAATCCCGATGTCCTGGACATGGGTGTACTTTTTGACAATCATTGCAATGACATCAGTTCCACCGCTGGAGGAACCCTCATAGAAGAGCAGTGCGGAGGCAATCGCAGGGAGTGCGATCGCAAAGACAAGCTCAAGCATCGGCTCGTTGGAGAGTGGATGTGTCAGCGGATGAAACTTTTCTAAGATCAGGAGCAGCGCGGACAAAAGAACCGTCGCGTAGGTTGTGCGGAGCGCAAAGTCCTTTCCGAGGAAGGCAAAGCCGAGCACTAAGAGCACCATATTGACGATGAAGGAAAAGCTGCTCGCAGATACCGGGATAAGCTTTGCAAAAACGACTGCCGCGCCTGTTACACCGCCAAAACAGAAGTTGTTCGGGAACTTAAAATAGTAGACACCGATCGCCATGATGACAACGCTGATCGTGATGATGGAAAAATTCTTTATTTTCTGAAGCATAGTAAAAATCTCCTTATATAAAATGCGGTTAAGCAACATAATTTTTGTGGCTATCTGATAATAATGTAAATCGGTGGAAAGAGAAAGTCAACCTGTTTGCCCAGACTGGCAGCAGTTTCTTGAAAAACCACGCATTCCATAGTATAATCGCTTAGAACAACCAAAGAGAGGTATCGGAACAAAAATGAAAAGCATTACGATCGAAGAATTGGAACAGATAAATAAGGACACCTGTTGCGTGGTCGATATCCGTCCGCAGGAACAATATGAGCGTGGGACATTTCCGGGTGCGGTCAGCATTCCGATGGATGTGTTTGAAGAAAATATGGATCGCATTCCAAAGGATAAGACCATCTATCTGATGTGCCACACCGGCGAGCGCAGCCGCGGTTATACGGAGGACTTAGAGGAAGCCGGCTACGATGCGGTCAATGTGGACGGAGGATACCGTGCGTATTTAAAGCTGACGCTCAACCGGTATATGGAGAGTGCGTCCGAGGAGGCGCGCAGGGAAAAGACAGCAGAGATCGAGCGCAGCATCATCAAGAAGTTTAAAAAGACCGTGTGGCGCCCGTTTACCCGCGCGCTGAATGAATATAAGCTGATCAACGAGGGCGACAAGGTTGCAGTGTGCATATCCGGCGGTAAGGATTCAATGCTTTTAGCAAAGCTGATCCAGGAGCTGCAGCGCCACGGCAAAGTGCCGTTTGAGGCGGTTTTTCTGGTAATGAATCCGGGATACAATGCGGACAACTGGAAGATCATAGAGGACAATGCAAAGCTCCTTGGCATTCCACTTACGGTATTCAACAGTGATATTTTTGACACGGTGGCAACGATCGACCATAACCCATGCTATCTGTGCGCGCGCATGCGCAGAGGCTATCTCTATGCAAAGGCAAAAGAGCTTGGCTGCAATAAGATCGCGCTTGGACATCACTTCGATGACGTGATTGAGACGATCCTGATGGGAATGTTATATAGCGGCAAGGTGGAAACGATGATGCCGAAGCTGCACAGCCAGCATTTTGAGGGGATGGAACTGATCCGCCCGATGTATTTAGTCAAGGAAGATGCGATAAAGGCATGGCGCGATTACAACGGACTGCATTTTATACAGTGTGCCTGCCGTTTTACCGAGAATTGTGCGACCTGCGGTGGCGGCAGAGGCTCAAAGCGTGATGAAATGAAGGAGCTGATCGCACAGTTCCGTAAGGTCAGCGATGTGATCGACATCAATATCTTCAACAGCGTAAAGAACATCAATCTGAAAACAGTGATCGGCTATCACAAGGATGATATGACCTATCAGTTTTTGGATGATTACGACAGCAGAACCAATTAAGACGAAAAAGGGCGGAATGGGCTATGACACTGACACAGTTGCGATATATTATTACGGTAGCAGAATCCAAATCCATGAATAAAGCTGCAAAAAAGCTGTTTATCTCCCAGCCGAGCCTTTCCTCGGCAATCAAGGAGCTGGAGGAGGAGATCGGGATCGAGGTATTCATCCGTAACAATAAGGGCGTATTTACCACGACCGAGGGAGAGGAGTTTATCGGCTATGCGCGGCAGGTCGTAGAGCAATACGGACTGATCGAGACAAAGTACATCGATAAGGGCAGCATCAAAAAGAAATTCGGTGTGTCAACGCAACACTATACCTTTGCGGTAAAGGCGTTTGTGGAGATGGTCAAACAGTTCGGAATTGATGAGTACGAGTTCGCGATTTATGAGACGAAGACCTACGAGGTTATCGAGAATGTCAAGAATTTCAAGAGTGAGATCGGAATCCTCTATCTCAACGAATTTAACCAGAAGGTGTTAAACAAGCTGTTTGCGGAAAACGGGCTGGTGTTCCACCCGATCCTCGACTGCCACATTTACGTCTACATGTGGAAAGGACATCCGCTCGCAGACCGGGAGGAAATCACACTGGAGGAACTGGAGGAGTACCCGTGTCTGGCATTCGACCAGGGGAAGAACAATTCCTTCTATTTTGCGGAGGAGGTGCTCAGCACTTACCACTATAAGCAGTTGATCCGCGCCAGCGACCGTGCCACTCTGTTAAATCTCATGGTAGGTCTAAACGGTTACACGCTTTGCTCCGGTATCATCTGTGAAGAATTAAACGGTTCGGATTACTGTGCGGTGCGCCTGCATTCGGACGAGACTATGACGATCGGATATCTTTCCCGCAAGGGTGTCATGATAAGCTCTCTCGGAAAGAAGTACATCGAGGAGCTATCCAAATACGAAGACAAGGCATTAAAATAAAAAGCTGTCAGTCACGGGATGTGGCTGGCAGTTTTTTTGCTTTATAGGAAATTCCTTTTCCTATAAAGCAAAAATGCTCCGCAGGGATGCGACCCGTGTGGAGCTGAAGATGCACTTGCGTGCCCACACGGGCGCGCAAAGAGTCACAAAGTGACTCTTTGTTTCGTTATAGAAACAAACTATAACTAGCTATAAAGTTTAAGAATTTTACAATAGCAGCCCGGATACATATAATGAGAGAAAAATAAAACCTACCGATGCAGTAGGAAAAAGGAAGATTCGATCAACCGGAAAGGAAGCGACAAGATGGATACGCAGTTTATAGCTGAATACACACCGCTATACGTCAAGGCGGCGGGGCTGACACTTAGCATTGGTCTGATCGGAATCGCACTTTCACTGGTGGTAGGACTTCTGATCGCCTGTATTCAGTATTTTAAAGTACCGGTACTAAAAACGATCGCAGCCATATACATCGAGTTATCCCGCAACACACCGCTTCTGGTACAACTGTTTTTGTTATACTTTGGATTACCGAAAGCAGGCATCAGCATCAGCTCCAAGGGCTGTGCGATCATCGGGCTCTGCTTCTTAGGAGGCAGTTACATGGCGGAGGCATTCCGAAGCGGGATTGAAGCGGTGGACAAAGGACAGGAGGAATCGGCACTGGCACTCGGAATGAGAAGAAGCCAGATCGTAAGATATGTGGTTCTTCCGCAGGCATTGTCCGTATCAGTCCCGGCACTATGTGCAAACATGGTGTTCCTGATAAAAGAGACATCCGTATTCAGCGTTGTGGCGCTGGCAGATCTGATGTATGTGGCAAAGGATCTCATAGGTCTCTACTACAAGACAGATGAAGCGCTGCTCATGCTGGTGGCTGCATATCTGATCATACTGTTACCGATTACGATACTGGCAACGGTACTGGAGAGGAGGTTACGGTATGCAGGATTTGGGAATTAGAGTTCTGTTCATGGGAAACAACTTCGCAAGACTTCTATACGGACTATGGATTACGATCCGGATCTCACTGATCGCGGTTGCACTGTCGATCATGTTCGGTATCCTGCTTGGAATGCTGATGACCGTTAAGAACCCGGTCACAAAGGCACTGACAAAGATCTATCTGGAATTTGTCCGGATCATGCCACAGCTTGTGCTACTGTTTTTGGTATTTTTCGGGCTGGCGAGATCATTCCGGCTGAACCTATCCGGAGAGCTGAGCGCGGTGATCGTGTTCACACTGTGGGGAACCGCAGAGATGGGAGATCTGGTGCGTGGTGCACTTATCTCCATCCCGAAGCATCAATACGAGAGCGGTGCAGCAGTCGGGCTTACGCAAAAGCAGGTATACAGATACGTCATTATCCCACAGATCGTGACGAGACTGATCCCGCTGGCAATCAACCTGACAACACGAATGATAAAAACGACTTCGCTGGTTGCACTGATCGGAGTGGTCGAGGTGCTAAAGGTTGCACAGCAGATCATCGAGGCGAACCGGTACACGGTTCCGGATGCAGCGTTGTGGATATACGGAGCGATTTTCTTCCTATATTTTTTCACCTGCTGGCCGATCTCGCTGGCAGCAAAGCATCTGGAGAAAAAATGGAAAGCAGCCTAGGCTGCAAATTACAGACAATAACGACTTCCAAGAAAATGAGGTGAGGATATGGCAGAACAGCCGGTTGTACTGGAAGCAAAGCATATCAGTAAAAATTATGGCGAGGGAGAAGTGCTAAGTGATGTTTCCCTTTCCTTACATAAGGGAGAGGTGATCGTGGTGATCGGACCCTCCGGATGCGGGAAAAGCACCTTCCTTCGATGTATGAACGGGCTGGAGCAGATTCAGTCCGGGCAGATACTTTTAGATGGAGAAGTGATCACACAAAGCAGAACCAACTGGCCCAGGGTCAGACAGAAGATCGGAATGGTTTTCCAGAATTACGAACTGTTTCCACACATGAGTGTGCTTGACAATATTATTTTAGGCCCCGTTAAGGTGCAGGGCAGACAAAAGAAAGAAGCAATCGAGGAAGCGGAAAAGTTACTTGACCGTGTCGGGCTTTTGGACAAAAAGGATGCATATCCCGGACAACTGTCCGGCGGGCAGAAGCAGCGTGTCGCGATCGTGCGGGCGCTCATCTTAAAACCGGAGATCCTTCTTATGGATGAGATCACGGCAGCACTCGACCCGGAGATGGTCAGAGAGGTTTTGGATGTTGTCGTAGAACTCGCGGCAGAGGGTTACACGATGCTTATCGTGACACATGAGATGCAATTCGCGAGAGCGGTTGCAGACAAGATCATTTTCTTAGATGGCGGAAAAATCGTAGAAGCGGCTCCGCCGGAAAAATTTTTCACACAGCCAGAAACCGATCGTGCAAGACGGTTTTTGAATACATTTATTTATGCAAGAGGAGGAGAAAAAGCATGAAAAAGATTCTGACATTATTACTGGCACTTGTTTTGGCATTGGGAGCTTTTGTGGGCTGTGGCGGCTCAGATAAGACTTCCGATGCAGGCGATGGAAATGTTGTTTACCGTACCCTTGACGAGATCAAAGAGAGCGGAACGGTCAAGATCGGCGTTTTCAGCGACAAAAATCCATTCGGTTATGTAGATGAGAATGGAGATTATCAGGGATACGATATTTATTTTGGCGACAGACTGGCAAAGGATCTGGGCGTGGAAGTAGAGTATGTATCTACGGACGCAGCAAACCGCGTTGAGTATTTAAAATCCGGCAAGGTAGATATTATCCTTGCAAACTTCACCGTAACCGCAGAGAGAGCGGAATCCGTTGACTTCGCACTTCCTTACATGAAGGTGGCACTTGGTGTTGTATCACCGGACAGCGCTCTGATCACATCTGCGGATGAGTTAAACGGCAAGAAGCTGATCGTTACAAAGGGAACCACAGCAGAGACTTATTTCTCAGAGAACTACCCGGATATCGAGCTGGTTAAGTTTGACCAGTATACTGAGGCATACAACGCACTGTTAGACGGAAGAGGAGATGCATTCTCCACAGATAACACCGAAGTTCTTGCATGGGCATTACAGAATGACGGATTCAGCGTAGGAATTGAATCCATCGGTAACCTGGACACCATTGCCCCGGCAGTATCAAAAGGAAATGAAACCTTATTGACATGGATCAATGATGAGATCAAGGCACTTGCAGATGAGCAGTTCTTCCATGCAGATTACAAGGCAACCCTTGAGCCGGTATACGGAAGCTCTGTTGACATTGACAGCCTCGTAGTAGAGGGTGGTGTAGTAGAAGGCACAGCAGATGATACAGCAGCAGATGATGCACAGCAGGTAGAGACGAAGGGAACCATCAAGGTTGCAGCAAGCGCAACTCCACATGCTGAGATCCTTGAACAGGCAGCTCCGCTTCTGGCAGCAAAGGGCTGGGATCTGGAAGTAACCGTATTTGATGATTATGTACAGCCAAACCTTGTAGTAGAGAGCGGCGATTTTGACGCAAACTATTTCCAGCACATTCCTTACCTTGACAACTTCAATGAGGAGAAGGGAACACACTTAGTAAACGCAGGAGGCATCCACTACGAGCCATTCGGAATCTATCCGGGAACAAAGAGCTCACTGGATGATCTTGCAGATGGAGATACCATCGCAGTACCAAACGATACCACCAACGAGGCAAGAGCGCTGCTTCTGTTACAGGATAACGGAATCATTACTTTAAAGGATGGCGCAGGACTTAGCGCAACCGTAAAGGATATCGAGAGTAATCCGAAGAATATCAAGATCCAGGAGCTTGAGGCTGCACAGGTAGCCAGAGTAAAGGATGAGGTCGCATTTGTTGTATTGAATGGCAACTATGCACTTCAGGCAGGATTTTCCGTAGCAAAGGATTCCATCGCTTATGAGACATCCGATTCCGAAGCTGCAAAGACTTATGTAAATGTCATCGCAGTAAAGGAAGGCAACGAGAATAGCGAAGCAATTCAGGCATTGGTCGAGACCTTAAAGTCTGATGAGATTACCAACTATATCAATGAAACCTACGATGGAGCAGTAATCCCATTCAACTAAACGAACCATACCGAACGTAAAAGTGTGCGCCTAACGCACACTTTTGCACGTTGTGAAAGCGCGGTACGGACGGTACTTTTGTGAGTGTGCGCGTTACGCAACGGGATTTTAATTATTTAGAAAGAGAGAATACGCATGGAAGAAATCATTCGCGCGATAAATATCAGCAAGACGTTTCAGACGAGCGAGGGCACGGTAGACGCGGTAAAAGATGTCAGCTTTTCCATTGAAAAGGGAGACATTTTTGGAATCATCGGTCTTTCCGGAGCCGGAAAGAGTACGCTGGTACGCTGCCTGAATCTGCTTGAAAAGCCGGACAAAGGCGAAATTTTTGTCGACGACAAGGACATTATGAAGCTAAAGGAGTGGGAGCTGCGGAAAAAACGGCAGGAGATTGGAATGATCTTCCAGCATTTCAATCTGCTCATGCAAAGAAATGTGCTGGACAATGTATGCTTTCCGCTGGAGATCGCGGGCGTGCGTAAGAAAGAAGCAAGAGAGCGCGCACGGCAGTTTTTGGAGACTGTCGGGTTAAGTGACAAGGAAAAGGCATACCCTTCGCAGCTGTCCGGCGGACAGAAGCAGCGTGTTGCAATCGCAAGAGTGCTTGCAAGCAGCCCAAAGATCCTGCTTTGCGATGAGGCAACGAGCGCACTCGACCCGCAGACGACCAAGTCGATTCTGTCCCTGTTAAAAGAGATCAATCAGAAATATGGCATCACGATCGTTGTCATAACGCATGAGATGGCGGTCATCCAGGAGATCTGCACCAAGGTTGCGGTGCTTGACCACGGCAGGATCGCGGAGATCGGATCGGTGGAGGAGCTGTTCCGCGCACCAAAGACAGAGGCGGCAAAGAAGCTGATCTTTAATGACTTTGCGTATGTGACACAGATGAACGGAAAGCGCATGATCCGTGTAACCTTCGATGGAAAGACGGCGTTTGAGCCGCTGATCGGAAATGTGATCCTGGAATACCATACCCCGCTTAACATTCTTTATGCCAACACGCGCACAATCAATGGAAATGCGGAGGGCGAGATGATCCTACAGCTTCCGGAGGAGGAAAAGATCGCGGATGGAATGATTGCATACTTCAAAGAAAAAAATCTCGGAGTAGAGGAGGTGGATTCCATTGTTGGATGAAACAATTAGAAACATGCTGTTAGAGGGAACGGCAGCAACTTTATATATGACGTTACTTTCCACCTTTTTCGGGTATCTGATCGGGCTTCCGATGGGAATCGTGCTCGCAGTCACCGACAAGGATGGAATCCGACCGAATGCGGTCGTATACCGGATTCTGGACTTTATCGTAAACCTTACCCGAAGCATCCCGTTTTTGATCCTCCTCATTCTGGTTATGCCGCTTACCAAGCTGATCGTCGGACAGAGCTATGGCGCGGTTGCGACAATCGTACCGCTTACGATCGCGGCGGCACCGTTTATCGGACGCATGGTGGAGTCCTCCTTAAAGGAAGTGGACAAGGGCGTGATCGAGGCTGCACAGAGCATGGGAGCAGGAACCTTTACGATTATATGGAAGGTACTGCTCGCGGAAGCGAGAACCTCACTACTTGTTGGTGTGACGATCGCAATCGGAACAATCCTCGGCTACTCTGCAATGGCAGGAGTTGTTGGCGGCGGCGGACTTGGAGATATTGCAATCCGTTACGGTTATTACCGCTATGAGACGGACATCATGATCGTGACGATCGTTATACTGGTCGTACTGGTTCAGATTCTTCAGGGAATCGGTATGATGCTTTCCAAGAAGCTTGACCGCAGACATAACTAGAAAAAAGACGTTTTCCTGCAACAAAAGGCAGGAAAACGTCTTTTTTTACTTTATAGAAATTGCTAAGGGAGCGGAAGAAATGCAGGCTCCCTCTGGGTAAAAACGGTGTAGTAGGTAAATCCCGCATCGCGCAGGATTGCAGGCACCTTTGCAAAGTCATAAGCGACATGCTCCGGTCTGTGACCGTCGGCACCGATCGTGATGATCTCGCCGCCGAGACTGCGGTAACGCCGCAGGATATCCTCGGTCGGATTCGGGTGACCGAGTCCATACTTAAATCCGGCAGTGTTGATCTCAATTCCCTTGCCGCGGGCAATCAGCTCGCGCAGGATCTCGTCAATGATATCGGCGTAGGAACGGTAAGTGTAGAACTGATTTTTGTTCGGCCCATAGCGAACAACATAGTCAAGGTGTCCGTAGACATCGTAATCCGCATCGGAGAGGACATTGGAAAGAACCGCCTCGAAGTAGTGGCGGTAAGCCTCCTTTTCCGTCTTGCCCTCATAGTATGCAGGGTAATAGATATCCATGCAGTCGACGCAATGGGACGAGCCGATGACAAAATCAAAGGGATAGGACTGTGTGATGGCGCGGTTTTCCTCCTTGACATGCGGCTGAAGTCCGAGCTCGATGCCCCAGCGAATTGAAAGCCGGTCGGCGTAACGGTCGATAAGCTGCCGGATCTCTTTCTGGTAAGAGTCAAAATCCAGCGAAAACAATCCCAGTTCTTCCCGGTAATCCAGATCCAGATGATCCGTAAAGCAGATGCCGTCAAGTCCTTTTTCGAGGGCGGCCCGGATCATGGACTCCGGAGAGGCATCACTGTCGCCGGAATAGTGGCAGTGCATGTGAGTATCCCAAAGCATATAAAAATCTCCCTTCTGTAAAAATCGGTTATAGGAGTCTGGCTGTCCGGCAACCAGCGGAACGTCGTGTGCTCAGGATTTGCCCGGAATTCCATTCCTTATCCTTGGCCAGCAGAAAGTACTCTTTGGTTCATTATAGCCTTATAAAGTAAAAAAAGGAAGAACTTCGCCTGCAAAATGTGCTGTTTTTATTGCATGCACCCTTAGGTGTGTGTTATAAAAAGTTGGGAGAGTATACATGCGATGACGAATAGAAGTCTTAAGAAAAAACAGAGTCTGCGGAAAAGACAGCGGCAGCAGCAGATTCGTAAGAGGGTGCTGATCGCAGTCCTGTGTGCGGCGGTGCTGGCGGCTCTTATTTTTATAGGAAGCAGGGACCGGGAGACCATGACGGACGGCAATGTGGACACCGAGGTGCAGCAGGATAGCACTTTTGCAGAGGAGACGCAGACCGAAGAAGTGACGGAAACACCCGATGGGACGCAGAAGGTGGAGCCGGAACCTGTCAGCAAGGACGGTCTGGTGGTTGTCATAGACGCGGGACACGGCGGTAAGGATCAGGGCTGCGCTTATGGGGAAATGTTGGAAAAGGACATTAATCTTAAGCTGGCGCTTTTGCTTCGGGACGAGCTGGAGAGCGCGGGCGTTAACGTGGAGATGATCCGGGATGACGATACGTTTGTCTATCTGAACCGGCGCGTGGAGGCTGCGGAGAATGCAGGTGCGGACGCATACATAAGCATTCATGTGGATTCATATCCGGGAGATTCCTCAATCGAGGGAATTACCGTCCACTATCAGAAGGGCGCGGCCGGAGGTAAGACGCTTGCAACCAATCTGCATGATGAGCTTCAGGATTCCGCAATCACAACGATAAGAAAGACGATGGAATCCGACCTTTATGTGCTTCGCAATACGTCCATGCCGGCGGCACTGGTGGAGGTAGGCTTTTTGACGAACAAATCGGACCGCAGGAATCTGCAGTCGGAGACTTTTTTGGAGGAGCTTGCAAAGCAGCTTTGCGGCGGAATTACACAGTATCTGGAAGAAAATATACAGCCCTAGTGAAAAAATTAACAATCTGAGAAAAAGGGCTTGAACTTTCCGAGATTATTATGTAAAATAGAGAAAGCTTGGGAATACTGTTCCCATAATATATTTACAATTCTAGGAGGAATTAAAACATGGCAGTAAGAGTAGCTATCAACGGATTCGGCCGTATCGGTCGTCTTGCTTTCAGACAGATGTTCGGAGCAGAGGGATACGAAGTAGTAGCAATCAACGATTTAACAAGCCCAAAGATGCTTGCACACTTATTAAAGTATGATTCATCTCAGGGTAAGTACGCATTAGCAGATACCGTATCTGCTGGCGAGGATTCTATCACTGTTAATGGACAGACCATTAAGATCTACGCTTTCCCGGATGCAAATAATTGCCCATGGGGTGAGTTAAAAGTAGACGTTGTATTAGAGTGCTCTGGATTCTATACAAGCAAAGAGAAGGCTCAGGCTCATATCAATGCAGGAGCTCGTAAGGTTGTTATTTCTGCACCAGCAGGAAACGATCTTAAGACCATCGTTTACAATGTAAACCACACAACACTTACCGCAGACGATCAGATCATTTCTGCAGCTTCTTGTACAACAAACTGCTTAGCACCAATGGCTAAGGCTCTTAACGATCTTGCTGGAATCAAGTCTGGTATCATGACAACCGTACATGCTTACACAGGAGATCAGATGATCCTTGACGGACCACAGAGAAAGGGTGACTTAAGAAGATCCCGCGCAGGTGCTGTTAATATCGTTCCTAACTCTACCGGAGCTGCAAAGGCAATCGGTCTTGTTATCCCAGAGCTGAAAGGAAAGCTTATCGGATCTGCTCAGCGTGTTCCTACCCCTACCGGATCTACCACAATCCTTGTAGCAACTGTTGAGAAGTCTGTAACCAAGGAAGAGATCAACGCAGCTATGAAGGCAGCTTCTACCGAGTCCTTCGGATACAACGAGGATGAGATCGTATCTTCTGATATCGTAGGAAGCACCTATGGTTCAATCTTCGATGCAACCCAGACCATGGTTGGCGAGGATAATCTTGTACAGGTTGTTTCTTGGTATGACAACGAGAACAGCTACACCTCTCAGATGGTTCGTACAATCAAGTACTTCTCTGAGTTAGCTTAATCTGTCTCAGAACAAAATAGAATGTAAATAGCATTTGAAAGGGTCCGGTCCGGATGGACCGGGCCTTTTTTGATACGCTTTAAAGCTGGTAATTCCGGGGGGATGCGCAGCTTTCGGAAACACCACTTGAAGAATATAATGAAGGAGGACATGAATATGTCATTAAACAAGAAGTCCGTTGATGATATCAACGTAAAGGGCAAAAGAGTTCTGGTAAGATGTGATTTTAACGTACCGCTCAAAGAGGGCGTGATCACAGATGATACCCGTATCGTTGCAGCACTTCCTACCATCCAGAAGCTGTTGAACGACGGTGGAAAGGTTATCCTTTGCTCTCACCTTGGAAAGGTTAAGAATGGACCAAACGAGGGCGAGTCTTTAGCACCGGTTGCAAAGAGACTTTCTGAGAAGCTTGGCAAAGAGGTAACATTCGTTTCCGATTACAACGTAACCGGAGAGGCAGCTACCGCAGCAGTAAACGCTATGAAGGAAGGAGATGTTGTTCTTCTTCAGAATACACGTTTCCGTGGAGCAGAGGAGACCAAGAACGGCGAGCAGTTCTCTAAGGAGCTTGCGGATCTTGCTGATGTATATGTATGTGACGCGTTTGGTTCTTCCCACAGAGCACACGCTTCTGTTGAGGGTGTAACAAAGTTCATCACCGCAAAGGGCGGAGAGAACGTAGTTGGATACCTGATGCAGAAAGAGATCGATTTCCTTGGCAACGCAGTTGAGAACCCGGTTCGTCCGTTCGTAGCAATCCTCGGCGGCGCAAAGGTAGCAGACAAGCTTGCTGTTATCGACAATCTTCTTGAGAAGGCTGATACCCTCATCATCGGTGGTGGTATGGCATACACCTTCTTAAAGGCAAAGGGATACGAGATCGGTAAGTCTATGTTAGACGATACCAAGATCGATTACTGCAAGGATATGATGGCTAAGGCAGAGAAGCTTGGCAAGAAGCTCCTTCTTCCGGTTGACGCTGTTACCATCGCTGATTTCCCAAGCCCGATCGATGCTCCGGTTGAGACTACTACCGTTGATGTTGAGAACATTCCGGCAGACCGCGAGGGATGCGATATCGGACCAAAGACCCGCGAGCTTTTCGCAGATGCAGTTGCTTCTGCAAAGACCGTTGTATGGAACGGACCGATGGGTGTATTTGAGAATCCTACTCTTGCAGCAGGAACACTTGCAGTTGCTGAGGCACTTGCAAAGGCAGACGCTACAACCATTATCGGTGGTGGTGATTCCGCAGCAGCAGTAAACCAGATGGGACTTGCTGACAAGATGAGCCATATCTCTACCGGTGGCGGAGCTTCCTTGGAGTTCTTAGAGGGCAAGGTTCTTCCGGGCGTAGCAGCAGCAGATGATAAGTAATTGTTAGGAGATAAGAAAATGGCAAGAAGAAAAATCGTAGCCGGCAACTGGAAGATGAACATGACTCCAAGCCAGGCTGTAAAGTTAGTTGAAGAGTTAAAGCCACTCGTAGTATCTGACGATGTTGACGTTGTATACTGCGTTCCTGCAATCGATATTGTACCGGTTGTAGAGGCTGTTAAGGGAACCAACGTACAGGTTGGCGCCGAGAATATGTACTTTGAGGAGAAGGGTGCTTACACCGGAGAAATCTCCGCAGAGATGCTTGTTGATGCAGGCGTTAAGTACGTTGTAATCGGACATTCCGAGAGACGTGATTACTTCAAAGAGGATGACGTTCTTTTAAACAAGAAGGTTAAGAAGGCAATCGAAGCCGGACTTACCCCGATCCTTTGCTGTGGAGAGACTCTTGAGCAGAGAGAGATGGGTGTTACCCTTGACTGGATCCGTCTTCAGATCAAGTCTGATCTTGCAGGCGTAGCAGCAAGCGATGTTGCGAACCTTGTGATCGCTTATGAGCCGATCTGGGCAATCGGAACCGGAAAGACCGCTACCTCTGATCAGGCACAGGAAGTCTGCGGCGCGATCCGTGACTGCATCCGCGAGATGTATGATGATGCAACCGCAGAGTCTGTTCGTATCCAGTACGGCGGATCTGTAAACGCAGGAAATGCAGCAGAGCTTTTCGCTAAGGCTGACATCGATGGCGGACTGGTTGGCGGAGCTAGCTTAAAGGCTGACTTCGGCAAGATCGTCAACTACAAGTAAGAGGCTGTTTCCTAAGAAACATACAATCACATAGAAAAGACCATTCTGTTTTGCAGATAAGCGAAGCGGAGTGGTCTTTTTTCGCTTTATAGGAAATTTCTTTTCCTATAAAATGGTGCAATCTATGTAAAAATATGTATAATAAGGTATATAAATGGGATATTTTGTCATGCATAAATGGACGTGCATTCTTATATAAATGAAAAAAACTATTGTGAGATGCGTTTTCTATGAAAAAAATCAGGATCAGGTGCATAACAGGTGCACTTCTTGCGGCTGCTCTCGTATCGGGAGGCTTGTGGATCAGGGCGCAGGGAATGGAAACTACCGGCACGGAAGTGCTCTCGGAATCCGCCCTGCCTGACACACAGGACAGCACAGCAGAGGATGTGGTTACAGAAGAACCACAGGAGACAACTTTATATGAAAAAGAGCAGCAGATCCCGGCACATGCCGATATGCAGGAGCAGATAGAGGCGATCCTTGCAGCAGGAACACAGAACTTTTTTGCAGGCTATGCGGTGGATGAGAGCTTTCTGCTGTGGGTGCAGAACACTTATGGGGATGAAGCGCTTCAAAGTCTTGCGGATGGTGTGGAGCAGGCAACGGCAGAGCTTTGGTATATGGTTACGGAGCACTCGATCCATGCGCTGTGGATGGAATATTGCAGGGATACCGGCTACGCATCGTATCTGCTTTCAAATGTAAGATGGATCGACTGTGCTGATGAGGATACCATCACGATGGATTTTATCGGGGATATCAACTTTGATGAGAACTGGGACACCATGCGGGTGCTGGACGAGCGCGGTGGCATGCTGGAAAACTGTATCTCCGGGGAAATCTTAGAGGAATTGTCCTCCGCGGATATCGCGATGGCAAACAACGAATTTACGCTAAGCCTCCGGGGGACGGCTCTGGAGGAAAAAAGCTATGTGTTCCGGGCAGATCCGCTGCGCGTTCGGTATTACAAAAAAATGGGAATCGATATTGTCTCACTTGCAAATAATCATACATGGGATTATGGTGAAGACGCACTTCTCGATACACTTGCGGTATTAAAGGATGAAAACATCTCGTATGTAGGTGCGGGAAAGAATCTTGCGGAGGCTTCCAAGATCCCGTATTTTGTAGCAAACGGGCGCAAGATCGCGATCGTATCGGCGACACAGATCGAGCGTTATCACAGATACACGAAAGAAGCCACGGAGGACTCTGCAGGAGTGCTTAAGACCTTGAATCCGGAGCTGTTTGTAAGCCGGATCAGGGAGGCAAAGGCAAACAGTGACTATGTGATCGCGTATGTCCACTGGGGGACGGAGGGAAATCTCTACCCGGATGCGGACGAGCGCGCGCTGGCAGAATTGTATACAGATGCGGGGGCGGACGTGGTGATCGGCGGACATGCGCACCGGCTGCAGGGCGGCACGTTTATCGACGGCAAGCCGGTTCTTTACAGCCTTGGAAACTTCTGGTTTTCGGATGGAGCGCTCTATACGTCGATCGCACACCTGACGATCCAAAAGGATGGTGCCTTGAACGTAAGCCTTCTGCCCTGTGAACAGAAAGACTTTACCGTGTCACTGCTCACCGGACAAAAGCAGCAGGAGGAGTTCTATAAGTATATTGCGGATCTGTCCTCCGGTGTCGGAATCTCGGAGGATGGCACACTGTGCGATATCGGGGAAGGGCAGGAGACGGAAGGGCTGCCCGCGCTTTTGTACCAATCCGGACAGAAATACCGAAGCCGTCACGGGGACGTGGATTTAGAGGGCAATAGTATTGACATTGTCGGGAATGTAAAATAGAATATGGTGTAGTTTCAAACCATGTTTCATATAAAATAAAATGCCAGAAAATTGGCGTTACAGGAAGCGAGGATAAAAATATGAGCAAGAAACCAGTTGTTTTGATGGTATTGGATGGCTATGGATTAAATGACCGCACAGAGGGCAATGCGATCGCATTGGCAAACACCCCGGTCATGGACAAATTGATGAAGGAGTACCCGTTTGTAAAGGGTGCTGCATCAGGTCTTGCTGTCGGTCTTCCGGACGGACAGATGGGTAACTCTGAGGTAGGGCATATGAATATCGGTGCAGGACGCATTATTTATCAGGATCTTACCCGTATCACCAAAGATATTGCAGACGGCACGTTCTTTGAGAACAAGGTGCTGCTTGAGGCAATGGAAAACTGCAAGAAGAACGACTCCGATCTTCATCTGTGGGGACTTCTTTCCGATGGTGGTGTACACAGCCACATCACACATCTGTACGGACTGCTTGAGATGGCAAAGAAGAACGGTCTCTCCAAGGTATATGTACATGCTTTCTTAGACGGACGTGATACACCTCCGGCTTCCGGCAAGGAGTATATCGAGCAGCTTGAGAGCAAGATGGCTGAGCTTGGCGTAGGCAAGATTGCATCCCTTTCCGGACGTTACTATGCGATGGATCGTGATAACAACTGGGATCGTGTCCAGAAGGCTTACGATTCCCTGACTAAGGGCGAGGGCGTTCAGGCGACAAGCGCAGTAAAGGCAATGGAGGATTCTTACGCTGCCAATGTGACAGATGAGTTCGTTCTTCCTACTGTTATCACGGATGAGGCAGGAAAGCCGCTTTCCGTTGTAAAGGAAAACGATTCCGTTATCTTCTTTAACTTCCGTCCGGACCGTGCAAGAGAGATCACCCGCGCATTCTGCGATGACAAGTTTACCGGATTTGAGCGTCCGTTCATTCCGCTTTGCTATGTATGCTTTAAGGATTATGACGAGACGATCCCGAATAAGAAGATCGCTTTCGCAAAGGAAGAGATCGTCAATACCTTCGGCGAGGTTCTTGCAAAGCACGGCAAGACACAGCTTCGTCTGGCAGAGACCGAGAAATATGCACATGTTACCTTCTTCTTTAACGGTGGCGTGGAGGAGCCGAACATCGATGAGGCACGTCTGCTTGTCAACTCCCCGAAGGATGTTGCAACCTACGACTTAAAGCCGGAGATGAGTGCCCCGGAGGTTGGAATGGATCTGGTAGAGGCGATCAAGTCCGACAAATATGATGTGATCGTTATCAACTTTGCAAACCCGGATATGGTAGGCCATACCGGAGTTATCCCGGCTGCCATTGCAGCAGTAGAGCGTATCGACAGCCTTGTAGGGGATGCAGTTGCGGCAGTAAAAGAGGTTGGAGGAGTTCTCTTTATCTGCGCTGACCACGGAAACGCAGAGAAGATGATCGACTATGAGACGGGCGAGCCACACACCGCACATACGACCAATCCGGTTCCGTTCATTCTGGTAAATGCAGATCCTTCCTGGAAGCTGCGTGAGGGCGGATGCCTTGCAGATATCGCACCGACCTTGCTTGAGATCATGGGAATCGAGCAGCCGAAGGAAATGACCGGAAAATCACTGATCGTTAAATAAGGACGAGAACACATAAGAAAAGGGGATTAAGAAAATGTTTTGTAAAAATTGTGGAGCACCGTTAGCGGAGGGCAGTATTTTCTGCCCGATGTGCGGAACAAACAATGCACCGGAAGCAGGGGCAGCGCAGGATAACGCTCCGGCAGCGCAGCAGCCGCAGGAGAATGCCGAAGCGAATGCAGCCTCTGATAACAATGCAGGAGAAAGCCAGACAGCAGCAGGCAGCAATGCGCAGCCTGTAAACAATACCACCGCGCAGGACAATTCAAATCCTGCACCGGCTCAGCCACAGGCACAAAAGACGGATGCGGGATCTAAGATTGCGGATTCCGTAAAGAAGTTTGGCACAAAGAAGACCTGCATCCTCGCAGCAGTGATCGTGGTTGTCATTATTCTGATCGCGGCATTCTCCGGCGGATCTTCCAAGGCGGTAGCCGTAGATAAGAAGTCTGCCACCTCGGTTGGAAGCGGCTACTTTATCGACGCAAACGGCAACACCAAGGAGTTTGACGAGGTATACAGCGTATACACAAGCTCAGATCTTTCTGCTACGCTTTACAACGATTACGACGGTGACCTCTATGTGGTAGATGACAAGCTGGGAACCGAGAAGATCGGATCGGATGTAACGAGCGTCCTAGTTGGTGTAAACGGCGCGTATGTTGCATACCTTGAGAATGAGGACGACGATTACTATCACCAGACACTGTATATCTACAATGTAAGCAAGAAAAAGAGCAGCAAGATCGATACCGATGTAAGCGGAGACTACCTGACCATTTCCACAAGCGGACAGAGTGTTGCCTATGAGAAGGACTACGACAACGGTGAGTTTGACACCTATGTTGCAGGCTATTCCAAGGCACCGGAAAAGATCGCAAAATCCGATGCAAGACCGGTTGCTGTCAGCGACAATGGCAAGAAGGCTTACTATATCGATCAGGATCGTACCCTTTACTACTTCAACGGCAAGGACAAGTCCAAGGTGACCCCCGAGGTAGGATACAGCTTTTTGGCAAACTCCGATCTGTCAGAGTTCTTATTCACAAAGGATGGCGACACCTATTTCTGCAAGCCGGGCAAGGATGAAGAAAAGCTTGCCAAGACAGAGGTCTACAATGTCATCTATCCGCAGAACTGCTATGCAAGCTATATCGGAGACAGCACCGTGGCACTTTTAAATGACACCATCAAAGGCCAGGTTGTCTACGGTGCAGACGGAAGATTGTACTGGGTTAACAAGAAGGCGACCGAGCTGGTCAAGATCGACTCCGATGTCAGCAGTGTACTTATGTCAGATGATGGATCTGCTGTCGTATATGTGTCCAACAATAAGGTATACAAGGTAAGCAGGTTCAAGGAGGATTTAGAGCCGGAGCTTTTGTTCGACGAGGAGGATGTCTACTACGTCGTTGCAAGCACGGATCTGAAGAAGGTATATGCGTACTCTTACGCGGAGCAGACCTTATACTACATCAAGAACAGCAAGAAGGCAGTTACGATCAGCGATGAGGCTGAAAGCGTTGCATTTAACAATGTGGATGGTAAGGTATATTTTGTGGCAGATGAGGAGCTTTACGAGGCAAAGACTTCTGATTCATCCAAGAAGAAGGTAAGCATTGATGGAGATGTATATTCCGTTTCTTCTTCTACCAAGGGCGTAATGGCTTTTGCAGAGGATGGGGGAGATTATACCTGCTATGCGATCGGTAAGAAGTTAGTTACCGTTTATGAGAACTAATTGCATTAGGTAAAATAGAAAAAGTTCGGTTTTATGCCGGACTTTTTTCTATGGAATCGTTTCTTGATAGCAAACATATGATGTGATATAGTAAAAAAGGTTACACCAAAAAACCTTAACGGAGGAAAAGAAAATGGCAGGCTTAAAAGAGTCATTGACGAAGGGACTTACCACAATCAATATGAAGACAAGCAATTTCATGGAGGAGTCGAAATATAAAACACATATTACGAGCCTCGAAAATGAGATCGGTATGCTTGAGCAGAATCTGGGAAAGTCTATCTACGAAAAGTGGAAGGGTGGAGTTGACTATAAGGAAGGCATCGAAGATGTCCTAAATACCATCCAGTCCAAGTATGATCTGATCGAGGAACAGAGACGCAACATCGAGAAGCTTCATGAGGAGGAAAAGCAGATATTGGGAAATCAGCAGTCTGCAAATACCACACCGAATGCGGCGACCGTTTTTTGCTCTAAGTGTGGTGCACCAAATGATGCAAACTACAAATTCTGCTGCAAATGCGGCAATCCGTTAAATCAATAAAATATACGACAAAGAATGAGGAGTTAATTATGGAAATGAAATTCGACCCGATGACGGGACAGCCGATCCAGCCACAGAATGAGCAGCCGCAGAGCAGTGCGCCTGAGGTAAAGTTCGATCCGATGACGGGACAACCGATCCAGCCGCAGAACGAGCAGCCACAGAGCAGTGAACCAGAGATGAAGTTTGATCCAATGACGGGACAGCCGATCCAGCCGCAGAATGTGCAGCCACAGAGCAGTGAACCGGAGATGAAGTTCGATCCGATGACCGGACAGCCGGTTACGGCACAGAGAACTGTCAGCGCTTACGATCCGATGACCGGACAACCGATCTACGGAAATGTAGATACCACGCCGCTGCCAACCAAGAAGGGAATGGGAAAGGGCGCTAAGATCGCAATCGCAGCGGTCGCAGCAATCGCAGTGATAGGTACGACCGTTGGTGTAAGTGCAAAGAACGGTGCATTTTTAAGCAAAGAGGCAAAGGTCGGACTTGCAACGATTAACACCTTTAAGGAGCAGCCGCAGATTTTAGAGGATACTAACATAATCGACATTCTTTCCGGAAATACCTTTACGCTTGGCGGTGAGGTGACTTACGAGGGAGAGTCCTTAAAGGCAGAGTACCGCAGCAACAAGAACGAAAAGCAGCTTGCTGCATATATGGATATCGCAGGTGTTTCCGATCTGTCTGCTTTTATAACGCTTGACAAAGAAAAGGTGCAGCTTGCCTGCCCGGAGATTTTGGATGAGGCGCTTACCTATTATTACACGGCAGACAATGACGGTATGCTGATCGATATGGCAGATGACGACGAGATCCAGCAGTTAAACGATCTGCTTGCTGCCGCTACATCCGGCAAAAAGACGACCGCGGAGACCGACAAATATGTGAAGGAGATCGTAGCAGAATTAAAGGCAATCAAGTTCGATAAGATCTCTTCCGAGAAATTCGAGGTGGATGGCAAGGAACGCAGCTGTAAAGGATATCTTGCAACAATCACTCCGGACAACATCAACAACATCATCGATACATACATGGATTACATGGGGGATCTGATGAGCGGTGATCTGATGTCCATGACCGACTGGAGCAGCTTTAAGAGCGATGTGTCCGAGCTGCAGAAAGAAATCGATCGTATGGATGATATCGAGATCGAGTTTTTCACCTATAAGAATATGCTTGCCTGCATCCGCACAGAGATTGAAGGCAATGATCTGGAGATTCTGTTCTTAGGTGGAGATTACCGTATGCAGAATGTGGAAGTAAATTATGATGGTGACACTTATTTTGAGCTGAAGGGCGAGAAGAGCGGCTCCGAGGAGACAATCAAGTTTAAGGCAGCCGGACAGACACTGGCAAAGGTAACCTACGATGAGAAGTCCGGTGATTACAACATCAGCATCGAGGAGCTTGGCACGATCAAGGGCAATATCGAGCATTCGAGAAAAGGTGTGACCGTTACCGTTACGAAGTTCTTTGGCTATGACGGCTTTGAGCTCAGCGCATACGCAAAGAATTCCGCTGATTTTGACAAGGTGGATGAAAAGGATAGCTTCGACATCGGAAACGCGGACGAGAGCGACTGGAACGATCTGATCGGCGATATCGATACTACCGTACTTTATGAACTGGAAGATGCATTAAACGATGTATTTTAATAAAAAAGCATGACAAAGGAGACAGGGTGATGACAGAGTACAAGCCATTCAAAGAAGGAAAAGTAAGAGAGGTATATGATAACGGGGACAACCTGATCATGGTTGCGACAGACCGTATCTCTGCCTTTGATGTGATCTTAAAGAATAAAGTGACAGACAAGGGTGCAATCCTGACACAGATGTCAAAGTTCTGGTTTGATTTTACCCAGGATGTTGTAGCAAACCACATGATTTCCGTTGATCCGCAGGATATGCCGGAGTTTTTCCGCCAGGAGAAGTTCTGCGGTAACAGCATGATGGTCAAGAAGCTGAACATGATCCCGATCGAGTGCATCGTGCGCGGCTACATTACAGGAAGCGGCTGGGCGAGCTACAAGGAAAATGGCACCGTATGCGGAATTAAACTTCCGGAGGAACTTGTAGAGTCTGACAAGCTCCCGGAACCGATCTACACACCGAGTACCAAGGCTGACCTTGGCGACCATGACGAGAATATTTCTTTCGAGCGCAGCGTGGAAGTTCTTGAGAAGCATTTTCCGGGCAAGGGACAGGAATATGCAGAGAAGATCCGTGATTACACGATCGCACTCTACAAGAAGTGCGCAGAATATGCGCTGTCAAAGGGCATTATCATTGCCGATACCAAGTTTGAGTTCGGTCTGGACGAGGATGGAAACGTCGTTTTGGGAGACGAGATGCTTACTCCGGACAGCTCACGCTTCTGGCCGGTAGAAGGCTATAAGCCGGGACAGAGCCAGCCGTCCTTCGACAAGCAGTTCGTAAGAGACTGGTTAAAGGCAAATCCTGACAGCGATTACCTGCTTCCGGATGATGTTATCGCAAAGACCGTTGACAAGTACAAAGAGGCATACGCTCTTTTGACCGGAAAAGAATTTACAAGATAACCGATTTTCTTTGACTAAGGGGATTAGCACAAAAGTGCGTAAAAATGTCAAAGGAGAGACAGATGAAACAGGATGAAGTTTTTGATTGCTTTGTAGATGAGGATGCGCTGCATGAGGAATGCGGCGTATTCGGAATGTATGATTTTGATGGAGGAGATGTCGCGTCCACCATTTACTACGGGTTGTTCGCGTTGCAGCACCGTGGACAGGAGAGCTGCGGCATCGCTGTCAGTGATACCAACGGACCGCGGGGCAACATGATCTCCCACAAGGGCATGGGACTGGTCAACGAAGTGTTCACGCCGGAGCATCTGGAGCGTATGAAGGGTGATATCGGTGTCGGACATGTCCGTTATTCGACCGCAGGATCTTCCACAAGAGAGAATGCGCAGCCATTGGTGCTCAACTATGTAAAGGGAACACTTGCGATGGCGCACAACGGTAATCTGATCAATGCCAATGAGTTAAGACGGGAGCTAGAGTACACGGGCGCTATTTTCCAGACGACCATCGACTCGGAGGTCATCGCATACCATATCGCGAGAGAACGCCTAAATTCCAAGACGGCGGAGGAAGCGGTACGGCGTGCCTGCATGAAGCTGAAGGGCGCGTATGCGCTCGTTGTGGCAAGTCCGAGAAAGCTGATCGCCGCAAGGGATCCGTATGGCTTTAAGCCGCTTTGCATCGGCAAGCGCGACAATGCCTATATCGTGACCTCAGAGACCTGTGCGCTTGACACCATAGGCGCAACCTTTGTACGGGATGTGCTTCCGGGGGAGGTCGTTGCGATCACACCGGATGGAATCGAATCAGATTGTTCGATGGCAATCCCGAAGGAGCAGCAGGCAAGATGTGTTTTTGAGTATATCTATTTTGCAAGACCGGACAGCCATTTTGACGGGGAGAGTGTATATGCAAGCCGGATTAAGGCAGGGCGGTTCCTTGCAATGGATTCGCCGGTCGAGGCAGATATCGTGACGGGAGTCCCGGAGTCCGGTAATGCGGCGGCACTCGGCTATTCGCTGGAATCGGGCATCCCATACGGAACAGCCTTTGTCAAGAACGGCTATGTGGGAAGAACCTTCATCAAGCCGAAGCAGTCCAGCCGTGAGTCGAGCGTGCAGATCAAGCTGAATGTATTAAAGGAGGCGGTTGTCGGCAAGCGCGTCATCATGATCGATGACTCTATCGTCCGGGGAACCACTTCTGACCGTATCGTAAGAATGTTAAGGGACGCAGGCGCGAAGGAAGTGCATGTGCGCATCAGCTCCCCGCCATTTTTGTGGCCGTGCTATTTTGGCACAGATATCCCTGCAAGAGAGCAGCTTATTGCGTATAACCGCAGCATAGAGGAGATACGCAAGATCATCGGCGCAGACTCTCTGGGGTATCTCGCAATCGAACGTCTGCCGGAGATGGTGGACGGACTGCCGATCTGCAAAGGCTGCTTTAACGGCAACTATCCAATGGAACCACCGAAAGAAGACATCCGGGGCGAATATTTTGACAAGGAAATCGACCTCGAACGTCGCATCATCAATCGCTGATAAGGAGAAAATAAAATGAGTACAGATTGTTACAGCAGTCCGCTTTCCGAGCGCTATGCCAGCAAGGAGATGCAGTATATTTTTTCTGCGGATATGAAGTTTTCCACCTGGAGAAAGCTCTGGATCGCCCTTGCAGAGACAGAGATGGAGCTTGGACTTTCCGAGAACGGCAAGCCGGTCATCACCCAGGAGATGGTTGACGAGCTGAAGGCACATGTGAACGACATCAATTACGATGTTGCAAAGGAGCGCGAGAAGCTGGTGCGCCATGATGTCATGAGCCATGTGTATGCTTATGGACAGCAGTGCCCGAAGGCAGCAGGCATCATCCACCTTGGAGCGACCTCCTGCTATGTAGGCGACAACACGGACATCATTGTCATGCGCGAAGCACTTAGGCTGGTTCACAAAAAGCTGGTCAATGTCATCGCGGAGCTTGCCGCTTTCGCAGAGAAGTATAAGGACCTTCCGACACTGGCGTTTACCCATTTCCAGCCGGCACAGCCGACCACGGTAGGAAAGCGTGCGACACTGTGGCTGAATGAGTTTATGATGGATCTTGAGGATCTTGAGTATGTGGCAGGCAGCTTAAAGCTTCTTGGTTCTAAGGGAACGACCGGAACACAGGCAAGCTTTTTGGAGCTGTTTGACGGAGACAATGAGACGATCGACAAGATCGATCCGATGATCGCAAAGAAGATGGGCTTTGATGCCTGCTATCCGGTATCCGGACAGACCTATTCCAGAAAGGTAGACACGCGCGTGGCAAACGTGCTTGCGGGAATCGCAGCAAGCGCCCACAAGATGTCAAATGATATCCGTCTGTTACAGCACTTAAAGCAGGTGGAGGAACCGTTTGAGAAGAACCAGATCGGTTCATCCGCAATGGCATACAAGAGAAATCCGATGCGCAGCGAGCGTATCGCATCCCTTTCACGCTATGTCATGATCGATGCCTTAAATCCGGCAATCACATCCGCAACACAGTGGTTTGAGCGGACACTGGATGATTCTGCAAACAAGCGCCTTTCCATTCCGGAGGGCTTCCTGGCAATCGACGGAATCCTGGATCTGTGCCTGAACGTCGTGGACGGACTGGTAGTTTACCCGAAGGTAATCCGCAAGCAGTTCATGAGCGAGATCCCGTTCATGGCAACGGAGAACATCATGATGGATGCCGTTAAGAACGGCGGCAACCGTCAGGAGCTGCATGAGAAGATCCGCCAGCTTTCCATGGAAGCCGGCAAGACGGTAAAGGAAGAGGGCAAGGACAACAACCTTGTGGATCTGATCGCCGCAGACGCTTCCTTCGGTCTGACCAAGGAACAGATCGAGGAGACACTAAAGCCGGAGCTTTATGTGGGACGTGCTCCGCGTCAGGTGGAAGTATATCTGCGTGATGTCGTTTCCCCGGTTCTTGCTGCGAACAAAGCCGAGCTTGGCGTAAAAGCGGAAATCAACGTATAAAAGAATAAAAAACGCATAAAGAAAGACCTCCCCGGTTATTCTAACTGAAAACAAAGGGAGGTCTTTTTATGTCTTTATGTATGAAAATCATTGATATACACGGAAGAGAAATCTTGGATTCGAGAGGAAATCCGACGGTCGAGGTGGAGGTGACCGCAGAAACAGAAACGACCGGCAGGAAATATACCGGAAGGGAATCTGTCCCGTCCGGCGCAAGCACCGGGCAGTTTGAGGCAATCGAGCTTCGCGACGGGGACAAAAAGTATTTCGGACTTGGCGTGCAGAAGGTCGTCGAACACATCAACAACAGGATCCGGAATGAGCTCATCGGAATGAATGTGCTTGATCAGGTCGCAATCGACCGCAGGCTGATCGGGCTTGACGGAACCGACAACAAGGGAAATCTCGGCGCAAACGCGCTGCTTGGCGTATCACTGGCATGTGCCAAGTGCGCGGCGGAGGCAATGCAGCTTCCGTTATACCGCTATATCGGAGGAATGAACGCAAAGATCCTTCCACGCCCGATGATGAATGTGATCAACGGCGGCGTACACGCCAAAAACCGTCTGGATTTTCAGGAGTTCATGATCGTGCCGAAGGCGGACAGCTTCTGTGATGCGCTGCGCATGGGAGCGGAGGTCTATCACTTTTTGAAGAAGATATTGGAGGAGGATCACATGTCTACCGCAGTCGGTGACGAGGGTGGTTTCGCGCCGGATCTTACGACGGCGAGAGAGGTGTTTGCGTACCTTGCAAAGGCGGTGGACAAGGCGGGCTACCGGCTTGGTGAGGATGTCGTCTTTGCGATGGATGCCGCATCGAGCGAGCTGTACGACGAGGCAAGGGATGTCTATGTGTTCCCCGGTGAGGGTGTCAGCCGAAGTACCGAGGAGATGATCGGCTTGTACGAGGAGCTGGTACACAATTATCCGCTGGTTTCCATTGAGGACGGACTGCAGGAGAACGACTGGGAAGGCTGGCAGGAGCTGACCAGGCGGCTCGGAGACAAGGTGATGCTGGTCGGGGACGATCTTTTTGTCACGAACACGAAGCGCATCCGCTGCGGAATTGATCTTAAGGTGGCAAATGCGGTGCTGGTCAAGGTCAACCAGATCGGAACGCTCACCGAGGCGATGGACGCGATTTCCATGTGCCAGATGGCAGGGTATAAGGCGGTCATTTCCCACCGCTCCGGGGAGACGGAGGACAGCTTTATCGCCAATCTTGCGGTCGCGGTCAATGCCGGCTGGATCAAGTGCGGCGCACCGTGCAGGGCAGAGCGCACCGCCAAGTACAATGAGCTGCTCCGTATCGAAGAAACCGTTGCAAAATCGTAAACTTCCGCTATAATTTATAAGTGTGATAAAAAGGGTATATCCGATACGAAGGAGAAAGCAGTATGAAGAAGTTTATGGCGGAGTTTAAGAAGTTTATCAGCCGGGGCAACGTGATGGATATGGCAGTCGGTATTATCATCGGCGGTGCATTTACGAGTATTGTCAACTCATTAGTCAATGATATCATCAACCCGATCCTTGGAATCTTTGGAGGAATGAATTTTGACCAGCTTGCAGTGACGATCCCGGCGCTTGGAGGCGGCGAGGTGACACTGACCTACGGCAATTTCATTACCGCGGTTATCAACTTCCTGATCATGGCGTTTATCGTCTTTTCCATCATCAAAGCGATCAATGCGGCAGGCGCACGCTTTGAGAAGAAGGAGGAGCCGGCGGCACCGACCGAAAAGGAATGTCCATATTGCAAGACCAAGATCGCGGTGGCTGCAACAAGATGCCCGAACTGTACTTCAATGTTATAATGAAAAAGGGCTTGAAATGACATTTGGGATATGCTATACTATTTTAAGTTATTGAGCTTACAATAGGAGGTGTGAATCGTGGCAGTTTTAAAGACGATTTTAACAATAATCTTTATTATTATCAGCGTAGTGATTACAGTAGTTATCCTGATGCAGGAAGGCAAGTCCGCAGGACTTGGCGCAATCAGTGGTGCCGCAGACACTTACTGGGGCAAGAACAAGGGACGTTCAATGGAAGGAATTCTTGTTAAGCTTACCAGAATCGCCGTTATCCTGTTCTTGGTAATAGCAGTGCTGCTTAATATGGGTATTTGGTAGAATCCACAAAAGACTGTCGATCGCTCGGCAGTCTTTTTTTCTGCGCGAATTGACTCTTGGTGCCATGTGTGAAACAGGAGAACGGAGAGCTGCAGGATGACTATTTAAGGTGAAATGTCACGATGGCTTCTTAGGTTATAGGAGAAGATATGAGCGAACTGGAACAATATGAGGTAAGAAAGAAAAAAGTATATGATTTTATCTGCTCGGATGTCTATGTGCCGATGAAAATCAAAGAGCTTGCGATCATGCTCGCGGTGACGCATGAGGACAGACCGCAGCTGGAGCGTATCCTTTTAGAGCTGCAGCAGGAGGGCAAGATCGTATTGTCCAAGCGGGGCAAGTATACCAAGGGTGAGGAGAAGCGTCTGACCGGCACTTTTACAGCGCACCCGAAGGGCTTTGGCTTTGTCACGATCCCGGATGAGAGCGAGGACATTTTCATTCCGGAAACCAAGGTAAACGGCGCGATGCACATGGATACGGTCGAGGTCATTGTCTCTCCGGCAACAACCGGAAGACGGCGTGAGGGAGCGGTCGTAAAGATCGTAGAGCGCGGCATGAAACAGGTGGTCTGCACCTATGAGCAGAGCAAGACCTTTGGCTTTGGCGTGCCGGACAATACGAAGTTTGCCAAGGATATTTTTATCCCGCAGGAGCGCTCAAAGGGCGCGGTAAGCGGACATAAGGTTGTGGTGGAGATCACGAACTACGGTGCCAACGGCAAGAACCCGGAGGGCAAGGTGGTTGAGATCCTAGGGCATATCAATGATCCGGGGGTGGATATTTTGTCCATCGTAAGGGCTTATGGGCTTCCGGTCGAGTTCTCCGAGAAGATCATGCATCAGGTGGAGAACGTCGCACATGAGGTGAGCAGCGCCGATATGGCGGGGCGCAAGGATCTGCGCGACTGGCAGATGGTGACGATCGATGGGGAGGATGCCAAGGATCTTGACGATGCGGTTTCGCTCACGATGGATGGCGACAATTATGTGCTTGGCGTACACATTGCCGATGTGACGAACTATGTGCAGGAGCATAGCGCACTGGATGTGGAGGCGTTAAAGCGCGGCACTTCCGTGTATCTGGTAGACCGGGTGATCCCGATGCTGCCACACGCACTTTCCAATGGTATCTGCTCTTTGAATGCGGGGGAGAACCGGCTGGCGCTAAGCTGTATCATGACCATAAATCCAAAGGGGGAGGTCATTGACCATGAGATTGCGGAGACGGTCATCTGCGTGGATCGAAGGATGTCCTACACCAACGTGAAGAAGATCCTTGCAGACCATGACGCGGCAACGATCGCAGAGTATGAGGAGCTGGTTCCGATGTTTTTGCGCATGGAGACGCTTTCTACTATTTTGCGGAAAAAGCGCATGAAGCGCGGTGCGATCGACTTTGATTTCCCGGAGACGAAGGTGGTTCTGGATGAGCAGGGAGTCCCTGTTGCGATCAAGCCTTACGAGCGCAATGTCGCAACGAAGATCATCGAGGACTTTATGCTGATCGCCAACGAGACGGTTGCACAGGATTACTTCTGGCAGGACGCACCGTTTTTGTACCGGACACATGAGAAGCCGGACAGTGAGAAGATCCACAAGCTTTCCACGTTCATCAATAACTTTGGATATTCCATTCACATTGGAAGCGATGAGGTACACCCGAAGGAGCTGCAGAAGCTGCTGGAAAAGATCGAGGGAACCGATCAGGAGGGGCTGATCAGCCGTCTGACACTGCGCTCCATGAAGCAGGCGCGTTATTCGCCGATCTGTTCGGGACACTTCGGGCTTGCTGCCAACTATTATTGCCATTTTACTTCGCCGATCCGTCGTTATCCGGATCTGCAGATCCACAGGATCATCAAGGAAAATCTGCGCGGGCGTTTCAATGAGGCGCGCAGAACACACTATGAGGCAATCCTTCCGGAGGTGGCAAAGCACACCAGCGAGATGGAGCGGCGTGCCGATGAGGCAGAGCGTGAGACCATCAAGCAGAAGAAGGTTGAATACATGGAGGGGCATATCGGGGAGGTATTTTCCGGTGTGATCTCCGGCGTGACAGAATGGGGATTTTTCGTGGAGCTGGCAAACACGGTGGAAGGACTTGTGCGTGTCACCTCGCTTACGGATGATTTCTATGAGTATTACGAGGATTCCTATGAGCTGGTCGGTCAGGCAACCAACCGGCGGTACAAGCTCGGACAGCGCATCCGCGTGCGGGTAGAACAGGCAGACCGGCTGATGCGGACGATTGATTTTTCAATCGCAGCAGAGGGGGATACAGATGAAGAAAGCACTGGTATACCGGTGGAAAGCATATAATCAGAGAGACGTGGAAGAGGCACTGCAGAATGCCGGAATCGAGCTGACATTCTTTGACCTTGCCTATAAGAGCATGGACGAGGACAACGTATTTGAGGAAAAGGTTGTCCGGCTTCTGCGGGAGGATTCGTTCGATTTTGTCTTTTCGATCAACTACTTTACAATCCTCTCCAATGCCTGCGAGCGAGCAGGCGTGCCATACATTTCATGGCTGTGTGACAGCAGGCTGCTTACGATGCATAACAATTCCGTGTTCAACGCCTGCAACTGGATTTTTGTGTTTGACCGCGTGGATTATGCAGAGTTCAAGCGGCTGGGCGCGAAGGTGTTCTATCTGCCGCTGGCGGCGAATGTCGCCCGCATGGATCGCGTGAGAAAATCAAGTGTTGCAAACGTATCCGGTGTGGACATGGCGCAGCCTGCGAATGGCAGCGGCACAGGAGCGGTGCAGACTGCAAATGAAAGCAGCGCGGGAGAAATGCAGGATGCAGAGGGCAGCTCCCATAAATATAGTGCAGAGATCGCATTTGTGGGGAGCATGTATGCGAAGAAGAATGAATATGATAAATGTAAGGGCGAGCTTACACCGTACCTGCAGGGCTATTTTGACGCGGCACTGCGCGCACAGACCGATGTGTACGGGGAGGATGTCATCGGGGAGCTTTTGACGGATGATATCGTACTTAAGCTTGGAGCGTGCCTTTCCTTTGAAAAAGCGAAGGAGTCCTTTTCCTCGCTGCCGCTTGCGTTTGCAGTCACACACCTTGGGTTTAAGCTTGCCAACATCGAGCGGACGAAGCTGCTGACACTGCTGTCCGGGCATTTTCCGGTTGCGTTATATAGTGATGCATCATTGCCGGATGCCGCCGGGATCGATTACCGGGGAACCGTGGACTACTGGACGCAGATGCCGAAGGTATTTTACAACAGCAGGATCAACCTGAATGTCACGATGCGAAATATCCGCACCGGACTGCCACTTCGGATGTTTGACATCATGGGCTGTGAGGGCTTTCTTCTGACCAACTATCAGGCGGAGATCGCATCACTTTTTGAGCCGGGCAGGGATCTGGCCGTCTATGAGAGCTTTGACGATTGCCTGAAAAAAGCCGGATATTATTTAGAGCATGAGGATGAGCGCCGCACGATCGCAGAGAATGGATACCGCAAGATATGTGCGCACCACACTTACGACTACCGGATCGCAGAGATGTTTGAGATCCTAAAGAGAGAAAACTGCCAGATATAAAAATTTGAGAAAATTAACCAGCGGTTTATTGATTTTTTCAGTGGAATCGGCTATGCTATACAGGCAAACCGATGGGAAGGAGGATGCCGGAATGGCAAAGGAAACAAAAAAACTGATTGCCAACAACAAAAAGGTCTATCATGACTACTTTTTGGAGGAGACCTACGAAGCCGGTATCGCACTTGCCGGAACAGAGGTCAAGAGCCTTCGGATGGGAAAGGGCAGTATCAAGGAGGCATTTATCCATATCGAGAATGGGGAAGTGATCCTTTACGGTATGCACATCAGCCCATACGAGAAGGGCAATATCTTTAACAAAGATCCGCTGCGCCCGAAGAAGCTTCTGATGCACAAGAAAGAGATCCAGAAGATGATCGGAAAAATCGCACAAAAGGGTTACACGATCGTCCCGGTTGAGGTATACTTTAAGGGAAGCCTCGTCAAGGTCGAGGTAGCGCTCGCACGGGGCAAGAAGCTCTATGACAAGCGTGCCGATATCGCAAAGAAGGATATAAAGCGCGAGGCGGAGCGGGATTTCAAGGTTCGCAACCTTGGGTAATTTTAAATGCAGTCCACCGATAGGTGGTGCAGATATATAAGGGCTAGTAATGGTTTCGACAGGGATCATGCAGCTGGAGAAGCGAGTCGTATGGTAATGCGTTAAATGGCCAAATTAAAATTAAACGCTAACGAAAATTTAGCATACGCTGCCTAGTTGCAGCAGTCTGACCTAGGGCACTCACACCTTAGGACCCAGGCTTCGACTTTGTGAGAAACGACACCGGCAAAGCTTTGAGCCGGTGGGCGTAACATGAAGCTACTAAAACCGCAAGGGTGTTTGTCCCCGTGCGGCGGAGGGAATGTCAAATGATAAACTACACTCGTAGAAGGACAGGGAATTGGTTTTTGGACACGGGTTCGACTCCCGTCTAGTCCACTCAAAAAGCCGCTCAAACAGGGCGTTTGAGCGGCTTGAATTTTAGAAGGTACTCAAAAAGGTACTCAAAGTAATCTTACCATGTGAATATTTAAACAACTAAGATAAGGACACTGGCAGGGGCGATGCAAGTGTCCCTTTCATTTCGGAGAAAAGAATGACAGAAGAGAAGCAGCTTCATTATTGCTATGTGCTCCGGTGCAGGGACGGCTCCTTGTACACGGGCTATACCACGGACGTAGAGCGGAGAGTGTGGGAGCATAACAACAGCGATAAGGGCGCAAAATACACAAAAAGCCGGCGACCGTGTGCGCTGGTACACAGCGAAGCATTTGACAGCAAAAGCGAGGCGATGAAGCGTGAGGCAGAAATTAAAAAGCTGTCGAAGGCACAGAAGGAAAAACTGATCGCATCGGGCAGCAGATGATTTTAAATGGATATGATGGAGGAATTTATGATAACGACAATTCTATGGGACATTGATGGAACGCTTTTAGACTTTCTGGCAGCCGAGAAAGCTGCCATCAGGAGTCTGTTTCAGGATTTTCATTTAGGAGAGTGTAGCGATGAGATGCTGGCGCGGTATTCTGCCATCAATCGTTCCTACTGGGAGAGAATGGAGCGCGGGGAGATCACAAAAGCACAGGTACTGATCGGGCGGTTCCATACCTTTTTCGGGCAGGAAGGGCTTGATACTTCGGTAGCGGAAGCCTTCAATGAGGAGTATCAGCTCCGCCTTGGAGATACCATTGTCTTTCATGATGAATGTAAACCGATCATAGAGGAGCTTCATGGAAAGGTAAAGCAGTATGTAGTGTCGAACGGGACAATCGCGGCACAGATGAAGAAGCTGCGTCTTTCCGGATTGGGCGAATATATGGATGGAATTTTCCTGTCAGACCAGCTCGGAGTGGAAAAACCAAATGTAGAATTTTTTAATAAGGTGTTTAAAGAAATTGAACCGGTTGACAAAAAAACGGTATTGATCGTAGGAGATTCCTTGACGAGTGACATCCGGGGTGGAAATAACGCAGGAATACGGACCTGCTGGTACAATCCGGCGGGGGTGGAAAAAACAACAGACGATCATGTGGACTATGAAATTACAGATCTGCACCAGATTTATGGATTATTATAGAAGCATAACAACGTGGACAAATCTAAGAGAAAGAACTGGAAAAACATAAGGAGTGAAGGATTAAATTAAAAAACATGATAGACAAAGCATTATTAGACAAATATGACAGATTAAAGGATTATCTTGCATCCTTTGGAAGTGTGGCGGTAGCCTTTTCAAGCGGCGTGGATTCCACCTTTTTATTGTATGCGGCGAAGGAGGCGCTTGGAGATCACGCGATCGCGGTTACGGCTTCCTCCTGCTCATTTCCTGAGAGAGAGCTAAAAGAGGCAAAGGAATATTGCCAGAAGATGGGGATCAGGCACTTTGTCATCAAGTCGGAGGAGCTTGAGATCGAGGGCTTTTCCCATAACCCGAAGAACCGGTGCTATCTGTGTAAGCATGAGCTTTTTGAAAAGATCGGAGCACTTGCAAAGGAGCAGGGCATCAATGAGATCGCGGAGGGCTCGAATCTGGATGACAATGGGGATTACAGACCGGGATTACAGGCAGTAGCGGAGCTTGGCGTCAAGAGCCCGCTCCGGCACATCGGATTTACCAAGCAGGAGATCCGGGAGCTTTCCCAGTATCTCAATATCCCTACCTGGAACAAGCAGTCCTTTGCCTGCCTGTCCAGCAGATTTCCTTATGGGGATCTCATCAATGAGAAAAAGCTAAAAATGGTTGACCGTGCGGAGCAGCTTCTGCTTGATATGGGCTTTCACCAGCTAAGAGTCCGTATCCACGGAGATGTCGCGCGGATCGAGCTTCTCCCGGAGGAATTTCCGAAGTTCATGGAGGAAAAGACAAGGCTTAGTGTCTATAAGAAGTTCAAGGAATACGGCTTTTCCTATGTGACGCTGGATGTGCTTGGATACCGGATGGGCAGCATGAATGAGACCTTGGATGTATCCGGCAGCAGCTTCTGAAAAATTGCTGAAAAAATATGCATGAAAACGTATACATAACAAAATGAAATATGGTATGATAACGATAACTTAATTCTATCGGATGACGAGGTGCGGCTATGGAAAATCATTTATTCAACAATTCCCATGTCCTTGCGTGGCTGGAGTATTTTTCCGAGAACACGGATGTGGATTTAGAGCATGTAAAGATTTTGGACATTACCAGAAAAAACAAGAACCTGATCCCGGCGGTAGAGGCACATCAGAGTGTTTTGGTATTTACCGAGGCGGGACATCCGGATATTTTTTACCGTATGTACAACGCGGGACTTGGAGAGTGTACGGTCGTATACAATGAGGGAAGCAACCCGGAGGGACAGATCAAGAGGGACAAGGTCTCCAATATGATCGACCGCGGGATCAATGCATCCGCAGGAATGCTCATTTTAAATCCGTCTGCGCGCAGTACCATCAAGTTCGGAATGGACAACAGTGCATTTGCCAACGGATCGGTACGCTATGTCGGATCGGAGATCCGTTCCATCATCCTGTCCAAGATGCAGATCAACGAGGGCAAGAACATCTGCGTGATCTCCGGCGAGTCGATCGCGGTCGAGGCGGCGATCCTTGACGGTGAGGGCGAGGTGATCGCGGTGGAATACAATGCCAACGACCGCAATACGTTAGAGGACAACGTTACGCAGTTCGGACTGAATAACGTTACCATTATCGACCATGTGGACGAGAATACGATGCAGGGGCTTGCAGTGCCGGATGTCACGATGCTTGTTGCATCCGCCAGCATGGAGCAGGAGATGCAGTGTCTGCTTAAGCTGAATCCGAATATGGAGTTTGTCATTTATACACTTGATTTTGTCGTTGCGGCTTCCATGCCGGAGCTTTGTAAGAAGCTCGGTATTTATGATCCGGAGATCATTCAGGTGACCGTATCGAAGCTGACAAGCAAAAACACTTACAATACACAGCCGGCCCCGTGGCTGATCACCGGAAAAGCTGGGGAATAGAAATGGACCGGAGGAGCTTACTTCTCCGGTTCTCCTTATGTAAATAAGAACGATTTATGGAGGCAGTATTTTGGATAACGAACATCTACGATATTTAGAGCAGCTCTCCGAGCTGTTTCCTACCATCAGCAGGGCATCTGCGGAGATCATCAATCTGCAGGCTATCTTAAATCTCCCGAAGGGGACGGAACACTTCCTGTCGGATATCCATGGTGAGTATGAGGCATTTTCCCATGTGCTGCGCAATGGCTCCGGAGCTGTGCGTAAGAAGATCGACGACGTATTCGGACATACGCTCGGCACCGCCGACAAGTCCGCGCTCGCGACGCTGATCTATTATCCGCGCGAGAAGATGGAGCTTGTCAAATCGCAGGAGAAGGATATGGAGAACTGGTATAAGATCACGCTGTACCGTCTGATCGAAGTGTGCAAGACCGTATCCTCAAAATACACAAGATCCAAGGTGCGTAAGGCACTGCCGAAGGATTATGCCTATGTGATCGAGGAGCTGATCACCGAGAAGCCGGAGATCCTCAACAAAGAAGCGTATTACGAGGCAATCGTCAATACGATCGTGGAATTGGGGCGCGCGGAGGAATTTATCGTCGTGCTGTCCGAGCTGATACAGGTGCTGGTCGTAGACCGGCTGCATATCCTTGGAGATATTTATGACCGCGGCGCGGGTGCTCATCTGATCATGGACAAGCTCTGCGAGTATCATTCCGTGGATATCCAGTGGGGTAATCACGATATCATCTGGATGGGTGCGGCAGCAGGACAGATGACCTGTGTTGCGACCGTTATCCGCAACAGCATCCGCTATGGCAATCTCGATCTTCTTGAGGAGGGCTATGGCATCAACATGCTTCCGCTTGCAACCTTTGCGATGGAGGCGTATGCCAACGATCCATGCGAGCGTTTTGTGTTTAAGGTAATCCCATCCGGCACGAACAACATGGAGAGCGACCTGATCCGCAAGATGCACAAGGCGATTGCAATCATCCGGTTCAAGCTGGAGGGACAGATGATCTTAAAATGGCCGGAATATGGCATGGAGAACCGTCTTCTATTGGATAAGATCGATTATGAGAAGAAGACGGTACAGATTGACGGCGTTACCTACGAGATGAAGGACACCCTGCTTCCAACCGTAGATCCGGACAATCCATATGCGCTTACGGGCGAGGAGCTGGATGTGATGAAGCGGCTGTGCTCGTCGTTCTTACACTGTGAGAAGCTGCAGCGGCACATACAGCTTCTGCTCAAAAAGGGCAGTATATACCGCGTGTACAATGACAACCTGCTCTATCACGGCTGCGTCCCGATGAACGAGGACGGAGAGTTTACAAGCGTTAATATTTACGGAAATTATTACAGCGGCAAGGCATTGTTTGACGTGCTCGAATCCTATGTGCGCAAGGCGTTTTTTGCGAGTGATCCCATGGAAAAGGAAAAGGGCGCAGATATGATCTGGTACATTTGGACGGCACCGAACTCCCCACTGTATGGACGTGCGAAAATGGCTACCTTCGAGCGGTATTTTCTGGATGATGAGGACGTGAAGGTGGAGCCGAAGAACGCTTATTACAATCTGATCAACGATCCGAAGATTGCTGACAAGATCCTAAAGGAGTTCGGGCTGGAAGGAAGCGGCGTGCATATCATTAACGGACATGTGCCGGTACACCGGATGCGCGGGGAAAGCCCGGTCAAGAGCGATGGAAAGGTCATTGTCATCGATGGCGGATTTTCCAAGGCATACCGCAGCAGAACCGGCATCGCAGGCTACACGCTGATCTATAATTCCTACGGGCTGACGCTCACGGCACATGAGCCGTTTGTGTCTGCGGAGACTGCCATCCGTGAGGAGATCGACATCGTATCCAAGCGTGAGGCGGTGGAATATGCAGATAAGCGCATCCTGGTCGGAGATACCGATAAGGGCAAGCGGATGCGGCAGCGGATCCGTGACATCAAGGAGCTGATCGCGGCTTACCAGTCCGGAGAGATCGCAGAGCGCGATAAGTAAGGGCAGCACCGAAGCCGCACTTGTGTGCGTGCATGGCGCGCAAAGAGTCACATGGTGACACATGGTTCCGTTTGACGGAAAGGAATAAAGCAACAGAAATGACGAAGAGTGAATTGGAACAGATCTTAAATGAAGTAAAAGACGGAACGGTTTCCATCGAGCATGCGGTCACGCAGATCAAGCTGGAACCCTTCCGGGATATCGGATATGCAAAGGTGGATACACAAAGACAGCTCAGACAGGGCGAGGCGGAGGTGATCTTTGGCGCTGGAAAGACGGCAGGACAGATCGCGGGGATCGTGCGCACGATGATCGCAGCGGGACAGGAGCCAATCCTTATTACCCGCCTGTCAGAGGAGAAAGCGCAGGCGCTGCCGCAGGAGCTTCCGCTTACTTATTATGAGGACGCAGAGATCGGGATCGTGGGAAAGATGCCAAAGGCAGATACCAAGGGAACGATCGTGATCACTACCGGCGGGACAAGTGATTATAAGGTTGCGGAGGAGGCTGCGCTTACGGCGGAGGCATTCGGCAACCGGGTGCTCCGGCTGTATGATGTCGGTGTGGCTGGCGTACACCGGCTGCTTGCCAACACGGAGTATCTGATGGAGGCAAATGTCGTGATCGCGATCGCAGGAATGGAGGGCGCACTTGCAAGTGTGGTAGGCGGTCTGGTCGACTGCCCGGTCATCGCAGTGCCTACGAGCGTCGGATACGGAGCTTCTTTTCACGGGGTGGCGGCACTTTTATCCATGCTCAACTCCTGTGCGAGCGGCGTGAGTGTTGTAAATATTGACAACGGTTATGGTGCCGGTTATCTGGCAAGCATGATCAACAAAAGGACGAAATAGAGATGGCAGGATATAGAGTGGACGGCTTTTCGTTTGAGACGGAAGAAGAGGCAAGACAAGCTAAAAAGGAATTAGATGGAATTGCATACATACGAACGCAGACGAAAATGAATGATCCCGATGTCATCTTTACCCTATACAATCGACTGGTGGAGCAGCAGATATTTGAGACTGCGGTAGGAATTGAATTTTTGCGGGAGCTGCAGAACTATCTGGAGACAATTCCCTATATTAAGAAAGAGGATATTGTACCAATCCCGGTTCCGGATAAGGGGCTTGACGAGGAAAGGCGGTTAAAGGAGGAACAGCGCGCCGCGCGCAGACAGCAGAAGCTGCAGCAAAGAGCGGGCAGTGCGCAGGTCTACCGCAAGCGTTACCATATCACCGGGGCGCTGTGTGCAGTGCTTGCCGCGATCGTGGTCGGGATGTTTGCGATCACCTATATCAGCGGTAACAGTACCAATATTTTTAATTACGAGCAGAAGATCATCGATAAATACGAGGCGTGGGAGCAGGAGCTGTCGCAGCGCGAGGCGGATGTCTTACGGCGTGAGCAGATCCTGCAGAACCAAATGAAGCCATAGAGGGAGAGAGAACATGGCAAAGATAAAAATTCTGGTGGTGGACGACGAGAGCCGTATGCGCAAGCTTGTCCGGGATTTCCTCGTCCGAAAAGACTATGACGTACTCGAAGCCGGAGATGGCGAGGAGGCACTGGACATTTTTTATAAAGACAAAGAGGTTGCCCTGATCATACTTGACGTTATGATGCCGAAGATGAACGGCTGGGAGGTTGTGCGCGAGGTGCGCGAGAACTCTAAGGTCCCGATCATCATGCTGACCGCAAAGGGCGATGAGAGTGACGAGCTGATGGGCTTTGACCTTGGGGTGGACGAGTATATCGCAAAACCGTTTTCTCCGAAGATCCTTGTAGCGCGCGTGGAGGCAATCCTGCGCAGGACGGGCAGGAGCGAATCGGAAGAGACACTTCTTGAAATGGGCGGGATCGTTTTGGATAAGTCCGCGCATCAGGTTACGATCGGCGGCAAGCCGGTGGAGCTTAGCTACAAGGAGTTTGAGCTTTTGAACTATTTTATGGAGAACGCGGGGATTGCATTGTCGCGGGAACGTATATTGGACGCTGTGTGGAATTATGATTATTTCGGGGATGCGAGAACGATTGACACCCATGTAAAGAAGCTGCGCAGCAAGATGGGGGAGAAGGGTGACTATATCAAAACCATTTGGGGAATGGGGTACAAATTTGAAATAGGATAAAAGGTGAGAAAATGACATTACGGGAATTAAAAGAGGGACAGACCGCACGAATTCTCTCAGTAGGAGGGGAAGGCGCACTTCGACAGCATTTTTTGGATATGGGAGTTATTCCGGGGGCAGAGGCGACTTTGATCCAGTTTGCACCGATGGGAGATCCCATGGAAATAAGAATCCATGGATATGAGCTTACCCTTCGCCTGGCGGATGCGCAGGAGATTGAGGCAGAACTGGTGCAGGAGGTAAGACCTGCGGGGATTAAAGCTAAAAAGCAGATACAGAATCAACCTCATCCTGGTTATGGTGAGGGTGGCATCTACCATGATAAGAAGACGGAAAAAGCGCTTCCGGAAGGAACAATGCTTACATTTGCCCTTGCAGGAAACCAGAACTGTGGAAAAACAACGCTTTTTAACCAGCTGACCGGAGCCAATCAGCATGTTGGCAATTTTCCTGGAGTAACGGTTGACCGAAAAAGCGGTTCCATTAAAGAACATCCAAAGACGGAGGTTACGGATCTGCCGGGAATTTATTCAATGTCTCCCTATACCAATGAGGAGATCGTATCGCGGCAGTTTATCTTAAATGAGAAACCGAAGGGGATTATCAATATTGTGGATGCAACCAATATTGAGCGTAATCTCTATCTGACACTTCAGCTCTTAGAGCTTGATATACCGATGGTCGTTGCACTTAATATGATGGATGAGATGCAGGGCAACGGAGGTTCTGTGCTGGTCAATGAGATGGAGCAGTACCTTGGAGTACCGGTGGTTCCGATATCTGCGGCAAAGAATGAAGGCATTCATGAACTTATCGATCACGCGATCCATGTTGCAAAGTATCAGGAAAAGCCGATGAGACAGGATTTCTGCAGCCCGGAGGATCATGACGGAGCTGTGCACCGCGCAATCCATGCGGTCATGCATCTGATCGAGGATCATGCAAAGAGCGCGGATATTCCGGTGCGATTCGCGGCAACCAAGCTGATCGAGGGAGATACGCACATTCTTGAAGCTCTCCGGTTAGACACAAATGAACAGGAAATGCTTGAGCATATTGTTTTGCAGATGGAAAAAGAACGCGGGCTTGACCGATCCGCAGCAATCGCAGATATGCGCTTTGATTACATAGAGAAGGCTGTTGCGACAACGGTGGTAAAGCCAAGAGAAAGCAAGGAGCATGAGCGCAGCAGAAAGATCGATAAGATCCTGACCGGAAAATATACAGCAATCCCGTCCTTTGTGGGAATTATGGCTGTAGTATTTTATCTGACATTCAATCTGATCGGCGGTAATCTTCAGAGACTTGTCGAGATGGGAATCGCTGCATTTACAGAGATCACAGAGAAGGCTTTTGCAGCAGCAAACGTAAATGAAGTAATCCGCTCTCTGGTTATCGATGGCGTTTACAATGGTGTGGGTACAGTGCTTACGGCATTGCCGCTTATCATAACACTGTTTTTCTTTCTGTCATTGCTTGAGGATAGTGGGTACATGGCAAGAATTGCCTTCGTGATGGATAAGACCATGCGGAAGATCGGACTTTCCGGAAGAAGTATCGTTCCGATGCTGATGGGATTCGGCTGTTCCGTCCCGGCAATCATGTCCACACGTACTCTGCCATCGGAGCGGGACAGGAAGATGACTGTCATGCTGATTCCGTTTATGAGCTGTACCGCAAAAATACCGGTCTATACGTTTTTTGCTGCGGCATTTTTCCCGAAGCATACAGCTCTTGTAATGATTGTATTGTACTTCGGAGGAATTTTGGTGAGCATTCTGACTGCAACGATTGCGAAGAAGACTACTTTTAAAGGAGAAGCAGTTCCGTTTGTCATGGAATTGCCGAATTACCGTCTGCCGGGGGTGAAAAATGTCCTCCAGCTTCTGTGGGAGAAAACCAAGGATTTTTTGAAGAAAGCATTTACCATTATTTATATTGCTACGATCGTTGTATGGTTCCTGCAGAGTTTTGATTTCAGGATGCGTCTGGTTTCTGATATTAATGAGAGTATGCTGGCAACGGTGGCAGGATGGATTGCACCGGTCTTTGCACCGCTCGGATTTGGGGACTGGAGAATATCGACAGCACTTATTACCGGATTTATGGCGAAGGAGAGTGTTGTGTCAACGTTAAGTGTCCTGTATGGAACGATTGGAATTCTGCAGACGGCGCTTACCACCCGCTCAGCAGCAGCACTTTTGACATTCTGCCTTTTGTATACGCCATGTGTTGCAGCAATCACATCCGTAAAGCGGGAGCTTGGCGGCAAGTGGGCAGCTTTTATTGTTGTATTTCAGTGTGTAGTGGCATGGATAGCGGCATTTGGCGTATATCTTGCCGGAGCACTGTTTTAACAAATAAATTAACAGACAAAGGGGAAAAGAGATGGCACAGAGAAAAGACATTCACAAAGTCCTGATAATCGGATCAGGTCCGATCATCATTGGACAGGCGTGTGAGTTCGACTATTCGGGCACGCAGGCATGTAAGGCACTTCGCAGACTTGGGTACGAGATCGTACTCGTAAACTCCAATCCGGCAACGATCATGACCGATCCGGAGACTGCGGATGTAACCTACATAGAACCATTAAACGTTGACCGGTTGGAGCAGATCATTGCAAAGGAAAGACCGGATGCACTCCTTCCGAATCTGGGCGGACAGTCAGGACTGAATCTTTGCTCTGAGCTTGCAAAGAAGGGCGTACTTGACAAGTACAATGTAAAGGTAATCGGTGTTCAGGTCGATGCGATCGAGCGTGGCGAGGATCGTATTGAGTTTAAGCATACGATGGAGAGCCTTGGGATTGAGATGGCAAGAAGCGAGGTCGCTTACTCCGTGGAGGAGGCGATGGAGATCGCAGAGCGCCTGCATTATCCGGTTGTTTTGCGCCCGGCATATACGATGGGCGGCGCAGGCGGAGGTCTTGTCTACAACGTGGAGGAATTAAAGACAGTCTGTGCGAGAGGCTTGCAGGCAAGTCTCGTAGGTCAGGTTCTGGTCGAGGAATCAATCCTTGGCTGGGAGGAGCTGGAGCTTGAGGTTGTCCGTGATGCGGATAACAACATGATCACGGTATGCTTTATCGAGAATATCGATCCGCTCGGCGTACACACCGGAGATTCCTTCTGCTCCGCACCGATGCTTACGATCTCAGAGGAAGTGCAGAAGCGTTTGCAGGAAAAATCCTACCGCATCGTAGAGGCAATTCAGGTCATTGGAGGAACCAACGTACAGTGGGCGCATGATCCGGTTACCGACCGTGACATCATCATTGAGATCAATCCGCGTACCTCCCGCTCCTCAGCACTTGCATCCAAGGCGACGGGATTCCCGATCGCGCTGGTTTCCGCAATGCTTGCCTGTGGGCTGACGCTTGCGGATATTCCTTGCGGAAAATACGGCACATTGGATAAGTACGTTCCGGATGGCGACTATGTGGTCGTAAAATTCGCCCGCTGGGCATTTGAAAAGTTCAAGGGCGTGGAAGATAAGCTCGGCACCCAGATGCGTGCGGTCGGCGAGGTCATGAGTATCGGAAAGAACTTCAAGGAAGCGTTCCAAAAGGCAATCCGAAGCCTTGAGACGGGACGCTACGGATTGGGACATGCGAAGAATTTTGATTCCTTATCCAAGGAAGAATTGTTAAAGAAGCTTCTTTATCCGTCCAGCGAGCGTTACTTTATCATTTATGAAGCACTCCGCAAGGGTGCAACGCCGGACGAGCTGTTTGAGATTACCAAGATCAAGCACTATTTCCTTGAGCAGATGAAGGAGCTTGTAGAGGAAGAGGAGACTCTTATGGCACACGCCGGAAGCATTCCGGAGGATGCACGTTTGATCCAGGCGAAGAAGGACGGATTTTCCGATAAATACTTAAGCCAGATCCTTCAGGTATCCGAGGATGAAATCCGCGCAAAGCGCCAGCAGATCGGCATAAAGGAAGCATGGGAGGGTGTACATGTAAGCGGCACCAAGGACAGCGCATATTATTACTCTACTTACAATGCGCCGGATCACAGCACCGTTACAAGCGGCAAGCCAAAGGTTATGATCCTTGGCGGCGGACCGAACCGCATCGGTCAGGGAATCGAGTTTGACTACTGCTGTGTACATGCTGCACTTGCGTTAAAGAAGCTCGGCTTTGAGACCATTATCGTAAACTGCAACCCGGAGACCGTATCAACGGATTACGATACCTCTGACAAGCTCTACTTTGAGCCGCTGACGCTTGAGGATGTGCTTAGTATTTATGAGAAGGAGCAGCCGGTCGGTGTGATCGCACAGTTTGGCGGACAGACACCGCTTAACCTTGCGGCAGATTTGGAGAAGAACGGTGTCAAGATCTTAGGAACCGCACCGTCTGTTATTGATCTTGCGGAGGATCGGGACCTGTTCCGCGCGATGATGGATAAGCTTGAGATCCCGATGCCGGAGTCCGGAATGGCAGTGAATGTGGAGGAAGCACTTGCAATCGCAGACAAGATCGGCTATCCGGTGATGGTGCGCCCATCCTATGTTCTTGGAGGACGCGGCATGGAGGTTGTCTACGATGCACAGTCCATGACCGGATACATGAATGCAGCAGTAGGTGTGACACCGGATCGTCCGATCCTGATCGACCGTTTCTTAAATCATGCAACCGAGTGCGAAGCGGATGCAATCAGCGATGGAACACATGCCTTTGTACCGGCGGTTATGGAGCATATCGAGCTTGCCGGCGTGCATTCCGGAGACTCGGCATGCATCATTCCGTCCCGCCATATCTCAGAGGAAAATGTAAAGACCATCAAGGAATATACAAGACGCATCGCGGAAGAGATGCATGTCAAAGGACTTATGAACATGCAGTACGCGATCGAGGATGGCAAGGTATTTGTGCTTGAGGCGAATCCGCGCGCATCCCGTACCGTACCGCTGGTATCGAAGGTATGCGATATCCGCATGGTGCCGCTGGCAGTCGAGATCGTCACGGCAGAGCTGACCGGAAAAGAATCACCGGTTCCTGCTTTAACGGAGAAGAATATTCCATATTACGGAGTGAAGGAAGCGGCATTCCCATTTAATATGTTCCAGGAGGTTGATCCGCTGCTCGGACCGGAGATGCGCTCCACCGGTGAGGTGCTTGGTCTTTCCAAGTATTGGGGAGAGGCATTCTACAAGGCACAGGAGGGCGTACAGCTAAAGCTTCCGCTTTCCGGCAAGGTGCTGATCTCCGTAAATAACAAGGATAAGGCAGAGGTTGTGGAAGTGGCGAAGGGCTTTGCTGAGAACGGCTTTGAGATCATCGCCTCCAAGCATACCTGTAAGCTACTGGTTGACAACGGAATTAAGGCAACGGAGATCAAGAAGCTGCAGGAGGGCAGACCGAACATGATGGACGTCATCCTAAACGGGGAGGTTGATATCGTGATCAACACACCATCCGGAAGCGAGTCGAAGGATGATGACAGCTATCTACGCAAGGCTGCGATCAAGAAGAAGATCCCGTACATGACCACGATGGCGGCTGCAAAGGCGACCGTAAACGGTATCGTCTCCATCAGGAAGAGAGGAAACAGTGAGGTGAAGTCCCTGCAGGAGTACCACGCTGAGATTACAGAAATTTAAACATTAAATGTATATGAGAATGTAATAAGAAAATCCCCCTACTAATTGGTAGGGGGATTATTTTATGGAGTGACAAAACCAAGTGCTATTTGTTTTTCTTTTTTAGATTGTTTATCAGACTGTATACGATCTGCATATCCTCCGGAGTTAGTCCGTCGAGATGAATGGAGGCACTGGCATCCAATTCTAAAAGATAGTCAGTGGAAACGGAAAATATCTTAGCCAAGTCGATGATATATTGCGTCGATGGAACGGAGATACCCATTTCCCAAGCGTTCACACTTGAACGGGTAATTCCTAATCTCCGGGCTAATTCTGCCTGCGTATATCCACTTTCTTCCCTTAAAAACTTAATTCTATCTGCAATCATGTGTTCACCTCTTCTGAATTAGTCTAAGTGATTGCATATAATACTGCATTATCAAAATGATGTTTTAAATTGACAACAATAGAATATGATGCTAGAATTAGAAAAAACCAAAAGGAGGAAAGTTTTATGAAAAAACTAAGGAAAGTTGTACTGCTTCTTTTAACTCTTTGTCTGGCTATACCGGTTCATACAGTCAATGTGCAGGCTGCAACGGTTGAAAAGACAAGCATTATGTCTGCAAAGCAGGTAGGGAAAAAATCTGCCCAGCTTGTGTGGGATGAGGTTGACGGCGCTAAGGGCTATGAGGTTGCATACAGGGTAGCTGGCGGAAAGTGGACAACGAAATCCACTACCAAAAACTATATTACAATTTCAAAATTGAAGGTAAACAAAACCTATCAGTTTAAGGTACGCGCTTACAAAAATGTAAACAAGTCTGTAAGATACGGAAAATATTCTGTGCCAAAGAAGGTCAAGATCAATAAGTATGTATATCTTGGCAATCTATATGAGCCATACAATAGCTCTTATTATGAACCATATATCAATGGCAATTTTATCATGATGGGTGGTAAGAAGCGGTTAAATGGATTTACTTTGGGACGAAACGGAATTGGAGTTGAAAAGAAAGCCGACTTTAATATTGAGGGAAAGTATTCTAAAGTTACATTTAAGGTTGGAAAAGTTGATGGTGCAGATAATCATCCATACGATGGAGATCTCGATGTAAATGTTTATGCTGATGGAGTATTGATGGATACGATCGTTGTTAAACTAGATGACCTTCCACAGAGTATCAGCATCAATCTGGATCATACGGAACGACTGACATTTGAAGTAGAAGAAAATGCATGTACAATAGTAGGTTTTTCTGATATAAAATTGTATTTCCGTTAATAATATTTTGATGATATGTAGAGAGGCAGATTTCTTCGGAAATCTGTCTTTCTTTTTTGGACATTGACAAAAGTAATTATTGGCGATACTATATGCAACATCAGGAGGGAGGTCTTCAGGCAGTGTGTGAAGTGATGGAGCGATATGAGAAAAAAGCAGTTGCGGAGGCGAATGTCAAAGCAATCAAGAAGATGATCAGCGAGTATCATGCTACAAAGGAAAGTATTCTTGAGGACTATACCGAAGAAGAATATAGCATGGCGTTAAATGAGTTAGCAGAACAACATTTATAATAATAGAGAAGGGACAGATTTCTTTTGAAAATAGCCGTTTCCTTATTGGTTTTGATTATTAAATGAATTGATGGCAGATATTTTTAGTAGTGTAAAAAGTACCTATAAAAAGGAAAAGTAGAGATGGAAAAAGTATTATATTTTTTGGGAGAAAATAAAGATTCGTTAACTACTGTTGGGGTAATAATGACGCTTGTAGTAAGCGCGGTTTCACTGTACTTTTCTGTAAAAAATAACAAAGCAGTTCATTATGTTAATTCTGTAACAAAGAATAGAAGTGAATGGATTTACTGTTTAAGAGACAAAATTGCTAAATTTATTTCTATGGTAAATATAGAAAATACTAGTTTTTATATAACGGATTCAGAGAATGATATGGAACGGTCAGGGAAACATTTAGCACTAAAAAAGTTTTGTGTTACAGGATTCAGATGTCAAAAGGTGATTCAAAACTTAATAGCTGGTAAATTGCACAAAGCTGAACCTTTTTTGCGACTTTGGGAGAAAATTAGAAAATCTTAATCTGCCTGTCAATGCATAGTGTTTTGCTGCCATGGACGGCAGCAAAAGTCTTAACGCCCCATGGACGGGGCGTTTAAGGCGTACACGTCCCTCTGATATAACCTAACTCAGGCAGACTTAGATTTTCTTATTTTCGGACATCGGAGCAAAACAAGGTTCAGCTTTAGGCAATTTGCCAATCATAAAATGTAAAACCACCTTTTGACACCTGAATCGTTATAGAAAAGCAATGAGTCATAAATGTGGCAAATAAAGAAAAATCAAATGCACTTGAGAAGCTGGAAAGTGTACCAAGCTTTTCGAGTGCATTTTTAAATGGATAATATCACTTCTTGATATACGCCTCGAACCCATCGGAGTAGACCTTGCTTCCGTCTGCAAGAATCCACATCGCTTCGGTGTCGGAGAGGGAGGAGACAAGCGCCTGCCCCTCATCGAGCGTCATGTTAAACAGCGCGGTGGAGAGCGCATCCCCAATGCCGGCATCCGTGTTTAAGACGGAGACGGACAGATAATCATCCTCCGGGAACAGCGTGTCCGGGTTGATGATGTGATGGTATTTCTTGTCGCCTACATAGTAGAAACGCTGGTAGGAGCCGCTGGTGGCGAGCGCAAGGTCAGTGATGGACAAGACCTCGGAATAGCTCTCCTCGGAAGAAAGATCCGGGTTCTGCACCGCGACAGTCCACTTGCTGCCATCCGGTTTAAGCCCGATGGAACGCACATTTCCACCGACATTGAGGGAGTAATGATCCACACCCATGGCAATCAGATCCTGCACGATCCGTTCAATGGCATAGCCCTTTGCAAAAGCGCCGACGTCGCACTTGAGCAGCGGATCTGCGTAGTAGATGGTAGATGCCTCCTCGTCGATGATGATGTCATCAATGTTGCAGTGCCCGGATGCCTCCGTAAGCTCCTCCATAGTCGGAACAGACGCAAGGGAAGGATCAAGGCTTGCCTCCTCGCGGTGGTCGTGCCAGATGGAGAAAACCGCACCCATCGCAAAATCAGTCTTGCCGTTTGTGAGGGTGTAGATTTCCTTTCCAAGCTTGAAAAGCCTGATCATATCCTCATCCACAACGACCGGAGCTGTGCCGGCATCGCGGTTGACGACATAAAGGCTGGTGACATCGGTAAGTGAGTTGTAATTATCGTAAAGGCTGTCATAGCGGGCAAGTTCTTTTTCAATATAGCTGCACACTTCGTTAAAATGTGCCTCATCTTCATCGTACCCGACAACCGTTGTTGCCGTATCAAAATAGTCGAATATTATCTGAGTCCGTTTGGTTGAATCTGTGTTCGCCGCTCCTGCGGAATTGTTCTGACAACCGCAGCAAAGGAGCGCAGTACATAGAATAAGAAGTAAAAACGTATGCTTTTTTGCTGTCATAGATAACCTCATAATAATCAAAAAATGGGAGGACGGTATGCGTCCTCCCCGAATGTTTGTTACGAAAAACTATTTTGCGTTAGCGATCGCCTTTGCAACAGCCTCCTGGAAGGTGTTGATAGCGATGGTGCAGGATGCAACAAGATCAGCATCAGCGTCAGTTGCTACTGCATTTCCTTCTTCGTTTACAGTTGTTGCGATTCCGGTAACGCCATCGGAATCCTTGCCTACGATATAGTTCTCGAATGCGGTGGTCTCTTCATACCACTCACCAATAGATCCACCGTAGGTAACCATGTTGTAGTTCTCTTTTAAGTATTTCTTGGTGTCGGTAAAGTCAAATGCGGTCTCCTCACCGGCGGTGTTGAAAGAAATCTTTGGCTGGATCGCATCGATAAGGTCAGCAAGGATCTTGCCGTTCTCATCAACTGCAACAGCAGCAAAGTGAGAGTACATGTTAGCAGCACCGTCAGCATCTGCGCTTGCAGAAACAGAAGAAGAATCAACCTCAGTGATAATGCCAAGACCTAACTTGAAGGACTTTGCAGAGAACTCTTTTGCATACTCATCCTTGCAAGCCTTTACGATCGCTTCCTGGAAAGCAGTGATGTCCATAGTACATCCAGCAAGGATAGCTTCGTCAGCAGCAACAGTATGTCCTGATTCGTTAACGTTTGTTGCAAGAGAAGCAACTTCGTCAGCGGTCTTTCCTACAACCTGCTGTGCAAAGAAGTCAGCCTGCTCGTTCCACTCAGCGATAGCTCCGCCGTAAGCAACCATTCCGTAATCGGAACCCTTTTCCTGCTTAGAACGAAGATCAACGCTTGCTACATCACCAAGAGTACCTTCCTCATCGCTGAGCTTTGTCTGTGCTACATCGAGAGAGCAGGATACGATCTTGCCGTCAGCATCGGTAACAACGGCTGCAACAGTTGCGTCAATCTGTGCATTGCCGGTAGAAGTAGAGTCCTTTACGACAATACCCATACCTAATTTGTTTGTGGTGGATGCAGAGGAACCACATCCAGCGAGGGAAGCTACTGATGCGAGCATAGTAGCTGCAAGAAGAACAGATAAAATTTTCTTTTTCATATTCTTTTTCCTTCCTTAAATGATAAAAATTATTATTTGTCTCTTTTTGAGACGCTATTTGCTAGTATATAGAAAAAAAATCAGGGTGTCAATAATGAATCAGACAAAATGTGCCATATGGGAACAATGTACTAAATTATGTACATTTTGGAAAAACTGAATCTGTTGACTTCATTTCTCTCGGAGAATATAATTATGATAATCTTCATCAATAACTTTTTTAGAAAATTATTGATGTTAAAACTATACAGGAGGTAATGATCATGCCTTTTTTCAAGATGAGCGGAGTACATGCTCCACATGCGAAGAATACGGCAGAGATGGAGCCGGTGCGTATGCCTGCGCCTGCGAGCGTAGTTATTCCTATGAATATGCACATCGGTGCGCCAGCAAAGCCAATCGTTAAGGCAGGAGATATCGTGAGCGTTGGACAGCAGATCGGAGAACCGGGTGGTTTTGTGTCTGTTCCAGTCTATGCTTCGGTATCAGGAAAAGTCACAAAGGTAGACAAGGTGACAGGTGCAAATGGCGCGAGTGCCGATGCAGTCTACATCGAATCAGATGGTGAGATGAGACCGTTTGAGGAGCTTAAAGCACCGACAGTCAATGATTTTGACTCATTTATTGCCGCAGTAAAGAACAGCGGTGTTGTAGGACTTGGCGGAGCGGGGTTCCCGACTGCTGTCAAGCTTGGCGTCAAGGATCTTTCCCAGGTTGAGGAGGTCTTATTAAACGGAGCGGAGTGCGAGCCGTTTATCACCAGTGATACACGAACCATGATCGATCGTACCAGGGATCTGACAGAGGGTATCGCTCTTTTGGAGAAGTACCTTGGCGTGAAGAAGATCATCATCGGTATCGAGAACAATAAGCCACAGGCAATCGCTAAGATGCAGGAGATCGCTGCTGCGGATGCCGCAGTTACGGTGAAGGTTCTTCCGAGCATATTCCCGCAGGGTGGTGAGAAGGTTCTTATTTATAAGCTGACCGGAAAGGTCGTTCCGGAAGGAAAGCTTCCACTTGATGTCGGATGCATTGTTCTTAATGTGACAACACTTGCCACGATTGCTGCCTATGTCCGCACAGGTATGCCACTCGTTGAGAAGTGCGTTACCGTGGATGGCTCTGCTGTTGCAAGCCCGAAGAACGTTATTGTTCCGATCGGTACATTATATAAGGATGTTTTCGAGTTCGCAGGCGGATTCAAAGAGAACCCGAAGAAGGTTCTTGCAGGCGGACCTATGATGGGTATCGCAATGCCGAACCTTGAGCAGCCGGTACTCAGCAACTGCAACGCAATCCTTGCATTCAATGCCAAGGATGCGGTAAGACCGGAGGAGGGTCCATGTATCCGCTGTGGCAACTGTGTCAACCATTGCCCGCTCGGACTTAACCCAATCGAATTTGCAAAGGCGTTAAATGCGAAGGACTATGATGCGCTTGCTCGCTTAAAGGTCAACCTTTGCATGGAGTGTGGCTGCTGTGCATTCAGCTGCCCGGCTAAGAGAAATATCGTTGCCCGCAATAAGCTGGCAAAGAGCCAGCTTCGCGCTTATCAGCAGAAGCAGGCAGCAAAAGAGAAAGAAAAGGAGGCTTAATACAGATGGAAGAGAATCTTATTGTATCCGTTTCGCCTCATGTATTTTCAAAGCGTACCACCAAGAACATCATGCTTGATGTGATCATCGCACTTGTTCCGGCAGCGATTGCTTCCGTGATCATCTTCGGACCGAGAAGCATCGCGGTTATCGCAGCCTGTGTGATCAGTTGTGTGGGATTTGAGGCATTATTTAATGTAATCGTAAAGAAAAAGCAGACGATCGGGGATCTGTCAGCGGTTGTCACAGGACTTCTTCTGGCTCTCAACCTTCCGGTATCAATCCCAATCTGGCAGGCAGTAGTAGGCTCCTTTGCAGCAATCGTTGTTGTGAAGAACTTATTCGGAGGCCTTGGCTTTAACTTCGCCAACCCGGCGATCACCGGACGTATCATCATGCTGATCGCATTTACCGGAACCATGACCGCAGCAGCAATGCCAACCGTTGTAGATACCGTTGCATCTGCAACACCGCTCGCACAGCTTGCAGCCAAGGAAGAGGTAGGAGTATCCCTGCTTGACATGTTCCTCGGTGTGCGCGGCGGAGCACTTGGAGAGACCTGCGCACTTGCACTTTTGATCGGCGGCATCTATCTGATCTGCCGCAAGGTTATCACCTGGCATGCGCCAGTGGCTTTCCTTGGAAGTGTGTTCCTTCTTTCTTTGTTATACACAGGAAGTTTTGAGACTGCGATGTTCTATCTGCTTTCCGGCGGTGTGTTCATCGGTGCTTTTTTCATGGCAACCGACTATGTTACCACACCGACCACACACCTCGGACAGTTTGTATTCGGACTTGGCTGCGGACTTATCACATGCCTGATCCGTTTCTGGGGAAGCTATCCGGAAGGCGTATCATTCTCAATCCTTCTTATGAATATTTTGACTCCATATATTGAGAAGCTTACGATGCATAAGCCGTTTGGAGGTGTCGCAAAATGAAATTAAACATAAAGAGCGTAGTTGTACTTACTGTTATCTGTATTGTTGTTTCTGCAATTCTTTCCGTAACCAACTATTACACAGCACCGGTTATTGAGGAAAACAAGGCAGCAGCAGCAAATGCCTCTCTTACGGTTGTCATGCCGGATGCGGCAGGCTTTGAAGAGGTTGAACTTCCGGCAGATGCACCGGCAACGGTACAGCATCTGTACAAGGAGACAAGTGGTCTGGGTTACGTTGTGACACTTGCAACCACCAGCCAGTATTCTTCCGGAGATATGGGTATCACTGTTGCAATCGGCACAGATGGTACGATCACCGGAATCACACTTACCAGCTATTATGAATCTAAGGACTTTGGAGCGGATTATCCGCAGACCTACGTTGGAAAAGACTCTGCGTTGAACGGAATCGATACCTTTGCGGGTGTAACCTATTCTTCAACCGCACTGAAAGATGCAATCACCGATGCCTTTAATGTACTGATCTCCAGCGGAGCGGTAGCAGAGGGAGAAAAGAGCGATGATCAGCTTGCTGCTGAGGTTATGCCGATCGCCCTTTGGGGAGCTGCTGATTCCCTTGGCAGCGCTCAGGTTACAGAGACGGATGCCAACGGATTTGATGCTGCTTATGTAGCTAACAATGACTGCGGCTACATCGTAGTTGCAACTACGGATGCAGGCAAGGTCGTGTGCGCAGTCAATGCGTTTGGCGATGTTGCATGCTATGATCTTGAGGGCAACCCAGCCGATGGTCCGGTTGATGAGATCAAGGCTGCATTCCCGGTACTCGCGGATACAAATGCAGAGGCCAACTTAAAGAATGCACAGAAGGCAGTCGGAGAGGGTGTAGAGCTTACCCCGATCGAGTCTGTTCCTGCATTCGGATGCATCACCGGAGCATTTACTGCTGAGGTGGACGGACAGACCATGTATGTATTTAATGCGAAGCCGCTTGGCTATGCAAATGAGGTTATGGAGATGGCAATCGTGCTTGATGCAGATGGAAAGATTGTAACTTACCGCACGATCTCAGATCTGATCCTCCATGAAGAATACTACTCAACACATGAACTGACAGATAAAGATGCTTACAAACAGCAGTTTATCGGTCTTGATGATGACACCTATTCTTCCGACATTACGGCTGTTTCCGGTGCTACATTTACAGCAAATGCAGTTGACGCTTCCATCAAGAGCGCATTTGAAGCCTACAAAGCAGTAAAGGGGGCAAATTAAGATGAAAAAATCATCCATTTTTCTAAAAGGACTTATTAAAGAGAACCCTGTACTGGTGCTGATCCTTGGTACTTGTCCAACACTTGCGACAACGACCAGCGTGATCTCTGCTGTGGCAATGGGACTTGCAGCAACCGCGGTTCTTTTCTGTTCCAACATGGCGATATCTGCACTCCGGAATATCATTCCGGATAAGGTGCGTATCCCTTGTTATATTGTTGTGATCGCAGGATTCGTAAGCGTTGTCCAGATGCTGATGCAGGCATACCTGCCGGATCTGTATGACATGCTTGGCGTATACCTTGCACTTATCGTTGTAAACTGTATCATTCTCGGCCGTGCCGAGATGTTTGCCCGCAAGAACGGAGTGATCGATTCTGCACTTGACGGACTCGGAATGGGTCTTGGATTTACGATCGCACTTCTTCTTATGGCTACCTTCCGTGAGGTAATCGGAAACGGAACATTTGCCGGAATCGCCATCCCTGGTCTTTCGGAGTTTAATATTCCGATCCTGACCGCTTCGCCGGGTGGATTCTTTGCATTCGGATGTATTATCGCACTGGTAGCAAAGATTACCGATAAGCCAAAAACAAAGCTCGGCTGTGCCGGCTGTCCTTCCGCAGAGGCTTGTGGAAAGCTTGGCTGTGCCGAAGAAGAAAAGGAGGAGAGCGTAAATGTTTAAGAGTCTTCTTGTCATATTGATGTCTTCGGTTCTTGTTGACAACTATGTTCTTTCAAAGTTTCTTGGAATCTGTCCGTTCCTCGGCGTTTCCAAGAAAACAGATCAGGCAGTCGGAATGGGATGTTCTGTTATCTTTGTCATGTTGCTTGCAACAGTTGCAACATGGCCGATCCAGACCTACCTGCTCGATTCGAACGGTCTTGGATATCTGCAGACGATCGTGTTCATTCTTGTTATAGCTGCACTTGTACAGCTGCTTGAAATGATCTTAAAGAAGTATATCCCGGCGCTGTATCGCTCACTGGGTGTATATCTTCCGCTTATTACAACAAACTGTGCCGTTCTCGGTGTTACCATCAACAATATCTCTGACGGATACGGTTTTGTGGAGTCCCTTGTAAGCTCTTTGGGATGCGGACTTGGTTTCCTGCTTGCAATGTGGTTATTTGCAGGCGTAAGAAGCCGTGTTGAAGTTGCAATCCCGCCGAAGCCTTTCAGGGGTGTACCGATCACACTTGTTTCTGCGTCTATCGTTTCCATGGCATTCTATGGATTTGCCGGAATCGTTGAAGCGTTGTTTGCATAGAGGAGGGACGTATTATGATAAATGCTGTACTTATTGCGGTTCTCCTTGTTGCAGGAGTAGGACTTATCGCCGGTGTGCTGCTTGCGGTTGCTTCAACCGTATTTGCAGTACCGGTCAATGAAAAGGAAACAGCAGTCCGTGATGTACTTCCGGGTGCGAACTGCGGTTCCTGCGGATATTCCGGCTGTGATGCGTATGCAAAGGCGCTCGCAAGCGGCGGGGATGTCCCGGCAAATCTCTGCCGTCCGGGTGGACATGATGCACTTGTTGCAATTTCCGAGATCCTCGGCATCGAGGTTAAGGAAGCTGATCCGGTTGCTGCGTACGTACATTGCGGCGGTGACTGTGACAAATGCAAAGAAAAGTCAGAGTATCAGGGGCTGGAATCCTGTGCATCCGCAAAGATGCTGTTCGGTGGACCGAATGCATGTACATACGGATGTCTCGGATGTGGAGACTGCCAGAAGGCATGTGAGTATGATGCAATCTGCATCGAGAAGGGCATTGCACATATCAACAGAGACCAGTGTGTTGCCTGCGGTATGTGTGTAGAGGCCTGCCCGAACCACCTGATCGAGATCCTTCCGAAGAAGAAGGTTGCTGCGGTGACCTGCTCCAACCAGGAGAAGGGTGCTGTTGTACGCAAGGAATGTACCAACGGATGTATCGGCTGCATGAAGTGCCAGAAGAACTGCCCGGCAGGTGCGATCACGGTAACCAACAGCCTTGCTCATATCGATTACACGAAGTGTACCGGATGTGGAACCTGTGTTGATGGATGCCCGGTCGGCTGTCTTAAGATGATCTGACAGATCAATGACAATTCAATAAGAAATGGGAAGTAACATTGCTTCCAGGAACAAAACCGTCGGGATCGTAGGATTCCGGCGGTTTTTTCCTTATCGGCAGGGGGTTTTGTGAAGAAAGTGTGTTTTATTCCCGGATGCATTGCATATAAGTGGACAGTTTGCTAAAATTGATTGAAAATTAGAAATGATCGTGGGTTTTTGCGACCATTTGCGGCAGGAGCTGATTGGAATTGAAAAAGAAAGAAACATCAGGTAATAAAATGAGAAAACACGCAAGTATCAAAGTAAAGCTGATGCTTGTTATGACACTTTTGGTAGCGGGAACGATCTTTCTGTGCTGGTTCTTTATCAATACATGTCTGGAGCGGTATTACATCTACCAGAAGCAGAACGAGCTGATAAGCAGCTACGATGCGATCGATCGGGCGGGAAGCGAGAATACGCTGGAGTCAAAGGAATTTACGCTGCTTTTTAACAATATCTGCTCAACCAAGAACATTGATACGATCATCATCAGCGCGGAGCGGCAGATCATCCTGTCCTACTCACCGGATGACAAAGCGTTCCGCAACCAGCTTGTGGAGATGATGTGGGGAGTTGGTGCTATCGGAGAAAAGACGCTGCGTTCCACGGATCACTATACGATGCAGGAACAGACGGACGCGACGACCGGATCGGAGTGTATCGCGTTGATCGGCACGCTGGCAAACGATGATTATATTTATATGAAAACACCACTTGAGAGCATCCGGGAGAGTGCAAAGAGCACGAGCCAGTTCTTTCTGTTTGTTGGGATCGGAGCAACGATTATATGCGTTGTGATCATCTATTTTGTGGCAAAATCCATCTCACAGCCGATCCAGGAGCTGAGTAGCCTTTCCAAGCGTATGTGCAATCTGGAGTTTGATGCGAAGTTCGAGCCGAAGTTCCACAGCAGCCGGGAGCTTGAGACACTCGGAAGCAACATGAACGAGCTGTCGGAGACACTGCAGCAGACGATCGGTGAGTTAAAGGGCGCCAACAACGAGCTGAAGGACGACATAGCCAAGAAGGAAAAAATCGATGAGATGCGCAAGGAATTTCTTTCCAATGTGTCACATGAGCTGAAAACCCCTCTGGCATTGATCTCCGGGTATGCGGAGGGCTTGAAAGAGTGCATCAACGATTCGGAGGAGAGCCGTGAGTTCTATTGTGATGTGATCATGGACGAGACGGACAAGATGAACCGCATGGTCGGAAAGCTTCTGACGCTGAACCAGCTTGAGTTTGGAAACGAGCGCGTGGAGATGAGCTGTTTTGATATTACGGAGCTGATAAAGGGCGTGGTCAATGCGAACACGCTTCTTGCAGATACGGACGGAATCACGATCAGCTTTGCACAGGACGAGCCTGTACATGTGTGGGGTGACGAGTTCAAGGTGGAGGAGGTCATCACGAATTACCTGAGCAATGCCATGCATTATGCGGCGGGGGCAAAACAGGTGCGCATCTATTACGAGCAGCGCAAGAAGCTGCTCCGCGTGTGTGTATACAATAGTGGCAGCAACATTCCGGAGGAGGAGCTTGACAAAATCTGGATCAAGTTCTACAAGGTAGACAAGGCGAGAACAAGGGAATATGGAGGAAGTGGTATCGGGCTGTCCATCGTAAAAGCAATCATGAACTCCATGCATCAGGAATGCGGTGTCTACAATGTCGAGGATGGTGTTGTGTTCTGGATGGAGCTGGAGCGCAACAATTAACCAATAAGCTGTTGCGATTGTTACAAAAATATGGTACATTGTTCATGTTAATAGGTGAAATTTGACAAAGGAGCGCCAATGAAAAGAAAAGGATTTCGCTTGCTGGCACTTTTCCTTCTGCTTGCACTGACACTTTGCGGGTGTGGAACCGCAATGTATGAGCTGACAGACGAGGAGGAACGTATTATTACCCGGTATGCCGCATACGTTGTCGCAAAACACAATATCTACCAGAAAGATGGCATGGTCTCTGTCAACCCGGATCTGATTGATGGGGAAGAAGAGACGCAGGCACCGGCAGAGGAAGAACCAGAGCCGGGGGAGACAACACAGCAGCCGGATGCGGGAAGTGACAACGCGACAGAAAATGAACAGCCTGCGGCAGGTTCGGTGACGATGGCGGAAGCAATCGGGTATGGCGACCAGCTTAGCATTACATACAATGGATATGATGTGACGGACAATTATCAGGAGGGCAAGGTATACTCTTTGGATGCACACTCCGGATACCGGTTTGTCATTACGAAGTTTACAGCCAAGAATATCTCTGGCGCATCGCTGAAGGTAAATATGCTGGATCAGAATCTTTCTTTCCGGATGTCCTATGATGGCAAGACATGGGTGAAGGAGGATGTAACCCTCTTACTTAGCGATCTTTCCACCTATACGGGAACGATCGGAATCGGCGAGAGCGTAGATCTGGTGCTGTTGTTTGAAGTGAAGAAGGATGCAGCGGCAGACCTTGGCGACCTTATGTTTTCCGTGGACAAGGATGGCGACAACTATCGCATTGCACCATAAATACAAAATTGAGCTTTTTTGATAAAAAAATAGACGGATTTGTCGAAACTATGCTATAATCAAACTAATAAAGAATTTTAATGCATCGTGATAATACGTGCTTGGGAGGGAAGATATGGATACAAATATACTTTTGGAATCAGGAACGAACGAACTGGAGATTCTGGAATTTGCACTGGAGAACCATCATTATGGAATCAACGTTGCAAAGATCCGCGAGATCTTACAGTATCAGGAGGTAACTCCGGTTCCGAATACACATCCAAGTGTTGAGGGCGTTTTTATGCCGAGAGATACGATGATAACAGTCATCAGCCTTAAGAAATGCTTAAATCTCGGCAAACAGGAAAAGAATGGATTATTCATTATCACGAATTTCAACAAGCTTGATATTGCATTCCATGTAGATGAGGTCATCGGCATCCACCGCGTTTCCTGGGAGGACATCATCAAGCCGGATTCTACCTTAAACGGACAGGACGGTAGCGTCTCTACCGGTGTGGTCAAGATGAATGACAAGCTGGTGGTTATCCTTGATTTCGAGTCAATCGTATCCTCCATCAGCCCGGAGGTGGGACTTCGCACAAACGATATCGACAGCCTTGCGGAGAGAAAGCGCTCCGATTCACCGGTTCTGATCGCAGAGGATTCACCACTTTTGAGCAAGCTGATCACAGACTGCTTAAAGAAGGCAGGATATGAGAACCTGATCGTTACTGCGAACGGACAGGAGGCATGGGACAAGCTCTGTGAGTTTAAGGAAGAGGGAGATGTACACGACAAGGTTCACTGCATCATTACCGATATCGAGATGCCACAGATGGACGGACACCGCCTTACGAAGCTTGTTAAGTCAGACGATAAGTTAAAAGATATTCCACTTATTATTTTCTCTTCCCTGGTCAATGAAGAAATGAAGAGAAAGGGCGAACAGCTCGGCGCAGATGCGCAGCTCACCAAGCCGGAGATTGGAATGCTGGTAGAGGCAATCGATCATCTGATCGCAAAGAGAAACTAACATAGAGAATTTTAGGTAGGGGATGTGGTGGTTTCATCACATCCCTTAATGAGTTATACAACATCCTGTTACTGGAGAGCGTGAATGAGTAATAAGACATCGGAAAACTATCTTGACAATTTATTGGATTCCATTACCGATATGGACTCGAAAAAGAAAACACCGGAACCGGAGACACTTTCTCCGGATGTTTCTCTGGAATCGGACAAAATATCGGACGATGAGTTCCTCAGGGATTTTGAGGCGGAGCTGGAATCCGATTCGTACAAGGACTATTTTGCGGAGTTTGAGCGTGAATTAGAGGAAGAACAGAATAGCCAGTTGGAGATCCCGACGGAAAAGTCCGGTGTGCCGGATGACATCAGTTCCATTTTGAAAGGAATCGAGGACAACTCCGGCGGGGCCGAGGAAATCCCGGATATGCCGGAGCCTACGATCGGTACGCCGGAGGAAATGCTTGCAGGGCTGGGAGAGAATGAACCGGAGCAGGCGGATATACCGGTGGCTGAGGAAGCACCGGTAATGCCGGAGACACCGGCAGAGCCACAGCTTCAGATGACAGATGCCGGGGAGCCGGATCTGTCAGGAGAAGGCGAGAAGGATCTGCTCGCGATGCTCTCAAAGTCAGGAGACTTTGGGGATATCGGAGATATGCTAAGCAATGATTCGAATAAGGCACCGCTTGGTGATACGGACGAGTTTGAGCAGTTTGCCAGAGCACAGATGGAGCAACAGGAGCGCGAGACGGAAGCAGATACACCGGATGCCGGGGAGACACTTCCCAGAAAAAAGAAAAAGAAGAAACCGAAAAAAGAAAAAGCCCCAAAAGATAGTGGCGCGGACGATAAGGGAAGTTTTACCGAGCGGCTTAAGAAGCTTTTGTTTGGAGAGGAGGAGGCGGAAGCCCAGGCAGAAATGCCGGAGGGAGTGCTTCTTTCTGATGAGAATGCAGATATATTGAGCGCGATTGAGGCAGAGGAAAAGGGCGAGGCTGCAAAGCAAAAGAAGGAAAAGAAGAAAAAGGAAAAGAAACCGAAGGAGTCGAAGCCGAAGAAACCCCCAAAGCCGAAAAAACCGCCAAAGCCAAAGAAGGAAAAGCCACTGAAGGAGAAAGACCATACGCCGCCGCTTCCGAAGGGACCGGTTATCATGATTGTGGTGATGGTCGTATCCATGACGCTTTTGGTGATGCTTGGAACAAATCTGCTCAGCTATTCGGCAGCGGTCACCAAGGCGAAGGCTGCGTATAGCCAAAGCGATTACACCGCTGCATATCAACAGCTTCAGGGAGAGAAAATCGCTTCAAAGGATGAGGCACTGTACAATAAGCTGTCTGTCCTGGCTGCTGTGTCCAGTGAATACGATGCGTATCTGACATTTGCAGATTATGGAGCTTCGGATATGGCATTTGACTCTTTGATCTGCGCGGCAGGACGCTATGACCTGAATTTAAAGACCGCGGTTGAGTTTGAGTGTACGGATGAGCTTGACGGGCTCCGCCAGAAGATAGCCGAGGCGCTTGCAGGCAAGTACGGCATGGATATGAACGAGGCAATCGAGATGTACAACCAGAGAAACAGGACAGAATACACCATCATTTTACATCGCAAGATGCGTGCGTTAGGATTAGAGTAGACGATTATGATAGCAATTATTGATTACAATGCAGGAAATTTAAAGAGCGTGGAAAAGGCACTTCACTTTCTGGAGCAGCCTTGCGTGATCACGAGAGACCGAAGCGAGATCCTTGCGGCGGATCATGTGATCCTGCCGGGAGTCGGTGCTTTCGGTGATGCGATGGAGCAGTTGAAAAAGTACGAGCTTGACAAGGTGATCCGCGAGGTCGCAGAACAGAACAAGCCGTTGCTTGGAATCTGCCTTGGCTTGCAGCTCCTTTTTGAGAGCAGCGAGGAAAGTCCGGGCGTTGAGGGACTACATATCCTGGACGGGCAGGTGCTTCGTATTCCGGACAAGGAAGGACTTAAGATCCCGCATATCGGCTGGAACTCATTGTCGTACCCGAATCGGGGACGGCTGTTTGCAGGAATTCCGGAGGATGCGTATGTATACTTCGTGCATTCCTATTATCTGAAGGCTGCCGATCCATCCATCGTGTGCGCAACAACGGAGTACAGTACCCACATTCACGCGGCGGTTGAAAAGGGGAATGTCTTTGCATGCCAGTTTCACCCGGAAAAGAGCAGTTCGACCGGATTGAAGATCCTAAAGAATTTTACACAGGTTTAAGGAGGCTTTGGGATTATGTTTACCAAAAGAATCATTCCATGTCTGGATGTGAATAACGGCAGAGTGGTGAAGGGCGTTAATTTCGTAAACTTAAGAGATGCCGGAGATCCGGTTGAGATCGCAAAAGCGTATGATAAGGCAGGAGCTGACGAGGTGGTTTTCCTCGATATTACCGCATCCTCCGACAATCGCAACACGGTTGTGGATATGGTGCGGCGCGTGGCAGAGAATGTTTTTATCCCGTTTACAGTTGGAGGCGGGATACGGACGGTAGATGACTTTAAGATGCTTCTTCGCGAAGGAGCAGACAAGATCTCCATCAATTCTTCCGCGATCAACACACCGGAGCTGATCGGCAATGCCGCGGATAAGTTTGGAAGCCAGTGCGTTGTGGTCGCGATCGATGCCAGAAAGCGGGCAGACGGAAGCGGCTGGAACGTATTCAAAAATGGAGGAAGGGTGGACACCGGACTGGACGCAGTCGAGTGGGCAATCCGGGCGGATGAGCTCGGCGCAGGCGAGATCCTTCTTACCAGTATGGATTGCGATGGAACCAAGGCGGGATATGATATTGCGCTTACGAAAACGATTGCGGATGCGGTGTCCATTCCGGTCATTGCATCGGGCGGAGCGGGAACCAGGGAGCATTTTTACGAGGCTCTGGTCGATGCGCATGCAGACGCGGCACTTGCAGCGTCCTTATTCCATTACAAAGAGCTTGAGATCATGGATTTGAAGAACTATCTCGCAGAGCGCGGCGTATCTGTGCGAAGATAGGAGATGAGATAAGATTATGGCAATGATAACCAATGACTGGCTTCCGGCCGTGGAAGCTGAATTTAAAAAAACGTACTACCGGACTCTGTATCAGTATGTGCGGGACGAATACAGCCGGGCAACCGTATATCCACCGGCTGACGATATTTTCAACGCGATGCATTTTACCCCGCTAAGCGAAGTGAAGGTGCTGATACTTGGACAGGATCCCTATCATGAGCCACATCAGGCGCACGGACTGTCTTTTTCTGTGCCGCAGGATCAGAGTGTGATTCCACCATCCCTGCAGAATATCTACAAGGAGCTGGCGGATGATCTCGGCTGCTATGTCCCGAACAACGGCTATCTGAAAAAGTGGGCAGATCAGGGCGTGCTGCTGCTAAACACCGTGCTGACGGTGCGGGCACATCAGGCATTTTCCCATCAGGGAAAGGGCTGGGAGCAGTTTACCGATGCAATCATCTCTGCGGTCAATGCGCAGGATCGCCCGATCGTATATATGCTGTGGGGCAAGCCGGCACAGAGCAAGATCCCGATGCTAAACAACCCGAAGCACCTGATCCTCACGGCTCCGCATCCAAGTCCGCTATCTGCATACAGAGGTTTTTTCGGATGCAGGCATTTTAGCAAGGCAAACGCCTTTTTGGAGGAGCACGGACAAAAACCGATTGACTGGCAGATTGAAAATGTGTAAACTTTTCTTAAGAGCTGCCGATATATAGGATATCAAGGATGATGTTTGTTTTCAAAGGAGTGATATTATGACGATTTCCGGCATGAATGCAAATGGAATATCAAGTCTGTTTTCCAGCTTAAACAGCAGTTCTTCGAGCAGTGGAATGTTCGGTGTGAACATTTCTGATTACGGTCTGATCCGCAGCGGCTCCTACTATAAGCTGATGAAGTCCTACTATGCGAAGGATACGTCCAATATCCAAAAGACAAAGGACACCTTTAGCAACAAATACAATACCTCGACCTCCAAGGAGTCCAATTCTACCTTAACGAAGATCAAGAGCGGGACAGACGAGCTTAACGAGAGTGCAAAGGCTCTGTATTCCAGCAATGCCAAGGCTTTCAAGAAGGTTACCACGACCGATGAGAACGGTAAGATTTCTACGGATTATGACAGGGATGCAATCTACAAGGCGGTGAACAGCTTTGTGGAGGATTACAACAATGTGATCAAAGCCTCCGGCAAATCCGATGCGGATGGAATCGCCCGCGCAGCAGCGTCCATGGTCAACATGACAAACCAGAATGTGGACGATTTGAAGTCAGTCGGAATCAGCATAGACAAGGACAACTATACGCTGTCCATCGATAAGGACACCTTCCAGAAGGCAGATGTTTCCAAGATCAGGAGTATATTTAACGGCACCGGCTCTTATGCGTACAATGTCGCAACAAAGTCCTCCATGCTTAATTATCAGGCGGAGCGTGAAGCCAGCAAGGCCAATACTTACGGCAGTACCGGAAAATATACATCCAATTATACTTCTGGCTCTGTATTTAACGGATACTTCTAGGGAAGGTTCATATAGTATTTTAACAGAGAGTGTGAAACGCGGTTCGCGTCGTTCACACTCTTTTTGTATATAAAATAAAATTTTATAGGACTTTTTGCTGGTCTTGTTTGTATTATAAGTGAAGGAGGGAGGTTAGAAGTGAAAGGAACAATTCGTACGAAAGAAGAAATTGAAAAAATCTATAGCACTTATGGGGATATGATTTACCGCATTTGCTTTTCCTATATGAAAAATGATGCTGATACAGAAGATATCGTCAGCGAAACATTTATTCAGCTTATTCATAAATCTCCTTCATTTGTAAATGATGAGCACGAGAAAGCGTGGCTTATCAGAGTTGCAACCAATCTTTGCAAAAATTCGCTAAAACATTGGAGAAGAAGATGCATTGATATTGATTCCGCAAATGTAATTTCGGATAGCTGTAATATGATTGATGAAACAATGGAATTGGTTCTCACACTTTCGGATAAGTATAAAACCGTCGTTTATCTATATTATTATGAAGGCTACAATACAGAAGAAATTGCTAGGATATTAAAAAAGCCCTCATCAACGGTAAGAAATCATTTGATAGAGGCGAGACAGCTTTTGAAAGAAAGGCTTGGTGAAATTGGTTGAAAGATGAAAGAATTGTTAAAGCATGGAATAAAGTCAAACCAGATGAACTGGCAAATGACAGAATAAAGAAAAAAATAAATGACAGTCTTTCCGAAAGCAGAAACCGTTTTTTTTACAGAACTCGTTTAAAAAGAGTGCCTGTGGTGATTACTCTTGCATTACTTCTTTTGGGTGGCTCTGTTACGGCAATCGCCTATGCAGGGTTGGCATCTGGAGGAAAATTACATTTTTTTATGGGAAATGCAGAATTGGACAAAAATACGGATGTTGCATTTGAACTGGATGATTCAGTAAAAGTTAAACTTGAGGATATTCGTGGAAAAGTTTTGGAATGCGAGGAGGAGATAGCAAAGCAGATAGAAACGGAGGATATGTTAAGTTCACAAAGTCCTTATGAAGTAAAAAAAATATTTCCGGATATAGCATCCGCGATCTCCTATGTAGGGTACGATGATTTAATCTGGCCGGACTTTTCGGAAACAGCGACTGAGACGAGAGTTGCTGTATATAGTGAAGTTCCTAAAACAATTCAAAGAATTACGCTTCGGGCTTATTATGAATTTTCGGAAGGATTGTCAGCGTATTTGGAAGCTATTATTTATACGGATGCATACAATGACAAAATCGGCACAGGAATGACAAGCTATTCGGAATGGTTCGAGGGTGTAGATTTTTCCGGAGAGACAATATGCGAGAATGGGAGGGCTTTTTATGTTGTAAGTTCGAGTGAATTTGAGGATGGCTGGCGTGTAAAATGTGTTTATTGGCAGGAAAATAATGTTATTTATACATTTGATATCAGATATAAGGAGGTGGATGAAAAAAAAGCAAATGATCTGGTAACCCGGTGGATGGATGGATTTTGAAATAATCTCCTCGCATTACTACGCAATACTATAACTCGCGTTAATATATGGAGTTTATTATCCCATGGATTATGACTGTGCCGAAAGGCACCAACTTATTGAACGCTTACGTTTAATGTTTTAAATTTTGAGGCTGTAAATATAAATTCTTTATGTAAAAAAGAAGGCTTGCTATATCCTCAGATATAGCAAGCCTTCTTTCTAATTGTTAGGGCAAGCCCCTGTTGAGAATAGCGAAGCTATGAACAACGACTGAAAACGCTGTGCACCGAATGATACATATATTGCGTGTGAGGAGGGGGATCATTCCCTCGTATGTTATTTTAGGTATCTTCGACAGAAAAAATGTCTAGTTGGATTCGGCTTCGTCGTCGGCAGACATTGAGTATACCTGACGTTTTCTTGCCATGACATCGCTCTCTAAGTACTCATCGTAGGTGGAAACCTTGTCGATCATGCTGCCGTCCGGCAGAAATTCGATGATGCGGTTTGCGGTTGTCTGAACGACCTGATGGTCACGGCAGGCAAACAGGATGACACCGGAGAACTTGATCATACCGTTGTTAAGTGCGGTGATGGATTCCATATCCAGGTGGTCGGTCGGCTCATCGAAGATCAGGACGTTGGAAGCCTGGATCATCATGCGGGAGAGCAGTACGCGGACACGCTCACCACCGGAGAGCACGCGCATTTTCTTGACACCGTCCTCGCCTGCAAAAAGCATTCTTCCGAGGAAGCCGCGGACGTAGGTTGCATCCTTGATCTCGGAATACTGGGTAAGCCAGTCAACGATCAGGTCATCGGTAGAGAAGATGGCGGTGTTGTCCTTCGGGAAGTAGGACTGGCTGGTGGTCACGCCCCACTTGTAGCTTCCGGAATCCGGTTCCATCTCGCCTGCAAGAATCTTAAAGAGCGTTGTCTTTGCAAGCTCGTTGCCACCGACAAAGGCGATCTTGTCATCGTGTCCGACGATGAAAGAAATGTTGTCGAGGACTTTGACACCATCGATTGTCTTGGTAAGGCCATCAACGGTAAGGACTTCGTTGCCAATCTCGCGGCTCGGACGGAAGTCGATGTACGGATATTTACGGCTGGAAGGTTTGATCTCGTCAAGCTGGATCTTTTCGAGCGCACGCTTACGGGAGGTCGCCTGCTTGGACTTGGAAGCGTTTGCGGAAAAGCGGGAGATGAACTCCTGTAATTCCTTGATCTTTTCTTCCTTCTTCTTGTTGGCTTCCTTCATCTGACGGACGAGAAGCTGGCTGGACTCATACCAGAAGTCGTAGTTACCGGCGTAGAGCTGGATCTTGCCGTAGTCCATATCCGCAATGTTGGTGCAAACCTTATTTAAGAAATAACGGTCATGGGAAACAACAATGACAGTGTTCTCAAAGTTGATCAAAAATTCCTCTAACCATGCGATCGCATCCAGATCCAGGTGGTTGGTCGGCTCGTCGAGGAGCAGGATGTCCGGATTGCCGAACAATGCCTGTGCAAGAAGAACCTTGACCTTGATGGCACTTGGCATATCTGCCATCAGTGTGTAGTGATCCTCGGTAGGAATGCCAAGACCGTTTAAGAGGGTGGCGGCATCAGACTCGGCGTTCCAGCCGTCCATATCTGCAAACTCTGCCTCAAGCTCGCTGGCACGGATACCGTCCTCATCAGAGAAATCCTCCTTCATGTAAATGGCATCCTTTTCCTTCATGATGTCATATAAGCGCTGGTTTCCCATAATTACAGTATCAAGTACGGTATAAGCGTCGTACTTGAAGTGATCCTGCTGCAGGAAGGAAAGACGCTGTCCCGGTGTGATCACAACCTCGCCGCTCGTAGGCTCAAGCTGACCGGACAAAATCTTTAAGAAGGTGGACTTGCCGGCACCGTTTGCACCGATCAGACCGTAGCAGTTCCCTTCGGTAAATTTGATGTTCACTTCTTCAAAGAGTGCTTTCTTACCCAGACGTAAGGTGATATTGTTTGCACTAATCATAGTTATTCCTTTCTATATCGCGTCTACTAATTACACAATCGTTTCTTATTTTAACGTATAATCGGCAATTTGCAAGCCTTTTATCTTGGAAAAAGTAAAAATTAATGTTATAATAAAAGACATTGAGCGGATTTTGGTAAGAACGGAAATGCCTAGGGGGAAGACGGCATTTCTGGAAGAACGTAAGAAGTATGGGGGAACTATGGACTGGCATCTACTATCGGAAACCAATCTTCCGGTCGCAGCGGCAATGATCAAATGCGGCACGGAGTGGAAAATCAAGGACGTAAACAATACATTCGCGGAGTTTTGCGGGATGCAGAGGGAAGAACTGATCGCTCTTGTAGCAAGGAAGCGCGCGGCACTATTTGCACCGGAGGATGTAGCTGCGTTTGAGGAAGCGCTCGAACGGGCATCGGACGGAGTGCAGACGGAGAAGTTCATGATGCGCATCGTCGACAGCAGAAAACAAAGCAGATGGGTGCGCGTTGCAATGTCTTTTTATTGTACCTATAACGCTGTGCCTTATGTTGTTGCGTTCTTTTTTGATGCGCAGGAAGAAAAGGACATGGAGCAACGGCTTGCAACGCTTTTGGAGAAGGAAAAGCTTCTGCAGGAGGAGGCAAGGCGCGATTCCCTGACGAAGCTTCTGGACAAGGAAGAGACGAAACGGATGGTAAACCGGTCAATTGAGGCGCACCCGGAGGATGCGTATACCATGCTTTTGATCGATATCGATAATTTTAAGCAGATCAATGATACCTTCGGGCATACCTACGGCGACACGGTCATTCTCGATGTTGCCTCCATGATCCGGGAACAGTTTGGCAAAGAGGATATTGTCGGACGTATCGGCGGGGATGAATTTTTAGTGTTCATGACGCGGGCAGATCTTGCGCAGGGCATGGAAAAGGCACAAATCCTTTGCTCTAATCTGGAAAAGGAATACACCGGAGGAAATGTTACCGGAAAGATCTCCGTCAGCATCGGAATTTCTTCCTACGGCAAGGACGGAAAAGATTACCAAAGCCTTATGGAAAAGGCAGATCATGCGATGTACCGCGTGAAGAAGTCTGGGAAAAACTCCTTTGAGATCGCAAGAAGTGAGGATGTAGGACCGCTGCGCGAGGATACGAAGGCGGTTGAGCGGCGCGGAGAGATCAACCGGAGTGATAGTGAGTTCTTATCCTTTGCAGTAAGCCTTATGACGCATGCACGCAATATTGACGGTTCTTTGAACATGCTTTTAAAGCATATCGCAGAGCGGATGGAGCTGGATCTTGTGGGAGTTTTTGAACATGCCGCGGACGCGCCGGAGATGGTTCTGACCAACTATTACAGCAGCAGATACAGCTATTATGACAAGACCACTTTCCCAATGGGAGAGCGGACAAGCGATATGAATGTTGCGGAATTCCGGGTTATGACCGGGCTGCACATCGGGGATTATCCGCTGCTGGAGCAGCTTTTGAAAAACGGACAGGATAATTATACGGAGACGACATGCTCGGTTCTGGTTGCAAAGTTTGAGTATGTCAACGGAAGAACCGGGGAGGTGGCGTATCTTTCGCTGGATGAACAGGGCGTTCTGAGTGAGAGCGCAAGGACGCTGCTACAGGAGCTGGGGCGCATCATCGGAATTTTTGTCTCGCTCCGTTACCGCATGGATGAGTCAAAGGAACAGATCCGGCATATCCGGATGCGTGACCAGCTGACGGGAATGTATACGCTTGAGGCATTTAAGAGCAAGGTGTCTGAACTTATCCGCAATCCGGAAGAGGGGAAAACGTATTTTCTGGAGTATCTGGATATCAACAATTTCGGTTACATAAATGATAACTATGGCTATAAGGTGGGCGACAATGTGCTTAAGATGTTTGCCTCCGATTATATGATGCAGGATTATTTTGAAATCGGATGCCGTCTGTACTCGGATTTCTTTGTGATGCTGCTAAAGGCGGATGACATTGAGCAGTTTAAGAAGAATGTGCTGGCTCAGCACCAGCGCTTTGCGAACATCCAGAACCATCAGTATCCGAGCAGCAGTATGAGCATTTCCTGCGGTGTATATCAATACGGGCAGCGGATGATTGATGTGGAAAATGCCATTGAGAATGCAACGATGGCATGGAAGATGGCAAAGCGCAAAAGAAGCAGGGAACTGGTATTTTATGACGATGAGTACAGAAATGCGAGGACGCGGGAGAAGCAGGTGGTCGGCGAGTTCTATGAGGCACTGTACCGCGATGATTTCCGGATGTACCTGCAACCGAAGTTTGCCTTTGGAAGCCGCGAGGTATATGGGGCGGAGGCACTGGCAAGATGGCAGAAGCCGGACGGAAAACTTCTGGCACCGGCAGCTTTTCTGGCTCCGCTGGAACAGATTGGTTACATTATGGAGCTGGATTTTTATATCTTTGAGGAACTGCTTAAGACCATGACACGCTGGCAGGCACAGAACCGCAGGAAAATCGTTGTTTCGACCAATTTTTCCGGAAGGCATTTTGAGAGCGGTGTGGATGCGTTTTTAAACCGGATCTGCCTTATTCTGTCAAAATACAGTGTCTCCCCGAAAAATATCGAGATCGAGGTGACGGAGAGTGTTCTGATCCGCAATTTGAGCAATCTGCAATACTGCATCGACAGGCTGCATGAGATCGGCTTCCGTGTGGCGATCGATGATTTCGGAACCGGCTATTCATCCCTGTCGGCGCTGATGGACATTCCGGCGGATGTGATCAAGATGGACAAGAGCTTTATTGACAATGGTTTTGAGGGAAAACGGCGTGACCTGATCATGGAGATCGGGGAACTGGTGCGGATATCCGGCAAGGAAATCATTTTTGAGGGGGTTGAGACGGAGGCACAGGAGAAGCTGCTGATCGACTGCGGCTATCACAACGGACAGGGGTATCTGTGCAACCGCCCGATCACGATTTCGGAGTTTGAAAAGCTTTATTTTTAGCTTCGCTATTTGACGGATCATGACGCATTGTTTCTAATTTTGAACAGTCGATACTGTTTACACTTGATAGGCTTAGTGATAATATTATATCATAACTTGAGTGTGCAAATAGTCACATTCGAAGAGAAAAAAGGAGGAAATACAATGCCTAGAGCAAAACAATCTATGGATGGAAATACCGCTGCCGCTCATGTAGCTTATGCCTACACAGAAGTAGCAGGAATCTATCCGATCACACCTTCTTCTCCAATGGCTGACTCTGTTGATCAGTGGGCTGCAGCCGGACAGAAGAACATCTTTGGCAGCACGGTCAAAGTCGTAGAAATGGAATCAGAAGCTGGTGCAGCAGGTACCGTACACGGTTCCCTTGCAGCAGGCGCACTTACCACAACCTTTACCGCATCTCAGGGTCTTCTTCTTATGATCCCGAATATGTATAAGATCGCAGGTGAGAACCTTCCTTGCGTATTTGATGTATCTGCGCGTACCGTATCTACCCACGCACTGAATATTTTCGGTGATCACAGTGACGTATATGCGTGCCGCCAGACCGGTTTTGCAATGCTTTGCGAGACCAACCCACAGGAAGTTATGGATCTTTCTCCAGTTGCACATCTTGCAGCTTTAGAGGGAAGAGTACCATTTATCAACTTCTTTGATGGATTCCGTACTTCTCATGAAATCCAGAAGATCGAGAAGTGGGATTATGAAGATCTTAAGGAAATGTGTCCGATGGATGCAGTTGCTGCATTCAGAGCACATGCGCTGAATCCGGAGCATCCGGCAGCTCGTGGTTCTCATGAGAACGGAGACGTATTCTTCCAGCATAGAGAGGCTTGTAACTCCTTCTATGATGCACTTCCGGCAGTAGTTGAGAAGTACATGGACAAGGTAAATGAGAAGCTCGGTACTGATTACAAGCTCTTCAACTACTACGGAGCAGAGGATGCTGACCGCGTTATCGTGGCTATGGGTTCTATCAACGACGTAGCAGAGGAAGTTATTGATTATCTGACCGCTAAGGGAGAGAAGGTCGGACTTGTTAAGGTTCGTCTGTATCGTCCATGGTCATCACAGGCTCTTCTTTCTGTTCTTCCAAAGACTGTTAAGAAGATCGCTGTATTAGATCGTACAAAGGAGCCAGGTTCCCTTGGAGATCCGTTATATCTTGATGTCGCTACCACACTTCGTGAGGCAGGACTTAACGATGTAGTTCTCTGTGGAGGACGTTACGGACTTGGATCTAAGGATACTCCTCCTTCATCTGTATTCGCGGTATACAAGGAATTAGAGAAGGATGCTCCAAAGCCACGTTTCACCATCGGTATTGTCGATGATGTAACCAACTTAAGCTTGCCAGAGGTTAAGCCAGCTCCGATCACTTCTGCACCGGGTACTGTAGAGTGCAAGTTCTGGGGTCTTGGCGGAGATGGTACCGTAGGTGCAAACAAGAACTCTACGAAGATCATCGGTGACCACACAGATAAGTACATTCAGGCATACTTCCAGTATGACTCTAAGAAGACCGGTGGTGTTACCATTTCCCACTTACGTTTTGGTGACAAGCCAATCAAGAGCCCATACTACATCAATCAGGCAGACTTCGTTGCATGCCACAACCCATCTTATGTTGTTAAGGGATATAAGATGGTTCAGGATGTTAAGCCGGGCGGAATCTTCATGATCAACTGCCAGTGGACAGATGAAGAACTTGATCATCATATGCCAGCAGCAGCTAAGAAGTATATCGCTGACAACAACATCCAGCTTTACACCATCAACGCAATCGACAAGGCTATCGAGATTGGTATGGGTAAGAGAACCAACACCATTTTGCAGTCTGCATTCTTCAAGCTCGCAAACGTTATGCCGATCGATGAGGCTGTTGATTTCATGAAGCAGGCAGCTAAGAAGTCTTACTCTAAGAAGGGTGACGCAGTTGTAGAGATGAACTACAAGGCAATCGATGCCGGTGTAGACGCTGTACATAAGGTAGAGATTCCAGAGTCCTGGAAGAATCCGGCTCCGGATGCTGCTAAGCCGGAGAGAACCGGACGTGCTGCAACCGTTAAGATGGTAAATGACCTTCTGGATCCGATCGGACTTATGGATGGAGATTCCCTTCCGGTTTCTGCATTCAAGGATATTGCTGACGGACAGTTTGAGACAGGTGCTTCCGCATACGAGAAGCGTGGTACTGCCGTAACTGTTCCTGAGTGGGACGCACAGAAGTGTATTCAGTGTAACCAGTGTGCATTTGTATGTTCACATGCAACCATTCGTCCATTCTTACTGAATGAGGATGAAGTAAAGGCTGCTCCGGAAAATACAAAGCTTGCTGATATGAAGCCAAAGGCTGGCGCTTACAAGTACACCATGAGCGTATCTCCGCTTGACTGTATGGGATGTGGTGAGTGTATCACCGTATGTCCGGTTGGCGCAATCGCTATGGTTCCGCAGGAGTCTCAGGCAGCAGAGCAGCCGGTATTTGATTACCTCGTTGCAAATGTTACCAAGAAGACCGATGCAGGTATGAACGACCTTACTCCTAAGGGATCTCAGTTCAACCAGCCACTCCTTGAGTTCTCAGGATCTTGTGCAGGTTGTGCAGAAACCTCTTATGCAAGACTTATTACACAGCTCTTTGGTGAGCAGATGTACATCTCCAATGCAACCGGATGTTCTTCTATCTGGGGTAACCCGGCTGCTACATCACCATACACAGTCAACATCGAGTCTAAGAAGGGACCAGCTTGGTCTAACTCTTTGTTCGAGGACAATGCTGAGCATGGACTTGGAATGTATGTAGGACAGAAGTATCTCCGTGAGCAGGCAATCGAGCATGTAACTGCATGTGCTACAAGCGACAAGGCACCTGCAGAGCTTAAGGCAGCTTATGATGAGTTCATGGCTACCAAGGATAACACCAAGGCTAACGTTGCTCCTACAGCAGCTCTTATCGCTGAGTTAGAGAAGGCAGCAGCAGCTGGATGCCCGGATGCAAAGGCAGCGCTTGACAAGAAGGATTACCTTGGCAAGAAGTCTGTATGGATCTTCGGTGGTGACGGATGGGCATACGATATCGGATTCGGCGGATTGGATCATGTACTTGCTTCCGGCGAGAACGTAAACGTAATGGTATTCGACACCGAGATGTACTCTAATACAGGCGGTCAGGCTTCTAAGGCTTCCAACATCGGTGAGGTTTGCCAGTTCGCAGCAGCAGGTAAGGAAATCAGCAAGAAGTCACTTTCTGAGATCGCTATGAGCTACGGATATGTATACGTTGCACAGATCGCTCTTGGAGCAAACATGGCTCAGGCTGTTAAGGCAATCGCTGAGGCTGAGGCTTATCCGGGACCATCACTTATCATCGGTTATGCACCTTGCGAGCTTCACGGTATCGCAAAGGGTGGTATGAACCACTGCCAGGATGAGATGAAGAAGGCAGTAGCTGCTGGTTACTGGAATCTGTTCTCATTCAACCCGGCTCTCAAGGCTGAAGGCAAGAATCCATTTACTCTTACCTCTAAGGCTGGAGATGGATCTTACCAGGATTTCCTGAACAACGAGGCTCGTTATACTCGTCTGATCAAGCCATTCCCAGAAAGAGCAGAGAAACTCTTTGCTGAGTCTGAGAAGGTTGCAAATGAGCGTTATACACATTTGCAGAAGCTCGTTGCTCTCTACGGAAACGAGGAATAATAAACAAAATGTCTTCGGACATTTAGGAGGCTGCCCGAATGGGCAGCCTCCTTTTTTCGCTTTATAGGAATATATTTACCGGAAAAAACGTTTTCTTTGCAAAAAATGTAAAAACTGTATTTTTAACGATTTACAAGATACATGGGAAATGGTAGAATAAATGGTGATATAGATACAATATATGGAGGTCGCCTTCGATGGCAGGACGATTTAATCTATTTCAATTAAATACGAATTTGCGCCGCCATCCGAATCGCAGCAAGAAAGCAGCAACGACACCGATAAATAAATCAACCAGTGGAGTAAAGGGTAAGATGGAAAACTTTGAGAAGGAAATAACGATTATTGGACAGAGCGAGCCTGCACGCAGATCAGAGGCAGATGCCTGGGCGGATGCGTTAAAGCAGATGGGTGAGCGTGTCCCGGAGACACAGGGATATCGCAGACAGCCACAGGTAGAGGAGACGGATGTACAGAAGCCGGAAACGGAAGAAGCCTCTCAGACTGTAACACCGGCGGTCGAATCCTACAAGACAGCATCACAGGCGGATGCAGAGTTTACCGAGGTGCAGGATGATTTCCTTCTGGCTCGTATCGATGAATTCCGTGAGAAGGCACAGCAGCTCCAGCAGCTTTTGCGCACGAAGGAAGAGAAGGCGGAAGAACTTCAGCAGATCGTAAATGAGCGCAGCGATAAAGCAGAGGAGCTTCAGCAGATTGTAAATGAGCGCCAGGAAAAGGCGGATGGAATTACTGCTGAGGTTGCAAAGCAGATTAATTATATGGCAGATAAGGTAGATGCGAAGCTGGATGCTTTGGATCAGTCCATGGCACGGATGCAGAAAGCGTCAGAGGTGGCTGCCAACACAAGAGCGCAGGAGACGAACCGTGCAATCCTCCAGATCACAGAGCAGTTCGGTGAGGTGAAGCAGGTTTCCGACAAGTTAGACGAGATAAAGAGTGAGCTTTCCGACAAGATTGACGCAACAAAGGATACACTTTCAAACAAGCTGGACGAGACAAAGACCGAGCTTACAGAGAAGCAGGATACAACAAAGAGTGAGCTTTCCGATAAGATCCACACCGAGAGCGTACAGAGTTATCGCAACACGCAGGAGCTTATCAAGAACCTCGACAACCATCTGAATAAGATGGACGATCTGGATAAGAAGATCAGCTCGACCAAGTCACTTTCTACAACAATTGTTGTTCTTACAATTCTTGATATTCTGGGTGTCGCAGCAGCTGTTGTGCTTTCACTTGGTATTTTTTAAATGAGAAGTCTAATCTCCCTGGCAATGCCGGGGAGATTGAATGATAAAATGCAATTCCAAATTAAAATGGAGTTGCTTTTTTTGATAGGAGATTTATATGGAAGAACGTGATGTATGGGTGGTCGGTCACCGACACCCGGATACCGATTCAATCTGTGCGGCGATCGCGTATGCAGATTACAAGAACCGGCTTGAAACCCAAAATCAGACAATAGACGGCAAGAAGAACAGATACATTGCCAAAAGAGCCGGCAATGTCAATGCGGAAACCGCGTATGTATTGCAGTTTTTCGGCGAGAAAGCACCGGAGCTTATCAGTGACGTCGGCACACAGATCCGGGATATTTCCATCCGGAGAACGGAAGGGGTAAGCAGTCATATTTCCATGAAAAAGGCATGGGAGATGATGAAGATCCTAAAGGTGGTAAGCCTTCCGGTCGTAAACACCAGGAATCAGCTTGAGGGCTTGATCGTTACCGGGGATATTGCAAAGTCCTACATGGATGTGTACGACAATTATGTTCTTTCCACGGCACGCACACAGTACAAGAATATTGTGGAGACATTGCAGGGTAAGGTGCTTACCGGCAATGAGCATGGCTATTTTGTCAAGGGAAAGGTTGTGGTTGGAGTTGAAACAGAAGTAAACCTCGGCGGTAGTATCGAGCCGGATGATCTGGTTATCCTTGGAGACAGGGAGGAGGCGCAGCTTCTTGCAATCGAGGAAAATTGCAGCTGCCTGATCGTGACCAACGGACTTGAAGTGTCGCAGGCGGTCATTAACGCTGCGGCTGTGCGGGATGTGGTCGTGATCAGTACCCCGTATGAGACATTTACGGTGGCGCGCCTGATCAATCAGAGTATGCCGATCAAGTTCTTTATGACAAAGGATGATATCATTCATTTTCACATGGACGATTATGTGGATGAGGTGCGTGAGGCGATGACGAAGATCCGGCATCGCGATTTCCCGATACTCGATGAGAATCAGAACTATGTCGGAATGATCTCCAGACGTAACCTCTTAAGCGGACAGAAAAAGCAGATCATTCTGGTGGATCACAACGAAAAATCGCAGGCAGTCAGCAATATCGAGGAGGCGGAGATCCTTGAGATCATCGACCACCACAGACTCGGAAGCCTTGAGACGATCGCTCCGGTATACTTCCGTAATCAGCCGCTTGGCTGTACTTCCACGATCATTTATCAGATGTATCAGGAGCAGCAGATAGAGATTGCAAAGCCGATCGCTGGGATTTTGTGCGCAGCAATCCTTTCCGATACGCTCATGTTCCGTTCACCGACCTGCACACCGGCCGATCGGGCAGCGGCAGAAGCACTTGCGCGGATTGCAGAAATCAATGTGACGGAATTTGCACAGAAGATGTTCGAGGCGGGAAGTGACTTTGAAAATAAGACAGACGAAGAAATCTTTAATCAGGATTTTAAAATTTTCCACTCAGGGGATATCAGCTTTGGCGTTGCGCAGATCAGCGCGATGAGCCAGACAGAGCTTGCAAGGGTAGAGGAGCGGGTTGCCCCGATCCTGCCACAGATGCTCTTAGAGAAAAAGGTTGAGATGATCTTTGTGATGCTGACCGATATTTTAGAGGAATCCACAAGACTTATCTTTGTGGGAGAGGATGCGAAGAACGTGATCACCGATGCGTTTGGCGCACCGGAAGGGGATGAAATCGAGCTTAAGGGTGTTGTTTCCCGAAAGAAACAGCTCATCCCGGCACTGATGAACGCACTTGCAGAGCGATAGCTATCGCTGCTCACGGGGCGTGTGTCCGAACAGCTTGAGATACGCGCGTGAAAAGGTGGAATAATTTTTGAAGCCGCTCTCATAACAGGCGGTGGTTATCGGAACGCCGGAGGTGATCAGATCACGGGCTAAAAGCAGCCGCTTCGTGGAGAGATAATTCCCGATGGAATAGCCGGTCTCTTCCTTGAAGGTATGCATCAGGTAGTAGCGGTTGATGTAGAAGGTGTCGGCAAGCTTCTCGATGCTGATGTCGTCGGCGAGATGTTCATTCAGATAATTCAATACGGTAAGGATCTTCTGGTTGGAAGAGGAGGTTGGTATATACTCGATTCCATCCCGGAGAGCCGCGCGGTTGAGCTGTATCATAAATTCCAGGAAGAGAATGTGGTGATACAGCTCATTTGCATATTCGGCGCTCTCGAAGGATTGCAGGAGCTGGCGGATGATCTGCCCGAGATGGCTGCTCTCAAATGCCGGAACACGCAGAACATGCGAATGGTTGTCATGTGCCCGCTGCAGACACAGCGAGAGATCGACATCATCCTGCCGGTACTGATCCAGAAAATTCTGGGATATGTAGATGATGATGCGCTCGTAGGTAGAGTTGTCCAGTAACACCGGACGATGTACCTCACCTGCCGGAACAAATACGATGTCGTTCGGACGCAGGCCATACGAGCGCCCCTCGATCTGATAGGAGACATTTCCCTTCAGAAAAATAAGAACCTTATGAAAATCATGGAAGTGAAAATCAACCTCTTTCATGTTTGCATCCACAAGATGGAAGATGCGGAAATTGGAATCTAAATACCCTGTTTTTTCATAAACCGACATCGTGTTCTCCTTTTGGCAGTTCGCTTGTTTGTCATTACTTATATCTTATATCGGGAAAGCACGATTTGCAATAAAAATAACACATAATGTATTTATTACATAAAAAGTGCGGGTTATACTAGAATCAGTGGGCAGTATGTGTGAAATTGTGTCCGGAAAATCTGGATGAAAATATAGAAAACAGGAAGGGGCAGGTATATGAAGTTTACAAAAATGCATGGATGTGGAAATGATTATGTGTATGTGAATCTGTTTGAGGAGGAGATCGCAGATCCGTCTGCACTTTCCATTGCGATCAGTGACCGGCATTTCGGAATCGGATCTGACGGGCTTATCACGATCGGACCATCGGAGACTGCGGATTTTCGGATGCGTATTTACAACGCGGACGGCTCGGAGGCTGAGATGTGCGGTAACGGTATCCGCTGTGTGGCAAAGTATGTATATGATCACAAGCTGACCGACAAGACGGAAATCTCCGTGGAATCGGGAGCAGGGATCAAATACCTGACACTCTATACGGAAAATGGTAAGGTCGCAAAGGTTCGCGTGGATATGGGAGAACCGATCTTAGAACCGCAGAATATTCCGGTGATCGCGGATCACAGCCCGGTTGTAGATGAACCGATCACGGTTGGGGATAAAGAGTGGCACATGACCTGTGTATCCATGGGAAATCCGCATGCGGTAGTTTTTGTGGACGATGTAGAGAGCTTCCCACTTGAAACTTACGGCCCGCTTTTTGAGCATCATGAGCGTTTCCCCAAGCGAACCAACACAGAGTTTGTACAGGTCATTTCAAGAACGGAAGCTGCTATGCGCGTCTGGGAGAGAGGATCTGCCGAGACGTGGGCGTGTGGAACAGGAACCTGCGCATCGGTTATGGCATGTATCTTAAACGGGCTGACCGAGGATGAGGTGCTGGTACATCTGCGTGGCGGAGATTTGTTAATTGCATACGATAGAACAAACAATCACATTTATATGACAGGACCTGCTACGGAAGTGTTTAGCGGCGTATATGAGGCTTAGGAGGAAAATAAAATGCAGATAAAACAATTACTGGAACGGATGGAGTACACCGTACTGTGCGGAAGCATTGATACGGAGATCACAACATTGGTATATGATTCAAGAAAGGTGGAGAAGGGTTCCGCGTTTGTATGTATTTCCGGAACTGTCCGCGACGCGCATGACTTCATCCCGGAGGTTGTGGAAAAAGGGGCAGCCGTTGTGATCGTCGAGAAGAATGTGGAACTTCTTCCGGGAGTCACATACATTAAAGTAGATAATTCAAGAAAAGCACTTGCGTACCTGTCTGCGGCATATTTCGGGTATCCGGCAGAACACATCAAGACGATCGGCATAACCGGAACCAAGGGAAAGACAACGACAACCTATATGGTAAAATCGATCCTTGACGGTGCAGGAATAAAGACAGGACTTATCGGCACGATCGAGACGATCATCGGCGACGAGCATATCCCTTCTGCCAATACGACACCGGAGTCCTTTATCGTACAGAAGTATTTCCGGAAGATGGTGGATGCGGGGCTGGATGCAGTCGTGATGGAGGTTTCCTCCCAGGCGTTGATGCTTGACCGCGTTGCGGGATTTGTCTTTGACATCGGTGTATTTACGAACCTTGAGCCGGATCACATCGGAGAAAATGAGCATAAGGATTTTGCAGATTATATGCATTGCAAGAGCCTGTTGTTCCAGCAGTGCAACATCGGAATCTTCAACGGGGACAGCGAACATCTTGATGGAATCCTAAAAGGGCATACCTGCAAGGTACTGACCTTTGGCTACGGAAGCAGCAACGATCTGCGCGCGGAGAAGGTAGAACTCCTAAAGGATAATGGTGCGCTTGGCGTTAAGTACCATGTTGCCGGAATGGCTGATTTTGATGTGGAGGTCAATGTGCCGGGCACATTCAGCGTGTACAATTCTTTGACCGCGATCGCCATCTGTGAGCAGTTTGCAGTACCGACAGAAAAAATTAAAAGTACATTAAAGAATGTACATGTAAAGGGACGAATCGAGCTTGTGCCGGTATCCCCACATTATACGATCATGATCGACTACGCGCACAATGCAATGGCTTTGGAGAGCCTTCTGACGACGCTGCGCGAGTATGAGCCGGGACGGCTGGTATGTGTGTTCGGCTGTGGCGGAAACCGCGCCAAATCCCGCAGATACGAGATGGGAGAGGTGTCTTCAAGGCTTGCAGATCTCACGGTCGTTACATCCGATAATCCTAGAAATGAGGAGCCGATGGACATTATCGCGGATATCCTCATCGGTGTGAAGAAGCAAAGCGGAGCGTATGTTACAATTCCGGACAGAAAGGAAGCAATCGCATATTGCATGAAAAATGCAAAGGAGGGCGACATTATCGTGCTTGCCGGAAAGGGACATGAGGACTATCAGGAGATCAAGGGGGTAAAGCATCACATGGATGAGCGCGAGCTGATCGCGGACATTGTCAGGGAGATGGAGCAAAAATAGTTTTTTGATTTTAAAGGAGAGATTGGCATGGAGGTCTTTACTGGATCAGGAGTGGCACTTATTACGCCTTTTAAAGAGGATAAGCAGGTTGATTTTGAGATGCTGGCGACCTTAATTGACCGTCAGATAAACGGGCATACGGATGCAATCATCGTATGTGGAACGACTGGGGAGCCGGCAACACTGTCACCGGAGGAACGGAAAAAGGTGATCGATTTTGCGGTAAAGAGAGTAGGAAAACGCATTCCGGTAATCGTGGGAACCGGTGCAAACAGTACCGAATGCGCAGTCGAAAATGCGAAGGAGGCACAGCGTCTTGGCGCGGATGCGATCCTCGTTGTGACACCTTTTTATAACAAGGCTACACAAAAGGGGCTGTATCTGCATTACAAGATGATCGCGGATGCAGTGTCGCTGCCGGTGATCCTCTACAATGTTCCATCGCGAACCGGATGCAATTTATTGCCGCAGACGATCAAGGATATTGCAGATTCCTGCGCGAATATCGCAGGAGTGAAGGAGGCATCCGGCAGCATCAGCCAGATTGCCGATCTGGCAAAGCTGGTGGGCGGCCGCGTGGCAATCTATTCGGGAAATGACGACCAGATCGTTCCGATCCTTTCCCTCGGAGGAAAAGGCGTGATCTCGGTGCTGGCAAATGTATTTCCGCAGCAGACACATGATATGGTTGCTGCATATCTGGATGGCAATACGAAGGAGGCTCTGCAATTACAGCTGGAGTATCTGCCGTTTGTGCACGCGCTGTTTTCGGAGGTTAATCCGATCCCGGTAAAAGCTGCAATGGAAGAGATCGGTTATCCGTGTGGAGGGCTGCGGCTTCCTTTGACAAAGATTGAGGATGTACACCGGAAGGCATTGGTGGGAGAACTACATAAGCTAATAAAATCTTGATTTAATTTAGAGGACTAATATGGGAAAACAGAATTGGAAGGGCGGCAACATGCTGAATCCTGTGCCAGCGGTTATGGTCAGCGTGGCAGATGCAGCCGGAAAAGACAATATTATAACGATCGCGTGGGCGGGAACCGTCTGCACAAATCCGCCGATGGTATCCATATCCGTGCGCCCGGAGCGTTACTCCTATCATATGCTGGAGGAGAGTGGGGAATTTGTGATCAACCTGACAAATGAGAAGCTGGTAAAGGCGTGTGATTATTGCGGCGTGACAAGCGGGAGAAGTATTGACAAATTCGATGCGATGCAGCTGACGAGACTGCCGATGCCGCATGTGAAGGCTCCGGGGATCGCTGAGAGCCCGGTCAATATGGAGTGCCGTATCGTGGAGAAAAAGCCGCTCGGAAGCCATACGATGTTTTTGGCAGAAGTGGTAGGCGTCACAGTAGAAGATTCCTATATGGACGAAAACGGAAAATTCCACTTAAACGACACCGGACTTGTCATGTATTCACATGGTCAGTATTACAGTCTTGGAGAGCTGCTTGGCTCTTTTGGATACAGTGTAAAGAAAGCGCGCTAGTTTAACAGCGTGTCCATCAGATAAGCGTAAGCGTCCCCGCTGTTCTGTTTCCAGTGTGCGCAGATACTTTCTGCCTGTTCCTTTGTGTTTACCTGAAGTGTCAGGTCGATAATGGTATCACCATCATTTTTGACCTGACAACGCACCTCATATTTCTGGTTTCGCAGTCTGCGGTAGTCGGACATGATCGAATTTTCCTGACGAAACTCCCACTTGTTCTGTTCAAAGTATGTGCGGACATCTTCTTCGATTCCCTCTGTAATCTTCTCACGGAAAAATCCAAGCGTCTCTTTGCCGGCGGCAGTGAGCGTGTACTGTGTGGTCGAGCGCACGGTGTTTGCCTCGATCAGACGGGCATCGACGAGATTTCCGATCACCTCCTGCACACGGAAGTAGTCAGTATATTCCTGTTCCAGAAAAAAATTGGAAAGCTGTGTGTTGGAGAGCGCAAAGCCTGCGCGGTCTAACATATAGAGGATTGTCAATTTATATATGGTAAATGGTTCAGCCATTGTGATATTCCTTTCCCTGCCAGCTGTCGCGCTCGGCGAAGCGGCGATTTAGTGTATTCAGTACGTTCTTTTTGTCGGCGCTCCACATCGGAGCAATCAATAAATTCTTTGGACCATCGCCGGTCAGACGGTGAATGACCATCTGCGGCGGCAGCATCTCTACACAATCAATCACAAGATCACAGTATTCCTCCAGCGTAAAAACAGGAAACGGATGCTCCTCATACATCTGTGCGAGTGCCGTCCCTTTTAAAACATGAAGTAACTGCAGCTTGACACCGGCGACACCGGAGCCGGCAATGTATGCAACCGACTGCTTCATCATTTCTACAGTCTCACCCGGAAGCCCTAAGATTAAGTGGGCGATCACCGGAATCCCGGCTGCTCTAAGATGCGAGAGCGCATCGGAAAACTGTGCGAAGGTCGTTCCCGTTTTCATGCGGGAGAGCGTGTCATCGAAGATGGTCTGCAATCCAAGCTCCACCCAGACCGGCTTGACCTTGCTTAAGTCGGCAAGAAGTGCAATGACTTCATCACTTAGACAGTCACTTCGGGTGGCAATGGAGAGTGCGGCAACATCTGGGCTGGCAAGTGCCTCCTCATAGATGCGGCGCAGCCTGGAAACCGGGGCATAGGTGTTGGTAAATGCCTGAAAGTAAGCGATAAACCTGCGGCAGCTGGTTTTGCGCCGGATGCGTTCCTGTGCGGCGACAAGCTGCTCGCTGATCGGAAGAAAAGCGTCTGCGGCGAAGTCCCCGGAGCCGCCGGCACTGCAAAAGGCACACCCGTCAGTGCCGAGTGTGCCATCGCGGTTCGGACAGGTCATGCCTGCATTCAGTGACAGGCGGTAGACCTTTTCTCCGAAGGTTGTTTTGCAATAATCATTGAAGGAGTAGTAGCGGTTCATCCTTCTACCTTACGATGTGGCTTTTGACAGCGGCACTGACAACATCAGCTACGCGCGGATCAAATGCCTCCGGCATGATAAAGTCATCCCGCAGCTCTTCGTCACTTACAAGGTGTGCAAGCGCCTCGGCAGCAGCGAGCTTCATTTCTTCGGTGATCTGTGTCGCGCGTCCCTCAAGCGCACCGCGGAAAATACCAGGGAATGCGATAACATTGTTGACCTGATTTGGGAAATCGCTTCGTCCGGTTCCGACTACGCGGGCACCGGCAGCTTTTGCAACATCCGGCATGATCTCAGGAACAGGGTTTGCCATTGCAAAGAGGATGGAATCCTTGTTCATGGAAGCTACCATCTCCGGTGTAACGATGTTCGGAGCGGAGACACCGACAAAAATGTCTGCGCCAGCGAGTGCGTCTGCAAGTGTTCCGGAGGCGTTCTCAAGGTTGGTAACCTCGGTCATTTTCTGCTGCATCCAGTTGAGATCCGGGTAGGATCTGCCGATGATTCCGTGGCGGTCGCACATGGTCACATGCTTAAAGCCGTAGGTAAGGAGCAGCTTGGTGATCGCAACTCCGGCAGAACCGGCACCGTTGACAACGACCTTGCAGTCCTCCTTTTTCTTGCCGGTAAGGCGAAGCCCGTTGATGATTCCGGCGAGAACCACGATCGCGGTTCCGTGCTGGTCATCATGGAAAACAGGAATGTCAAGCATCTCCTTTAAGCGTTCCTCAATCTCAAAGCAGCGTGGAGCGGAGATGTCCTCAAGGTTGATGCCGCCGAAGCCCGGAGCAATATTCTTGACAGCGGTGATGATCTCCTCGGTGTCCTGAGTGTCGAGACAGATCGGAACCGCATTGACATTGCCAAATTCTTTAAAAAGAACGCATTTTCCCTCCATGACCGGCATGGCGGCATAAGGTCCGATATTGCCAAGACCAAGAACGGCGCTTCCGTCGGATACGACTGCAACTGTGTTTGCTTTCCAGGTGTAGGTGTATGCAGCATCCTTATCCTCGGCAATCACCTTGCACGGCTCGGCGACACCTGGCGTATAAGCAATAGCCAGATCCTCTCTGGAATTGACCTTGGACTTTGCGGTCGTCTCAAGCTTGCCGTTCCATTCCTTATGCATCATTAATGCTTTTTCTTTTTGATCCATGATGATTTTCCTTCCTGTGTTTATGTTTTTTCCTTATTATTGCTGAGCGATTATTTATAGTCTTGTAACATGATACCATTGTGGCAAAGGCAAATCAAGAACAAAGCGACCGATTCTTTGCATGCATAAAAAAAGACTTTCTTTTTGGAAAAGAATGATGTATACTATAAAAACAAACAATAGTAGTCTTGTAGCCGTTTCGGCTTTTTACCCCAGCAGGAAGAATTGAAGATAAGGAGTAATGGATGAGAGAAAAGTATGAGAGCCTGTCGCTGACCGTATTGAAGGATCTGGCGAAGGCAAGGAACATAAAAGGTGTTACAGGAATGAAGAAGGCAGAGCTTATCGAGCGTATGCTTGAGGAGGACGAGAAGGAAAAGGAGAGGGAAAAGCCAAGACGTCCGGAGAATGCAGCACCGCAGGCAAGAACGACCTACACGCAGACTGCACCACACACCACAAGAAACACCTATTCGCAGAATGCACAGCAGAATCCGAGAAGCTCCTATTCACAGGAGAGAAGTGCGACGCAGCCAAATGCACAGCAGCCTTCCGATGATGCGAATGCCATCAAGGAGGATATTGCCGGACTTGACAGTGGAATCAACGTCAGCGGAATCCTTGAGGTTATGCAGGACGGATTCGGCTTTATCCGAAGCGAGAATTATATGCCGGGAGAGAATGATATTTATGTCTCCCCGTCACAGATCCGCCGTTTTAATTTAAAGACCGGAGATATCGTATCCGGCAATACCAGAATCAAGAGCGAGAAAGAGAAGTTCTCAGCACTTTTGTATGTGACCGCGGTAAACGGCATGAATCCGGGTGAGGCACAGCGCAGAACTAATTTTGAGAACTTAACCCCAATCTTCCCGAACCAGAGACTCCGTCTGGAGCGTCCGGGCGCAAGCGTTGCCATGCGAGTTGTGGATCTTGTGTCACCGATCGGAAAAGGGCAAAGAGGTATGATCGTTTCACAACCGAAGGCAGGTAAGACAACTCTCTTAAAGGAAGTGGCAAAGTCTGTACTCTGCAACAACCCGGAGATGCATCTGATCATCCTGCTGATTGATGAGCGACCGGAGGAAGTTACGGATATCAAGGAAGCAATCCAGGGAGATAATGTTGAGATCATTTATTCTACGTTTGATGAGCTGCCAGAGCACCACAAGCGTGTTTCAGAGATGGTGATCGAGCGCGCAAAGCGCCTTGTTGAGCAGAAGAAGGACGTTATCATACTGCTCGACAGCATCACACGTCTTGCAAGAGCGTACAACCTTACGGTTCCGCCAAGCGGACGCACCCTGTCCGGTGGTCTTGATCCGGCGGCACTTCACATGCCAAAGCGGTTTTTTGGTGCGGCAAGAAATATGCGGGAGGGCGGAAGCCTTACCATTCTTGCAACAGCACTCGTTGACACCGGAAGCAAGATGGACGATGTTGTGTACGAGGAATTTAAGGGAACCGGTAACATGGAACTGGTACTTGACCGTAAGCTTTCCGAGAAGCGTATTTTCCCTGCAATCGACATTGTAAAGTCCGGTACAAGAAGAGAGGATCTTTTACTTACACCGGACGAGCAGGCAGCAATGGACAATATGCGCAAGGCCCTAAACGGCATGAGAGCGGACGAGGCGGTGGAGAATATCCTCAATATGTTCGCCCACACGCGCAACAATGCAGAAGTAGTGAATATGATACGCAAAAATCGTATTTTATAAGGAATATTTTTGCAAATAACTATTGCAATCGCAAATGCGCTATGCTACAATGAGTAAGCTGTTTATCGGGATGTAAACGGACGATCGTGTCATTGCTCGCAGTAAGTACCATATACGGATCGGGTATACGGGTATAGAGTAATGTAACATATATTAAACGATAAGACATAGAAGAGGTGAAATTATGAGAGAAGGAATCCATCCAGATTACTATCAGGCAACCGTAACCTGCAACTGTGGTAACACATTTGTTACAGGATCTACCAAGCCGGAAATCCACGTTGAAATTTGTTCTAAGTGCCATCCATTCTACACCGGACAGCAGAAAGCTAACCAGGCACGTGGACGTATCGAGCAGTTCAACAAGAAATACGGCATGAACTAGTTCATGAGCATTCAGCGGATAAGGTTGAGGTAGTGATGCCTCAACCTTTTTTACTATATAGGAAAAGGAATTTCCTATATAGTAAAAATGCTTCGCAGGGATGCGACCTGTGTGGAGCTGAATATGCACTTGCGTGCCCACACGGGCGCGCAAAGAGTCACAAAGTGACTCTTTGTTCTTTTATAGGAAGCTTCTTTCCTTTTGATACTTGGTGGAAAGAACCTTGGGAGGTATCAGATGAAATATTCAGGTGTCGGCGGACAGGCGGTAATGGAAGGCGTTATGATGCGCAACGGTGATACATACGCGGTTGCGGTGCGCAAGCCCGACCATGAGATCGAGGTAAAGACAGACCATTACAAGGGACCTGGAAATGAACATATATTGCGGAAGATACCAATCCTGCGAGGCGTGATCAGCTTTGTGGATTCGCTGTATCTGGGCATGAGCACGCTGATGTTTTCTGCGTCTTTTTTTGAGGACGAGGAGGACAACGCGAAGAAAAAGGATGATAAGCTCTTGATGGGTGGAACGGTTGCTTTATCGATCGTTCTTGCACTTGCAATATTTTTTGTGCTTCCTTACTTTTTATCCGGACTGTTTTGCAGGTTTATCACATCGGATATTTTGATCGCGCTGATCGAGGGACTTATCCGGCTTGTCATTTTTATCGGATATATTTATGCAATCAGCTTCATGCCGGATATCAAGCGTGTTTTTATGTACCACGGGGCAGAGCACAAATGCATAAACTGCATTGAGCATGGGCTGGAGCTGAACGTGGAAAATGTGCGCAAAAGCTCTAAAGAACACAAGCGCTGTGGAACGAGTTTTTTGCTGATCGTCATGTTGATCAGTATCGTATTTTTTATGTTTGTGCGTGTGGATTCAAAGATACTGCGGTTAGTGATCCGGCTTCTTTTAATTCCGGTGATTGCAGGTGTATCATATGAATTTATCCGCTTTGCGGGACGTTATGATAATTGGTTTGTAAATTTGATCAGCAAGCCCGGACTTTGGATGCAGCGTCTTACGACTTCAGAGCCGGATGACGACATGATCGAGGTCGGAATTGCGTCTGTTGAAGCAGTTTTTGATTGGAAAACGTGGCAGAAGGAACAGCATCTATGACATATCGGGAAGCATTGGACAACGGAGAAAAAATTTTACAAAAGGCGGACATTCTGGATGCAAAAAATGATGCCTGGCTTCTAATGGCGATGGCGTGCCAGATCGACCATACTTTTTATTATGTGAATATGGATGAACAGATGGAACAGGAGCAGCTGGACAATTACGAGTGCCTGATCAGAAAGAGAGGCGAGCATGTTCCACTCCAGTACATAACCGGAGAGCAGGAATTTATGGGACTGCGTTTCCATGTAAATTCCAACGTACTCATTCCAAGACAGGACACGGAGACACTGGTAGAGGAAGCCTTAAAGCGCATCTCGCCGGGGATGAAGGTGATGGATCTGTGTACCGGCTCCGGCTGTGTGTTGATCAGCATTCTAAAGAATTGTGAGGGGATCGAAGGCTGGGGTTATGACATTTCCAAACAGGCGCTTCTCGTTGCAAAGGAGAATGCAAAGCTCAACGATGTGGCTGCGAACTTCGAGCGCAGTGATCTGTTTGACAATGTTATGGACACCTTTGATGTGATCGTGTCCAATCCGCCGTATATACCGACGGAGGAGATCCTGACGCTGATGCCGGAGGTGGCACAGTTTGAGCCAACGATTGCTCTGGACGGAAAAGAGGATGGACTTTATTTCTACCGGAAGATCATTTCCGGCTGCAAGGATTTTTTGAATCCGGATGGAATGGTTTTGTTTGAAATCGGCTGCGATCAGGGCAGTGCGGTCAGCAAGATGATGCGGTATGCGGGCTTTTCCGAGGTACAGGTGATTCAGGATCTGACGCACCACGATCGTGTTGTGTTCGGAAAGTTGTAGCGCAGGTAATTTGCGTGTACTGTGTGAAAACAAAAAAGCGCATGGCTGCTGTTTGACCGAGCACATAGATATATGGATATAGAAAGGAATAATGCAGAATGTTTGATAAGTTAGAAGATTTGCTCCATCATTATGAGGAGCTTATGAATACATTGAGTGAGCCGGATGTTGCAAATGATGCAAAGCGGTTTCAAAAGCTGATGAAGGAGCAGAGTGATCTTGCTCCGATTGTTGATGCATACAAGGAGTACAAGCAGTGCAGGCAGAACATTGAGGATGCACTTGTGATGCTCGATGAGGAAGCTGACGAAGAGATGCGCGAGATGGCGAAGGAAGAATTGAATGATTCCAAAGCGCGTGTTGCAGAGCTTGAGGACAAGCTTAAGATCCTTCTTCTGCCAAAGGATCCAAACGATGACAAGAACGTTATCGTGGAGATCCGTGCAGGCGCAGGTGGAGAGGAAGCTGCGCTGTTTGCCGCAGAGATTTACCGTATGTATGTACATTATGCGGAGAGCCGCCGCTGGAAGGTTGAGACGCTCGAAGCGGATGAGACCGGAATCGGTGGTATGAAGTCCGTTGATTTTATGGTTACCGGACAGGGTGCGTACTCTGTCTTGAAGTATGAATCAGGTGTACATCGTGTACAGCGAGTACCGGAAACGGAGTCACAGGGACGGATCCAGACCTCGACCTGTTCCGTGGCCGTTATGCCGGAGGCAGAGGATGTCGAGATTGAGATCAACGAAAAGGATATCCGTATTGACGTAATGCGTGCATCCGGAAATGGTGGACAGTGTGTCAATACGACAGACTCCGCTGTTCGCCTGACGCATTACCCGACCGGTATCGTTATTTACAGCCAGACCGAGAAGTCACAGCTCCAGAACAAGGAAAAGGCGTTTGCCCTTCTCCGTGCAAAGCTGTATGACCTCGAATTGCAGAAGAAGCAGGACGCAGAATCTGAGATGCGCCGCAGCCAGATCGGAACCGGTGACCGCTCCGAGAAGATCCGTACCTACAACTTCCCACAGGGCAGAGTTACCGACCACAGAATCAACCTCACCCTGTACAAGCTGGATAAGATCATGAACGGCGATATCCAGGAGATCATTGATGCCTGCATCGCAGCCGACCAGGCGAAGAAGCTAAGCAACATGGAACATGATGCCTAAAAGCCTTGATTTTACTGATTTTTCTGAATAATATCGGTTCTTTTAAACTGAATAAAATCGTAAGGAAAACGGTCTTTGACACATGTCATCGACCGTTTTTCTCATATAGGCTTGCTATTCAGTAAGATGTAATACGGATGAAGGGCTGAGCATGATGATGCTTGGCTCTTTTTTGTATGATATGGAAAAAATAAATCAAATGTTTGTAAGTCTTGTGATATAATAAAAAAACAGTTTGGAGAAATAAGATGAAGTTTGAGAAGGAATTTGCCCAATTATTATTTAGAAATGCAGTTATATTCATTGACTCTGCAATAGGTTATATTAACAAAGGATTGGATAGCTATGTAAATATGCTACAGGCTATTGTGAATTTACAGTTTGCTATGGAGTTAGCCCTAAAATCATCTGTTGTATCATATTGTGGAATAAGAACTGTTTTAGTAAGCAAGCAGAGCAATTTATCAGATTCAGAAATTGAGGATTTATATAGTGCTAATAAGTTGAAAGTACGAGAATTTGATGATATTAAGAATTTTACAAAAGGAAAAAAGCATTTATATAATTTTGAACGTAAAGAATATCAGTATATGGAGTTGTTTCAGAAGTATAGAAATTGTGTTTTACATTCAGCTTATGTTTTTAGTGAGCAGGAAAGAAGAGATGCTGAAAAGGATATTATGTATGCACTGATTCATATTTTGGGTATCTTGATGAGTGGAGAGAATACAGCGGATAGACAATTTATGCAAGAATATTTAAATGATAGTCAGTATGCTCTTTTATTAAAGAATCCAATTTATAATCAAGAATTGTATAATTTCTTGAAAAAAGAATATGAAGACTTATATACATGCCCATATTGCTCCACTAGAACAATGACAATTGATTATAAGTGTGCAAGATGTTTTAATGTATTTTCAGATAGACATTTTTTTGAATATGTAAATTGTGGTTATTGTGGAGAAGAAATGGTGATTTGTGATGCTGTTAATATTGAGTATAACAACAATTATATAAGAGGCTACTGTCTTAATTGTGATAATGACACAACTGTCTATAAATGCCCTAAGTGTGGACAATTTATAAATGCGGAATTATTTGATAAAACAAAATGTCATGAGGGATTTTGCTCTGTTTTTGAGTGATTTAGCATTAGAGAAGAAGTTGTAAAAGTGGGACATTGAAAAAAGGCATTTGGGGGAAGTTACTTTTGGAGGAAGGAAAATGATTTTAGATTATAGTCAATATAATAAATATAAGGGTGAAGATGGAATTGTTAATTTTGAATATGTAAATAATACGTTAGACAAATTAAAAGAGATAAAGGGGATTTGTCCATTTTGTAAAGAAAAAATAGAGAATAGGATTTATTATAAACGAAACAATAAAATTACTTGGTGTTCGGCGGTAGAGTACGAAACTGTTGTGCAATGTACAAGATGTGGATGGTGGGAACATTCATATACTTTTTCGAGTGATGATATAGATGAAGGGTTAAGGGCAACATCAACAGAATTAACGCAAGCAATTTTGAGGTCTTACGATATTGCTTCTAAGAATGTTCCGATTGAAGTTTTAAATAGATATATAGCCCAAAATCCTGAAAAAATATATGGAATTAATGATAAAAAAATGGAAGAGTTAGTTGCAAGTGTATTTAAGGATTTTATGGATTGTGAGATAAAATTGGTAGGAAAATCACATGATGGTGGAAAAGACTTAATATTACTAAATGGAGAAAATCAAACCTTTGTTCAAGTGAAGAGAAGAACGCAAGCTAATAAAGTGGAAGGTGTGTCTTGTATAAGAGATTTAATAGGAGCATCTATCATTGGAGAGGCGAAAGCAAGTGTTTTTGTAACAACAGCAAATCATTTCTCTAAGCCTGCACAGGATGCAGCAAAAAAGGTAGTAGAGAAAAATATATTAGATAGTTTTGAATTAATTGACTATCAAAGATTTGTTGATATGTTGAATTTACAAAGGGAAAGTTATCCGAAAGAGTGGGAGGGTTTATTAAGAATAAAGGACAATGAAAATATTATTTGAGTAAATTTGGCTGGAGTTTACAGTTTAGTTTGTGTTGGTTAAGGATGCGAAAATGATATATTTATTGCTATGGATATGATACAATAGAATAGAGCAACAATCTTGTAGAATGTAAATAGTTTGTGTAAATAAATTACAGGCATATGATTGTAAAAGCATAATGTCTGAGTGGAGAGATAATGTCAGAAAGAGCGTATAGTGAAGAACTGAATGAAGAAATGAGTGCTTTTAAAGCACATAAATATTCGCTGGAAGGTAAATTAAAAAGTGCTAAGGCATTTCATTGTCATGACCCATATTGTGGAATAAAATTAACATGTTCGAATTGGGCAGTAAAAGATGCTAAACGTATATATTTTACGCCATCAAATAGAGATGATTTACATTCTATTGCGTGTTCTACAGTTTCAGGTGATGAGGAAAAACGTCAGGTTGAAGTTGAAACAGAGCAAGGAAAGCGTACAATTAGTAAAAATGGAATCATTGCAATGAGAAAGGCAACTAATAAATCCAAGACTAACCATAGTAATGAGCATGGTGTTGAAGATGTTGATGTTGTAACAGGTGAGCGAAGAAATAATGTAACTAAGGATAAAAAGGGTACTGAAAGTAGAAATGTGTCATCAATAAAAACATACATAAATTTTTATTATGATGATGACGTTGATAATAATGTATGTAATATTAGAGTAGATGGAGAATTAATTAGTCTGAATACTTTGTTTGTTGATGCAAAGGAAGAAATACCAGTAGGTGTAAATCGTATTTTATTTGGTAATGCAATAGTTACAACGCCAGTATTTAATGATAAATTAGTAGCATTTGAATTTGTTGATGCAGATAAACCAATTGTGTACACAAATAAAGAAATGCTTTTAACTAGAATTAATTCAAAAGTATTGAATCAATATTTAGATAAAGGTGTAGAGTGTCAGTTCTTTTTTAGAGGTAGTATAGGGCAGGATGGAAAATTTGTAAGTTTTAATGGAAAAAATTATTGTGATTTATACATTATGGAATAGCAAACATATAAGTAGATGGAGGTGGATAATGAACTTTTTAGACATATTTAAGAAAAATACTACAGTTGATTCTACAGGAATTTTATCTGAGCCAGGCGATAAACTTGAGGCTAGAGTTACAAATTCTAATAGAAAAGTTGTTAAAATACAGAAAGATAATGGGAATTCAAAGTATAGTGCAACTCAGTACCCGAATGGTACAGTTGTGGAAACGAAAGTGACTAAAAGAAAGTAATTCAATATATTAGAGGTTTGCAATGTATTCTGTATAGGTAAAGAATATTAATGTAGTGTATTTTCTTTATAATACATATTGAAATTGGACATAATTATGGTATAATTAATCCATGATTAGGAGGTGTTACTTATGCCACAAATTATTCCAATTAAAGATTTAAAGAATACATCAGAGATTTCTGATATGTGTCACAGAGCAGAAGAACCTATCTATATTACTAAAAATGGTTATGGCGATATGGTTATTATGAGTATGGAGATTTATGAGTCTGCCATGAAACAGCTTGCTATGTATAGGGATATTGAAATTTCTGAAAAGCAGATTGAAGCAGGTCAGGTAAAAGATGCCAGAACAGCACTCAGGGAAACGAGGGTAAAGTATGGATTATAAATTAGTTATTTCAGAGCATGCAGATGAATTACTTGATAATTTAGTATATTACTTGTTATATCGGCTGAAAAGTGAGCAGGCTGCGAGACATCTGTTAGATGGCATTGATGGTATTTATGATAGGCTGGAAACAAATCCTTTTCAATTTCCACTCAGCAGAGATGCTTATTTGGCGAATAAAGGCTACCACGAAGCAGTTGTTCCACTGATGGACTACATTGTCATTTTTGATGTAAGGGAAGATACTGTAAATGTTGTTGGTGTTTTTCATCAGTTGGAAAACTATCAAAGTAAGTTATAAAGGGATAATGTAATATAGTTGAAAACATCAAGCTACTTTTCACAATACGAAGTTTTATTGGTTAAATGGTAGGTGACTGACAGATTTTGTATTGATTGTACTGGTCGGGGTAGCAATGGATGCTTTTGCTTCGTGGCTGTTTTGGTAGAGGTATATGCTTCGAGCCTATTAGGGGCATAGAGGCAACTGTTCCGAGCCTATATATTTGGAGGTCTTTGTTCCGCACAAGAGACCAGGCGAAGAAACTCGCAAATATGAATGAATAATACGGATGCAAAGTGTAAGAATGCCCGTGTCCCCTGATTGCAGGGGATGCGGGCTTTTTTATGATAGTCCCCTGGCATGAATTGGATAATAGAATATAGATGAAATAAACAATCATATATGCTACAATCATTTTATACATTGGTAGTTTAGGAAAATGTTTAGTGATGTATCGCAAATTTGCAAAGAAAAGGGAGAGTACAAAATGAAAGAGATATTAAAGAAGCTCACAAGAGCTGTGATTGCGTGTATGCTTGTGCTTGCGGTATTTAGCGAGGCGAGCGTGGCGGGTGCGGCGCAAAAGGTAATAAAGACGAATGTTATAGGGGGCGAAGGCTGGCTGGATCCGAAAGGGGAGATCGCAGTATCGGACGGACTGGCATTGGTAAGCACAGACGGAATAAAGTGGTTTTATATTGATACAAACGGCAAGAAGGTAGACAAGTGGGAGTATTCCAGTGCGTATGATTTATCAGACGGCATGACATGGGCAAGTAAGGACGGCGTGCAGTATCTTCTTTCGGTTAAATAGCAAGCCGGCGGAAAATGAGGAATATTCAAAAGCACACCGACGGCTGATTCGATTTGCGGTTATTTCGCATTTGGCATACATATTCGCAATTATTCAATAAATGTCAAAAGATGCTATATTGTTGGTGAAATTTATGCTATAATCAATAAAATATACAATCTGATGGAGAATTTTCGCAACCCCAAGGAAGAATTTGAGGATTTATATTAGTATATGGCAGTAAAGTATTATGCAGTAAAAAACGGAAAAGTTCCGGGAATATACCGGACCTGGGATGAATGCAAAAAGATGGTGGACGGATTTCCGAACGCCAGATATAAGAGCTTTCTGACACTGGAGGAGGCAGAGAACTTTGTCGGAGACCAGATACAGGAGACCGATCCCAGGGAGCTGGATGCGTATGCGTTTGTGGACGGATCCTTTAACGCGGCAACCGGTGTGTATGGCTATGGTGGCTTCTTAACCTACAAGGGCAGGCGTTATGTGCTGCAGGGGAGCGGCTCGGATGCGGAGATGGCTGCGATGCGAAACGTCGCGGGGGAAGTCCTCGGAAGTACAGCGGCGATTGAGGAGGCAATCCGGCAGAATATTGGGGAACTTACGATTTTTTATGATTATCTGGGAATTGAAATGTGGGCGACCGGTGCGTGGAAACGCAACAAGAAAGGCACCATTGCCTATCATGATTTTATCCAGAGCACCAAAGACAGGATCAAGCTTCATTTTGTGAAGGTAAAAGGGCATTCCGGGGTGGAAGGCAATGAGGAAGCAGATCATCTGGCGAAAGAGGCAGTAGGAATCAGCGGATAATCTGATTAGAAAAAAGGAGTTTTTGTATATGGAAACTGGCAATACAAAAAATGAATTGGATTTGATGCATATCAAGGCGGAAGTGCTTGAGCAGATGAGCAGCCCTGTGGTGGTATTTGATCAGGATGACCGGATTCAGGTATACAACGTGGCAGCAAAGTATTTATTGGGAATCACGGATGGTATTACCCTGCGGGAATTTGTACAGGATACCAACCTGCGGTATCTGCTGACACCGGAACGCAGACGCATGGGGAGAACAAAGGAATTCCACATGGCTGTGTATATGAAGGGTAAGGTATACCTGATCCATGGCAAAGAGCGCTGGGAGGATAACGAACGCTACCTTGGGGTGTTCATGGTGTATGACGACATCACGGATCAGGAGAACATGAAGAATGAGGCAACTTATTATGCAACACATGATAAGCTGACCGGGCTGTGGAATCGTGATTACTTTTTCGAGATGGTACAAAAAGTTCTGCGGGATAACCCAGATGAACATTTTTTGATGATCGCGTCGGATATTGCACAGTTTAAGCTCTTTAATGAGATCCTTGGAATACGGGCAGGCAATGAGCTTCTGATTGCGATTGCGGAGAACTATCGAAAGCTGCGCAGGGATAACTGGGTATTTTCAAGAGTTACGGCAGACCGGTTTGCACTGCTGATGCCAAAAGCTGATTTTGATGAGGGAAGGCTTTGCGAAGCATTCCGGCGAATCGTAAACGAAGTCGGATATGCGTTGAATATCCACAATTATTACGGGGTGTATGAGGTTAAGAATCACCGGCTCGAACCGGAACAGATGTACAACCGCGCATATCTCGCACTCGAATCCATAAAAGGAAGGTTAGACCGGAATATCGCGTATTATGATGAACGTATCCGCACAAGAAGGCTGGCGGAGCATCTGACAATCGATGAGCTGGAGCACGCGCTAAAGGCAGATGAATTTGTTATTTACATACAGCCGCAGGTGGATATCGAGAACAACCGCGTTATCGGTGGGGAGACTCTGGTCCGCTGGCTCAGCCCGAAGCGGGGGCTTGTCCCGCCGTCGGAGTTTGTTCCGTTATTTGAACGCAACGGTATGATCACAAAGCTGGACTACCATGTGTGGGAGCTTGCGTGCAGGCAGCTTGCAAAGTGGACAGAAGAAGGCTACCCGGAGCGGACACTTTCCATCAATATCTCGGCGAAGAACTTTTATCTGGTGGATCTGTATGAGCGGATTGTGGGACTGGTGGAGAAATACAAGGTCGAGCCGCAGCGTCTGAAGCTGGAGATCACGGAGACGGCGTTCGTGCTGGATGTAAAGCGGCAGATGGAGCTGGTAAAGCGTCTCCAGAACAAGGGATTTCTGGTGGAGATGGATGATTTCGGCAGTGGATATTCTTCCCTGAACAATCTAAAAGATATCAGCATTGACGTGCTGAAGCTTGATATGAACTTCTTCAAGAAGACTGAGAACCCGGAGCGCAGCGAGAAGATCATATCAAGCATGGTTGCTTTGGCAGACAGCCTGCACATGGTGGTAATTGCAGAGGGAGTAGAGGAAAAGTCAAAGATCGAGCTGCTCCGGAGAATCGGCTGCAGGATCGTGCAGGGCTATTATTACTCAAAGCCTTTGACAGTGAAGCAGTACGAAGCATATCTTGAGATGCACGGACATGAGGATATGTGGAATTATATACAGGACATCAAGGAGAGGAAGACAGAAGAGTGAGCATTTTAAATCTGGAGCTTAAGAAGGTTGTGGACGACAGCTACGAAATCGAGATTGGATACGAACTGATGGACAAGCTGGTGGGGGATATCGAAAAGGGACTGGTTGGCAATATCCGCAGATTTGCAGTCATCACGGACAGCAATGTGCGGGATCTGTACGGGAAACCGATCTGTGAGCGGCTGATCCGTGCCGGTTACAGCGTGGATCTGTTTGTGTTTGCTGCAGGCGAGAAATCCAAAACCCGTGAGACCAAGGCAGATATTGAGGATGCTATGCTGGAGAAGGGATACCGGCGTGACTGCTGTATCATCGCGGTCGGCGGAGGCGTTGTCACAGACCTTGCGGGCTTTGTCGCAGGAACCTACGGAAGAGGTGTTCCGTTCATCAACTATGCTACGACGCTTCTTGCGGCTGCAGATGCATCAGTTGGTGGCAAGACCGCTGTTGACACACCACTTGCAACCAACCTGATCGGATTGTTTTATCAGCCGAGCAAGGTCTATATCGATATTGCGGCATGGAAATCCCTTCCACCGAGACAGCTATCGAGTGGTATGGCGGAGACGATCAAGCATGCCTGCCTTGCAAGTTGCGATATGTTCACGTTTCTGGAAGAAAATATGGAGCACATCCTAGAGTGCCAGAAGTTTGCCTGCGAGTATATCGCGGAGAGCAACTGCAAGATCAAATACAATGTTGTCATGAAGGATGAGCGCGAGAGCGGACTGCGTGAGGTGCTTAATCTTGGACACACGGTTGGACGCGCAATCGAGACGCAGAGTGATTACCGCCTGCTTCACGGCGAAGCACTTGCGATCGGCATGGCTGCACAGGTACAGCTGTCTGCCCGCCTTGGTTATATGTCTGAGGAGGAGGCACACCGCGTGATCGCTCTGTACCAGAAGGCGGGATTATCGACAAAGATCCCGGAGTACATAGACCGCGAGGCACTTGTCAAGAAGCTATACACGGACAAGAAGGTGCGCGATGGAAAGCTTCGCTTTGTATTGCAAAAGGGAATCGGAGATGTCGTGGAGTTCGCTCCGGGCGTTTTCGCAAAGCCAATCGAGGAAGAACTGGCAAGAGAAATCATAATGGAACTGGAATAGAAAAGGAGAGCATAAGATGGAAGCAGTAAAGGATATTGTTTATGTGGGCGTGAATGATCACGAGGTAGATCTTTTTGAGGGGCAGTATGTGGTGCCGAACGGAATGGCATACAATTCCTATGTGATCATGGATGAGAAGATCGCGGTAATGGATACGGTGGATGCCAATTTCGGCGAGGAGTGGATGAACAACCTGAAAGGTGCAATGCAGGGAAGAACACCGGATTACCTGATCGTACAGCATATGGAGCCGGATCACTCTGCTAATATCGCGCGGTTTGCGGACGCATATCCGGATGCGAAGATTGTAGCATCTGCAAAGGCGTTTGTGATGATGAAGAATTTCTTCGGCACAGATTATCCGGATCGTCAGATTGTTGTGGGAGAGGGCGATACACTTTCACTCGGTGCTCATACATTAACGTTCGTGACCGCTCCGATGGTACACTGGCCGGAGGTGATCGTAACCTACGATAGCGCCGCAAAGGTTCTGTTCTCTGCGGATGGCTTCGGCAAGTTCGGCGCATTGGATGTGGAAGAGGACTGGGCTTGTGAGGCAAGACGCTATTATATCGGTATTGTCGGAAAATACGGCGCGCCAGTGCAGGCACTGTTAAAGAAAGCGGCAGGACTTGACATCGAGCGGATCTATCCGCTGCATGGACCGCTTCTGACTGAGAACCTTGGATATTATCTGAACCTTTACAATACATGGTCCAGCTATGGAGTGGAGAGCGAGGGCGTAGTGATCGCTTATGCGTCTGTCTATGGCAATACCAAGAAGGCAGCGCTTTTGCTGGCAGACAAGTTAAAGGAATACGGATGCCCGAAGGTTGTTGTCAGCGATCTGGCGAGAGAGGATATGGCAGAGTGCGTGGAGGATGCGTTCCGCTACGGCAAGCTCGTACTCGCAAGCGTTACCTACAATGGAGATGTGTTCCCATTCATGAAGGAGTTCATCAACCATCTGACCGAGCGCAACTTCCAGAACCGCACGGTTGGATTCATTGAGAACGGTTCCTGGGCGCCGATGGCGACAAAGACGATGAAGGGTATGTTAGAAAATGCAAGGAACCTTACCTATTGCGCAAACGAGGTAAAGGTTACCTCTGCATTAAATGATGCCAGCATTGCACAGATCGATGCTCTGGCAAAGGAGCTTTGCGAGAAATAGCAGAATTTTATACGATAAGGAACGGGCGGGCAAACTCATTCGGGAGTGCCTGCCCATTTTTTATGCTCTGGATTCCGCGGTAAAGGTCGTAGGAATAACTGTCGAGCCGGAACAGAAAATGGCATGCCGGATCAAGCAGCTGTATTGCATCTGCGGGCTTTGTGATAAGCGGAACTGCCGCGTGCTGTTTGATCCCGGAAAGGAGCGGCGCGGCATCCTTTCGGAAGCCGAGTGCGCGCAGGTAGGGTGTGTAACTGAGAGCTGCGGCATTGAGGTAGTGGTCTTTGGTGATGCCAAGCAGGATGTGCAGCAGTACGCGGCTGATCCGGGTGTAGGTCAGATCCTTGCTCTTTAAGCACATGCAGAACTGTTCAAAGCCAACAAACTCCGGCAGAAGTTTAAGGATCTTCCGGGAGAGATCAGGCGTGCAGTCGGCGTATTTTTCATAGCCGTAAGGCGCTTCCGCAAGCAGTTTTACATAAAGTGCCTGTGAAAAATCATCCGGCTGTAAGCAGAGCCTGCTCTGGTAGTTTTCTAACAGAAGGGCGGCTGCGTGCGCGGGCATAAGCTCATTGGCGGCAAGGCTGTCCGGATCGTCCTTTAGCAGGCGGCGGAGCGCCGTTGCCGATGCGTAGCGCGAATGCACCTCGGCATTGTGGTAGCCATCACCGATCCGCGTGATCGGGCAGCTTTTTACCGGCGCAGATGCAGTGCGATTGAAGTCGATCAGTGCCTTTTCGTATTCCAAGGCAAGAATGTTGTTCGGCTGTGACAAAAAGCGGGTGATTTCCTCGGACGGATGCTCCGGCAGAAGCTCGCCAAGCGCGGCAGCGCGCGCCGCAGGGAATGAAAGCCCATTTCTGGTGTGGAGGTTTATCGCATCGTGGTAGGCGCGTGGCGCATCCTGTAAAAGCGAAGAAAGCTCCTGCAATAGGTGCGGCTGATCCTCCTCTACGCCGTAGCCGAGGACGGAGACAACACCGGTACTTCCGAGCAGATATACGCCGGCTTTGGCGAAGTATTCCGCAGACGCGGTCGACCAAAGCGAAGGAAGCTCCAGCACAAGGTCTGCGCCGCCCTCAAGCGCCATCTGCGCGCGCGTGTATTTGTCTGTGATGGCGGGAATGCCACGCTGTAAAAAGCTGCCGCTCATGGCAACGATGAGGTAATCCGCCCCGGTCTGCTTGCGCAGGGTATCTAACTGATATTTGTGTCCGTTGTGAAACGGATTGTATTCTGCAATTACGCCGACAACTTTCATAGAACCTCCGGTATGTGAACAGTCGTGATAGGAGTAGTATCTCCATACGTTCGTTTTTTCATTTTAGCATGAAATAAAATACATGACAATTCATGTATGTGAAGATTTTAACGCTTGTATACATGTGAAAGTAGGCGTATAATAGGGATAGATTTTGCACAAAGGCTGTTCCCGATTCGGCGGGAAGCCTGAATTTATAATAGAAGGAGATATGAAATGAACGTATTAGTAATCAACTGCGGAAGCTCATCCTTAAAGTACCAGCTGATCAATTCCGACACCGAGAATGTTCTTGCAAAGGGACTTTGCGAGCGAATCGGAATTGATGGCAGACTTGTATATCAGAAGGCAGGGCTTGACAAGGAAATCACAGAAGCGGCTATGCCGACACACAAGCAGGCAATCCAGATGGTACTGGATGCACTTGTCAATGAAAAGACCGGTGCGATCGCAAGCCTTTCTGAGATTGATGCAGTCGGACACCGTGTAGTACACGGCGGAGAGAAGTTTGCAGCTTCCACGATCCTGACCGATGAAGTGCTTGCTGCAATCGAGGAGTGCAACGACCTTGCACCGCTTCACAATCCTGCAAACCTGATCGGTATCAACGCCTGCAAGGAATTGATGCCAAACACCCCGATGGTAGGTGTGTTTGATACCGCATTCCATCAGACCATGCCAAAGAAGGCATACCTTTACGGTCTGCCGTATGAGTATTATGAGAAGTACAAGGTCAGAAGATACGGCTTCCACGGAACAAGCCACAGCTTTGTATCAAAGAGATGCGCAGAGTTCCTTGGAATGGATCTAAGCAATTCCAAGATCATTGTTGCACACCTTGGCAACGGTGCATCTGTCAGCGCAGTAAAGAACGGCGCCTGCGTGGATACCTCCATGGGACTTACCCCGCTGGAAGGACTTGTGATGGGAACCAGATCCGGAGATCTTGATCCGTCTATCCTTGAGTTCATCGCACAGAAAGAGAACCTTACGCTTCCGGAAGTGATGAACATCTTAAATAAGAAGTCAGGTGTACAGGGAATGTCCCGTGTATCCAGCGACTTCCGTGACCTTGAGGCAGCCTATGATGAGGGCAACGAGCTTGCAATCAATGCGTGTGAGGTATTTGCTTACCGCGTTGCGAAGTACATCGGCTCCTATGTGGCAGCGATGAACGGAGTGGATGCGATCGCATTTACAGCCGGAATCGGAGAGAACACCTCCTTTATCCGTGCCATGATCTTAGAGTATCTCGGATACCTCGGAATTACCATGGATGCAGAGGCAAACAAGGCACGTGGCGTTGATACCGTAATCTCAACACCGGACTCTAAGGTTAAGGTATGCATCATCCCGACCAACGAGGAGCTTGCGATCTGCCGTGAGACAGTTGCCCTCTTATAAAAAGCATTACAAAAAAGTAAAATTATTTGTTGACAAACGAATTATGCATATGTATAATTGTTTAGGTGTGAATGGGAGAATACTGTGATTATCAATATTTCAGACATTATCGAATCTGTAAATAAAGAGAGGACGGAAGAGGTTTCCATCGAGATGAAGACTTTTTCGTCGAAATTAGGTAATTTCCCAATTCTAAGCAGCAAGCCGATTGCGCTGCATATTGCCAACCGCGAGAACAAGGAGCTTTTGATCTCCGGGACGGTGGACATGCAGGTTGTGATCCCATGCGGAAGATGCTTGGAAGATGTACCAACAGATTTACATTTTGACATTGACAAGGTTCTTACGATGAAGGACGGAGCCATTGTTGATGAAGAAATGGAAGAAACGGACTACCTGATTGGGTTTGAACTGGATGTAGACCGATTTGTCTACGCCGAAATTTTGGTAAACTGGCCAATGAAAGTTCTGTGCAAGGACGATTGCAAAGGAATTTGCAAGGTTTGCGGGATGAACTTAAATAGTGGAGCCTGCGATTGCCAGAGAACAGAACTTGATCCAAGAATGGCAGCTTTCCAAGATATTTTTAAACAGTTTAAGGAGGTGTAAACAAATGTCAATTTGTCCAAAGAATAAATCTTCTAAGGGTAGAAGAGATAAGAGAAGAGCAAACTGGAAAATGTCTGCTCCGACTTTAGTTAAGTGCAGCAAATGTGGAGAACTTATGATGCCACATCGCGTTTGCAAGAACTGTGGATCTTACAACAAAAAAGAAATCATTCCACAGGACTAATCACGGAAAAGCGAGAGCTTGGGCGTAAATCGCTCAAGCTCTTTTTTGTTGACATAACACAGGGATTATCGTATATTCTTTAAAGAAGAAAAGACATTGCTTTTCGCACAGGAGGAGAGGACATGTCAGAGATGACGAGAGTGGTTCTGGATGCCATGGGTGGCGATAATGCACCACAGGCGCCGGTACAGGCTGCGGTTGATGCCATCCGTACCCGAACGGACATCAAAGTGATACTGACCGGACAGGAAGAGGTTGTCCGCGAGGAACTTTCAAAATATGAATACCCGAAGGAGCAGATCGAGCTTGTTGATGCGCCGGAGGTGATCGAGATGGCGGAGCCTCCGGTTCTTGCAATCCGGAGGAAGAAGCAGTCCTCCATCGTGGTAGGACTTAATCTGGTAAAGAGCGGCGAGGCAGATGCCTTTGTATCTGCGGGAAGCACGGGAGCCGTGCTTGTCGGAGGACAGACGATCGTCGGCAAGATCCGGGGAATCCAGAGAGCACCGCTTGCACCGCTGATTCCGACGGAGACAGGAGTTTCCCTTCTGATCGACTGCGGAGCAAATGTGGACGCGAGAGCGGAGCATCTTGTGCAGTTTGCCAAGATGGGCGCCATCTATATGAAGGATGTTGTTGGGATAAAGAATCCGCGTGTCGCAATCGTCAACATCGGTGCGGAGGAGGAAAAGGGCAACGCTCTGGTAAAGGCAACGCTCCCACTGTTAAAGGAATGCACAGACATTAATTTTGTCGGCTGCATCGAGGCAAGGGATATTCCAAGAGGAGGAGCGGATGTCATCGTATGTGAAGCGTTTGTCGGCAATGTGATCCTCAAGCTGTATGAGGGCTTAAGCTCCACGCTGATCGGGGTGATCAAGCAGGGACTGATGAGCACCCTAAAGAGCAAGATCGGTGCGGCGCTTGCACTGCCTGCACTGAAAAAGACCATCAAGAGCTTTGATGCCTCAGAGTATGGCGGAGCACCGCTGTTAGGTCTTAACGGTCTTGTTGTTAAGACTCACGGAAGCGCAAAGGCGAAGGAAATCACCAATTCCATTTTCCAATGCGTGACCTTCAATCAGGAAGATATCAATGGTAAGATCAAAGAAAATATTAAGGACTCACAGGAAGAGGAGTAGAAAGGAATCGAATTATGGAATTTGATATCATTAAGAAAATTATTGCAGAAGTATTAAACGTGGATGAGAACGAGATCACTATGGACTCTACCTTTATCGATGATCTTGGCGCAGATTCTCTGGATGTATTGCAGATCATCATGGGACTTGAGCAAGAGCTTGATATTGAAATCCCGGATTCTGCAGCAGAGCAGATCGTTACCGTAGGTGATGCGGTTGAGCAGATCAAGGCTGCTCTCAACTAATTTGCACAGGGCTTTAAGACCCCGCAACTGAATAGTTTTACCGGTAATAAAGCCCTTGCCAGACACAAGGGCTTATTTCGCTTCATAGGAGACAGGTATCTGTGGAGCGTTCGATCGATAGAAAGGAAGAAGATATGTCAAGTCTGACCGATTTTGAAGATAAGATTGGGTATCATTTTAAGAATCAGGGGCTGCTGCGTCAGGCACTTACACACAGCTCTTATGCCAATGAGCGGCACATGAAGAAGCTGTCGGACAACGAGCGTCTGGAGTTTTTGGGGGATGCGGTCTTAGAGATCATTTCCAGTGATTTTTTGTACCACAACTACCCGGATGTGCCGGAGGGACAGCTTACCAAGCTGCGCGCGAGCATCGTGTGTGAGCCGACACTTGCGCTTTGCACAAAGGAGCTGGATCTGGGGGATTATCTCTACCTTGGCAGAGGCGAGAACCAGACAGGCGGAAGAAAACGCAAGTCCATTCTTTCCGATGCACTTGAGGCAGTGATCGGTGCCATATATTTGGACGGTGGTTTTGCTAATGCAAAAGAGTTTGTGTTGAAGTTTATCCTGACAGATATTGAGCACAAGCAGCTCTTTTATGATAGCAAGACTATCCTGCAGGAGGTTGTGCAGGGGGAGCATGAGCAGTTGGATTACAGGCTTGTGGGAGAGAGCGGACCCGACCACGATAAGAGCTTTTCCGTGGAAGTGTGGATCGGGGAACAGAAGATCAGCGAGGGAAGCGGCCACACGAAGAAGGCTGCCGAGCAGGAGGCAGCATATCACGCGCTGATCAAACTGCGTGAACAGGAGTAAGGTATGTATTTAAAAAGCTTAGAGGTACATGGATTTAAGTCCTTTGCCAACAAAATCGTGTTTGAATTTCACAACGGAATCACCGGTATTGTCGGACCAAACGGAAGCGGTAAGAGTAACGTCGCGGATGCGGTGCGCTGGGTGCTCGGAGAACAGAGCGCGAAGCAGCTTCGAGGTGCGTCCATGCAGGATGTTATTTTCGCAGGAACGGAGAACCGCAAGCCGCTCAGCTATGCGTATGTTGCGATCACGCTCGACAACTCCGATCATCAGCTTGCCGTAGACTACGAGGAAGTGACGATCGCAAGGCGGGTGTACCGCTCCGGCGAGAGCGAATACCTGATCAATGGGACACCGTGCCGTCTGAAGGAAGTGACCGAGCTGTTTTACGATACGGGTATCGGCAAAGAGGGATATTCAATCATCGGACAGGGACAGATCGACCGGATCTTAAGCGGTAAGCCGGAGGAACGCCGTGAGCTGTTTGACGAGGCTGCCGGTATCGTAAAGTACAAAAAGCGCAAGGCAACCGCACAGAAGAAGCTGGAGAGTGAGCGGGACAATCTCGTCCGTGTCAATGATATTCTGGCGGAGCTGGAGCGGCAGGTCGGACCACTGGAGCGCCAGTCCGAAAAGGCGAAGATCTACCTTAAGAAGAAGGAAGAACTGAAGGAATACGATGTCAATATGTTCCTGCTGGAGACTGCGCGCATTGAGAAGCAGCAGAAGGATGTGGAGGACAAGTACCACATCGCAGACGAGGAACTGAAAGCGGCGAATACCTCTTACGACAAGATCAAGAGTGAGTATGAGCGCCTGGAGCAGGGAATCGCGGAGATGGATGAGAAGGTCAACTCCCTGCGTGAGAACCTGAGCAATTCCTCCCTGATGAAGGAGAAGCTCGAAAGCCAGATCCACGTTTTAAAGGAGCAGATCCATACCGCAGAGATGACGGACGAGCACATGCAGAGCCGTCTGGATGCGATTGAGGCAGAAAAGCAGGAGCGCTTTGCTTCCAGAAGCGAGTACGACGGGAAGAAAAAGGCACTCGATGAGCAGATTGCCGCGATCGAGACGAAGAAGACAGAGGCACAGGAGGCACTTGCTGCCATTCAGGCGGAGATCTCCAGATGCAATGCCGGGATCGAAAACGGACAGAATGAGATCATCACACTCTTAAATAATAAGGCATCCATCAAAGCGCGTCAGCAGCGTTTCGATACGATGCTGGAACAGATCAATATCCGCAAGGCAGAGCTTACCAAGCGGCTGCTTGACCGAAAGACGCAGGAGGCAGATTTAGAGTCTGTATACGGGCAGTACCAGAAGGAACTTGAACAGGTCAGCTCTGTGCTGGAGGAGCAGAAGAAAAAGGAAGCGGCGCTCAATCTATCCGCCCATGAGTGGAAGCGCAAGAACGAGGAGAACGACCGCAAGATCGAAGAAGCAATGGCTCTTTTCCACAAGCAGGAGTCAAGGCTGGAATCCTTAAAGAATATTGCGGAGCGCTATGACGGCTACGGCAGCAGCATCCGCAAGGTCATGGAGCAGAAGGCAGCCAACAAGGGCTTGCTTGGTGTTGTATCCGATCTGATCCAGGTGGACAAGAAGTATGAAATTGCCATCGAGACCGCTCTCGGCGGCAATATCCAGAATATCGTGACGGAGGATGAAGAGACTGCGAAGAAAATGATCGCATTTTTAAAGCAGAATCGGTTTGGACGTGCAACGTTCCTTCCGCTTACGAGCGTCAGTGCAAGAAGCAACCCGAAGAATGAGGAGGCACTTAAGGAGCCGGGCATCATCGGGCTTGCCAACAAGCTGGTAAAGTGTGATCAGAAATATGACGAGGTTGCAGCATATCTGCTCGGCCGTGTGCTGGTTGCGGATACCATCGACCATGCAATCGCACTGGCAAAGAAGAACCATTACAGCTTACATATCGTAACGCTTGAGGGCGAGTATTTAAGTCCGGGCGGTTCCATGACAGGTGGTGCGTTCAAGAATACCTCCAACCTTCTCGCGAGAAAGCGTGAGATTGAGGAGCTGGAAGCACAGATCGCCAGACAGGAAAAGACGATCGAGGAGCTTAAGAACCGCAAGGAGGACATCCTGACGGCGCAGGCACTCGGCGAGGACGAGCTTGAAGAATTAAAGCAGGCGATACAGGAACAATACATTTTACAGAATACCGCGCGTCTGAATGCGGAGCGTGCAAAGCAGCAGCAGGCGGAGAGCGAGAACGTATTTGCGGGCTTAAAGAATGAGAGTGCGCAGATCGAGCAGCAGCTTTCCGAGATCGAGCTGAACAAGCAGAAGATCGCGGATGAGATCGCATATTCCAAGCAGCGCGAGGAAGAGATCGCAAAGGAAAGTGCCGAGTTCCAGAAGATATTAGAGGAACAGTCCAAGCTGGAGGAGGCTGCATCCGCAAAGGTTTCTGCAATTCTGTTAGAGCAGGCGAACGTGGGACAGAATGCAGGCTTTATCCGTGAAAACTTAGAGCGTATCGAACGCGAGATCGAGAAGTACGACCTTGAGCGGGAGAGTCTGGTGGAGAACGCGGCTGCGGCAAAAGAGGATGTGCAGAAAAAGCAGCATGACATCGAGGAGATCCAGAAAACGATCCTTGCATGTGATGATTCTGCGGTAAATCTGGAAAAGGAATTAAAAGAAAATCAGGAAAAGAAGGATGCGATGTCTGCGGAGTATCGCGGATTTTTCCAGAAGCAGGAGGAGATCAGCGAGCGCAAGAACAGTCTCGACAAAGAAATCTTCCGATTGAACGCCCAGCGTGAGAAGTTAAAAGAGGCGGACGAGTATCAGACCAACTACATGTGGGAAGAATATGAACTGACCCCACACGCGGCGGAGGAGCTGCGCAACGACAAGTACGAGGATCTTTCTTCCGTAAAGAAGATGATCACGGAGGTCAAGGACGAGATCCGAAGACTTGGTGATGTCAATGTCAATGCGATCGAGGAGTACAAGGAGATCTCCGAGCGGTACAGTCAGATGAAGACACAGCACGACGACCTGATCGAGGCGGAAGAGACATTGATGCAGCTGATCGCGGAGCTTGATGAGGGAATGCGCAGGCAGTTTACCGAGAAGTTCGCAGAGATCCAGCGTGAATTTGACAAGTCCTTTAAGCAGTTGTTTGGAGGTGGACACGGCACACTTGAGCTGGTGGAGGATGAGGATATCCTTGAATGCGGAATCCGTATCATCGCACAGCCACCTGGAAAGAAGCTGCAGAACATGATGCAGCTGTCCGGTGGAGAGAAGGCACTTACCGCGATCGCGCTGCTGTTTGCAATTCAGGCACTGAAGCCGTCGCCGTTTTGTCTGCTGGACGAGATCGAGGCGGCACTTGACGATTCCAACGTCGGACGTTTCGCGGGCTATCTGAACAAGCTGACCAAGAATACACAGTTTATCGTGATCACGCACCGTAGAGGAACGATGACGGCTGCTGACCGCCTGTATGGTATTACCATGCAGGAAAAGGGCGTTTCAACGCTTGTATCGGTCAACCTGATCGACCAGCAGCTGGACAACTGACCGAAGTGACACAATCTGGAGGCATATATGGAAGAACAATTTGAAACCCGGCAGCAGGAAGAACCGGAGAAGAAAAAAGGCTTTTTTAAGCGGCTGGTAGAAGGTCTTACAAAGACGAGGGACAATATCGTATCGGGGATCGATTCTGTATTCAGCGGATTTTCCCATATCGATGACGAGTTTTACGAGGAGCTTGAGGAGATCCTTATCATGGGTGATCTCGGTGTGCGTGCAACAGAGAATATCCTTGATTCCCTTCGCGGGAAGGTGAAGGAACAGCACATCAAGCAGCCGCAGGAGTGCAAGCAGCTTCTGATCGACAGCATCAAGGAGCAGATGGCGGTGGAGGAGACGGCGTACCGTTTTGAGAACGAGAAGTCAGTTGTCCTTGTCATCGGTGTAAACGGTGTCGGAAAGACCACCACGGTCGGCAAGCTTGCGGGCAAGTTAAAGAATCAGGGCAAAAAGGTCATCGTTGCAGGAGCAGATACGTTCCGTGCAGCGGCGGGAGACCAGCTTAAGGAGTGGGCGAACCGCTCCGGTGTGGATATGATCGGCGGCACAGAGGGCGCAGATCCTGGCTCTGTCGTATACGATGCGACGGCGGCTGCAAAGGCTAGAAACGCGGATGTGCTGCTGGTAGATACCGCAGGACGGTTACACAATAAGAAAAATCTGATGAATGAGCTTGGAAAGATCAACCGTATTCTTGAAAAAGAGTACCCGGATGCCTATCGCGAGACGCTGGTTGTGCTGGATGCGACAACCGGACAGAACGCGCTTGTACAGGCAAAGGAATTTTCCGAGGTTGCAGAGATCACGGGCATCGTCCTTACCAAGATGGACGGCACGGCAAAGGGCGGCATCGCAGTTGCAATCCAGTCGGAGCTTTCCGTTCCGGTCAAGTACATCGGTGTGGGCGAGACGATCGACGATCTGCAGAAGTTTGATCCGGATGCATTCGTGGAAGCATTGTTTGATAACAAATAAATGGACAGAGAGGGAAAAGATATGTTGACACTGGATTGCTTTGAAGAAGCAAGCGAAAAGGTGAAAGAGGTAACACTGGAGACCAAGCTGGTATACAGTGATTACCTGAGTGAACAGACGGGCAACAAGGTATACCTTAAGCCGGAAAATATGCAGTTTACAGGCGCTTACAAGGTGCGTGGAGCATATTACAAGATCAGCACATTAACAGATGAGGAGCGCAGCCGCGGACTTATCACCGCATCTGCGGGCAACCATGCGCAGGGTGTTGCTTATGCGGCAAAATGCTATGGCTGTAAGGCGGTCATCGTCATGCCGACAACGACTCCGCTGATCAAGGTCAACCGCACAAAGGGATACGGCGCAGAGGTCATCCTGTACGGAGATGTCTATGATGAGGCATGTGAGTATGCACTTGATCTCGCGGCGAAGGAGGGCTACACCTTCATTCATCCGTTCGACGATCTTGCAGTCGCAACCGGACAGGGCACGATCGCAATGGAAATTTTCAAGGAGCTTCCGCTCGTTGAGTATATCTTGGTCCCGATCGGCGGCGGCGGACTTGCAACCGGCGTTTCTACGCTTGCAAAGCTGTTGAATCCAAAAATCAAGGTGATCGGTGTGGAGCCGGCAGGAGCGAACTGTATGCAGGCATCGTTTGCAGCGGGAAAGGTAACGACACTTCCTACGGTAAATACCATCGCAGACGGTACGGCGGTTAAGACTCCGGGAAGCAATATTTTCCCATATATCCAGAAGAATCTGGACGATATCATCACGGTTGAGGATGACGAGCTGATCGGCGCATTTCTGGATATGGTCGAGAATCACAAGATGGTCATCGAAAATTCCGGTCTTTTGACGGTTGCGGCATTAAAGCATTTGGATGTGACGGACAAGCGTGTTGTCGCGATCTTAAGCGGCGGCAATATGGATGTCATTGCGATGTCCTCCGTGGTACAGCAGGGACTTATTTTCAGAGACCGCATTTTTACAGTTTCGGTTCTGCTTCCGGATAAGCCGGGCGAGCTTGCAAAGGTTGCAGGCAATCTTGCGGCACAGCAGGGAAATGTCATCAAGCTTGAGCACAACCAGTTCGTTTCCACGAACCGCAATGCGGCGGTGGAGCTTCGCATCACGCTGGAGTGCTTCGGAACCGATCACAAGAAACAGATATTAAAGGCGCTGGAAGAAGCCGGATATAAGCCGAAACTGGTCCGCACGTCCATTTAAAGGAGGATTATGTGTATGGAAACCATGAAGGATTATGAGAAGGAGCTGGAGCGTTCCTTCCGGACGATCCGCGAGGGTGACATTATTTCCGGAACGGTCATTGCCGTATCGGAGGATGAGGTTGCGCTGGATCTGAATTATTATACGCAGGGAATCATCAAGGTGGAGAATTTAAGCAATGATCCGACCTTTGATGTGTTTGCAGAGATTTTTCCGGGTGATGTGATCGAGGCTACGGTCGTTGCACTTGATGATGGAGCAGGCAATATCGAGCTTTCTAGGAAGGAAGCAAACGATGTTCTCGCATGGGACAAGCTAAAGGAACTCATGGCGCAGGAGGCAGTCGTAAAGGTGCGCATCAAGGAGAGCGTCAAGGGCGGTGTAGTTACATATCTTGAGGGTATCCGTGCATTTATCCCGGCTTCACAGATCGCATCCGATTATGTGGAGGATACATCTGCGTGGGTAGGCAGGGAGATTGAGGCGAAGATCACCACGGTCGACAAGGAGAAGGATAAGCTGGTGCTTTCCGGAAAGGCTGTCGCACGCGAGAAGGAGACGGAGGCAAGAAACCATAAGATTTCCATGATGGTTCCTGGATCTGTCGTAGAGGGAACCGTGGAGAGCATCATGCCATACGGCGCGTTTATCAGCCTCGGCAACGGAATCAGCGGACTTGTCCATATTTCACAGATCTGCCAGAAGCGGATCGCATCTCCGCATGAGGTGTTAAAGGAAGGTCAGAAGGTCAAGGTTAAGGTGTTAAATACCAATGACAATAAGGTCAGCCTCAGCATGAAGGCTCTTGAAGAAGAGATGGTGGATACCGAGGATGCCGGCGAGGTGGAGGAGTATATTTCAAATGAGACGGCAGGAACAAGCCTTGGCTCCCTGCTTGCAGGCTTAAAGCTTTAGAGGTAAGAGTATGCAAAGAAAGTATTTTGCTATGCGGATATGGGATGTCCTGTATCCGCTCTTGCTGTATTATGCGGTCATTTTATTTGTGATGTTTCTAATGCAGCTTTTTATCGGGACGGATAGCAGCACCTATATGATACGGCAGATCGTTGCAACGCTTGTGGCGCTGCCGGTTGTGTATACACAGTTCTACAAGCCGGATGCAATCTGGCGGCAGGCTGCAAAGACAAAGCCACAGACTGGGCGGAAGGATGCCAGTGCAGACGCAAAAAGCGGCATCGCTGCGGCTGGTGTCCGGACAGCCCTTTTGATCGTTGCTGTGGCTGCCTGCTGTGGAACCGGACTGAACAATCTGCTTTCCATGTCACCGCTGGTGGAGATCTCCGCAGGCTTTGCGCAGGCAAACGAGGACTTTTACGGAGGCGCATTTGTTTTCCAGATCATCGGCTCTGCCATCCTTACGCCAATCTTGGAGGAGATGGTCTACCGCGGCGTGATCTTCGCGCGGCTGCGGCGTGATATGGGGAGGCTTCCGGCAGTCCTTTTGTCGGCTCTTTTGTTTGGCATTATGCATTTTAATATCGTGCAGTTTATCTATGCCTTTGTGCTTGGCGTGATGTTAGCACTTTTTATGGAAAAGTGCGGTCACTTCTTCGCGGCAGTGCTCGGTCATGTGACGGTGAACCTGATCTCTGTCGTCCGAACACAGACCGGCATCTTACAGCATACGGTCGATGGAAGTGCCTTTGCGTGGGTATTTTCTGTGGCTGTTTTTGCGGCTGGTGCGGTGCTTCTGTATATAGGGTTTGTGCGGAAGCTACAGGCAAAAGAGTAAGCAGGGGCAGGACAGATGTGTCTAAATGCTGATTATATGGCAATTCTCGCTTTGTGTCGTGTAACAAAAATGCTTTTTTCTGTAATCTGCTGATGAAAGGAGGAAACAAAAGTGAACCAAAAAACAATAGGAAGTTTCTTAAAGGAACTTCGCAAGGAAAAAGGAATTACTCAGGAAGAATTTGCGGAGATTCTGAATGTATCAGGACGAACGGTATCGAGGTGGGAAACCGGGAGCAATATGCCGGACATCAGTCTGTTATGTGAAATTTCAGAATTTTATGAGGTTAGTATTCCTGAAATCATCAGTGGAGAAAGGAAAAGCGAGAATATGGAAAAAGAAGTAAAAGAGGTTGCAGAGGCAATGTCCGATTATGCAGGTGCAGAAAAAGCATTATTATTAAAAAGAGCAAAGGTTATAAGCATTATTGGATTGGTATCGCTACTGATCGGGTTGGTTATGGAAACGATTTGCTATGATTCTGCAATCCCGATTTATGAATGTATCAAGGGTGTATGTCTGGGATTGGCAGTCGGAGCGCTTGTCACAATGGTGCTTTACACGACAGGAGTGCTTGCAGAGATCAAGAAGAAAAGATCAAAGCAGATGAGAATACTTGCTGTAATCTGTTTCTGCATCCTTGCGGCAAGCGTACTCGCAGCACTTATTTTATCCTTGTAATAACGAAGATCATTAAAGCAAGCAATATTGCTTAATATGAGGTAAAAGAGCGGCACTTCCATTAGGAATAGGGAGTGCCGCGAAATTTTATTGATTATCAGAGGCGTGCGTGTTTTTTAATTCTTCGTTTTCCATTGAGAGTGATTTCAAAGTTTTTTCCAGTTTATAATTATCAGCTTCAGATTGATAAAGCTTCTGCTTCATCTGCGCATACGAATACCAGAAATTAGGAAAATATTTTTGCAGAACCAGTTCTTCAATTTTTTTGTATGTATCGGAAGAAAGTGGAATCGCGCCATGCTGCTGATATAGGATTCGGTTTATACTGACAGTTCGGATATCGTTTAGCTTTAAAACCGAGTCGTGAGTTATGAATGAAAAGTCACAGCTTTTTAGTAAAAACATATCGCTTTTGGAGTGGGGGAAATCTACTGGATGATACACATCTGAATGCTTGGAAGGAATATAGGAGAAGATTGGAAGTACATAAAGCAGCTTCTGCTTTACACCGATTACAAGTCCTCTATGTTCGTAGGACATTTCGGGGTGGAAATTTTTCCCAAACTCAAACTGGTAAATCTCACCTTTTTTAACATTTCGATAGCTATATTGTTTAGAGCGGTTATCTGCCCAGCGATAATCAGATTTAGAAAAGCGTTCGAGTTCGTCGGTGCTGAAAGTGTTCGAGATAATGGCATCGGTGGTTTTGTTTTGTGCTTTTAAGTATTCTTTCAAAAAGTGGTTCTCCTTAGTTTGTTTATCTGGATGAAAAAAGGGTACGGCGCTAACCATACCCTGCTCTGGCGAACCAGAGAGACCTCGTCGGTCAAATTATTCTTTCATTGACGGCTTTGTCAGCCAAAAACACTTGTTAATAAGTGTGAAAGAGTAGTTGACATATAACTACTTACTTAGTAGTATACTCATTTGCGTGAAAAAGTCTAGTGGCAATTTGTACAAAAAAGAAATATGGCATTTGAAAAAGAAAGATCAAACAATAATAACATTGCAAAAAAGCAGTATCGGTGGTATGTTTAGTTAGAAGAAACTAACAAAAAATAGGGAGGGGATACCGATGCTGGAATACACGGACAAGTATTGGAAGATGTTGATACCTTGCATGAAAAAGGGACTCAACAAGAGGTATGGGAAGGAATATACGAGAGAACTTATTAAGAAAACGGATGCAGAGTACCGCGATATGCTGCAAAAGGCAGATGATGTGGGATCGGACAACCCGATGGCATCCAATATGTATGAATGCCTGCTCTTTCTGGCACTGTGGAAGGCTGCTGACGGGAAAATATCGGTTGACGATCTGCGGGAAATCTCGGTTGAGGTGATGTCCATGCCAATCCTTAAGGTGATAGGCTTGTTTGTAAATGGAAATAAGCCGAGCGGTATCAAGCATCTGAAAAGCACGATGGAGAAGGATGCCGCGTGGCTTGAGGCGCATCCGCAGTACAAGGATGTTTCATGGGATTTCAATTTTGATGAGACGAAGCATAAGGATGGATTTTATTACCACTTTACGCAGTGTCCTCTCAACACCTTTGCAAGAAGAGAAGGTTATCTGGATGTGCTCCCGGTCATGTGCGATATCGACTATCTTTCCGCAAAGCTGATGCATTTTAACCTGAACCGGAAATACACGCTGGCGAGCGGCGGAGAGGTCTGCGACTACTGGTTCGTCGGGGACAAGGTGAAAAATCCGCAATAGGTCATTGGACAAAACAATATGCAAGGAGTGACGCTTTGAAAAATCCATACGAATTTGCGGAGACGATATTGCAGTCGGTTCCGGTGGACAAAGACGCGGATAAAGGAGTACATTTTACAAAAAATGGCACACAACTTTGACACAATTTAATTATACAGTCTTAAAATACACTTAATAAAATAAGGTTTTTTTAAAAACGGCACATAGAATTGTTTCTATGTGCCACTTTTGTTAAGTAAATATAAAAAATAGAATAAACAATTTAACCAAAAACAATATAAAGATAAATAATTAGATAATTCAACGAGAAAAATGGATTTACAGCAAAAAACGGTTGTAGTAAAATTTATCTCAAGTTAGAAAGCTGTTGGCAACTATCACAGACGAAAGGATGACTGCAATATGAAAGAACAGTGGAACGAAAGCACAGCCGTTGCGAAGGGATTGTACGATCCGAGATTTGAACACGATAACTGCGGTATCGGAGCCGTTGTCAATATCAAGGGTATTAAGACACACGATACGGTTGAGAATGCATTAAAGATTGTTGAGAACTTAAAGCACAGAGCCGGAAAGGACGCTGACGGAAAGACCGGAGATGGTGTAGGTATCTTATTGCAGATCTCCCACAAGTTTTTCTCAAAGGTAACAAAGCCGCTCGGAATCGAGCTGGGCGATGAGAGAGATTATGGCGTTGGACAGTTCTTCTTCCCACAGTCCGAGATGAAGCTCAATCAGGCGAAGAAGATGTTTGAGGTCATTATCGAAAAAGAGGGCATGGAGTTCCTCGGCTGGAGAGAGGTGCCGACACATCCGGATAAGCTTTCCGACAAGGCGAGAGCATGTATGCCGTGCATCATGCAGGCATTTGTAAAGAGACCGGAGAATGTCGAAAAGGGACTGGACTTTGACCGCAAGCTCTATGTCGCAAGACGTGTGTTTGAACAGTCCAACGATGGAAGCTATGTAGTTTCTTTATCCAGCAGAACGATCGTATATAAAGGAATGTTTCTGGTAGAGCAGCTCCGCCAGTTCTTCTCCGATTTACAGGATGTTGATTACGAGTCCGCGATCGCAACCGTACACTCCAGATTCTCAACGAACACGAATCCGAGCTGGGAGCGTGCACATCCGAACCGCTTCATTGTTCATAACGGCGAGATCAACACCATCCGCGGCAATGCCGACAAGATGCTTGCCCGCGAGGAGACGATGTCCTCCAGCAAGCTGGCGGGAGAGTTCCAGAAGGTACTCCCGGTTGTAAATACGGAAGGTTCCGACTCCGCGATGCTTGACAACACGCTGGAATTTCTGGTCATGAGCGGCATGGATCTTCCGCTTGCAGTCATGATCATGATCCCGGAGCCGTGGGCGAACAACTCGATCATGTCCCAGAAAAAAAAGGATTTTTACCAGTATTATGCGACGATGATGGAGCCGTGGGACGGACCGGCATCCATCCTGTTTTCCGATGGAGATCTGATGGGAGCCGTGCTCGACCGCAACGGTCTGCGCCCATCCCGCTATTATATCACAGATGACGACTACCTGATCCTCTCCTCCGAGGTAGGTGTCCTTGACATCGACCCGACCAAGATCGTGACAAAGGATCGCCTGCGTCCGGGCAAGATGCTTCTTGTAGATACCGTAAACGGCAGAGTGATCGATGATGACGAGTTAAAGGAGCGCTACGCAGGAAAGCGCCCGTATGGTGAGTGGCTTGACAGCAACATCGTCATGCTCCATGACCTTAAGATCCCGAACCAGAGAGTGCCGGAGTATACCAAGGAAGAACGCCAGCGGATGCAAAAGGCATTTGGATATACCTATGAGTCCTTAAAGGATTCCATCCTGCCGATGGCAAAGAACGGCGTGGAGGGAACCGCAGCGATGGGAACGGATACCCCGCTTGCAGCACTTTCCGGTAACCGCGAGCCGCTGTTTAACTATTTTAAGCAGTTGTTTGCGCAGGTTACCAACCCGCCGATTGATTCCATCCGTGAGGAGGTTGTTACCTCAACGACCGTCTATGTCGGTTCCGCAGGCAACCTTCTTGAGGAAAAGCCGGAAAACTGTAAGGTACTTCGGATCAACAACCCGATCCTTACGAACACCGACCTGATGAAGATCCGCTCCATGAAGGTGGAGGGCTTTAAGGTCGCAACGATTTCTATCGTATATTATAAGAACACAAGCCTTGAAAAAGCGATCGACCGCATGTACATCGAGGCAGACCGTGCATTCCGTGACGGCGCGAACATCCTGATCCTGTCCGACCGCGGTGTGGACGACAACCATGTGGCAATCCCGTCTTTACTTGCGGTTTCCGCATTACAGCAGTATCTGGTAAAGACGAAAAAGCGTACTTCGCTTTCCCTGATCCTAGAGTCCGGAGAGCCGAGGGAGGTACATCATTTTGCAACACTGCTCGGCTTTGGTGCTACCGCGATCAACCCGTATCTGGCACAGGATACCGTAAAACAGCTCATTGACGAGCACATGCTTGACAAGGATTACTATGCCGCGATCGATGATTACAACAAGTCCATCATCACCGGAATCGTCAAGATCGCAGCCAAGATGGGTATTTCAACGATCCAGTCTTATCAGGGATCCAAGATTTTTGAGGCGATCGGCATTGATAAGGAAGTTATTGACAAATATTTCACCAACACGGTAAGCCGTATCGGTGGAATCAAGTTAAAGGATATTGAAAAAGACGTAAATACGCTCCATTCTGCAGCGTATGATCCGCTCGGACTTTCCACGGATCTGACGCTCGACAGTCAGGGACGCCATAAGATGAGAAGCAATGCAGACCGGCATTTGTATAATCCGGCAACCATCCATCTGCTTCAGCAGTCCACACAGCGCGGAGATTATGAGCTGTTCAAGCAGTACACCAATCTGGTGGACGAGGAGCAAAAGACTACCAATCTTCGCGGACTTATGGATTTTAACTACCCGAAAAAGCCGATCAAGCTGGAGGAGGTAGAGAGCGTGGATTCCATCGTCACCCGTTTTAAGACCGGTGCGATGTCCTACGGTTCCATCTCCAAGGAGGCACATGAGACACTTGCGATCGCGATGAACCATCTGCACGGCAAGTCCAATACCGGTGAGGGTGGTGAGGATAAGGATCGTCTGACCGTTGGCGCGGACGGACTGAACCGCTGCTCCGCAATCAAGCAGGTCGCATCCGGACGTTTCGGCGTGACAAGCCGCTACCTTACCAGCGCGCAGGAGATCCAGATCAAGATGGCGCAGGGCGCAAAGCCGGGTGAGGGTGGACATCTTCCGGGCAAGAAGGTATATCCGTGGATCGCAAAGACAAGACTTTCCACACCGGGTGTATCTTTGATCTCACCGCCACCGCACCATGACATCTATTCCATCGAGGATTTGGAGCAGCTGATCTTTGACTTAAAGAATGCAAACCGCGATGCGCGCATTTCCGTAAAGCTGGTATCTGAGGCTGGTGTCGGAACCGTCGCAGCGGGTGTTGCAAAGGCTGGCGCACAGGTTGTTTTGATCTCCGGCTATGACGGAGGAACCGGTGCAGCACCAAGCTCATCCATCCACAATGCGGGACTTCCGTGGGAGCTTGGACTTGCGGAGACACACCAGACGCTTATCATGAACGGACTGCGCAACAAGGTGCGTATCGAGACAGACGGAAAGCTGATGAGCGGACGTGACGTAGCGATCGCTGCCTGCCTTGGCGCGGAGGAGTTCGGATTTGCAACCGCTCCGCTTGTAACGATGGGCTGCGTGATGATGCGTGTCTGCAACCTTGATACCTGCCCGGCTGGTATCGCAACCCAGAACCCGGAGCTTCGCAAGCGTTTTGCAGGCAAGCCGGAATATGTAGAAAACTTCATGAAGTTTATCGCAGAGGAACTGCGTGAGTATATGGCAAAGCTCGGTGTCAGAAGCGTGGATGAGCTGGTCGGAAGAAGTGACCTGTTAAAGGTGCGTGAGGATCTGTCCGAGCGCGAGGCGAAGATCGATCTTTCCAACATTTTAAATAACCCGTTCGCAGGCAAGAAGGAGAGCGTGATCTTCGATCCGAAGCAGGTATACGACTTCGAGCTGGATAAGACAAAGGATATCCAGGTGATCCTCGCACAGCTTGCACCGGCACTTGAGAAAAAGCAAAAGCGTGTCATCGAGACGGAAGTAACCAACACGAACCGCTCGCTTGGAACGATCTTCGGCTCCGAGATCACAAAGAAATACGACGATACACTGGAGGAGGATACCTACATCATCAAGTGTACCGGAGCAGGCGGACAGAGCTTTGGCGCATTTATCCCGAAGGGACTTACGCTGGAGCTGACCGGAGATTCCAACGACTATTTTGGCAAGGGACTTTCTGGCGGCAAGCTGATCGTATATCCGCCGGCAGGCGTTCAGTACAAGAAGGATGAGAACATCATCATCGGAAACGTTGCACTCTACGGTGCGACAAGCGGCAAGGCGTTTATCAACGGTGTTGCGGGAGAGCGCTTCTGTGTAAGAAATTCCGGTGCAACTGCGGTAGTCGAGGGCGTCGGCGACCACGGCTGCGAGTACATGACCGGTGGACGTGTCGTTGTGCTCGGAAAGACCGGAAAGAACTTTGCAGCCGGAATGAGCGGCGGTATCGCGTATGTACTCGATGAGGATAACGACCTTTACATGAGAACCAACAAGTCGATGGTATTTACCGAGGAAGTGACCAACAAGTACGATGTGCTTGAGCTGAAGGAGATGATCAAGGAGCATGTGACTCTGACCAACTCCGAGAAGGGAAAGAAAGTCCTTGACCATTTCAGCGAGTATCTTCCGAAGTTTAAAAAGGTAATACCGTATGATTACAACCGCATGCAGATGGCGATCGTGCAGATGGAAGAAAAGGGACTTAATGCGGAACAGGCACAGATCGAAGCATTTTATGCGAGCACCAGAGAGTAAGGAGGGGAACAAAGATGGGAAAACCAACCGGATTTTTAGATTATGAAAGAGTGGATGCAACATCCATCGCTCCGTTAGAGCGCATCAAAAATTACAACGAGTTCCATGTGTTCCTTTCCAAGGAGAATCAGCAGAAGCAGGCGGCACGCTGCATGGATTGCGGTGTTCCGTTCTGCCAGTCCGGCGCAACCCTTGCCGGAATGACTTCGGGCTGTCCGCTGCACAATCTGGTGCCGGAGTGGAACGATCTGGTCTATACCGGCAACTGGGAGCAGGCATACAACAGACTGCACAAGACGAACAACTTCCCGGAGTTTACTTCCCGCGTGTGCCCGGCACTCTGTGAAAAGGCTTGTACCTGTGGTCACTGGGGTGATCCGGTGTCCGTCCGTGACAATGAGCATGGCGTGATCGAGACTGCTTATGAGAACGGCTATGCAGCGCCGAAGCCACCGAAGGTACGCACCGGCAAGACGGTTGCGATCGTAGGAAGCGGTCCATCCGGACTTGCGGCGGCAGATCAGCTCAACCAGAGAGGACATTCCGTAACCGTCTATGAGAGGGAGGATCGCGTCGGCGGACTTCTGATGTACGGTATTCCGAATATGAAGTTAGACAAGAAGATCATCGACCGCAAGATCGAGGTGATGAAAGCGGAAGGCATCGAGTTTGTGACCGGCTGCAATGTCGGAACAGACATCAAGGCTTCGGAGCTTATAAAGAAATACGACCGCGTGATCTTATGCTGTGGCGCAAAGAATCCGCGTGACATCAAGGCACCGGGAAGAGACGCAAAGGGGATCTATTTTGCGGTGGATTATCTGGCACAGACGACAAAGAGCCTGTTAAATTCCAATCTTGCGGACAGGAAATTCGTCTCCGCAGAGGGAAAGAACGTTGTCATCATCGGCGGCGGTGATACCGGAAACGACTGTGTGGGAACTGCGATAAGACAGGGCGCAAGGTCTGTTACCCAGCTTGAGATGATGCCATGTCCGCCGGTGAGCCGTGCGGCAAACAATCCGTGGCCGGAGTGGCCGAAGATCCTAAAGACCGATTACGGTCAGGAGGAGGCAATCGCGAAGTTTGGTCACGATCCGCGTATTTACACCACCACGGTCAAGGAGTTCCACAAGAACAAGAAGGGAGAGCTTGACGGCGTTACCATCGTAAGCCTCGAATCCAAGAAGGATGAGGCTACCGGACGTTTTAACATGGTTCCGGTGGAGGGAACGGAGAAGAAGATCCCGGCAGAGCTTGTGCTGATCGCAGCGGGCTTCCTCGGAACGGAGGATTACATCGCGAAGGCATTCGGTGTGACGTTAAACGGACGCACGAATGTTGCCACCGATGCAGACAGCTATGCAACGAACATCAAGAACGTATTTACCGCAGGCGATATGCACAGAGGCCAGTCCCTTGTCGTATGGGCGATCCGCGAAGGACGTGAGGTCGCACGCGAGGTGGACGAAAGCCTGATGGGATATTCGTATCTGTCCGTGCAGTAGAAAAGTTGATATGAAAATGAAAAGAGGCTTCTTTTGCGCAAACATCCGGGAAGGATGCGACCGCAGGGGGAGCCTCTTTTTTATAACTTGCAAAAAAGCGTAGTAATTCCAAAGAGAGCTTGGTATACTCAATAATGCATCACGAATATGAGAAAAGAGGAATCAGGCATGGCTGAAGTTTATGATATTGCGATCATCGGAAGCGGACCGGCGGGACTGTCCGCGGCGCTTACCGCGAAAGCAAGAAATCTTAATGTGATTTGGTTCGGAAGTAAAAATGTCAGTAAAAAGGTAGAGCTGGCGGAAAAGATCAGCAACTATCCGGGACTTATCGAGGTGACCGGAAAGGAAATGCAGCAGACCTTCAAGCGGCAGATCGAGGAGGAAGGGCTGGTGATCACGGAAAAGGTCATCAATCAGATCTTTCCGATGGGGCAGCAGTATGCGCTTTTTTCCGGACAGGAATCGTGGGTGGCAAAGACGATCCTGATCGCAATGGGAATGGCACCGAATACGACGATGGCAGGGGAAGCGGAATATCTCGGAAAAGGTGTCAGCTACTGTGCGACCTGTGATGGCAGGCTCTACGCCGGCAAGACGATCGCAGTCTACTGTACGAATCCGGAATATGAGGCGGAGGTCGAATTTCTGGCAGATATTGCGGAAAAGGTATATGTATATGCGACATACCCGGATTTTGGAATAAAGAGGGAGAATGTGATCCGTTTAGCGGCAGCTCCGGTCGAAGTCCTTGGAGACGGACTTGTAAACGGTGTGCGCTGCAAGGGTGGATGGAAAGCGGATTCTCTGGAAGCGGCGGGAGAGAAGACGCTGGAGCAGAGCAGCACGCAAAATCCTGCTTCGGGAAGTGATATCCTCGCGGTGGATGGAATATTCTGTCTAAAGGATAGTTACAGCCCGGTGGCGCTGATCAAGGGCTTGGAGCAGGAGGAGAACCATATCAGGGTAAACCGCAGGCAGGAGACCAACATCAGAGGCTGTTACGCGGCGGGAGACTGCACGGGCAGACCTTACCAGTACGCAAAGGCGGTCGGCGAGGGCAATGTCGCGGTACACAGCATCATGGAATATTTACGAGAAATAAAGAAATAGAGGAAAATTACAAATGAGTAAATGGATTTTTTTTGATATAGACGGAACCCTGTGGGATGACAAAATGCAGATCCCTGAGAGTACAAAGGAAGCAATCCGTAGATTAAAGGAAAACGGGCATAAGGCCTTTTTGTGCAGCGGAAGGGCAAGAGGAAACATACGCTCTGGGGAATTGCTCGGACTGGGCTTTGACGGTGTGATCGCCGCCTGTGGCAACCATGTGGAAATGGACGGAAAGATCTTATATGAAAAGATCTTAGAGCCAAAGCTGGTCGAGCGGGTGATCAGGGTGCTGGATGAGTGCCATATGCCGGTTGTGCTGGAGGGACCGGTACATCACTGGATCTCGGAGAAGGGCTTTGAGGAAGATCCATATGTGGTCTATCTGTTTCAGGAGATGGGAGAGACCGCGCTGCCGCTAAAGGGCTATGACGAGGAGATACACATCAACAAGTTCTCGGCGGATATCCTTCCGCAGTCCGATTATGAGCGGGTAAAGCGTGAGCTCAGCGATGACTTCGATCTGCTGGAGCATGAGGGCAACGTGGTCGAGTTCGTTCCGTGTGGAAGCTCAAAGGCGACCGGGATCGAGTGGCTGCGCAAGTATCTTGACATAAGCCCGGATGATATCGTTGCGGTGGGCGACAGTGTGAATGACCTGGATATGCTAATGTATGCGGGACACAGCATCGCAATGGGAAATGCCTCAGAACCGGCAAAAATCGCAGCGGAATACGTTACAACGGACATCCATGAGGACGGCATTTTAAACGCGATGGAGCACTACGGGCTGATCTAGGAAACGTTTATTAAAAAAGTATAAAAACGACAAACAGAAGAAAAAGTGAGAAAAAAAGAGATATAAAGAGTATAAGCAAGCAATATAATCAAAAAGCAGGGGCGGATGCGTTTGCTTATGCGTGCGGAAAAAATTATTATAAGACCATCGGTTAGCACTCGAACGAAATGAGTGCTAACAAACAAAAAGGAGGCTATCAAAATGAAATTAGTTCCATTAACAGACAGAGTAGTGCTTAAACAGTTAGAAGCTGAGGAGACAACAAAATCAGGTATCATTTTAACAAGTACCGCACAGGAGAAGCCACAGGAAGCAGAAGTAATCGCTGTTGGACCTGGCGGAATGGTTGACGGAAAAGAAGTCGTTATGCAGGTTAAGGAAGGACAGAAGGTAATCTATTCCAAATATGCAGGAACAGAGGTTAAGCTTGACGGACAGGAATACATCATCGTACGCCAGAATGACATTCTTGCAGTTGTTGAATAAGCCCGTCTGCATTTGCTGACAGAAATAATGAATTTTGAATCGTAAAGGAGATCGATTATCATGGCTAAAGAAATCAAATATGGATCAGAAGCGAGAGCAGCTCTCGGAGCAGGCGTTGATAAGCTTGCAAATACCGTTCGTGTAACACTCGGACCAAAAGGAAGAAACGTTGTACTTGACAAATCATTTGGTGCTCCGCTCATTACCAACGATGGTGTGACCATCGCAAAGGAGATCGAGCTTGAGGATGCATTTGAGAATATGGGCGCACAGCTCGTAAAGGAAGTTGCCACCAAGACCAACGATGTTGCAGGTGATGGTACAACAACCGCAACCGTACTTACACAGGCAATGGTACAGGAAGGTATGAAGAACCTCGAAGCAGGTGCTAACCCGATCGTATTAAGACGTGGAATGAAGAAAGCAACAGATGTTGCAGTAGAAGCATTAAAGGAAATGAGCCAGCCGGTAAATGGCAAGGATCAGATTGCAAAGGTTGCAGCAATCTCTGCAGGCGATGAAGAGACCGGTAACATGGTTGCAGACGCAATGGAAAAGGTAACCCATGACGGCGTTATCACGATCGAGGAGTCAAAGACCATGCAGACAGAGCTTGATCTGGTAGAAGGTATGCAGTTTGACCGTGGATACCTTTCCGCTTATATGTGCTCTGATATGGATAAGATGGAAGCAACACTCGATGATCCATACATTTTGATCACCGACAAGAAGATTTCCAACATTCAGGATATCCTTCCACTCCTTGAGCAGATCGTACAGTCCGGTGCAAGACTTCTCATCATCGCTGAGGATGTTGAGGGCGAAGCACTTACCACTTTGATCGTCAACAAGCTGCGTGGAACCTTCAACGTAGTAGCTGTTAAGGCTCCTGGCTACGGCGACAGAAGAAAGGCAATGCTTGAGGATATCGCAATCCTTACCGGTGGTCAGGTGATCAGCTCAGAGCTTGGACTTGAGCTTAAGGATACACAGATCAATATGCTTGGCCGTGCAAAATCCGTTAAGGTTACAAAGGAGAACACCGTTATCGTGGATGGTGCCGGAGATAAGGCTGCAATCCAGTCCAGAATCTCACAGATCCGTGCACAGATCGAGGAGACTACTTCTGAATTTGACAAGGAAAAGCTTCAGGAGCGTCTTGCAAAGATGGCAGGCGGTGTCGCTGTTATCCGCGTAGGTGCAGCAACCGAGACCGAGATGAAGGAAGCAAAGCTCCGTATGGAGGATGCTTTGAATGCAACAAGAGCAGCAGTCGAGGAAGGAATTATCGCAGGCGGCGGTTCTGCATACATCCACGCATCCAAGAAGGTAGCTGCATTTGCAGATACGCTTGAAGGCGATGAGAAGACCGGTGCAAAGGTTATCTTAAAGGCACTTGAAGCTCCTCTTTACTACATCGCAGCAAATGCCGGATTAGAGGGCGCAGTTATCATCAACAAGGTAAAGGAATCTGCTCCGGGAACCGGATTTAACGCAGCAACCGAGGAATATGTTGATATGGTAGCAAGCGGTATCCTTGACCCGGTTAAGGTAACAAGAAGTGCATTACAGAATGCAACTTCCGTTGCATCAACACTCCTTACCACAGAATCAGCAGTAGCAAACATCAAAGAAGATACCCCAGCAATGCCAGCAGGCGGCGCCGGCGGCATGGGAATGATGTAAGCGCAAGCAACAAGAAAAATACAAAATGCAGACCCGCGGCAAATTTATTTGTCGGCGGGTCTCTTTTTGTATTTGGCGACTGCCCGTATATGAGCATGAAGCGCGTAGCGCAGAATGCAAATAAGCGGGGAGGCGTGTTGCTTGCGCTTAATTACTATAAATTCATTGTATAATAATCCCAAAAGAATTATAATTATGTAGTCAGATATAGTGAGTTTTACCGGACACAACCAAGAGGGAGGAGCCTAGCCATGAAACAATATCATTTGCCATTGAAACGTAATCATTTTTGTCTGATATTTGCCTTTGCAATTTTGTTAGCCTTTGGAATTTTCCTGGCACCAACCAAAGCAGAAGCGGTTGAATTTGACGAGCAAGAGGGCGGCACATATTATGTGAAAAATATCGAAGAACTCAATGAAGTATTTGGAGGAAATCATGTAATTGATGGACAGACGCTTATACTGCAATCTGATGTGTATGTGGAATACAATATTTGGATTAAGCATTTTGCTGGAAATAATTGCATAATTGATCTTAATGGTAAAACAATAAAGACATCTGCGCCTTATTTCTTAGAGTTAGGATATGCACTAGAGCCGAGGACAGATTATGTTCAGTTGATTGGAGAAGGAAAAATAGTTTCTATTTCGGATAATGGAATAGCTCTTTTTTGGGACCTAGATCGAGAGTACCAATTAATTCTGTCGGGAAATATTACATATAGAACAGCGGGCTGGCAGATATTTGATGAGTTTAACTTTTTGACCATAGAAGATGGAACTTTTGAACTGGTCGAGAATATAAATGGGGAAGAAGTAATCGGCGGCACAATTTATCTCGGAGATTTTGAGTACGGTGGTGATTGGGGAAACGTGACCATTACAGGCGGCAGATTTTACAATGATATATGTTTTTTGACGAGGGGATGTACAATTTCTGGTGGGATTTTTGATAAGGATATTTTTATAACCACAGGAAGAACCGTTATTTCAGGTGGTGTGATAAAAGGACATGTCGAATTTCGAGGAAGGCTGACCGTAAAGGAAAATGCTTATATAAGAGATGGCATAGTGCTGGAGGACGGAACCGGCACATGCATTATTAAAGGCGGCTATATTGGCGGCAAAAAATATGCAATTTACATTCTGTCACGTAGTGAAGATCCAGATCAGGATTATGTAACTCTTAACATCACAGGTGGAACCATCGAGAGTCGTTCCAAGAATAGTTACGGAATATACTGCGAGGGAACACCATCATGTCGGGTTACCATCAAGAACTGTACGATCCGCTCAAAGAATGGGAACGGAAAGAGTGCAATATACCTAAAGGATGCGCAGAGCGTCAAGCTGAAAGCAGACGCGGGCAAAAAGACTTTGATCAAGGGCTTTAAGTACGGACTTGTGGACAAGAACGGAGGCAGTGTCAGGATCGACAAGAAAGCGGTTGTCAAGGCATCCCTGACGAAGAAGTACACCAGCAAGGATAAACTTGACAAAACGATAAAGGGAAATCTTACGATTTATAGCGAGTGAGAACTTTGAAAGTATACAAAGGCTGCGAAAACAGAGCGAATATCAAAGGAGGGGCAACCATGAAAGAGCATTCTTTATTACAGAAAAATAGACAACTTCGGCTACTGTTAGCTTTTGCAATTTTGTTAGTCTTTGGAATTTTCCTGTCACCAACCAAAGCAGAAGCGGTTGAGTGGGCAGAAGATGTATTAGGATATGGTCATGAAAATACATATTATGTGACAAACATAGAAGAACTCAATGAGGTGTTTGGGGGAAATCATTTAATCGATGGACAGACACTGATACTACAATCGGATGTAGAGTTGGATTACTGTATACTGATTGACTATTTTGCCGGAAATAGTTGTATAATCGATCTTAATGGTAAAACAATAAAGACATCTGCACCTTATTTCTTAGAGTTAGGATTTGCACTAGAGCCGAGGACAGATTATGTTCAGTTGATTGGAGAAGGAAAAATAGTTTCTATTTCGGATAATGGAATAGCTCTTTTTTGGGACCTAGATCGAGAGTACCAATTAATTCTGTCGGGAAATATTACATATAGAACAGCGGGCTGGCAGATATTTGATGAGTTTAACTTTTTGACCATAGAAGATGGAACTTTTGAACTGGTCGAGAATATAAATGGGGAAGAAGTAATCGGCGGCACAATTTATCTCGGAGATTTTGAGTACGGTGGTGATTGGGGAAACGTGACCATTACAGGCGGCAGATTTTACAATGATATATGTTTTTTGACGAGGGGATGTACAATTTCTGGTGGGATTTTTGATAAGGATATTAGTATACCTGTGGGAACTAGTGTTATTTCGGGTGGAATAATGAAAGATTCTCTTTGGATTGGTGCAACTGCGACAATAAAAGAAAATGCTTACATAAGAAATGGATTATCTATCGGTGAGGGAGCTACGTGTACCATTAAAGGCGGTTATATTGGTGGCAAAAAATATGCAATTTACATTCTGTCGGATGGTGAGAATCCAGATCAGGATTATGTAACTCTTAACATCACAGGTGGAACCATCGAGAGCCGTTCCAAGAACGGCTATGGAATATATTGCGAGGGAACACCGCCATGCAGGGTTACCATCAAGAACTGTACGATCCGCTCAAAGAATGGGAACGGAAAGAGCGCAATATACCTAAAGGATGCGCAGAGCGTCAAGCTGAAAGCGGACGCAGGCAAAAAGACCTTGATCAAAGGCTTTAAGTACGGACTTGTGGACAAGAACGGAGGCAGTGTCAGGATCGACAAGAAAGCGGTCGTCAAGGCATCCCTGACGAAGAAAAAGTACACCAGCAAGGATAAGCTTGGCAAAACGATCAAGGGAAATCTTACGATTTATAGTGAGTGAATCCGTTGTATAATATATACCATATGCAGAAATTAAAAGTTGCCTCTATAAGCAAATAAAAACTTAAGCTTCTAAAAACTACGAAAATGGTCAGAAAACCTTGAAATAGAAACAAAAAAGAAATGTAATTATGTAGTCATGAAAGATGCTTATTTAACTTACAAAGGAGGGTAAATGCTCTTTTATTGGCAAACCTCCAGAAATTCATGGTTTTAAAGTGTTTAGAACAATAAAAAACAGGTGGCTTTTTGACACTACCGGTAAGGAAAGGAAGGATACGAACATGAAAAACTGCTGGAAACAAGTAGTGATGTTTGTGCTGGTGGCAGTAGCGGCACTCTGGATTGGAAAGACAGACGCCAAGGCGGCAACGATTGTGGAAACAGGGAGTTGCGGAAAGAATGTGACATATACGCTGGATAGCGATGGAGTGCTGACGATAAGCGGAAGTGGGGCGATAAAAGGTTATGCATTTCAGAACTACAGCAGCCTGACGAGTGTAACAATTCTGGATGGTGTGACCAGTATTGGAAGGTATGCATTTTCTATATGTACCAGTTTGACGAGTATCACAATTCCGGATAGTGTGACCAGTATCGGAACGTATGCATTTTGGGCGTGTAGTAGTCTGACGAGTATCACAATTCCGGATAGTGTGACCAGTATCGACTATGGTATGTTCTGTGAATGTAGTAACTTAATGAGTGTCACAATTCCAGATAGCGTGACCCATATTGGAGGGGAGGCATTTCGGGAATGCAGTAGTTTGAAGAGTATCACAATTCCGGATAGTGTGACCAGTATTGAAGATATGGCATTTAGGGAATGTAGTGGCTTGACGAGCATCACAATTCCAAATAGTGTGACCAGTATTGATCCCGGTGGATTTTTTGAATGTACAGCATTGAAAAAAATAAAAGTAGCGACAGATAATCCAGTATATGACAGTCGAGATAATTGTAATGCGATTATAGAAACCTCTACCAATTCACTAATTTATGGATGTCAGTCGACCACAATTCCAGATAGTGTGACTGGTATTGGCGACTGGGCATTTACTGAATGTAGTAGCCTGGCAAGTATAACAATTCCGCACGGTGTAACCAGTATTGGAGTCGTGGCATTTTATGGCTGTAGTAGTCTGACGAGTATAACAATCCCGGATAGTGTGATCCGTATCGGCAATAGTGCATTTGCTTCCTGTACCGGCTTAAAGAATGTAACAATCCAGGATGGCGTGATTAGTATCGACCTTTGTGCATTTTATGGGTGTAAGAGTTTAAAGAGTATAACAATTCCAGATAGTGTGAGTGAAATAGAAGAGATGGCACTTGGATACGGCGATGATAAATACTTGGAGCCGATAAAAATCGATTCATTCATCATCTATGGCACCAAAGGCTCTGTTACTGAAACCTATGCAAAAGAAAACGGTTTTACCTTCAGGAAAACCGGATTAACAAGCAAAAGCACAAGCGTCAAGCTTTCCAAGACCTCTTTTAACTTTGACGGTAAGGAAAAAAAGCCAACTGTAGAGGTTCTCGATTCCAAAGGAAAGACATTAAAGAAATCCAACTACACCGTTACCTATTCCGATAATGTGAAGGTTGGAAAGGCAACCGCAACGATTACGTTCAAGGGGAAGTATTCCGGCACGATCAAAAAGACCTTTACAATCAAGCCTGCCAAAACCACGATCACCGGAACTACCCGGAAGTCCGACAGCGTAACCCTGACATGGAAGAAACAGAAGAAAGAGGCAAGCGGCTATCAGATCCAGTACGCGACCGATAGAAAATTTACGAAGAATGCGAAAACGGTTACATTGGCAGGGCTAAAGAAATCCTCCAAAAAGATTAGCGGGCTGTCTGAGAAGACAACTTACTATTTCCGTGTCCGAACCTATAAGAACGTAGACGGAAAGCAGTATTATTCCGGCTGGTCAAAGACCGAGACGGTAAGGATGGAGTAGCGGGATATTAGCCAGATAATGAGACGCCTGGAGAAAATTATTTGATTGATGGACAAACGATTGTCTTGCAGTCGGACGTGGGGTTACCATCAAGAACTGTACGATCCGCTCAAAGAATGGGAACGGAAAGAGCACAATATACCTAAAGGATGCGCAGAGCGTCAAGCTGAAAGCAGACGCGGGCAAAAAGACTTTGATCAAGGGCTTTAAGTACGGATTTGTGGACAAGAACGGAGGCAGTGTCAAGATCGACAAGAAAGCGGTTGTCAAGGCATCCCTGACGAAGAAGAAGTACACTAGCAAGGACAAGCTTGACAAAACGATAAAGGGAAATCTTACGATTTATCGGGAGTGAACCCGTTGTATAATATATACAATATGCAGAAATTAAAAGTTACCTCTATAAGCAAATAAAACCTTAATTTTCTAAAAACTACGAAAATAGTCAGAAAACCTTGAAATAGAAACAAAAAAGAAGTATAATGATGTAGTCACGAAATACTTATTTAATATACAAAGGAGGAAGGTTTTTATGGCAACTGAGGTAAAGCATGACGAGGTAGCGCGTTTCAAGACAGCGAAATGTGAGTCTAAAACGGATGACAGTAGTAATGTGGTTAAGTGTACAACTACTGCTGCGATGGTAATTGTCAATGGGGACGCTTATGTTTTGCGATACAAATATTATGATGATAAAGAAGACGAGCAAGATAAGCAAGATAAGCAAGATAAGCAAGAAACTGTATTGAGCCCGGCAATATTGTATTTGGTAAAAAACATATCTGGTTCTGAAACGCATTCTAAATTGCAGATATACAAAACTGTATCGAAAGTACATAAATATGTTTTCTTTAAACACCTTAACTCTATTACTTATCATGACTCGAAATTCTATTTGGTTGATCTTGAGGAAAAAATATACCGACTTAGTTCAAAAGGTAGAATAGAGCGGGGGTATACAGTGAAAAATAGTTCGTTTCATAAGGATTTTCAACTTTCTACAATCGAGCACTATAAAGATAATTTATATATTCTAGGAGTCTTAAAGAACAAAGATACCCATACGCGAAAATACTGGATTATAGAATTTGATGCAAAACAAAATAATAACCTAGTAATAAGAGGCAGCTTTATATGTGGGGAGTGTGAGCAAGATGGATGGGTTGGAAATGATATTTGCTATGATGCAGGTACACATTTGTTTCATATAACTATGACATATAAAAATAAAGAGGATAACGATGTTGGCAGGAAAAATAGGATATTTACGTATGATTTGTCGACGCTTGATCCGAAGGCTGATTCTGCAACAATATATCAGCCAACTAGAATGCTTCATGAGAACTTGGATGAAGAGACACAGGAAAAATTTGAATATGAAGGCATAAGCATATTTAACAATAGAAAATATGTCGCAATGGAACAGAAACTGATATCAAAAAAAGCAGGATATCAAGACGATGCGATAGTTATACTGTCTGCAGTTAAAAATTAGATGACACGATACTGAACATAGGTGGAAAATCAAGGAAGGGGAGATATATAGTCATGTAAAACTATTATTTGTTGCAAAAGAATAGATATCTTCGGCTACTGTTAGCTTTTGTAATCTTGCTTTTGGGTGGAATTTTTCTGGCACCCACAAAAGCAGAAGCGGTGGGATTTGATACGAGCGAACGTGGCACTTATTATGTAAAAAATATTGAAGAACTTAATGAAGTATTTGGAGGAAATCATGTAATTGATGGACAGACGCTTATACTGCAATCCGATGTGTATGTGGAATACAATATTTGGATTAAGCATTTTGCTGGAAGTAATTGCATAATTGATCTTAATGGTAAAACAATACCGGTAAGGACAGGGAGGATACGAACATGAAAAACTGCTGGAAACAAGTAGTGATGTTTGTGCTGGTGGCAGTAGCGGCACTCTGGATTGGAAAGACAGACGTCAGAGCGGCAACGATTGTGGAAACAGGGAGTTGCGGAAAGAATGTGACATATACGCTGGATAGCGATGGGGTGCTGACGATAAGTGGAAGTGGGGCGATAAAAAGTTATGCATTTCAGAACTACAGCAGCCTGACGAGTGTAACAATTCTGGATGGTGTGACCAGTATTGGAAGTTATGCATTTTCTATGTGTACCAGTTTGACGAGTATCACAATTCCGGATAGTGTGACCAGTATCGGAACGTGTGCATTTTGGGCGTGTAGTAGTCTGACGAGTATCACAATTCCGGATAGTGTGACCAGTATCAACCATGGTATGTTCAGTGAATGTAGTGACTTAATGAGCGTCACAATTCCAGATAGCGTGACCCGTATTGGAGAGGCGGCATTTCGGGATTGTAGTAGTTTGAAGAATATCACAATTCCGGATAGTGTGACCAGTATTGAAGATCAGGCATTTATGGGATGTAGTAGCTTGACGAGCATCACAATTCCAAATAGTGTGACCAGTATAGATCCCGGGGGATTTTATGGATGTACAGCATTGAAAAAAATAGAAATAGCGACAGATAATCCGGTATATGACAGTCGAGATAATTGTAATGCGATTATAGAGACTTCTACCAATTCATTAATTTATGGATGTCAGTCAACCACAATTCCAGATAGTGTGACTGGTATTGGCGACTGGGCATTTAGTGGATGTAGTAGCTTGGCAAGTATAACAATTCCGCACGGTGTAACCAGTATTGGAGAGGCGGCATTTGCGAAGTGCAGTGGTTTGGCGAGTATCACAATCTCGGATAGTGTGATCCGTATCGGCGATAGTGCATTTGCTTCCTGTACCGGCTTAAAGAATGTAACAATCCAGGATGGCGTGATTAGTATCGGCTATATGGCATTTTATGAGTGTAAGAGTTTAAAGCGCATCACAATTCCGGATAGCGTGAGTGAAATAGAAGAGATGGCACTTGGATATGGTGATGATAAATACTGGGAGCCGATAAAGATTGATTCATTCATCATCTATGGCACCAAAGGCTCTGCCACTGAAACCTATGCAAAAGAAAACGGTTTTACCTTCAAGAAAACCGGATTAACAAGCAAAAGCACAAGCGTCAAGCTTTCCAAGACCTCTTTTAACTTTGACGGTAAGGAAAAAAAGCCAACTGTAGAGGTTCTCGATTCCAAAGGAAAGACATTAAAGAAATCCAACTACACCGTTACCTATTCCGATAATGTGAAGGTTGGAAAGGCAACCGCAACGATTACGTTCAAGGGGAAGTATTCCGGCACGATCAAAAAGACCTTTACGATCAAGCCTGCCAAAACTACGATCACCGGAACCTCCCGGAAGTCCGACAGCGTAACCCTGACATGGAAGAAACAGAAGAAAGAAGCAAACGGCTATCAGATCCAGTACGCGACCGATAGAAAATTTACGAAGAATGCGAAAACGGTTACATTGGAAGGGATAAAGAAATCCTCCAAAAAGATTAGCGGGCTGTCTGAGAAAACAACTTACTATTTCCGTGTCCAAACCTATAAGAACGTAGACGGAAAGCAGTATTATTCCGGCTGGTCAAAGACCGAGACGGTAAAGGCGGAGTAGCGGGATATGTTTTGCAGTCCAACGTGAATGCAAAACGTGGTATTCAGTAGGGACAGTAAGAATACAGATAGTTTCAAAAACCACGTCAAAACGGCTTTATTACTAGCTTTTCTTTTGGTTTTTTGTATGGTATATTTACAAATAATAAAATGTAAAACAGTAATGGAGGCGTGAAATGAGCAAAGTTGCGATAATGACGGACAGCAATAGCGGGATCACACAGGCAGAAGCTAAGGAGATGGGGATTACCGTAATTCCGATGCCGTTTTATATTGATGAGAAGATGTTCTATGAGGACATTGATCTGACACAGGAGCAGTTTTATGAAAAGCTTAGATCCGATTGTGAGATCAAGACATCCATGCCGCTTGTAGGCAATGTAACGGATACATGGGACGAAGTGTTAAAAGAGTATGATGAGATCGTATATATTCCGATGTCTTCCGGACTTTCCAGTTCCTGCTCTACGGCGATCATGCTGTCAGAGGACTATGATGGAAGGGTAGAAGTCATTGACAACCAGAGAATTTCTGTTACCCAGAGACAGTCGGTGCTGGATGCCATGGAGCTTGCGGCTGCCGGCAAGAGCGCAGCAGAGATCAAGCAGATCCTTATGGATGCGAAGTTTGATTCCTCTATCTACATTATGCTCGATACTCTTTACTATCTGAAAAAGGGCGGACGCATCACTCCTGCGGCGGCAGCACTTGGTACACTGCTTAAGCTTAAGCCGGTGCTTCAGATCCAGGGAGAAAAGTTAGATGCTTTTGCAAAGGCACGCACCTCAAAGCAGGGCAAGAGTATTATGATTGAGACGATGAAGAAGGACTTTGCGGAGCGCTTTAACGATCCGGAAGGAAAAGAAATGAATCTTGAGATCGCATATTCCTATGACCGCGAAGCGGCAGAGGCTTTCAAAGAAGAAGTGCAGGCGGCTTTTCCGAACAATGATATTATTATGAATCCGCTTTCACTTTCCGTATCCTGCCACATCGGACCGGGAGCACTTGCGATCGCATGCTCAAAGAAGATCGAGGCATAGACACAAGAAAATTTGATTTTATGCAAAATTATCGACAATCTTGTGTTTACTTATGGATGGAAATCCTATATAATCAATAAGTAAAAACCGACAGGCTTTTTACGCACTGTCGGTTTTTTTGCGCAGTAATAGATACAAAGGAGGCAGTCTTATGTCAAAGGTTGATGTGGTGATTGGATGTTTCTACGGAGACGAAGGAAAAGGAAAGGTGATCGATTATCTTGCTGCGGAGGCGGATGTTGCTGTCCGTGCTACCGGTGGAGATAATGCGGGACATACCATCAAGGCGAATGGCGTAAAATACGCAATGCACCTGATTCCATCCGGTCTTTTGTCCGGACATACCATCGGCGTGATCGGAAACGGAGTTGTTCTGAACCCGGAGGTATTGCTTGAGGAGATCAACAATCTCAAGGCTCACGGATATGACGTTGACACCTATTTAAAGATCAGTGACAAGACACATGTGATATTCCCATACCACAGAATGCTTGATGTGGCTTTGGAGAAGGCGAGAAAGGCAAAGAAGATCGGAACGACCGGAAAGGGAATCGGACCGTCTTACTGCGATAAGTACGAGAGAAGCGGTATCCGCATGGAAGATCTGTACGCGCCGGACTTCAAAGAGCGCTTAAAGGAAATGACCGAATCAAGACTTGGACTGCTGAAGTTCTATGATCCGGAGACGGATTACGAGAGCAAGCTGGATTTCGATAAAATGTACGCGGATTATTGCGATTATGCAGCACAGCTTAAGCCGTATGTGTGCGATACGATCACATTGCTGCACAAGGCACTTGAGGCTGACAAGAAGGTTGTTGTCGAGGGTGCGCAGGCAACGCTTCTCGATATTGATTTCGGCTCTTATCCGTTTGTTACCTCCTCCAATCCGACCATCGGTGGAATCTTAACGGGAACCGGACTCAGCGCGACTGATATCGGTAATGTATATGGTGTCATCAAGGCTTATTCCAGCCGTGTAGGTGAGGGACCATACGTTACAGAGCTTTTGGATGAGACAGGAGACCGCATCCGCGAACTTGGACACGAATATGGAACAACGACCGGCAGACCACGCCGTTGCGGATGGCTGGATCTTGTTACCTTAAAATACGCAAAGCGTGTCAACGGTCTTACCGCACTTTCTGTAAACCATCTGGATACGATCGGCAAGTTTGACAAGATCAAGGTCTGCGTTGCTTACGATGTCAACGGAACAGAGGTGGAGGACTTTACCACGAATCTTGATGTGCTCAACAATGCCAAGCCGGTATACAAGGAGCTGGACGGCAACTGGGGGGGCATTGCAGACTGCAAGACCTTTGAGGAGCTTCCGGAGAATGCGAAGAATTACATCCGCTTCATTGAGGACTACATCGGTATTCCGGTGAAGTTCATCGGAACCGGAGCAGAGCGTGAGGCAATGATCATCCGTTAGGAATATAAAGAAAACCACCGGTTATGCCGGTGGTTTTTTGTGGCTGCATTTCGTGAAGATGTCAAGCGGTATGAAGCAATACTTTTGGACAAAGAAAAACGAGGCTGAAGCTATGCTTCAGTCTCGTCGTCTTTATGATCCTTGTTATGCACAAGCCGGTAAATAAAGGAATACGCCCATAACAACACCGGGATGATCACCGTTGCAACAACGGATGCAAAGAACATATTCATCGTTCCGCTGTTATCTGTGATGGCGAGGATGAGAGTAGCGGCATACAAGCTGATCAGAAGAATTACTCCGCAAAGGGCGAGAAGTTGTTTGATTTTTTTCATGTGGCTGCCTCCTGTATAATTAACATCATAACGGAAGACCATAAAATGCGCAAGAAGTTTTGGTTTACACGGGTTGGGAAAGTGTGATATAATCCCTTTATATGCGAAAGAACGCAATCATAATGAATACAATCTGAAAGGTGGATATACGAATGGCATTATTAAAAGAATGGCAGAAAGTTGCATATAATGAGAAGACTCCACAGAACGAGCTGCAGAAGTTCTGGCAGAGATATTTCCTTCTGGAGAAGGGTGTATATGAGAAGCTTCTGACCAACCCGGATGAGGTTGTTGAGGGAACAGTAAAAGAGCTTGCAGAAAAGTACAATCTTTCTGTTATGGAGATGACCGGATTCCTTGATGGAATCAATGACAGCCTTGTTACCCCGAACCCGATCGACGAGATGGAGGAGGACACCAAGGTAAGCCTTGCATTTGACAAGGAGAAGCTTTACAAGAACATGGTAGATGCAAAGGCTGACTGGCTGTACAACCTTCCGATGTGGGATGAAATCTTTGACGCAGAAACCAAGAAGCGTCTGTACTTAGAGCAGAAGAAGTCCGGCACTGTCGTTATAGGCAAGAAGGTCGGAAGAAACGATCCTTGTCCTTGCGGAAGCGGAAAGAAATATAAATATTGCTGTGGAAGATAAGCAGATTTCTCTTGCAATTCCAAGGCAAACGCATATAATATGCTTATAGAAAAGACAACGCGATGACAAGACGAGTAAGCTGTGTAGATGTGAAAGAGAAGTGTGCCGTCCGGCAGGATGTGGTGAGAGCACACAACAGGGAAACAGCCGAAGACCAGCTTGGAGCGGTCCTTAATCGGACACGGTGACTCCGTTATCGTCAATGAGGCTTTATGCATATCGCATAAGGTGAAGTAGGGTGGAACCACGAACAACATCGTCCCTGACACAGAATTTGATTTTGTGTCAGGGACTTTTTACTTTATAGGAAATTTCTTCTCCTATAAAGCAAAAATGCTCCGCAGGAATGCGACTCGTGTGGAGCTGAAGATGCGCTTGCGTGCCCACACGGGCGCGCAAAGAGTCACAAGGTGACTCTTTGATTCCACAAATCTTATCACACGTTGCATAAAGGAGGTGATATACAGGATGAAGCGTATATTGAAACTGATCGACAAAATTCCGGAAGAATTTCATCTTTCCAGACGCGATTTCCTTCTTACCATTGCAGTGAGCGTGCTCAGCGGCATAGTGTTTGGAATGCTCAAATCCCCGCACAGGACACAGATCATCGGATGCGGAAATGGGAACGGAACATGGTCGCCGGAAATGGAAGAAGCAATTTTTGACGAGGCAAAAGAAAGCAAAGAAAAATAAAGGAGATAGATTTTATTATGAAGATCACATTAAAAGATGGCTCTGTAAAAGAATACGGCGAGGCCAGGAGCGTATACGAGATTGCGCTTGACATCAGCGAGGGACTTGCGCGCGTGGCATGTGCCGGAGAGGTAAACGGCAAAGTCGTAGACCTTAGAACAATCCTTGAGGATGACTGCGAGCTTAATATTGTAACTGCAAATGATCCGGAGGGACTCCGTGTTATCCGCCATACCGCATCCCATATTATGGCAGAGGCTGTAAAGCGTCTGTTCCCGGAGGCGAAGGTGACAATCGGACCGGCGATCGACGACGGATTTTATTATGACTTTGATTCCAACCCATTCTCCAGAGAGGATCTTGACCGCATCGAGGATGAGATGAAGAAGATCATCAAGGAGGGACATGAGATCACCAGATTTACCCTTCCGAGAGCAGAGGCGATCAAGCTCATGCAGGAGAGAAACGAGCCGTACAAGGTTGAATTGATCGAGGATCTTCCGGAGGGAGAGGAGATCTCCTTCTATGATCAGGGCGGTTTTGTAGACCTTTGCGCAGGACCTCATCTTATGAGCACCAAGGGCGTTAAGGCATTCAAGCTGATTTCTTCCTCTATGGCATACTGGAGAGGCGATTCCAACAAGGCTAGATTGCAGCGAATCTATGCGACTGCATTTAATAAGAAGGACGAACTGAAGGAGTATCTGGCAAAGCTTGAGGATGCCAAGATGCGCGACCACAATAAGCTTGGACGTGAGATGGGACTCTTCACAACCGTTGATGTGATCGGTCAGGGACTTCCGCTTTTCACCCCGAAGGGAACCAAGATGATCATGAAGCTGCAGCGCTGGATAGAGGATCTTGAGGACAACGAGTGGGGCTATCTGCGTACCAGAACACCGCTTATGGCAAAGTCTGACCTCTACAAGATCTCCGGACACTGGGATCATTACATGGACGGTATGTTCATCTTAAATAAGGACAGCGATGACAAAGAAACGATGGCGCTCCGCCCGATGACCTGTCCATTCCAGTATTATGTATACATGAATGAGCAGCATTCCTACCGCGATCTGCCGTATCGTATGTCGGAGACTTCCACCCTGTTCCGCAATGAGGATTCCGGAGAGATGCATGGACTTACCCGTGTACGTCAGTTCACCATCACAGAGGCACATATCATTTTACGCCCGGATCAGGCAGAGGAGGAGCTGACAAGATGTACCGAGCTTTGCCACTATGTTATGACAACGCTTGGAATTGATGGGGATGTTACCTATCGTCTGTCCAAGTGGGATCCGAACAATAAAGATAAATACCTTGGGGATGAGGCATACTGGAACAGCACACAGCAGTATCTGCGCGACGTTATGGATAAGAACGGAATCTCATACACAGAGGCTGACGGAGAGGCTGCTTTCTACGGACCAAAGATCGATATTCAGGCAAAGAACGTATATGGCAAGGAAGATACCATGGTTACGATCCAGCTCGACTGCGCAAGCGCAGAAAAGTTCGGCATGTACTATATTGACGATAAGGGAGAAAAGGTGCTTCCTTGGATCATCCATCGTACCTCTATGGGCTGCTATGAGCGTACCCTTGCATGGCTGATCGAGCATTACGCAGGCAAGTTCCCGACATGGCTCTGCCCGGAGCAGGTTCGTGTGCTTCCAATCTCCGAGAAATACATCGACTATGCGCAGAGCGTATGCAAAGAGCTCAAGGCAAACGGTGTTGACGCCACCGTAGATTCCCGCGCAGAGAAGATCGGCTACAAGATCCGCGAGGCGAGAATGGATAAGCTTCCGTATATGCTTGTGGTAGGTGCGCAGGAGGAAGCGGACAAGACCGTGTCTGTAAGAAGCCGTTTCGCAGGGGATGAGGGCATTAAGCCGCTTGCTGGTTTCGTAGAGCAGATCTGCACAGAGATCCGCACCAAGGCGATCCGCGAGGAGCTTCCGCAGGAAGAGAAGAAGTAATTAGAAGATATATGCTATATTGTAAGCAATAAAAAATATCCGGTTTCTTTCTAGATTGGAAGGAAGCCGGATATTTTTGCATGTCACATAATTATTTGACACTGCTTTTCTATTTCATGCTGTATTTTATTTGACGTTGCATTTCTATTTCATGCTTGTATTTTATTTGACGGTACATTTCTTGGCTGCGCTGTATGCGGAGTAAGAACGTTTGCCATCTTTGGTCACATAAGAGCGGACTCTTACATAATAGGACTGTCCCTTTTTGAGGTTTTTGATACGCCAGGAGGTCGTGTCATTGGTTACGATGAGAAGCGTTGTCGCATTTGATTTGAACGACTTGCTCTTGCAATACTGGATCTCATAGCCGGTGGCGTTCTCGTTCTGTGTCCACTTTGGTGTCATTGAGCCGCCGCTTGTGGCTACGCTGCTTAACTTCGGAGCACCGAGGTAGGAGATGGATACCGTCTTTGAGACTTTGCTGATGCTGGTCTGTCCCATGGTTCCGGTAAAGTGTGCGTAGATCTTATATTTGACGGTACCGCTGGCATCAATATCGGTGTCGGTGTAGCTCTTCTTGGTCACGGAAGCGATCTCTTCATAAGCCTTGCCGTTTATGCTGCGGTAGATGCTGTAAAACTTTGCCTTTGGCACCTTGTCCCACTTGATCCTGATTCCGGAGCTGACATTGGTGATGGAAGTGATCTGCGGCTGAGAGAGCGTGTAGTTACCCATCGCGTTGGAGCCAAGACTGATAAGCGGGTCTTTTCCCTCCTCCTCGTGGCAGGCGTAAACCTGATAGCTGTAACGTACATCAGAGGTCAGTGCGGTGGTGTCCTTAAAGGAAGCCTTGTCGGTGGAGCCGATCTCAACATATTCGCTGCCGTCATCACTCCGGTAAACGATATATTTGGTTGCACCGTTTACCTTGCTCCATTTGACCTTCTGATAGGTGGAATGACCGATGATCGTGGAGATCTCTGTCGGTGCGAGGTAATACTGTGTCAGCTCCTTGGCGTTGGCGGTATAAGTAGTTCCGTCTGCCTGCTGGATGATCGCGCACATCATGTAGGTGTAGTTATTGCCGCTGACTGCCGTAGTGTCGATCGCGTAGGTGTCTGTGGTGACCGCAACCAGCGTGATCGTGGAAGGATCGCCGTTGGCGTAGCGGTACAGCTCATACTGGCTGGCTCCGGTGAAGGCTTCCCAGCTTACCTGAATGCCGCCTGCGACAATCTGTGTGCCATCAAGTGTCGGTTCGCAGTAGGCAGGCCAGTAAATGTCGCGGGCAAGGGTGCCTCTGGCATCACATTCGGCGGCACGCTTGTCCGGATTGTTGGAAAATGGCACCTCAAAGGTGTCGCACCAGTAGTAGCCGGCGGTGTAAGCACCCTCCGGACTGTTCTCAATGGTGCGCATGTAATCGAGGATCGTCTTGCCATTGTGCAGTATGGTGGAATCGTTCTGTGACAGCTCGTGATACAAAAACTGGAGCTGCCCCTCAAGCTGGGTGTAGTCATATCCGTTCTGGGTACACCAGTTGATCAGGTTCGTGTAGCGCCCGACTCCGGTGGAGGTGTCGTGCCACTGGCAGATCCCGTAGCTGGTTCCGGCATCTCCGAGACGATCCGGATTAAAGTAGGATTCGCGCCGGAGGTTGGCGAGGATACCGCAGGCTGCGGCAGAGTTGAGTCCCATATTGTAGACTAAAAAGTGATAGATCTCCTTCGCGTTGGAGCTTGTCGCAAGCACCTCCTCTGCGGAGCTGGAGTATGCGGTTGTTTCCGCCGCAACAGGAGTCTGGGTAAAGAGGCTTCCGGCAACCAGAACCATTGCCATAAGTCTGCATATACATTTTTTCATTTGATCATCCATCCTTTGTGAAAACATTTTCTGTTTTCATCTTAACGAATTTGCAAGTTGCAGTCAATCATACATTTTTTTCCAGAATAAAGATAAAAAATAAAATCATACTAAGATTGTACCTGAAAACAAGGAGGTAGATAACATGAAAGAATCAAAATGCAAAGCCGGTAATTGCGAGACCGCAGTATCCTGCAGCGCAACAGAATGTGTACACAATGAGGAAGAGGTATGTACCGCTGACCATATCAAGATTTCAGGCGCGCATGCTTCTGAGCGCAGAGAGACAGAGTGTGATACCTTCTGCTGTTAAGCGGCACACAGGACAGGGGCTTTTTGCCCCTGCCTTTGTTGTCTTGTCGAACACTCTTTGTTGCTTTTTCTAAAATAAAGTGTTAAAATGTGGGAAATGTTAACGGGAGGGCGTATTGTGGATTACAATATAAATTTTCCGAATCTTCATATATATCTGGATCATGTAGGCAAGAATATAACGATCGGCGGATTTACGATTGCATACTACGGGATTGTGATCGCGATCGGCATGATGGCAGGGCTTGCAATCGCCTGCCACAAGGCGAAGCAGACCGGGCAGGATCCGGATACATACTTTGATCTTGCAATCATTGCAATCATCTGCTCCTTGATCGGAGCACGCATTTATTACGTTATTTTCCGGTGGGATTATTACAAGGGAAGCATTCTTCGGATCATCAATATCCGGGAGGGTGGTCTTGCAATATACGGCGGCGTGATCGCGGCAATCATCACCACGTTTACATTTGCCAAGATTAAGAAGATTCCGTTCGGACGGCTGTGCGACACAGCGGGGCTTGGACTGATCCTTGGACAGATCATCGGAAGATGGGGGAACTTTTTCAACAGGGAAGCCTTTGGCGGTTACACGGATAACCTGCTTGCGATGCAGTTACCACTCAGTGCGGTGCGTTCTTCGGATCTGACGGAGGAGCTTTTAGCGCATACGGTGATGGTCAACGGGGTTACCTACATCCAGGTGCATCCGACCTTTTTATATGAGTCACTGTGGAATCTGGCGCTGCTGCTTCTGCTTTTGGCATTTTTTAATAAGCGCAGGTTTGAGGGGGAGGTATTTCTTTGGTATCTGGCAGGGTATGGAATCGGCAGATTCTGGATCGAGTCACTTCGGACGGATCAGCTCCTTATGCCGGTGATCGGCTATCCGGTATCAATGGCGGTTGCGGCGATACTGACGGCAGTTGCGGTTGTATGGATTATAATAGGAAGAAAGAGAAGTAAAAGGAACTAAAAACCGAAGAAAACAGAGAACCTTGTGTAGGAACAGAAGAAGGAATACAACATGTGTGATATCGCAGACTTAAAGATGCAAATAGAAGAAGCCAGAGCGGAAGTTCAGGAGTCCTTTGGACGGGATTCGTATGAAATCACATATCTGAAGAATCTGAAGCTGGACAAGCTGCTTGAAAAGTACATCGAGCTGACGGGGCAGGATCTCCACTTTACTCCACCAGGCGCCTCTGCCGCTCCCCACAATTAAACAAAATGATAAAAATGTGCGTAATCTAAATTTGGGTTACGCACTATTTTTTTGCCCGAAAACCTTGATTTTTCTAGTGTTTTGGTTTAATATATAGGAAAAGTGGTGAAAAGTGGGTGCTAATGGCACTAAAGTGGTGTAAAGTGGTGGATAAGTTGATAACTTCGTGGATAAACTTTTTTACACAAGGCACCGAACCATAACAAAGAAAGAAGGAGGTGAGCTGACCGTGTTCATGGGTGAATACAATCATACAATCGATGCTAAGGGCCGTTTGATCGTTCCGTCCAAGTTTCGTGAACAACTTGGCAACGAATTTGTAGTGACAAAAGGCTTAGATGGTTGTCTGTTTGTATACTCCAATGAAGAATGGCAGCGCATCGAGACTTCTTTCCGTGAGAAGCCACTGACATCAAAGGATGCAAGAAAATTCTTACGTTTCTTCTTCGCGGGAGCAGCCAGCTGCGAGGTGGACAAGCAGGGAAGAATTTTATTGCCGGCGAACTTAAGAGAATATGCGGGAATTGACAAGGATGTCGTATCCGTCGGAGTATTGAGCCGCGTGGAGATCTGGAGCAAAGAGAGATGGCTTGCAGATGGCGATTATGAGGATATGGATGAGATCGCAGAGCACATGGCAGAACTCGGACTTGGCATTTAAAGGAGCGGGTAGAAATGGAATTTAACCACACTTCAGTCTTACGGGATGAGACAATCGAAGAACTTCATATCAGACCGGATGGTATCTATGTGGACGGAACACTTGGCGGCGGCGGACATTCCTACGAGATCTGCAAGCGCCTCTCAAAAAAGGGACGGCTGATCGGGATCGATCAGGACGCGGACGCGATACAGGCAGCTTCGGAGCGGCTGACAGAGTTTTCGGATCGCGTAACGATCGTCAGAAGCAACTATTCGGATATGGCGGGCGTGCTAGGCAGGCTTGGCATTGACCATGTGGATGGAATCGTGCTTGATCTTGGCGTATCGTCGTTCCAGCTCGACACACCGGAGCGCGGCTTTACTTACCGCAGCGAGGATGCACCGCTTGACATGCGCATGGATGACAGGCAGAAGCTCACCGCAAAGGATATCGTCAACCAGTACAGCGAGATGGAGCTTTTCCGGATCATCCGGGATTATGGGGAGGATCGCTTCGCCAAGAACATTGCAAAGCATATCGTGGCAGAGCGGACAAAGAAACCAATCGAGACGACGGGAGATTTAAATGCGATCATAAAAGCAGCAATTCCGATGAAGGTACAGGTGACGGGCGGTCATCCGTCAAAACGGACGTTTCAGGCACTGCGCATCGAGCTAAATCATGAACTGGATGTGCTGCGGGATAATCTGGACACTATGATCGACCTGCTTAATCCGGGAGGAAGGATCTGCATCATCACGTTCCACTCACTGGAGGACCGGATCGTTAAATCCAACTTTAAAAAGAACGAGAACCCATGTACCTGTCCGAGCAATTTTCCGGTCTGCGTGTGTGGCAACAAATCCAAGGGACATGTGGTGACAAGAAAACCGATCCTGCCATCCGAGGAAGAATTGGAAGTGAACAAGAGAAGCAAGAGTGCAAAGCTTCGCGTATTTGAAAGATTATAATAGTTTGATTGGATAGAGGACAAGTTATGAACAGAGTAAGTTATGTAGAGGGAAATGCAGTAAGAAAGCTGGAGGCAGCACCGCAGAGAATGCCGCAGGAGCGCCCGACAAGGGAGCAGAGAGAGGTACAGCGCCGCAGAAGAAGCAGACAGCTTGCTGCACAGAGAAACAGACAGCGCGCATTGTACATGAGCAAGGGATATGTCGCATTCCTGACGATCTGCGTCGCGATCAGCGCTTTTTCCGCATTTACCTATGTGCGTTTACAGGCGGATGTCACCGCAAAGATGCGTAAGATTGCAACGCTTGAGAGCCAGATTGCGGATCTTAAGGCAGACAATGACGCAAGATATAATAGCGTTACAACATCCGTGGATCTCAATTACATCAAGGATGTTGCGATCAACGAACTTGGAATGAGCTACGCGACCGAGGATCAGATTGTATACTTTTCGGTAGAAAACAATAACTTTATGGATCAGTACAGCGACATTCCGGAAAAATAGGAGCAGAGTGTGGCAAAAAGAACAAAGAAACCAACCGCAAAATTAACCGTATCCATGCGCAAAAAGCTGTTTGTCCTTTTCGGGCTTCTGCTGGTTGCGCTATTTTTCCTGATCGGGCGTCTTGCATACATCGAGTATGACAAGGGTGAGAAATACGAAAAAAAGGTCTTGTCGATGTTATCTTACGACAGTACAACGATCCCGTACAAGCGTGGAAATATAGCAGACCGAAACGGAACGATGTTTGCAACAAGTGTGCCGGTCTACAATGTGATACTGGATTGCTCGGTGCTTAACTCCGGGGATGACGGAAAATATGTAGACCCGACGATCGATGCGCTCACAACGTGCTTTCCGGAGCTGGACAAGGCTGATCTTAAACTCTACGCCAGCGAGAATCCGGACAGCCGTTACTATGTTCTGGCAAAAAAGCTGCCGTATGAAGAAATCCAGGCATTTGTCGAGATGCAGGATGCCGTGGATGAAAAGGGCAAGAAGGTCAACCCGAATATCAAGGGTGTCTGGTTTGAAAAGGAGTACCAGCGGTATTATCCGCTCGGAACACTTGCAAGCTCCGTAATTGGCTTTACCTCTGCCGGCGATGTCGGAACGACCGGACTTGAGAATTATTACGATGATCTTTTAAACGGTGTCAACGGAAGAGAGTATGGCTACTTAAACGCAGACAGTGATTTTGAAAAGACGGTCGTGGATGCACAGGATGGCTACAATCTTGTGACCTCCATCGATGCAAATATCCAGTCCATCGTCGAGGAAAAGATCGCACAGTTTAACACTGCCTATGCCAACAATGCGAGGGACGGCGCGGGAAGCGCGGCGACCGCAGTACTGATCATGAACCCGAACAATGGAGAAATCCTTGCAATGGCGGATTACCCGACCTTTGATTTAAATTCACCGCGTGATCTAAGTGCGCTGTACACGGATGAACAGCTGGAGCTGATGAGTGATGATGACATCTTTACGGCGCTCAATGCCGTGTGGCAGAACTATTGTGTGACAGCTACCTACGAGCCGGGATCGGTGCAGAAGCCATTTACGGTAGCGTGTGGCTTGGAAACCGGAACACTCAATACCGGAATGACGTTTGAATGTGACGGCTATGAGCTGATCGCGGATTACCGTATCCGCTGTGTCAACCGCTACGGACATGGAACGGAGACACTGGAGGGCGCGCTCATGGATTCCTGCAACGATGCTCTCATGCAGATGTCTTATCTGATCGGACCGGAGAATTTCGTGGAGTATCAGTCCATTTTCGGCTTTGGACAGAAGACCGGCATCGATCTTCCGGGTGAGGCAAATACCTCCGGACTTGTGTATACATTAGATAACATTACAAAGATTGACCTTGCAACCAACAGCTTCGGGCAGAATTACAACTGCACGATGATCGAGATGGCAAGCGCATTCAGCTCTCTCGTCAACGGCGGAACGTACTACCAGCCGCATCTGGTCACCAAGGTGACAGACAGCAAGGGCAACACTATATCCAAGACGGACAACAGCATCGTCAAGCAGACGGTATCCAAGGCAACCTCGGATCTGTTGAAGCAGTATCTGCAGAGCGTTGTAAGCTCCGGAAGCGGTAAGACTGCCAAGGTGGATGGCTACTCCATGGGCGGAAAGACCGGTACGGCACAGAAATACGATAATGAGACGCATCAGCGTAAGCAGGGAAGCTATCTTGTTTCGTTTATCGGATGTGTGCCGGCAGAGGATCCGCAGCTTGTTATTTATTGCGTTTTGGACGAACCGAATGTCGAGGACGAGGCGCATAGCAGCTATGCACAGAATATCGTCAGAGAGATCTTAAAGGAAGTTCTTCCTTATATGAATATCTATCCGGACGAGGAACTGACGGGAATCAATGAGAATCTAACCATCACGGGAACCGATATCTTTGATACTCCGATCGATGAGAGCGTCGGAGAGGGAGATATTTTCGCATCCGGTGACGAGGAGGATGTGCCGCAGAACGATCCATCAGAGGACACTCCGGGAGAGGATACACCAGCGGAGGATACGCCGCCGGAGAATGATCCGGCAGAGAGCGATCCACAGAACTAAAGAGAACAGCACAAAAGAATAACCTCATAACTGCCAACATAGAATGATAGCAACACTTTAACTGGTGGTTATGAGGTTTTTGTATGGAAAGAAATCTGACGCGCTATCGGAAAAAGCGGTATGTTATGTTCATGGTGATCTTTTTCTGCGCGATCGGTCTGTGTGGGCGGCTGGTGTATCTGATGGTTTTCCGCTCGGAGTATTACAGCACGCTTGCCACGGATCTGCAGCAGAGGGAACGCAGCATCAAGGCGGCGAGAGGCAGGATACTTGACAGAAACGGTGTGGTGCTCGCATCCAACCGGTCCGTGTGTACAATCTCTGTAATCCACAACCAGATCAAAGACCCGGAGGCGGTCATTGCAATGCTTGTGGAGGAACTCGGACTGTCCGAGGAGCGCGTGCGAAAACGTGTGGAAAAATACAGCTCCATCGAGCGGATCGCAAGCAATGTGGATAAGGAGACCGGCGACCGGATACTCGCCTATGGATATTCCGGGGTAAAGGTGGACGAGGATTATAAACGCACCTATCCATACGGGACGCTGGCGTCCAAGGTGCTCGGATTTACCGGAGGTGACAATCAGGGAATCTTAGGACTTGAGGTAACCTACGACAGCTATTTACAAGGGAAAAACGGAACCATTCTGACCTATACGGACGCGCGCGGTGTCGAGGTGAAAAACGCGGTGGAGGAGCGGATCGAGCCAGAAAACGGAAATGATCTGGTAACGACGTTAGACTACAACATCCAGATGTACTGCACACAGGCGGCACAGAAGGCATATATCCAAAAGGATGCCGACGGTGTGGAGATCATCGTCATGAACCCACAGAACGGCGAGATCTACGCGATGGTGGATTACCCGGAATACGATCTGAACGAGCCGTTTACGCTGATCGAGGATTATCAGATGTACGCGGGAACCTCGGAGGAGAACAAATACCAGAACCAGATGTGGCGCAACTGGTGCGTCAGCGATACCTATGAGCCGGGATCGATCTTTAAGACGGTGACTACGGCGGCGTCTCTGGAGGAGAAGCTGGTGTCACTGGATGAACATTTCTACTGTCCGGGATATATCGTGGTGGAGGATCGAAGAATCCGGTGCCATAAGACGACAGGACATGGTTCGGAGGACTTCCGGCAGGCACTGGGAAATTCATGCAATCCCGTCTTTATTACATTAGGGCTTCGGCTGGGCGCGGAGCGCTACTATAATTATATGAAGCAGTTCGGACTTTTTACCAGGACCGGGATCGACCTGCCGGGTGAGGCAGCCACGATCATGCATTCGCTGGATGCGATCGGTCCGGTGGAGCTTGCAACAATGTCATTCGGGCAGTCGTTCCAGATCACACCGATCCAGATGGCAACGACAGTATCCTCCCTGATCAACGGAGGACACCGGGTGACACCGCATTTTGGCAAGGCGGTGTCCGGCACGGATGGCAGCACGAAGGAGGTGTTTTCCTACGACGCGGGCGAGACAATCTGCAGCGGGGAAACCTCCCTTACGATGCGCACGCTGCTTCAGTATGTTGTGGAGGAGGGCGGCGGAAAAAAGGCGTATATCGAGGGCTGCGAGATCGGCGGCAAGACAGCAACCTCACAGACACTTCCACGTTCGGACCACAAGTATATCGCTTCGTTTGTGGGCTTTGCCCCGGCGGAGGAGCCGAACGTCCTTGTCATGGTGATCATCCGCAACCCGTCCGGAATCTATTACGGCGGCACGATCGCGGCACCGGTGGCGCGGGAAATCTTTGAAAACATCCTGCCTTACCTTGAATAAAAAAATGAAATAACGTATACTAACACTATTGATAATGGGACAGGAGCTTAGGAGGCGTAAGAATGAAGATCGAAGAACAAAGGGTATTGGTTGTCGGAACCGGGATCAGCGGGATCGCAGCGGCAGAGCTTTTATTGAAAAAGGGCGCAGAGGTTACGATCTTTGACGGTAATAAAGATCTTGACACAGCAAAATTATACGAAAAGAGTCCGGCATTGTGGGAGGTTCCGCTTATTCTCGGTGAGCTGACCGAGGCAGAGATGGATGGATTTGGAGTAGCGGTGTTAAGTCCGGGCGTGCCGACGGATCTTCCGATGGTAAATGCGATGCGCGACAAGGGCATTGCAATCTGGGGCGAGATCGAGCTGGCATATTATTTTGGCAGGGGCGATGTCATCGCCATCACCGGAACGAACGGCAAGACTACCACAACGGCGCTTACGGGTGCGATCATGAAGAGTGTGTATTCCGATGTGAAGATCGTAGGCAACATCGGTATCCCGTACACCTCAGTCGCAGCCGACACCACGGATGAGACGGTGACGGTGGCTGAGATCTCAAGCTTCCAGCTTGAAACGACACACGCTTTTGCACCGAAGGTTTCCGCGATCTTAAATATCACGCCGGATCATCTGAACCGCCATCACACGATGGAGTGCTATATCAAGACAAAAGAGAGCATCACGAAGAACCAGACCAGAGAGGATACCTGCGTCCTCAATTATGAGGATGAGGAGCTGCGCCGCTTCGCGGACGAATGCCCGGCAAGCGTGGTATTTTTCAGCAGCAGGCGCGTGCTTAAGGAGGGTTTCTATCTGGAGAATGACAACATCTGCTACGCCCATGACGGACAGAAGACACATGTGATCGCGGTGGACGAATTACAGCTTTTAGGCAGGCACAACTATGAGAATGTCATGGCAGCGTGCGCGATGGCGGTAAGCTACGGAGTCCCGATGGAAAAGATCGTAACGGTATTAAAGCAGTTTACGGCGGTGGAGCACCGGATCGAGTATGTTACGGAGAAGCGCGGCGTCAAGTTTTATAATGATTCCAAGGGTACCAATCCGGATGCGGCAATCCAGGGCATCCGTGCGATGAACCGCCCGACCTATCTGATCGGCGGCGGTTACGATAAGCAGTCCGAGTATGACGAGTGGATCGAGGCATTTGACGGAAAGGTCAAAAAGCTGGTTCTGATCGGACAGACCGCGGAGAAGATCAGGCAGTGTGCATACAGGCACGGCTTTACGGATGTGGTCCTGTTTGATACCTTTGAGGAAGCAATCCGGTTCTGCTATGAGCAGGCACAAAGCGGGGATGCGGTGCTTTTGTCGCCGGCATGCGCGAGCTGGGGAATGTTTGCCAACTATGAGGAAAGAGGAAGAATCTTTAAAGAAATTGTTCGCAGCTTAGAGGAGTAGATATGGCAAGGCAGAAGACGCAGAGAAAGAGAACTGCTTCGTATTTTGATTACAATATGCTGTTTATCCTGATCGTTTTGATCGGATTTGGACTGGTAATGCTTTATAGCTCCAGTTCCTATACGGCAACCAACAAATTTGGTGATAGTGCGTATTATCTGAGGGCGCAGATAAAGGCATTTGTACTTGGACTTGTACCGATGATTTTCTTTATTGCGGTGGATTACCGTGTCTGGAAAAAGTTTGGGATACTGATCTATCTGATGTCTTTTCTGCTATGCTTTGCGGTATTTATTCCAGGACTTGGTGTTGAGCGGAACAATTCCACACGATGGATCAAGATTGGACCGATCCAGTTCCAACCATCGGAGTTTGCCAAGCTTGCCATCATTATCTTTCTGGCAATGGTAATTGACCGGATTCCAAAGCAGATGAACAAGACAAAGAATCTGCTGAAGGTACTTGTCATGCTGATTCCAATATGTGGTGTGATCGCTTACTCGAACTTAAGTACCGCGATCATCGTTGTGGGAATCGCCGTCTGTATGCTGTTTGTGGCAAGCCCGAAATACAAACCGTTCTTCGGAATCGCCGCGGGCGGTGTGGCATTCGTCGTTTTGTTCATCTCGCTGGCAACCTACCGAGGCGGACGAATCGAGGCGTGGCTGCATCCGGAGACGGCGGGAGACAAGGGCTATCAGACGATGCAGGGACTTTACGCGATCGGTTCCGGAAAGCTTTTCGGCAAGGGACTCGGAGCCAGCCTGCAGAAGCTCGGAAACGTACCGGAGTCCATGAACGATATGATCTTTACGATCATCTGCGAGGAGCTGGGGCTTTTCGGCGCGATCTGTGTGATCCTGCTGTACATACTTTTGCTGTGGCGCATGATGGTGATCGCAAATAATGCGCGTGACCTGTTTGGTTCACTTCTGGTAACCGGTGTCATGTCGCACATTGCAATCCAGGTTATCTTAAATATCGCGGTTGTTACAAATACGATCCCGAATACCGGTGTAACCCTGCCGTTCATCAGTTACGGAGGTACGTCGGTCGTGTTCTTAATGTCGGAGATGGGGCTGGTACTTGGCGTATCGAGGGGGATTCGACTGGAGACAATGGAAGAATAGCTATGATAAAAGAAGAACGTAAACGTAAAAGACGCAGAAAGAGAAAACTGATCGGATTTTTGGTGTTTCTGCTTGTGCTGGCGGCTGCCGCACTTGTGGTCATCAAGGTGTTTACCGTGGAGAATGTACAGATCGAGGGCAATGAGCTGTACGAGGATTCGATGATCTCAGGCACGATCTTAAATGATAAGTATTCGTGGAACTCGCTGTACGTCTTTTTGAAGTACCGCATCAAAAAAGTCGAGAATGTACCATTTATCGATACGATGGATGTCACCTTGAAAAATCCGCACACGCTCCATGTGACGGTGTACGAAAAGGGAATCGTGGGCTACCTCTATGTGGAGGAGGCGGGGCAGAACGCCTATTTTGACAAGGATGGCTTTGTGGTGGAGATGTCAAATGACATTATCGAGGGCATTCCGCGCATTGAGGGCTTATCCTGCGATGGCGTTGTGCTGTATGAGCAGCTTCCGATCGGCAAGAATATCACGAAGGAGCTCCTGACACTGACGCAGGCGCTAAAGCGCAAGGCGCTGATTCCGGACAGTATACTCTACGGACGGGATGACTCCCCGATCTTAGTGTATGGGGACATCTGGGTACAGATGGGATCGACCGGGCTTCTGACGCAGAAGGTAGAGCGGATCGGCAAGATCTTACCGCAGCTTTCGGGGGAGAGCGGGGTGCTTCATCTTGAAAATTGGACAGAAGAAAACACCAATATCATTTTTGACAAGGACGAATAACTTTAAAATTAGAAAAAATGATAAAATTGTGTTGATTATTTGACAGAAAAACTATATTATAATCTATATGATTAAAAATAAGCCTTTTTATGCCCTTTTCAATGGGACGAAAAAGATGGAATAAATATTTGTGAGGAAAAAGAGGAGGAAGAGCCCGTGCTGGAAATTAGAACAACAGAGGCGGAAGCTAGTGCCAAAATTATTGTTATCGGAGTTGGTGGTGCTGGTAATAATGCAGTAAATCGAATGATTGATGAGAATATTGGTGGAGTAGAGTTCATCGGTATCAATACAGATAAGCAGGCATTACAGTTGTGTAAGGCTCCTACACTGATTCAGATCGGTGAGAAGCTGACAAAAGGACTTGGAGCAGGGGCGCAGCCGGAGATCGGAGCAAAGGCAGCAGAGGAGAGCGCAGAGGAGCTTTCCGCAGCCGTTAAGGGCGCAGATATGGTATTTGTTACCTGTGGTATGGGTGGCGGTACCGGAACCGGTGCAGCACCGGTCGTTGCCAAGATTGCAAAGGATCAGGGGATCCTTACTGTCGGTGTTGTAACCAAGCCGTTCAAGTTCGAGGCGAAGCAGCGTATGATCAATGCCATTTCCGGTATTGACCGTCTGAAAGAGAATGTAGATACACTTATCGTTATTCCGAATGATAAGCTGTTAGAGATCGTTGACCGCAGGACAACCATGCCGGATGCACTCAAGAAGGCAGATGAGGTATTACAGCAGGCAGTTCAGGGTATCACAGACCTGATCAATCTTCCGGCTCTTATCAACCTTGACTTCGCAGACGTTCAGACCGTTATGAAGGACAAGGGTATGGCTCATATCGGTATCGGCAGTGCCAAGGGCGATGAGAAGGCAATCGAGGCAGTTAAGCTTGCAGTTGCATCTCCGCTTCTTGAAACAACCATCAACGGAGCAACCCACGTTATCATCAATATTTCCGGAGATATCTCCCTTATGGATGCAAACGATGCAGCAAGCTATGTTCAGGATCTTGCAGGGGATGAGGCAAATATCATCTTCGGTGCGAAGTATGACGAATCTATGACCGATGAGGCAACGATCACCGTTATCGCAACCGGTCTTGAGGATGTAGGAGCAAAGCCGGCAGGTGCAACCGCAGCTTCCGTATCCAACCAGATGAAGTATTATCAGGGACAGCAGGCAGCTGCTCGCCCGACAGCGGGTGTGGCAGGAATGAACCGTCCAGCCACCGCTGCAACAAACGGATTACATACCTCTACCGTAGGAGTGAATCGTACTGCAATGCCGACACAGGCGCCGACAACACCGCTCAGCGGAATCCAGAGACCACCTCGCCCGGAGAGCACAGTTAAGCCGGTTGAGATCAATATCCCGGATTTCCTTAAGAACTCTAAGCGATAATCATGTCGAAATAACTTGATAAATTATGTGTTTAAGAAGCCAGCTTTTGATAAAAATCAAAGCTGGCTTTTTGTATGATTGGAACAGTGATGCAAACATAAGAAGACAAGAACCGGGAAAGGGGGATAAGGCCATTTATGTCTTTTATGTGGATGTGTTTCTGATACAGAGCTGTCTGATGAATGTATGCATCTTATGGATGGTAAAGGAACTTACGATGGCAACGGGGAGCGTGGTGCGATGGCGGCAGGCTGCGCGCCTGCTCGCGGCAAGCCTTATTGCAGGCATTTTACAGCTTGGGATATTGCTTTTGACACAAAGCTATGCGATGTATTTTGGCGCGTCGTTTCTGGTGATTATCCCCGGAATGCTTGCAGGGGCGTTTGGGAGGAGTACACCCCGCGACTGGTGCCACCGCCTGATCCTAGGGTATGTGGTCGCGCTTGGACTCGGAGGGACAGTTACTGCGGTGCAGAATCTGTTTCACATCCCACAGATCCCAGTCTGGATCGGAATACTGTGTGCACTTGCGCTGCGCAGGGCGGTACTGTTTGCCAAGCGGGAGCTGCAAAAGCGGGAGCAGCTCTGCGTGGTCGTGCTTGAGCACAATGGTCAGCGGATCGAATGCACCGCTTTGTGGGATACCGGCAATCATCTGCACACGGCGGAGGGCAACCGTCCGGTACATATTGTGGATGCAAAACTGTTCAAGGAACTAAAGGTCTCTGCGCGGGATTTTGCGGGGATCGCTTCCTACTGCTCGTTGGGAAACAGTGACGGAATCCTTCCGTTGTATGAGATTGATGCTTTATATACATTAGAGAAACACCGGGATGCGAAAAAAACGAAAGCAGTTGTTGCCTGTGCGGGAAAACAGCTGTTGGAGCACAAGCCGTATCAGGTAATTTTAAATGTGGAAGGGGTAATGGTATGAAGCAATGGTTGAAGAAAATCCGGCAGTGGCTGCAGGGGTGGAAAAGAAGATGGCAGGAGCAGCCGGAGGTATTTTACATCGGAGGATCGGAGGTGCTGCCGCCGCCGCTTCTGGCAGAGGAGGAACAGCGGTGTTTGTATGCGCTGTCGGAGAAACCGGAGTGCAATGTGCTTGCGGGCATGAGCAGGGAGGAAGCGAGAAATCTTCTGATTGCGCATAATCTGCGACTGGTGGTGTACCTTGCCAAGAAGTTTGAAAACACGGGAATCTGCGTGGAAGATCTGATCTCCATCGGCTCGATCGGACTGATCAAGGGGATCAATACCTTTAATCCGGATAAGAAGATCAAGCTTGCTACATACGCATCCCGCTGCATCGAGAATGAAATCCTGATGTATCTGCGCCGAACCAACAAGACGAAGCTTGAGGTGTCGATCGATGAGCCGCTCAACGTGGACTGGGACGGCAACGAGCTGCTGCTTTCGGATATTCTTGGAACGGACGAGGATATCATCTACCGCGATATGGAGAACGAGGCGGAGCTGAAGCTGCTTCGGAAAGCCGTAAGCAAGCTAAACGGAAGGGAGCGTCAGATTATTGAGCTGCGTTTTGGAATCAACCGCAGGAATAACAAGGAGATGACGCAGAAGGAGGTGGCGGATGTCCTTGGAATTTCGCAGTCCTACATCTCGCGGCTGGAGAAGAAAATCATGGTACGGCTGAAAAAAGAAATCCTCAAATATGAATAAAGAAAACGCAAAAAGCAATATAATCATTAAAAATTGTCGGTTAACGGCTGTTTTTCCGGTGTGCAACTTGCGCAGAACTTTAGATAATGCTAAAATAATAGTATCTTATTAGATTGCTCACTGAGGGGGAAACAAAAATGGAACCAAAGAAGAAAAGAAAGATTTCAATGTTATGGACCTTGCTGCTCATCGGTATGATCCCGACGCTTATCACGGCATTGTCAATCGCGTTTATCGGGGTTTTGTCTTTGCGAAGTTCTTTGCAGGATGCGATATATAGCGAGCTGAAGGTCGCGGCAGATGCATTGAACAGGTATTATGAGTGGGATATCATTAACAACGAAGACCACATGCCTGCTTACGAGCATGATTATGTGGACAGCTTTGTGGACAAGGGAATCCAGCTTACCGTTTTCGTAGGGGATGTACGGTATATTTCTTCCATCCCGGACAGTAGCACCGCTTCCGGAAGAAGTGAGGGTACAACAGCCGACCCGGATGTGTGGGCGCAGGTTTCCGCAGGCAACATATACACCGCATCCGATGCTAAGATCAACGGGAAGCCGTATTATGTTGTGTATGATCCGCTAAAGGATGAGTCCGGCAATGTGATCGGAATGGCATTTGCGGGAAAAGAGACTGCTACGGTCGAACAGGAAATATCGAATTCCCTACGCAGTATTGTTATCAGTACGGTTGTTCTTCTGATTTTATGTGCGGTAGCGATTACGATTGATGCACGCAAGATCAAAGAGCCGCTTTTCATTATCGATAAGAATCTTGAACTGCTTGCAGGCGGTGAATTGAAGGCATGGAAGACCGCAAAATCATCCGTCCGGGAGATCGACTCGATCATCCAGTCAAGACTTAGACTTTCCAATGCGCTGCAGAATATCGCAGAGAAGGTTCAGACGGCTTCCAAAGAGCTTTTGGATAACGGAACATCCTTACAGTCGATCGCAAACCGTACATCCATGAATGCGGAAGATATTTCCCATGTGGTGGAGGAGATGTCAAAGGGCGCTGTTTCCATGGCATCCGATATCGAAAATGCGACCGAAAAGGTTACGGATATGGGCGAAAAGATCGAGGGCATCGTCGGTGGGATCGGAGATCTTGACAACGTCGCAAGCAACATGGATACCGCCGGAAAGAAAGCGATGGATATTGTTGCGCTGCTTGATGACTCCAATGCAAAGACCGCGGAGGCGATTGCAGTAGTTGCCCAGAACGTAGACGCAACCGACCAGTCTGTTGCGAAGATCGCGGCAGCGGTAAATCTGATCACGGAGATCGCAAGTCAGACGAACCTTCTGGCACTGAATGCTTCCATCGAGGCTGCAAGAGCCGGTGATGCAGGAAGAGGCTTTGCGGTCGTTGCAAACGAAATTTCTTCCCTTGCGGATCAGTCCAACAATTCCGCAAAGCAGATTGAAGACATTCTTGCAACACTCGTTGCTGACTCCAAGCGCTCAATCGAGAAAATGGATGAAGTGAAGAAGCATCTGCAGGAGCAGCAGGAGAACTTAAAGAGCACACAGGCTGAATTTGCAAATGTAAGCACGGGTATCCAGAATACACGAAGCCAGAGCAGTATGGTTGACGGACAGGCGAAGGATTGTGATGCTTCCAGAACCAGTGTGATCGACATTATTTCCAGCTTAAGTGCTATCTCACAGCAGAATGCGGCAAGCACGCAGGAGACAACTGCTTCTGTCGAGGAGCTGACCGCAACGATCAATATTGTTGCCCAGCAGGCAACCGAGGTGCAGGGACAGGCACAGATGCTCGAAGAAGCGATGAAGTTCTTTAAATATTGATAATCTCTAAAAAGAGGACCGCTGGGTCCTCTTTTTCATTTCAGGTATCCGCGCATACTCTTTAGCGCATTCTTTTCCAATCGTGAGACCTGCGCCTGGGAGATATGGATCTCCTCAGCTACCTCAATCTGTGTTTTTCCCTCAAAAAAGCGAAGCTTGATGATCTGTTCGTCGCGTTCATTCAGGCGGTTTAGTGCCTCAGACAGCGCGATGTCCTCCACCCATTTTTCCTCCTTGCTCTTTTTATCGGAGATCTGATCCATGACATAGAGCGTGTCCCCGCCATCCGTATAGACCGGATCAAATAGTGACAGCGGTGTCTGGATGGCATCTAAGGCGTATACGATATCTTCCTTGGAGATACCACTTTCACGCGAGATGTCGTCTAGGGTCGGCTCACTGAGCATCGTGCGTGAGAGCAGTTCGCGGGTGTGGATCGCTTTGTAGGCGGTGTCGCGGAGCGAGCGAGGGATGCGGTAGGAGCTGTTGTCGCGCAGATAGCGCCGAACCTCCCCGATGATCATCGGAACCGCATAGGTTGAGAACTTGACCCCCACATTCGGATCAAAATTATCGATCGACTTGATCAGACCGATCACACCAATCTGGAAAAGGTCATCCACGTTCTCATTGTGACCGGAAAAACGCTTGATGACCGAAAGCACAAGCCGCAGGTTCCCCTTGATGTATGTTTCTCTGGCAGCTTCGTCGCCAGCCTTTATCCGTTTGAATAATTCTTCTTTTTCTGCCTCCTTTAAAATTGGCAGCTTTGCAGTGTTGACACCACAGATTTCGACTTTATAGGTTGACATGGCATCCTCCTAATATGTGATAACTAAAGGATTTCCAGTTCCTGACTTTTTATACAGTTTCCTGCCTGCGTTTAAGGTTCTTCCTTATTGATCTGGTGGTAAATGAAGGATTCTGCCTGCACTATGATAAGAGAAACTATATTTGTAGTATAAAAATGCCAAAATCTGTTGCGCTTTGTCGACAAAATGCGTATGATAAAATGTAGATAGTAACAAGAGCGTTGATAAAAGCTGTAAAAGGGCAGGAAAAACAGGGAAAATAACCAAAGTAGAAGTGGGGAAGAACAATGGACTTAGAATATATGAAGGCGCAAGCTGTTATTGGGGAAGTAAAAAAGGTGGTTACCGGAAAGGATGAATGCGTACAAAAGGCATTCGCTGCGATCCTTGCCGGGGGACATATCCTGATTGAGGATGTTCCGGGCGTTGGCAAGACAACGCTTGCACTGTCGTTTTCAAAGGCAATGGCACTTGAGAATCACAGGGTGCAGTTTACACCGGATGTAATGCCTGCGGATATTTTGGGCTTTAATATGTACAACAAGGAAAGCGGCACCTTTTTCTATTATCCGGGAGCGGTTATGTGCAATCTGTTTCTGGCGGATGAGATCAACCGTACATCGCCGAAGACGCAGTCTGCGCTTTTGGAGGTCATGGAGGAAGGAAGGGTGACCGTAGACGGGGCAAGCCACAGTGTGCCGGAACCGTTTGTGGTCATTGCGACACAGAACCCGAAAGGAAGTGCGGGAACACAGCTTCTGCCGGAATCACAGCTTGACCGCTTTATGATCTGCATGAGCATGGGCTACCCGGACTTAAAGGATGAAGTTGCCATTGCAAAGGGCAGGACGAACCGGGACGGCATGGAACAGATCCGGGCGGTAATGAGCGCGCAGGAGCTTTTGGGGCTGCGGGAAAAGATAGAAGAAACCTACATCAGCGATCCGGTCTACACCTATATTGCAAGGCTGATGCATAAGACGAGGGATAACCCGTACATCGAGCTGGGAGTCAGCCCGCGAGGGACGATCGCTTGCGCGAAAATGGCAAAAGCATGGGCGTTTCTGCAGGGCAGATCGTATGTGATGCCGGAGGATGTGGAGGTGATCTTTACGGATGTTACAATGCACCGCATCGTTTTGAATACGAAGGCGAGAGCAACGCGCGTGACGGAGGCTGCGGTACTGGAGGAAATCCTTAAGGAAGTAAAACAGCCGGCATCTTATATGGAAAGGGCGGATTATCGTGATTAGCTACATTGCCGCGCTATTATTTCTAGGTGTAATCCTTTACATGGCAATTATATATGAGAGCATTGCTCTGGCGATGGTTGGTTTCTCACTGGCAGTACTTGCGGCAGCCTCTCTTGCGTATCTGCTGATCGAACGGGCGCGCATCCGCGTGGACATTTCGATTCCAATCACATTGGCAACGCAGAACCGACCGTTTTATGTGCGGCTGGAGGAAAAGGGCAGTACACAGCTGCTGCATCCCGGCGTGCGGGCAAAGCTGACCTATGGGGATGAGCTTGCCACCGCGCGAAAGTGCGAGTACATTTTCCTCTCCCAGACAGGAAGGGGAAGGAAGAAAAAACGGGAGCGGGTGTGTAACTGCCGTGTTATGATAACGGAACCCGGAAGCTATGTATTTAAGCTGGAAAGCATCCGGCTTTATGACTGGAGCGGGCTTTTTTACCTGAATCGGAGAGTGGACGCGGAAGCCCATGCACTAGTCCTTCCGACACCGCAGGCAATCGGGATCATTCTCGGTGACAGGGTTTACAATTTCTTCGGAGACGCGGATACTTTTGACGATCTGCGGCCGGGGTATGATCCGAGCGAGACGTTCAATATACGCGAGTTCCGGAACGGAGACCGCATGCAGAGCGTCCACTGGAAGATGACCGCAAAGACGGACAACCTGATGGTAAAGGAAAGCAGTCTGCCGAAAGCGTGTCCGGTCGTCCTTTTTGTTACGCCGCAGGCGGATCGATGGAAAAAGCAGCTTGCCATGCTGGCGAGCCTGTCATATTCGCTGATGGATGCGGGATGTCCCCACTTTGTGACGTGGGATTCCAAAGCACAGAATGACTTGATCCGCACGCGGGTCGATGATGAGGAAAGCTACTACGTTTGTCTGACTACGCTGATGCAGGATATTTCCACGGAGAAGGGTGGAGATATATGTGAGGAATACCGGCGCAAGTACCGGGGAGAATTTTATCTGCATGGAATGTCGGTATCCGGGGACGGGGTGCTAATGATGGATGGAGAACCGGCGATAGAGCAGCTGGATGCGGAAACAGAGCTATCAATTTTATAATGGATTGGATGAGAGATGAAAAAGAACAAGACGAATATCGGTGTGCGATTCATCGATAAGGGCGAAGCTACAATTTCATACGCAATTTCAGATGGTGGACGCAGGGCGGCGCAATCTTATGTCGTTCATGCGATTTTCCTGCTTTCGGCACTGCGGATGGCAGGCGGCTTCTTAAATATGGGGCATCTGCAGGCAGGAGCGGTCGCATGGCTTGCGGGAACGCTGGCGGTGCTTGCCGTATGCTTCGAGGTTGCAATACCGGTGCTGTTTCAACGGGCAAAGCCATATTTTGTGTATCTGGTGAGACTTACAACGGCAGCTCTTTTGGGGCTTTTGGCTTTCCAGAGATTTGCGGCGTATTACCGAGAGAACCAGCTGGATCTGGAGGATGGCTTCCTGTGGCTCGGCGGTATCTATGTCGAGAAATATAATTCTTATTATCATACAGGACTACGGCTGCCGGAGGGAAAGGAAGCATACATGATGCAGGCATGTGTGTATCTGCTCTTGATCGTGCTTCTTGTGCAGTTCCTTTTATCGCAGCTTCTACGCACCAATATATGTGCGCTTTTGCTTCCGGTCGGAGTTCTTGTCGCGGAGCTGCTTGTAGGAGAGACTCCGGATCTGAAAGGAATGCTTCTTTTTTCGGCAAGCTGTATCTTCTGGACGGTAGGAAAGCAGCTGCCACTACGGCGGCAGCTGGCGGCGGTGGCATTGTGGAGCGTTCTGTTTGTTGCAGTCTCGCATATCTTTACGGCTCCGGCACAGGGGCTGGTGGCGAAGGCTCCGCAATACAAGCAGTACCAGAAAGCCATTGAGAGCAGGATAAGCCAGATTCGTGTTTCCGATATATGGACAGACCGGGAGAGAGTCACAAACCAGAGCCCGGCTTATAACGATAAAAAGATTCTGACGATCACGGCGGATGCAAAGGTAAGCGGAAATCTGTACCTGAAGGCATTTACCGGTGCAGACTATGACAATGGAAGCTGGACGATGGCACCGGCGGAACTTGCAAAGGCATGTGAGGCAGAAAACCTCGACAGCGCACAGATGGAGGATCTGTTGTGGAACGAGGCTTCCCATACATTCCGGTCGCTGCAGGACGTTGCAACTCCGGCTCATTATACGGTCTCATACAGCAGCCATCTGCGGGAGGATGCGCTTGTCCCGTATTTTTCAGATCTGACGGATAATGAGCAGTTATCGATGGACGGAGATACCCGCATCGAAAAGTCAGTATTCTCACAGACAACATCTGTGGATGGAATCAACGCGAACGATTCCATAAATGAGCTCCGGTCGCTTTTGATCTCTTATCTGGGTGGCAGCGCGGAGCGTTACTGGAACTGGTACGCTAACTATGTAAAGGATCAGTATCTGCAAACGGATGCCGGTGTTGCAGCAGCAGGGGAGTGCGCAAAGCAGTGCTATGACAAGGCTGCGGTAACAAAGACGGTAATGACAACAAACGAACGGAGAATCAGGCTTGCAGACGCAGTGTCAGCATTTTTGTGCCGTCAGTATGCTTATAGCTGGAATCTGGATACGATCAGTGATGGAACTGATCCGGTGGAGTATTTTCTGGCGACCGGGAAAAAGGGATACTGTATGCATTTTGCTTCGGCGGGAACGCTGATGTTGCGGGAGCTTGGAGTTCCGGCAAGATATGCGGCAGGGTATGTCGTAAAGGAGAGTGCGTTCCAGAAAAATGCGGACGGAACTTATACAGCAACGGTGGCAGACCGCAATGCACATGCGTGGACGGAAATCTATCTGGAGCAGATCGGCTGGGTGCCGGTCGAGATGACTGCCGGCTATGCAAAGACGCTTAGCGCGCTTCCGACCGAAGAGGAGGAAGTGATAAAGCGCGAGGCGCAGGAACTGGCAGCCGCGATAAGCACGCAGGAGAGCGAGACGCAGACAGGAGTGGTAGAGACACAGACAACAGAGACGCAGGCACAGCCGGAGAGCCAGACACAGGACGCACAGCCGGATACCAAGAGGCAGGGTGCAGAAGAGGAAAGCCAGATCGCAAAGGCAGCAGAACCGGTGGATAGTGACGGCACAGGAGCTGATGTGGCGGCTGCCGGAGAAAAAAGCTCCGGAAGCAATGCGGAGCGCGGAGCAGAAATAACCGACCGGGATTTATTTATTTACCTGCTCAAAAAGAATCTCCGGGTGTTACTGTGCGTATTTATGGTGTGCGTATTTGTGGTGTGCGGAGCGTTTGTTCCGGCTCCTACATACCGTCACAGAGATGTACGCAGCCATCAGGAGAGACTTGCCCGCGATTTTCACGAAAAGGATTATAGGCACGCTGTGCGCCTGATGAACCGGCGGATCAACCGGCGGCTGAAGAAGGATACGAGATTCGGCGTTACATGGAAGACGGATCTTGAATACGAGAAGCTGTTGTGCCAGACCTACCGGAAGGTGGATGAGGTGACATGGAAATCGTACATGCGTGTTGTGAAAAAGGCGGCTTATTCCAATGAACAGCCAACGGCAGATGAGGCGATTTTGTGCTATGACGTTTATAAGCGCATTCTTTATTTGGGTTTTCGGCGTTAATCTTGATTTTTTCAAGTATCTTTGATATACTAGCAAGATCGTGGAAGTGGCTGCTTTTGCGATAGAGCTACGTCAGTTCGAGACCTTCCTGACGGAAAACAAAACTAAAGGAGAAAAAAGAATATGAGAAACAAAAAGGTACTTTTTATTACCCAGGCGGCGGTCATTGCGGCAATCTATGTTGTGCTTACCGTTTTTATTGCAGCCTTTGACCTTGCAAGCGGAACCATTCAGGTTCGTATTTCGGAGGCATTGTGCATCCTGCCGTACTTCACACCGGCGGCGATTCCGGGACTGTGGATCGGCTGTCTGCTTGCCAATCTGGTAACGGGAGCTACCATCTGGGACATCGTGTTCGGAAGCCTTGCAACCTTACTGGGAGCGGTATTTACCTATCTGCTCCGCAGACACAAGTTTTTGTGTACGCTTCCGCCGGTAATCGCAAATGCGGCGATCATCCCGCCGGTGCTTATCTTTGCTTACCATATTCCGGATGTTATCTGGAAGGGTGCAAACATTACCTGGATATTTAATATTGTAACCGTAGGACTCGGCGAGGTTATCTCTGTCTGCATTCTCGGTTCGCTGCTGCTTGCAGTGCTAAGCAAATACCGCAATGTGATCTTTAAAGAGTGGGCGTAAGCGGTTTCTACCGGATGAATAGACAATGCCGGATAGAAGAACGGCTCACAAAGTGATTAGGAGGAAACTATGAAGAAACTCATCGATTTGATATCGGAAGAAGTTACAAAGGCTTTCGTGGAAGAAGGCTATGACGAAAAATACGGAAAAGTCACCTTATCCAACCGGCCGGATCTGTGTGAATACCAGTGCAATGGCGCAATGTCTGCGGCAAAGGAATACAAATGTGCTCCATTTATGATCTCAGACAAGATCGCAGCACGTCTGTCCGATAATGCGATGTTTTCCATGGTGGAATCGGTAAAGCCGGGCTTTTTGAACCTGAAGCTGAACCCGGAATATCTTGCAGGCTACTTAAATGACATGCAAAAGGAAGAAGGTCGTTTTGGATGTGATAAGGTAGCCAACCCAAAGACGATCATCATCGACTACGGCGGACCGAATGTTGCAAAGCCGCTTCATGTCGGACATCTGCGCTCCGCAGTTATCGGTGAGAGCGTAAAGCGTCTCGGAAAGTACATGGGACACAACGTGATCGGTGATGTACATATCGGTGACTGGGGACTTCAGATGGGACTGATCATCACCGAGCTTAAGGAGAGAAAACCGGAGCTTGTTTATTTTGATCCGGATTACGAGGACGAATATCCGTCAGAGGCGCCGTTTACCATCTCAGAGCTGGAGGAAATCTACCCGACCGCGAGCGGCAAGTCCAAGGAGGATGCGGCGTTCAAGGAAGCTGCCATGCAGGCAACGTATGAATTACAGCAGGGAAGAAGAGGCTACAAGGCACTTCTTGACCATATATTGAACGTATCCGTTACAGATCTTAAGAGAAATTACGAGAATCTGAACGTATCCTTTGAGCTGTGGAAGGGTGAGTCCGATGCACAGCCTTATATCCCGGCGATGGTGCAGAAGATGAAGGACGACGGATTTGCATACATCAGCGATGGCGCGCTGGTTGTCGATGTAAAGGAAGATACCGACACCAAGGAGATCCCGCCGTGCATGATCTTAAAATCCGATGGGGCATCCCTCTACAACACGACCGACCTTGCAACGATGGTATGGCGCGTGCAGGACTACAATCCGGATATGATGATCTATCTGACCGATAAGCGTCAGGAGCTTTACTTTACACAGGTATTCCGCTGCGCGAAGAAAACAGGTATCGTGCGCGAGGATGTGGAGTTAAAGCACATCGGCTTCGGAACGATGAACGGCAAGGACGGCAAGCCGTTTAAGACACGTCAGGGCGGCGTTATGCGTCTGGAATATCTCCTGGATGAGATCAACGAGGAGATGCTGCGCAAGATCAAGGAGAACCAGAAGGAAAAAGACGATCTGCGCATGGATGAGGAAGAAGCAGAGAAGACTGCAAAGATCATTGCATTGTCTGCGGTTAAGTATGGAGATCTCTCCAATCAGGCAAGCAAGGATTATATCTTTGATATTGACCGGTTTACTTCCTTTGAGGGCAATACCGGACCATACATCCTGTATACGATCGTCCGGATCAAATCCATCCTTGCAAAATATGAGGCGAGAGGCAATGCACTTCCGACACCGGGAACTGCGATCTTAGCAAGCGGTTCCGAGAGTGAGAAGAACCTGATGCTTTCTCTTTCCAAGTTCAATGCGGCGATCGAGAATGCATTTGAGGAGACTGCACCGCATAAGGTTTGCGCATACATTTACGAGCTTTCCAATGCGCTTAACGCATTTTACCATGGAACGAAGATCCTCACAGAGGAAGATCCGAAGAAACAGCAGTCCTACATTGCACTGCTGATGCTGACGAAGGGTATCCTTGAGACCTGCATCGATCTGCTGGGATTTTCCGCACCGGATCGCATGTAAGCAAAAGTAATCATAATTTGATAGACAAGTCATATATATAAGTCATAGGCAGATAAATGCCTATGACTTTTTTGTTGTAAGGAGAACAGATATGGGACTTTACAATATACTTCCCAAATCGTTGTGCCCATTTCTGCCGGAGAACTTTACGGATGGACTTGAGGAGATCCGCATCCGGGTGGGGCAGGAAGCGGAGCTGTTGTATGGGGACTGCTCCTCGCTCCGGCTCAAAAAGATCAGCGAGGACGAGCTGACGGAAATGTTAAATTATCTGTCGGATTATTCCCCGTATGCGCTGGAGGAAGAACTGCGGCAGGGCTTTTTTACTATGAAGGGAGGACACCGCGTGGGTGTGGCGGGGCACGCGAACCGAAAGCGTGAGGATGGCGAGGAGGTTGTCCGGCGCATTGTGGACATCGGAGCACTCAACATACGAGTGGCGCATGAGGTCAAGGGCTGTGCCGCACCGGTATATCCATACATACGGTCGGATTCCATAAAAAACGCATTTATTCTGGCAGAGCCCGGAATGGGAAAGACAACCCTGCTGCGGGATCTGATCCGCATGCTCTCAAATGGGGACGCGACACATCCGGGCGTGAAGGTCGCGGTTGTGGACGAGCGGTCGGAGATTGCCGCCTGCTATTGCGGAGTGCCGCAAAATGATCTGGGACCGAGGGTGGATGTGCTTGACAACTGCCCGAAGGGCAAGGGGATGCAGATGCTGCTCCGCACAATGTCCCCGCAGGTGATCGCGGTGGACGAACTCGGACGAAGGGACGAATTTGAGGCGGTACAGGAAATCTTATACAGCGGCTGCCAGCTGCTTGCGACTGTCCATGCCGGCAGCATAGACGAGCTGTACGAGAAGCCGTTTATGGCAGAACTGCTGGAGACGGGGCAGATCGAGCGTCTGGTACAGATCCGGCGGGACGATATGGGAAAACGCAGCTACCATGTGTTTGACAAAAAGCTGCAGGCGTTATGTTAAAGCTGATCGGTGCGGTGGTCGTCCTGCTTGCCTGCGCAGGATTTTTACATAGCTGGCAGAGCAGCTGGAAAAGCCGCATCCGGGAATTGGAGCAGCTATGCAGGCTGTACCGGAGCGCAAGGCACGCGATGGAGGAGGAACGGATACATATACCGGACTTCGTGCATCGTTACCGGTGTCAGGAATGCCCGAAGGAGAGTGCTACTAACGCAATGCTCGAATGTCTGGAGAACTTTTTAAAGGAACACAGTTACAGTACAGGGGAGGAAGCCTTCCGGCAGGCGTGCTTACAGACGCGGGAAGCATGGCATTTATCCGGGGAGGAATGGGAGGTTTTGCTGCATTCGGGCGGTTCGTTTTTTGGAAGGAATCTGACGGAAAATGCGCATGGACTTTTGCTGTGTGAGGAGAAAATGAGAGCCTTCTGCCAGCGTGCAGGGCAGGAATATCGGGAGAAAAACAAGGTATGGACTCCGGTAGGGATGCTTCTTGGTGTGATGATTGTTGTTGTCTTGCTGTAAAAGAAGCACGAAGAGAACGCTATAAAGGGGAATGGAATGAGTGTGACGATCATTTTTAAAATTGCAGCCGTTGGAATCATTGTTACAGTGCTGTGCCAGGTGTTAAAGCATAGCGGGAGGGAGGAACAGGCATTTTTGTTAAGTCTTGCGGGGCTGATCATTGTCCTGTTCTGGATCGTTCCCTATATCAGTGAACTGTTTCAGACGATGGAAGCGCTGTTTTCCATCTGATAAGGGGGATGTATGTTAAAGGTTGGAATGATTGGAATCTTAGTGACATTTCTCTCTATGATCTGCAAAAAGGAAAAGGGCGAGTATGCGGTTCTGATGGGAATTGCCGCGGTGGTTCTCATATTCTCATTTGTGCTTGTGCAGGTACAGCAGGTCGCGGATTTTTTGCAGACACTGATCGGGCGGCTGCCGCTGGATGACGGAACGCTGACCATCCTTTTTAAGATGCTCGGCATCACCTACATCGGGGAATTTGCTTCCTCCATCTGCAAGGATGCCGGCTATGCGTCACTCGCAGGGCAGATCGAGCTTTTTGCCAAAATATCGATCCTTGTCTTAAGCATTCCCTGCATTGGGAACATATTGGAGCTGCTGGATGCGTTTTTTGTGTCATAGAACCGGCAGACGAAAGGAGGTGAGGCACCATCGAAGCAGGCGAAAATGAATATATCAGCAGGCTGCTTGAGCTGTTAAAGCTGGATTCGGTGGATGCGTATCTGAGCGAGCATATAGACGGAAATCTCTCTTTCTATGAGCTTGTGGCGCAGAACGTGGCGAGCGAGGGAAAGCTGCAGGGGGTAAAAAACGTCGGAAAGCAGATCTGGGAGCTGTTCTTTGCGGAGCTTGCGGGAGGAAAGACGCTGCTTTTGCAGATGCTTCTGCTGTCGTGTCTGTTTGCCTTTTTTCAGAGGCTGTTGGTAAAGCCGGATGCGTATGTCTCGCAGATGAGCTTCTTCATAGTCTACGGAGCCGTGATCCTTCTGATGATGCAGTCCTTTCTTCTGGTATCGGCGGTTGTGGAGTCCGGGATGACGGATGTGACAGGCTTTTTGCAGGTGCTTGTACCGGCGTATGCCACAACTTTGATGCTATCCGGCAACACAGCGTCGGCAGGCATGTTTTACGAGCTGATGTTCGCCTTGATCTATCTGCTGGAATGGACGTTAAAACACATGGTCGTGCCGGGAATCCATATGTATGTGCTGCTTGAGCTGATGGATCATTTTTTTGCAGAGCACAAATTCTCAAAGCTGGCAGACCTGATCGCAACGGTCGTGCGGCTGTTCCGCAAGGTGGCAATCGGCGGCGTGATCGGGATCAGTGCGATACAATCGCTGCTTGCCCCGGCGAGAGACCGGATCTCGCAGAGCGCAGTGCTCAAATCCTTATCGGTACTTCCGGGAGTCGGCAATGGATTTCATCTTGCGGAGGAGGTGCTATTAGGCTGCGGGATGCTCGTGAAAAACAGCGTCGGTGTCGCCGGACTTGTGGTTCTTCTGATCCTGTGCATGACACCGGTTATAAAGGTGCTGTGCTTTACCTTTTTATATAAGATCATCGCGGCAATCCTCCAGCCTGTCTGTGATCCAAGAATTCTCGGCGCAGTCAACGGGGTGGCGAAGGGCAGCTCCATGTACTTTGATGTGATCGTAGACAGTATGCTCCTTTTTCTGATCGCGATCGCAATGGTGACCGCCTCGACGAGCTTTATTTATTAGACAACCTCCGCAAAACACATTTGCATCAGGGGGGGACAAAACGAGCGTGCATATCCGGGCTTTACCTTTTATGAAAAGCACCACCGCAAATTGCGAGATTCTAGTTCAACCGTCCGGCGGTTTATTTATGAGTTCTGTCTTTTATAGGTTTGAGCACTCCAGCCCGGCGGTTCGTGGCAGAAAGACTTTGCAATTCGAGAACTTTTGTGTTCTTCTTGCGGGCGGCTTTTGGGAAATGTGAGCATGCCCTTCATCTGTTTGAGCTAACTGTGTTTATATATAGAAGATATAAAAAGCGAGTTTTGAAGGGCATGCTCTAATATCAACTTCACAAAAACGCCCGCCTAGAAGAACTAAAAAGTTTGAGTGCAAGTCTTTCTGCCGCGGACAGTCGGGCGGGGAGTGTCAAAGCCAACAAAAGACACAACCTTATCACCGCCGGATCGGTTGAAAGAATCTCTGCAATTTTTGTGGAATTGCTTTTCTCTAAAAGGTGAAGCCCGGATATGGCGGATAGTTTTCTATATGGGATACAGAGGTGTTTCGCGGAGGTTGGGGAGAAATGGAGATGGGCGAAGGCGGATATGTGTATGAGGGTGGAAGAGTATGAGAGTGGATGTGGGCAAAGTGGTATGAGGGAGAATGTGCGTATGAGGATGAAAGTGGATGAGGTTGAGGAGGTGAGGCTGTGATGGGAGTGCTCACAGGCTTTGTGAAAAGCTATTTTATATTTTTGCTGCTTTTGCAGATCATCGCGTATCTGACACCGAAGGAGAGTTATAAGAAGTATGTGCAGTTTTTTACGGGAGCGCTCATGGCGGTGCTTCTGCTAAAGCCGGTGCTGACATGGATGGACAACGATATGGGGGTGCCGGAGGCGCTTTCGTTTGAAGAACTTTCGGAGCAACTCGATACGATTGCCTATGAGGGAGAGGGGGAGGATATGTTTGAGATCTTTTTCATGGAAGAAGCTGCAGAATAAGCTGCAGAACATGAACAGGACAGACTGGCTGATCGTGCTGCTGTTTGGTATTTTGCTGTTGGTGATCGCAATTCCCTCGAATGGGGGAACAAAAGAGCCGGACAGTTCTAATACCTCGGAGAACACACAGGCGGCAGGCACTACAGCTGAAAGTACAGCGCAGGAATACGACTCCTACAAGGAAATGTTAGAGCAGGAACTGGAGGAACTGCTTTCGCACATGGACGGAGTCGGCAAGGTGCGGGTTATGCTGACGATAAAGGACACGGGCGCACATGTGCTCGATAAGAATGTAAAAAGAGATGGGGAGAACAGCGAGACAAGCACGGTGGTATATAAGCACGACAAGGAGGAAAGCCCTTATGTGACCAACCTGTATCTGCCGGATGTGGAGGGAGTACTGATCGTGGCGCAGGGAGGCGGAAATGCGGTGACGGTTTCTGATATTTCGGATGCAGTTATGGCATTATTTAATATTGAGCCACATAAAATAAAAATAGTAAAGATGTCTGATTAGGAGGACGCAAATTGAAGAAGATTTTTCACAAAAACCAACTGATTATCACTACACTTGCATTTATGATCGCGATCGCAGGGTACATAAGCTATGACCGTGTAAACAATAATAAGGAAAAGGCTGCCGAGACGAATGCCGATGCGCTGGAAAACGATTATGTGATCGACAACAGCACCTATGATATTTTTGAGGAGCCGGGCAGCACCGAGACGATGGGAGAGGAGATCACGCTTGACGAGGGTCTGGAGAGCGAGGATGTGGCACTGACGGATGGTGAGGATGCAGCTTCCGATGTGGAGGAGACTTTAAATCCGGGCGAGACGGTTCTTACGAGCGTGAATGTGACCGGAGCAAGCTATGCGGCAGAGGTAAAGCTAAACCGTGAGCAGATCCGCTCAAAGAATAAGGAAGCACTGTTGGAGATCATCGATAATGAATCCTTGAGCGAGGAGCAGAAGCAGGACGCGGTAAACGAGATGGTAGCCCTTGCGGATATTTCCGAGAAAGAAGCAAACGCGGAGATGATGCTTGAGGCAAAGGGCTTTTTGAATGTTGTGGTAAGCATCAGTGACGATATCTGCGATGTTGTGGTCGATATGGGAGATGTGACAGATGCAAAGCGCGCACAGGTGGAGGACATCGTAAAACGTAAGACCGGAATCTCGGCGGAAAACATCATTATCACTCCGATCAGCACAGATTCTTCCGCATTAGAGCAATAGTTTTTCGATTATTCGTTGAAAATGTAGAAAAACTGGGATATACTACTAAAAGCGGCGAAAGCCGGATATGCGTAGTTGGAGGATATATTTGTGAGTAACCTAAAAGATGAGATTCAAAAACGTCGTACATTTGCGATCATTTCCCATCCGGATGCCGGTAAGACGACACTTACCGAAAAGTTCCTGTTGTATGGTGGTGCGATCAACCTTGCCGGTTCCGTAAAGGGAAAGGCAACTGCACGTCATGCGGTTTCGGACTGGATGGAGATCGAAAAGCAGAGAGGTATTTCTGTAACCTCATCTGTTTTACAGTTCAATTACGGCGGATATTGCATAAACATTCTGGACACTCCGGGACATCAGGACTTCTCGGAGGATACTTACCGTACACTTATGGCGGCGGATTCGGCGGTCATGGTGATCGATGCCAGCAAGGGTGTCGAGGCGCAGACAAGAAAGCTGTTTAAGGTCTGCGTGATGCGTCACATTCCGATCTTTACCTTTATCAACAAGATGGATCGCGATGCGAACGACACCTTTGAACTTTTGGATGATATTGAAAAAGAGCTTGGCATTGCAACCTGCCCGATCAACTGGCCGATTGGCTCAGGAAAGGAATTTAAGGGTGTATATGACCGCAACACTAGGACGGTCATGACATTTGCAGATACCTTAAAGGGAACAAAGGAAGGCTCCGAGAAGCTGATCGGAATCGATGATCCGGCACTTGAAGCGGAGATCGGAGCTGACTTTAAGGATCAGCTTTTAGAGGAAATCGAGCTTTTGGATGGTGCAAGCGCAACCTTTGACATCGATCAGGTGACAAAGGGAGAGCTTTCCCCGGTATTTTTCGGATCGGCTCTTACCAACTTTGGTGTGGAGACATTTTTGCAGCACTTTTTGCAGATGACTTACGCACCGCTTGCAAGAAAGTCAGATCAGGGAATGATCGATCCGTTCCGTGAGGATTTTTCCGCGTTTGTATTTAAGATTCAGGCAAATATGAACAAGAACCACAGAGACCGTATCGCATTTATGCGTATCTGTTCCGGCAAGTTTACCGCCGGCATGGAGGTCTACCATGTGCAGGGACAGAAGAATATCAAGCTGTCCCAGCCACAGCAGATGATGGCGGACGAGCGCAAAATGATCGAGGAGGCGTATGCCGGAGATATTATCGGTATTTTCGATCCGGGCATCTTCTCAATCGGAGATACGCTTACCACCGCCAAGGAAAAATTTGCGTTTGAGGGTATTCCGACCTTCGCTCCGGAGCACTTCGCGCGCGTGCGCCTTGTGGATTCCATGAAGCGCAAGCAGTTCGTAAAGGGCGTGACACAGATCGCGCAGGAAGGTGCGATTCAGATTTTCCAGGAATACAAAGGCGGCATGGAGGAAATCATAGTAGGTGTAGTAGGTGTCCTGCAGTTTGATGTTCTGCGGTTCCGTCTGGAGAATGAATACAATGTGGAGATCCGTCTGGAGAATCTTCCGTATGAGCATATCCGCTGGATCGCGAATAAGGAGGAGACGGATGTGGATGCGATCGTTGGAACCTCCGATATGAAGAAGGTCATGGATATGAAGGGCAATCCGCTGCTTCTGTTTGTCAATGCATGGAGCGTCGGCATGGTGCTCGACCGCAACAAAGGACTGGTTCTTGAGGAGTTCAGCCGCAATTAGTGTGTGATATCCAGAATGGGCATCCGGCTGCATATACAGGTGGCTGATTATTGGCTGCATGAAGCCGGAGACTGTCCGTCTGGATTGGCATAGATAAAATAAGCGAAGAAAGGATGGAAGAAAAATGAGTGTTGTAGAATTAACGAAGGATACTTTTGAGCAGGAAGTGCTTGGCGCAGATGTGCCGGTTGTAATTGATTTCTGGGCGAGCTGGTGTGGACCATGCATGATGCAGGGACCAATCGTGGACGAGATTGCAGAAGAGATGGCTGGAAAGGTTAAAGTGTGCAAGGTCAATGTGGACGAACAGCCTTCACTTGCGCTGGATTACCGCGTAGTCAGCATCCCGACACTTGTATTTATGAATAAAGGTGTATTTCAGGAGCGCATGGTCGGACTGCAGGACAAGCAGACGATCATGGATTATTTGAATACGCTTATTGACGGTTAATGGAATAATCGGTATAATGAGAGTAGTTGCAAAAGCGACTGCTCTTTTTTCTTATACAGCATATTCGCTGTTTTTCCCTTTTTTAGAGTTTTGTGGTTGACAAAGAAGTAAAAGTATACTACTATGAAACAAGAGACGAACATAAGTTCGAACAAAAGGAGATTAACTATGGCAAAAGAAGATAAATTGAAAGCATTGGACGCGGCAATTGCACAGATTGAGAAGCAGTATGGTAAGGGATCTGTCATGAAGCTTGGTGACAATGCCGCACACATGAATGTTGAGACGGTGCCGACCGGATCTTTAAGTCTTGATATTGCACTTGGAATCGGCGGGCTGCCAAAGGGACGTATCATCGAGATCTACGGACCGGAATCCAGTGGTAAGACAACCGTTGCCCTGCACTGCGTTGCAGAGGTTCAGAAGATGGGCGGAATTGCCGGATTTATTGATGCGGAGCACGCACTTGATCCGGTATACGCGAAGAATATCGGAGTAGATATTGACAATCTTTACATATCACAGCCGGACTGTGGAGAGCAGGCGCTTGAGATCACCGAGACGATGGTGCGCTCCGGTGCGGTAGATATCGTTGTTGTCGATTCTGTCGCAGCCCTTGTTCCGAAGGCGGAGATTGATGGTGACATGGGTGATTCCCATGTGGGCTTACAGGCAAGACTTATGAGCCAGGCACTTCGTAAGTTGACCGGTGTGATCAGCAAGTCCAACTGTATCGTTATCTTTATCAATCAGCTTCGTGAGAAGGTTGGCGTGATGTTTGGTAACCCGGAGACGACGACCGGTGGACGTGCGCTTAAGTTCTATGCATCTGTCCGTCTGGATGTCAGACGAGTAGAATCCTTGAAGCAGGCAGGAGAGGTCGTTGGTAACCATGTCCGCGTAAAGATCGTAAAGAACAAGGTTGCACCGCCATTTAAGGAAGCAGAGTTTGATATTATGTTTGGTCAGGGAATTTCCAGAGAGGGTGACATCTTAGACCTTGCATCAGATCTGAATATCATCAATAAGTCCGGTGCGTGGTATGCTTACGAGGGCGATAAGATCGGCCAGGGACGTGAGAATGCCAAGACTTATCTGCGTGATAACCCGGCATTTGCCGCGATGATCGAGGAGAAGGTGCGCGAGCATTTCTTCGCAGAGCAGGAAGAGGAAGCGCCGGAAGAGAACACCGAGAAAGAATAACAGCAGGCTATGGACAGTGTAGAGGTGATCGGCTGTGAGCCGGTTGGAAAGGGAAAGCTTCGGGTGAAGTTTTCCAATGGAATCACTTGTCTGCTTTACAGAGGAGAGGCACGCACCTATCGGATACAGGAGCATGCCTCTTTGTCTTACAGGCAGTATGAGGATCTGATGAAAAATACGCTCGGAAAGCGCGCAAAGAAGCGCACTATGCATCTGCTTGAGCAGATGGATCGCACGGAGCGCCAACTCCGCGACAAGCTGGCTGCCGGGGAATATCCGCAGGACTGCATTGACGATGCTATCCAGTATGTGAAGGATTTTCACTATCTCGACGACGAGCGTTATGCTGCCACCTATGTGCAGTATCACAAGGATCGGATGAGCAGGGGACAGCTCAAGCAGAAGCTTCTTGCAAAGGGGGTGGAGCGTGACGTTGCAGAGCGGGCGGTCGAGGACGGCTGTGATGGGGATGAGACAGAGCAGATCATGGCGCTGCTTGCCAAGCGGCATTATGAACCGGAGAATTGTGATCAGAAGGAGTTTGCGAGAATCTATCAGTACATTCTAAGGCGGGGATTTCGTAGCAGTGACATCCTAAAATGCATGAAAGCGTGATGGGGTTTATTCACGGAGTAATTATGCATAAAGCCGCGTATCCTGCCGCAAGCGGAGCGGATAATAATCAGAATGTATAGAATTGTTTCAAAAATAACACAACTTCTTGACATATTTCTATAAAAACGATACAATTTATACGTTGTAGTTTATGACACAAAAAAGGGTTTTCTTTTTGTTATATGTACAATGAAAATTTAATAAAGGAGGTGCTCCTGTAGTGTTATCTTATGTAATCACTGCCGTAGTTTCTGTCCTTGTAGCTGCAGTCATTGTATGGTTTGTCGCAGGCGCTTACCATCAGAATGCTGCCAATTCCAAGATTGGTAGTGCTGAGGAAAAAGCCAGAGAGATCATTGATGAGGCAGTTAAAACAGCCGAAACCAAGAAGCGCGAAGCCTTGCTCGAAGCAAAGGAAGAGAACATCAAGGCGAAGAATGAACTCGACAAAGAGATCAAAGAGCGCAGAGGTGAGATTCAGCGGAATGAGAGACGAATTGTTCAGAAGGAAGAGAGTCTGGACAAGAAGTTAGAAGCCGTTGAGAAGCGTGAGGCTGGTTTTACAGCGAAGGAAGAAGCACTGAACAAGCAGAAGGAAGAGATTGCAAAGCTTAATGAGCAACGCTTACAGGAACTCGAAAGAATCTCTGGATTAACCTCCGAACAAGCAAAGGAATACCTCTTAAAAACCATTGAAGAAGATGTAAAAATTGATACTGCAAAGTTAGTCAAGGAATTGGAGAATCAGGCGAAGGAGGAAGCAGGCAAGAAGGCAAAGGACTATGTGGTTACAGCCATTCAGAAATGTGCTGCTGATCATGTGTCAGAGACAACGATATCTGTTGTCCAGCTTCCGAACGATGAGATGAAGGGACGTATCATCGGCCGCGAGGGACGTAACATCCGTACCCTTGAGACGATGACCGGTGTTGATCTGATCATTGATGATACACCGGAGGCTGTCATTTTATCAAGCTTTGATCCAATCCGCAGAGAGGTCGCAAGGATCGCTCTGGAGAAGCTGATTGTTGATGGACGTATTCATCCAGCTCGTATTGAAGAGATGGTTGAGAAGGCTCAGAAAGAAGTTGAGACCATGATCCGCGAGGAAGGCGAGAACGCAGTCCTTGAGGTCGGTATTCATGGCATCCATCCGGAATTGGTTCGTTTACTTGGAAAGATGAAGTTCCGTACCAGTTATGGTCAGAATGCGTTAAAGCATTCCATCGAGGTCGCACAGTTGACTGGACTTCTGGCTGCTGAGATCGGCGAAGATGTTCGCATGGCAAAGCGTGCCGGATTATTACATGATATTGGAAAAGCCGTTGATCATGATATGGAAGGCTCACATATTCAACTGGGTGTAGAATTATGTAAGAAATACAAGGAATCCCCACTGGTGATTAATGCAGTAGAATCACATCACGGGGATGTTGAACCGACATCTCTTATCGCGTGTCTGGTACAGGCGGCTGACACGATCAGCGCAGCAAGACCGGGTGCGAGAAGAGAGACCTTAGAGACTTACTCTAATCGGTTAAAGCAGTTAGAAGATATTACAAATGGTTATAAGGGTGTTGAAAAATCTTTTGCTATTCAGGCAGGCAGAGAGGTTCGTATTATGGTAGTTCCTGAGCAGATCAGTGACGCTGACATGGTATTGATGGCTAGAGATATTTCTAAGCAGATTGAATCTGAGTTAGAATATCCGGGGCAGATTAAGATCAATGTTATCCGTGAATCCAGAGTCGTTGATTATGCAAAGTAAGATCAATCAAAAATTAACCGGAAGTTTTTCCTTAGGGAACAGCTTCCGGTTTTTTTCAAAATAGGCAACAGGAGGATGATTTAATGGCAATTAAAAATGTGATATTTGATCTGGGGTGTGTGCTCGTTGACTTTCACCCGGATGCATGCATGAAAATGCTCGGATTTTCGAAAGAGGCGGTTGATGCTTTTCATGCGAATATATTCCCGGTATTCTGGGAGGAATGTGACAAATATCCTTACGAGGATCAGGAAATCCGCGCGCTTTTCAAGGAGCGGGTGCCGGGCTTTGAGGCGGAGGTAGACCGTCTGTGGGACAATCTGCCGACAATCACGCATGTGTATGAATACTCCAACGAGTGGCTTCGCTCATTAAAAGAGCAAGGCTATGGTGTATACATCCTGTCGAATTACGGCAAGAATGCATTTGAGATCAACTCAAAGACGTATGATTTCTTAAAATATGCAGACGGCATGGTCATTTCCTACCAGATCAGCGAGCTAAAGCCGGATCGGGAGATTTATGAGTACCTGTTGAACACTTACGGACTTCTGGCGGAGGAATCGGTATTTATCGATGACCGGCAGATCAATATCGATGGGGCAAGAAACTGCAATATCGCAGGCATCCTGTTCCAAAATTATGAACAGGCAGACAAAGAGCTTAGAGCACTTTTGGAGGGCGGAAGCAATGGCAGATAGACCGAAGCGGATCAAGCGAGAACTGATGTATCAGGGAACGATCCTTGATGTGTACAAGGACACCATGCAGATTGCAAATGGAAAGACCGAGGAGTGGGATCTGGTGTCCCACCGGATGGGAGCGGCTGCGATCCTTCCGGTTCTGCCGGACGGGCGGCTGCTTTTGGTGCGCCAGTACCGGAATGCCTTAGAGCGGGAGACAATCGAAATCCCGGCGGGAGCGAGAGACAGCAGGACGGAGGATACCAAAGCGTGCGCAGTGCGCGAGCTTGAGGAGGAGACCGGATACCGGAGCGAAAATGTAAGCTACCTGTTATCCTTGCGCACCACCGTCGCATTTTGCGATGAATTTATCGATGTTTATCTTGCGACCGATCTGATACCGGGGACACAGCATCTGGATGAGGGAGAGTCCATCGATGTGCAGGCATACGAGCTTTCCGAGCTGTGCCAGATGATCTATGAGGGCAAGATCCAGGACTCCAAAACAGTTGCGGCAATTATGGCATATAGTAATAAAATCAAATAGTGGGACATATTCTAAAAGGAGTAATGGAAAAGGAACTTGATGTAGTACATGAAACGGAAAGAAAGTCAGAACGCAAAATGGATAAAAACCTGGTGGCTGGTCGTATTCTTGGCGGGCATATTGCTGGCACAGCTTTTCGGAAGCTGGTATGCGACCGATAATCTGCTGGATGCATATCATCTGACACATTTTGCAGGGCAGGGCTGGAATTGGAAGGAATTGTTCTGGAGTATTGTGTGGACAAGAGGCAGATTCTTTTTTGTACTGTTTTTGCTGTGTGCAACGTCCTTCCGGCAGATCCTGATAAAGGCGCTGCCGCCGGTGCTGCTTTTTCTGATCGGAGTGTATGCTGGTGTCTGTCTGTACAGTCAGGGGATACTTGGAATCGGCATTTTTTTCTTTTCAATTTTCCCGCATTATGCGATATATCTTGTGCTGTTTTTCATGATCCTACATAAGAAAAAACCGATACAATACAGCGGTAAACGTTACGTTTTCGCGGAGATTGCATCGGTTTTCTTTCTTGTATTGATCTTTCTTGCAGGCTGCCTGATAGAAGCGGCAGCGGGGAACTTCCTGCTAAGACATTATCTCTTGGCGTTCATTTCGGCAATTTCGTAGATCAGGCGCTTGGAATCTTCCCATCCGAGGCAAGGATCTGTGATCGACTTGCCGTAGATGTGCTCGCCAATCTTCTGGGAGCCTTCCTCGATGTAGCTTTCGATCATAAGTCCCTTCACCAGAGCGTGGATATCGGAGGAGAGCTGACGGTTGTGCATAACCTCTTTTGCAATACGGATCTGCTCCTTAAACTTCTTGCCGGAGTTGGAATGGTTGGTGTCGATGATGGCAGCCGGATTGACAAGATCCATCTTTTCATACATCTCATGGAGACGGATCAGATCCTCATAGTGATAGTTGGTCGTGGTGTTGCCATGCTTGCTTACGGCACCGCGGAGAACAACGTGTGTGTATGGGTTTCCGGTCGTCTCGACCTCATAGCCACGGTATACAAAGTGGTGCGGATGCTGTGCTGCATATACGGAATTGAGCATGACGGAGAAGTCACCACTGGTTGGATTCTTCATGCCGCTTGCAACATCAAAACCGCTGACGGTGAGGCGATGCTGCTGATCCTCAACGGAACGTGCGCCGATCGCAACGTAGGAGAGAAGATCCTCCACATATCCCCAGTTCTCCGGGTAGAGCATCTCATCGGCACAGGTCAGACCGCTTTCGCGGATGGCACGGATGTGCATCTTACGCATGGCAATCAGTCCTTCAACCATATCAGGCGCTTTTTCCGGATCGGGCTGGGAGGCAATTCCCTTGTAGCCCTCGCCGGTGGTACGCGGCTTGTTGGTGTAAATACGCGGAATGATGATAATCTCGTCCTTGACATCCTCCTGAATCGGTGTGAGGCGGTTTACATAGTCGCACACGGAATCCTCATTGTCCGCAGAGCAAGGTCCGATGATCAGGAGAAAACGGTCGTCCTTTCCGGAGAGTACATCAAAGATCTGCGCATCGCGTGCAGCTTTTAACTGAGCGAGTTCCGGGGAGAGTGGATAGTCACGTTTGATCTCCTCCGGGCTTGGCAATTGGTTTATAAAAGTAAAACTCATAAATTTTCACCTCATGTATAAAATTCAAAAATCATTGCCTATCATACCCCCAAACACCTTGTATGTCAATCTTCTTGCCGTTTTCGTTGCATTCAGCAAAGCAAAAAGGTATAATCATATCCATAAAAAAGCAAGGGAAAAGGAACTGCCATGAAAGAATATTTATGCGTAAAGAATCGAGTGATCGGAAGTGGACGACCGCTGGTGTGCGTGCCGGTTATGGAACAGACGAAGGACGGAATCGTCCAGAAGGTAAAGGAGATGACTGCGCACAAGGTCGAAATGATCGAATGGCGCGTGGATGCATTTTCGCACGCGGATGACTTAAATGCGGTCCGCGAGGTGCTTGCACAATTAAAACCGCTGGTGACGGATACAATCTTAGTGTATACCTATCGCTCTAAGAATCAGGGAGGTCTCGGCGGTCTGTCGCAGGATGAGATTTATGATCTCCACGAGATTGCGGCAGAAGAACATATCGCAGATTTCATCGACGTAGAATTTATGGAGGCGAAGAACGCACCGAAGGAGATCCGCAGGCTTCAGGAAAAGGGCGCCTATGTGATCGCATCCCATCACGATTTTGAGCAGACACCGAGAGCGGATATTCTGGAGATGATCCTTGAACGGATGCATGGAAGCAATGCAGCAATCGTTAAGCTTGCAGTCATGCCGAATACGGTGGCGGATGTGCTTACGCTTTTGCAGGAAACCAATGAGTTCCACGAGCGGTATCCGGAAACACCGGTCATCACGATGTCTATGGGTTCACTCGGATGCCTTTCAAGGGTGGCGGGCGAGCTGGCTGGTTCCTGCGTGACGTTCGGGGCATTTGATAAGGCAAGCGCGCCGGGGCAGTTCCCGGTTGACGAGCTTGGCACGGTGCTTGATATCCTGCATGCGCGGATGAAAGGAGAGACACACAGATGCTAGGCATTCTCATGTCATCGGATAATGGCGGCTATGCGATGTGGCTTTCGATGATCTTATGCAGCATCGGCGTGTGGATCGTATACCGCAATCAGAAGAAAAAATAGCGGTGCAAGGAGCAAACGTGTTATTTTGGCGTTTTTTGGAGAGTTGAAACATGATAGATAAGAAGCGAAAGAAGTTCGGCATCGCCGCTGCAATCGGTTTGGTGATGGTGATTGGTATTGGGATTACGCTTTTGGATAGAATGCTTCCGCAGGTGAAAACACCGCAGGAGACGATGCGTGTGCTTGAGGAGGGAGAATATCTGTTCACGGAGCTGGATGATCTGGGAACGCTGCTTGAACAGAACGATATCCATACGATCATCATTCCCGAAGGAATTCATGCGGTGGTGGATCGCTGCTTTCTGCAAAAGGATATTGTTGTCGAACAGGGCGGAATGCTTGAAACCGGCTATATGGAGCTGAACGGAAGTGGGACGCTAAGGGTAGAAGGAACGCTTGACATCCGAAATGCTGTGCTGCGTCTGCGGGGAGAAAAGGCATGTATTTCCGTGACAAAGACCGGGCGTATCACGGAGAGTACGAATACGTTGATCTGGGCGGAAGACGATGCGAATATTGCCTTGGAGAGCAGCTATGTGAATAAGCTGATCGGGCATCATCTTGTGTTTGGCGAGGAGCAGATGTTTGAAAATGCAGTGTCTGTCAGCACCCAGGAGGAGCTTATTGCAGCTGCAAAGGGAACGCTTCCGATACGCATAGATGCGCAGATCAGGGTGGCGGACGAAATCCATGTCGGAGTGCCGCTTTTGATTGGAGAGGGTGCTTCCTTAGAGATTGAAGATGCAAAGGAGCTTACGCTGGAGGGAGGCGTCTTTGTTAATTACGGAAGCCTGACCGGTGGCTGCTGCTTAAAGGAGGGCGTGTTTGCGGTAAATTATGGAACAGCTGCATTCCGGGACGAAACTGCGGCTGCGTTCTGGCAGGAGAATGGGACACTGTACCTAAATATGGGAACAATGGAATGCGGCAATTCCTCCTGTGTGTGGGAGGGGGCAGGCTTTTACAATGCAGGCACGTTAAATGCGTACCATTTTCTGCTGATGGGCGGTAATGGCTACAATTATGGAGAATTTTATGCGAAGGCGGATAACCTCGCTGTCTCCATACAAAACGGAAGCAGCCTGTACAATTATGGCACATTTACCGCCGAAGAAGATGCAAGGGTTGAGAATAACGGCTGGATTGAAAATGCCGGCAGCTTTGTGGTTAAAAATGATGTGCAGCTTGACAACAATGTGTTCTATAACCGGAATTATTTTGAGAGCGGTTTTTCCTCTGTTCTGGATGAAAAGAGTGGGATCTATTACGGGAACGGTGAATTCCGTATGAATGGCATCGCCAATGTCGCGGTGTGGAAGACATTGGACTGGAGCATGGACGATGCATACCAAAGCGTTGCCACAGAGGAGGAGCTTGCCGCCGCGATGGAGGATTCGGAGGTTTCTGCGGTCGTTATTTCAAAACCGATCGAAGTGACCGGTGAGACGGAGATCACAAAGCCGGTATTTGTATGTGGCAAAGTAAGTGCCAGGGCTGATACACCGGTCGTACTCAAAAATACCTATATGGTTCTTTTGGAGGATGGCTCGATTGAAACGCAGGATCTTAGGATGGACAACTCGCTTATCGTGGCGCCAGATGGAGATCTGGCACTTGCAGACGCACAGATCCTGCTGGATAATGGCTCCGCGATCACAATCTATGATGGACAGATGGACTTTTCCGGAAGCAACATTATGATGGAGGAGAAATCGGTGATCTCACTTTCATTTCTGTCAGAGATAACAGCGGACAACTGGAGCTTAAACATGGATGAGGCGAGCTTCATCTGCAATAGCAACGTATCATTTGGCAATGCGGCCGTGCAGGAACAGAAGGAGAGCTATTTACAGCTTATGGGTAAAACAGCAGACTTTAGCGGCTGCAGGATTGCGGTTGACGATACCTCTGAGTTTCATGCTTTTTATACGGATCTGAGCTTGAAAGAGCAGTGCGTGATCGATAATGAAGGGGTGTTTGCGGTAACAGGATTCCCGGAAAATGTACTTTCGGTAGATGCTTCGCAGATCATCAATTCCGGAAGGATGATCGTAAGAGCAGATTTAAGACAGACGGACGGCTCGATCCAGAATGATGGCGAGATTTCTTATGAATGATGTCAGATGGGATGGAGTTAGGCTTGACAAAATCTACCTTGAAACATAATAATGTAGACGTATGGTAGAAAATATCGGAGAGGCTGACTTATGAAAAATATTGGCACAAAGATTATAGATGGACAAGATGAAATATGGACACTTGACATGTGGGATATAAGGCAGCAGGTTTACGCGCGGGTCGCGGAGATCGCCTGTTGGGAGCAGATGGACAGGGAGACGGCAGCTCAGCAGAGGGAATACGCTTATGCGTGCATCCAACAGCTATGGGACAGCTGCCGCGATTCCTATTGTATGTCGATCCTGTTGCAGCCGTTTGAAAAGGATTGTGTTGCAGCCGGGGAGTTTTGTTTTGCGGATGAGCATATCCAGTGCAGGATTCTAAACCAGATTGACAGAAATCAGATCCAGAAGGGCTATCTGTATGCACTTCGGGTACCGGAGCAAAATGAGGAGAGCAATGCACCGCAATCACTTTTACAGCAGTATTATGTGGAAGCGTTTCAGGTGGCGTGCATGGATGTGGCGAGGGCATGGATGCAGGACTACCTGCAGAAAAAGCACAGCGTGGAGAAGCCTTGCGTCTGCAGTCCGTCATTTGGTCCGGGGTATTATGGGATGAAGTTAGAGGATGTGCCGAAGCTGGTTAAGATACTGGATGCAAAAAGAATCGGGATCGAGTGGGCGCAGGGTGCGATGAACCCGCAGATGAGTCTTGTCGGGGTATATCTGCTCAGCGGGCATGAGCTTTTGCAGCCGGGAAGTGACTGCGAGGACTGCATCGGGGGAAGCGCAGGCTGCGATTTCTGCGATAAGCGCAGGATTCAAACACCGGAGAACGTTTAAGACAGGAGGGAGGCACAATGGCAGAGGAAGAACTTAAAATGTCCGTTTCACCGATTTGTCAGAAGGGCGGAACGCGGATCGCATATGTTTCTTTTACCGATGGAACGAGAACGGCAGAGGGGAGGATACCGGATTGCGTAATCCTTTCCAATGAAGGCTTTACGGAGGACGAAGTGCTTCAGCTTCAACGCTATATGAAGCAGGAACTTGCAACCTTAAAGAGACTGGCTGCAAGCGTAAACGTGCTGGATGCTTTTATGGGGAAGAATGATCCCAAAGAATGCTGATTCCCATTTACCGGTTACAATTCATGGGAAAATCCCCTTCCATAGAATAGATATCATCATATTCATGTATGGCTGTCTTACGACGGCCTTTTTTACTTTATAGGAAATTCCTTTTCCTATAAAGTAAAAATGCTCCGCAGGGATGCGACCCGTGTGGAGTTGAAGATGCACTTGCGTGCCCACACGGGCGCGCAAAGAGTCACAAAGTGACTCTTTGTTCTAGGAAATTTCTAATCCTATAAAGCCAAAAAGCTGCCGGAAAATCCAGCAGCTTTTGTATGCAATCGACGGGAATCGAACCCACATCACAGGAGTCGGAGTCCTGCATTTTATCCATTAAACTACGATTGCGGATAACAAACTATAACTTATCATAATCGTGCCGGAATGTCAACGCAGGAGAGAAGATATTTTCAATTTCTTTGCATCTGTCTGGTCTGTGTGGTTTCGTGTTTCTTTTCCAGCAGCTTTTTGTGATTCTGCACAAAAATAGGAAACCGATTTTGTTAATTCGGTTTCTTGCGGAGAAATAGGCAGAATGCTACAATACCAATATAGGAAACCAAAAATGAAAAACCAGTTTCCGAATAGGAGTGACGTATGAAAGAGAAGATTATAGAGGCAACCATACGGGTTTTCAATCAAAAGGGCTTAAAGTTCACGATGGACGATATCGCAAAGGAATTGTCGATGAGCAAGAAAACAATCTATACGGTGTTTGAGGATAAAGAGTCACTGCTTTTTGAAATGGTCGATTACTGCTTCGACAAGATCAAGGAGAGCGAGGATGCCGTCCTAAGCGATGAAACGCTTTCGACCGCGGAGAAGATCAGGAAAATCTTAGGCGTGCTGCCGGAGAGCTATATGGATATTGATTTCAGGCAGTTGTATTCTTTGAAAGCGAAATACCCAAAGACGTACCGAAAGGTGGAACAGCGACTGGAGAGCGGCTGGGAAAAGACGATCGCGCTGATCAGTCAGGGCATGGAAGATGGCATTGTCCGTCCGGTCAATGTGCAGATCGTGAAGATGATGCTGGAGGCTTCTATTGAACAGTTTTTTGCAAGGGATATCCTGATCCGCAACGGACTGACATACCAAGAGGCACTTGACGAGGTCGTCCGGGTGATCGTGGACGGAATTATCGTCCGTCCGGGGAAAGAAACGGCATGAGAGGATAACAAATTACAGGAGGAAACTATGCAGGAGAGATCAAAGGTCATTTTTGGCAATGTGATCAGCGACAAGGCTTACAAAAAAGCCGTAAGATCCAAACGGAAGTATCAAAAGAAATACGGGGATGATTCTAACGCCAACTATCCGGTGCGGATAGAGAAGAATCCATATATCGGGGATTCGCTCGGCGTGAGAAATGTCCTCATCGGAGATCTGGGGCAGAACGCGCACTATGATCCGAAGAACCATTTTCCGGAGGAAACGTTCGATACCGAAAAAGGAATCATTGTCGGAAATATCCGCATGGGCTTTGGACACTACCGGATCTCAATGGCGATGGCATCTGCGGCAAAGGCGATGGGCTATACGCCGTACTGGATGGATCTCAATTCCTACCGGCAGACTACCTGCACGAAGGTGATCGGGGCGCAGAACGATCTGTATTCGCTCGGCTCGCGGCTGTCCAAGAATCCGCTGTTTAACCGTCTGGTATGGGAACCGATGAACTACGAGGGCTTCCGGGCTTTGGCCTACAATTCCTCAGACCAGAAAAATGCCGAGCTGATGGCCCCGGTCTACCGCAATATCCCGAAGGAGATCCCGGTGATCGGAACGCATGTATGGCCGGCGCAGGCAGCGATCCATGCAGGCATGAAGCACGTTGTCAACGCGATCCCGGACAACTGGCCGATGGCGCTTCATCTGTCAGAGGGAAGCGTACACACGATCCAGTGCCACAACGCATATATGGGCTACAAGATCTTAAATGGCATGAACAAGGACGCGGTCAACAAGCCGATGCCGGACGGCGCGCTGGTCTATACCGGACACTACATCGACCATGAGCTTGTCTCTAACATCGAGGCGGACTGTAAATCCCGCATGGAGCGTAAGGCAGCGGGAAAGCCGATGCGGTTTCTCCTGACAATCGGAGGAGCAGGCGCACAGAAGGAAATCTTTGCGGCGATCATCAAATACCTGATCCCGTACATCAGGGAGCAGAAGGCAGCACTCTACGTCAATGTCGGAGACTATAAGAACGTGTGGGATGCGCTGTTGCAGGAGATTCCGGAGATGAAGTCGCTTTCGACCGAGCATTTCGACCACTGGGAGGAGACCGAAGGCTTTGCACAAAAGGCACTTGATGCGGATCAGGAAGTGACCGGCATTCACGGCTTCTGGCATGCCAATATCTTTGAGGCGGTATATTGCACGAACCTTCTGATGCGAAGTGCCGATGTCCTTGTGACGAAGCCGAGTGAGCTTGCCTTTTATCCGATCCCGAAGCTGTTCATCAAGAGAGTCGGAAAGCATGAGATGTGGGGCGCGATCCACTCCGCGGAGATCGGGGATGGCACGTTAGAGTGCAGAGATATTCCACATACCTTACAGATGGTTGACATGTTCTTAAATGACGATTTGATTTTAAATGACATGTGCGATAACATCATGGTCAACAAATCGATCGGCATCTATGACGGCGCATACAAGGTTGTGGAGCTTGCAATGGGAATGAAGGAAAACAAATAAAAGCAGGGGGAAAAGAAGATGGAAACAAAAAAGAAATTAAGCGGTGGCGAGAAGTTCGCATACGGCATCGGGGCAGTCGGAAAGGATATGGTATACATGCTTTCCGCATCCTATATCCTTTATTACTATCAGGATATCATGGGTGTTAGCGCGGTAGCAATGGGAATCATCCTGTTTGTGGCGCGTGTGTTTGATGCGTTCAATGATCCGATCATGGGTGTGCTGGTTGCAAAGACAAAGACACGCTGGGGCAAGTTCCGCCCGTGGCTGTTTGTGGGAACTGTTTTGAATGCGATCGTGCTGTATCTGATGTTTGCCGCACCACCAACCTTGAGCGGAAGCGGACTGGTTGCTTATGCGGCAACTACCTACATCCTCTGGGGTGTTACCTACACAATGATGGATATTCCGTACTGGTCAATGGTTCCGGCGTTCACGGAGAGCGGCAGGGAGAGAGAGGGACTTTCCGCACTTGCACGTTCCTGTGCAGGCGTTGGATCTGCAATTATCTCCATCATCACCGTACTCAGCGTATCCGCACTCGGAAAGATGGCGGGGGGCACAACGGGCACCGATATTGAGCGGCTCGGCTACAAATATTTTGCACTCTGTATCGCAGTGTTATTTGTGATCTTTACGACAATCACCTGTGTCAAGATCAAGGAAAAGTCTTCCGTTGAGATGCAGACTGCTTCGGTCAAAGAAATGTTTAAGGCACTGGTACAGAACGATCAGGCGATGACGATGGTTGTTGCGATCGTAATGATCAACACTGCACTTTACATTACCTCAAACCTTGTGATCTATTTCTTTAAATATGATTTCAGCCTGGCACAGTGGCAGGCAAACTACACCCTGTTTAACACCTTCGGCGGTGGATTCCAGATCCTTGCGATGATGATCTTGTTCCCGCTGCTGCGCAAGTTTATGAATACCATGAAGATCTTCTATGTGAGCTTTACGATGGCGATGGTTGGATATGTGATTCTGCTTGGAATCGCATTTTCCGGCACACAGCAGGTATATCTGCTGCTGATCCCGGCATTCCTCATTATGTCTGCGATTGGAATGCTCAACGTTATCGTGACGGTATTTCTTGCAAACACCGTAGACTATGGCGAGCTGAGAAACCACAGAAGAGACGAGTCTGTCATCTGCTCAATGCAGACCTTTGTGTATAAGCTGGCATCCGGTATCGCAGCACTTGCTGCATCGCTTGTGATTTCCATTTTCCATATCCAGAAGGATGAGACTGCGGAGGTGCTGACTGCAATCGATGCATCCTCAAGGATCGGACTTCGCATGTGCATGACGCTTATCCCGATCGTTGTGCTGATCATCGGACTGATCGTATTCCGTAAGCACTACATCTTAACAGATGAGAAGCTAGAGGAAATCAATGCACAGTTAAAGGCGGAGAGAAACTCTTAAATAGCAAGAGAACAAAAAGAGGGAGGCAGCTATCATGGCGGCCTCCTGTTTTGAAAAAGGAGAGAAGATATGATACGACAGCTTGGGAAGGTGTTTGTACTTGACACCGCGCATACCACCTATTGTTTCCGGGTATTGGAAACAGGACAATTAGAGCATCTGTATTATGGCAGCTACATCCGCATCGGATCGGAGCAGGAGGCAGAGGCACTCTTTGAAAAACACGCCTTTGCACCGGGCAACTCGATCCTGTATGACCAGCAGCATCCGCAGTATTCCCTGGAGGATATGCGGCTTGAAATGTCCGGATACGGAAAGGGCGATATCCGGGAGCCGTTCGTGGAGGTGATCCACGCGGACGGAAGTGCAACACAGGATTTCGTGTATGATCATGCGAAAATCTGTGAGGAAAAGGCACCGCTTAAGACACTTCCTTCCTCCTACGAGGAGCAGGGGCAGGTGGACGAGCTGATCGTCACACTGATCGATCATTCCTATGCGATCGAGCTGGAATTGCATTATTATGTTTTCTTAAATTACGATATAATTTCAAAAAGCGCAAAGCTGATAAATAAGAGCGAGGAGACGGTAAGGCTTACACGGCTGCTCAGTATGCAGCTTGATCTGGAGACGGACGACTGGGTGCTGTCGACCTTCAACGGGGGCTGGGCGCGCGAGATGAAGCGTTATGATATCCCAATCCGGATCGGCAAGCATGTGAATGCCTCCTACTGTGGCTGCTCGTCAAGCCGGGCGAATCCGTTTGTCATGCTGTCAAAGGAGCAGACCACGGAGGATGCGGGAGCGTGCTACGGCTTTAACCTGATTTACAGTGGCAACCATTATGAGGCTGCGGAGGTAAATGCCTACGGAAAAACCCGTGTGGTAAGCGGGATCAACCCGCAGTCCTTCTGTTTTTTGCTGGAGCCACAGGAGGAGTTCGAGGCTCCGGAGGCGGTCATGACATTCTCCGGGAACGGCTTTGACGGAATGAGCCAGAACATGCACGATTTTGTGAGAAACTGCATCGTGCGGGGCGAGTGGAAGGAAAAGGAGCGACCGGTACTCCTTAATAGCTGGGAGGCTGCCTATTTTAATTTCAATGAGAGCAGGCTGCTTCGTCTGGCAAAGGAAGCCAAGAATGTTGGGATCGAACTTTTCGTGATGGATGACGGATGGTTCGGGGAGCGCAATGATGACAGCCATTCGCTCGGAGACTGGGATATCGTCAATGCCAAGAAGCTGCCGAGCGGGCTGAAAGGCCTGACGGACAAGATAAAAGGCTTAGGGCTGGATTTCGGAATCTGGGTGGAGCCGGAGATGGTAAACGAGCAGAGTGTCCTCTACCGCAAGCACCCGGAATGGGTGATGCGGATTCCGGGCAAGCCACATTCCATGGGGCGCAACCAGTATATCCTTGACCTTGCGAACCCGCAGGTGACAGACTACATGACCGAGCTTCTGACGGGGGTATTTTCTTCTGCGGACATCTCCTATGTAAAGTGGGATATGAACCGCACCTTTTCGGATTATTATTCCCCGTATCTTCCGCCGGAGCGGCAGGGAGAGATGGCGCACCGCTATATCATGGGACTGTACCGGATGATGAAGGAGCTGACAGAGCGCTTCCCGAAGATACTGTTTGAGGGCTGCGCGGCGGGCGGCAACCGGTTCGACCTTGGAATCCTGTGCTATTTCCCGCAGATCTGGGCGAGCGATGACACGGATGCTTTGTACCGCGTGAACGGGCAGACCGGATACAGCTACGGCTACCCGATGAATACGGTGAGCGCGCATGTCTCCGCATGCCCGAACCACCAGACGCTCCGCACGACACCGCTCTCCACAAGGTTTGCAGTGGCGGCATTCGGCGCGCTGGGCTATGAGTGCAATCTGTGCGATATGAAGAAAGAGGAGCTTGACGAGATCAAGGCACAGATCAGCCTGTATAAGGAGTGGAGATCTACCTTGCAGACCGGACGTTTTTACCGGGGCAGAAACGGAAACATCCATGAGTGGACGTGTGTGTCTAAGGATCAGACGCGGGCGGTCGGAATGATCCTGCAGGAGCTGGTGACACCGAACATGCAGTTTGAACAGTTTTTCCCGAAGGGACTGGACGCTGACAAGATATACAATTTATATAATCGAGATTTAAGATATAATATCAAGGAGTTCGGTAATCTGGTCAATACCGCATCCCCGGTACATATCCGGCAGGATTCCATCGTGCACAATATCTTAGCAAAGTTTGTCACGATGCCGGGCGAGAAGGAGGCTGCGGCTGTGTCCGGCTCACTTTTGATGGAGGGCGGATATAAGTTAAAGCAGGGCTTTGGTGCCACCGGATATAATGAGGAGGTGCGTTTCTTCCAGGATTTTGGTTCGCGCTTGTATTTTATGCAGGAAACGGGTACAATCAATGAAGATATGCAAGTGTCTGAACAAAAAGAAAAGGAAGAGGAATAGGGGAATAGAACAATGGCAAAACTGTTTTTCCGATATGGCGCAATGGGCAGCTCCAAGTCTGCCAACGCACTTATGGTTGAGTACAATTACAGGGAACGTGGAAAGGAAGCGATTCTCTGCAAGCCAAGGACAGATTCAAGAGACGGACAGCTTATCATCAAGTCGCGGATCGGACTTGCCAGACCGTGCGTGCTGGTGGAGGAGCTGACGGAGATGTCGGATGAACAGATCAAGCAGTATGCGTGTGTGATCGTGGACGAGGCACAGTTCTGCACAAAGGCACAGATCGAGTTTTTTGTGCATGTTGTGGATGATCTGAATGTTCCGGTGATCTGTTATGGTCTTCGCACAGATTTCCGCAATGAATTGTTTGAAGGAAGCATGTGGCTGCTTGCCTGGGCGGATGTGATCGAGGAGATCAAGACGGTATGCTGGTGTGGAAAGGCAGCACGGTTCAATGCCCGCTTTAATGATCACGGTATTATCCGTGAGGGGGATCAGGTATTTCTCGCCGGAAACGATTCTTATATTGCACTATGCCGAAAACACCACAGAGAGGGAAATCTCGGTCCGAACTTCCAGAAGTAAAATATATAGACGGTTTTAAAAAAAGGATACTTTCGATCGTGTTTATAATGGCTTAAAGTTAGTATCAATATACAACAGCAGGAGGATTCAATATGAATAAATGGACAAGAATACTGTATCAGCCCAATAAGCCGCTAAAGGAGCATAATGTTACCTGCAGCAAGGAGCATATTGCACTTTCCCTGCAGGCCGCAGAGGAAGGTATGGTATTGCTGAAGAATGAAGCCCAGACACTTCCTCTGAAAAAGGGAGCAAAGATCGCTCTGTTTGGAAAAGGTACATTTGATTATGTAAAGGGCGGCGGCGGAAGCGGAGACGTGTATACCAGCTATGTACGCAATATTTATGAAGGCTTCAAGAAAACTGGGTGTGTACAGATCTATGAGCCGGTAGCCGATTTTTACCGTGGATATGTGGAGGCGGAGTATGCAGGCGGTGCCGCGGCAGGAATGTTTCGGGAACCTGATGTGACAGAGGAACTGGTTTGTGGCGCTAAGAATTATACAGATACCGCAATTATTACGCTAAGCCGTTTTTCCGGTGAGGGATGGGACAGATCTTCGGTGGATTATGACGGAGAATACAATCCGTGGGAATCTGAGGTTACAATGCCGCAGCTGTCGGAACAGGTATTTCCGGACATGGATTTCTATCTTTCCAAAGAAGAAAAGAAACTCATCGAGCAGGTAACCGGAAATTTTGCGAAAGTGATCGTTGTCCTGAATGTGGGCGGAGTGGTAGATACAAGCTGGATCAAAGACAATGAGCATATTTCTGCGGCACTTCTGGCATGGCAGGCTGGAATGGAGGGCGGACTTGCGATGGCACGGATTTTGTGCGGGCTTGTCAATCCATCCGGCAAACTGCCGGATACATTTGCAAAACGGCTGGACGATTATCCTTCAACAGAGCACTTCCATGAATCCCCGCATTATGCAGAGTATGAGGAAGATATCTATGTCGGATATCGCTATTTTGAGACGATAAAAGGCGCTGCGGAAGCGGTTGTGTATCCGTTTGGATATGGCCTTTCCTATACCGATTTTATGATCCAGACGACGGATGTTTGGGAGGAAGAGGATAAGATCAATCTGCTTGTCCGGGTGACAAATATCGGTAAATGTGCGGGAAAAGAGGTTGTCCAGATCTATTATGGGGCGCCGCAGGGAAAGCTGCAAAAACCGCATCGGGCGTTGTACGCATTTGAAAAAACACAGCTTCTTGCACCGGGAGAGAGCCGAGTGATCTCCTTTGTGCTGGATAAGAAGCAGATGGCCTCTTATGATGATCTTGGAAAGATTGCAAAATCTGCGTATGTGCTGGAGGCAGGGGATTATAAGCTGTATGTAGGTACTTCGGTCAGAGATGCACTTGAGCTTGAAACAGTATTCCATATAGATAAGGATACCGTTGTCGAGCAGCTTGCACAGCATCTTGCGCCGACTGCTTTAAAGCGGCGCCTGCTTGCAGATGGAACTTACGAGGCACTTCCGGTGTCAGAATCTAACGATATGAATGCCTGCGCATTTGAAAAAATGCTTCCGGGTTCAGAGGAAGCTATCGTCCCGCAGGTACGGGCAAGAGACCAGTGGCTTTTGATAAAGCCTTACGGAGAGAACCATCATCCGCTTATGGATGTGCTTGACGGAAAGCTCTCTGCGGACGAATTTATTGCGCAGCTTACGGATGATGAACTGATCCATCTGCTTGGTGGACAGCCGAACCTTGGCGTGGCAAATACATGGGGAATCGGCAATCTCCCGGAATATGGCATTCCAAGTGCGATGACGGCAGACGGACCGGCGGGCGTGCGCCTTTCAGATGTGTGTGAAATCTGTACAACGGCATGGCCTTGTGCAACGCTTCTGGCATCGACATGGGACACGGAGCTTGTCAGAAAAGTCGGTGAAGCAGGTGGCGCGGAGCTTAAAGAGAACAACCTTGCAATCTGGCTGACCCCGGCGGTAAATATCCATCGTAATCCACTGTGTGGGCGCAACTTTGAATATTATTCCGAGGATCCGTATCTGACCGGAAAGATGGGAAGTGCTATGGTACAGGGAATCCAGTCAAATGGTGTCGGCGCTGAGGTCAAGCATTTTGCATGCAATAACAAGGAAACAAACCGCAAGAACAGTGACTCGCGTGTCTCAGAGCGGGCACTCCGTGAAATCTATCTGAAGGGCTTTGAAATGATCGTCAGGGAGGCAGATCCGTGGCTGATGATGTCTGCCTACAATGCGATCAACGGTTACCGTGCATCGGAGTGCAAAGAGCTTTTAGAGGATATTCTGCGAGGAGAGTGGGGCTTTAGAGGTCTCGTGACAACAGACTGGTGGAACCGCGGAGAGCATTATAAAGAGATCAAGGCAGGAAATGATGTAAAGATGGCTGCGGGATTCCCGGATCGTGTGAAAAAGGCAATGGAGCTTGGAGAGCTTGATCGCAGTGATCTGGAGCATTGTGCAAGCCGTGTGATCGGACTTTTTATGAAACTGGATTAAATTTTAAAAATGGGGTTGACATTGACACGTTAATCGGTTAAACTCCAAAATAATTAAAGATGACAAAGTCAATGAGCGAAAGTAGTACATCAGGTGATTCCTCACAGAGAGCCTGCGGTGGTGAGAGCAGACAGGATAGTTTGAATGGAATGGATTCGTAAGATGCAAAGTGAACGCATGAGCTAGTAGCGGCGCCGTATCCCCACGTTACAGGGGTGAGATATCGAAGAGAAATCTTCTGTATCATAGAGATGTTGCATAATTGGTGGCGGATTTTCTGATTAGGAAATCCGCCTTTGTTATTTTCCAGGAGCATTTTCTGAATACCGGATATGCAGCGAACAAGGGTGGCACCGCGATCATTCGTCCCTGACAAGACTTAAGGTAAGTTTTGTCAGGGACTTTTTGCTTTATAGGGAAATTTAGGAGACATACCATGAACCGGCAGGCAGTTGCGAAATTACAGGCGCAGGAAAGGCAAGAAAGAATATGAGAAAACGAAGCGTATACAAAAAGACGATCAGTATCGTAAATGAGACACCGATGGAGATGTATGAGAATCTCGTAGGTAAGAAAAAGGGATTTCTCTTGGAGAGCTACGATAAGAATTATGACCGTTATACCTTTTTCGGGGCGGAGCCGGAGGAGATCATCACCTCAAGAGGCAATGCGCTTGTGATCACAGCCGCCGACGGGACAGAGACGATCCGGGAGGGCAATCCGCTGGAGCTGCTCAAGGAATATTACAGCGACTTTGAAATCGTAAAGGACGCGGACAGTATCCACTTTCCGGGCGGGCTGGTCGGAAACCTCGGATACGATTTTGTGCGGTACACCGAACAGCTTCCGGATGACAACCCGGACGAGATCGGGATCGAGACGATCCAGATGATGCTCATGACACATTTTGTCATGGTCGATCATGTTGCGGAGACGCTGACAGCGGTAGCGCTGGAGGCGGATGATGAGGACGGAAGAAAAGCCGCGGAGCAGGCGATCGAGAAAATGATCGAAGCAGTGCGGACAAAGAGTAAGAAGACGCAAAAAACGGCACTGATCCATGACGGCAGGATCGTAAAGAAGTCCGACACGCTGGAGCAATACAGCAGCAAGGTAGAAAAGATCAAAGAGTACATCCGGCAGGGACATATTTTCCAGACCGTCCTGTCACAGCGCTGGGAGATCGAGACAAAGCAGGACGGCTTCGAGCTGTACCGGCAGCTTCGTGAGCTTAACCCATCCCCGTATCTGTATTATTTTAATTACGGCGATTTTGAAGTGATCGGAAGCTCACCGGAGATGATCGTCAAGCAGCAGGGCAGCCGCGTATATACCTGTCCAATCGCAGGAACGAGAAAGCGTGGCAGGGATGCGGCGGAGGATGAGCGCTTAAGAAAAGAACTGCTCTCGGATGAAAAGGAGCGTGCCGAGCATGTGATGCTTGTGGATCTGGCAAGAAACGACATGGGACGCATCGCAGAGTTTGGAAGCGTAAAGGTCACACAGTTCATGCAGGTACATAATTATTCCCATGTAATGCATATCGTGTCCGAGGTCGAGGGCAGAAAAAAGGGAGAGTTCCATCCGCTTGATCTGGTATCCTCCTTCCTTCCGGCAGGAACGCTCTCCGGAGCACCGAAGATAAGAGCAATGGAAATCATCGATGAGTTAGAGAACGTGCGGAGAGGACTGTACGGCGGAGCAACCGGATACATCGACTTTTCCGGCAACATGGATTTCTGTATCACAATCCGGACGATGATCAAAAAGGGAGACCGGGTATATTTGCAGGCGGGTGCCGGGATCGTTGCAGATTCCGTTCCTGAGAACGAATACGCGGAGTGCTGCAACAAGGTAATGGCTCTTGCAAAGACACTCGTGGAGGAGGAAAACCTATGATTCTGTTGATTGATAATTACGATTCTTTTACCTACAACCTGTATCAGTATGTAGGGATTTTTGAACCGGATATCCGGGTAGAGCGAAATGACAAGATCACGATCGGGGAGATCAAAGAGATGAATCCCGACCGCATCATTTTATCACCGGGACCGAAAAGCCCGAAGGAGGCAGGCATCTGCATGGACGTGGTAAAAGCGTTCGCAGGGGTAAAGCCGATCCTTGGCATCTGTCTTGGACACCAGTGCATCGGGGAGGCATTCGGCGGCACTGTCACCTACGCAAAGCAGCTGTTCCACGGAAAACAGTCGCTGATCACCCACGACGGCAGCAGCGTGTTTTCGGGCATCGATTCCCCGATCAAGGTTGCCAGATACCACTCACTTGCGGTACAGGAGGATGACCTTCCGGATTGCCTGCGGGTACTGGCAAAGACGGAGGACGGCGAGATCATGGCGATGCGCCACAAGGAATATCCGATCGTTGGATTGCAGTTCCATCCGGAGTCCATCTACACGGAGCACGGCAAGCGCATGATCGAAAATTTTGTAAATGACCAGATATAGGGGATGCAGATATGATACTGGATAAAATCGTTGAGGACAAAAAAGTAAGGCTGGTTGAACATAAGAAAAATATAAGTGAAACCGAGATGCGCCGGATGGCGGAGGAGGCAGCGGGAAAGACTTACGCCGCACATTCCTTCTACGATAACCTAAAGAAGCCGGGCATCTCCATCATTGGAGAATTTAAAAAGGCATCACCAAGCCTCGGAAAGATCGACAGCAGGATCGACCTTGCCGAGCGGATCCGGGCATACAGCGATTCGGTGGATGCGATCTCCTGTCTGACGGAGGAGGATCACTTCCTAGGGAACACCGGGTATCTGAAGGAAATCCGGACGCAGACGACACTGCCGATCCTGCGGAAGGATTTTATGATCGATCCGTATCAGTTCTACGAGGCGAAGGCAATCGGAGCGGACGCGGTGCTGCTCATAGCGGCGATCCTAGACGATGTGCAGATGAAGGACTTTTATCAGCTTGCAAGATCGTTGGAGCTGGATGTGCTTGTCGAGACACACGATGAAAAAGAGATCGAGCGTGCGCTTCGGTTTGATCCGAGGATCATCGGGGTAAACAACCGCAACCTAAACGACTTTTCCATCTCGCTTGAGACGACCGGGCGGCTGCGCAAGGAAGTGCCGAAGGATAAGGTGTTTGTCGCGGAGAGCGGGATCATGAGCGATGCGGATGTGGCGTATTTAAAGGAGGTCGGCGCGGACGGCTTTCTGATCGGAAGGGCGCTTATGGAGGCGGCAGATCCGGGACTCCTTGCAAGGCGATGGAAACAGGAAACTCTTTGACAGGAAGGTGAGGCAGCATGCAGATCAAGATATGCGGACTGACAAGGGAAGCGGAAGCGCAGTATTTAAACGAGGCGGGAGTAGATTACGCAGGCTTCGTCTTTTACGAAAAGAGCAAACGGAACGTGACACAGGAGCAGGCGCGGGTGGTCATGGAGCGGCTGGATAAGCGCATTAAGCGTGTGGCGGTTACGGTATCGCCGGATATGGCGCTTGCAGCGCAGATAGAAAAAAACGGGTTTGACATTCTTCAGGTACACGGCACGTTAAGCCGTAAGGTGTTAGAGCAGACGAACCTTCCGGTATGGTATGCATTTCATATTGCAAGGGAGGAGGATCTGATCGGACAGCAGCTCTTTTTAAAAGAACTTTCCAAGGAGCAGCAGGGAAAAATACAGGGAATCGTGGTCGACGGGGCAAAGAGCGGAAGCGGAATCCCCTTCGACTGGCAGCTTCTAAAAGGGCTGTGCGAAGATCCACGGTTTTCGGATGTGTTTGGCGGCAGGAAGCGGATCCTTGCAGGAGGAATCGGAAGTGACAACGTACAGCGGGCAATGGCGCTGCTTTCACCGGATGTCATCGACGTAAGCTCCAAGGTGGAGGGCGAAAACGGCAAGAATGAGCAAAAGGTCTTAGAGATCACAAGGATGGTAAAGAACATAAGGGAGGATATTAGGCATGAATAAGAAAGCATATTACGGAGAATTTGGCGGACAGTATGTGTCCGAGTCGTTGATGAATACACTCGCGGAGGTTGACAAGGCGTTTGAGGAGGCAATCCGCGATCCGGAATTTATCCGGCAGTATCACTATTATCTCACACAGTATGTCGGACGAGAGACGCCGTTGTACTACGCGGAGCGCTTAAGCGAGAAGTATGGCACCAAGATCTACTTAAAGAGAGAGGATCTCAACCACACCGGCGCACACAAGATCAACAACGTCATCGGACAGATCCTGCTTGCAAAGCGGATGGGAAAGACGAAGGTGATCGCGGAGACCGGCGCCGGACAGCACGGTGTTGCGACCGCGACCGGCGCAGCGCTTTTTAACATGGAATGCACGGTCTATATGGGAAAAGAGGATATCGCGCGTCAGGCACTCAACGTCATGCGCATGGAGATGCTCGGCGCAAAGGTCGTGTCGGTGGAATCCGGAAGCAACACGCTAAAGGATGCCACTAATGAGGCAATCCGCACCTGGGCTAAGACGGCGGAGGATACGTTCTACATCATCGGCTCTGCGGTCGGACCGTATCCGTACCCGAAGATGGTCAAGGAATTTCAGTCGGTGATCAGCCGCGAGGCAAAGCGTCAGCATATGGAAGCGGAGGGAAAGAACCCGGACGTTGTGGTTGCCTGCGTGGGCGGCGGCTCCAACTCCATCGGAATGTTTGCGGATTTTATCGATGAGCCGGACGTAAGACTGATCGGTGTTGAGGCAGCCGGGAAGGGAATCGAGACCGGGGAGCATGCTTCTGCGATGGCACTCGGACAGCCGGGCGTGCTGCACGGAATGAGATCCTATCTGTTACAGGATACGGACGGCAACGTACAGCTTGCGCATTCCATCTCCGCAGGACTGGATTATCCGGGCGTAGGACCGGAGCACGCATACCTTAGGGATACGAAGCGTGCCGAGTATGTTTCCATCACGGATAAGGAGGCAATGGACGCACTCATGGAGCTTACCCAGATGGAGGGCATCATCCCGGCAATCGAGAGCGCACACGCGATGGCGTATGTGTTCAAGCTGGCAAAGGAGATGACGATGGATCAGTCCATCGTGATGTGCCTGTCCGGACGTGGTGACAAGGATGTCAACACGATCGCGGATTATCTTGCAGGAAAAGGCTATATGAACTAGAAGAGGGAGGAAACGACAATGAGCATAAATCGAATCGAGGCGTGTCTGGACAAATTAAAGGAGAGACAGGAAAAGGCATTTATCACCTATCTGACAGCGGGACTTCCCGATATGGAAAAAACGAAGGAGCTTGTTAGGGCGCAGGAGCGCGCCGGCTGCGACATCATAGAGCTTGGAATCCCGTTTTCCGATCCGATCGCGGACGGACCGGTGATCCAGCAGGCATCCTACGAGGCAATCCAAAATGGCGCAACACTAAAGAAAATTTTCGCCTGTCTGGAGGAGCTTCGCGCGGAGGGTGTGCAGGTGCCGATCGTTTTTATGATGTATTACAACACGATCGTCCATTACGGCGTGCAGGCGTTTGCGGATAAATGCAAGGAGGCAGGCGTGGACGGACTGATCGTTCCGGATCTGCCGTTTGAGGAACAGGATGAGCTGATGCAGGCACTTTCAGACAGCGACAAGACGATCCTGCTGCAATTAGTTTCCCCGGTATCGGCACAGCGCATCCCGATGATACTCGAACATGCGAGAGGTTTTGTCTACTGTGTTTCCCAGATGGGCGTTACCGGTCAGGGTGCCGCCTTCCACAGCAAGGTCGCAGAATATCTTGCTTCGGTAAAGGCACAGTCAAAGATCCCGGTCATGATGGGATTTGGAATCCGCACCGCAGCGGATGTTGCCCCGGTAAAGGAGCATATCGACGGAGCAATCGTCGGGACACACTTTATCGGGCTTTTGCGTGAAAATAATTTTGAAGCGAAGGCTGCCGAGGATTATATAAAGAATTTTAAGAAAGAATTGAATGCAATGTAGGAGGATGATAAAATGATCAAAGAAGCTATTGTAAAAATCGTTGATAAGCAGGATTTGACATACGATGAGGCGTATGCGGTCATGAACGAGATCATGAACGGGGAGACAACACCGACACAGAATGCGGCATTTTTGGCGGCACTCTCGACCAAGAGCACGAAGGCGGAGACGACCGATGAGATTGCAGGCTGTGCGGCAGCCATGCGCGAGCACGCGCTGACGGTCGATGCGGGGGATATGGACACCTTCGAGATCGTCGGCACAGGCGGAGACAATGCGCACAGCTTTAACATCTCGACAACCTCTGCGTTTGTCGCAGCGGCGGGCGGAATGAAGGTATCCAAGCACGGCAACCGCGCGGCATCCTCAAGCTGCGGAACCGCAGACTGTCTGGAGGCGCTCGGAGTCAACATCAATCTGGAGCCGGAAAAGTGCGTGGAGCTGTTAAAGGAGACCGGTCTGTGCTTTTTCTTCGCACAGAAATACCACACTTCCATGAAGTATGTCGGAGCGATCCGCAAGGAGCTTGGCATCCGCACCGTATTTAATATCTTAGGACCGCTGACCAACCCGGTACACCCGAAGCGCCAGCTCCTCGGTGTCTATGACGAGACGCTTGTTGAGCCGCTTGCACATGTACTTTACAGCTTAGGTGTCAGGAACGGCATGGTGGTATTCGGCAGAGAACGCTTAGATGAGATCTCGCTGGTCGGACCGACGATGGTATGCGAATTTAACAATGGCGATTACCGGACGTATGATATTGCGCCGGAGGACTTCGGACTTAACCGCTGCAAAAAGGAAGATCTGGTTGGCGGCACGCCGGAGGTAAACGCGCAGATCACGCGCGATATATTAAGCGGAAAGGAGCGTGGAGCCAAGAGAGACACCGTGCTTCTCAATGCAGGTGCATCCCTCTATATCGGGGAGAAGGCATCCACCCTCGCGGAGGGCATAGCCCTTGCGGCAGAGCTGATCGACAGCGGAAAGGCATTGCAGAAGCTGGAGGCGTTTATCGAGGCTACCAACCGATAATACATGAAAAAAATCTTACTGATCGCAACCGGCGGGACGATCGCATCCAAACGTTCGCAGACCGGACTGACACCGCAGATCACACCGGAGGAGCTGCTTTCGTATGTGCCGGATGTGCGGGAAATCTGTCAGGTCGAGACGATCCAGCTGTTAAATTTAGACAGCACGAACATCGAGCCGGAGCACTGGAAGAAGATGACCGAGTGCATCCGGGACAATTACGAGGCGTATGACGGGTTTGTGCTGGCACATGGAACCGACACGATGGCGTACACGGCGGCGGCATTGTCCTACATGATCCAGAATTCCCGTAAACCGATCGTGATCACCGGTTCACAAAAGCCGATCGATCTCGATATCACGGACGCAAAGACGAACCTGACGGACAGCTTTTTGTATGCGGCGGATGATGAGTCGCAGGGCGTGCAGATCGTATTTGATGGGAAGGTGATCGCGGGGACGCGCGCAAAGAAGGTGCGTTCGAAGAGCTACAACGCGTTTTCGAGCATCGATTTTCCTTCGCTTGCCGTTATTCAGGACAGGACGGTCATGCGCTACATCCCGATGCTGCCGTATAGCGGGGAGGTGCGTTTTTACCCGCAGATGGATCCGAATGTATTTCTGCTAAAGCTGATACCGGGCATCAGCCCGAAGTTCCTATGCATGATCTTTGAAAACTATGACGCGCTGATCGTGGAGAGCTTCGGTGTGGGCGGTATCCCGCATTCCATCCGGGAGGCATTTGCCGGGCTGTGCAGGGAGTTTCCGCAGAAGCTGGTGGTCATTTCAACGCAGGTGGCACATGAGGGCAGTGACATGACGGTGTATGAGGTCGGCAACGAGATCAAGAGCGCCTGCCATATATTAGAGTCCTACGACATGACGCTGGAGTCCGTTGTCGCGAAGCTGATGTGGCTGCTTGCCAACATCCGGCAGGAGCAGCAGGAAGAGATGTTTTATCATAAGATCAATTACGATCTGATCTTTCAAAAAAAGATTGTAAACTAATTTTGAAATATGGTTGACAATCGAAAACGATTGCGCTAGAATCCTCCTTGACATCGATAGATGAAAAAGAGGAGGATTTTTGTGTTATGAAATTATCGATTCGTTCCATTTGTTTTATTGCTATGTTCGCTGCGGTGATCTCCGTGCTGTCGATCCTTACGATCCCGACACCGTGGGGAGTTCCGTTTACCTTACAGACCTTTGCGATCGCGCTTGCCGGATTTGTTCTCGGAAAAAAGTGCGGTACAGCGTCTGCTGCACTCTATGTGCTGCTTGGCCTTGTCGGAGTACCGGTGTACGCAGGGATGAAGGCAGGTCCGGGTGTGTTGTTTGGAACAAGCGGCGGATATCTGTTTGGATTTATCCTGATGGCGTTTTTCAGCGGGCTTGCATTTGATATCAGAAGCAGGCAGAAGAATAAGGCAGCCGGTGTCGGCTTGTCGATCGTATTTGCAGCGGTCGGACTTGCATGCTGCCACATTCTCGGAAGCATCCAGCTGAAATTCGTTGCCGGTACTACACTTTTGTATGCGTTTTCAGTAGGATCACTTCCTTATCTGGCAAAGGATATCGCATCAGTTGCTGCGGCGTATCTGATCGCGATTGCAATAAGAAATGCACTGAGAAAGGCAAATCTTCTCGCCGAATAAGGGAAACGCGATAGCGGGGAGGAAGACTACATGAACCATGTGGTTGATTTTGGAAAAGATTTTACCTGTATCAAAGATCGGTGCCCGTTTACCTGTTGTAAGGGCTGGGGAATACTGATCGATGATGCAGCCTATATGAGACAAAAAAATGAGCGAGGCCTGCTGGGAGCAAGGCTTCGCCTTTTTTCGTATCAAAATAAAGCGGCGGAGCGTGAGGTACGCTTCCTGGCAGATGGGCGCTGCCCGTTTTTTACCGGGGATCGTCTCTGTGAACTGACATGCAAAAACCGGGAGGAACTGATGCCGAAGATCTGCCGCGTTTTTCCGCGGCGGTGCATCGCGTATGGCGATTACCGGGAGAGCAGCCTGGAGCTGGCATGCTACGAGGCGGCACGGCTTTTTGTCGGGCGCGCTGCAAGGACAGATACGCTCGGTGCGATCGGTTTTGAACAGACGGATACCGAGACGGAGACGTACTTTGAAGTGCCGCATGTGGATGCGGAGCTGTTTGCCTTTTTCCTGCGTGACCGCAAACGGGTACTTACCTATTGGAATGCACATCCAAGCGGCTGGGGAGACGGTCTCCTTGCTATCTACGAGCATACCTATGTCAAGCAGTATGTGCTTGGAAGCGAGGGAATCACCGCGGCAGAAGCATTAAGCCTTCCGCTTGCAGAGGAACAAAGGAAGCTGATCCATGTGCCGGATATTGCAAAAACAAAGACAGCGTATGGATTTTTTTCGATTCGATTCTTGAATACATTTATCTACGGCAGGCTTAGTGTCTCCTGTACGAAGGCACGCAACCCTTATATGTACCATCTGATCCGGTGTTACAAAAAGAGGTTTGGTAGTCTCTACGAAGCGGAAGCGGATGTGTTTTTTGAGGAGCATTTTGCGCAGATGCTTGCAAGAGAGCCGAAGCTGGTGCGTCTGTTCCACACTTATTTTTTCTATATATTTATGCAGTCCTATCTGGAGGCGCAGGCGGATTGCTATCTTCTTGGACCGGTCATAAAGAGCCTGTTCCATTTTGAATGCATGATGCTTTTTGTGCTTGTTGCTTATGAGGAGGGGACAAAGCTTTGCGAGGAGGAGCTTGCCAGGATCATCTGCTCGGTGGAGAAGGCAGTGCGGCACAGTGCCTCCTTCGGGGATGCTGTAATGGACGAGGTTCGGAAACTGTTCCGTGATAATATGTGAAAATAGCCCAAAAGAATTACAAAAAGTTAGTATAAAGTTACGATTTACAGATGAAAATATATAAAATATAATAAATACGAAAAAAAACGAAAATATTTTTGCGGAATGCTTTCTGCATGAGGTGAGAAAATGGAAAAACAATGGGAGACCTATCTTGGAAATGACCTCGGAGTAACATACACATCGGAAAAGACGATTTTCCGGCTGTGGGCTCCAACTGCCGAGCAGGTTAAAATCTGCCTGTACAAAGAGGGGGATGGAGACTGTCTGATCACGACGGCAGATATGACAAAGAGCAACGGAGGAACATGGATTTTTGAGCGCCGCGCAGATTTTGCGGGAGTCTATTATACCTATCTTGTTACCATCGACGGTGTGACAAGGGAGACGGTCGATCCGTATGCGGTAGCTGCCGGGGTGAACGGTAAGCGCGCAATGGTAGTTGATCTTTTAGAGACAAACCCGGACGGATTTCTGGATGAGAAGGGACCAAAGCTGAAAGCCCCGACGGATGCGATCATCTGCGAGATATCGGTGGCGGATATCACAAATGACGCAACCTCCGGAGTACGCCATAAGGGCAAATTCTTAGGACTTGCGGAGAAGGGAACGAAGAGTCCACAGGGGCTGCCGACCGGTCTGGATTATCTGGAGTGGCTTGGGGTTACGCATGTGCAGATCATGCCATCCTATGACTTTGGAAGTATTGACGAAGCCGACACCTCGGCAGATCAGTATAACTGGGGCTATGATCCGGTCAATTACAACGTTCCGGAAGGCTCCTATTCGACCGATCCGTTTCACGGGGAGGTTCGTATACGCGAGATGAAGACTATGATCCAGGCACTCCATGCAAAAGGCATCGGTGTGATCATGGATGTGGTATACAACCATACCTACGATATTGAGGGCAGCTGTTTCCAGAAGACGGCACCGGATTATTTTTACCGCAGGACAGAAACCGGATATTCGAATGCGTCAGACTGTGGCAATGAGGTTGCATCTGAGCGTCCGATGGTGCGCAAATATATCGTGGATTCCCTGAAATACTGGATGACGGAGTACCATATCGACGGTTTCCGGTTTGACCTTATGGGGGTACTGGATCTGGAAACGATGCAGACAATCTCGGATGAACTGCATAAGCTCCGCCCGGATGTGCTTTTATATGGAGAGGGCTGGACCGGCGGAGCGTCCACGCTGCCGGATGACAAGCGTGCGTTAAAGACAAATATCTCAAAGCTCAAGGGAATTGGCGCATTCTCGGATGACATCCGGGATTCGGTGCGCGGACATGTGTTTTACCATTTGGAGACCGGATTTATCAACGGAAAAGAGCACTACGAGAATGACATCCGCTATTCTGTGACCGGTGCAACGATGCACCCGCAGGTGGATTACGGTGCTTATACCTATACAACGACCGGACCATGGGCGGCCAACCCGGCGGAGGTCATCAACTATGTTTCCTGCCATGATAACCTGACACTATGGGATAAGCTTCTGACCACCTGCCCGAATGCGACAGAAAAAGAGCTTCTTGCGATGAACCGGCTGGGTGCTTCGGTTGTCTTTGCGAGCCAGGGCATTCCGTTTTTCTTATTGGGAGAGGAGTTTGGCAGGACAAAGCCGATCGAGGGATCGGATGAACTGTGCGAGAATAGCTACAATATGCCGAAGTTTACCAACAATATCCGCTACGATGCGGCGTATGCGCACCGTGCGCTGATCGACTATTACAGAGGACTGATTGCATTCCGTAAGGCACATCCGGCACTTCGATTTGAGAACGCGGAACAGGTGCGTATGCAGCTGCATTTTGACAATACGACACCGGACAATGTGGTTGCATTCTGGATTGAAACACCGGAAGAAACGGTATATGTTGCACTGAATGCAAACTGGGAGACAAAGAAAGCAGCCCTTCCGCTTGATGGACGTTTCCAGGTATATGTAAGCGGGGAAAAGGCAGGATGCGATATCCTGTACAGTGCTGCAGAGAATATCGAGATCCTGCCTAAGTCCGCGGTATTTGCGGTACAGCCCAACAGAGAAGCCTAGTGGGTTGCCTTGTTGATGTAGTTGGTCTTGTATTTCGAGTAGACGATCTTCTGGCTGTGATATAGACCGAAATAGCCGGAAAGCATGTAGCTGAATGCGGTCGCAAGAAGAAAATACGGCATGCCATCGTAGCCGAACAGCTCAAAGCTGATAAGCAGTGAGGTGATCGGAGAGTTGGTCACACCACAGAAAACGGAGGTCATGCCGACCGCTGTACAGAGTGTCGGTGAGAAGCCGAGCAGATTGCCGAACAGGCATCCGAATGCCGCTCCGGTAAAGAAGGACGGAACGATCTCGCCGCCCTTGTAGCCGGCACCGAGCGTCAGCGCGGTAAAGATCATCTTAAGCAGAAATGCTTCCGGACGGACCGTGCCGTTGATGCAGTTTTCGATGATGTTGATTCCGGTTCCGTTGTAGCTCTGGCTTCCGACCAGACAGGTGAGGAGCACGATCAGGCAGCCACCGGCGAACACGCGCAGGTACGGATTCTTGAACAGCTTCTTATATAGATGCCCGGTCTGATGCAAAATGACACAGAACAGGATGCTGACAAGTGCGCACAGGATGGCAAGCACGGATATTTTTACCGATGATAAAATGCCAAACGCCGGAATCTCGCCGATCAGAAACAGCTCATTAGAGACACCGAAGGAGACTGCGATTCCGTGTGCGACAAGGGAACTGATGACGCAGGGAACCAGCGCAATATAGTACATGACACCAACGCTTACCATCTCCATCGGAAAGATCGCAGCCGCCATCGGGGTGCCAAACAGTGCGGAGAAAGCAGCACTCATGCCACACATGATCATCACATGCTTGTCCTTTTCGTCAAAACGGAACAGACGGCCGAGCGCGTTTCCGATGCTGCCGCCCATCTGCAGTGCAGCCCCCTCACGACCGGCAGAACCGCCGAACAGATGCGTGATCAGGGTGGAGATAAAAATCAGCGGAGCCATGCGAAACGGCAGTTCATCCCCGGAGTGGATCGCGGAGATGACCAGATTGGTCCCGGTATCCTTCTCATCGTGGAACAGATGATATAACCCGACGATGACAAGTCCACCGGCAGGCAGCAGAAGGATCAGCCACGAATGTGCCGTGCGAAGGAAAGTTACGTACGACATTCCGAAATAGAAGGCACTTCCACACAGCCCGACAATGGTGCCGACGAGGATCGCAAAAATGACCCATTTGACAGAGACAAGTGCTCTGTGCGCGTTGTGCGCGATTTTATGTTTGATATATGCATTCATTTGTAATACCTCATTTTATTTTTTTCAAAGGCTATACTAACATCCGCTCCGCAATTTTACAAGTGCGTAAAATGAAAACGGAGGTTGCAGGTGAACGAAAAGAATGATATGATAGAAAATAATATGTATTTTGGAATACTAGGAGGAGTTAACATGAGAACAAGTGGCGTATTGATGCCAATTTCATCATTGCCATCGCCTTATGGAATCGGAACGATGGGTAAGGCAGCAAGAAAATTCGTAGACTTTTTGCAGAAATCAGGACAGACCTACTGGCAGATACTTCCAATCTGTCAGACAAGCTATGGGGATTCCCCGTATCAGTCATTTTCGAGCTTTGCCGGCAACCCATATTTTATTGACTTAGAGTATCTGTGCAAGGATAAGCTTTTGAAGAAGGCAGAATGTGACTCCTTCGACTGGGGGGGCAGCATCCGTTATGTTGATTACGGAACTATGTATGAGTCAAGATATGCACTTTTAAAGAAGGCGTATGCGCGTTTTGTTAAGAACATTCCGGCAGATTATGAGGACTTTTGCGAGAAGGAAAAGGCATGGCTGGATGATTATTCCCTGTTCATGGCGCTTAAGGATGCCAACGGTGGAGTCGCATGGGCAGAGTGGGACGAGGCATTAAAGCACCGTGAGGCTTCTGCAATCGCAGAGGCAAAGAATTCCTATGCAGATGATATCAGCTTTTATAAGATGTTACAGTATCTGTTCTTTAAGCAGTGGAGAGAACTCAAGGCGTATGCCAACGAGAAGAATATCAGTATCATCGGTGATGTGCCGATCTATGTTGCAATGGATAGTGCCGATGTATGGACAAATCCGAACCTGTTTTATCTGGATGAGGAGCTCAATCCGATTGAAGTTGCAGGCTGCCCACCGGATGCTTTTTCAGAAGACGGACAGCTCTGGGGCAATCCGCTGTTCCGCTGGGATGTCATGAAGAAGGATGGATATACCTGGTGGACGAACCGGATCCGTGCCGTTTCAAAGCTGTACGACATCGTACGCATTGACCATTTCAGAGGTTTTGACAGCTTCTATGCGATCCCGGCCCGTGAGGAGACTGCGCGCAACGGCTGCTGGAAGAAAGGACCGGGAATGGATCTGTTCCACACCCTGGAGAAGAAGCTTGGAAAGCTCCCGATCATCGCGGAGGATCTTGGATTCCTTACACCTTCCGTACATAAGCTGCTTAAGGATTCCGGCTTCCCTGGCATGAAGGTCATCCAGTTTGCGTTCGATTCCAGAGAGGACAGCGATTATCTGCCGCACAATTATCCAACCAACTGTGTTGTATACACGGGAACACATGACAATGACACCGTTATGGGCTGGATGAAGACTGCTCCGAAGCCTTCTGTGCGCTTTGCCAAGAAGTACCTGAACCTGACCAAGGAGGAGGGCTACAACTGGGGCATGATGAGAGCAGCATGGTCATCTGTTGCAGACCTTGCGATCGTTCCGATGCAGGATCTGATCGGACTTGGATCTGAGGCGAGAATCAATACTCCGTCCACGATCGGCAATAACTGGAAGTGGCGTGCGACCGAAGACCAGATCAGCAACAAGCTCGCAAAGCACCTGCTTACCTACATGCAGATGTATGCAAGAGTAAACGAAGCACTGACGAAGAAGCCTGAGAGCGAAGAGGAAGCGTAAGCCACAAGGTGACTCTTTGTTCCACAACAAATATACGCATAAACAGACCTCGTTACCCATATATTAGGAATATATGAGTAAAGGGGTCTTTTTTATGGAAAAAGAGAAGCAAAGAGAATTTGGTCTGTATAGAGATATTGAGAAGCGGACGAACGGTGAGATCTACATCGGCGTAGTCGGACCGGTCCGCACGGGCAAATCGACCTTCATCAAGCAGTTCATGGACTTGTGTGTGATCCCGAACATAACGGATGAAAACCAGAAGACCCGTGCGATCGATGAACTTCCACAGTCGGCTCAGGGCAAGACGATCATGACGACGGAGCCGAAGTTTATCCCGCAGGAGGCGGTGGAAATCACCCTGCCTGAAGGGGAGAGTGTCAAAGTCCGGCTGATCGACTGCGTGGGATATATGGTAGATGGCGCAAACGGGCACATGGATGAAAAGGGCGACCGGATGGTAAAGACACCGTGGATGGAGGAGGAGATCCCGTTTGCGGATGCGGCGAGGATCGGAACGCAGAAGGTCATCCGCGACCATGCAACAATTGGGATCGTTGTGACAACGGACGGATCGATCGGGGAATTGCCGAGAGAAAATTACATAGCTGCAGAGCAGGAGACGATGGAGGAGATGCAAAGCATCGCAAAGCCGTATGTGATCGTCCTAAACTGCGAGCGGCCGTACAGCGAGGACACGAAACAGCTTGTGGGTTATATGGAACAGCAGTACCACACGCCGGTGCTCGCGGTCAATGTCAAACAGATGAAAAAGGAGGATGCGTGGAGCATTTTAGAGGCGGTCTTAAAGGAATTTCCGGTGACGCGCGTGGATTTCTCCATTCCGAAATGGACGGAGATGCTTGGCTCGGACAACAAGGTAAAGCGGGATCTGACCGGAAGTGCCATCCGTGCGATGAACCACATCACGAAGATGAGTGACCTGAAAAGGGATGACTGGAAAAATGCTTTTTTCGGTGAGGAGGAACCGGAGCATTACATCCAGTCTGCAATCTTAAATAAGATCTCCCTTGCGGATGGCTCTGTCAGCATCACACTCACGGTCGCGGACAAATATTATTACGACTACATGAGTGAGATGACCGGCGTGCCGATCGAAGGGGAATACCAGATGATCTCCATGATCCGGGATCTTGCACAGAAAAAAGACGAGTATGACAAGGTAAAGGATGCCATGCTGCAGGTGGATCAGAAGGGCTATGGCGTTGTGATGCCTGCACTGTCGGACATTACGCTGGAGGAGCCGGTGCTGATCCAGCATGGAAGCAAATACGGTGTCAAGATGAAAGCGGTTTCGCCATCAGTCCACATGATAAAGACGGACATCGACACCGAGATTGCACCGATCGTCGGAAGCAAGGAGCAGGCAGAGGATCTGATCAACTATATCAAGGAGGGCAGGGAGAGCAGCGCGGGTATATGGAATACCAATATCTTTGGCAAGAATCTCGGCGACTGGATGGAGGACGGCATCCGCAGCAAGATCACGCAGATGGACGATGAGTGCCAGCTCAAGTTGCAGGATACGATGAAAAAGATCGTAAACGACAGCAATGGCGGCATGATCTGCATTATCATATAAAGATTGGGTTGCACATTACAGGAAAAGACGATAAACTAATAAAGCACAAAAGAAAAATGTAAAGGAATAGGTGAAACGGTTGGATTGGAAGACTTTTATTAAGGGCATCTATCAGAAGCCACATTTTGCGCGGCGGATGATCTGGTGCTTTTTGGCAGTTGTTGTGATGGGATTTTGTATTTCCTGGCTCAATGCGATCGAGCTTGGAACAGATCCGTGCTCGGTTATGAATTTTGGCGTGTCCGAGCGCCTTGGAATGACCTTTGGCAACTGGCAGGCACTTTTAAACGTGTGCCTGTTTATGGTAGTAATATGGAAGGACAAGTCTAAGATCGGGTTTGGTACGTTATTTAACATGTTTATCGTGGGGTATTCCTGCGACTTTATGACATGGATCAGGGAGCACTTTTTAGAAGCTATTTCCCTTGATGCGCTGTGGCTTCGCATAGTTATCATGGTTGTAATGCTTACAATCTTTGTGTTTGCGGTGGCGGTCTACATGAGCGTGGATCTCGGAACGGCTCCGTATGATGCACTGCCGTTTATCCTTGCGGGCGCTCAGAAGAAGCTGTCGTTTAAGACGGTGCGCATCCTGTGGGACTGCGCTGTCACGCTGATCGGATATCTGTGTGGCGGAACGGTCGGGATCGTGACCGTGATCATGGCATTTACGATCGGACCGATCGCGGCACTTGTCGGAAAACACATCCAAAAATATATAGAATAAAATAAACAGGAATCGAGGAAAAACAGATGAATGAAGTATATGAAAAACTGATGAAATGCTACGAGAGTATCCGCAAGGTGACGGATTTTGAGCCGAAGGTCGCTCTGGTGCTCGGTTCCGGACTTGGCGATTATGCCAGGCAGATCGAGGTGGTATGCACCATCGATTATAAGGATATCGAGGGCTTTCCGGTATCGACGGTTGCGGGACATGCCGGCAGATTTATCTTTGGATATGTAGACCGCATTCCGGTTGTTTGTATGCAGGGGCGCATTCATTATTATGAGGGCTACCCGATGCAGGATGTTGTACTGCCGACGAGGATCATGAAGCTGCTCGGTGCAAAGATCCTGTTTCTGACGAATGCCGCAGGCGGTATCAAGCTCGGCATGAAGCCGGGAGACCTCATGCTGATCACTGGACAGATCGCTTCGTTTGTTCCGTCACCGCTCATCGGCGCAAACATCGACGAGCTTGGGACAAGATTCCCGGATATGAGCGGCATCTACGATCCGCAGCTTCAGAAGATCGTGAGGAAGGCAGCACTCGATCAGGATCTGGTATTGCAGGAGGGCACTTATTTACAGATGACCGGACCACAGTATGAGACCCCGGAGGAGGTTGCCATGTGCAGGCTGCTCGGCGCAGCTGCCGTCGGAATGAGCACGGCGTGCGAGGCAATCGCGGCAAACCACATGGGAATGCGCATTGTCGGCATCTCCTGCATAACGAACCTTGCAGCAGGAATTTCTCCGTTCTCCCTGACTCATGAGGAGGTACAGAGAACCGCGGACGAGGTTGCTGCCAAGTTCACAAGACTTGTCACGGATTCCATCAAGGGAATGGAAAGTGTACTGGAATAGAGGAGAACACAATGCAGGTAATTTTTATTCATCATAGCTGTTTTTTGGTTGAAGTCGATGACAAGGTGCTGATCTTTGATTATTTCGGTGGCGACCGTGTGGAGGGCTATCACTTTACCGGGAAGCTCCCGACCTACCAGCCTGACACACCGATCTATATGTTTGCAAGCCATACGCACAGGGATCATTTCGATATGGACATCCTGCGGTGGAGTGAGCACTATACCAATATCCATTACATTTTGTCAAAGGATATACGGATCAGCCCGAATTTCTTGAAAAAGCATGATATCGATCCGGCGGTGCGCGACCTTGTCACATTTGTGACGGCGGATCACACCTACAAGCTCGACGGCATGGAGATCCAGACGCTGCGCTCGACGGATGCGGGCGTTGCCTTTTATGTGGAGTACAACGGCATATCCATTTTCCATGCGGGCGACTTGAACGACTGGAAATTGGAGGGCGCAGGAGACCTGATCAACGGCAGGATGAGCCGTGAGTACCGCCACCAGATCAGAAAGCTTGCCACAAAGCCGATCAACCTTGCATTTATCCCGATGGATCCCCGGCTGAAGGAGAATCAGTTCCTTGGAATTGATTATTTTATACGGCACACGGATGCGGAGTATATTTTCCCGATGCACATGTGGCAGGATTACAGCGGAATACGAACCTACAAGAAGCGGATCTCCAATCTTGGCATGGCGGACCGCATCATCGAGATCGAACGGGAAAATCAGGTATTTCCATTTGGAGACAACTCTTGAATTTGAAAAGGATATCATATATAATAAAGATTTGATAAACGGAGGTAGATACTATGGCTGAGTTTCTTTTATGCATTGCACAGTATTTGGTGATTATGGTGGTTTTGGCCGCGGTCGGCGGATGCGGAGCTTATGTTGGAATCCGCCTTCGCAAGAAAAAGAACGCAAAAGCTGCGACAGCAGACAATAACATCGGAGGAGACGAGTAATGAAGAAGAGTTATGGCGTAAATGAATTGCGCCGCATGTACTTAGAGTTTTTTGAGAGCAAGGGACACCTTGCAATGAAGAGCTTTTCGCTTGTGCCACACAATGATAACAGCTTGCTGCTTATCAATGCAGGTATGGCACCGCTGAAGCCATATTTTACAGGACAGGAGATCCCGCCGAGAAGAAGAGTGACCACATGCCAGAAGTGTGTGCGTACCGGAGACATCGAGAATGTCGGTAAGACCGCAAGACATCTTACCTTCTTTGAGATGCTTGGTAACTTCTCCTTTGGCGATTATTTTAAGCATGAGGCGATTGCCTGGAGCTGGGAATTCCTGACGAAGGTTCTCGGACTTGAGGAGGATCGTCTGTATCCTTCCATCTATGGCGAGGATGACGAGGCATTTGACATCTGGACGAAGGAAGTCGGCGTTCCGGCTGACCGCATTACACGTTTTTACCGTGATCCGGTGACCGGTGAGTGTGACAACTTCTGGGAGCATGGCGCAGGACCTTGCGGACCGTGTTCAGAGATTTACTACGACCGCGGAGCCAAGTACGGCTGCGGCAAGCCGGATTGTAAGGTAGGCTGTGACTGTGACCGCTTCATGGAGGTATGGAACAACGTATTTACCCAGTTCAACGGTGACGGACATGGTGGCTACGAGGAGCTTGAGAACAAGAACATTGATACCGGTATGGGACTTGAACGTCTTGCCGTTGTCATGCAGGATGTAGACTCCGTATTTGATATTGATACCATGAAGGCAATCCGCGACAAGGTATGCGAACTGTCCGGAAAGACCTATGAGACGGATGCTCTAGATGACGTATCCATCCGTCTGATCACAGACCATATCCGTTCTTCTACATTCCTGATCTCCGATGGTGTTATGCCGTCCAACGAGGGAAGAGGATATGTACTCCGCCGGATCATCCGTCGTGCCGCAAGACATGGAAAAATGCTCGGAATCGAGGGAACATTCCTTGCAAAGATCGCACAGGTCGTTATCAACGAGAGCAAGGATGGCTACTCTGAGCTGGAAGAGAAGAAGGATTTTATCTTAAAGGTACTTACCCAGGAAGAAGAGAAGTTTGCAAAGACGATCGACCAGGGACTTTCCATTCTGGCAGATATGGAAGCAAAGATGCAGGCAGAGGGCAGCAGGACGCTTTCCGGCGAGGATGCATTCAAGCTTTATGATACTTACGGATTCCCGATCGATCTTACAGGGGAGATCCTTGAGGAAAAGGGATTCTCTTATGATGAGGAAGGCTTTGCTGCATGTATGGAGAAGCAGCGTGCGACTGCGCGTGGTGCCCGTAAAGAGACGAACTACATGGGGGCAGATGCCAATGTATACAATGAGATCGACTCACCGGTTACAACTGAGTTTACCGGATATGACCGGACAAGTGATATATCAGAGGCTGTATTCCTTACTACCGAGACAGAAGTGGTTGAGGCACTTTCCGATGGACAGAAGGGCTCTATCATCGTTCCGGCAACCCCGTTTTATGCAACGATGGGTGGACAGCAGGGCGATAAGGGTATCATTACTTCTGAGGGCGGAACCTTTGTTGTTGAGGATACCGTCAAGGTAGTCGGCAACCGATATGCACATGTCGGATATGTATCCGAGGGAATGATCCGCACCGGCGAGAAGGTTACTCTTTCGGTTGATGAGAGGCTTCGGGCAAGAACCTGCCGCAATCATTCCGCAACGCATCTGCTCCAGAAGGCTCTTCGAGAAGTACTTGGAACACATGTTGAGCAGGCTGGTTCTTATCAGGACAGCGAGCGTACCAGATTTGACTTTTCCCATTTTGCTGCCATGACACCGGATGAGATCGCCCGCGTAGAGCAGATCGTCAATGACAAGATCGCAGAGGGACTTGAGGTACGCACCGACGTAATGACCGTCGATGAGGCAAAAAAGACCGGAGCAATGGCACTTTTCGGTGAGAAGTACGGCGAGAAGGTTCGTGTCGTTTCTATGGGAGATTACTCCAAGGAGTTCTGTGGTGGTACACATGTAAAGAATACTTCTGATATCGCTGCATTCAAGATCATTTCCGAGAGCGGTGTCGCTGCAGGCGTGCGCCGTATTGAGGCACTTACCGGAGATAACGTGCTTGCTTACTATGCGAAGATCGAAAAAGAGCTTGAGGCTGCTGCAAAGGTTGTAAAATCTACTCCGGCAAACCTTACCGAGCGTCTGGAGAAGCTGATGGCAGAGCTTAAGGAGTTACAGAGCGAGAATGAGTCCTTAAAGAGCAAGGCTGCAAAGGATGCACTCGGCGATGTTATGGATCAGGTTACTGAGGTTAAGGGCGTAAAGCTTCTGGCTGTCAGCGTATCTGGCGTAGACATGAACGGACTGCGTGATCTCGGCGACCAGTTAAAGACCAAGATCGGCGAGGGTGTCGTTGTTCTGGCATCTGACTGCGAGGGCAAGGTCAACCTGATCGCAATGGCAACCGATGAAGCCCAGAAGAAGGGTGCTCATGCGGGCAACCTCATCAAAGCGATTGCCCAGAAGGTCGGCGGTGGCGGCGGCGGTCGTCCGAACATGGCTCAGGCAGGCGGCAAGAATCCTGCCGGTATCCCGGATGCGATCGCAGAAGCAAAGAATGCTCTGGAAGCAATGCTGTAATTATTTAAAGTAATTTTTGAGATTCCTCTTGACAAAAATGGATATTTTGCTAAAATATCTGTTAGTGCAATTAGAAATACCTACAGTTGGTGCACAATAAGCAACTGGAGGGAGGTTAGGAAAGCAAATGTCAAGTGTTATCGTAAAAGAGAATGAGACTTTAGATAGCGCATTACGCAGATTCAAGAGAAACTGTGCTAAGGCTGGTATCCAGCAGGAAATCCGTAAGCGTGAGCATTACGAGAAGCCAAGCGTTAAGCGCAAGAAGAAATCTGAAGCAGCTAGAAAAAGAAAATACAATTAATGTATGATCAGGGGAACTACCATTTTTGGTAGTTCCTTTTCATATTTTTAGATCATGCATCTGCACCCCATATTTCACATACTCATTTACACATTTATTTTACATATATCAATATATTATCGCATTTCTTCCCTTTGGTTAGAAAGCACCGCAAAAATTACGAAATTCTAGTTCAACCGACCAGCGGTTTATTTATTGATTATGTCTTCGTAAGGTTTGAACACTCCAGCCCGGCTGTTTGCGTCAGAGCGGACTTGTCATCCGAGAACTTTCGTGTCTGCCTTGGTGGGCGTGCCGAGCGAAATGTAAGCATGCGAACGCGCTGTCTGAGCTTGTTGTGTAAATATATAAAGTACATAAAATGCGAGTTCGCGTCGCATGCTTTAATATCAACTTCGCGAGACCGCCCACTTAGGCAGACTAGAAAGTTTGAGTGCAAGTCCGTCTGACACAAAGCAGTCGGGCGAGGAGTGTCAAAGCCGTACAAAGACACAATCGTATCACCGCTGGAACGGTTGAAAGAATTTCTGCAATTTTTGTGGAATGACTTTCTAAAAAGGAAAGAAGCGCGATAATATACTAAAATGTGTAAAAGGCGGTAAGTTAATATGTGAAATGTGGGGTACGGGAGGATAAAGAGGGAAAGGAAGATGAGGAATTGAAGGAAAATTTGAAGAAGATGTTTGGATACTATAAGCCGTATATGGGAATTTTCTGGGCGGATATGTTCTTTGCGATGCTCTCAGCGGGAGTGGCGCTGACGATACCGCTGGTGGTGCGGTATGTCACAACAACACTGATCTATATGGAGCCGGAAGTGATCGTGCAAAGGATGATCTATATCGGAATTTTCCTGTTCGCGCTTCTGGCAGTAGACTGCTTTAGTAAATTTTTTATCGGCAATTACGGACATGTGATGGGCGCAAAGATGGAATACGATATGCGTGCGGAGATATTCGCACACATGCAGAAGCTGTCCTTTTCCTTCTATGACGATGCGAAGGTCGGGCAGCTTATGAGCCGTATCACATCCGATCTGTTCGATATCACGGAGCTGCTGCATCATGGACCGGAGAATATCATTCTATCGCTGCTCAAGATCGTAGGAGCGTTTGTCATTCTGCTAAACATCAATAAGTGGCTGGCTCTTGCAGCGTTTATCGTGCTTCCGTTCATGTTTGGATTTGCATTTATCCTAAATAAGCGGATGCGCCGTGCATTTAAGCAGAACCGTGTCAAGATCGCGGAGATCAACGAGCAGATCGAGGACAACCTTTCCGGTATCCGTGTGGTAAAATCCTTTGCCAATGAGCATGTCGAGAATGAAAAGTTTAAAAAAGGCAACGATGGATTTTTGGCGGCGAAGAAGAACAGCTACTTTAATATGGGAACGTTTCAGGCGGGAGTCGGCGTATTTACTACGTTGATCCAGGTAAATGTGATCATCGTCGGCGGAATCCTGATCGCATACAGGCAGCTAAACATTCAGGATCTGTTGACATTCATGCTGTACATCGGTGTATTTACCGATCCGATCCGCACACTGGTCGATTTTACTGAGCAGTTCCAAAATGGCTATACAGGCTTTGAACGGTTCCGCGAGATCATGGATATCGAGCCGGATATCAAGGATGCGCCGGATGCGAAGGAGCTTACCGATGTGAAGGGAAGCATCACGTTTGAAAATGTCTCCTTCCAATATAGGGATGGCGCGGACAAGGTATTAAACAATGTTTCGCTGGATGTCCCGGCGGGTGCGTATATGGCACTGGTGGGATCATCGGGAGCCGGGAAGACAACGCTCTGTTCACTGATTCCGCGTTTCTATGATGTGACGGAGGGCGCAATCCGCATTGACGGCACAGACATCCGGGACGTGACGTTAAAGAGCCTGCGCAACCATATCGGCATGGTTCAGCAGGACGTGTACCTGTTTTCCGGAACAATCTTTGAAAATATCTCCTACGGAAAGCCCGGCTGTACGCGGGAGGAAGTAATCGAAGCTGCAAAGAATGCAAATGCACATGAATTTATCATGTCCTTCCCGGACGGCTACGATACCGACATCGGACAGCGCGGCATCAAGCTCTCCGGAGGCCAGAAGCAGCGGCTTTCCATCGCGCGTGTATTCCTTAAAAATCCGGAAATACTGATTTTTGACGAGGCAACCTCCGCACTCGACAATGAGAGCGAGAAGGTGGTGCAGGATTCACTGGAAAAGCTCGCAAAGAACCGTACAACGTTCGTGATCGCACACCGGCTTACGACCATCCAGAATGCAGAGAAGATTCTGGTACTGACGGAGGAGGGAATCGCCGAGAGCGGTTCGCATGAGGAACTTTTACAAAAAGGCGGAATCTACGAAAAACTGTATCATATGCATTGACAAATAATTTTTTCAAAAATTTGCAATTTCATGAAAAGAATAGTAGAATAGTTGGGCAAACATGATAGGTGTAAACCCTCATAGGCATATAAAAAGAAAAGATAGGAGCGATGTAAAATGACAAAAATTGATATTATATCTGGTTTCCTCGGAGCAGGAAAGACAACCTTCATCAAGAAGATGATCGAGGAGAGCTTTAAGGGCGAGCAGATCGTTCTGATCGAGAATGAGTTCGGAGAGGTCGGAATCGACGGTGGATTTTTAAAGGATGCAGGTATTGAGATCACAGAGATGAACTCCGGCTGCATCTGCTGTTCACTGGTTGGAGATTTTGCAAAGAACCTTCATGAAGTGATCAACAAGTTCCATCCGGATCGTATCCTGATCGAGCCATCTGGTGTCGGAAAGCTTTCCGATGTCATGAAATCTGTAATCGACATTGAGGAGTCAGAGGGCGTAAAGCTGAATGCACTTGTAACTGTTGTAAATGCGGTAAAGGCAAGCAAGCAGATGAAGGCTTTTGGCGAGTTCTTCAACAACCAGATCGAGTATGCGACCACCGTGATCTTAAGCCGCAGCCAGAATGCCACACCGGAGCAGCTTGAGTTCTGTGTAAAGCAGATCCAGCAGTTGAACCCGAAGGCAGCAATCATCACAACCGACTGGAAGGCAATCAGCGGTGAGCAGATCCTTAAGGTTATCGAGGGACAGGACAACCTTGAGATGAAGGTGCTTGCAGAGGCACGTCATGCACAGGATGCGGCAGAGCATGAGCACGAGCATCATCACCATCATGACCACGACGAGGAGCATGAGCATCATCATGACCATGACGAGGAGCATGAGCACCACCATGACCATGATGAGGAGCATGAGCATCACCATGACCACGATGAGGAGCATGAGCATCACCACGACCATGACGAGGAGCATGAGCATCATCATGACCATGACGAGGAGCATGAGCATCATCATCACGACCATGACGAGGATGGCGTATGTCCTTGCTGCGGTGGTCACCATGACGAGCACGAGCATCATCACCATCATCATGCAGATGAGGTATTTACAAGCTGGGGCAAGGAGACACCTCACAAGTTTGAGCGCAGCCAGATCGAGGAGATCTTGAAGAAGTTCGTGGAGGATGACACGATCCTGCGTGCAAAGGGTATGGTTGAGAGCACAGACGGCTCATGGATCTACTTTGATATGGTTCCAGGCGAGTATGAACTCCGCGACGGCGAGCCGGATTACACAGGACGTCTTGTGGTAATCGGAACAGAGATCCATCCACATGAGCTGGAAGCGATTTTTGGTCTGAACTAATTTAGGAGGCAGTATGGCAGAAGAGATTCCAGTATATTTATTTAGCGGTTTTATGGACAGCGGCAAGACGTCGCTCGTTCAGGAAACCTTGTTTGAAAATAACTTTGGCGAGGGCGCAAAGGGCATCATCATCATGTGTGAGGATGGCGAGAAGGAGTACGATGAGGCAAAGCTTGCAACGATCAACATCAAGCTGGTTACGATCGATTCCGAGGAAGAGTTTACGCTTGAAAAGCTAAACGAGATCAACAAGTCGTATCTGCCGGAACAGGTATTTATCGAGTACAACGGCACATGGGGCATGGACAAGATCCTTGATGCGCCGCTCCCGGAGGGGTGGACGATCGTCCAGCATCTGACAACGGTGGATTCGACCACATTCGACCTGTATATGAACAATATGCGTGCCATGATGCAGGAGCAGGTATTTGCATCGGATGTTGTTATTTTTAACCGGACGGATGACGATACCGACCGCGGACACTTACGCCGCACGATCAAGAACATCAACCGCAAGGCGCAGATCGTCTATGAGCGCAAGGATGGCACGATCGACGAGCGCCCGGAGGAGCTTCCGTTTGACATCAATCAGGATGTGATCGAGCTTTCCGATGCGGATTATGCAATCTGGTATATGGATGCAATGGAGAATTACAAAAAGTACGAGGGTAAGACCGTCAGGTTCCTTGCGTTGTGCTACAACCCGGACAACCTGAAAAAGGGTATTTTTGTACCGGGACGTTTTGCGATGACCTGCTGCATCGAGGATGTGCAGTTTATCGGGTTTAAGTGCAAGTATGACCGCGAGAACGAGATCGCGCACAAATCATGGATCAACATCGAGGCGAAGATCCATGTGGAATTTGCAAGGGAATATAAGGGAAAAGGACCGGTTCTTTACCCGGTTTCCATCACTCCGGCACAAAAACCGGAAGATGAACTTGTATATTTCTCATAAACATATTGCGTATTTTTCTCATTTTCGTTATTATAAGAAAGATATAGCTGTTTAACGCTTTATCGCGGCAAAATACGACCGCAAAATGAACTACGAATCATTCGTAAACATCTAGGAGGAAAGTCATGTACCAAATTGTTCGCAGAAGACAACTGCAGAATAACATTGTCCTTATGGATATCAAGGCACCGCGCGTTGCCAGAGAATGTCTGCCGGGACAGTTTATTATTGCAAAAACCGATGAGTATGGAGAGCGAATCCCGCTTACCATTTGTGATTATGACCGCAAGGAGGAGACTGTCACGATCGTTGTGCAGACGATCGGTGCCGGAACCGAGCGCATGATGGCATTGCAGGAGGGGGATGCACTGGAAGATTTTGTCGGACCTCTTGGATGTCCTTCCGAGTTATGCTTAGAGGAGAATTTAGAGAAGAATAAAGACAAGAAGATCGTTTTTATCGCGGGTGGTCTTGGAACAGCTCCGGTTTACCCACAGGTAAAATGGCTTCATGAGCACGGAATCGATGCGGATGTCATCATCGGCTACCGCAGCAAGGATCTGTTGTTCTACGAGGACGAGATGAAGTCTGTCGCAAAGAATGTCTATGTCGCAACCGACGATGGCTCTTACGGCTTCCACGGCAACGGCTGCCAGCAGCTTCAGGCACTTGTCGATGAGGGCAAGACCTACGACCTGTGCGTGTCCATCGGACCGATGATCATGATGAAGTTTGTATGTCTGCTCACCAAGCAGCTTGGCATTCCGACGATCGTTTCCATGAACCCGATCATGGTTGACGGAACCGGTATGTGTGGTGCCTGCCGTCTTGTCGTTGATGGCAAGGTGAAGTTTGCCTGCGTAGACGGACCGGAGTTTGACGGACATCTGGTAGACTTCGATCAGGCGATGAAGAGAATGCAGCAATACAAGACCGAAGAGGGCAGAGCAAAGCTTGCTTATGAAGAAGGTGCCACCCACCACGGTGGATGTGGACAGTGCGGAGGTGACAAATAATGGAAGGTATGGTACGAGTTCCGGTTCGTGAGCAGGAGCCAAAGGTCCGTGCAACGAATTTTGAAGAGGTATGTTATGGCTACAACGAGGAGGAGGCTGTCGCAGAGGCTTCCCGTTGCTTAAATTGTAAGAATCCGCTGTGTGTAAAGGGATGCCCGGTATCTATCAACATTCCGGCATTTATCGCACAGGTAAAAGAACGCAACTTTGAGGCGGCTTATCAGATCATTTCCGAGTCCTCCGCACTCCCGGCAGTATGTGGACGTGTATGTCCGCAGGAGAGCCAGTGCGAGGGCAAGTGTATCCGCGGCATCAAGGGCGAGGCAATCGCTATCGGAAAGCTGGAGCGCTTTGTTGCTGACTGGGCAAGAGAGAACGGCATCAAGCCAAAGACAGCAGAGAAGAAGAACGGACACAAGGTTGCAGTGATCGGTTCCGGTCCTGCAGGACTTACCTGTGCCGGAGACCTTGCAAAGCTCGGTTATGATGTTACCATTTTTGAGGCACTGCATCAGGCGGGCGGCGTGTTAAGCTACGGTATTCCGGAGTTCCGTCTTCCGAAGGACAAGGTTGTCGCCGCAGAAGTGGAGAATGTAAAGTCACTTGGTGTTAAAATAGAAACCAATGTCGTAATCGGAAAATCTGTAAAGATTGACGAGCTCATGGCAGAGGAAGGCTTTGAGGCAGTATTTATCGGTTCCGGTGCAGGACTCCCAAGATTCATGGGAATACCGGGAGAGCAGGCAAACGGCGTATTTTCTGCAAATGAGTTCCTTACCAGAAACAACCTTATGAAGGCATTTAAGGAAGGCTACGAGACACCGATCTCTCACGGCAAGAAGGTTGTCGTTGTCGGTGGTGGAAACGTTGCGATGGATGCTGCAAGAACCGCACTCCGTCTTGGCGCAGAGGTACATATCGTATACCGCCGCGGCGAGGAAGAGCTTCCTGCCCGTAAAGAGGAAGTCCATCACGCAAAGGAAGAAGGAATCATCTTTGATCTCCTTCAGAATCCGACCGAGATCCTTGTCGATGACAACGGCTGGGTAAAGGGCATCCGTCTGATCAAGATGGAGCTTGGAGCGCCAGATGAGTCCGGAAGAAGAAGCCCGGTTGAGATCGAAGGCTCTGAGTACGAGATCGACTGTGACACCGTTATCATGTCACTCGGAACCTCACCGAATCCGCTGATCTCTTCTACGACGGCAGGACTTGAGACAAACCGCAGAAAATGTATTGTTGCAACCGAGGACACCGGTGCAACCTCCAAGGAAGGCGTATATGCCGGAGGAGATGCCGTTACCGGTGCAGCGACCGTTATCCTTGCAATGGGTGCGGGAAAAGCGGCAGCAAAGGGTATCCACGAGTACCTTTCTGCAAGAGCATAAAATATATGATTTCCCTCCGGAGGGCAGACGCTTTCCAGAGGGATTTTTTGATATTTCATAAAGTTTTATTAAATTTCGATGAACCTACTAGGAAAAAGCAGACAAAATGGGTAGTATATAATAAAGACTTTAAAAAATTGTTTGGTAATATATGGAATAATCGGGTAATAGAGTTCTATTATGAGAGACAACAGGCGGGACGCAGGATGAAACACAAAACAGACATAGCAGTTAAAAATGAACAGATCACTGAACATATACCGGTTCCGGAGAAGGAAACCGACCCGGCTGCGGGACTTACCCGTGCAGAGGTCGAGGAGCGGTTTGCAGCACATGTGGATAATTGCAAGGTGGAGTCCGCAACCAAATCCGTATCGGATATTTTTAAAGAGAACATATTTACGTATTTTAACCTGATCTTTGCAATCCTCGGCATGCTGCTTGCTCTGGTAGGCGCGTGGCGCGATATGCTTTTCTTAGGTGTCATTCTTGCCAACACGGCAATCGGAATCATTCAGGAGGTACACTCAAAGAAGGTGCTTGACCGCTTATCTATTTTAAATGCGCCAAAGACAAAGACGGTTCGTGAGGGCAGGATAAGCGAACTGCCGTCCGACCGGCTGGTGCGTGATGACATTGTGATCTTCGAGGCGGGAAGTCAGATCCCGGCGGATGCGGTCGTGGTCGACGGAAGCGCACAGGTCAACGAGGCACTTATCACCGGTGAGGCAGACGAAATCGCAAAGCAGCCGGGAGATCCGCTGTTATCCGGAAGCTTCGTGGTGTCCGGGCGTGCGGTTGCACGGCTGACAAAGGTTGGAAGGGAATCGTATATCTCCAAGCTGACACTGCAGGCAACCAAGTCCAAGGACGGCGAGCAGTCGGAGATGATCCGCTCCCTGAATTATCTGATCATTTTTCTTGGAATCCTCGTTGTGCCGATCGGCATTGCACTGTTTGTCCAGTCCTTCTTCTTTAATGAGATGGGGATGTACGACAGCGTGACGGGAATGGTCGCTGCCGTGATCGGAATGATCCCGGAGGGCTTGTATCTGCTCGCGAGTGTTGCAATGGCGGTCAGCACTGTGCGGCTCGCAAAGAAAAAGGTTCTGGTGCATGACATGAAGTGTATCGAGACACTTGCGCGCGTAAATGTACTGTGTGTCGATAAGACCGGAACCATCACGGAGCCGGGCATGAAGGTGTACGCTTTTACGGGTGTTAAGGAGCCAGCTGACCAGAAAAAGGAATTGTGTGCAGCGGAGACGGACGCGAAAGAGCAGGATAGCGAGCCGGATCAGGCACTGAAAAAGCTGATCTCTGATTTTGCACAGAGTATGCAGCGGGATAATGAGACGATGGCGGCAATGCAGGAGTATTTTAACGATGGCTCCTCGCGCCGTGCGCAGAAGGTATTCGGATTTTCTTCCGAGACGAAATATTCCGGTGCGGTCATAGATGATACGGGCTACGTTCTCGGCGCTCCGGAATTTATCTTAAAGGATCAGATCGGTGCATATGAGGAGACATTAAGCCACTACCAGGGACAGGGCTTCCGCGTGCTGGTGTTTGCGGAGTATCCGGGAACTTTGGACGGAAAGCCACTTACGGAGGCGGCAAAGCCGCTCGGCTTTGTGATGCTGTCGAACCCGATCCGAAAGGGCGCGAAGGAGACGTTTGGCTATTTTGCGGAGCGTGACGTGGAGATCAAGGTCATCTCCGGCGACAATCCGCTGACGGTGTCCGTGATCGCAAAGGAGGCAGGCATTGCGGGGGCAGAGCGTTACATCGATGCCTCAGAGCTTAAGACGAAGAAGGATTACTACAATGCGGTTGAAGAATATACGGTATTCGGCAGAGTGACACCGAATCAGAAACGCTATCTGGTACAGGCGCTTAAGGCGCACAAAAAGACGGTTGCAATGACCGGAGACGGTGTGAACGATGTCCTTGCGTTAAAGGATGCGGATTGCAGCGTTGCGATGGCGTCGGGAAGTGATGCGGCTTCCAACGTATCGCAGCTCGTTCTTTTGGATTCCGACTTTTCAAGGATGCCGTCCGTTGTCATGGAGGGGCGCAGAGTGGTCAACAACATCCAGCGCTCGGCGGCACTTTATATTGTAAAGAATATCTTTTCCATGCTGCTGGCGATCTTTTCCGTCCTTCTGGTCTGGGATTATCCGCTGAAACCGACACAGGTATCACTCATCAGTATGTTTACGATCGGAATCCCGTCCTTCGTCCTTGCGCTCGAACCGAATAAGGAGCAGATCAAGGGGCATTTCCTTGCCAATGTGCTTGTAAAGGCATTTCCGGCAGGAATCACGGACTTTATCGTCGTGAGCGGTCTGGTGCTGTTCTGCAGGGAGTTCCGTGTCAACCTTGACAGCTTATCAACCTCCTGCACGGTGCTTGTGGCAATCGTAGGCTTTATGATCCTTTACCGCATTGCAAGACCGATGAACAAGCTGCATGCGGTCATGATGGTTTCGCTGGTGGCAGGCTGGCTGTTCTGCATGTTCTGCGTGAGCGAATTTTTCGCGATCACGTTTATCTCCAAGCAGACGGCAATGCTTATGGTGATTTTTGCGCTGATCACGGAACCGTGCTTACGATACCTAAGTATCTGGGTAGAGTGGGGCTACGAAAAGTTCAGTAACCGCAAAAAGAGAATACACGCATAGCCATACGGCAGGCAGTCCAAAATCCTTACAGGGAGAATCGGATTACCTGCCGTTTTATCTTGCGAAAATTGTCAAAATCGTATATAATTGTGGACGAATATTGTTATATTTTGTTCATAAAGAAGAATACATACAGATAAATATAAAGCGGGTGATTTCGTGCGTAAGCGCATCCGGCAGATAGCCAGAGGCAAATTTGAATATACGAAGCCTGTTTTATCGTTTTCCAAGGACTCTATCGAGCTGGATGTGACAGAGAATACCGAAATGTCCGGGGATTTTTCCTTCACGGCATCGGAGGATCTGCTCCTGCGCGGTGTGGTGTACTCCACCAACGCGAGAATGGAATGCCTCACACCACAGTTCGAGGGAAGAGAAGTCCATATCCGTTACCGGTTTCACAGCAAGGGACTTACAGAAGGCGAGACACAGAAGGGCGAGTTTGTGATTGTATGCAACCAGAAGGAATACAGTCTTTCTTTTTGTGTGTCCATTTCCAAGAGATATGCGCATGCATCTACCGGAACGGTTGAGACGCTTTATGATTTTTCCAATCTGGCAAAGGATAACTGGGACGAGGCATACCAGCTGTTCTATCACAAGAGTTTTCCAAATATCATCAAGAAAAAAGAACTGAAGGAGTCCATGATCTACCGCGGAATGATCGGGGCGAAGCCTTCCAACCAGAATCTGGAGGAGTTTTTAGTCGGAATCCGCAAGAAGGAACCGGTCACCTTTTCTGTGGCAAAGACGGAGTATGAATATACTGCTCTTGCACAGACGTACAAGGAGACGGTCGAGATCACGAAGAACCAGTGGGGCTTTTTGTCGATCGAGATCACAGTCAAGGGCGATTTTATACAGCTTTCCAAGAGTCTTATCACGACGGAGGACTTTATCGGAAGCTCCTGCTTCTTTGAGTTCTATATCGATCACGAGAAGCTGCATGCGGGCAAAAATACCGGGCTTATCACATTCACGGGACCGCATCAGTCCTACACCGTCTCTGTCACCGCGTCAAAGGCAGCAGAGATTGATGAAAATGCAAGAAAAGACCGGCTGGATATCCGAGAATGCAAGGTCGGCATCATGGAGCTGTACCAGGCGTACCGCCTGAAGCGGATCGTGACCGGCGTGTGGGCGAATGAGACGATCGAGATTCTGGATCATCTGCATGCGATGCTGCCGGAGGAGCCGATGTATCCGCTGATGAAGGCGCAGGTGTTTATCATCAACCGCCAGAGGCAGGAGGCAGAGTGGATCCTCGACGACTTCAAACGGGAATGGATCGACCGCAAGGCGCCTGTCTGGGGATATTATCTGTATCTGATGACGCTGATGGAGCGCGAACCGTCCTATGTGGACCGGATGACGCATGAGATCGAGGCAATCTTCCGGGAAAACCCGGATTCGGTCATGCTATTCTGGGTATTGTCCTTTCTGGAGGAGGAGTATTACAACAACAACGCACACAAGCTCAAGGCAATCGAATACTGGGTGTTAAAGGGCTGTGCGTCCCCGTATCTGTATCTGGAGGCGTACTATCTGATTTGGCAGGATCCGTATCTACTGACGAAGCTGGATAAGTTTGAGGTGCGCATCCTGCGCTGGGCGATCCGGCACAAGGCGATCACGAAGGATATTTCCATCCAGATCTTCCAGATCGTGGAGGCGAGCAAAGCCTTTGATCCGGTCATGTACCAGCTTCTGGTGGCGGCGTATGAGGTCAACCCGAAGCCTGCCAATGTCGGGATCATCTGCAGCTATCTGATCCGCGGCCAGCAGTACGACAAATGCTATCACAAGTGGTATGAGCAGGGGATCGGGCAGGAACTTCGGATCACCGGACTGTACGAGGCGTATCTGCTTTCTGCGGATGAGCGGGAGATCGCCGCTGTGCCGAAGATCATCCAGATGTATTTCCAGTACGAGAGCAAGGTGCCTTACCGTAAGCTGGCGGTTTTGTACAACAATATCATTGCTAACAAAGAGAAAGATCCGGAGACATATCACAAATACCGGCGGGCAATGGGACGCTTTGCGATGGAACAGGTGGAGCAGGAACACATGGATGACAACCTTGCGGTTGTCTACCGTGATATGCTTGAGCTTGGTCTGATCAATGAGGAGATCGCACACGCACTGTCCCACATTCTCTATACCAATAAGCTGTACGTGGATGACAAACGCATGGTGCGCGCTTTTATCTATCAGAGACAGCTCCGCGATCCGCAGATCGTACCGATTTCCGACCAGACGGCATATTTCCAGCTCTATTCCAGAGAGTATGTGATCCTGTTTGAGGATGCCAAGGGACGGCGCTATGCGGGAAGTGTTTCCTACCGCATCGAACCGCTTATGGATGCGGCGGCATTCGAGGAAAAATGCATGACGCTCGCACCGAACGAGCTTTCTTATATCGTGTCCTACTTTGATACAAGACAGACGTATCTGACGTTTGTTTCCAGCGATAAGCGCTTTTTCCGGAGAATCCTGTTCGCAACGGATCTAAGCCCGGAGTATCAGGCAGAGATCGTTCCGGAGATCGTGCGATTCTATCAGACCGGAGAGTACGATGCGACGCTAAAGGAATATCTGGATGAGACGGACTTCTCGTGGATGCCGGCGGAGACGCGGCGTTTTATGATGGAGCTGCTCGCACAGAATCACAAGTACGAGAAGGCATACGCGATGGTTACGGAGTTTGGCATCGATCAGGTTGGCTCCGCCTCCAAGGTCGCGCTTGCAAGCTATATGATCCACACGCTCGGCGGGGAGGAGGACGATGCGCTTTCCCTTCTGGTTGAGCAGGCTTTTTATGCGGGCAAGTATAATGAGGACATGCTGCTTTACATGAGCCGGTATTACAATGGTCCGACAGAGCAGATGTGCGCACTGTGGAAGGCTGCAAAGGATTTTCATGTGGAGACCTTTGAGCTGGAGGAGCGCATTCTTGTCCAGATGATGTATGCCGATCATATCCTGCCGCAGGCGGATGAAATCTTCCAGAGCTACTATGAGGACGGTGGAAGAGAACTGGTGGTGCTGGCGTATCTTTCCTACCGGGCGCATGATTATTTTGTATATCGCACGGCGGTGGAGAAGTATGTTTTTGAGATGATCGAGGCGCGCTATGTGTACCGGATGGAGCTAAACGATGCGTGCAAGCTCGCCCTGTTAAAGTTCTACTCGGATTGTCCGGGTACGGATGACGCGCAGTATAAGATCGAGGATGAATTGTTATCCGAGTATACCTGCCGCAATATGAATTTCGGTTTCTTCAAGAAGCTTGATCACAGACTTGTGCAGAAATATCATTTTTACGATAAGATATTTCTGGAATACCGCACCAACCCGCGCAACCATGTGGTGCTGCATTACAGCCGGGATGAGGATGGAGAGCAGTTTATCGCGGAGGATATGCCGGATGTGTACGATGGCATTTTCGTGAAGGCATTCGTGATGTTCTTCGGTGAGATGGTGCAGTATTACATCTCGGAGGAGTACGGCAATGAAGTACAGGTGACGGAGAGCAGCCGCATTGCCAACAATGATGTATACAGTGAGAATGACTTAAGCAGATACAATCTGCTCAACCAGATGATGATCTCCAATACCCTGCAGGATGAGAAGGCACTTTACCACAACATGAAGCAGTACGCAGGATATCAGGAAGTGACGGAGAAGCTGTTTAAGCTATTGTAAGAAAGGATAAAACGTGGAGGCAAAACGTATCCCGTATTATCTTGGCATCGATCTGAATGACCGTTATGCCATGATAAGTTATTTTCAACCGAATATGAGCGAACCTGATACGGTAAGTACGGTTGCGGGCAGCGAAATGTACCAGATCCCGCTGGTGCTCGCCAAGCGAAAAGGGCTTGGACAGTGGTACTACGGTGAGGACGCGAGACGCCTTGCAAAGACCAGCGAGATGATCTGCGTGGACAACCTGCTAAAACGTGCGGTGAACCACGAAAGCATCCGCATGGAGGACGAGAGCTTTGAGGCGGAGGAGCTGCTTACGCTTTTCTTAAAGAAGCTGATCCAGCTTCCGCAGAAGCTTGGCAACCCTATCTACTGTGACCGCCTTGTGATAACGGTTGACCGTCTTACGAGGGAGAACATGGATGTGCTGTGGAAAGCAGCCTCCAAGCTTGGCTTTTCCAAGGAACAGTTCATGGTGATCGACCATAGAGAGTGCTTTTATTTTTTTGCACTCAATCAGAAGCCGGATCTGTGGGTGCACGATGTGTATCTGCTCGAATGCAATCAGGACAACCTGTATTACTATGCATTGTCGCGCAATATGCGCACGACACCGCAGGTCGTTACGATCGCGGAGAGCAGCAGGCAGGCGCTCGGCGTTGACCGCGATGCCGATTTTGGCAGGATCTTACAGAAGGCGTTTGAGAATAAGATCATTTCCGCTGTATATCTGGTCGGGGATGGCTTTGACGGTGACTGGATGAAAGAGTCACTGGTATTTCTGTGCCGGGGACGGCGGGCATTTGTCGGGAAGAACCTGTATTCCAAGGGTGCCTGCTACGGTGCATGGATCCGGGACAATGAGGAGTCATGGCCCTATATCTACATGGGCGAAAACGAAATGAAATTTAACATCAGTCTCAAGGTGCGCAATCAGGGAAGGCTTGAGTTTTTTAACCTGATCAGTGCCGGAAAGAACTGGTTTGAGACGCGGGGAGAGTGTGAGGTTATCCTAAACGGAAGCTGCGAGATCGATTTCTGGAAACAGCTTCCAAACAGCCGTGAGGCAAAGATCGAGACACTTGAACTGACGGATATTCCGCAGAGACCGGACAAGACGACGCGGCTTCGGATCACGGCAAAGCCGGTTGCGGATGACAAGGTAGAGATTGAGATCAAGGATCTGGGCTTCGGCGAGTTTTACCGCAGCACGGATAAGAACTGGCGTTATATGATGTCTGTCTGACGGAGGCTTTTTTGTGGGCGAACTTCTTTTATGCAAAGAACCGATAGCGGCAATGCCATATTATATTGACGGGGTATCTGTCAATGTGTATTCGCTGGAAGAGCTTTGCTATTACTTTATGAACAACATATACCTGATCGAGCGCGATTTTATGAGTGAGGAGCTCTGTACCTGGATCGAGAAGGAAGTGGGTCGGATACGGCTTGCAGACCGCCTGCGCGACATCATGCGCACGAATGGCAAACTGTCCGACTTTGTCCGCGAGATCATCTTAGAGACCGGGTACTGTACGAAGGAAGAGGCAGAGCATATCCTAAGTGTGATCGCCGAGATGGAGGAAAAGTCTGACTTTGAGTGCAGCAAGATCCGCGCTGACCGCCTGATGGAACGCCAGAAGTATTTAGGCAGCATCTATGAGTACCGCCATCTGTTGGAGAGCGAGGAGGCGAGGGAGGAGAATCCGGTAACAATCGGAAATATCTGGCACAACCTCGGAACGGCGTATGCAAGGCTCTTTTTGTTTGATGAGGCAGCAAACTGCTATGAGAAGGCGTACGAAAAGAACAACAGTGAGGAGTCGGTCAGGGAGCTTTTGATGTGCTACCGGTGCCGCCATGACGAGCAGGGCTTTATCCGCGTTGCATTGGAGCATGGATATGACGATACCGCGATGCAGGCACTCCGGAACGAGGCTTCGATGGCAAGCAGGGGCGAGGACAACGCGGCGCTTGAGGAGCAGCTGGAGCGCATCGCAGGATATGTGGGTGAGGATGCCCACATGCGCAAACAGAAGGAACTGCGGGATATCATACTGAAATGGAAGGATGATTATCGCAGAATATGCAGGATGTAAGGTCTGATATATGATATTTGATTTTTTGCGGAAGAAAAAAAGACAAAACGAGGACGAGGACTGGGGCGGAGGCTACGCACCACTTAAGGAGCAGCCGGAGAGGGATACCGCAGATGATCCCGGATCAAGACGAAGATCTGCCGAGCGCAGGACGGCACAGACTGTCCGAAAAACCGTCACGGGCAGGCGGCATGTCGTGGAGCTGTGTGAGGAGATCATCGATTCCTCAAGAGAACTCGAAAATACCAGAAGTGAATATCAGCAGGTAACCTCGCAGCTTAATGATATTATGTTGTGGCAGGAGCTGTCCGAACAGGAGCGCGCACCGATTCTTGAGACCGCGCGCCAGATCCAGAAGCTGGATGAGACGAGAGCACAGCTTTTGAAGAACGAAAAGCAGCTTACCGATACGCAGTTCGCGCAGATGCAGGAGGAAGAGGACGAGGTGCCAACCTCCGTAAAGCGGCTCAAATCCAATGAGGCATATCTGGACGCAATCAAGCGCGATATGCATTACTTAGAGGGGGAGAAGGTCGAGTGGACGATTCTTAAGCAGGAATGCGAGCGGGAGCAGATCATGCTGCGCCGGATCGCGGTGCTTCTTTTGGCGCTTTTTTCCATTGCGGTGCTGGTGCTTCTTGTAGTGCGCTACTACATGGATTACGATATCCAGCTGATGCTGCTTATCGCGGCATTTATTACGACACTGATCGGTGCGTATGTCCTGCTGAAATATCAGGATTGTACCAAGGAGATCAAGCGCTGTGATGTCAACTGCAATCAGGCGATCCTGCTTGAAAACCGTGTCAAGCTGAAGTTTGTCAACATCAAGAATGCGGTCGATTATACATGCGAGAAATATCATGTCAAAAATTCCTACGAGCTGACCTATATGTACGAAAAGTTTCAGGCTGCGGTCAAGGAGCAGGAGCGCTTTAAGCAGACCAACGATGATCTGGTCTTTTACACGGAGAAGCTGACCGGGCAGCTGGAGCAGCTTCATCTGTTTGATGCGTCTTTCTGGGCGCATGATCCGATGCTGTTGCTGGATGAGAAGAAGATGGAGGCTGTCCGCAAGGATTTTACCGTGCGGCGGCAGAAGCTGCGAAGCAGCATGGAGGACAGCCTGACGGCGATAGACAGCATGAAGAGGGAGGTTCTGAACAATACCCGCTATATGGGAGAAATATCGGAACAGGTAAAGCAGATCTTACAAAAGATCGACGAGCTGAACCATCCGTTGCAGCCCTAAAAGAACTGTCTGAGCTATATAGTTACAAAAGAATGAATAGTATAGCCGGCGTTTATATGGAATCCGGCTTCGGAAGAAAAAGAGTCACATTGTGGCTCTTTTTTGTATATTATATAGTGTAATTGCATATAAGAAAGGATCATCCATGAATCAGAACTTAATTAATCCGATGGATGGAAGCTGCCCGTCCGGATACGAGGCGGCGATGGCTTATGTGCCGTGGCAGAACTTCACCCGCGCGTATGAGCCGCAGAGGGCATGGAATACCGGAACGATCTTTCCGGAGCTGGATAAACCTTTCCTGGGAGCAGGAGGTAAGAGAAGATGAACACAATGACCATGAATAACATGAGTGTGTCCCAGCTTAACGATTGGATCGGCATGCTCAATTTCTGCGCATACGATATGCTGCTTTATCTGGATACGCACCCGGACGATGCGGATGGTATCGCGTATTTTAACCAGTGTGTAGAAATGCTCCGGCAGGCAAAACAAAGGTATTGTGCGATGTGCGGCTGCACACTCGCGTATGACGGGGCTCCGTATGATGCGTATTTTACATGGACGGATTATCCGCTTCCATGGGAAGGAGGCAAGGTATGTGGTTGTATGAGAAACGCTTAGAGTATCCGGTTAATATCACGCAGCCGAATGCGAAGATGGCTTCCTTTATTATCAGTCAGTATGGTGGACCCGATGGCGAGATGGGTGCTTCCATGCGCTATCTCTCCCAGAGATATTCCATGGAGAACCGGAAGGTTGCAGGACTTTTGACAGATATTGGAACCGAGGAGCTTGCACATCTTGAGATGGTTGCAACGATCGTAAGACAGCTTACCAAGGGACTGAGCGCCAAGGAGCTTGAAGATGCCGGATTTGCACCGTATTACATCGATCATACGGCGGCAGTCTGGCCGCAGGCGGCGGGAGGAATCCCGTTCAACGCGTGCGAGTTCCAGTCAAAAGGCGACACCATCACGGATCTGTTTGAAGATATGGCGGCAGAGCAGAAGGCGAGAACAACCTACGATAATATCCTGCGTCTGGTCAAGGATCAGGAGGTCGCAGATCCGATCCGGTTCTTAAGAGAGCGTGAGATTGTTCATTTCCAGAGATTCGGGGAAGGACTTCGCATGATCTGCGATGAGTTAGACAGCAAGAATTATTATATGTGCAATCCACAGTTTGACAAGGGATGCGGGAACAAGGGCAACTGTAACTGCGGCTGAGAAAGGGGCATGATATGCCGAAAAACTGTGTATTCAAAGAATGTATCGACACGAAAAAGTGGTTAAAGGCGGCAGTGATACGCGCAGTCAAAACGATCGCGCAGGTGGCGGGCTCTATGCTCGTCATCGGCGCTTTTAACGAGACTGCGTGGACACTTATGCTTGAGACCGCGCTTGTGGCAGGGCTTGCATCGTTTCTGACTTCAATCGCGGGATTGCCGGAGGTGACGGGAGAGTAGGCTTCCTGCAAGTAACGGGAGAGCCGGGCTGGTGGATCATACCGGAGAGCAAGGTTGCCGGATCGGAATGAATGGATGGTAAATAGGACGCGTAAAATCCGGCACTGAATGGAAGAAAATTAAGGCTAGAACAAAGAGTCACGTTGTGACTCTTTGCGCGCCCGTGTGGGCACGCAAGTGCATCTTCAACTCCACATGGGTCGCATCCCTGCGGAGCATTTTTACTTTATAGGAAAAGGAATTTTCTATAAAGTAAAAAATGACTGTCATCACAGATGTGATGGCAGTCATTGCTTTTGCTGGGATATATGACAAATCTATCATAGAAAAAATGGAGCATATGAGATTCGAACTCACGACCTCCACAATGCGAATGTGGCGCGCTCCCAACTGCGCTAATGCCCCATGACAATTAGTATAACACAATGGGAAGAGATTGCAAGACAGAGGATAAGAAAAATGATATAACATGACATAATCAGATTGACGAAACGAACATAGATATTTATAATATAGACAAAATGAGAATGGCATGATCGGAGGATATGATAATGGAGAAAGCTGTAACACTTGAAGCAGCATTAAAAAGAATTGAGGAATTGGAAAGAGAGAATACAGAACTTCGGGAAGAATTGGAGTATTACAGAAATCGTAAATTAAGCGGCAGACAGAAACATAACGCTAAGTGGATGACAATTTATAATGATTTTGTTGTTGGGTATGAGAGCGGCATGACAATGGTAGAGATTGCGAAGCGGAACAATGTCAGTGAGAGGACGATTTACAGGTATAAGGCTTATTATGACCAGGTAAGGAAAGTAGAGGATAAGGAGTAGACTATTTTCATTGTGTTATGAAAATGATTGCATAGATTTTGTGGTGCATTTTTTGTACCGCAAATAATAAGACAGAAAATGTTTGCGGTCAATTTTTTTGACCGCAAAATGGATAGAGGAGTTCTATGGCAGAAGATAAAAGGAAAGAAGAAATCGCAGTAATTGAAATCAATGAACAATTTATGAAACAAAAATTATATGAATTTCGGGGATGTAAAGTGCTATTAGATGCAGATTTGGCTGAAGTATATGGATATGAACTTAAGGCTTTTAATCAGCAGGTAAAAAGGAATATGGAAAGATTTCAGAATGATATGATGTTTCAATTAACTGATAATGAAGTTGAATATTTGCGGTCACAATTTGTGACCGCAAATATAAGCAGTAAATCCCGCAGCAACCCTTATGTTTTTACGGAACAAGGCGTATACATGTTAATGACTGTACTAAAAGGTGAACTTGCGGTAACACAAAGTATTGCGCTGGTGAGAACCTTCAAAAGAATGAAAGATTACATATTAGAAAATCGAGATCTTATTGGTCAGCGGGAAATACTTCAGTTAAGCATGGAGACTGCTGACAACAGAATAGAAATTAACAAAATCAACTCAGATATGATGTCTCTTGAAAAACAGATTTCTGATGTCGCAGAGGGCTTGAAGGATGTTGTGACAAAATCGGAGCTGGCTGATATGATGAATGGCTTTGTTTCAGATGATGACGAAAAGTGGCTCATGTTTAATGCAAAATTTAGTAGTGCAGATGAGGTATATGAGTCCATTTATAAGCAGGCAAAGTCATCAATATATGTCGTTGATAATTATATTGGATTAAGAACGCTGGTACATCTTAAAAATTCTCCGATCGGAGTAGATATTATTTTATTCAGTGATAATGTTGGAAATAATAAACTTCACAACATAGAATTTATAGATTTCTGCAAGGAGTACCCAACAGTAAATTTGTCAATGAAAAAGACAGGCGGTATATTTCATGATCGATTTATCGTATTGGATTATGGAACTGCTGATGAAAGGGTTTTCTTATGTGGGGCTTCATCAAAGGATGCAGGAGCTAGAATAACCAGTATTGTTGAAGATTATGGAATATCTAAATATGCCCC
>CAKRCS010000001.1 GCA_934307695.1 uncultured Agathobacter sp. | reverse complement strand
AGCTGAAGTGATCTTACCTTTGGCATTCTTCGATACATTGACCACTATATTCATTCCTGTCTTTTCATTTCTGATCTTGGTCCTGATCTGTACGGAACCATCCTTTGCCCGGATTTCAGTCGTGGTCACAACTGTACCATCTTCTCTGGTTTCGGTCTTAGTCGTAGTCTTGTTCTTGTTATCGTCCTGTGGCGGAGCAGTTTCAGATCCGCTGTCGGTGGAACCGCCTGATGAACTGCTTCCGGAGCTGCTGCCACTGTCCGAGCTACTGCCGCCGGATGATTCTTTCGTAAATGCCATTCCGACCACATCACTCATGATATGACCATCTTCTATCGCAATTGCCTGGATCGTAGTCGTCTCTGTCAGCGTAATCGGTGTATTGTACTGCTGTGATCCATTTGTTGGCACTGTACCATCTGTTGTGTAATAAATGATCGCACCGGGGGCCGCTGTGATCGTCACCTCCGTGCGGTCTGAAAACTTGTCAGCACCGGAAATCGTCGGAGCGCCGCTGTCTCTCGGAGTTGTGATCTCACGATTGCCAGCTGCCAAAATCGTATCGTCTGATCTGACCGCTCTGACGTGAAGATCAACCTTCTGACTGGCGCCAAATGTCTCCTGCGTCTGAAGTTTCTGCAATGAGTAATAATCTGTGCCATTGATACTATACTGATAGCTCATCATATCAGTATCTGCCAGACTTGTCACCTGCATAACATATACGGTAGCGCTATCGTTTGGTCTTATACTCACATCAAACTGAATTGTTTCCTCCTGTGGCGGAGCAGTTTCAGATCCGCTGTCGGTGGAACCGCCTGATGAACTGCTGCCACTGTCCGAGCTACTGCCGCCGGATGATTCTTTCGTAAATGCCATTCCGACCATATCACTCATGATATGACCATCTTCTATCGCAATTGCCCGGATCGTAGTCGTCTCTGTCAGCGTAATCGGTGTATTGTACTGCTGTGATCCATTTGTTGGCACTGTACCATCTGTTGTATAATAAATGATCGCACCGGGGTTCGCTGTGATCGTCACCTCCGTGCGGTCTGAAAACTTGTCAGCACCGGAAATCGTCGGAACGCCGCTGTCTCTCGGAGTTGTGATCTCACGATTGCCAGCTGCCAAAATCGTATCGTCTGATCCAACCTCTCTGATGTGAAGATCAACCATCTGACGCGCGCCAAACGTCTCCTGCGTCTGAAGTTTCTGCAATGAGTAATAATCTGTGCCATTGATACTATACTGATAGCTCACCGTATCAGCATCTGCCAGATTTGTCACCTGCATAACATATCCGGTAGCGCTATCATTTGGTCTTATGACCACATCAAACTGAATCGTTTTCTCCTGTGGCTCTGTGCCCTGATCTCCGGATTCTGCCGTCCCGGTGTTGTCGCTCGCGTATACCGTTTCCGGTGCGAGCAATCCACCAGGTACACTCATGGATGACACGACCGTAGCTGCGGCAATCCCCAAGGTCAGGATTTTTGCTAATGATTTGCTTTGTTTTGATTTCCGTTGTTTCATTTTTCGTTGTCTCATTCGTCGATTCCTCCTTTTACTTGTGCTGTTATTAGGCGTTTGCGAAACTATTTTTATTATCTGGACTCGTCTTAGAAGTAAATACCAGATCCTCAAATCCTTCTCTCGGAGAAAACCGAGTAGCAATGTCTTTATGGTATGTTCTCTGATATATAAGCACATCATGCACTTTCTTAATCATTGGAATCTTGCGAAATCCTGCATATTTATTTTACCCATATAATTTCCTCAAAAAAATATGGAGAAGATTATATGTCTCTCTTCTCCATAAACATATCATGTTTATCACTTAATGTCTACGGCTTTTAAGCTACTTGAGTTTCCGTATAACAGCCTGCTTATTATGAAGCATACAAAAAGCCCTCTCAGGTGACTTTCGTCTGCCTGAGAGGGCTTTCATTCTATTCCAACCATTATTTATTCGTAATGCTTTTTATGCTTGCCGGAAGTCTCATGCTCTTCCTCACCATTTCTGGCTGCAAGGTTTACCTTCTGTTGGACTTTTCTCTTTTTTAATGGATGCTTTGGATTCTTATCCATGATACTCACTTCTTTCTATATGCTAAGATGCATGATCAAGTTCCGCCAATACGCTGCTGTTATCGGAGGGATTAGCCCTCGATTGCAATGTAGCGGTTGTTCTCGATCTCTTTCTTCTCAACCTTCGGAACTACAAGTCTTAAGATACCGGATTCGTACTTTGCCTTGATGTCGTCCTGGGTGATATTCTCGCCTACATAGAAGCTACGGCTCATAGAACCTGCGTAACGCTCCTTGCGGATGTATTTACCTTTCTTATCAGTTTCGTCCTTATCAAGACCCTTTGCAGCGCTGATGGTCAGGTAACCATTTTCAAGCTTTGCATTGATCTCATCCTTCTTAAATCCAGGAAGATCAATGTCTACCTCATAGCTATCGTCTGTTTCCTTAACATCTGTCTTCATCATGTTCTGTGCATGTTTACCATACAGAGCCTTGTCGACCTCAGGAAATCCGAAATCCATCCAATCATCATTAAATAAGTTCTCTCCAAAAATACTAGGCATTAACATAAGTCATCTCTCCTTTTTCTAAATCTGTTAATTGTTACCTTGTTTCTTTGGTCATATATGATCTTGGAACCGGGATGTTTAGGAACTCCATTCGATGTTTCTTTTTCTCTTTTTGTTCCCTTCCTTTGTTCTTGCCTACGTTATACACCCGATTATTAGCACTGTCAAGAGGTGAGTGCTAATTTTTTTATTAAAAAAGTATAAACAAAAACGCACCCTGCATTTTCTGCCTGATGCGCCTTTTGTTATCTTACCTCTTTAAAAAAAGACTTCATCCACGCTTTCGGAATGAAGTCTTTTCACTCACCTCTTATTTTATGAATACTTTGCCGCTTTCCTGCGCTCTTTATACTCTGATTTTGTAAGCGGAATGATATTTCCGCAGCTTTCACACATGATTCCCCGCTTCCTCGGAATGCTTATGATCGGTATTCCAAAAAGCGTGATCCGAAATGTCTGACGGCAGAGTGACTGTGCCGCGTCATGTCCACAATTGTTACATCTGGCAGGTGCAACGTTTCCCTCGCGCTTAAAGCGCGTCTGATATCCATATACAATTACCATCTTGCACCTCCCATAATGCTTCTCTTGATCTGATTGATTGCCTCCGGCAATTCCCTTAACTCGCCTGTGCACGGTGTGAGCAGCTTGCGCTGACCGTTTAAGGTCTCAAGCGCGATATAGCTTTCGGCCGTTGGCTCGCCATTGACCATATTGCATCGGAATACGTTCGTGACATCCTCCAGCGGATAGATCTCAAAGCCTTCCTTGACCGCTCCAAAATCAACAACGTAATGTGCAAAAACGCCGAGCTTGATATACTTATACCACTGGTACTGTCCCATAGAATAATCCGCATAAAGCCGGTTTAACAGTCCCTGTTGCTCCAGCTCGTCAATGCGTTGCTTCACCTTTTTCTTTCTACCTGCAAATGAGATTACCCAGATCAAAGCAAGAAATGCAAGGATTCCGCCGAATACAAAGCAGACAATGCTTCCGGATGAGAAAGTATCTGTCGTGTCCAGATAATAGTATCCGAAATAATCCTCATAATCGCTCAAGGTTATATCATATCCGCCATCCTGGAAAAACTCTACCAGATACTGAGCCATGTTATATGGGATAGAGGTTGCCTTTCCCTTTAAGGTCTTAGGGGTAAGATCCTCGATATCATCATCCATGATATCCTCGCCATATACAGGAACCGGACAGTTCTTTCCGGTTGCTACAAGATTCCAGTAACCGTCCGCATCCTCCATGACGTAGCAATACTGCTCTCCGTTATCTGCGAAAGGTCCCATCGCGTAGACAACATCCAGCTGCTCATATTCATGTGCCTTTCCATACGGATCAAACGCTGCGTAGTCTGTCTTCTGCAAGCAAAAACCGAGCCCTACGTTCAGTAAACCTAGCACGAGCAGAACGATTGCTACAACTTTCCCTTTACATCCGAACTGTAAAAGTTCTTTCTTTAGTTGTTCCATTTTTACTCGCTCCCTTTTTCTAAATATTCACAACAAATTTATCGTACCATATTTACCCATCATCTGTAAATGGCTATTTAGCAAAGTAAAGGATTACAGTCTAGAACAAAGAGTCACCTTGTGACTCTTTGCGCGCCCGTGTGGGCACGCAAGTGCATCTTCAACTCCACACGGGTCGCATCCCTGCGGAGCATTTTTGCTTTATAGGGAAGGAATTTCCTATAAAGTAAAAATGCCCGGCGGCAGGAAGCCTCCGGACATTTTTACATTCTTATTCACTTGCGCGCAGTGCTCCGCTCAAGCATCCGCAAGAGCGAAATGATCGGAACAATGAGCAGTCCACAGAAAAAATTGCTGACTCCGTGCACAAAATCCCACGGCAGTCCCGCGATGATCCACGCGATCGTTGCGCGAAATCCCATCCCGAATAGTAGTGCCTGTGCAGGCGCGTAAAGTGTCCCGAACAAAAATCCGTGACAGGCATTGACAGTCATGTAGACGATCGGCTGTGCCTTCTTCGGGAGCTTCTGCGGCAGGAGCATGGTCGCTCCCCATAACAGTGTCCACAGGTACAGATACGGAATCCACCACGTTGCAAAGCCACAGAAGATCCCGTTTAACACTACATAGGTATAAATCGGATACAATGCCTTTTTGCGGTAGACAACCGTAAAAGCAATCGTAAATACCCCTAAGAGATGGACATTGGGAGCAACCTCCATGATCACCTTAGAGACATACATGAGTGCTCCCAGCATTCCAAATACTACCGTCTCCCTTACCGTAAGTTTCATTATTTCTCTACTTTAAATGCGTAAACGGCACCATTCTCAACCGGGGTAGAATCCACACCGGTCATTGCATACTCACCGTTCACATAGAAAGCCCAGTAGGTTCCGTCAGTATCGTAATCTGCGGTAATTCCGTTGACGGTCTTTACATAAAGACCATACTCGCTGTCCTCACCCGCGATCAGGTTCTGCTCAAGCAAAGCTGCTCCTACGGTCTCTGCGTCTGTATGGATGTCAAAGCTGGTCTCGTTGCCATCCCCATCCACCACCGTGAAGGTAAACTGGACTGCACCCTCTCCGAGGCTCTCTGCATCCGCGGCAGCATCTGTCTCTGTGTCTTGCGCAGCTGCGGAATCATCCGTGTTTTCCGTATCCACGGTATCATCCGCTGTCTGTGTACCGGCATTCTCACTTACGCTCTGTGACTCCGCAGTGGTCGTGCTGTCCGACCTGTTGTTTGCGCATCCGATTGTAGTGAGTGCCACTGCCACAGTAAGCATCATACAAAGGAGCAAAGAAGTAAATCTGGTGTTTCTGAATTTCTTTTGCATGTTCTAATCTCCTTAAAAAATTACTTTTATATCATGTGCTCCCGCACCTGATAACATAATCATCTGCTGCGATCAGCCGTTCATTTCATCCGTGATCCTGTAGCCATGCTTGCCGTTATTCTTGACGAAATACAACTGCCTGTCCGCATATGGAAGAATCTGCCAGATATCTACATTCTTAATCTGATCCAGCACGATATATCCCTGTGAAACCGTCAGCACCTTCTTGTCCGATGCCTGATTGCAAAGCTGCTGGCTCTCAGTATTCTCCAGAATCTGCCTGGCGATCTGCTCAACCGCCGGTGTATCCACATCCACCAGCAGCACAACGAACTCATCTCCGCCGTAACGGTAGATTCCTCCGGTGCTTGCAATGATCTTCTTGATCACCTGGCTGACCACCTTCAGATAGTAGTCTCCCTGTAAATGTCCGTAGGTATCATTAACCTCTTTGAAGTAATCCAGATCGATAATGCCGATGCCAATCTTGCCGCCTCTCTCATCGCAGATTCTCTTTAACATCTTATAATCTTTTTCCAGCTTATAGCGGTTACCGACACCGGTAAGCTGGTCGATATCGATCTGCTTACGGTAGAGGACATTCTCCTCATACTGCGAATTTAACTGGATTTTATAATCGATGGCTGCCGCTCTGGTACGCTTTCCCTCCAGATACTGCTTCTTGCACAGTTCAATATATGCAAGCTCCGCCTTGCGAAGCTCCTTCGAATCTCCGATTCCATTACAGTATGCCAGACGCATCTCCTGGATCTTTACCTGAATATCCAGTCCGATCTGTCCCTCCGCAAACAGCTTAAGCTGCCGGTCCATATTGTCCAGTATGCGCTTCATGGCGGTAAACTCCCGCAGCTCCAACGCCAGATTCCCCAGCATCTCCATATCTCCCCAGAAGTCCGAACGGTCCTCCGCATTCAGCGTCAGTTCCAGCAGTGCCGGGAAATTCTTCCGCGCTTCCTCCTGCCTCCCGGTCTTCATAAAAAGGTTGCTCTGTAGCGTCAGATAATGGAAACGGTTATTCTCAATGCCCGGATGATCCATATATACGCCCGCACGGTTTAAGTATTCCTCCGCGCGCTCATATTCCTCCAGCGCATAGTATTCCACACACAGATTCATATTTGTTACAAACGCACGCAGCTCATAATTTTCCTGTCCGATATTGTTCTCTCTCGACAGTTCATTTGCGGACAGTTCAAAATACTTGATCGCATGCTCATGGTCATTCAGGCTCTGATATTCAGAGCCGATATTGTTGTAGAGCTTGCCGCACACAACTGAAAGGTCATTCTTTGTAGCTGCAGAAAGTCCTGCCAGATAATGTTCCACCGCAAGAAGCTCATTGCCCATTGCACCGTAGATTACACCCATCAGATTCTCAAGATCACAATACAGTCTTGCATCCGAGTTCGGGCTGATCTGCTCTGCGGCACGCTTTGCAAGCGTCAGTGCATTGTCATACTCGCCCTTGTCCAGCAGCTTCCTGCTCTCCTCATAGCACTCCCTGCCAAAGGTGGCGGCATCCCCCTTCTTTCTCGGACAGCTCTTATGGATTCCCCTCATGAGCGTATCGAACTTCTCCACACTCATCGGGCGATAGAAGAAATAGCCCTGTATAATGTCGCAGCCTGCTTCCTTTAAAATATCAAGCTGGTCAGTATTCTCAACCCCCTCCGCGATGATTCCAAGCCCGATGAGCTGCGTCATCTGGATTACGGAACAGATGATGTTGCGCCCCTTTTCATCATTCTTTTCCGTCAGGTCAAAAAACTTCATATCGAGCTTTACAATATCTGCCTCGATATCCTTTAGCGTATTGAGTGCAGAATATCCGCTCCCGAAGTCATCGATCAGAATCATAAAACCGTAAGCCTTTAACTCACCTACCGTCTCGTAGATTACCTCCTTGTCGTTGACAAATGCGGACTCCGTGATCTCGATATGGATATATGCCGGTGATACGTCGTAACGCCTGCTTAGATCCGTCAGTGTCTGATACACATCGATCTCGCTGAAATCCTCCCGCGATACATTGAGAGAAATCGGCACAAGTGCAAGTCCCTCCTGCTGCTTCTGTGCCTGAAGTGCAAAGGCACACTCCCAGATATAACTGTCAAGCTGCGCGATCAGCCCTTTCTGTTCCAAAACCGGAATAAACTCTGCCGGAGAGACAAATGCCCCGTGATGCTTCCATCTTGCCAGCGCCTCTGCTCCGACAATCGTATTTCCCGTAACCGAATACTGCGGCTGCAGATACATTTGAAACTCCTGCTGCCTGATATACTCTTGTAAACGATCTTCTGTCAACTCATTGATATATGTCATACTTCTTTGTCCTCTGACTCTGTCTGATCAAGCAAAAAGGAGATAGCGGTGTCCACGCTGACACTTCTATCCCCCATAATTTGGTACTATTGTAGCACATTCTGTCATTAAATGCAATATTCTACTTTTTCTTCCACTGTGCATAAAGTACGACGGTTCCCTTGGACTCGTCCGTAAGGTTTCTGACTTTTTCCTTATCCGCGTAAGTCGTACCCTTTCCGTTCTTCTTTGTACTCCATCCGGCAAAGACATACCCGCTGCGCTTAAATTTATTAGAAGAAAGCGTATAACCCGTTCCGTACCTGCACTTCTTTGCACGCATGGAACCACTTGTCGCTCCGTTGCCGTCGAACTTGATCTTGTAGGTGACCGGAGTCCACTTTGCATACAGGCAGATTGCTCCTTGTGAGCCGGATTCGATCTTCCTGATCCGGGATGAGTTAAATTTCTTCGTCTCATACCAGCCGCCAAACTTATAGCCGGTACGGGTTGGATTTTTCAGCTTGATCGTCTTGTCCGTGATCTTGTAGAAATCCGGATTGTCCGCACTGTTCTCGCCACCGTTTAGCTTATAATGGATGGCATAGTCTAATGCCGGGCAGCTCTCATCCGCGGTTATTTCACTATCATATTGCTGGTCACATACCGCAATCGCCATCAGCTTATCCGCATAAGAGATCTGAAACGGCTTGCTGTACCGGCAGGATCTCGTTGATGCCGGAGATGGCACAGTTCCATCCGTTGTGTAGTAGATCACCGCGTCCGGTGTGGTGGTCGAAAGTGTGATCTTGTAACCGCTCACATAGTCCTCATCACTTGTCTTATCATGCTTATAGGTGTTCTCCACCTGAATCAGCACAGGCTCTGTGGTCTCCGTGACCGTTGGCAGTGTGCCTGCCGTAGCCCCGCTGCTTCCGGAATCGAGCGTACATTTCGGCATATATGTATCCCACCGGCTCTCCTCCACATGGCTGCCCGCATTGGTCAGCACATTGTCATACGCATAATCACTTCTCGCAAAGAAATCATAGCAGGCGCTCTCCTGATCGTCCCAGGTGCAGTCTACATTGTACCAGGAATCGTTCATGCGCACCTTGTTCCATTCATGGTTCGCGCTTGTGACCACAGCAGCATCCACACCTGCCCCATTGCAAAGCATCTCATATGCCTGCGCGTATCCCGCGCAGACGGTGCTTCCCATGCAAAGCGCACTGTATGCGCTCTGTGTCAGCGCCTCCTGCTCCGCAAAGGCATCGACTGCACCTGTAGCATCCAGTACCCCATAGTTGTATGTGGTATTGGCACAGACAATATCATGTGCCGCCTTTGCCTTGTCATAGTCACTTCCGTATCCGTCGAGCATGGATACCCAGGACTCGACCTTTGCCTTGAATGCCTTGGTTGCGGCGGCTCTGTCACTCCCCTTTCCAAATGCATCATAGACGACAAATGACACTCCTGCGCGGTACTGTGTTGTTGCATAGAGCACTAACGGTTCAAGGTAGTAATACTGCGGATTTGAGTAACGAAAGATCTGTGCAACCTCGATCGCCTCATCGAGTGAAAGCTGCCTGCTATACACATAGTTCGTCACATAATACCCCAGATAGCTTGTCATCGTCTTTTTCTTCTTGAGATAACTCAGACAGAGCGCATCGAGCGCATCCCAGAACTCCTTCTGGTCTGCGTCCATCTGATTGTAATAAAAATTGGAAGAGTATGCGTCCCAGTTATCAGAATACACTGCCGATGCTTTTGAGGCGTCCCGCATTCCATCCGGCAATGTTCCGCAGCTTTTCTTTGCCTTCACAAGTTCTTCTGCGTCATATACCTCTCCACGGAAAAGTCCCATATCCATCTGCACAGGTGCAGCGTTCATCCTGCCCGTAGCTATAAGCATCTGCGTCTCTGCTTCATAACCTGCATTCCCGGCATCCGCTGCAGCACCACACTGTGCATACACCTCTGCGGAAGTTCCAAGCAAAAATGCGCAGATCAACAGGACTGCCACACTTTTTATGCTTATTTTCTTCATTGTCAGATCCTCTCTGCAAGCTGAATTACCACCGGCATCAGCGCTCATGTACCGCACCGACAAGCTCCTTTATATCCTCTACCTGATACTTCTTCATATAGGCTTCGATTCCGTCAACCACCTTCCCGCTGATCTTCGGGTCTGCGAAGTTGGCTGTGCCGATGGAAACGGCGGCTGCTCCTGCAAGGATCATCTCGATCGCATCCTCCGCACTTGCGATTCCGCCCATTCCGATGATCGGGACAGATACCTTCTGTGCGGTCTGATAAACCATCCGGACAGCTACCGGGTGGATCGCCGGACCGGACATGCCGCCAGTCTTATTTGCAAGCACAAAGCATCTGCGGTTGATATCAATCTTCATTCCGGTGATCGTATTGATCAGGGAAAGCGCATCTGCGCCGCCAGCCTCCGCTGCAAGCGCCATCTCCGTAATGTCTGTGACATTCGGGGAAAGCTTCATGATAACCGGCTGCTTTGCGTACTTCTTAACCTCTTTTGTGATCGCTTCGACTGCCTTTGGATCCTGTCCGAAGGCAATTCCGCCCTCCTTGACATTCGGGCAGGAGATATTGATCTCCAGCATATCCACCGGCTCATCTGCCAGGCGCTCCACCACCTCGCAATAATCCTGTGTGGATCTGCCGCAGACATTTACAATGATGCGGGTATCATAATTCTTTAAAAATGGGATATCCCGCTTGCAGAACAGTTCGATTCCCGGATTCTGAAGTCCGACTGCGTTTAGCATACCACCGTATACCTCTGCGACACGCGGAGTCGGATTGCCCTGCCATGGGACATTTGCAACGCCCTTTGTCACCACAGCGCCCAGTTTGCTTAGATCCACAAACTCGCTGAACTCCTCGCCGGAGCCAAACGTACCGGATGCCGTCATCACAGGATTTTTCAATGTAACACCACACAAATTCACACTTGTATTCATTACAATTCTACCTCCTTCGCATCAAACACCGGTCCTTCCTTACAGATCCGCTTATTGTTCACATTGGAATGCGCATCCTTCTCTGTTGTCTTGCATACACATGCCAGACACGCGCCGATGCCGCATGCCATACGTTCTTCCATAGAGATATAGCACTCCATGCCCTGCTCCATCGCATAAGCCTTTAGGGCTCGAAGCATCGGTGTCGGTCCACACGCATAGATTACGTCGGCACAAGCTGCATTCTCCCGGATCGCATCAAGAACATTGCCCTTTGTTCCAACACTTCCATCCTCCGTTGCAACAAGGACATCCCCCTGTTCTTTAAACTCATCCAGCAGGAACGTATCCGCATTGCGGTAACCCATCACAATATCAAACGGGGTGTCCCCCATCTCCTTTGCAAGCTGTAACATCGGAGGCACACCGATTCCTCCTCCGATCAAAAAGGCTTTCTTTCCCGGCTGCACCGTAAATCCGTTGCCAAGCGGACCGAGCACTCGGATGCTGTCTCCGGCAGTCAGTCTTGAAAATTCCTCGGTTCCCGTGTTCTCCCCAGTCACGCGGTACACAAGGCGCAGTGTTCCCTGCTCCCTGTCAATTCCGCACAGGCTGATCGGGCGCGGAAGAAGCTTCGTCTTATCTGCACAATACACAGAGATAAACTGCCCTGCCTTTGCGCATTTTGCGATATTCTCCGTCTGTAACCTTAAATCAAATATTCCCGGCGCAAGCTGTCTCTGTGAGATGACTTGTGCGTTTTCTTCAAATTTACTCATTATCTGTCCTTCCAAATCTGCTTACTGTTCGTCTCAATCCAACCGTATCCGCACTAACGCGCTTCCAGCGCCCCCTTAATGTCAGCGATCATGTCCTCTACCGCTGCACGCGAAGCATCTGCGAAGTTGGCATCTGTAATTCCCATCGCCTTGTACTTATCCTGCTTGTAAGCAGCGATGATACCGCGGGAGGAATTAACGATTGCGCCAAGTCCGTCCTCGTTAAAGAAATGCACAAGATCTGCGCCCTTTCCGCCCTGTGCTCCATAGCCCGGAACCAGGATAAAGGACTTTGGCATCAGCTTTCTTAAAACCTCGCCCTGCTTCGGATAGGTAGCTCCGACAACAGCTCCGACATAGCTGTAAGAATCGCCCATGCAGTCACTTCCCCACTCTGCAACCTTCTCTGCAACATGCTCATAGAGCGGTCTGCCGTCGATCAACTGATCCTGAAACTCTCCGCTGGATGGGTTTGAGGTCTTGACAAGGATAAAGATTCCCTTCTTCTCCTCCTTGCACACATCAACAAACGGCTTGATACCATCTGAGCCAAGATATGGATTTACCGTTGCAAAATCCTCGCTGAATGTGGAATAACTCCTGCTTCCGATCGTAACCTTTCCAAGATGTCCGGTCGCATACGCTGCAGAGGTAGAGCCGATATCACCGCGCTTTACATCCCCAATCACAACAAGGTCCTTCTCATGGCAGTAATCTACGGTCTTTTGGAATGCCTTGACACCCTCCACACCAAACTGCTCGTACATTGCGATCTGCGGCTTTACTGCCGGGATCAGATCATAGGTTGCATCAACGATCGCTTTGTTGTACTGCCAGATTGCTTCTGCTGCTCCGGCAGGTGTCTCCCCGAACTCCTCGAAGGCAGCCCTTTGGATATGCTCCGGGATGTAGGAAAGCATCGGATCCAGTCCTACGACGATCGGTGCGTTTGTCTTTTGGATTTTGGTTATCAGTTTGTTGATCATGGTGTATTCTCCTTTAATTATTTTCATAGTTGTAAACAACAGTTCCGTTGCAGATCGTGTATCTGACACGACCGGTCACTTTTCTTCCGTCAAACGGCGTATTGCGTCCCTTGGAAGCAAAGGTATTCTTGTCGATCGCATAAGTCTCGTTCGGATCAAAGATCACAATATCCGCAATCTTGCCCGGCTGGATGTCTCCCCTGTCAATCGGGATCAGTCTTGCCGGATTGCAGCTCATCTTCTCCGCCATCTGCATCGGAGTCAGATACCCGCCAAGCACAAGCTCGGAATAGGTCAGACATGCTGCTGTCTCCAGTCCGACAATGCCAAACGGAGCTTTCTTCATGGAAGTATTTTTATCTTCGTAGGTGTGCGGTGCATGATCCGTGGAAATCACATCCATGATGCCGTCTCTAAGCCCCTTCTTTAACGCAGCAACATCTGCAGCCGTCCGGAGCGGCGGGTTCATCTTGTAGTTGGTATCTGCGTCCATAGTGTCTGCCAGCTGTCCCGGAACCGGAACCTGCGGGATGTCATCCGAGGTGAGGGTAAAGTGATGCGGGCATACCTCTGCGGACACCTTAATGCCCTCCGCCTTTGCCTGCCTGACCATCTCAACGGAATCCTCGGTCGAGCAGTGGCATAAGTGCAGTCTCGCGCCGGTCTCCTTTGCAAGCAGGATGTCTCTTGCGACGATCACATCCTCCACCGCGTTTGAGATTCCCGGCATACCGAGTGCCTTCGCCTTTTCGTCCATATTGACAACTCCGCCTCTTACGAGGTTGATGTCCTCACAATGTGCAAATACCGGAATGTCCAGCTTCGCCGCGATCTTCATCGCCTCTCGGTACAAGCCGCTGTCCATGACGGACTTGCCATCCTCACTGATTGCAGGGCTTCCTGCTGCAACCATTCCCTCGATATCGGCAAGCTCCTCGCCCTTCTGTCCCTTCGTGACCGCTCCGATCTGAAGCACGTTGATACACCTGCCGGAGGCTGCCTTATCCTGCACATAGCGCACGACATCCGGATTGTCCACGACCGGCTTGGTGTTCGGCATCGCCATGACTGTCGTATAACCGCCATGCGCAGCTGCCTGCATTCCGGTGTAGATATCCTCCTTCTGCTCAAGTCCCGGATCACGGAAATGCACATGCATGTCGATAAAGCCCGGCATGACATAACAGCCCTTCGCCTCGATTGTCTCGTCTGCTATCTTCTTGCAGTTCTTTCCTATCTCTTTGACCTTTCCATCCTCGATGTACAGATCTGCCACTTCGTCCATCCCCGTTGCAGGGTTTAGGATGTGTCCATCCTTTATCAGTATTGTCATGATATCCCTCACCTGTTCTTTTTTGTGTGTCAAAGCATGCAAGCATGCATCGATGATACCTTTTGATCCTTTAATCATATAATATCATATACAAAAAAGCAGGACAACTACTGTCCTGCTTTTTTTCGGTTTGCTTATTTGGCTGCGATCACATCCGCCATATCGTAGCGTCCTGCCGGCTTGCCGTTTAAGAACTTGGCTGCCTCCACTGCTCCCTTTGCAAAAACTGCCTTGGAATATGCGGTGTGCTTAAACTCGATCACCTCATCCTGCCCTGCGAAGATCACCTCATGCTCGCCGACGATATTGCCGCCGCGCACTGCGGAGATGCCGATCTCGTACCTGTCGCGCTTTCTGCGCTCCTTGCTTCGGTCATATATATAAGAATATTTCTCATCAAGTGCTTCATTCATGGAATCTGCCAACGCCAGCGCGGTTCCGCTCGGCGCATCAAGCTTCTGGTTGTGGTGCTTCTCCACAATCTCCATGTCAAAGCCCACCGGCGCGAACACAAGCGCTGCTTTCTTGAGAAGCTCCATAAGTGTATTGATTCCCAGAGACATATTTGCCGATTTTAAGATGGCAACCTTTTTGCCTGCCTCCTCTATCCTGGCAAGCTGCTCATCCGAAAGCCCTGTTGTGCAGAGAACCACCGGTGTCTGTGTCGCGACACAATACTCTAGCAGTTCATCCACCGCTGAGGCATTGGAGAAATCAATGACAACATCCGCCTTTACCGTACATGCGCTGATGCTGGAAAAAACAGGATAGTCGTTGCGGATTCCGTCATATACATCAATTCCTGCAACGATCTCGATATCCGGATCATTCTTGCAGATTCCGGTAATGCACTGTCCCATTTTGCCGTTGCAGCCGTTCATAATAGCTCTCGTCATGTATCTATGCTCCTTTTCTTCTGTAAGTATTTCCAAAAACCACGCACATATTATGCAAGTTCGATTCCATACTCACGCATTGCCTGCACAAGTTTTGCCTTTGCAGCATCTCCCATCTCACTCATCGGGGAACGGAGCGGTCCTACGTTCTTGCCCATGAGATTAAGCGCAGTCTTGACCGGGATCGGATTGACCTCTGAGAAAAGTGCATCCACAAGTGGAAGTGCCTCTCTCTGAAGTATGCGTGCCTCCTCGATCCTGCCATCGAAAAAGCTCTGGCAGGTCTGGTGAACCTTTTTCGGTGCGACATTGCTCCATACGGAGATCACACCGATTGCACCAATTGACATGAGCGGTACGACAAGTCCGTCCTCGCCGGAATACATATCAAGCTTTCCGTCGGTAAGGTACATCGTCTGGGATGCCTGTGCCATATTGCCGGTTGCCTCTTTCAAGCCAACGATAGTTTCCTGCTCTTTAAAAAGTGTTGCAGCGGTCTCCGGCAGGAGATTGCATCCGGTTCTGCCCGGAACGTTGTACATGATGATCGGTGTCTTGACATTCTGAGCAATTCTTGAATAGTGCTGGATAAGACCTGCCTGTGTTGCCTTATTGTAGTATGGTGTCACGATAAGAAGTCCGTCCACACCGGCTTCCTCTGCCTCCTGTGACAACTGGATCGCGGTGCGCGTGCAGTTTGAGCCAGTTCCTGCAACGACCGGGACACGGTGTTTGGTAAACTCCACGGCAGCTTCGATAACCTGCCTGTGCTCCTCCATCGTAAGGGTAGAGCTCTCTCCGGTCGTTCCGGCAATGATGATCGCGTCTGTTCCCTCATCAATCTGCCAGTTGATCAGTTCCTCCAGTTTATCGTAATTTACTTCTTCGTTGTCCTTCATCGGTGTAACGATCGCAACACCGGCGCCTTTAAAAATTGCCATTTTTATCTCTCCTTTGTTATTAAAAATGACCAGCCCAAATGAGCTGGTCAAAAAATCTCCGGATAACCGAAACTTCTGATAGCCCTCCATCTTACGATGACAGTCATGAACCTATTTGCTTCATGCCCAAGTATACAACTGCAGACGCCGCATACTTTCGGCGCTCTTCCTTTCCCTTATAATCTCCTGCTTCTGCCGCATCCTATAAGGTACTGATAATTCGCGCAACCTCTATCCTGCTTTTCCTATATGATCGGTTGTAAACCTCGTTACAACTTTATCTTCTTTATCTTAGCACCTGGCACTTACAATGTCAACGCACCAATTACTATTTTTCCGGTGCAATATTATATATCTCATCCGCACATGCGCGAAGCGCATCCGGAAGTACACGACCGGTGAATATGATATTCATCTCTTCCGGCTTTGCACTGATGAGTTCCTTCATATCCTCCATCGTAATAACACCTTCATCCAATAACCCTAATATCTCATCCATAATAAGAAGATCGCAGGCTCCGGTGCAAACCACCTTCTTGCCGTAATTGAACCCGTTTTTTAAGTTGATCCGTTCTTCCTGCTTTTCTTCTTCGCTTAACTGTTCAAACGCGACATCTGATTTTGCAAAACGGAAAAAACGGATCTCAGGCTCCAGACGCTGCAAAAAGTCTGCTTCCTTTTCCATTTTTCCCTTCATGAACTGTATCGCGATCACGCTCTTGCCGTCCCCTGCCATCTGGATTGCATTTCCCAGTGCGGCTGTGGATTTTCCATGTCCCTCGCCATAATAAATCTGTACTACGCCTTTACTCATAACATCCTCCACATGTACGAAAAAAAGAAATCTCCCCTAAGATAGCACAATCTTCCTTTTTTTGCAACTTTATAAGAACAGGTTCGCGGCGTACCCCTGTACAGCATTTATCATTTTACTGTTTTTTATTCCAAAAATTCGATCTTGCTTACCGATACCTCATACGCTGTTCTCTGCTCCACATCGGTCTCGTTGATTTTCTTCACATAGTCGCGGCTCTGGATCCTGCCCCAGATCTGCACATGCGTTCCGACCTCGAAGCCGGCTGCAAATCTTGCGTTTCTTCCCCAACAGATGCAAGGTATGTAATCAGACTTGCCGTAGGAGCGGTTGACTGCGACAAGCAGATCCGCGATCTCCCTTCCGAGCGGTGTCTTGCGGTAGATCGACTCCTTGCAGATGTAGCCGTCCAAGAAGATCTGGTTGCTTGCATTCTCCTCCCCTGCATCGGGCAGCACCTCAAGCTCCCTTGCAAAAACGGACAGAACCAGACGGTTCTTCTTCTCCTCATGCCGATTGAAGGAACGAAACTGTCCGCTGATATAGACATACTTGCCCATATAGTCCCCGCTTACGTCGATCAGTCGCTCGGACACCATGACCGGAATGTAATCGACGAAGTTGGAAAGCCGGCTGACCGACACCTCGACCATGTAAAAGCCCTCCCCATACACTTCGTGGCTGTACTCGAAATCTGATACGATCTCTCCGACAATGGATACCTGGTTGTTTTCAAAAATTTTATCTGCCATGAATTTTCTCCCTTCCTTTTGTGGAAAATTTTTTTAGGCTTATGTTGTACCATCCGGACAAGGATATAAATTCTCAATTTTTGTCGATAAGCCGGAGAAATAAAGTTGCTTTTTTTGTAATAAATTTTTCCCGAAAAACTGTAAAAAATAATTTATATAGCAAAAAGCTTGTCAAATTAAGGATTTGTGATAAAATATGTGAGTTGATTTTGAAGCGTAACTGCATTTATATAAGAAAGGATTATTTATGAAAACGACAAGAGATGATATTAGAAACATCGCGATCATCGCCCATGTAGACCACGGCAAGACAACCCTGGTCGATGAGCTTTTAAAGCAGAGTGGTGTTTTCCGTGAGAATCAGGAGGTTCAGGAACGTGTCATGGACTCAAACGATATTGAGCGTGAGCGTGGAATCACGATTCTTTCCAAAAATACTGCCGTTCAATACAAGGATATTAAGATCAATATTATTGATACACCGGGACATGCCGATTTCGGCGGCGAGGTAGAACGAGTTCTTAAGATGGTAAACGGCGTTGTTCTTGTGGTAGATGCCTTTGAGGGAACCATGCCACAGACCAAGTTCGTTTTGATGAAGGCACTCGCACTCAACCTTCCGGTCATCGTCTGCATCAACAAGATCGACCGCCCGGAGGCAAGACCTACCGAGGTTATCGACGAAGTGTTAGAGCTTTTCATGGATCTTGATGCTTCCGATGAGCAGCTTGACTGCCCGTTCGTCTTTGCATCTGCCCGTGACGGCTACGCAATGCTTGATTTAAATGATGAGCGCAAGGATATGACTCCTCTGTTTGAGACGATCATCAATTATATTCCCGCTCCGGAGGGAGATCCGGATGCCAGCACACAGGTACTGATCAGCACCATCGACTACAATGAGTATGTCGGACGTATCGGTATCGGAAAGGTCGATAACGGTGTGCTCCGTGTCAATCAGGATGCTGTTGTTGTCAACCATCACGATCCGGACAAGATGCAGAAGGTCCGTATCAGCAAGCTTTACGAGTTTGACGGCTTAAATAAGGTGGATGTTGCAGAGGCGCGCATCGGTTCTATCGTTGCGATCTCCGGTATCGCAGATATCCATATCGGAGATACGATCTGCTCCCCGGAGAATCCGGTTGCGATCCCATTCCAGAAGATCTCAGAGCCGACCATCTCCATGAACTTCATCGTAAATGACAGCCCGCTTGCAGGACAGGAGGGAAAGTATGTTACCTCCCGCCACATCCGCGACAGACTGTTCCGCGAATTAAACACAGATGTATCGCTTCGTGTCGAAGAGACTGACAGCCCGGATTCCCTTAAGGTTTCCGGCCGTGGTGAGCTTCATCTTTCCGTATTGATCGAGAACATGAGACGTGAAGGATATGAGTTTGCAGTCAGCAAGGCAGAGGTTCTCTACAAGACTGACGAGAGAGGCAAGAAGCTTGAGCCTATGGAGATTGCTTATGTGGATGTGCCGGATGAGTTTACCGGAGCCGTTATCTCCAAGCTTCAGCAGCGCAAGGGTGAGCTTCGCAACATGGGTTCCATCGCAGGCGGCTATACCCGTCTTGAGTTCCGCATTCCTTCCCGTGGACTGATCGGATACCGTGGCGAGTTCATGACCGACACCAAGGGAAATGGTATCATCAATACAATTTTCGACGGCTATGACGAATTCCGCGGTGAGATTGCTTACCGTGCGACCGGTTCCCTGATCGCATTTGAGTCCGGCGAATCCGTAACCTACGGTCTTTTCTCCGCACAGGAGCGTGGTACTCTCTTTATCGGACCTGGCGAGAAGGTATACTCCGGAATGGTCATCGGACAGAGCTCAAAGGCTGAGGATATCGAGCTGAACGTCTGCAAGAAGAAGCACCTGACCAACACCCGTTCCTCTTCCGCTGACGAGGCACTTACCCTTGTTCCGCCTCGCATCTTAAGCCTTGAGCAGGCACTTGACTTCATCGATACCGATGAGCTTCTTGAGGTAACACCGGAGAGCCTTCGTATCCGCAAGCGCATCCTTGATCCGACGCTCCGCCGCCGTGCAGGATATGCAAAGAAGCAGGCAATGAACTCATAATTTATTGGTTTTATCACCATATAAAAAGGCGCTATCTCTACGAACCAAGTAGAAATAGCGTCTTTTCTTTGTCAGCAAAGCTCTTTTTACAGTTCCCCTAATCTGACAAAATCCTGCAACATATCATACGACTGGATACCATCCGCTCTGATGAGATAGAGCACATCTCCCACATAGAGTGCACGCGCTCCTGACATGTCTTGATACGCATCATAGGTAAAATACGCTCCGTTTTGGTTCAGCGGCTCGGAAAAGACCTCCTCAAACTGTTCTCCAGTCCAACGGAACAGCCGGTATTCACACACATATTCGTCACCCCAGCTCTCCGTCACAAATCCGATGATTCCCTTCTTGGCATCCACAAGAACGGATTTGTAATCATAATCTGCGGTCATCGAATCTGCCTCCTCCATAATATAGGTGCTCTTTACCTGTGGAGAAAATGGATCGCTCACGTCAAACATACAGAGCTTTACGCCCAGCCGGTTGCTGTCCTCGTCCGTCTCGTAACCGATTCCGAGTACAAGATCATCCTGATACAGATGCAGGTAATCGGAAAATCCGGTCACCTCAACGCTACCCAAAAGCTTCGGATCAGACGGATCAGACAGGTCTGCAACAAACAGCGGGTCCATGTTCCGGTAGGTGATAAAATACGCAGTATCGCCGATATAACGCGCCGCATAGACGCTCTCGCCCTCGGCAATATTATCGATCTGTCCGGTCACATTGAGGTATTCATCCAGCATATAGAGCTGGTTTCTCTGGTCTCCGCCGCTCCAGTCCGAGGTCAGAACCCGCAAGAAATCATCCTTTTCCGAGATAGCAAACGTATCCGTGATCTCTCCCTTTATAAGTGTGGAGCTGACCGGTTCCATTTTGCCATCCTCATAGGAGAACTTGGCGATCTGCGTCATACAGTAGTCATCCTTATATACATCCTGATACAGATAGATGGCAGCATTTCCCACATAGATATTATAATAGCCGTCAAAAACCGCTTTCTCGTCCACGCTCTTTGAAGCATCAGAAGTATTGATCGATGTCATGATCAGCTCCGTATATGCCTGACTGCCGATATAGATATCCTCACAGGCGATTTTTTTCTCCTGCACACAAGGGATTGCATCTTCAACATCCCCATATAGCGTGTCGTACATATCATTCTGGGTAAACAGATAGATAAAATCGTCCACCTTGCGGGAGGAATAGTATCTGCCATCCTGCGCAAAGGAAGCGGTCTGCGCCGGCTCCCTGCGGTTTGAAATATCGTATGTCAATAGCACGGTTCTTTGTTTGATACTGCTGCTAAAGGCAGCCGAATCATCCAGACTGTCGATCCGGCAAAATCCGGACTGTCTGCTGGAAAGGATCACAAACAGCTGATCCTCGTCAATATACAGTTCCTCGATCCGGTCGCAGGTGTCCATATCCGGCTTGAACGATGCGACCTTTTCCAGCTTTTTATCCTGAATATCAATGATCTCGATCGCGTTATTCTTCACACGGTATATATACCTGCCATCCGTCTTTACAAGGTCACCCTCGTCCACGCCCTCCTGCTGCACATTCGTGGTGGAATGCTGTAGATCCTGTATATCCCCGGAGGAAGCATCCTCGGTATATGCCATATCCGAATCATCCGCAGCAGCACCATCAACAGCGGTCTTCGGAATGTCGTAATATATCATCTGTTTCTTGGTGGCACTAAGCAGCTCGTAAATCTCCGCATAGCCGGATGCCACATGATACCCCTCAAGCGGTCTTTGCGTCTCGCAGCTTTCATTCTGCGGTTCTGTATCGCTGTCTGTCTCTGTCTTGGCAACAGTTGCGATATCCGGCTGTTCTGCCTCGTTTCCGGTTGCATTGCCGGAATGAAGCATACTGCCTCCGATACCTCCGATCACAATGACAAGCGCAACCGCCGCAGCCATCTCAATCATCCGGCAGATCTTCTTGCTGCGCTTTCTGCCCTGAGCTATTTTTGCATTATTCTGTTCTTCCTTCAGACGAGCTACCATATTCTCCGGCAGCAGCGAATCCGGTATCTCCTGCTCCTCAGCCGACAGTTGGATTTCTCTTTGCAGTTCGTCCTCTAGCCACAGTCTGTCCTTATCTTCACTCATTCTTATCACCTCAAACCTTTTAGCTTATTGCCCATTTTCTGAATTGCTCTGCTCTCCTTGGAGCGTACCGTGTTCTCGTTCATAAACAAAAGCTTTGCGATCTCTCGCGTCTTATAGCCTAAGATCAGATGCAATGCAAGGATCATCCGCTCCTCGTCGGGAAGTGAGAAAAAGGCTCGCCGGACATCCAGATACTCTTCCTTTTTCTGGCTCCAGCCCACATCCGCCGCCTCGTACCGATCACTTCGATCAACGATAGCTTCCGTCCCCTGCGCCTCCTGCTCTTCAATGGAATCCTCGTTCCGCTTTTGATAGTATTCCTTCATCCGATGCTTACACTTGACGGATAAAATACGAAAGATCCACGCCGCAAAAGCGTCTTCCGACCGCAGCTTCTTTATCGTCGCAAACGCCTCCATCACGGTCTCACTGACCACATCCTCGGCATCCTGCTTATTTCTTAGCGTGTACAGGGCATAGCGGTACATCCGCTGGTAGATTGTCTCGTACAATTTGCCAAATGCTTCCGCATCTCCCTTTTTTGCCCGCCTTATGAGTTCACGTTCTTCCATAATCCGCTCCATATTTCCATCGCATAACAAGCTCAAATCAATTGATTCATAAGAATAGTGTGCAATATTTTCCATTTTGTTGCAAGGAAATATCTTTTCCTATAACGAAAAAAACCGGGCACTTTCGTGCCCGGTAAAATCATGTCTTATTTTTAATAGTTAAACTCGTAGCTGTACGCTCTCGTTACAACCTTGAAATGGTCATATTCTACTTTGTACAGATATACGGTATAAGTATCGGTTGAAACTTCCTTGCCGGATAAGTATGCGCTGGTGTTCTTGATACCGATGATATGGTCATCTGAATCATATAAGATGATATCTGCATCCGCATACATGCTGTCAGAATATGAGCTCTTGTATTTAACCTTGAACTCAACTCCATCATCCGTTACCTTGTCGGTTACCTCAACCTTTAACTTGTTGGCTCTGTTGGTGTATACCTTGCCAAATGGGTTTCTGGTAGAGTTCTTAAGATCTGCCTTACCGCTGCACTTCTTTACAGACGGTGTATAACGGTAGCTGCTGTAATATACCTCTTTGAATGCAGAGCTCTTGGACGGAAGATCAGAGATATTAAAGGTATCTGATACAAGCTTGTCTCCGTCAGAATCCTTTAAGGTGTAGCTGACCTTTAAGGAATCAAAGGTAACTCCGGTGTTGTTTGTTACCTTGTAAACGATGTTGCCCGGAGTAGAGATGGTCTTAACCTCTACCACGATATCGTTTGGAACAACCTTGACCGCATACTTCTTGGTGCCGTACTCGGTCTTGATCGTAAGGTTTGCAGTACCGGTCTTCTTAGCGCTGATGATGAAGTTCTTGGAATTGTCCTCATCCTTCTTAATTGCTACAACCTTGGAGTTGCTGCTCTTAACAGACTTAACATTGCTGTAATCTGTCAAAGCCATAACCTCACCCTTGATAAGCGTATATGTCTTTGCAGCGTATACCTCTGTCGGGGTTCCGACAGCGATCACTGAAATCGCACATACAAGGGCAAGCATGATTGCTAAAATCTTCTTTGAAACTTTCATAATATCCTCCTTTGAAAATATGGTATATACATTGTAAGCAATTTCCCTGCATTTCGTCAATAGACAGTCTCTAGTCCTTTAGTGCAGTATTTTGTTAAAATCGTAACAATTAACCCTTCAGACCACGCTGCTGTCTGTCCATATCCTCCACAACGATGTCGTAGATCTCGCCGAGAGATGCCCCATACTCTAAGATTTTCCAAGGCTCGTTCGTGTGGAAATGGATCTTAATCAGTTCCTCATCACCGACCGCGAGCAGGCAGTCTCCTTTGAAATGCTCCGTGATGTAATCGGAGATCTCATCCTCATCGAGGTTCTCTCCCTCGATCAAAAGCTGTGTGTCATAGCGAAATTCTAATGGTTCCATAGCGTTCTCCTTTTTACTTTCTTATAATATACCCTCAAGGAGCTCCGGATCACAGGTATATGTGAGCGGTACTCCGTAAGTTTCCTCGTAGATCTTCTTCCATACCTCGTAATTCTTTTTCCGCATCATCTGCACATTATCCGCAAGCCGCTTGGACGGATCCGGATAGATTGGCGGACAGATATGGATGGAATACTCCTGTACATAGAAGCCTTCCTTATCTAAGATCGGGCTGTCGTTCATCGTGATGAACATCGGCACTACCGGCTTCTTATTGCGGGCAGCAAAGGTAAATGCACCCTTCTGCAAAGGCTTCGGCTTGCGGTAATTCCACCACATGCTCTGTTCCGGGTAAACCAGCACATAATTGCCCTTTTGCAGCACCGTATCCACAGCTTTTACAAACTTCTTCATCGTGTCCTTATTCTCGCTAAGCGGAAGTGTGTCGCAGTGGCGCATCAGATAGCCGTAAAAGCCCGGAAATCCGGTATAATTGCCCTCACGGATCACACGGTACATCTTACGCCTTTTCACGCCTGCGGACTCAAATGCAAGCTGGGTCGCAAAGCTGTCATAGGCATTAAAATGATTGCAGGTAAGTACAGCGCCGACCTTGTTCTTTTTCAATTCGTGCAGATACTCCTCACCCGTGATCTCCTTGATGATAAGCTGCTTCTTGCGGATCAGGAGATTGACAAACCATCTTGCGAGCTTAAACGCATACTTGGTCTGGAGCTTGCTGGTAAAGCTGCGCGGCAGATAATCGATATCGTCCGGCATCAGCATCGGTGCCGGCGGATCCTCCTCGACATCCTCCGTGAAACGTCCCTCGCGCTCGTACTGCTCGATCTTCTTAAGAATCTCCTTGCGCTCCTCGGATCTGCCGTCGCGTCCGCTCATCATGCGGAGGTAATTGTGTTCATTGTGGATCTCGGAGATTGCCATATTGACAAGGTTCTCTCCAGACAGATCATCGCGCTTTCTCTGTTCATCCGTATACTTGCTCATATCCTCGCGGATTGAATCGTAATACGGTGTCATCCCGGCATATTTCCAGAAGTAGGAAGCGAAACGGCAATCCGGATAATTCCAAGGCTTTGCCGCCATATTGAAATGGATAATTCCAAAATCCTTCTCACTGCATGCCATATTTCCGATAACCTGTGCATTCCACCTGTCCTCAAGATAATAAACATGATCCTTGCAGATCAGATTCAGATAATCCTGATCCTGTGCCACCACAAAGGTGTAAAGGTTCAGCTTCTCGATAAATGCGTCTAAAAGCTTGTTGTCGCGGAACTGTTTGCAGTTGATAAGCATGACACCCGCATTAAAATAGTTCCTGCCCTTAATGCCAAGCACCTGCTCAACATATTCCGTAAAAATCGCCATCTGGTGTACCGGCTGGTCGATGCAGGCAGCCGCATAATTTCTTCCGATGTTGGTACTGAACATCTCGGAGATGTCTCCCGTCACGATCGTATCACTGTCGATGTAGATCGCGCGGCGGTACTGCGGATACATAATCGGAATAAATAGGCGGTAATAGGTCGTCTTGGAATAATAATCACGAACCGGCAGCTTGTCGGCAATCTGATCCATCGTGTCTTTCATATCGACAAATTCCACGATGACATGCCTGGTGCGCAGGCTCTTTGCGTATTCCTTGTACTTCTCCTCGATACCGGTGCTCAAAATATAAATGTGATAGCGGTAATCCTTTGAAGCATTCGCAATCAAAGAGGTAATGGAGACAAGCGTATACCGGGCAAACCGGTTGTCACACGCATAGAAAACAGGTACAACATTTTTTCTTGTTAAATCTCGAAGTTCCACTCTATTATTCTCCCTTTAAAAATTTTTTCTTTAAATAGATATATTCAAACAGAATGTCATCAAACTGATCGTAGCCGAACACCCGATGGATCCTGCTCACATCCCACTGCTTGATATTGTCCGTGTGCGGGTATGGCAGATAAAACAGCCGCTTGGAAAAATGGCGTATGACCGTGCTCTTATGTAAGAACTTCTGATCATTGTACTTCTGCGGCAGCATCTTCTTGCGCGTTGTGCTGCGGTACACCGCATCCTGATCCGCAAACATGAGTTTTTTCGTCTTGATCAGCTCTCGCGCCTTTTCAAATAATCCGGTCTGCCTGATCTGTGCCATATTAAACAGCAGTACGCCCGCATTGATGTAATTCGGGTTGATGAGGTACTTGCCATAGTGATCCCGCGCGGCAGCATACTCGTAGCCCTCCACATCAACGTCATATAAAAGCTCCGGCTCCCGGTTGAACAGGATGTCGGCATCCAGGTACAAGAGCTTATCCGGAATATCCGGGATCTTGTCTGCGAAAAGCCGAAGCAGCGTATACGGCGAACAGTATGCCCCCTCGTTCGGGCAGTTTGCAAACTCTTTCTCATAGATTCTGGTCACATCGATCTTCTCCACGATGTTGTCTTTGTTGTAGGTCTCTGCCGTCTCCTGCAAAAAGCGGATCTGCTCATCCGATACCGGAACATAATCCTCCCGCAGATGTGACACATCCATCGTAAATATATAAAAGTGATACGGCTCGCCTGACTTGGTGCGCATAAATATCGAAAGCATACAGGTCAGCATTCCGTCAAACACTTTGATGTTTCCGCAAAACAATATATTTTTCATAGTCCCTCATTTCCTGCTGATTGCTTGTGGGTGATGTTCTTTCCACCGTCATTCTACCGGATGTCAGCGGTGCTTCCCGGCTTCGTGCCGTCCGCTTCATCTGCCCTGACATAGTGGATCATCTCGACGGTGTTCTCCCTGCTTCGTCTGCACATCATCTCATATACCTGATTGCGCAGCTGCGCCTTCTGTTCCTTGCCACTTAGTCCCTTATCCGCACAAAACGGGCCATCCACGTACGTCACAATGCGCGGCTTCCTGCCAAAGCGCCGCTTCTGATAAGTATTCGTAAAGCAGTAGACCGGCTTGTCAAACTGCACCGGATAGCGGAATGAGCTGTCCCCAAACGGGCGTATCTTCGTATAATACGGCCAGATATGCGCCTCCGGGTAGATCATGACCACATGCTGCTCATCCACCGAAATCTGCTTGAGGATAGCCAGAAAATTCTTCAGTGCATCCCGATCATCCGGGAGCGGAAGTGCCCCAAGGTGCGGTGTGATGTGCCCGAAAACAGGCATCGACACATTGTTTGGGTGAACGATGACATACACCTCCTCCGGGTAGGCTACCATCGTCGGGATCAGTGGATCAGCATCCGCACAGGTATGATTCGCATACAGATAATAACCACTCTCCTGCGCCGCCTTCAGAACCTCTTTATTTATGATTCTGTGGTGATACCGTATCTTTAAGTACAGCCATGCCACCGGTCTTGCGATCACCTTGTACCAGAAGAAGCGCGCAAGCCTCCTGCTTAGGGAGCTGTGGCTGTAATCATACGTTCCGTCAATCCTTCGCGGCGTGATCTGCGCCGAAGAAAATTCATCATTCAGTTCGTCCTTGTAGTAGATTGTCTTCATTGCTATATACTACCATATCCCTTAAAAATATGCCAGCAGAAGATACAACAAGAGCCATCCCGAAGGATGGCTCTTGCGTTACATGATCTTTGCCCGGATTGTTCTTAGTAATCGGGTTATTGTTTTACTTTAAATTTCCTTTTTTGTTTGATTCCTTTTTCGCTTTTGCGATCTTTTTGTCGATCCGCTTAGCCTGCTCCTTTGACACAAGCACATACCGCTTTGTCGCACCGGTCTTATTGAAATCGCACTCGATATTGCCCTTTTCATCACTCTTTACGGTCTGATATTTCTTCTTGAGCTTTGAATAGGTCGACGTCTTTTCGTTATATCGGTATACGCTCAATGTGGTATTTTTCTTTATATTCTTCGTATTGAGCTTGATCTTGTAGAGAAGCTTGCCATCCGCATCATGTACAAATACGAGCAGCGGCACATTTTTCTTCTTGGCAAGTTTTTCTGCCTGCTTTGCCTGTGCCTTGGTGATCGTAGCATTCTTTGTGAACAGGAAAACAGAAGAATTGGTTATCGTGCCGTCCTTCGTCTCGGTGGACTTAATAACATACTGATCACCGTTTGAAGGCTCCCACATAACAACCTTGGTCTTGGTTGTTCCGGTGGTTGTATCCTTGGTCGTGGTTTTCTCGATGATATTGCCCACTTTATCAGTAGCAATCTCTCTCGTTACCGTCTCCTTCGGCTCTGCTTCTGTCTGCTCCTGCTTGGTCTGTTCCTTTGCAAGAACGACTGTACCGCCATCGGCTGCTGCCGGGATTGCAATGGTAAGTGCCCCGTTTCCATCTGTCATGTAGTCCTTGCCACTGTAAACATCTCGATAGGTTGTATTTGCAGCCAATCCGCTAAGAGCAACCTGCTTCTCCTGTGCTCCGATGTTTAATGCAACAATCAGCTTCTGTCCGTTGTATGCACGCTCAAACACATCGGTTCCTTCTGCGTCAGATGCAGCGATCGTGGTTCTTGTACCTCTTGCAAATACATCTGTATATGCATTTCGGATTGCGAGCATTTTCTTGTAATGCTGATAGGTCTTATTGGAATCTGTAATCAGACTCCAGTCAAAATCATAACGGTTTGTCTGATATGGATAGTTGTTAGCACCGGTCAGACCGATTTCCTCTCCATAATAGATAACCGGCTGTCCCTTTGCAGTGATCTGTAAAGAAGCTGCCACAAGCGCTGCCGCCTGTGCGTTCTCTTCGGTCATATTCTTGTTGTTGATCAGGTTGTACTTAAATCCGTCCTCGTCATGGCTTCCCAGGAACTGTCCCGTCATATAGGTGTTGTTCAGCTTCTCGTTGCGCGACGTCATGGATGCTTCCACATCGGAGATCTTTCCGGACACAAAATTTGTTGCCCAGTCATTGAAATCGAAATCAAGTACGGAATCCATCTCGCCGGTTCCAAGAGTATTACCGTTGCCTACGTATCCTCCACCTGCGTACTCACCGATCATCTTAAATTCCGGATCAACTTCTGTAAGGGCATTCTTAAGTGCTGCCCAGGTTGTTCCCTCGACATGTTTTACGGTGTCTACTCGGAAATAGTCAATACCAAAGTTCTTAACCCATTCTGTCTGCCATTTTACAAGAAGTGCTCTTACATCCGCATCCTCTGTCTTGAAATCCGGCAGACCGGAAAGAGAATCCTTCTGGTCACTTCCGGAAATGGTATCTCCTGCGCCACGGATCATGTCTTTGCCATCCAAAAGCGCATTAAACGAATTCTCTGTACCATATCCGGCATGGTTTACTACGATATCTACCATAATCTTGATGCCACGCTTATGTGCTTCCGCGATCATGGCCTTTAATTCTTCATCTGTTCCAAGTGCCGGGTTGAGCTTTGTAAAATCACTTGCCCAATATCCATGATAAGCTGCATTGTACGGAACATCCGCGCTTCCGGTTCCTGTTACGGCTGTTCCCGGAACATTTTCAACAATTGGAGTAATCCAGATGGTGTTGATTCCAAGATCCTTCAGGTAATCTAACTTTGCGGTAACACCTGCAAAGTCACCACCATGGTAAAGTCCATCATTATCACCATAGGTGCTTTCTCCATTTGCGGTATTGTTTGAGCTGTTTCCGTCAAAGAAACGGTCCGTAACCATAAAATAGATAACGGATTCATCCCAGTCAAAATCGTCTGCCGCACTGCTCTTTTCACGCGCAACAAGCTCCACCTTTGCCTCTGCTGTATAGATATTGCCAAACTGATCCTTCACAGTGATCGGTAATGTCTTTGTACCAAGCGCAGTATTGGTTGTTGCCGAAATTGCAACTGCCATAAGCTCCGGCTCAATCTTTAAAGCACTGCTTCCTCCAAGTGCGGATACGTCAATGCTTGCCTCCGTTACCTTCAGGTCTGGTTCTTCGCCATTTTTATTCTGAACAACATTCAGCTTCACAACATTGTTCTCATTGTAATTGAATTTGTCATTCATAACAGATGCAGTAATGGTTGCATCCAGTTTGTAATATTCCAGATAGGAATAGGTTATTCCGTTCTTTTCTTCTGTATTTGCATTAAATGCATCCGTCACATATCCGCCATTTGCCAGATAACGGTAGTAGGTCTTACCATTTGCAAGCGGAAGTGATACTTCAAAGCGCTTATTGCCCGGCACATAGGTCATGTCATAGCTTTCTGTGCCAGCTTCCACCTTTACGGTCATGTCAGCAAGTGTATTGTTGGTAAGAGCTGCATCATCACGGTAATAGAAGTGAACCTTACCTTCTGTAGCATTGATTTCATATCCGGTATTGAGTGGTGCGCTAAGTGCAGGTTCCTTTCCGCTTTCCATCTTTACAAACAGATTCTTCTGCGTAAGCGGGAATTCGATGGAATGATCACCGCCATCCTTTACCCACGGATCTGTCTTGCTGTCAAGTACAACAACAAAGTCTACCTTTTCGCAGGTAGAGGACACCTTGACCTGAGCGCTCCATACACCATCTGCCTGCTTTGTCATTGCAATATTCTTTTTGTTGTTTACTCCTCCGACCGTCCATGAATAGAACTCCGGTGCCGCAGTATCATCCAGAGATGAATTTACATATTCGAAGTTGATATATCTTCCGTCATTAAAAGGTGCAAGATTGCGATCAGCAACCGGTGTTTCTCCAAATACATACCACAATTCTACTGCATCTGCATTCTCATCGATCACATAATATTTATTGCCATCCTGTCCATCCCATGAACCAGCCTCCGGTCGTCCGATGATTCCCAGACTATTATAAGAAAGCTTAACAGTTCCGGTCAGCCACTTGATGCTGCTGTCAACAGAATCTGTCACTACACTATCAAGTGAAACAACGCAATTCTGTCCGCCACCATTTTCATACACATAGATGTCTGCGGTATCCGCAGTATCAACGCCCGGCAGATACATGTGGAATGTAACCGTCCACTGTTTTCCTACAACCGGTATCGTTAATTCCTGTTCAAAATTTCCGCAGGCTGCAATAACAGTTACTTCCGTAATCTCAGATGCACTATCGATGGTAATTGCATTATTCTCTAATGTCACTCCCTTGATTGCATCTTTTAACTTATAGTCTACGGTAACTGTTGAATTTCCGCCGTTTCCATCATAGAATACAGCTTCACTGGAAAGTTCTGTCTTAATTCCCCGAACAATCTGCCCATTGTCTACAACAAGAGCCTTAAGATAGGTTGGTACAATGTCAACCTTGCTTTTATCAGCAGTATCAATTTTAATCAAAAGATCTGCCGGAGCGGAAAGTGTGTAGGTAAGGTTTGCATCTGTATTCCCCCACTTCTTACTCCAGCTATGATTCTCAAGAATCTGATACTCGTACTTTCCGGCCGGGACATTGCGGATCTCATAAGTGTAGGTTGTTCCCTCTGCCTGCACAAAATTATTTGAGCTATTATTATTCCAGTCGGTATCCGGAAGTGTTCCAACCAAAGTATATGATGTTTCAACTTTGCCTACAGTAACACTGGGATTACCAAGTCCCTCCGGGAACCAATTCGTACCATCATTAAACTTGTAGGAGTATGTTCCCGCAGCGATTTTTGAAAATGTATATGACCAAATGTTGCTTCCACTTTTCTTCGTCATAGATACTGCTGTTGACGGATTCCATGTTGTTCCCGGTAATCCACCATCGCCCATTACATGCATCTCAGTTGCAGTTTTTTCCACATCTGCATAGAAAAGAGTCAGATCAAATGTGCCATCTTCATTTTCTGTTACGATTGGGTCTTCTGAAAGAATAAGCGGTGAATTTCCATCAGAAGCTGCCCCCTGGTTCAATGGATCCTTGTACCAATTCGTTCCATCTTCAATAAACTTGTACTCATGCTTTCCTGACGCAAGGTTTGAAATCGTAGCACTCCAAGTCGTAGTTCCTTCCGTCTTTTGCATGGAGACAGCGCCTGTCTGCCATTCTGTAATATCTCCTGCCACCTGCATTTGTGCTGCAGAAGAATTGTTAGTGTAGAATGTCACATCATAAGTTCCATCGGCATTCTTTACTACGATAGGACTTTGAAGGTCATCCGCCTTGGCAGCAATTTGCCCGATCTGGGAAAATGCCCCCATTGTTACCACCATGGCAAACGCAAGCAAAAAGCTTAACACCCGCGCTCCGATGCCATGTTTCGAAAAAGTTTTCTTCTTTTCCATGTTACCTCTCCTTTTTTTGATGTTAACCATACGCCATTTTCGTATGTTTTCGTAATTATTATAATTTATAAACTAAGCTAAAACAATAACGTAAAAAATGACAAAAAAAAGAGCAAATTTTTGTGCAATAATAAAACAAGCCCACGATAAGAAGTGCCTTCTTCCTATCGGGAGCCTGTTTAAACTGCATTATGTAGTTAAAATTTTCGAAACTAACAGATATTATGCCTCATCGATCGCTTTTCCGATGTCATGGCGCATATATTTGTTGGCGAAATTGATCCACTCGGTTGCCTCGTATGCTTTTGCGCGTGCCTCTTTAAGCGTCTTGCCAAGCGCTGTAATGCCAAGCACACGGCCGCCGTTTGTCACGATGCGTCCGTTTTCATCGAACTTCGTTCCTGCATGGAAGCAGAAATAATCGTCTTTGCCCTCAAATTTTTCAAAACCGGTGATCGGCAGTCCCTTTTCGTAAGAAACCGGATAACCATCTGAGGCAAGGACAACGCAGACTGCTGCCTCATCCGAAAACTGCAGTTCCAGATCGCCGAGCGTTCCGTCAACACATGCCTCCATCACATCAATGATGTCATTCTGCAATCTTGGAAGTACCACCTGTGCCTCCGGATCTCCGAAACGTGCGTTGTATTCCAAAACCTTCGGTCCGTCCTCCGTAAGCATCAGTCCGAAGAAGATAACGCCCTTGAACGGGCGTCCCTCTGCCGCCATCGCATCCACGGTTGCCTGATAGATATACTTCTGGCAGAAGTCATCTACTTCCCTGGTATAGAACGGGCTTGGTGAGAAGTTACCCATGCCGCCTGTGTTAAGACCTGTATCCCCGTCTCCGGCTCTCTTATGATCCTGCGCGGATGACATGATCCTGATGGTCTTGCCATCTACAAAGGAAAGAACAGAGACCTCACGCCCTGTCATAAATTCTTCGATAACCATCGTGTTGCCGGCAGTTCCGAACTTCTTGTCCTCCATGATGGTTTTTACGCCCTCTTTTGCCTGCTCAAGTGTCTCGCAGATAAGAACGCCCTTGCCGAGTGCAAGTCCGTCCGCCTTCAGAACGATCGGCAGCTTCGCAGTTTCAAGATACGCAAGTGCCTCCTTCGGATCTGTAAAATTCTCGTATGCCGCGGTCGGGATATGATACTTTTTCATAAGATCCTTGGAAAAAGCCTTTGAGCCTTCCAGAATCGCAGCGTTTTTGCGCGGTCCGAACACTTTAAGTCCTTCCGCTTCAAACACATCGACAATACCTCCGACAAGCGGATCATCCATTCCAACGATGGTAAAGTCAATCTTCTTTTCCTTTGCAAATGCAACCAGCTTGTCAAACTCCATCGCACCGATCGGAACACACTCTGCCAGTGCTGCAATTCCTGCATTACCCGGTGCGCAGTAGATCTTATCCACACGTTTGCTCTTGGCAACGCTCGTCACGATTGCATGTTCTCTTCCGCCGCTTCCGACTACCAAAATATTCATCTATATGCCCTCCTGCCTACTGGCTTGTCTCATTTCATACTGTATATCGATCTGCGTCCTGCCTGCTACTTAGCAATAAGGACATGACCATCTTCCACACTGACCTTGCCGTTTGCGATCAGGTTGATTGCCTGCGGCATAATGATCCACTCTGCCTGCTCCATGACTCTGCGCTGCAGAACCTCCGGTGTATCCTCCTGCTGCACTTCCACCGCCTTCTGTAAAATGATCGGTCCGGTGTCTGTTCCCTCATCCACAAAATGAACCGTTGCGCCGGTCACCTTAACTCCGCGTGCCAGCACGCCCTCATGTACCTTGAGACCGTAATATCCGGTTCCGCAGAATGACGGGATCAGGGATGGATGAATGTTGATGATGCGGTTGCGGTACGCACGGATCATCTCCGGTGGGATCACCACCAAAAAGCCAGCCAGCACCACAAGGTCTACCTTATAAGAATCGATCGTCTCCAGCAAAGCCTTATTGAACGCAGTTCGCTCTGCAAACTGCTTCGGTGAGACACATACCGCCTCGATCCCATGTGCCTTTGCCCGCTCAAGCGCGTAGGCATTGGCATTGTTGCTGATCACGACCTCAATCTTTGCATTCGTGATCGTTCCGTGATCGATCGCATCCATGATCGCCTGAAGATTTGTTCCGCCTCCGGATACGCAAACTGCTATTTTTAACATACGCTCCTCCTGTTACCGCTTCGGGTATTAAACAAGATCGATTCCCTTTTCGCCGTCCACAATCTTTCCAACCACATACGGTGTATCTCCGGCTGCCTTGATTGCCTCCATTGTCTTGTCCACATCTGCCGGATCTACGGCAACGATCATTCCAAGTCCCATATTGTAGGTGTTGTACATCATCTGTTCTTCCACCTGTCCCTCTCTTGCCATCATGGTAAAGATCGGAGGAACCGGATAGCTGTTCTTTTCTACAACCGCACGCTTTCCTTCCGGAAGCATACGCGGGATATTCTCATAGAAACCGCCACCTGTGATATGGCTGCAAGCCTTCACGCGGACGCCTGCCTCCTTTACGGACTTCAATGCCTTGACATAGATTCTTGTCGGAGCAAGAAGTGCCTCGCCGAGCGTGGTTCCAAGCTCATCATAATAGGCATCAAGTGATTCCTTCGTCATCGGGAAGATCTTTCTTACCAGCGAAAATCCGTTGGAATGTACACCGGAAGAAGCCATTCCGATCAGGACATCCCCATCCTTAAGGTCTGCTCCGGTGATAATGTCCTTCTCATCTACAACGCCTACCGCAAAACCGGCAAGATCGTAGTCATCCTCCGGCATAAGTCCCGGATGCTCTGCTGTCTCACCGCCGATCAATGCGCAGCCTGCCTGCTTGCAGCCCTCTGCAACACCGCTTACGATCGTTGCGATCTTTTCCGGATAATTCTTGCCGCATGCAATATAATCTAAGAAGAAAAGTGGTTCGCCGCCGGCACATGCCACGTCATTTACGCACATGGCAACACAATCGATGCCGATGGTATCATGCTTGTCCATGATAAAAGCAAGCTTGACCTTGGTTCCGCAGCCATCTGTTCCGGACAAAAGCACCGGGTTCTCCATGTTCTTGATCGCTGCCAGTGAAAATGCGCCGGAAAAACCGCCAAGACCTCCGAGTACCTCCGGTCTCATTGTTCCCTTTACATATTCCTTCATAAGTTCAACTGACTTGTATCCTGCCTCAATATCTACGCCGGAATGCTTGTAATCCATTTTCTTTTCCTCCTTATATGTGCTTTGTTAAAGACCATGCAGCTTCACACTGCCGTCAACGCAAAAACAGCGTGCAGACTATATACTTACAGTATACCTTTACACGCTGCTTTTTTCCAATAATATATTCTGAAGCTTTTTATTAGTCGTACTAATATATGTCGTTGGATGTTTTTGTTTTTCTTATAAATCCGCAGATGGATCAATCCTTGCACAAAATATCGATGAACTTTCCAACCTCCATCCATGCCCGCTTGGATTCCGGGATATTCAGATATGCCATCTGAAATACGTGGAACATCCCTTCGTAAATGCTTAAGCGCACTTTTACGCCCTGCGAACGCGCTTTTGCCGCTGCATCCACAGAATCACTCAGCAGCATCTCGATCGAGCCTGCCTGTATCAGCATCGGCGGAAAATGCCGGAAATCTCCAAAAAGCGGCGAAATGTACGGATCCATCGGATCATGGTCGCCCGCATAGTCATTGAGATAGATCAGACTTTCTCTGGTGTTGCCAAAAAGCGGATCCTTTTCGTAGTTGGTCGTATAGGATTCTCCGCTTGCCGTCACATCCGTCCATGGAGACATTGCGATAACGCCGCATGGCAGCGGCATATCGTGATCCCGCAGATACATCGTAAGCGCCATTGCAAGGCCTCCGCCCGCAGAATCCCCCGCAACAATGATCTGCTCCCCAAACCAGCCACGGTCAAGCAGCCACCGGAATGCGGCAACCGCATCCTGCAGTGCCGCCGGGAACGGGTGCTCCGGCGCGACGCGATAATCCGGTGTCAGCACGCTAAAGCCATGGCTCACCTCGTTATACAATCCCGCAAACACATAGTAGGCATTGCGCACGGCTCCCATATATCCGCCACCATGAAGCTGTAAGATCACCTTGTCCATGTTTGGATTTTCCTTTGAGGCAAGCATCTTCATCGTAAAGTCCGGCATATCGATATGTGTCATGGTAAAACACGCCGGCACATGCCACGGCGGCTCCACCATCCGTTTCCGAAGCCTGCCCGATTTGATCTGCTTTCCGATCAGCATATCGTTGGTAAGCGTACTGATCAGTTCACTGATCACGCGTCCCTGTACACTGACCGCCGGCTTTTTGGTCTCCGGAAGCTGCGTATGTTCTTTTATGCATTCTTCGCCCGTCTGTGCTACGCTTGCGGCATCCTTTTGTGTTTCCTGCGTCTGTGCCTCAAGTGCTTCTTCCTCCGTCAGACGGCTGCTCCAATGTTGTTTCAGATGTTCAATCATATATGAAATCTCCGTTTCAATTCTGTCTTTGCTCTCTGATCGCCAATAATCAAGGTTCCAAGGAAAATAAAAACAGATACCGCAAATGCGATTATCGTCAAATACGAGAAGGTAACCTCCCCAATCTCAAGCAATATGATTGGAATAATACTCAAAATGATCGTAAAAAGCTGCGCCATCATGTAGCTCTGCCAGTTCCTGCGATTAACGATCATCAGAACCAGAATACCGGCATCCATAAACAGGATTCCCGCAGGCATCACATAGTTGAGTGACCACCGGTTGTATCCGGTGAGATAGTCGATTGCGATCAGCATGACGATCGCGGTCAGAACCAGGCAGATCGTCTTGAACATATAGCCGGATTTACCGATCACCGCCAGCCGCAGGACTACGTTTGCATACAGCAGCACCAGCCCCGCGATCAGAGACCATGCAAAAAATGGTGTCCCCGTATAGTTAATATACACCAGCACTGCTTCCGCCAGAATGGATAAAAACAAAACGATATTTTCCAAAAGATGAAACTTCCGGACTGTCACCCACGCCTGTGGGTACTTATCTTCCACCCTGCCCTCATCCTTTACCAGAACACACTGGCAGAATGGACACTTGTCCGTCTCATCCGTTATCTGAATCTTACAATTATTGCATCTACTCATAATACACTCCATTGGTCTCAACACGGACAGAAACTCCGTCCTCTGCTATTTTGCGGAAAAATGTTCCCTGTACGCCGGTATCCGCAAAGATGGAACTGAAGGTAAACGCCAGATCATCCCCGTAGGAGCAGACCGTTCCTTTTAACGACTGTCCCTTTGACATCGCGATAAACGCATGGAACGAATCGATATACGGTTCGTAAGCCTCCTCCACCTTGATGTTGCCGATATTCGTTATCGTGGTCGTGTTTGCAAGCGCCGACTTCGTGTATATCAGCTTCATTACAAGGTTCTTGATTGGCAGGGGAACCGCCCGCAGGAAAACATTCTGCTGATTGGAAACGCTGTACGAAAACAGATCCTCCAGATGTTCCTTCGTGATCTGCTTGTGCAGGCTCTCCTTGATGATCTCTACCACCTCCTCAAAGGTATAGCTGTCCTTTGTCGGATGGAACTCCGCCGACACCATGCAGAAAAAGTTCTTTGTCGTGACGGAATTGAAATACGGACGCAGATTGACCGGAACCGCAACGCGGATCGGAAGCTCTGAAGGCATCCCTTTCAGGCAGTCCTGATAGGTACTCCATGCAAAAACAGCTACCAGATACTCGTTGATCGATGTGCCGTACCGATGTGCAACCTCTTTCAGCTCCATCACCGGCATATAGCCGTGGATGATTCCAAACTCGCCCTGTGGAAGCCGCTCCTTGCGGATCAGATACGCCCGTTCCTTCGAAAAACCGCTTGCCTTTCCCCGCTTAAAGTTCTTGACAAAGCTGTCCTCCCTATTTAAGGAAGTCATGTGGCTTAAATTGTCCTCCGCCTTGATCTGCGGATGTACCAGTCTCAAATACTGGTATGTGAGCTCCCGGATAAAGTTGAGTCCGCCCATTCCGTCTGTCAGCACATGGAACACTTCCAGATTGATGCGCTTATGGTAATACGTTACCCGGAACATATAGCTATGGTTACGGTTCGCCCGGATAAATCTGCACGGAAAATTCGTCTCCTCCACAACCTTCGGTGCCGGCTTGCCGTTCTCCTCAAAATAATACCAGAAAATGCCCTTGCGCAGGCGCACATTAAACCCGTCAAACTTTGGTAATACGATATCCAGCGCCTGTTGTAAGATTTCCGGCTGTATCTCCTCCGTGAGGGTGACCGCGATCCGGTATACATTCGTCATGTCATCTCCTGCGATCACCGGAAAAAGATTTGCTGTATTGTCCAGCTTGTCCCAGCGGATCTGACGCCTTCCATACGCCCCCGCCTTTTTCGGCTTTTCCTTCTTCTTATCTGTCATTTCTATTTCCTTCCTGCCTATCCTTCCGTCATTATAAAATATATAGCCTGCATTTGCAAGATTACACCCCCGCGCAGGAACAAAGAGTCACAAAGTGACTCTTTGCGCGCCTGTGTGGGCACGCAAGTGCATCTTCAACTCCACACGGGTCGCATCCCTGCGGAGCAAAAAATTCCCGGATGCACACTCGCAGCCGGGAATCCTGGGTATATATATGAATCATACTCCCCTATGATTATATATACGTGTATGGCACTCTGGTATGACCAGATGCTTTTTCTACGATTCAGCCTACCATGTTTTTGAGAAAACGTCAACAATAATATTGATTTTTCGACTGTTTTTGTCTATAATCCGAATTGTGGTATGTGGTCATACCAATTCCACGTTTTTCATTTTGTTTGTGTGATTTCTATATCCATATACGCAATTTCAGAAGGGGGTTTTCCTATGCAATTCCAAAAAATATCGGCACCGTCACTCAAAGAGCTTTTCGTTGAACAGTTGGAGAACAAGATCCTATCCGGTGAGCTGCCAATCGGCGCAAAGCTTCCAAGCGAACGCGAGCTTGCCAGCTCCATGCAGGTCAGCCGCGCTGTTGTAAATGCCGGTATTGCCGAGCTTGAGCAAAAGGGTTTTCTCGTCATCCGGCCAAGGATTGGCACATTTGTCGAAGATTACCGCAAATACGGCACATTAGACACCCTTGTATCCATCATGAAATACAACGGCGGCGCGCTGGCAAATGCCGAGGTGCGCTCCATTCTCCAGCTCCGCATCGTCCTTGTAAGTCTCGCCGGTGCGCTGACCGTGGATGAAGCCTCCGAGGAAGCCTTCGCCTCCCTCGATGCCATTGTTGACGACATCCGCGCTTCCTCCACCAATGAGAGTCTTGTTGAAAATACCTTCCGCTTTTATCATGAGCTGGGCTTCGTCAGCGGAAATGCGCTTCTGCCGCTTATTTTTACGTCCTTTAAAGATCTTGTGTGCATGCTCTGGCAGCGCTATGTGATAAATTACGGCAAGGAGCCGCTCATCGAAAGCACCGAAAAGCTGTATTCCCTGATCCGGCAGCGCGACCGCGACGCCGTCATTGCCTACATCGATCAGAGTACCCGTGATAGTATTGACGGTTCCAAGCAGATTTATTTATAAACGTCCGTAAACCTCCATCGGAACGTATGCTTTGATGGAGATTCCGTCCTGCCCGTACTCCTCCTCCAGCAGTTCGCCCTGTGTGCGGACAAGCTGGAGAATGCCCGCTTTATCGTAAGGGATCACGCGCTCCACATATATTTTGTTGTTGCGGAGCAGCTCCTCCAAGAGTGCCTTGACCTCCTCAAGTCCCGCTCCGGTTCCCGCCGAAATATTCCGCACATGATCTGCCCGGAAATCGTGAAGCGGCTCATTGTCAGTTCTAAGATCCTGCTTATTGAACAGTGTCACAACCGGCTTATCCTTGATTCCGAGATCATCCAGCGTCGCATAGGTGATGTGCATCTGTTTATCCCGCTGCGGATTAGAAGCATCCACCACATGGATGATGTAATCCGCGTAGCGTGCTTCCTCCAGCGTACTCTTGAACGCCTCGATCAGATGGTGCGGGAGCTTGCGGATAAATCCGACCGTATCTGTCAGGAGGATCTGCTGGTGCCCGCCAAGCTCCAGCATTCTGGTTGTCGGATCGAGTGTTGCAAAAAGCTTATCCTCCTCAAGAACATCCGCATCCGTCAGATGATTCAAAAGCGTAGATTTTCCCGCATTGGTATAACCGACGATCGCGGCAACCGGTATCTGGTTTTTCTTTCTTCTCGCTCTTGTAATATCCCGGTGGCACTCAACCACCTTCAGTTCTCTTCGAAGCTGCGCAATGCGGTCGTTGATCAGCCGCCGGTCCATCTCCAGCTTTTTCTCTCCCGGTCCTCTCGTACCGATTCCACCTCCAAGACGGGACATCGAGCGTCCAAGTCCGGTAAGGCGGCTTAAGCGGTAGCGTAGCTGTGCCAGTTCTACCTGAATCTTGCCCTCGCTCGTAGTTGCGTGCGCCGCAAAAATATCCAAAATGATCAACGTCCGATCCATGATCTTCGTATCCAGAAGCATCTCCAGATTCTTGATCTGCGCCGGGGAAAGCTCATCATCGCAGACGATTCCCGTTGCATTTTTCTCCGCGATCATCGCGCGCAGCTCCTCCACCTTTCCAGATCCGATATAGGTTCCCGGATGGCGGTTCTCCCTCTTCTGGATCAGTGTCCCGACCGGGGTAGCCCCGGCAGTCTCTACAAGCTCCGCAAGCTCGCTCACAGAGTCCTCCGCATCATCCCCCTCCTGCTCGCTCACTCCTACTAAGATCACGCGCTCTTCAATTTCTTCAATCCTTATCAGTTCTGCCATATATTCTCCTTTATTAAGTCAAAAAATCGCCATATCCGGTATCCGCCGGACTGGCGATTCTTAATCATAGACTTTCGCTGCTTTTCTAAGCCGTAAGATCATCTTGAGGACAAAAACGTCATTTCCTTATTTGCAGCCTCGTCATCCGGGTTCAATTCAAGGTAACGCCCCAAAACATCCCTTGCTGAGGCAAAATCACGCTGTCCTTCATAAGCCATCACCATATTTTTCAAAATGGAGGCTTCATTCGGCACTTCTTCCTGCTCTAACGCAGTCTTAAAGTAGTTGACCGCATGCTCATAATCTCCACGGTTCATAAAGCGTGTCCCCACCTCGTACAACTCGTAGGAGCTGGCGATCCCGGCATCGAGATACTTCTGAAAATATTCATCCGCACTCTTTGTATCTCCAAGCTCTTCGTAGGTCTCTGCCAGATAAAAATTGGCTTCTACGCTTCCCTTTTCAATCGCATTCAAAAGACTTGCCGATGCATTCTGCGTGTCGCCCAGCATCAGGTATACCCTGCCTTTTTGCATGAGATCCTCCGCTTTATCCCCACTAACCTCAAGTGCCTGATGCAGATAATACTGTCCTTCGCTCTCAAGTCCGTTGGCTGCCATCACCTGATAGATGCCGATGTACAGATTCCGGTCATTCTTCTCGCGGCTTACCGCCATCCCGAAATCATTCAGCGCTTCCTCCTGCATTCCGAGCTGGAACCGCATGCATCCGCGCAGGAAATAGCTGTTCGCATCATCCTTATAATCGATCAGCGCCTGATAGGTCGTCTGTGCGCCCTCGTAATCTCCGCTTAAAAACTGTGCCTCTGCCTTATAGTAGCAAATGTCAATCTCCGCGGCGGTTACCTTGCCGTGTGACTGATCCAGCGCCTTCTGAAACGCATCGACTGCCGATGGATAGTCTCCACTCTCTATGCAATTTATCCCATACTGCCTATACGCTTCCTGATCCGTGGTATTCGTCTTTTGTCCACAGCCGGAAAGCATACACGCAGCCGCACATGCCAAAAACGCAATGTGTCGTGTTCTCCTGCTCATCTGACCGTTCCTCCGCGTTTGCTTTCTTAGACTATAACACACCTTAAAACTCGTTTCAATACTTCATGATAAGCGGCAGCACCTTTCTTGCCACCTTATAAACAGGTGTCTCAAGCGCAGCTTTTGCATTTTGCAGTTCTTTTCGGATCTCAATATGCTGCGGGCAGTGCTGTTCGCACTTTCCGCAGCCGATGCAGTTTGCCGGTCCTGTGTAATCCTTGCGAACCACAGTGCACATAAAGTAATCCCTCAGCGCCGCGAACCATCCCTCGGCTGCCTGCCGGTTATATGCCGCAAAAGTTCCCGGAATATCCACATGCATCGGGCATGGCATACAATACCGGCATCCGGTACAGCCGACACGCATTTTCGACTGGATTGCCGCGACCACATCCACAAACAGCTTCTCCTCGCGCGCCCCAAACGCACCCGGAAGCATCTCCGAAGCTGTTTTTACATTTTCCTGTACCATCTCAAGCGAGTTCATTCCAGACAGGACGCACGTTACCTGTGGCTGGTTCCACAGCCAGCGAAACGCCCATTCCGCCGGACTTCTTTTGATCTCATACTGTGCGAAAATCTCTTTTGCCTCGCGCGGAAGCCCATTTACCAGCCGTCCACCGCGCAGCGGTTCCATGATGATGACCGGTATTCCCTTCTGTGCCGCATACATCAGCCCTGTCCGCCCTGCCTGCGAATGTTCATCCATATAATTGTACTGGATCTGGCAGAAATCCCAGTCATACGCATCGAGCAGCTGGCAGAACATATCCGAATTGCCATGGTAAGAAAATCCGATCTGCCGGATCGCGCCTGTGCGCTTTTTCTCCTCCAGCCATTCTAAAATCCCCATGTCCTTCAGGCGCTGCCAGGTCTTAACGTCCGTGAGCATGTGCATAAGATAGTAATCCACATAATCGGTGCGCAGCCGCTTTAACTGTTCATTAAAGTAGCGATCCATATCTCCCGGTTTTTTCAAAAGATAGTGTGGCAGCTTTGTCGCAATTTTTACCTTCTCCCGGATTCCGTTGTGCTCCAGTATCTCCCCAACCGCGGCTTCGCTTCCCGGATATGTATATGCCGTATCATAGTACGTCACGCCGGAATTGTATGCTTCCATGATCTCCCGTTCCGCTTTTGCAAGATCGATCTTGCCGGCGGTCTGCGTAAAACGCATGCAGCCAAATCCCAGAATTGATATCGGATTACCGTATTTGTCATTCCTGTATTGCATCCTATGCTCCTTCCAATATTCCCGGCAGAATTGCCGCCTTATGGACTATATTTTACCACAAAAAGAAGATAAGTGATATTATTATGCACGTTTTTCCATTTTCGCGTGGTTTTTACGCCTTGTCGTTTTCGTTCTCCCCTGCATTCTCCTCCTTTGTTTTATCCTTTCCGTTTTCCAGCCACCATCCAAATGCTCCTGCTCCGATCATCGCTGCAAACAACACAACAACAATTATATTCTGTACCATTTTTATTCCTCCAATATCCGTTTTTGTGTACGCAAATAAACCCATGTTTCCACGGGCAGTCTCGATCAACTGATATCAGATTTCCTTTTTTCCATCCTTGTTGTGAATAAAACGTATGACACCTGCCGTATCCGTGCCGGTTATCTTTGCACACAGATCGGCAAATGTATAGAATTGATTTGCATTTTGCAGCGCACCTTCAGCTTTTATCGATTCTGACCGCGCTCCATCCTTCGCCCGGATCTCGTTTTGCCTGACCGCCAAAGTCCGGTTCAACAGATTTGAGTGGGCGCTTTCCAGCATCTCCTCCGTACATGCGTCCGCGCTCGTAATATAACCGATCGTCCTTATGTAATCGGTGCGTGAATTGTTTGCTGTTGCTGTTGTATCGTCAATGCTTGTGGCATTGTCACGGCTTTGCGCATCCAAATAAGACATCTGCCCAATCATTGTCTTATAGCTTTCCACATGATTGAGTGATGTAAGGATGCATACCAGCAACAATATGTAATTAATCACATATCCTCTTTTCTTCACAGCCGCCGATCCCCATGCCTGCTTATTTTTATTCCGGTGCTCTCGATTGAGATAACACCATAAATATCTATGCCAATTTCTTCCGTATCATTTTAACGTAATTATGCATAGAATACAATAATTGATGCTATCAAAATTATTTTCGGCTCCTTTTTTGAAAAATCACAAAATGCGCCAGCACACCAAGCAGCAAACCCGTGATGCTTAAGATTTTCCCAGCCAGAACGCCCGGCGCGTGATATTCGATCGTCACCTCATGCATTCCCTTATCCATCTTCAGTCCGAGAAATGCCGTATTTACCTTTTCGCAGGCAGCAGATTCTCCATCGACAAGCACTTCAAAATTCTCGTCATAAGGAATGGATGTGATAAGATATCCATTATCTGCCGTCGCATCCACAGAGCCTTTTATGATGTCTCCCTTCGTTGCAGCCTTGTCCAGAATGAACTCCGCTTCGATAAGCTGCGAGCGCAAATCCTTATTTTCAGCGCTTTTCCACAGATATCCGGTAAGATCAGAGATCTCATAGTCTCCATCGCTCATCGAAACTGCCACGCCAGTTTGCCCTTCCTTAAGCAAAACTGCGTAGGTAAAGCAAGTGTTTCCGTTATAGTAAATATGATTCTCTGCCGACAGCTTATTGCGTACACCCTCTACGCTGATCGCAACATCCGACTTTGGCGAGTGATTTTCTACCTGAAACTGCAAGAACAGGATATCACCCTCCGAGGCACTTTCGATCCCGATCGCATCCGTCTGGATATTTACCGGAATCTTTTTTAAGCCGGCATCAAGAAACGCGGTGTCTGTATTGCCCGCCTCCTTTGTATCCACCACCGCGCGCGACAAAAATGCAAGCTGGTTATATGGAAATTGCAGTGTATCATACTGCGTCTGCGGCATTACGCGGCTTGTGTAGTAAGCAACCGGAAGAACATCTTCGTTCTCATACAGCTTTTCCCCTATCTTCTTATAGCCCGGCACTGCCTCATCCGACAGCAGATATTTCACACCCATAAAGCGCTGGAATACCGCGTTATGCGCCCGCGCCTGCATCAGAATATTCCGATAGGGCTGCTCAACCTGAAACGTCTGCGTCCGGAAGTTCTGATAATCCGGATTTTCGACTGAAGAATAGATGGACGATATGTACTGGTCTGCTGACCAGATGCGGTTTAAGTCTGCAAAATCCGTTTTTACATCGCCGTTTTGCTCAATCCTGTAAAAGCCATTTTCTTCTTTTGCAATCTTATCGATCTCCTTGCGGTTCGTCTTGTCCGTAACCTGATTGTAATACTTTGGCGCAACGTTCGTCGGACTGGTATTGTTGTACAAAAAGCCCTGCACGCACAGGATCAGGACGGACGGCAGGATCAGATACTGCATGCATTTTTTCTTATAGCAGATTAGAAAACAGCCAAGCATCAGGATTCCATCCACCCAATAGACGGTTTTCCTTCCGGTAAAAAGCAGGAGAAGCGTAAGAACAAACGGGATCAGTCCCGTCACAAACGGAATTTCCTCTTTTCGCTGCTTCTCTATGTATGCTGCGATCATATAGCACAAAAGCGGCAAAAAAGGAACAAACACCTTATTCCGGATATAAAGTCCGCCATTTAACGCCCACGCGAAAACCGGGATGACCAGAACCAGAATGCAGGCTATATGCAGCCACCGTTCATTGCCTTTTTTGTAAAAAATCCCTGCGATAAGCACGACGATCACAAGTGCCGCCAGACCGATTCCATAAGGGCTATACAAAAATTCGCCGATATTTATATGCGGGCTAAACAATTCTCCCAAGGATACCGCGGCTTTGGTTCCTGACGATCTTCCGCCCATGAGAACATACGCAGTCGGCACAAGCAGCACCGCGCTCATAAGCACCGCCACCAGCATCGGAATAAGGAAACGGATACCCTCCAGAAGAAACGTCTTTATGTTCTTTTTCCCTTCGCTGCCCATATAACGGTAAATCCCATATATCACAAGCACCAGCATCCCGCCGATGCCAAAATAAAAGCTGGTCATGATCATCAGCCAGACGCTGACCGTATAAAGCCCCTCCCTGTTCTCGTCAAAATAGCGATCCACACCGATGAGCGCGAGGCACAAAAACGGCATATAATTGACGAACATGATCTGATTATACGAATGATAGATCATCGGTCCCGCCAGCAGGAACATGAGCGCGGTCATAAAGCTGACAAAGCGCGAAATCCCCCGTTTTTGCAGCCACTTGTAAAACAGCAGCACCGCCGCGATCAGGCTTACAACCATGGAAATCATAAGGTATGTTCCCATCTTGACCGACGGGAACAGATACGAAATCAAAATCACCGGACTATATAGCCCGTAATACGAGAAATTATAGATATTCTGCCCTCCTCCGATGTTTGTGGCAAATTCCGGGAAGAGGTTTCCGGTATCATAAAAAAGCTGTCTGAAATAATCCGGTATCACGCTGTGCTGACTGATCCAGTCTATATCTGAGCCAAATATTCCGTTTCTGAAGCTAAACAGCCCGCAGAAAAATAAGACGATTGCTGTGAGTATTGTATACATGCTATTCCTTTCGTGGGGACGTTCCTTTTGACACGCGAAGCGCCCATTGACACATGGAGCGCTCTTTGACACATGCACTGCCCTTTGACACATGGAGCGCCCTTTGGTTCAACTACTCTTGTGCAGGACAAATATATACTTTTTCCTATTTACATTTCACACAATTACTATAAAATATATATTATAGTATTATAATTCATTTGTGTCATCATCCACTTGAATTATTCGCGGGGCTTCACCCACTATTCCCTTTTTATAATATTTTAACCATTTTTACAAGGAGGATCTTTTATTGCCACGACACGCTAGGAAAAAATCATCAATTCGGACATACCACATCATCATCAAAGGGGCTGACAGGCAACTTCTTTTTGAGGAGCAGAAGGACTATTTGAAATATCTGGATATTCTCAGATATTATAAGGAAAAATTCCACTTTCAAATCTATGCCTATTGCCTGATGTCCAATCATGTTCATCTTCTTATTCAACATTCAGCGGAGTTCACGCTGGAATCCATTTTTCGTCCCATCAATACGACTTATGCCGGTTGGTTTAACCACAAGTACCAGCGTACCGGTTTTTTGCAGGATGGCAGATATCACAGTGAACCGGTTGAAAATGTCAGTTATCTGCTTACCGTTATCCGCTACATTCATTATAACCCAGCCAAAGCCGGGCTTGAAAAAGCGCCGGGAAGCAGTTATCCATGGAGCAGCTTTTATGAATATCAGAATGGCATTACTGATCTGACAGATACCGAAGATATTCTTGCGTTGTTCGACTCTCCAAATCAATTTTTTGAATCACATATCGATGTCCACTCCGATGATTGTATTGACATTCATAAGATCAAAATTCGATTGCCGGATGATGTTGCTCAAAGTATTATTGAGGAAAATTGTAATTGCAACACCGTAACTGATTTTCAAAAGCTATCTTTATCCGACCGCAACAAGTATCTTGTCCTTTTGCACCAAAAGGGACTCTCCATAAGACAGCTAAATCGTCTTACAGGTACACCTCGCGGAATTATCCAGCGAACAGTCATAAATACCTAAACACTTCTTGTTCCAAAGGGCGCTCCATGTGTCATTGGGCGATGCGCGTGTCAAAAGGAACGTCCCCACTTCCACCTTGCAAACCAAAATCTTCTGCCTTATAATAGTTGGGTTACAATCAGCAACCTACAAAGGAGATTTTTCCATGCAAAACAATAGAGATTTTTTAGGGACTGAACCCATCGGGAAGCTCCTGCTTAAGCTTTCCATCCCGACCGTGATCGCGCAGCTTATCAACATGCTCTACAACATCGTGGACCGGATCTACATCGGACATATTCCTGGCGAGGGCAGCCTCGCGCTTACCGGAGTCGGTGTGTGCATGCCGATCATTATGATCGTTTCCGCGTTCGCCGCTTTGGTCGGTTCCGGCGGTGCGCCGAGAGCATCCATTTCGATGGGCAAGCAGGACTTGGATTCCGCAGAAAAAATATTAGGCAACTGCTTTATCCTCCAGATCGTCATTTCATTTATCCTGACCGCAGTTTTACTGCTCTGGAGCGAAAATCTGCTGCTCGCTTTTGGTGCAAGCGAAAACACCATTACCTACGCCACCGATTACATGCGCATTTACGCGATCGGAACTCTGTTCGTGCAGTTGACGCTCGGCATGAACACCTTCATCACCGCGCAGGGCTTCACAACGATTTCTATGGTGTCCGTCCTCATCGGTGCGGTCTGCAACATCACTCTTGATCCGCTGTTTATCTTTGGTTTCCATATGGGCGTAAAGGGTGCCGCACTTGCAACCATCATTTCGCAGTCCATCTCTACGATCTGGGTGGTAGCATTCCTCTGCGGGAAAAAGACGCAGCTACATCTCCGCAAAAAATATTTGTGCCTCGAAGCTCCGGTCATTTTGCCTTGCGTGGCACTTGGACTTGCTACCTTTATCATGCAGGCAAGCGAAAGCGTTATAACCGTCTGCTTCAATTCCTCCCTGCTCCGCTACGGCGGGGACATTGCGGTTGGAGCCATGACGATCCTGACAAGCGTCATGCAGTTTGCTATGCTCCCGCTGCAAGGGATCGGACAGGGCTCGCAGCCAATCGCCAGCTACAATTATGGAGCAAAAAACGCAGACCGCGTCAAAAAGACGTTCCGCCTGCTTCTGATTGCAAGCCTTACCTACTCGATCACGCTCTGGGCGGCTATACAGCTTTTCCCTGCCGCGTTTGTAAGCATTTTTACACCTGACGCAGAGCTGATCGCTTTTACCGCACCGATGCTTCGTATTTACCTCGGCGGTTTATTCCTGTTCGGCATCCAGATTGCCTGCCAGATAACATTTACCTCACTTGGAAAAGCCGTAAATTCCATCGTGGTAGCGGTTGTCCGCAAGTTTGTGCTGCTCCTTCCACTGATCTATATCATTCCGCACCTTGTGTCCGATCCGACAATGGGTGTGTATCTGGCAGAGCCAATCGCGGATGTCATTGCGGTAACCTTTACCTCCATCCTGTTTACTTTCCAGTTCAAAAAGGCACTGGCAGAGATTCAGGAATAGTTACATATTTCGATTATTCCGCAAAAAAGCCAGCCCGGTATTGTTCACTGCCGGACTGGCTTTCTTTTCTTTCATTATGTAATTTCCTAGCAATTAAATATATGGACAATATTGTGCCATTGGGCGCGCTCACCATGCCATTAAGCACTCTGTGTGCCAATGGGCGCTCCCCGTGTCAAAAGGAACGTCCCTACTGCAATTCCCAGAAGGCGACTGCGCTCGCTGCCGCCACGTTGAGAGAGTCTACGCCGTGCTTCATCGGGATACGGACGGTGTAATCACACTGGTCGATAACGTCCCGTGGCAGACCATCCCCCTCCGTTCCGAGCACGACAGCCAACCGCTCTTTTTCCGCAAATACCGGATCACCAAGGCTTACCGAATCATCCCGTAATGCCATCGCGACCGTACAAAAGCCAAGCTCTTTCAGCTCCTGTATACCGTTTTCATCCACGATTGTCCATGGGATCTGAAAAACGGTTCCCATGCTGACACGGATCGCGCGCCGGTAGAGCGGATCACTTCCGTCTGTGGTACATATCACACCATCCATGCCGAGTGCCGCAGCGGAACGGATGATCGCCCCCACATTGGTCGGATTGACAACGTCCCAAAGCACCGCGATGCGCCGCGCCTTTGCACATACTTCTGCAACAGACGGCAGACGCTTGCGGTTCATCGCACATAGCATTCCTCTCGTAAGCTGAAATCCGCGCATCCGTTCAAAGACCTCGTTTTCTGCCACATAGACCGGGATTTCGGGGAAGCGCGCACACAGCCTCTGTTCATCCTCTCGAAAGGCAGATTTTTCAGCAAGAAAAGCAACTGGCTCATACCCTGCATCCATCGCCCGCTCGATTACCTTCGGGCTTTCCGCCAGAAAAATCCCTAAATCCGGTTCCCGGTACCGCAGAAGCTGTACCTCCGACAGTCTGGTAAAAATATCCAGCCTCGGATCGTCATATTCTGTAATCGTTACAACTAAGTTGCCTTCTACTTTCTGTGTCTGCTCCGGTTGCATCATTCTCTCCCTGCATTCTGCCGCCCGATTACCATTGTGACGGACTTTTCTATGTGTCAATGAGCGCTCCCTATGTCAATGGGCGATCCCCGTGTCAATGGGCGCTCCCCGTGTCAATGGGCGCTCCCCGTGTCAATGGGCGCTCCCCGTGTCAAAAGGAACGTCCCTACAGCAGGAAATACTTCGCCAGGAACAGCACCGCGAGTATATACATAACCGGACTGATCTTCTTTTTCTTTGCCTTTCCGGTTACGAGGTTTAATACAACATAAGAGATAACTCCCATGGAGATACCCTCTGAGATACTATAAAAGAATGGCATTGCACCGATGCAGATAAATGCCGGGATTCCCTCGCTATAATCAGAGAAATCGATCAAGCCGACCTGATTTACCATGTAGAATCCTACGATGATCAGAGCCGGAGCCGTTGCAAATGACGGAATGGCAAGGAAGATCGGGGAAAGCAGCAGCGCAAGCAAAAACAGGATCGCGGTTGTGATGGAAGTAAGTCCGGTTCTACCACCCTCGCTGACACCGGATGCACTCTCTACAAACGTTGTGGTTGTGGAAGTACCAAGTGCAGCACCGGCAGTTGTAGCAACCGCATCTGCCATCAAAGCGCCCTTGATGTTCGGAAGCTTGCCTTCCTCGTCGAGCATTCCCGCCTTGGTCGCAACACCGATCAGGGTTCCAAGTGTATCAAACATATCCACAAATAAAAATGCAAACACGATCACAACAAATTCAGCAATCGGAATCGCTGTAAAATTCATCTTCATAAAGATCGGAGCAATGCTCGGCACAGATAATCCGGAAGAAAAATCCGGAAGGAGACTGTAATATCCGATCTCCGGATTCGGCACGTAAAGTCCGGTGAACTGGCAGATGATACCAAGAATCCAGGTTCCTAAAATTCCCCAGAGAATATTTCCCTTTACATTCTTGATGACAAGAATACCGGTTAAAAATACACCGATGATCGCAAGGATCACACAGATACCGGCATCCTTCATGGTAGCGCCCTCCACTGCATCCAGTGAGAACAGTTCAACCAGTGTAGCACCACCGACTACGATCTTTGCATTCTGAAGTCCGATAAACGCGATGAAAAATCCGATACCGACAGATACCGCTTTCTTTAAGTTTGATGGAATAGAATTAAAGATTGCCTCGCGGATGTTAAACAAAGAAAGCAGGATAAAGATCACACCTTCTACAAAAACAGCTGCCAGCGCTGCCTGCCACGGATAACCCATACCGATTACGACCGTGTATGCAAAATACGCATTCAGTCCCATTCCCGGTGCCAGCGCAAACGGATAGTTTGCAAACAGTGCCATGCAGGCTGTTCCTAAAAAGGATGCCAGTACCGTTGCGGTAAACACAGCGCCTCTGTCCATACCGGACGCACTTAAAACATTCGGATTCACGGCAAGAATATACGCCATCGTCATAAACGTGGTAATACCTGCCAGAATCTCGGTCTTTACTGTCGTGTGATTTTCACGCAGCTTAAACATTTTCTCCAACATATTGTTGACTCCTCCTATGATTTCATCCACACGCAAAATGAGCAGAGATGATTCATCTCCGCTCAAATCAGCGCAGGACAACTTATTTTTTCTAAGTGTACCATACTGCTGCTCATCTTGCAATCGCTTCCCTATATTACAGACTACCTATACAAATATAGATTCATTATAATCTTTTCCGGGAAACGAAATGTATTTTGGCTAGGATAAAGTCTTGTGCTTCGAATTCATATAGTCTCTAGGCATTTCGTAAACTTCCAGTCTCTATTGTCCTTAGCATATTATAAAATCCTACTATACAAATCTAAATGTTCATTACAAACATAGTTCTCTATAAATAGATTGGTTTGTATTAACGTTTTTATATAATTTTTTTCTGAAAACAAATAACTGCATAGCTCACAGGCTGATACCACACGTGTTCCTTTTAAAAATGCTTCTTCCAGTACATCCTGATAGGGTGCAAAACCAAAATGTCTGATTACTGCTAATGTTTTATTTCTTTCAAGTAAATTCCGAATTTCCAGACCTTTTTTTTCACTAACTATTCCCAAATTAAAGCAGCATGTATGCGCCAATGGGGAACAACACGGAAATAATTCAAATTCAGAGGAGACAAAATAGGAGCTTCCTTTTTCGCAAAATGCATTGCTTACTGAAACATCCGTAATAAAATATTCTTTGTTAATATTAACAGCATTTCCTACCGGATATGTTTTTATAAACTCAACATGAATATATGGCAGAATCTGCTGAAGTCCGTTGAAAATACAACCGAGTTCGCTATTATTTAAAACGGCAACCTGAATAGATATCTCGACCTTACAGATTCTGGCAGCTTTTGCCAAATTTAGAATACAGTCTTTTTTTACATATTTCAGATGGTATTCGTCCAAACTGACTGTAATCATATTGAGACCGCAATTTTTAAGCTCCTGAATGCGTTCAATTGTATGCTTATAGCTGGATGCCCAGACGCCGCTAGTTACTACACCAACCTGAAACTTGTTATTATGAGCCACCTCTACACACGCTTTCAATAAATTGAAACAATAAAAAGGTTCTCCACCCGTTAATGAAATGGCCATGATGTTTTTATCATCCGTCAGCCCAGATACAAACGAAGAAAATTTTTCTATATCAATATCCGCTTTCGTGTTGATTCCGCCAGAATAGCAACAATGTGCGCAATTCAAAGAGCATTTCCGTGTAATTTCAATTGCTAAAGAATTATAATTCACGCTTAAGATTCTCCTCGCTCATTTCGTAAAAGCCATTCTTTATCAAAACAATTCTCAAACTATCTAACCTGCTTTTTTCATCAACCGTAATAATGTGACATTTATGATTGTATGAATGCAAAATATACTCTTTCTCAGTTGGGAAATACATACTCAGCCTTCTCATCTGCAATAGATCAAATTTCGGATTTATTACAATAAATATTTTCTCCTGTAATGCAAGCATACGCATCAATGATTCGATGTATACAAAACACTTTAATTCGAAATCGTTTTTGCAACATTGCATCAGTACCCTCTTTGCAATATCAACCTCCTTATACCTGAGATATGCATCATCAAATCCTCTTATTTCAGCCATCACTTCATTTTCTATTAGTGCTTTATTCTGCTCATATACCTCAATAATGTTTCTCTTTCGAAACAACAATTCCAATGAAGATCTGTAAAACATACGTGCATTGGAAATTATCTCAAAGAACAAAGGCATACTTCCATAGCGTTTTCTTATGTCTGTGAACATATTGTAGTAAGATGAAAAAAGTTCTTCACTTGACTCAATAAGCTGAATGGATTCTTCGCATAATTGTGACCGTTTATTTCCGAGGTACAACGTCGATTTTCTGTCAAAAAAGAGAGTTTGTATATTTCTATCCGTTTCCTGCGTTTTAGGGTAAAACTCCAGCATATGCAACTGGATATAATTATTTCTGACAAACCACAATTTCTGAATCAAATGCATTGTTTCCTTAAAATCTGTTAATGTCTCCTCAGGAAACCCTATAATAAATGACGTGGTTGTTTCAATTTTTTTTCAGAAAGATACTGAATTGTATCAATAAGCCCAGAAATATCCAAATTCTTATTAATTTTCTTTTGCAATACTGCAGAACCAGTCTCTATTCCAAAATAAATGGACACGCAGTTTGACTTTTGAAGTAAATCTATAAGTGCCCTATCAAGAGAATCAATCCTTGAAGAACACGACCATTTAATCGGATTCCCATGGGCTATTAATTCATTAGAAAAATCTGTTATAAATGTTCTATTCGCCGTAAAATGGTCATGAACAATATTAATCGGGAGTTTGCAGTCATCTCCAACATGTTCCAGAATAATATCAATCAACGTTCTAGGCGCAATCAGACGATGCTGACGTCCCCAATATTTTGAAGTAATACAGAAAGTACAGTTAAATGGACAGCCTCTTCCACCTTCTATGCTAAATTCCGTATCCTCAGAATGAAGTTTTTTTGTTCCTATCCTTATGGACGTCTCCAATTCTTTTTCATTAAGAACCCGAGGCGGTTCATGTGTGACAACACTTCCTGTGTTATCCTTATACGTAATTCCGCTGACGTCCTCTATACGAGGACTTCCTGAAATCACAGCATTTAGGAAGTCCACAATCATCTTTTCCCCCTCAGAATATGCAACAAAATCAACATAGGGGAGTGAATACGCAATTTCATTTCTTAATGCTGATGCTTGCGGTCCCGCCATAACAATAATTGAATCTTCATTTGCTTTCTTAACCTTCTTCGCAACTAAACATGTAAGCGGAAAGGAATCACAAACACAATAAAAAGAATATATTCTGGGATGAATACTTATTAAATCTGCAGCAATCCGTTCAATCGCCGCTTCAGGTGATAATTCTCCGTCATCGATATTCTTTGCAATATCCTGTGGAGAAAACACCTCTGACAAAAAACCATTTTCTCTGCAGATAGTGTCTAAAATTCTATGTCCAATATAGTTACTGTCAACTTCCTTCGTAAGCCATATGTCAGCAACATATAAAATGTCCAGTTTTTCCATCAAATTCTACTTGCTTCCGCACATTGTTTCAACTGAATATAAATATTGCCAATCTTAACCCCCGCTCCAACTACACTATTGTCCAAGAACTGAAACTCACTTTCTTGGTCCAATTCCCGTATTTCATCAAAGAATTCATCCATCGTACAGCCAGACTCAGTATATTTTTCAGTAAACAGCGAATACACCTCAAGTGCAGACTCACATCTGTTGATTTCCATTTTATACTCTCTAAAGAAATCAGAAATTTTGTTTTTCATAATCATTCCTCCCTCGTCTTTCATCTAGTGGCAACACAGCATTGAACAGTTCCAATACTTTATGGCTGTTCTCATGACTGATAACAATAATCATTGATGGGATATGAACCAATTCGTTCATAACCGCATATGTCATACCGGCATCAAGTGCAGCTGTAGGCTCGTCAAAAATCATAATCGGTGTATTTCCCAGCACAGATCTTGCAAGTGATATACGCTGCTTTTCCCCTCCGGAAAGCGTTTCCTCCGAAAGCACCTTATCCGTCGGTATGTTTTCTAATCCAAATCTTCTTATTACGTTGTTTACGTCTTCTTCGGTTATATTATCCCGGTAAAAAGCTATATTATCAAAGAGAGTCCCTTCAAAAATGTATGGGGTCTGCTCAACATATCGGACCACATTAAGTAACTGGTTTCTGTCAATCATCCGGTATGGTTCATTTTCCAGAAAAATTTCTCCGCTATTTACTGTAATATCCTTAATCAGCAGCTTTGCTAAAGTAGATTTTCCCGCTCCGCTTTCTCCCGTTATAAGATATTTTTTATTTTCCTCAAATTCGAAATTTAAATTATCAATAACAGATCGGGTGGATTCAGGATAAGAAAAACTGATGTCCTGTAATCTTAAATGATAATGAATTAATTCCAATGAGCCTGAAGCTTCCTTTTGATCGCACCGGTCTTTTAAAAGTTTCTTTTCTATAGGCTTCGCCTGTTGCATTGCGTTGATTAACTGGACAATCGCTACCACCGGATCGACCAGATAATTCATCAGATTGATCACGGCAATAACACTTCCGGTTCCTATTCTTCCGAGAAATGCCAAATACCCGCCAACTCCGATAACCGGCAGAAAAGTGACCGAACCTACTGTAGAATTAAAAATCTGCGTAAAATTTTTAACTTCTCTGTACTCTTTGCGGCTCTTTTCCGATAGGCGGCTGCGTTCGATGTGATCCAATGAAACGGCCGTTGTCACCTGATATCGCTGAAAGACTCTTTTTCCCCTCATCCTGTCGATTACATAATTCTGATATTCATTGACCTGCTGAGAGAAATTCACACTAACCTTTTCTCTTTTTTTCTTTCCTATGAAAGGAACCGCAAACGGAAGTAAGCTGGAAAGAATCGCTACCGGCAAAATAATCGGATCAATACTGACAATCGCTGCAATCGTACATATTACAGTAAGAACAAGATTTAAGATATTCCATCTCACAAGATATATGGAGTCATACACCAAATCAATATTCGTATTGTAGTCTGCCATCCGCGTTTCCGCAGCTTTCGTATCTGAAATATCACTTTTAAAAATAGTATTCTTTAATGTGATTGTTTTATAATACAGTAGCGAAAAAATCATTCGCCATGCAACTATATTGCATACTGCGGAAACGAAAAGCAATCCTGCGAAAAAGACTAAAGAAATGATCAGCGCCTTCATATCCTTTTCTTGTATGTAATCAATCATATCTGCCAGTTTGAGACAACTCGCGGCATTAGCCATACTTGATATAAACAGCAGCGCTGCAACAATCGCGCTGCGTATCCCAAATACCAGTTTGTTTAATGATAATTGAAAAGGCTGTTTAACATCCTCTGCGTTATTATAATCCAACCGTCTATTTTCCCCCATCCTATTTCTTACAATTATTCGCCTTATTTATGTAACCATTGTGAGTATGATTATATATTACATTTTATTTTTACTACATTTGTATTCTTATGTCAATTAATATTCTTTCATTTTATTTTTTCTTATATAGCTATCCCTTGACACCACCTGCGATAAGTCCATTCAAATACCCCGCAGGCATCCAGCCTGCGGGGCTTTTTAAGATCACTTATTTACTTTACTGTGATTGTTGTGGCAATGCGCTTCGTACTTCCATCATTTAATGTGACGGTCATCGTAATTGTTGCAGTACCCTTCTTCTTCGTTGTTACCTTTCCGTTTTTGTCAACCTTTGCAATGGATGTGTCAGAGCAATTGTACGTTACACTTGCCACATTATTCATATCCAGCTTACTGCTTAGCTTAACTTTTGCCTTTTCGCCCTTCTCCACAGCAAGCTCCTTCTGCTCCGGTTTTACGGTTTTAAGGATCTGCTTCTGAAGCGCCTTTGCCTCGCTCGCGCTCAAAAGCTTGTATTCACCTGTCCCGGCATTTACACTTACATTGCCGCTCTTAGAAACGGTAACAGGCTTTGTCACAAGAATCTGCTTTCCGTCCACAATCTTTACCAGTGTCAGCTTCTTTCCTGCGACAAGATTCTTTGCGTTGGTCTCTACCGTATACAGGACTTTGCCCTTTGTATCCTTTACCGTCTGTGTGATATTCAGCTTCGTGCTATCCGCTGCCTCGCTAACCTGCTTTACTACCTTTGCAGAAATCGTGGTTTTTACCGTGTCTTTCTTGCCCTTCTTTACGGTATTCTCAATCACCGCCTCCGCACTTGTCGTCTTACCCTTTGCATTCTTTTTTACGGTCACGGTTGCGGTTGTATTCTTTGCAGCCTTTGGTATCTCCGAGATCGTAGTGGACGATAATACTTTGCCCGCCTCATTCTTCACAACCGTTGTTTCAACCGTTACCTTTTTGCCGGAGTCATTCTTTACCGTCTCTTTTTTGACCTCCGTGGTTGTCGTGTCCTTGGTTGCGTTATCCGTCTCTGTGGTCTCCGCCGGAGTTGGTGTCGGTGTCGGTGTTGGAGCCGGTGCCGGTGTTGGTGTCGGTGCTGGTGTTGGTGCCGGTGTCGGTGTTGGTGCCGGTGTCGGTGTTGGTGCCGGTGTCGGTGTTGGTGCCGGTGTTGGAGCTGGTGTCACGCTCTCCCCCTGCTCGACCGTGATCTCAACAGCCTCCTCCAGCTTGATCTCCTCACCATCTCCACATAGGATTCCGGTCACACGGAGCCAGAACTTTTCCGGGAGTGTCGTTCTCTCTGCAAGAGTGATCTTATACCGTGCCACACCCTCGATGGTGCTGATATTTTCATAAGTAAAATATGTTCCTGCGTCAAAATACGTTGTCTTATCCGTTGCCGCATCGTAGACTACTGCCTGAAGCTTCAGGTTCTTTATCGTTACCTCATCCATCACACGCTGCAGCATATAGAGAACTTTCCTGTCTGAGTCTGCCTTTGACACCTGCAGATTCTCCACATAGGCTTCCTTTGATATCGTGTTATCTGTATAAAAGCTCAGCTCCGGGTATCCTGCGATCACCCACACACGGTTATTCTCGTCAGATCTGAGTGCCAGCGTGTAAGAACCTTCCTTCGGGAATGTCACATCAACAAACCGGCTGTTTTTCTTATTTGCGGTGATCGTGCCGGTCTCATTTCCGGCTTCATCCCGCATTACAAGCTGCTCAGCGCTTACTGCCGCTTTTTCTTTATTGCTGCTGTCACAAAGTGCAAGGTACAGCGTATAATGCTCTCCGGTCACGCGCGCTCCCGTATAAGTTAAAAGGGCAGCTTCACTATTTAAGGATGGCGTTCCATCGTCCGTAAAATCGATATAATCCGTTACAAGAAGTTTATCCTCCTGTATATATTCACGCCATATTTCATAGAAAAATTCCCAACTGTTTTCGCCATCACTTACATCTGCTTTTATCTCCAGATTAAAATTCTTGCGATTGCTGCCATTGATGACAAGCTTGTAGCTGCCGTCTCCGATTTCCGTGACACTATAATAATCTGCTATGTCATCCGTTTCCTCTTCATCTACCGGCTGTACAAGGAATCTGACGTTTCCGATGGTCATCGCCTTATCATCCGTCGGAATCACATACAGGATCGTGTCCTCATTATTACTGCTGTACAGAACCTTGTTGGAATGCCATGCCGTTTCCTCACTCCGCATATTTTCCGTATACACACCCAGCGGGCAGTAAGAGACATGGATCACAACCCCTTCACTGCTGCCATCTGCCGGAGCAATGCGGTAATCTCCAAGCTTATCAAAGCTTACCGATACCGGAGTCCCTTTTGTCCGGCTGATCGTGACAGTTCCGTTTCCGTCTATTGCCGTTGCAGTCAATTCATCTGCCGAATAGCTTTTTGTAACAATTCCGTCTGCATCCACATCTGCAAAATCAAGTTCCATGCTCTGGCTTAGATATGCCCATTGTTCTGTCGCATAGACTCCACCCTCCACAACAGATGGGATTCCATCCTCACTCCACACAATGTCAGCCGCAGCCCCAAAGCCCGGAATGATTCCGTCATAGTTTACAGACAGCCAGATGCTTGTGTCCCATGGTCCATCATCCGAATATGTCCCGCTTCCGGATACTTCCATATCAATCCAGTGGAACGAGCCTTTTACAAATGCAATCTCATAGGTTACTGAGTTCTCATCGTCTGCAACCTTCGTCCTGCTAAAATAAGTTCCGTAATCTGCCTCGTCCACCGGCTTTCCATCCACAGATACATTCCAAATATCCGTCTTATCCCATGTGACCTCCTTTGGTGCGCTCTCGATCAGATAGAGCCTGTTGTCGGCATCGGTAAGGTCATAGTGATTTAAAATACCATCTTCATTAAGTGTCTGTGATGTACAGAACTCAAAATTCCGGTACGCAGCCTTAATGGTGACTACATCGTCAGCATGATCCGTCACATAAAGCTGATACACGCCAAGCTTCGTAACCTGAAGGGATAAGTAATCACCATCTGCCTCAAGAGCTGTAACCGTACCAATACCCTCCTGTGGCGTATCCGCTCCGTCTGCACCACAATAAACAAGCGTAAGTTCATCCGCGCGGATCGGATCGCCCTCCGGTTCTCCCGCATCACTTAGCTTCTTTGCATATAAAATGCACTCTCCCAAACCGGTCTCTGTCTCTTTTTCCCACACAGCATCCTCCCGCAGGGACGGCTTGTTATCCTCATCCCAGTCGAACAGATATGCCACTGCCAGTCCGGTAACAGCTGCATCGTTTCCGTCCTGTCCGCCTTCATCCGCCCACACCATGTCTACTCTGATTCCGGAAAAAATTCCAAGTATCATTGTAAATGCCATGATAAGTGCACCAAGTCTTTTCTTCATAAGCACAAATCCTCCTTTTGTTAAGATTTCACCGGCAACTCCCGTTACCTAATGCCATCCTAGCATACGGAGGATTCGTTTTGGTGGGCAGGTCTGCCCACTTATGTAATTATATCACTTGATCTTTATGCATCCGCCGGCCGCTCCACTGGGATCTTCTTGTCCATCTTTAAGATATGGTTGGTCAGCCAGCCAAGCAGGAAGGAAAGGATTTCCTCCAGATATTCCTTCTGGTTGTCATCGACATCATCCAGATTGATCTCGTTTAGCCGGTCAACAAATGCGGTATGTGCTGCCCGCTGCATGGCAATTCCTTCATACCCGATGCGTTCCATGTATTCTTCCTCGTCGCGGAAATGCAGGATTGTGTAATCCTTTAATTCCTTTAAGATCTGCACGATCTCATCATACTTGTCGTGGAGGAACTGTGCCTCAATGACATCGTTGGTCTGCCGGATGATCTCGAACAGTCTGCGGTGTTCCTCATCGATCAGACCGATTCCGGTGCGGTACTGATCCGTAAATGCAAACGCATCCTCCCCCTGCCCGCAGGTCTCATTCCTTCCGATCATAATATCGCTGCCTAAGATATGGTGATAAAGCCACTTCGCCATAAAGGAAAGCAGCTCCTTTACCTTCTCTGCTGACTGCCCGTTCTCCCAGTCAAAGGTCTGATAGCGTTCCACCGTCTCTGCAAACTGTCTGTGCTCCTGCTTTTGTCTTGCAAGCTCCGGGTCCTTGATCTGCTCCATATACGCCTCCTCATGTGCGAAATGGGTTGCTGCATAATCTTCGAGCTTTTGCAGCAGATTCTTTCCGATCATCCCCGGCGCGCCTGTCTCCGCTACCGCCGCTGCCTCATTTAGCAGCTGGAATAACATCTTATGCTCCTCATCGATCTGGCTGATCCCGATCATACAATCTTCTGTAAACTGAAACATTTTTATCTCTCCTTTTAAACTTCTATTGTAAAGCCGACCTGCATTCCGTGCAGGCGCTCTCCCAGCTCTTCCTTCAGAATCGCGTAGGCTCTGCCTCCAGTACAATGTCCGGTACACACATACGGAATATCCGTCTGCTTTATCTGCATTCCAAGCGCCCGGATCTCCTCCTCGGTCTTATTGAACAGATGAAAGCCGCCGACCAGACCGTAGATCTTTTTGTCCGGAAAGGTCTGCGCCACCTCATTTATAATGTTGGCTGCACCGCCGTGCGAACAGCTATTGAAAATGACCAGCCCTTTTTCCGTGTCGGCTACCAGACTCTGCTCATGGGAAAAATCATCCGGATACCATCGCCCCTTTCGCTTTTGGTACATCCGCTCGCGCTTTCCGTTCTCCGAAAGTCCCGGTGTCTTATGCGAGATCAGATAAATTCCATCCCACAGCAGCGTATCGCCCTTTGCATATATGATCCGGTCACGGTATTCGCCTAAAATATGCTTCGGTATCCCGATGTACTTATGTAGGAACCATTTCTTAAAATAGCAGTTCTCCGCAGTCGTCTCCCGCACATAAAACGGTGCAGTCCCATTTGCTTCAAAAAATGCCCGCATTCCGTTCGCGTGATCGTAATGCGCATGGGACAATACAGCAGCCTCCACTTTGTCGATCGGCAGTCCAAGCCGCTTCGCATTTGAGCAAAAAAGCTCCGATGCACCGGTGTCCAGCAGGATCGTATGCCCATCCGCTTCGATGTAGATGCTTAATCCCCACTCTCCCGGTAGGTCATCCTTTTTCCGATTGTCCACAAGTATTGTTGCACGCATAACCTTCTCCTCTGTGGTATCTCTATCTGAACCCATTATATTTTCTTTTTTCTGCTTTATTGTATACTATATTTATTTGCGGCACAATATGAAATGACCTCTTTTGCCAAAAGAGATTCCCATGAACTTAAGGCAATAAACTGCCTACAAAAGGAATTTCCTATAAAAAAACTCCGGCCATAACGGTCGGAGTTTTTCGTTTGCGGAATTTATTATTTTATTACTGAACTGCCTTAAATGCCTCGTCAAGATCCTCGATAATATCATCAATGTTCTCGGTTCCGATGGAAAGACGGATGGTGTTTGGCTTGATGCCCTGATCCAAAAGCTCTGCCTCATTGCACTCGCTGTGAGTGGTTGATGCCGGATGGATTGCAAGGGATTTCACGTCTGCAACGTTTGCAAGCAGGGAGAACAACTCAAGATTATCGATAAACTCCTGTGCCTTCTTTGCATCACCCTTGATTTCAAAAGTAAAGATAGAACCGCCGCCATTCGGGAAATACTTCTTGTAAAGTTCCTTCTGCTCCTCATTGTCCGTTACGGATGGATGGTTGACCTTCTCAACCAGCGGCTGTGACTTTAAATACTGCACAACCTTGAGCGCATTTTCTACATGGCGCTCTACACGGAGAGACAATGTCTCAAGTCCCTGAAGGAAGATAAATGCATGTACCGGGGAAAGTGTTGCTCCGGTATCGCGGAGAAGGATCGCGCGGATATAGGTAACAAATGAAGCCGGTGCTGCATCCTTTGCAAAGCTTACGCCGTGGTAAGATACGTTCGGCTCAACCAGCCAAGGCCACTTGTTGCTTGCTGCCCAGTCAAACTTACCGGAATCTACGATAACACCTCCGATGGTTGTCCCGTGTCCTCCGATGAACTTGGTTGCAGAATGGATGACAATATCAGCGCCATACTCGATCGGGCGAACCAGATACGAAGTTGCAAAGGTGTTGTCCACGATGAGCGGGATTCCTGCTTCGTGTGCGATCTTTGCGATGCGCTCGATATCAACTACCTCAGAGTTCGGGTTGCCGAGCGTCTCGATGGTGATCGCCTTTGTATTCGGCTGGATCGCAGCCTTGATTCCCTCATAGTCGAACGGATCAACAAAGGTTGCGGTAATTCCGTAATCCGGAAGTGTATGTGCCAGCAGGTTGTAGGTTCCGCCGTAGATGTTCTTTGCTGCTACGATATGGTCTCCTGCATGTGCAACTGCCTGATAGGTATAGGCAAGTGCTGCTGCACCGGAACCAACGGCAAGTGCTGCCGCGCCGCCTTCGAGTGCTGCGATTCTCGCCTCGAAGGTTCCCTGTGTCGGGTTGGTCAGACGGCCGTAGATATTGCCTGCATCTCTCAGGCCGAAACGGTCTGCTGCATGTTCACTGTTATGGAAAACATAGGAGGATGTCAGATAGATCGGAACTGCTCTTGCATCGGTAACCGGATCTGCTGTTTCCTGTCCTACATGTAACTGCTTTGTCTCAAATTTAAAGTTTCTTTCTGCTCTTGTTTTCTTGCTCATAATGGATACCCACCCTCGCTTTCTTTAAGTTGTCCATACTATATCCTATTATTCCTACCGTGCCAATAGGATTTTGGGTGTTTTTCTAATTTTTTTCATAAGCAAGTGCGCCGATCAGGTACGGATGCTTCTCTACGGTATCCCACACTGTTTCCGGCTTCTCTGTCACTACAAACATGACGCGGTTTGGAAAAAGCGCATGTGCCTGCCGGTATGCCGTATATTCCTTCGGGCAGCCTGTCATGCTCCATCCGGCACAGATGGTTTCCGTGCCCTCAAGCCACTTTTCCGGTGAAAAGCTGTCCGCTTCATCCATGCCATATCCGCTATCGCAGATGCCTCCGATCACCCGCACTGCATCCTTCGCACGGATATCTTCCGCTGTCAGCATTCCCTCCAGCCAAGCGATAACAGCTGGGAGGTTCTGATGCCGGCGGATGTCCTCCAGCGCCTCTGCCACCACAAGCACCACTACGCCAAGCCTGCTGCAGCACTCTAAAAATGCATCCGATGCCAGACTGCTCTTTACGCAGATTGCATTGTTTCCTCTGTCCCGATAGGTTCTGACAGCCTGATACTGCCGTTCAAAGGAGGCTTCCTTCGTGCTGCAAGCTCCGTCTCCCTTTAGCTTTACCGCCATTCCGTTGATACGCAGTCCGTTCTTTGCATCCACCGTAACGGTTCGCATTCCAAAATGCGTCTCCGCAAAATCAAGCATCTTCATCGCGTGCGGCGCACGAAGTGCCATTCCGGCAAGCAGCCGCGGGTTCGGAAGTGCCTCGCCCTCTGCCACTGCGCCATACAGCACACCCTCCACCACATAGAGGATTGGCTTGTCCAAATTCCACAGCACGGCATCCTCCACGCAGATCTGCGTCTGTGCATTTCCGGATGTATGAGGTGCGATCTCCAGTTTGACCGCCCCGGCAGCCTTGATCCCCGGTTCTTCATCCATCTGCTCTTTGCCATTGTCAATGAGCTGGTGCATGTGCAGATCCACCCACACCTCTGCCCTCTCATCTGAATCATTCTGTACCGCACAGGTCACATTTACAAACACATCTGTCCCTGCCGTATGCTGCACAGTGGCATATAAGCCATTCTCTGTAAAATGTATCATCTTTTGTTTTACTGCTTCCATCTCTGCCTTCTCCTAGTCCTTATAGCTTTACCGCAGATAACGCGGACGGTGTGATCGCAAGCCCCTCCTTTGCGGTCTCCCTCAGACATTCCGGGATCAGCCTTCCGATCCTTCGCATAGAATCAATCACCTCATCCGGATCGATCGCGCTCCGGATTCCGGCAAGTGCGATCTGTGAGGACGTGATCGCATTGACTGCTCCCGCCACGTTGCGCTTGATACAGGGAACCTCCACAAGTCCCGCCACTGGGTCACAGGTCAGTCCGAGCATATTTTTCAGTGCCAGCGCTGCGGCATGAATGATCGTCTCGCAATCCCCGTTTTCCAGATAGGCAACCGCGCCCGCCGCCATCGCGCTCGCGCTTCCGATTTCCGCCTGACAGCCTCCCTCGGCTCCGGAAATGCTCGCACTGCTCGCGATCACTTCCCCGATTCCTGCCGCGACAAAGAGAGCCTCCACCAGACGATCCTCCGGCGCATTCCGGTACGTCTCATACGACAGCAGCACTGCCGGGATCACTCCGCAGGAGCCTGCGGTCGGAGCCGCAACGATACGCTTCATGCAGGCATTGGACTCGCCCATCTTGATCGCCTTTTCCATGACATTCATCATGAAATCCCCTGCAAGTGCCTGTCCCATCTTACGGTATGCCTCAAGCTTAGCACCATCCCCGCCGGACAAGCGGCTTGCCGAGCGAAGTGTTGGATCATAATTTGCATCTGCCTCCCGCATCGCGCGAAGCATCTTTCTCATATCCGCAAAGGACCCCTCGAACGTGACATTGCGCTCTTTCATGTCGTCCTCGATCACCGGCTGCCAGAATGCCTGATTCTGCCTTGTCGCCTGCTCCACAATATCCTTTAATTTCTGATAACTCATGTTGGTCTCCTCGTCTTTCTATAAAAGGCTGTAATAGGTAACCTTCTCAATGCCCTCTCTCTTTTCCAGCCACAGGATCGACTCCTGCGGGATCTCCTGATCGCACTCGATGACCATTACCGCATTCTTGCCGCGCCCGCCACGATAGAGCTTTAGAGTTGCGATGTTGATATCCCTGTCCGCAAGCATCTTCGTCACCTCCGCAACATGCCCCGGACGATCCTCATTATAGACGATCAGTGTCGGATACTCCCCGGAAAAATTGGCAGAAAGTCCATCCACCTGCACAATGTTGATCAAGGAGCCGCCGAGCGACTCTCCCACAACCTCAAGCGAATGACCATCCGCGCCGCGCAGGATCATCTGCACAGAGTTTGGATGCACGTCCTTTAGGTCAGCCTCCCCGAAGCGGTACTTCATCCCTGCCTCATCGGCATAACGGAAGCTGTCCGGTATGTGCTCGTCATCCGGTAGCATTCCCAGCAGCCCTGCGACCAGCGCGTACTTCGTGCCGTGTCCGCCTCCCGTTGCAAGAAACGAACCGTACATATTGATGGTTGCATCTGTTACCGGCTGCGTCAAAAGCTTTCTGGCAACATAGCCGATCTTGACAGCCCCCGCCGTGTGTGAGCTGGATGGTCCGACCATGATCGGTCCCACGATGTCAAATATATTCATTCGCGATCCCCCTGCAAATAGCAACAGAGGAACTGCTGATCAGTCCCTCTGCTTCCTTATTTCTCTGATGTAATTATCTCATATTTTTTCTTTTCTGGCAACTGTACCAGAATAATTGCGGCAAACATTACCGCACATCCCAAAAGCTCCCTCTGTGACAGCTTCTGATTTAAAATCAGCCAGCCCGCGATCAGCGAGATCACAGATTCCAAGCTCATGATAAGAGATGCCAGTGTCGGGTTTAATCCCTTTTGTCCCACAATCTGCAGCGTATACGCCACACCGGTAGAAAGTGCTCCGGCATACAGGATTGGAAGCCATGCCGCCAGAATATCCGCCATAGACGGAGTCTCCAGTATCATCATTCCGATTGCCGAAAGAATGCCACAGGTTGTAAATTCTATACACGACAGCTTGATGCAGTTGACCTTCGGCGCGAAGTGGTCGATCGTTAAGATCTGCACTGCAAATGCGACCGCACAGCCAAGCTCAAACAGATCTCCCAACTGTATGCTGATGCTTCCGCCTGACATACATAACAGGTACAAACCACAGACCGCGATCGCTACCGAAATCCACACTCTCTTTCCGGCTCTGCGGTTACAAAATATCCCAAACAGCGGGACAAGTATGATATACATTGCCGTGAGAAATCCGGCTTTTCCGATCGTTGTGTAGGCAATTCCAAACTGCTGGAGATTGCTTGCGATAAACAGGAAAAATCCGCACAGGATTCCACCCTTTATCAGCGTTTTCTTTGATTTTTGCTCCTCCTGCACTGCCTCCTTCGTTCTCTTTTGATCCGTAAATAGGATCACCGGAACCAGCACCAGCGCCCCGATGAAATTACGGATCGCCGTGAAGGTAAAACAGCCCACATAGTCCATTCCGACGCTTTGCGCCACAAATGCCACGCCCCAGATAGCTGCGGCAAGCAAAAGCAGCAGCGTATGCTTTAGTTGTTTGTTCATGTTCAAATCCTCACAGCTACTCTGCTTTTCTTATGCAAAGTCTGCCAGCTTTTTCTTCATGACCAGCTTGAGACATACTACAGAGATCAGCAGTGACATCATCTCCGCAATCGGGAAGCACCACCAGATCAGGGACAATCCGCCGATCTTTGCCAGCACATACGCCACCGGAAGCAGCACCACAAGCTGACGCGCCACAGACACATACATACTGTAAACCGCATTTCCGACCGCCTGAAACAGCGTTCCGGATACGATACAGAACCATGCGATCAGGAAATGTACGGCGATCTTGCGCAGCGCCGGAATACCGATCGCAAGCATCGTCTCAGATGCATCAAACAATAACAGCAGCCTGTCCGGGATCAGCATAAATACCACAAATCCGACCAGCATGAAAAGGAACGCGATCAGATAGCCGTATTTCAACGTATTCATCATGCGCTTCTTGTTTCTCGCGCCGTAATTGTAGGAAAGGATCGGGATCAACCCATTGTTCAGTCCGAATACCGGCATGAAGAAAAAACTCTGAAGCTTAAAGTACACACCGAATACTGCGGCGGCGGTTGAGGAAATTCCCATTAAGATAAGGTTCATTCCGGTTGTCATGACGGAACCGATCGACTGCATGACGATCGATGGGATTCCAATGATATAGATATCCTTTATGATCTCCCCATTCGGGCGGAAGCCCTTAAAGGATATCGTGACATCCGTATTCTTTTTCAGATTGTATACACATGCGATGATCGCTGCAATGATCTGTCCCATAACGGTTGCGATCGCCGCACCTGCGATGCCGAGCTTCGGAAAGCCGAGCAGCCCAAAGATCAGGATCGGATCCATGATAATGTTGATGATCGCACCGGTCATCTGGCTGATCATCGTAAAAAATGTACGTCCGGTAGCCTGCAGGATACGCTCAAAAACGAACTGTCCGAACAGTCCAAAGGAAAAGATCATGGCGATCGACAGATAGGTCACTCCAAGCTCCATGATGTTTTCCTGCCCTGCCCCAACCTGCATATTGTAAAAAGGTCTTACCGCTGTAAATCCAAGTACCGCAATCGCAAGATAACTCAGCGCATAGATAAAAATACCATTTGCTGCGACCGCATCCACACGGTCTCTTTTCTTCTCTCCAAGTCCCCGCGAGATCAATGCGTTGACACCGACACCGGTTCCCGCGCCGACTGCGATCATCAGTGACTGTAACGGAAATGCCAGTGAAACCGCCGTAAGCGCATCCTCGGAGATCTTCGCAACAAAGATGCTGTCCACGATATTGTACATTGCCTGTACCAGCATGGAGACCATCATTGGAAGCGACATATTAAGCAGAAGCTTTCCCTCCTGCATCACGCCCATCTTATTTTCTTTTGCTGTATGTTGTTCCATTGATTATCCTCTTTCTATTCCTTGTCCGGAAATACATGTGCATAGTAATCCAGATTCAATACCTTTTTGCTGTAGTTGATCTTGCTCTTTACAACCGATTTGATCCGGTCGATGTAGCCGTCCGGCAGCACGATATCCTCATCCGCCGGAATGAATTTCCCTTTGGAGGATAAATAGGTGCCGTAATCCGTTTTCCAGTTGTAGCTTAGATCATACACAAGCGCCTCCGAATCTGACAGGACATCCCTGCCCGGAAGCAGTCTTGAATCATACGCAATCCCAAACAGATTACACAGTGTTGGAAGGATATCCGGGCTGAAGGTCGGTGAAGAAATGACAATTGGCTCCTGCTCCTCCAGGCATCCGCTCCATAAGATCAGGCGGTTGTGGTCGCGCTCAAAATTATTGGTCACCTCATATCCGTACAATTCTGACAGATATTCATAGGAATCTGACTCGTTCTGATCCAGTCCGTATGGAAAATGATCCGCCGAAATACAGATTACCGTATCATCCGCAATGCCTGCTGTTTCCAGCTCATCCACCAGATAGGTAAGCGCTGACTCCAGCTCAAGCTGAGCTGCAATGTATGCCTTGACTGTATCGGAATAATCCAGATCCTTCACCTCGTCCCAGTGCTTTTTGGACATTGCATTTAAGTCCTTTGCATAATCGCTGTGTCCGCTCACAGACATATAATAAATATTGAACGGCTGCTTATTGATATACGTTGGAAGTGTTCCCTGCATCATCTCCAGATCACTTTCCGGCCATGTCTTTTTTACAAAATCCTCCATGCCGTTCCCATAGCCCATATAACCATCTGAATAGCCCAGATTGATGTGTGTCTGGTCACGGTCATAATATTTGTAGCTGTTGTTATGGTATGCTTTCCCATAATACCCCTCATCGTTGAGCAGGCTTCCAATCGTCATGTAGTTGTGATTATTTTTTGTATTCTTCATGGACTTGCCGCCTGCAGTCGGAAGCATTCCCATGATATTTGCATATTCTCCGCCGGTCGTTCCCGCACTTGCCGGCTGATAGTAGTCGGTAAAATTGATACCCTTGGTTGCCAGCCGGTACAGTGTCGGTGTCAGCTTCTCATCGATCACTTCCGCCGCAAATGCCTCTGCCGTGATAAAAATAAGATTCTTTCCCTTGAACAAGCCGGTGTATGCATTCTTATTGGTCGGTTCCAGCGAGCGCACATACTCGTCCACCTTGACCAGCTCCTTGGATGCCCCATCCTCAAGCGCATCAAAATCAATGTCCAGAACGTTCGGGCTGGTATCGATCACCGGTTCCGGCTCCTGCGGCTCAGATTCGGTTTCTGTCTCCGGCTCTGTGCTCTGTGTCTGTTCTGCCTGTACTCGCTGCGTATCAGCCGGTTTTGCTGTATCTGCATGGTCTGTACTCTCCGTTTCGATCTCTGCGCCCGCAAGTGCCGGAACCGAATCGCCGGTGTTGACAAGAAGTTCGTCATCGTTTCCAAGATTCTTGATATCCAGCCGTACACCCGTGTACAAGCCAAAGTTGGATACCGCGTTTTCAAACTGGTATTCGCTGCTGTATATCTGCCCCAGCGTCGCATCTGCCTTCATAAAAATAAGTGCTGCCGCCCACAATGCCAAGCCGCAGCCTGCAGTGATAAGCCGCTCCTTTGCGTGGATATCCGTTCCCTCATCCAATTTCTTCCCGAAAAACAAATAGAGCAAATACGGAAGTAAAAACAAAATGATATGTGCCATTCCGTTTACCGAGAAGATCAGGCGGAGAATATCTCCTGCAAAGCCTCCCATCGCATCGGATGCCCCGCCGAAGGTCGTGGATACATCATACAAAATACGGAATTTGGCAAAGATAAAGTTCCAGATGATGAATGGAACCGCAGTAAGGGCAAGAAGTGCCTCACGGATGATCCGGCTTGCCTTTTTCCCCCTTGCAATCGTTCCGAGCAGATAGAGAATACACCCATATACCGCAGAAAAGAGAAGCGTTGTAAGCCAGCTTCCCTTTATGGTACTACTCTTTATTGTCAAATGGAACACAAGCTCCTGAAACAGCAAGCCACCTATTGAAAATATCAAAAAAACATGTTCTTTTATAAATTTTTTCATTTGTTTGTCTCCACTAATCCACAGACTCGATCACCAGCAGGATTCCACTGCTAAACTCGATACGCGCAACCTCTTCCTTGATCTCGTTGCTGACACCGAGTGAGTTAAAGCCTCCCATCGTATAGTCGTCCAGCGTATACTTAAAACCGGTCAGGGTAACATGTTCCACGTTTCCTGTATATGGTATCAAAGAAACGAATCTGCCAAACTGCTCGTCCCTTCGGATGGAGAGCGGCTTATCGATCATCCTCACACGGTTATGCTCATCCACAAGCTCGATCTCTACATTTTCCTCTAGTCCGATTCCAAGCAGGCTGATATTGCCAAGCACATGGTCGAGCCGGCTTCCGGTTCCTCCGAGGATCGTAAGCTGGGTGATTCCGCGCGAAAGTGCATCACGGATTGCATACTCGGTGTCGGTATCATCCTTTACGGGGTCCAGCCTGCAAAATTCGATTCGTTTATCTTCCCTGAAAAAGTCCAGTGCGTCATGATCCACCGAGTCAAAATCTCCGACGATGATATCCGGTGTCAGATGGTTCCGGTACAAAAAATCCATACCGGAGTCTGCCGCCATGATCATATCATATCCGCCAGTCTTTATTTTCTCACACGCAAATTCATCCCGGATATTGCCTCCGGTTATTATAAGTCCTCGCATTTTCTATCCCCTTACCAATCCTGTCACTTTTGCACGCTCAAACGTGCTGCGCATTATTTAATATTTCAAGAAATTCTGTTGTATTCTTAGCAATATCACCGCGGAACACCGCACTTCCCGCAACGATAATGTTCGCCCCGGCATCCAGAAGCTTCTGCACATTATCCAGGCTGACACCACCGTCAACCTCAATATCCGCTTTGATTCCGTTCTTGATCAAAAGACGCCTCAGCTCCGCTACCTTCTCGACCGTATACGGAATCAGCTTCTGCCCGCCGTAGCCCGGATTTACGGTCATGATCAGAACCATATCGACCTTTGGCAGCACATAGCGTATTGCCTCGATCGGAGTTGCCGGGTTGAGTGCCACACCGGCGAGAAGCCCGCGCTCCTTGATGCGGTCGATTGTGCGGTCAAGGTGCCTGCACGCCTCCGCATGAACCGTTATGATGTCTGCTCCGGCAGCCGCAAATTCATCAATATAGCGGATCGGCTCCTCAATCATCAGATGCACGTCAAACATGCGCTCCGTACAGGGACGAAGTGACTCTATGATCGGGAATCCTACAGAGAGACTTGGAACAAACTGTCCGTCCATCACATCGATATGGACATACTGTGCTCCGCACTCATCAAGTATATGAACCTGTTCTCCAAGCTTTGAGAAATCTGCTGCGAGAATCGAAGGTGATAAGCAATTCATAACTGCCTCCTAATATTTGCGAATATTTTTCATTTCTTCATAGATCAGACAATAATTCTTATAGCGCTCTGCGCTGATCTTTCCCTCGGCAAGTGCTTCCTTTACGCCGCAATCCGGCTCCGTGATATGGCTACACCCGATAAAACGGCAGTTCTTTTCGTATGAAACAAACTCCGGATAGCACTTCCACAGGTCTTCCTTCTCCATCTCCGGCAGATCCATGGAGCTAAACCCCGGCGTGTCCATGATAAACGTATCATCATTGAGTGGGATCACCTGCGTGTGCCTCGTCGTGTTCTTCCCACGCTCGATCTTTCTGCTGATGTCACCGGTTTCCATGTGGTACTTATCCTGAAGGGCATTCACCAGAGAGGACTTGCCTACACCGGAAGGTCCTGCAACTGCAGCGGTCTTTCCCTGAAGCACCGTTTCCAGCTGCCCTAAATTTTCTTTGTATTTGGCACTCACAAACAGGATTTTGTATCCCGCCGCCTCATAGATGGCGGACAGGCGTGCTTTTTCCTCTGCATCCACCAGATCACATTTGTTAAAGCAGATCACCGATGGAACATGGCGATATTCCATCATGCACAAAAAGCGATCCAGCAGATTCAGGTTTGGCTGCGGCTTCGCTGCCGCAAAGATCACAAGTGCAAAATCGATATTGGCCACCGCCGGGCGGATCAGTTCGATGCTCCGCGGCAGAATCTTTTCAATATTGCCAAGCTTTTTGTCCTCATCGAGAACCGCGATCTCAACCAGATCTCCGACGAGAGGCTTCATTCCCTCTTTGCGGAATGCACCTTTTGCCTTACATTCATAAATTCCGGTTCCCGCTACGAAAACGTAGTAGAAACCGGAAATTCCTTTTACAATCTTTCCCTGCATATTGTTCTTCTTATTGCATTGTAAAATCAACAGTTCCGCTGAATCCGCTCTCCTCTGTCTGGATGGCGTTACCCAGCTCATCGGTCGTCTCGATCGTCCAGATCAGCTCCAGATAGCCGGATGGCACATCAATGTTGACCTTGGAGATCGTGATGGAAGGCGTTCCCTCGGAAATACGCTCGGACTGATTACTGATAACCTCTCCGTCCTCCTTGGTCAGTGTGTAGGATGCGCTGACTGCATTTTCAGGAACTGTAAACTCTTTGCTAAAGCTGTAATATACCGTCATGGAGCCAAGACTTACCGTGATGGTAATCTCCGATCCGGCATCTGCGGATTCTCCGCCTACAACGCTCTGGCTGATAACTCTGCCTTCTTTTACCTCGTCGCTGTAAGCTTCCTCGATTGCTACAACAAAGCCCTTCGCCTCAAGCTTCTCGGTTGCCTTCTCGGTTGTCTTACCCAAAACATCCGGCACCTTTGCCTGCTCGATACCGTTGCTTACCACAAGCGTAACCTCAGATCCGGACTCTACGGAGCTTCCCGCTACCGGATCCTGGGAAATGACCTCTCCCTTCGGTACATCATTGCTGTACTCGTAGGTTGACTTTGGAACAAATCCCGCATTGTTAAGTGCGGAGGTTGCTGTCGTCTCTGAATATCCGACAACACTCGGAACGATCTTTGACTCAACCGTCGGAGTCTCCGGTGTCTCGCTCTTGCCTGCTACGGTTACATCGATCACGGAACCGACTGCCACTTCCGTCCCCTTGGAAACCGTTGCGGAAAGAATCGTTCCCTCCGCCTCTGTGGAGGACTCCGTGGAGAGGATATTAAGACTTAATCCAAGCTCTTTCATCTTTGTCTCTGCTTCATCATAAAGCATACCGACAATGTTGATCATTGGAACCGTCTCTTTTTCCTCACTTACGGTTGTCTCCGTCTGGCTCTCGGTCGGCTCGGTAACCGTGGTGTCTTTCTCTGTCTGTGTCTGCGTGGTTGTTGTACCTGGTGTGTTTGGTGTGCTCGGTGAACCAAACAGGCTGCTGATCTTGATTGCAAGCGCAATGATCACAACAACAATAAGCACTGCTGCAACGATTCCCATGATGGTAACTGCCTTATCCATCTTCGGATCAAGCACATCATCCTCGTCATAATCATCGTAATCTTCTTCGGTTTCGACCGGAGCCGGCTTCTGCGGTGCGTGCGGAGTCTCCTTCGGCACGGCTGGAGAAACACTGCTCTTGATCTGCTGTACCTCGTCTGCGCTGATCACTTTGGTCTTACCACTGTCTGCGGCCGGAGCGATCACAACGAAGTCCTCGTCCGGGCTGATAAGGCTCTTACGCAGATCACTTAAAAGCTCTCCGATCGTCTGGTATCTGCGATCCGGGTTTTTCTGCGCACATTTTAAAATGATCTTCTCTAAGCTGACCGGCAGGTTCGGCGCATATACGCGCGGGGAGGTCATCTCCTCCTGCAGGTGCTGGATCGCGATCGCAACCGTAGTATCTCCGTCAAACGGCACACGTCCCGTAACCATCTCATACATTAAAATACCCATAGAGTAGATATCACTGCGGTTGTCTACGAAGCCGTTTCGCGCCTGCTCCGGGGATGCGTAGTGTACAGACCCCATCACATCGGAGCTGATGGTGTTGGAGGTTGCAGCTCTTGCGATACCAAAATCCGTAACCTTTACCTTGCCCTCGGTTGAGATGATGATGTTCTGTGGCTTGATGTCTCTATGGATAATATTCTTATTGTGGGCAGCCTCGATACCTCTTGAGACCTGAATTGCAATGCTTACGGATTCCTTGAAGGTAAGCTGGCCTTTCTTCTCGATATAGGTCTTTAAAGTAATGCCCTCAACATATTCCATTACAATATAATGAAGTCCTTCTTCGCTTCCTACGTCATAGATATTGACGATGTTCGGATGCTCGAGTCCTGCTGCGGACTGTGCCTCCGTGCGGAACTTCGTCACGAAATTGCGGTCCTCGGAGAACTCCTGCTTAAGTACCTTGATCGCGACAAAGCGTCCAAGGATATGATCCTTTGCCTTGTAAACGTCCGACATTCCGCCGGCGCCTACTTTACTGACGATCTCATATCTATCTGCTAAATACATACCTACTGTTAACATGTCTTCACCTCATCTAAAAATGGTCGAATTATGACAGCCGTTATATTGTCACGGCCTCCGTTTTCATTAGCAACGCGGACCAGCCTGCTGACCTGATCCTCCACTGTCTTCTGTTCCTTGACAATGCGGTAAATGGACGCATCATCTACCATATTGGTAAGTCCGTCCGAGCAAAGCAGTACCGTATCCTCCTCTGAAAGATCCACCTCAAAGAAATCCACATCGACATTCTCTGCCGCCCCTACCGCTCTTGTGATGATATTCTTATCCGGATGCTGGCGGGCTTCCTTTCGGTCCATCTCTCCCATTCGAACCATCTCCTCAACCAGGGAATGGTCTCTGGTGATCTGACGAATCTGATCTGAAATCACATACAATCTGCTGTCACCCACATTTGCGACAAACATCTTGCTGCCGACAATCGTCGCACATACGATGGTCGTACCCATCCCATGCTTGGATTCATCCTCCTTCGATTCAATGAGGAGCAGTTCATTTGCCTTTTGAATAGCTTCCTTTAAAATTGTAACGGGTTCCGAATCCTTACTGCGCAGCACATAGGCAACCACCCGCTCGGTCGTATACCGTGAGGCATACTCTCCAGCCTTATGTCCGCCCATACCGTCTGCGACGATGTATAGATTAGGAAGATTCCCGACCGCTGTATCTGAAGTAAACAGGTAATCCTGATTCATCTCCCGCGACACACCGATATCCGTCATGGAAAACGTCTTCATCCGTTTTATGTCCTTTCCTTGTCTGTCTGTTTCCGGTCTGCGGACGCAGATAGACGCAAGTTGCACTAGTAGTCCGCATAATATAGTAGCACAAACCTATAAAAAGGGCAAGTAAAACGCTCTTGCCCTCCTTGGTTATTCCATCTTCTGTTTGTACTTGCGTCGCAGCTGCCCGCAGGCACCGTCGATATCGCGCCCCATCTCACGGCGCACCGTTGCTGTAATTCCATTTCTTTCCAGCTTGTTCTTAAAAGCGGCGATCACCTGTGTGTTCGACTGCACATAATCCCGTTCCTTGATCGGGTTGACCGGGATCAGGTTCACATGACAATTCATTCCGTGGATCAGGGAAGAAAGCTCCTTCGCGTCCTCATCCGTGTCGTTTACTCCGCCCACCAGGCTGTATTCAAAGGTGACTCTGCGCCCCGTCTGCTCAAAATAGTATCTGCAGGCATCGATCACCTCATGTATCTCATATTTGTTGGCAACCGGCATCAGTTCCAGGCGTTTTTTCTGGTTGGAGGCATGCAGGGAAAGCGCCAGTGTGATCTGCAGCTTCCTGTCTGCAAGCTCCCGCATCCGCGGAACGATCCCACAGGTAGACACCGTCAGGTTCCGCTGGCTGATGTTCAGTCCGTTCTCATCGGTCAGCAGCTCGATAAACCGCAGAAGATTTTCAAAATTGTCCATCGGCTCCCCTGTTCCCATCACGACAACATTCGAGATGCGCTCCCCGATGTCCTTGCCGATCTGATAGATCTGGTCGATCATCTCCGCAGGAGTCAGCCCTCTTACAAGTCCGTCCAGCGTGGACGCGCAGAAACGGCAGCCCATCCGGCAGCCCACCTGTGAGGAAATGCATACCGAATTGCCATGCTTGTATTTCATTAGAACACTCTCTATAACGTTGCCGTCCGAGAGCATAAACAGGTACTTTCTTGTCCCGTCAAGCTTTGAGATCTGTACCTCCTCCTTGTGCAGCGTCGTAAGAAAGGCATCCTCCTTCAGCCGTTCCTTAAGCTGCTTCGAGATGTTGGTCATCTCATCAAAGTCCTCGATCTGCTTGATATGTATCCATTGATAGATCTGTTTTGCACGAAATGCCTTCTCCCCAAGCTCCGCGATATAGGCGGTCAGCCCGGCAAGATCCATGCTCTTAATATCTCTCATCCTATCCTCGCTTTAATTTTGCAATAAAAAATCCGTCCTGCCCCAATTCACCCGGAAACATCTGTCGCATGCTCTCTAGTGAGAAATACGGGAACTCATCCAAAAACCACTCCACATTTCCCTCATTCTCCTCGTAATTGATGGTACAGGTGCTGTACACCAGCGTTCCGCCCGGCTTCACATAGTCCCGGACTGTCATCAGGATCTCCCGCTGCAACAGCACAAGCTCCTGCTGCTTTTCCTTCGTCATCTTATAACGTATATCCGTTTTCTTGCCGAGGACTCCAAGCCCGGAGCAGGGCAGATCGCAGAGCAGTACATCCGCTTTTTCCTTTGAGGCTTCATCCTCCACGGTCGCATCCCACACCTTTGCCTGCATGTTGGAAAGTCCGTGCCTGTTAATATTATCCCGGATCAGTCCCACCTTGTACTCGGTGAGGTCTCTGGCTTCCACCTGACCGGTGCCGTTAAGCAGCTCCGCAATGTGGGTACTCTTTCCGCCCGGTGCCGCACATACATCTATCACATAGTCGCCCGGATGGACATCAGCAGTCTCCGCCACCATCATCGAGCTGATATCCTGCACATAAAAGTCTCCAGCAAGGAACTCCGGCAGCATCTGTAACTGGTCAACTCCGGTCAGCGCAAGCGCATAAGGAAGATCTTTGTTCTGGCAGGCGGTAATCCCCTGCTTTTTAAGAGCCTCCGCCAGTGCTTCCGGTGTCGTGCGGTTTAAGTTGGTGCGCACGATCAGCTTCTGCTCCTTTTCAAATTCCTGCAGCAGTGCTTTTGTTTTCTCCTGCCCGTAAGTTTCCATCCATTCTTCTACGATCCATTCCGGCATCGAGAAATGCACAGACAGATACTGTACCGGCGCTTTCTTTTCGTCCGGGTACTTCACGCGCTCCGGCTCCCGGATCATGCTTCTTAAGACTCCGTTCACAAAGCCCGACAACTGGGAGAACCCACGCTTCTTTGCAAGCTTTACCGCCTCATTGCACACCGCCGGATCCGGCACGCTGTCCATATAACGGAGCTGATAGGTGCTCATGCGGAGCAGATTGCGGATCAGTGGCTTCATCTTTTTGACCTTGACCTTGGAATAGGTGTTGATCACATAATCCAGTTCCACCGTCCGCTCAATGGTTCCCTCAACAAGCCTCGTCAAAAAGGCACGCTCCTGCTTTTCCAAATATGCGTACTTATCCAGCACGCTCCGCAGAACCAGATGGCTGTACTGGTCATGCTCCATGACCTCGATCAGCGTATCCAGTGCCAGTTCCCGTGTATTTACGCCATTAGTCACGCCGCCGTCCTCCGAACAGTAAGATGATACGGAACAACTGTAAAATTGCAGATGCCGCGCTCGCCACATAGGTAAGTGCTGCCGCTGACAATACTTTTCTTGTATACACGATCTCCTCACTTCCAAGGATGCCCTGCTCCTGAAGCAGCCGGAGTGCCCTGCCGGATGCATCGAACTCTACCGGGAGCGTCACAAGCTGGAACAATACCGCGAGTGAGAACAAAATGATGCCGATATCAATGATCATCATGGATGAACGGCTGTTGATCAAAAGTCCGATCAGGATGACCGGCCAGGCTAGTGTTGATCCGATATTCGCGATCGGGACAAGTGTGGTACGGAAGGTCAGCGGTGCATAGTTGGTATCATGCTGGATAACATGTCCGCACTCATGTGCCGCAACACCGACAGCCGCAACCGAGGTGGAATTGTATACGGAATCGGACAGATTGACCGTCTTGGTTCTCGGATCATAGTGGTCGGTCAGCTCCCCGGACACATGGCGGATCTGCACGTCATAGATCCCCGCGCTCCGCAAAATGCGCTCTGCCGCCTGCGCCCCGGTCATGCCGGACATGCTGCGGTACTTGGAATATTTGTTAAAGGTCGTTCTCACTCTTGTCGATGCGATCATGCAGATGACTGCACCGATCAGCACCAGAATATATGTGTAATCCCAAAAAATCATGCGAAATAACCTCCTTTTTCGATATGGCAGCCTCTTAAGAATGCGTCACATGCCATGCGCTTTTTGCCCTCCAGCTGGATCTCATCAAGCTGCAGCACGCCCTCCCCTGTCTGTACCAGAATTGCGTCCTTTGTCACATCCACGATACTGCCCGGCTTTTCTCCGCTCTCAGTACCGCTTACGGTCGCCTTCCAGATCTTTAAGGTCTTCCCATCCAGATGAGTATATGCACTCGGCCACGGATTTAATCCACGGATAAGCCGTTCGATTTCTTTTGCGCTCTTGTTCCAGTCGATATGCCCGAAATCCTTGCGGATCATGGAGGTATGCGTTGCCGCCGACTCATCCTGCGGCGTGCGCGTTGCCGTTCCGGATGCGATCTGCTCCATCGCCTTTACACAGAGGCCTGCACCAACTGCTGCCAGCTTGTCAAACAGGCTCCCTCCCGTCTCATCCGCAGCAAGCGTCAGCTCCTCCTGCGCGATAATGTCTCCGGTATCGATTCCGATGTCCATCTGCTGGATGGTAACACCGGTCGTCTGTTCACCGTTTATGACAGCCCACTGGATCGGCGCTGCCCCGCGGTATTTCGGCAAAAGTGACGCATGCACATTGATGCAGCCGTATTTTGGCATGTCCAAAAGTGCCTGCGATAAGATCTGCCCGAAAGCAGCTACCACAAAAATATCTGCGCCAAAGCCCGCCAGATAGTCCACACACTCCTGCTCACGGATCTTCTTCGGCTGGTAAACCTCGATTCCGTGTGCAAGCGCACATTCTTTTACCGGGGATGCCTGCATTGCATTGCCTCTTCCCTTCGGCTTATCCGGCTGTGTCACTACAAGCGCGACCTCATGCCCCGCTTTGATCACTGCCTCCAATGTCTCCACCGCGAAATCCGGTGTTCCCATAAAAATAACTTTCATGTTCTACTCTTCCTCTTCATACTTTACGTCGTGGATCGGCCCTTCCACCCTCTCGGTGTACATGTGTCCGTCCAGATGATCCAGCTCATGGCAGATGCAGCGTGCCAGAAGCTCCGTTCCTTCAATCTCACACCATTCCATATCCTCGTTCTGGAAGCGTGCTTTTACATAGTTTGGTCTTGTGACCTTTCCTGCCTTTCCCGGATAGCTTAAGCAGCCCTCATCGCCGGTCTGCTCCCCGGAGGTCTCAAGGATCTGTGGATTGATCATAACGATCGGACCTTCTCCGATATCCATTACGACAATTCTCTTTAAAATGCCGACCTGCGGTGCTGCAAGTCCGACGCCGTTTGCCTCATACATTGTCTCAAGCATGTCATCGATCAGTTCTGTGATCTTGTCGTTAACTTCCTTTACCTCTTTACATACCTTACCCAGAACCGGGTCTCCTAAAATGCGTATCGTTCTAAGTGCCATTTTTCCTCCTCTAAAATCCGCTCATCGGATTAAAATCAAATTGTATATTTATGTCTTTGCATACGGGCTGCATCTGTGTAAACTGCTCCGTAGCATCCTTTAACTCAATCAGTTTATCATAATTACCGGTTTTTAGGTAGATAACTTTGCGATATATATCATTGATTTTGGAAATTGAAGCATCCGTCGGTCCGATAAGCTGCACAGCAAAGGTTCTGCCAAGCATCTGCTGCATATTGTCATATACCGCCTGCGCCGCTGCCGCAAGCGCCTGCTCATCGGGTGATGCAAGCAATATCACAAGCATGTTCCACACCGGTGGATAATGCATCAGCTCGCGGAAGGTGATCTCCTGCTCATAAAAAAGCTCATAGTCCTGCGCGCTTGCCGTGCGTATCGCAAAATGCTCCGGGTCGTAGGTCTGTATCACGACCTGTCCGGGGCAGTCCCCCCTGCCCGCGCGTCCGGCTGCCTGCGTCAGCAGCTGGAATGTCCGCTCTTGCGCATGATAATCACTCACATGCAGTGACATATCCGCCGCGAGGATACCCACCAGCGTCACATTGGCAAAATCATGCCCCTTTACGATCATCTGTGTCCCGATAAGCACATCCGCCTCCCGGTTTCCAAACGCCTGAAGGATATTCTCATAGCTATCCTTTGTCCTTGTCGTATCAAAATCCATGCGGAGCGTCCGCACTCCCGGAAACCGCTCCCGCACGACCTGTTCTATCTTCTGTGTGCCTGCCTTGAAACCGCCGATATACTTTGAACCGCAGGAAGGACATACCTTCGGCACCGGCTCCTCATATCCGCAGTAGTGGCACACCATTCTCCCGTTGTTATGCTGCGACAGGGAAACGTCACAGTGCGGGCACTTGATTACATGACCGCATTCCCGGCAGGAGACAAAGCCTGCGACACCTCTCCGGTTCAAAAAGAGCATGATCTGCTGTCCCTTCTGCAGACGGTCCTCCATCAGCTCCTGTAACCGCTCACTTAGGATCGAGCGGTTGCCATTTTTCAGCTCCGCTCTCAGATCTACGACTTCGCATTCCGGAAGCGGCCGTTCCTCAACTCTTTGATTTAGCTCCAGAAGCCGGTAACGCCCCTCTTTGGCGCGGTAATAGCTCTCCACCGACGGGGTTGCCGATCCAAGCACCACACTCGCACCGCACATCGCTGCGCGATGGATCGCAGTCTCCCTTGCATGGTATCGCGGAGCCGTCTCACTCTTGTAGGAGTTCTCATGCTCCTCATCGATAATGATAAGTCCCAGTCTTGCAAACGGGGTAAACAGCGCCGAACGCGGTCCGATCATAATATCAATATCTCCGTTTTTTGCCCGAAGATACTGGTCATAGCGCTCTCCCGCCGACAATCTGGAATTTAAGATGGATACCCGGTCACCAAACCTGTTCACAAACCGCATTACCGTCTGATACGTCAGGGCAATCTCCGGAATCAGTACGATTGCCTGCTGTCCCTGTGCGATCACCTTGGCGATCAGCTCCATATATACCTCGGTCTTGCCGCTTCCGGTCACGCCCTTTAAAAGATACGTCTGATAACAGCCCTTTGCACGGTCTGTCATCACCGCATCCACGACCTTCTGCTGTGCATCATTTAAGGTAAGCGTGTAATCCTTCTTTGCCAGATGGGATATGGGATTTCGGTATTCCGTTGTGGTGTCCACCCGGATCAGCCCCATCTCACACAGACTTTTTACAACTGCTGCCGCAATGTGAAGCTTCTGTGTCACCACCTGGTAATCGATGCTTTCCTGCGCGATCAGCTCCCGCAGCAGCCTTGCACGCGCTGCATTGTGCTTCGCCTCAAACAACGCGAGCTGCTTGATCGCCTCACCGCGCTCTGCCACCAGATACACCGTGCGCCGCTGCACCTGTCTGGTCTGCTGCTTGATCGGAAGCACCGTCTTTAGTGCCTGATTCATTGTAGAACCATAGTTGCGGCGCATCCAGCCCGCAAGCTCGATCAGTTGCGACTCGATCGCCACGCTCCCCTCTGCCGCTCCGAGGATCGGCTTTAGCTTTGTGACGTCATATTCCGGTACATCGGTCAGCTCCAGCACATATCCGGTGATCGTCCGGTTTCCAAACGGGATCTTTACCTGCATACCAACATGTAATGTCTCCTGCCACTCTTCCGGGATCTTGTATTGAAATGTCTTATCCAGTTTTTCCAGTGATATGTCAACAATTACATTGGCGTATGCTGCCACGATAGTTCCTCCGTTTTGGTTCTCCGCTCTCCAATCATGCAAACATTCATCCACAGTGCCCATCTCAAAAAGCTTCGCTTTTTTCGCTGTCGGGCAGTCGCCCTATCAGCCGAAAAGTAAGAGCCAGCTGCCTTGTGCAAGCACAGGCTTCGGCTCTTGCCTTTCGACTGGCACTGCTCGTTGCTACGCACATTATATCATGACACGCGCCTTCGGCGCTTTCCGCTGCTTCGCAGCTGTCATGATCAAATTCGCCGTTCGCCAATCATGCACGCATGTTGGCTCACTTGCGCTCATTATATCACACCTCATCAAAAATGAATACTCCGGATGAGATCCTCCAGCCAGTTTGCGATCGTGATCTCAAGCTCCACCGAAACAAGCAAGGCGAAGATCGACAGGATGCGGTTCTGCCAGTTTTTATGCACCGCAGCCGTTATGCAATACGCGATCCAGCCGATCAGGATCCACTTTGCGATCTGCGCAAGCACGCTCGTTATATACCGGATCGTATATATTCCCTCAAAGATTTCAAAGCCCGCCCATACAATTATCGTTGCTGCAAGTATGGCTGCCAGAATGTGTTTGAGCAGCTTGTTTCCCTTTTGATGCTTTTCCCATACGGCAGCACCTTGTTCCCAAAGCCTGCCTGTTCTTTTCTTAAGCCACGCGCTGAAAGCTCCGGTAAGCTGGTTGAATTTTGTAAGCCACGCGTCGGCAATATCTGCACCTTGCGTTTTCTCCTCGCCGTTCCCTGCCGTCTGCTGCTTTGCCGTTTCTTTTTCCGCCCACGCCTGCTGCTTTGTCTCTTCCTGTGCCCGCTGTGCCTGCTCCTGCTGCTGCCGTTTTGCCTCCTGCTCCATCTGTCTGCGGTGCTGCGCCTCTTCCTGCTCCTGCTTCATGCGCTCCTTCTCATGCTTTGCATGATTGCGGATCGTCTCTTCCGCCTTCTGGCTTGCCTCCTGATGCCGTTTTCTTGCGTATCTTTGGTCTGCCTCCGTGTATGCTTCCCAGACATCCTTTTCCTGTGCATTGCCGGCAGAATCTGCCCCGCTGCTTTTATCGCTGCCGCCTGCTGCCTTCTTTTGCCGCTTCTCATATTTTAAGTATTCGCGCAGCACCTCATACGCCTCGTTGATCTGATGGAATTTTGCCTGTGCCTGCGCGTCCTTTGGGTTGCTGTCCGGATGGGTTTTGCGCGCAACAGAATGAAAGGCTTTCTTTAGTGAAGCCTCGTCAATCTTATGATCCTCTATTCCCAATATTTTAAAAGCCTGTTCCGATGTCATTTTCCAAACTCCTGCCCTGCACGCAACAGTGCATCCCTTTTATTGACAGACATAAAAAGGATATATCTCCCAAAAGATATATCCTCCGTGAATGCAGTAATATCACAACTAACATTTGATTGTGAATACGCATCTGTTCCTCCGTGATCAGACGCATGTTTTTCTTTTATTATAAGCGCAGTCAAACGATTGGGCAAGCAGATATTTGCACATTTTTGCCAGTAAATTTATGAATGTTCTGTTGAATACCTTCCGGCAATTTGGTGCATATTAGTTCTAAGCGAGGAATACATTTACTATGAACTGGAAGAACTTTTTCAAATGTGGGATCACCGGATGGTGCATGGAAATTATATTCACATCCATCCGGCCTTTATTGAGCGGAGACTTTCATCTGTGGGGACAGACCTCCCTCTGGATGTTTCCGATTTACGGAATGGCGGTGTTCATCGTGCCGGTACATGAACGCCTTGATGATTGGCCCGTCATCTGCCGTGCTTCGGTATATGCCGTCATGATCATGTGCGGCGAATTTCTGACCGGCTCCATCCTTACCGCGATGGGCGTATGCCCATGGAATTACTCCGATGCGACCTATTCCGTTCGCGGAGTTGTCCGTCTGGACTATTTTCCATTCTGGGCAGTGGCAGGCCTTGTCTTCGAACGGCTTCTTTGTGGGCAGGGCACCCTCATATCTGGCGTTCTAGCCAATCATCAGACAGAAAGAAAACCTTCTTAATGCTTATGCACAAAGAAGGTTCTTCTTTTTTGCCTATTACTTTTTCTTGTTGCGTGAGGAATTGGAATATTTCTCCTCGCAATACTTGCAGCGGTATACTTCCCGCTCTGCATCCGTAAGGATAAAGATCTGATCCAGCTCCTGCTCAATCGAGGTGATACAACGCGGGTTTTTACATTTGATCACGTTCTTTACCTGCTTTGGCAAGGAAAGGATCTTCTTCTCAACGATCGTATCTCCCTGTATCACATTGACCGTGATGTTGTGATCGATAAAACCCAGGATATCCAGATCCAGTGCCTCCACCGGGCACTCCACCTTGATGATGTCCTTCTTCCCCATCTTGTTGCTCTTCGCATTCTTGATAATCGCAACCGTACAGTCAAGCTTATCCAGCTTCAGATCGTGATAGATACGCAGGCTCTCCCCTGCCTTAATATGGTCAAGCACAAATCCCTCATGGATTCCACTTATATTCAGCATATTGTTCTCCTTTTCTACTTACTTCTCTATTCGGCAAGACCGAGCAGCGTCAGAATAAGTGCCATTCTTACATACATACCATACTTTACCTGTTTGAAATAGGCAGCTCTCGGATCGTCATCCACCTCAACGGAAATCTCATTGACACGCGGAAGCGGATGCAGTACGAGCATATCCTCCCTTGCGAGCTGCATTTTCTCCTTGGTCAGGATATAGTAATCCTTTAAGCGGACATAATCCTCCTCGTTGAAGAAACGTTCCCTCTGCACTCTTGTCATATACAGCACATCCAGCCTTCCCATGGCATCCTCAAGACGTTCCACTTCCTCAAATTCCACGTTATTCGCACGCAGCACATCCTCACGGATATAATCCGGCACGCGAAGCTCCTCCGGGGAAATCAGTACAAACTTGACATTCTTATAGCGGATCAGCGCATTGATCAGGGAATGTACCGTTCTGCCAAACTTTAAGTCTCCGCACAGACCGACGGTAATATCAGACAATCTGCCCTTTAATGTACGGATCGTAAGCAGATCTGCAAGTGTCTGTGTCGGATGCTGATGTCCACCATCACCGGCATTGATTACAGGAATAAGGGATTTCTGGGAGGCTACAAGAGGTGCGCCTTCCTTTGGATGACGCATTGCACATATATCTGCGTAACAGGATATTACGCGAATGGTATCGGAAACGCTCTCTCCTTTACTGGCTGATGATGAATCAGCACTGGCGAAACCTAAAACCGAACCGCCAAGACCCAGCATTGCTGCCTCGAAGCTAAGTCTGGTTCGTGTACTCGGCTCATAAAAGCAGGTTGCAAGTTTCTTTCCGTCACAAGCGTGAGCATATTTGTCGGGATTCTTTTCAATGTCATTTGCAAGATCAAGCAGCTTGTCTAACTCCTCCACCGAAAAATCCAAGGGACTCATAAGATGTCGCATTTTCTTTTCTCCATCCTCTCGTATCATTTTGCGGCAACCGCAATTTTTTTTATCATATAATAAAGAATTGTACAATTCAAGAAAAATCCGCATCCAAATATCACGAAATCCGCATTGGAAAATACGCTTTGTTTTGTACAATTTTTTGGTTGGAAAAAGGGAAAAAATACGATAGAATATAAAGGAATATTTCATTTTTTCAAAAGGAAGGGAATACACTATGCCAGAAGAAAGAACAACAACCAGCTCTATCATTGATGACGATACCGTTGTATACACCGAGCGCAAGCGCATCCTGTTTCTCGGACTTCCGTGGACTTTTACCAAGTACACACTGACTCCGGGAGTTATCACAATCAATCAGGGATTTCTCAGCACAACCGAGGACGATTGCTACATGTACAAGATCCAGGATGTCAAGCTTACGACTTCCTTTATCGAGCGTATCCTTGGTCTTGCCACCATCATCTGCTACACCGGAGACGTTACAAGCCCGGAGCTTAAGCTGATCCACATCAAGCATGCAAAGGAGATCAAGTCGTATCTGCTTAAGACCTCCGAGGAGGCCCGCTTAAAGCGCCGCACTTTAAACACGATAGATATCGGTGCGCACGGCGCTGACCTTGACGGTGACGGCATGCCGGATATTATGCCATAATAATGCCTGGCACCGTATCACAGCACATAGATTTATCGTAAAAGAAACCCCTCCGGTCATATCCGACCGAAGGGGTTTGCTGTATTCCTTGTTATGTAGATTAATAGCCGCCGTTATACAGCTTCCAGCCTCCATCCTCTTTCAAGACAAGAAGTGAAGTATAATAATCTTTTGTTTCTTCCGAGCCTTTTATGGTTAAGCTCAGGCTTACCTTATAAACCTTATCTGCCGAGAATTTAATATCGAGCTCATCAAAATAGTCTTTTGCTTCCTTGATCTCGTCCTTGTTCATCTTCTCAACAGAGTATATCTCATAGGATATTTTCTTAATTGATCCAACCTCATCCTCAATGCGTTCCCGAGAATTTTCGATCTGCTGCTCACAATACTCATCATAATCGGAAAATCCCCATGCCATCTCTTCTGAAAGCTCGCTTGACATCCTGACCAGTTTCTCTGTCTTCTCAGCCTCAAAATACTTGACCATCTTCTTGATGGCACCCCTGTATCCGGTGTTTGCAATAACAAGATTTGCTACAATCGTCACCAGAACAATAACCCCAATCGCGATACCTATCTTCTTAAAAAGACGATCCGCTGCATCCTTCTGCGGAGCCTCTAAGGCTGTTCCGCACTGGGTACATACCATATCGGAATCCTTTGCCATTGTTCCGCAGTTCTTACAAAACTTCGCCATTCCCGTTCCTCCTAACATCCTTTTGCATTCATATGATCAGAAAACTCTGATTTTGGTTTTACATATATTTATTCAGGAAATTATCTACAAAAGGAACTTTGATCGTAGCCTGTGTCAATGCTTTAACACCAAGCATAAGGAAAATAACCGTCTTTGCAATGCCAAGGGCTTCTGTGATCACAGAGAGGATCTTAGATACAACGCTGTAACTGAAAGAGCCATTAAAGAGGTCTACCAATGAGCCGATCCAGGAAAGTGCATCCGGAAGAAGTCCAATTACCGCAAAAAGTGCACTGAAGCAGGCAAGTGTTGCAACAGCCTTAACTGCGGATCTCTTCAACCACTGGTTCTCCTCTGCGATCAATACATAGCCTGCCATAAGAATTGCAGGAACATATCCCCCAAAGTAAGCAACAAAATAGATTGCTGCAGCTGCAATGCCTACTGAAATTCCCAATTTTGTCTTTTCCATTTTTGAATTCTCCTTTTCGAATTAATTAATAGCTTAATTTTAAGCACCCAAATAGTTTAATTCTTTTCAAATATTCTGTCAATAAGTCAGCTAATTTTCCCAAAAATCAAACGACTTTACATAGCCATTCACAAAACCCGCCGCTGGCATGCCCTATTCCGCTCCGTCAAAGATCTGGGCAATCGGGTTGTCGCTGTCTAAGAACAAGGTTGTATTTCCGTTACAAAGAGAAGCCTTCACCGCGTCTAACTCTAACGCAAATGTATAGAACTCTGCCTTTCCCTCATCATTATATGCCTCGGACAGGATGCGCATGTATTCTGCTTCGCCTTCCGCGATCGTTGCATCCGCTGTCGCCTGTGCCTCGGAGAGCATGACCGTAACCTCCGCATCGGTGGTGTTCTTGATGACCTGTGCCTCGGACTCGCCCTGAGCTGTGTATGCTGCGGCGATATTATTGCGCTCAGTGATCATGCGGTTGTATACCGCTTCCTTGTTCTCATCCGGGAGATCCAGCACCTTGATCTTGATATCCATGATATCAATTCCATACTGGTCACACTGGTTTCCAACATAAGCAAGCAGCTTATCAGAAATAACAATGACCTCCACATTGCCCTCTTCGGTCTGCGTGTCCTCGCCAAGATCATTGATTTCAACATCGTCAAGCTCCGCCTGTGCCGGCTCGATCCGCACTGCGGAATCACGGCTTGCGATCAGCTCCTCCTGCGTCATGCTGCTGATCGTATTCTTGATGGCATTGTAAACGATCACATCGATTCTTCCCTGTGCCGTTGCGCTGCTGGCATTTAAGGAAGATGTATATGCCTTGACATCCGTAACCTTCCAGATTACATAAGCGTCAACCAGCATGGTCTTTTTATCGCTGGTGATTGCCTCTGACTGCGGGAGATCGTAGATCTGCTTTGCCTTTGGCACCGAATTGACAGTCTGTACAAAGGGCATCTTAAACCGGAGTCCTGCCGTATCATTTGTGGAAACGATCTTGCCGAACTGCTTTACCACGGTATATTCATTCTCTGCGGTCGTGTACATGGAATTGGATAGCAGGATAACAACCGCAAGCAATCCCACCACGATAAATCCTATGGATATTTTCTTCATATTGTCCTCCTATTGTGCATCCGCTCCGCCTGCGATACCATTTGCAAGGTTCGCAGCTTCCTCGGACTTGCTGTCACCAAGATCATTGACGGAATAATATTTGAATACGTCTCCATTTCCGTTATCGATCACGATCTTTAGGTTTGGAAGCACATCCTGCATTGCCTCAAGAAACATTCGCTTCTTGGTGATGAGCGGATAGTTTTTGTACTCCTCGTACTCCTCATTGAAGCGTGCAACCTGACCTTTTGCCTCGTTGATTCGGGCGGTCTTTTGCGCCTCCGCCTCCTGCACGATGCGGTCAGCCTCTGCGGAAGCTGCCGGGATCTGTGCGTTGCGGTATGCATTCGCCTCGTTAATCGCCGATTCCTTGCCCTGCTTTGCGGTCTCAACCGCAGTAAATGCCTCAATAATACTTTCTGTCGGCGGTTCCACATCCTGTATACTTGTATCAACGAGTGTGATACCAATATCCTGCTTCTCCAGTTCTTCCGTGATCATCGCGCGGACATTGCTCTGGATCTGCGTCTTCCCGGTTGTGATCGCCGCATCGACCGTATATGCAGATACCGTAGACCGGATGGATGACATTGCAATATTTTTAAGGATCATATCCGGTTCGTCCGATTCATACAGATACCGAATCGGATCTGTCACCTGATAGGAAACGTAAAAATCTGCATCGATGAAATTGTAATCGCTGGTGATCATAAGCGACTCATGCTCCACGCTGTATGCTTCTCCATCCGTATTCTCATTATAACCGATCTTGATTCCCTTTACCGTCGTATCCACCTTCGTCAGATGCTGTATGAACGGGATTTTGAAATGCAATCCCTTTTCCTCGATCAGCGTTGCTTTTCCAAATGTTGTGATGACTGCTGATTCGGTTTCATTGATCGTGTAAACCGAGCTTCCTGCTGTGATAATCACAAAAAGGATTATCACGACCAATCCGGCGATCTTCGCACCGCCGCCCCTTTGATGTTCTCTCATAAGCGTATCCTTTCTCTTTTGCGTGTTGTTGTATCTCGTTATCCATAATAACTTATCCACTATCCGCGCACAATCTTTTTTGGTGCAAAAAAAATACACCTATTTCGGTCTTTCAGCCGAAATAGGCATATTGCTCTTTATAAGCAGGAGCAGTACCAGCTGTCGTTATCCTCCAGCGCACAGGCTCTTAGATCCTTCTTGCTGCCGGAGCGGATATTCATTTCCTGGTTCTTGATGCTCACGCGCGCACCATCCTCGATCGAGGATGTAATAAAAGTGCTGCTTCCGATGACAACGCCCTCTCCGATCACTGTTTCTCCGCCTAAAATAGATGCCCCGGAATAAATCGTCACACGATCCTTGATAGTCGGATGGCGCTTCGTTCCCTTTAGGCTCTGTCCACCTCTTGTCGACAAACCGCCGAGTGTCACCCCCTGATAGATCTTGACGTATTCTCCGATCTCCGTTGTCTCACCGATTACAATTCCGGTTCCGTGATCGATAAAAAAGTATTTGCCAATCGATGCACCCGGATGGATGTCAATACCTGTTTTGCTGTGTGCATATTCTGTCATCATACGCGGAATGAGCGGAATGCCAAGCAGATACAATTCATGTGCAATGCGGTTCGTGGTAATTGCATACAAGCCCGGATAGCACAGAATGATCTCACTGTAATTAAATGCTGCCGGATCTCCCTCAAACGCTGCGATCACATCCGTCTCAACATACTCTCGGATCTTCGGGATCTTACGGAAGAACTCCAGCGACATCTGCTGTGCCTCCTCCTCAAGAGTCTCCTGCGTCTTATCCGTGTTGCCCTCCTTCTGCTTCAGTGCAATCGTGATCTGCTTGTTCAGGTTGTACATCACATCCTCCAGCAATACCGTAAGCCTGCTGTCGGTGTTGTAAAAGCGGTAGGAATTTTCACGGAAGTATCCCGGATAAACAATCTTCATCATCTTGGTGAGGATATCCTGCACCACCAGCGTATCCGGCTGGTCAAACAGATCTACGCGGTTGGTAATCCGCTCCTCCTTGTAATCCTCCAGAATTGTATTAACGATCTCCTTGATCTCTGTCTCAAATGTCATTGCCATATCTACCCTCATTTTTATTATTATATTCGCATATCCTGTACGAAGTCCCCCTAGGTGCAGACTTAGGAAAAAACGGGAATTGATCTGCTCTCAAACCAATTCCCGCTGTTGTTATTCTTCACTATCCGATTCGATTTTGCTGTTGTAGAAGGTGTATCCCTTACGTCCATGCTCCTTGGTGTAATACAAGGCTTTATCTGACTTCTTGAATAAATCCTCACTGAATCCCAGCTGGGAGAAAGCGATACCAACACTGACTGACAGCTTCGCCGGGACCTTGTCATCGGTCTTCTGCAGATCGGCATTGATGATATCCAGCTTCTCGCGGATAACATTCTTCTCATTCGGTGTGATCTTCTGCATGATGATACAGAACTCATCACCGCCGATACGGAACACCAGATCTGAAGAACGGAACTTCTCGGTAAGCATTGCGGATACCTTCTTAAGGGCTGCGTCTCCGACCTCATGACCGTAGTTGTCATTGACATGCTTAAACAGATCAACATCGATCAACAGTATCGCAAGCGGATCCAGCGAACCGGAAAGAATCTGCTTCATCTTCTCGAATGCACCTCTATTAAAAAGTCCGGTTAATGCATCGTGCTCTGCTTCATGCTGGAACACAAGCCTGCTTGCTGCATTATTGCGCTTTGATGTATTGATATTCTCCGCCAGACACTTCAGCTCTGCTGAACCGATCACCGGCAGCTCTCCATCCTTGTTCAACGCGGTCTCAAACATATGGATTGGCTGGATAACCAGAACCCCGATGATGAGAAATGCAGCAACCACCAGTACGACCAAAATTCCTATACAGATCTGTTGATGTACGAACATCTCCTGAATCTGGGTCAGCTCCCTCTGCTGACTCTTGACATATCTTGTCATATCTCCAAGATTCCACGTCATGATTTCGTCCGTTTTACACACGCTGGCTTTTTCACTCAAATTGTTGAAGCGAACGGACAATCGTATTGTCATAACCCCCATCACCGCAAGTAAGATCACTATAATAACAGCAAGACAAAATGCGATCGAGCGGATGCGAAATCCTCCGAGTCTGTTCCTGGATGTACTATTACTATTCACTCCATAACCTCTTATCCATTGTAAAACCCAATTTCAAGGGACAAGTCCCTATATATAGTAGGATTATTATAATTCACCACCATAAATTTTTCAAGGTTTTCTTTGAACTTCTATATCGGTCTGCAGCAGCAGCTGCAAAATAGCTGCGCGAGTAAAAAGCTCATGCAAAAACGGCCGGAGCTGACGTACGGTTTATCAAATTCTCCGCCCATCGTGGAGTACCATGTGCCGTTTCCGTTCATGAATGCCTGATACTGCCGGTACTGGATATTGCTCGGCTCCATTGCGACTGCCCGGTTGATGTGCTCGATTGCCGTTGCATTGTTACCAAGCCCCTCGTGTGTCATCGCGCTGTAATAATACCAGCGCCCGGTGCGCTCGGACAGCGGGATATCCTCAAGTACATGAAGTGCTTCGTTATAGCAGCGGTTGCGGATATAATTGGCTGCCGCCTGCATAAGTGGGGAATCGGCTCCCGCAGATGTTCGTTCATAGCGGTAGGAGGTTCCGCTTCCATAATCGTATGCCCCCGATCTGCCGGACTGCTTCTCTTTCATGATCTGGTCATATGCCTGCTGCACTTCTTTGAATTTCTCCTCTGCCTGTGCCCGGTTCGGATTATTGATATTGGCATCCGGATGATATTTTCTGCTCAAAGCCCGGTATGCCTTCTTGATGTCTTCATCGGTGGCATTCCGGCTGATTCCAAGCACCTGATACGGATCTGTCATTCTTTTTTCCTCTTTTTCCTCTTCATCTGGAGATATTCATACTTGGTCCACACCCCGGAATAGATGATATTCCGCAGAATATCGGCATGCAGAATGATTGGCAGCCGTTCAAAGGATTTCGCGCATTCTGACATCATGCTCGTCATCATCAGCTTCACGATCACCTCAAAATCCTGCTCATTCGTCTTTTGAAGCGCCCTAAGCGGATTGTAAGCATCCCTCTTCTCATCCCTGTCCAGATCCTCATAGGCATCCATCAGATAGATAAATTTACCCAGATAAAGACCTAATGTCTTAAGCTCATCATACCACTCATCCTGTCTCCATGCAAACAGTTCGCCGACCACCTCTCCGGTCAGCCCCGCAACAAGATCGATGTTGGTCTCATTCCTGTTTTCAAACTCACTTAGCTTCTGGATGTAATTCTGGATTGCCCCGGACTGTCTTGGATATTTCTGTGCCATCCGCTGATAATCCTTCTGGAGCAGTGCTGCCATCGCACGCTTTGAGAGCTTATGCTCGTCCTGCCAGTCATCGATCAGGTTAAAATATGCCAGCATGACATTCATATCCGCCGCATACTCACTGATCCGGCTTGATATTCTTGTGCGTTTCTTGAACGGGTGCAGGGCACAGACAAATTCTTTTTTCTCCTCCTGTGGCTCATACAGACCGGTCAGCAGCACCACTAAAAACGTGATGTCGTAATTGAGGAGCATCTGTCCCTTTGTCCCGCTGTTCTTATAAAGCTCCTTGCACAGACCGCAGTAATAGGACTGATAGATTTCCTTATTCTCTTTTGTCAATTCCTTTGCATTTACATTGATATATCCGAACATACTCGCCTCCGTGCTCAGGATCGTCTCGTAAACTCCGTGCGGCATTTCGGGCAGGTGATGCAGATTTTTCCTCTCCCCTTCGGGACACGAACCTTTTGTCTGCACTGCGGACACCGGAAAAACCGATGCGTTCTGCGCTGCGCCCATTCGCTTTTTACATGGCTCCACTTAACAGTCATGCGGTATCTCCAGGTACAATACCTCTGGTTTTCCGCATAGCGCTTGCTGATATTTCTTGAAAATACCCTGAAATACATGTGTATAAACAATGCGATCCAGACGATCTCCAGCAGCAGCAAAAAGAGTGCCATGCCGGCAGACTGGATCGGCAGGAGCGACAATACCACCGATAAGATCAGCAGCGCAAAGATCAGACTCGATTCCGCTTTTGCAAGCTGATCCATACCATTTCTTCCCTGCATGAATTGAATAAGTTTATATTTAAATTTCTCCATGATTGCTTCCGCCTCCAACTGTGTTTGCGTCAATCTTACGCCGCTGTCATTTGGCAGTCAAGCAACCTATCGTCTTTTCAGAAACTTTTTAGATTCTGTTTATAAACCAAGTGTTTTACCGGCTTCTTAGCACAAAAAAACCGACAAAACAGCCAAACTGTCTGGTCGGTTTTTTTGTGTGCAGGACGATAAGCCGGGTTATGTCGTTGGGAGATCATCTATCTAGGACAACTGTTACCAGCTGCCTCAAGCAACCTACCTAAAGCTGGCGGGCCACGTCATCGCTTATTTTCGGTCTTGCTTCGGATGGGGTTTACATGTGCCCTCCCTGTTACCAGCGAGGCGGTAGTCTCTTACACTGCCATTCCACCCTTACCGGAACCAAAAGATCCCGGCGGTATATTTCTGTTGCACTTTCCTTAGAGTTGCCTCCACCGGCCGTTAACCGGCATCCTGCCCTGTGAAGCCCGGACTTTCCTCACCTGCGGTCTTTCGACACTTGCAGCCGCGATCCCCTGTCCTGCACAATTAAATAATATAACAAGCCTTTTTGCAAATTGCAACCAAATCCTTGGACAAAATTACGCTTTATCGCGATTTCTTACACGGTTATGCCCTGCTATACATTGAAACAGCTTCCGCCGACAAACTCACGGATCAGGGAGTTTCTCGATATTCCCTCGGTCGGAAGCGGCAGAATATAGTCCATAAACTTAAGCAGTCTCTTCGCTTCCAGATACTCCGGGCAGTCCCTTGGAATCTGGAATAAAAGCGGCTCCGCATATACCTTTAAGACTGCAAGCTCGTATACAAGTGCAGAGTTAAACATCACATCTGCGCCCTCCTGATATGGGAAAATATACTGTTCCTCTCCTCTGCGCACCGAAGGCCACATCGCGATGGTTTTCTGCGCGTTTGTGCCTCGTGTGCGCGCATCGCGCACGATACGGCGGATCAGCCGTCCATCCGTGGTCGGGAGCGGATTGTGTTCATCAATGTTCAACTGCGTCAGCGCAGAGATATAGATTTTGAACTTGCTCTCTGCCGGCAGCTGGTAAGACAGCTTCTCATTCAAGCCCTGAATACCCTCTATGACAAGGATGTCATCCTCTTTCAGCTGCAGGACGTTCCCACGGTACTCACGCTTTCCCGTCTTGAAATTAAAGGATGGCATCTCCACCGCCTCGCCGCCTAACAACCTTGTCATATCCGTGTTAAACTGCTTGACATCGAATGCCTCCAGACACTCAAAATCAAAGCTTCCATCCGGATTCTTCGGGCACTGCTCGCGGTCTGTATAATAATCATCCAGACTGACCGGATGCGGCTTTAAGCCTTTGGCAATAAGCTGAATGGACAGACGGTTTGCAAATGAGGTCTTGCCGGAGGAGGATGGTCCTGCGATCAGGACAAACTTGGTCTGCCTGCGCTCTGCAATCTGCGCGGCAATACTCCCGATCCGCTCCTCCATCAGAGCCTCCTGCAAAAGGATCAGATCCTGTCCCCGCCCGGATGCGATTGCATCGTTTAAAGCTCCTATGGTTCCGACATCCAGCATATGACTCCACTCTCTTGATCTTCTGAGCGTGTGGAACAGCTTGTTGGAGGTGTCGAGCGGCTCCACATTCCTGCTGTCCCCGCCCGGAAACAGAAGGACAAATCCGCTCTCATAGCACTCTAACTCATAATATCCAAGCTTCCCCGTCTCATGCGCCATATAGCCGTAGAAGTAATCCTCCACACCATCTAAGTTATAGAGGTTCACACGCGAGCTTCTTCTGTAATGAAGCAGCCGTTCCTTGTCGTGCATCCCCTTTTCTCCGAAAATGCGCTCTGCTTCCTCGGTCTTGACACTGCATTTCCGGATTGGAAGATTCTGCTTTACAAGCTCGCCCATGCTGCCGCGAAGCGCCTCCAGCCTCTCCTCGGTCATATCGACAGTTCCTTCGTCCGGAAGCCGGATCTCACAGTAGTACCCCTGACCGAGCGAGTGAAGCACACGCAGATACGATTCACTTCCATAGATATTCCTTACCGCCTTCTGTAATAGAAGTGTCACACTTCTGCGGTACGTCCGCTTGCCATCGCGGTCTGCGACTGTTACAAACCGGATCTCACACGGTTCGGTAATCTGCTTATTCAACTCACGCAGCTTACCGTTTACCTTTGCAAGAATGATCTCGTCTGCATACGCATCCTGATATTCTGCCGCAAGCTCGGCAAGCGTCATTTTCTCCTGTACAAGCGCCGCCTCACATTCATCCCCATGACATACTGTAACTTCAATTTCTGACATTAAAATACCCCCCTGTAAAACTGCGATTTTATGATTTTCTCATTCTCTGTTGTGCCATCTCGTTCCACGCGATCTGCTGCCGGATCTGGCATATCCGGTCTGCAATCTTTTCCGAACCGGGCTGTTTTTCCAGCTCCTCCAGAATCGTACAGAGCTGTCCGTGCTGGTAGGAAAGATACTGCGTCAGTACCGGATGCGCATTTTTAAGCAGCAGCGCCCCATACAGATCCGCCAGCTCCTGCCCGGCCGCATCGTCCGGTTCGCCTGCCTGCAGCTGTGCTTCATTTAAGCCGTTTCGGGCACGCATCATCGGATAATACTTGCCATCCTCAAATACCATATTCTCCGCATCAACATAATATCCATGTTCTCTTAGATATCTGCGCACTGCTGCGATCTCGGATTGTGGCTGCAGGATCAGTTCCTTTGCCTGCCGGCACACCGCCCCGCCCTCGCTTAGAATGTGAAGGATCAGTTCTCCTCCCATTCCTGCAACAACAATGGAATCTGCCTCGCCCGGTTCTAATGCCGCAACGCCGTCCGACAGGCGCGTCTTGATCTGTCCGGTCAGCCCGGACTGTCTTATGTGCTCTGCCGCGCGCTCTAGCGGACCTTTTCTTAGATCCATCGCAACCGCATACGGATTTCTGTGTAATTGTACCTGATAAATCGGGATATAGCCGTGATCCGTCCCCACATCTGCCAGTACACCGCCCGGCGTGATCATGGATGCTATGGCTTCCATTCGTTTCGATAATGTAATCATATTTTTATTATACACTCCACACCATTTAAAATCTACCCGCATTGTGTCCGCCGCTTAAAACTTAAAAAGCACATGCACCCGTCGTTTGTGCGAATGCATGTGCATATTTTTAGCAGAGCTTACTCTAAGTAATCCTTTAATTTGCGGCTTCTGCTCGGATGACGCAGCTTGCGGAGCGCCTTTGCCTCGATCTGGCGGATACGCTCTCTGGTGACATTAAATTCCTTGCCGACCTCTTCGAGGGTGCGCGCTCTTCCGTCCTCAAGTCCAAAACGCAGCGTAAGAACCTTCTGCTCACGCTCGGTCAGTGTTCCGAGTACCTCCTCAAGCTGTTCCTTTAACAGGGTAAATGCAGCTGCATCTGCCGGCACCGGCACATTGTCGTCCTTGATAAAGTCGCCGAGGTGGGAATCCTCCTCCTCACCGATCGGAGTCTCAAGAGATACCGGCTCCTGAGAGATCTTTAAGATCTCACGCACGCGGTCTACCGGCATGTTCATCTCCTCTGCGATTTCCTCCGGTGACGGCTCACGTCCAAGCTCCTGCAAAAGCTGTCTGGAAACACGGATCAGCTTGTTGATCGTCTCGACCATATGGACCGGGATACGGATTGTTCTCGCCTGATCTGCGATTGCTCTTGTGATTGCCTGACGGATCCACCATGTCGCATAAGTAGAGAACTTATAACCTTTGCGGTAGTCAAACTTCTCTACTGCCTTGATCAGACCGAGATTGCCTTCCTGGATCAGATCGAGGAACAGCATACCTCTTCCCACATATCTCTTTGCAATGCTGACAACCAGACGAAGGTTTGCCTCTGCAAGGCGCTTTTTGGCATCACTTCCCGCATCAACCGCAACCTGAAGATTCTTGATCTCCTCCTGCAGTTCTGCCTTTTCCTCATCGGAAGCATCCTCCATGCGCTTTTTCATGATGGTGATCTTCTCGGCTGCAATCGTGCCCTCCTCCATCTTCTGTGCAAGCTCGATTTCTTCCTCCGCAGACAGAAGCGGTACCTTACCGATCTCCTTAAGGTACATACGGACAGGATCCTCCACACTGACACCATCCGGAACGGAAAGATCGATCTTCTCAACCTCGACCTCATCCTCATCATCTAAGATAATCTCGTCATCATCGTCATCATCGAGGATTTTCAATACATCAATGTTGTTTGCCTCAAGGGTGTCAAATACCTGCTCCATCTTCTCAGCATCAAGCGGCATATCCTTGAAGAAATCATTGATTTCCTGATCTTCCAGAATATTCTTCTTTTTCTTGCCGACTGTGATAAGTTCCGCCAGTCTTTCCTGAAACTTTGTGTTTTGTTCTTCGGTTCCCAAAATTTCTACATTTTCTTCTTTTTTCTTTGCCATTTTTTCATCCTCTTTGTTTTATTATTTTGTCCTTAATCAATGGGAATATGCAATTTTTCCAGTTGTTCCAGCTTTCGTTTGTCTTCGACAACCTTCATAAGTGCCGACATATCTGTCGGATCCATGTTCTTCGAATGATACTCGATGCTGTTTTGCTTGATGCGGATAATGGTCTCCTTCAACGCCTTTTCCATGTCGCCCTTCGTCTCGACCTCATGGATGCGCGCATTGAAAAGCCCCGCCACCTCACGCTGTTCCTCCTCGTTCAAAAAGGAGCTGATTATCTTGGCTGGATTGACGGTCTGTGTCTCCTCATACTGGGCAAACAGCTGCTCTGCCACCTTATGATAGATCTCCTCCGTAAAATCATCCGCTGTGATAAGACTGCGGATTGTGCCAAACAACCGCGTATTCTCGATCAACCATGTCAGTAACAGCTTCTGTGACTGCTTCATGCCGTCTTCCTTTGGACGCTTCTCCTGCGTACCGCTCTTTCGTGGTGCCGGTCTTGCCGTGATTCCTTCGTTTTTCATTGCAAGGCTGTTCACCAGCTTGCGCAGACTCTCATAGTCAATGTAATAGGTTTCGGCAACCGCTTCCATGTAATTGGTACGTTCCAGCTCCTCCGGGAATGTCAGCAGGCGCTTCGCAATCTCATTGTAAAAAGCAGTCTTTGATTCCGGATCATTCATATCATACTGCTCCCGCAGTATCCGGATCTCAAATAAAAAGCTATTCTCCGCTGTATCGATGCGTTTCTGGTATTCCCCGGCACCAAGTGCCTTTATAAATTCATCCGGGTCCTTGTACGGCCGCATGTTGATCACTTTTGTCGTAATTCCGACCTCTTTTAAGATCGGAATAGCGCGAAGCGCAGCCTTCACGCCGGCCCCATCGCTGTCGTAGGTCAGATAAACCTCCTTCGTATATCGCTTGAGCAGATTCGCGTGTCCGCTCGTAAGCGCTGTTCCAAGCGACGCCACCGCATTGTCAAAGCCTGCCTGATGCAGAGCGATCACATCCATATATCCCTCGCACAGAAGGAGCTGGCTCTTTCGCGTCGTCCTTGCAATGTGCAGTCCGTATAGGTTACGGCTCTTGTCAAAGATCATCGTCTCCGGGGAGTTTAGGTATTTTGGCTCGCCCTCACCCATCACTCGTCCGCCAAAGCCGATCACACGGTTGTGTACATCCATAATCGGGAACATCGCACGGTTCCAGAACTTGTCGTGACCGCCTCTTACCTCATCAATGGTCACAAGCCCGGTCTCCTTCAGGATGTTGTCGTCATAGCCCTTCTTGCGAAGAAACCGGTACAGGTCATCACTATACTGGTCGGAATAGCCGAGTCCGAACTTCTGCATGGTCTCGTCCGACAGCTCACGCTTCTTGAAATACTCATACGCCCGCTGTCCTCTTGGACTTCGCAGAAGCGTATAAAAATATTTGGCAGCTTCCTTGTTGATCTCTAGCAGCCGCGTGCGCTTGTCTGCCTCGCGCTTCTGTGCCTCGGACATCTCATGCTTCGGCAGCTCGATCCCGGCACGGTCTGCGAGTGCTTCCATTGCCTCACCAAATGTAAAATTCTCATATTGCATGAGAAACGTAAATACATTCCCGCCTGCGCCGCAGCCGAAGCAGTAGTACATCTGCTTGTTCGGCGAAACGGAAAATGATCCTGTTTTCTCGTTGTGGAAAGGGCATAAGCCAAAATAGGTGCTGCCCTTCTTCTGAAGCCGCACATATCCGCCAATCACATCCACAATGTCATTGCGGGAACGGACTTCTTCGATCAATTCGTCAGAAAAAAACGGCATGTGCTCTCCTTTCTGCTTTATGTATCAATATCCGTCGACCTGCCATGCAACCGGGATGAAAAACTCCCCGAACTTGGTGATGGCATACTGGTCGGTCATTCCTGAAATATAGTCACACACGACACGATACTGTTCTTCCCCCTCATGCAGCATCTTAAGGTGCTTCTCCGGGAGCAGCTCGATGTGATCCATGTAATAATAGTAAAGCTGTTCGATCATCGCTTCCGCTTTTACTTCCTCCGATTTTGCCACCGGATTCGTATACAGATTCTCAAACATAAACCTGCGAAGCTCCAGAAAAGCCTCCCACGACTCATCTGACATACAGATGTCGCCCTTATCCTGACTGTTGATGATAATGTCATGAATCAGATGGTTAAGCCGCGCTTTAACATTAAATCCAAGTGTTTTTCTAAGCTCAAGCGGGATGTCCTCCTCACACAAAATCAATGCCCGGATTCCATCATCAAAATCTGCATTGACATATGCGATCTTATCCGAGATTCTTACAATCCTTCCCTCTAACGTAGCAGGGGTAAGATCCATCTCATGATTTAAAATTCCATCCCGGACCTCCCAGGTCAGATTCAGTCCCTTTCCTTCCTTTTCCAGTTTCTCCACGATTCGAACACTCTGCTCGTTGTGTTTAAATTCGCCGTTCGTCAGTTTTGCAAGCACCCGTTCACCAGCATGCCCGAACGGTGTATGTCCCAGATCATGTCCCAGCGCGATCGCCTCGACCAGATCTTCATTCAGCCGGAGTGCTTTGGCAATGGTACGCGCATTCTGCGACACCTCCAAGGTGTGGGATAGTCGTGTCCGGTAGTGGTCACCCTTCGGTGTCAGAAACACCTGTGTCTTATTCTTCAGACGCCGGAAGGACTTACTATGTAAAATACGATCCCTGTCTCTCTGAAAAACCGGACGGATATCGCACTGTGGCTCATCCACATCACGCCCTCTCGAATTGACACTCAGACATGCATACGGGCTTAGTGTCTCCTGCTCCATCCGCTCAATCTGTTCACGAATTGTCATGTGTATATTCCTCTCGTATCATAGATTACAAAGGTCTACATTCTTATAATTCGACGTTTTCCTTCATTTTCCTTTTTTCTTTTTTAAGTTTTTTGAACCACCTTTTGACACCCTAATCCTATAAAGTAAAAACCCCGCACCACCGATCCGGCAATGCGGGGATTTCATCTGAAATCTTACTTTTTGTTATCCGGGCTTCCCGTCTGCGGTGCTGCATCCTGCTGCGGGGCTGCCCCATTCTGTGGTGTTGTTTGCTGCTGTGGTGCTGTCGCCTGCTGCGGGGCTGTTGTCTGTTGCTGTGGTGCTGTCGCCTGCTGCGGGGCTGTCGCCTGCTGCGGGGCTGTTGTCTGTTGCTGGGCTGCCCCACCCTGTGGCATTCCGTATGGTGGCATGTAGCAGCCCGCACCTGCATTGTAAGGCTCTGCCGCGCGCTTTTTTGCCTTGGACTTCTTAACCTTCTTTACGATCCAAACCACGATAACCACCACGATTCCGATAATAATGAAATATGGGATTCCGGTGATCAGGAAGATCACAAAGTCCATAAGTCCGTTGATGACCGCGGAAGTATTGCCCGCAAGACCTTTCCTTATCTGTGTCAGGAACGAGTCATCCTCAACCACCTGGATCTGCTGGACTTCATTTATCGTAAAGCTGATGGTCACATAATCCACCTTGTTGTCATACACCTTAAGCATGGTCGTATACCGGTTGATCTCGTATTCCACATCCGAAAGGTGCTGTTCGAGTGACACCACATCATCCAGCGATGCGGCATTTTCCAACAGCTCAAGCAGGCGCTCCCGCTGTGTATTCAAGGATTCCAGTTTGGCAGCTGTATCATAATAGTTCAGTGTGATATCTTCTGAGCTGGAGGATTTATAGATGATCTCGCCGATCGATCCCGCCTCGTTCAAAAAGGCATCACATTTTTGCTCCGGAATACGGATCGTAAGGTACGCATGCCGGTTCGTGCTGCCGCTCGTCTCGGAGGACTCGATATAGCCTCCGTATTCAGACACCTTCTGATCGATAAATTGCATGGAAGAATCAAATTCCAGCGTCTCAAAGGTGTAACTGTATGTGCGGATCAGTTTCTGCTCATACTGCCCGGACGCTTCCTGTCCCGTCTCTGCCATTCCATCTTCAGAGGTCTCGTAGCCGTCAAAGCCCTCGCTCCAGCTATCGAACGAATCTGCCGCCTCATTGTAGGCGCTTGATTCGGTTGCTGCCCCATTTCCGCATCCGGTCAATGCCAGTGCTGCCACAATAAACAGTAACATTGCTTTTCTCTTCATAAAAATCCTCCTTTTCTATCCCGTTTCCTTGCTCCCCTTTTAAGTATAGCATAGCTTACCGAAAGTTAGTAGCCCCTTTATTCCGACGGATCTTCCACCCTTTGGAAAAGCAAAGGATATTTAACCTTTAAAATGCTCCTTTGCAAATTCCATGTCCTGAACCAGCTCCAAGGTTCCAAGATATTGTCCCTTTTGATTTCTTACCGCCAGATAGGTGACAAGCATCGTTCTTCCGTTCTTGTCCATCCACACCGGGACACGATCTAACGATCCGTCCTTAAATCCACCGATGATCTTTCGTACCTGCTGCTCGATTTTTGGCGGGTGACAGGAATAGACATCACGTCCGATTGCCATTTCCGGCCGCTTGAAAACCTTCGTTCCGGCATTAAAATAGCGGTTGGTGTCGCTGATGTCCACAAAGGTTATCTCCAGCGGGATCGTATTAAGCACTGCCTCCAGCTCCTCAACCGTCATGCTTCCACCCGCAAGCACGATCTTCTCATTGTCAATCGTCGAAACGGCCTCACGCTTTGCCTGCTCCGCTTCCTCCCATCTTGCATTCTCCACGCTGAAGCACTCTGCATAATCCTTGGAATCCCTGTAAATCCCGTACCACTCTTCCTTTGTAAAATGGAGCGCACAGTTCGGAAAAAGGATGTTTGCCTCCTTGTAGATCATATCGTCCGCGCGCTTAAGCACCGCTTCTAACCGCTTGTTCCATGTCTCATCCCCAAGCTTTTCGTCTTTGAGCAATGCGCTTATCTCGTCCCGGATCTCATCATCCACCGTCCACATAACATCCGATGGTCCGCTGATGCCATGCACGACCTTAAGTACCGGATATAGCAGATCCCCTTTCTTGGCATAATGTGTGGCGACCGGACGGATTGCATCCACATCTGCCCTCGAAAGTGTTCCATCGGCAATTGCCTTTTTGCACGCTTTTATCCTATGTCCAAGTTCTTCATTTTCCCTTGTAAATGTGTAGAGTGGATGTCCCTTTGTCTTTACAAGCTCTGCGGCGACCGCAAGCTTTTGCTCTTTTACGGAGGCTGCAAATTTCCGCTCCGCCTCCGCGAAGTTCTCACTGGAATTTGTCCCGTGGAAAAGTGCCGCATGCACATCGCACAGCCGCTGCACCTCTGTGATCGGTGTTCCCTCCTCGATCAACTGCTGCTCCGCCGCCATGATTTCTGCCGCATCGACCGATTCAAACTCCTTTACAAAATCTGCCCGCACAAGCTCTAAGTCCTCTCCCTGTCCGAGCCTCTTTAAGTATTCCTTGATTCTTCCTGTGATCTCTGTTTTCATAATGATAGTTCCTTCCTGCCAGACTTTGGTTTCATTGCCAGCCGCATATATAGTCTCCGGGATTTTGTTCTATCCTATACATCCTGTCTGTCGATTTTCATTTCAAACGGCTTAAGGGAGATCTCCTCCTCACCGATGGAAAAGCTCTGCTCCCTGTCAGTATCGTTAAAAATAAGAATGATCAATCAGCCCGTGCCAGTGCATTTCTGCATTGCTTGTTCAAAGTGACCTATCCTGGTGTTCCAGGTAATAATCTGCACCTCTCTTCATATTGGTTTCCCCATTATTTTCAAAAACAAAAGTCCATTACAACCTTCAGAAAAATCTCTGCAATTTGTAATGGACTTTATTGCTAAAAATCAAATTCTTTTTCTTTATGTTTGGATGAAGCAACCGCCTCTTCTCCCTCACATTTGAAAAAATCATCTGTTTCATCGCACAACTCTATCATTTTGCGAATCTGCCTCAATTTATCCTTTTTCCCGTAGGAAGCTCCGACATAATAATGCGTACCCATAGCTTCAAACTCTCTGTATATTCTAAAATAAGTCGGCTTGGAATCTACGGTTCCCGGTGCAACCACATCAGACGCACATTTCACAGATGTCAATGTAACTAATCTGTTAATTTTCTCCGGACACTTTTTTACAAGTTTCTCAAAGACATCAAACATCATATCTGCCTGTGTGCCATCCCTGAGTTCCCCATCTACGATATATGTTTCCTTTCCGGAAGCATCCGACGTAGAAGAGTTCCTCTTCGTCCTATTCTTAACAACTGGCAGTTCCAAACCCTCTATCTTCAATATATCACGATCTTCTCCTGCAAAATCCAGCAGATTTGCAATAAGACTAAGCTTAGCAGACATATTGTAAGCTGTTCCGATACAAACCTTTTTCTCTGCGAACTTTGCAGTGTAGCATACACGAAAATAGGATTTCATCTCATCTGTTCTGTTTTCCTTCTTAGAATAATCAACAGAACTCAAACACGAAAAGGCGTTGATGGCATCCTCGATTATATCCTGATGTTGTTTCAACACGGAGCCAAATATCTGTATCATAAATTCTGATTGGTTTCCGGTGTGCTTCTGTCCATACAATTCATAAGTAATGTCACCAGTAGTGGAGAATACTTTCTTATTATCAGGAACATGTTCGTCTTCAATGTCAGCAATGTTACTATCTTCTTCTATGTTCTCCTCTTCGTTCCTTTCTGTGGAATCCGGCACGATAGTTTCTTCAGAATCGCCATTTTCTTGCAATTTCTGGTTTTCTGCATAATATGGATGCCTATATACATCATGGGCAGCAAAAACAGTGCTTGCATCATAATTTACATCCTTATAATTGCCATTCATATCATTATATTCAAACCAGTCATCAAATAAATCCTGTATAAAGCTGTAATAGTCCAGCGCCCCATCATCAATGCTCTCTTCGAGATTATTCATGTATTCGTCTACCATCTCGTCAACATTTTTTCCCTCGGTATCCTGACCGCCTTTCTTCAAACGGCTTTTCCAGCACAAGGTTTCCAAACCTTTTCGTAGCATTTGGCTTTCCTTCGTGCTTAGCCTCTTATTCATTTTTGTAAATGCCTCTTCGTACTCTTTTTCGAATTCTGCATCCTCGTCTACTATTTTCTTTGCCGACAAATCGATAACATCCATCGGTATAACCTTGTATTTCGGTGAGTGACGCTTATTCTCAATAAAAGATGATCTTAACAATAGTAATTCAATCAGGCAAGCCATGCTCCTATAATAATGCTTGCTCCGAAAACATGCTGCCTGAACGCAACGATCACTTCGGATTCTTTTACATAACAAATCAATCCAACTCTCCTCACTTCCATGATTCTCGAAGTCCAGATCCATAATCACATTGTAGCCCTGACGAATCCATTCCAGAACCTTTCGCATTACTTCCTCTTTATCCTTATGGGAATAGGAAACAAAAATATAAGATTTACTCGCGTCAAATCCTTTATCATTTGTTATGAACTCTTTGATTTCATTCTCAATTTCCTGACTTGTCATCTGACTGATTTCTTTCATTACTTTTCTCCCCTGATCTTCTTTTCGTATAGTAGCGGCATTAAATCATACTTGCAATAAGCAGACAGATTTTTCGCCAAATCATCCCATGTACACAGGCATGGATTTTCCAAATGGATATCGTCCTTTTCCTCCTTGAACGATTGCGTTGCTCCCCATCCACATGCTGCTGTGAAATAACACCATCTCCTGTGTTCCATACGTGACATCTCACTTATCACCTTATAATTGTCTGTATCACTCTGGATCCTTGCAAATGCCTCATCCGACAAATTATATTTCCATTCACCATTTTCCTGTCGAAGCAACATACCATCTTTTCCAAACCACTTTTCCAAATCTTCATCTGATATATTTTTCATTATTGCATGTTTTACCTTCGCATGCTGTGAAATTGCTCTGCTTGCATTCCTTCGGAATAATGTGAGATGTCTCCATTCCTCCGCAGCCGTCTGCTCCTCATCCTGATGATCTTCTTCGGGTATCGCAAAAGAATTATATATGTGATTAAACAATTTCGCGTCAGAATCTACCTTTTCCTGTATCAGGTCTGACAATGAAACCGCATTACATGTTGACTCTATTGTAACCACATTCGCATATGTATCATCATTTCCATTTATATATTTTTCCATGATCTGATCCAGCTCCATCCGAATTGCATATGGAGCCTTTGTATGATCCATATACCGCTTCACCTCCGTCAAACAGTGAAGGCTTACATCCGGATTCTCTACACATATGGCAATATAAGTAAACTTATTCTCCGCACCAAGCTCCCGCAGCTGTTCTTGGAATTGCCTATACCGAATATCCATTTTTCGGAATCTAAAAGTAAGGGTTCCGTCTGCCTTGTCACTTCCGATAGATATTTCCTGATCCTGAATGGATACATATTTCTCATTAAAATGATTTTCAAAAATACTTTTCTGTTTTTCTATATCATTGTCTATTATATCAATCACAATATCGTTATTGCTTCCTGTAACCCCCATATTCATTGCTTGAAGCAATAATTGTTGACCTAGTTTGCCAAACCCGATAATCAACAGATGTAAATTCCAATCGTTCGGATTCGGATAGCGATCCTGTTGTTCCATATAATATTTATGAAGAGGGCACGCATCTAAAAGTTTTCTGATTCTAAGCTCAGGTATGCTCACAATTTCAAGGTCTGAAACAAATTTTCCGCACTTTAACTTTGTATCGTGATAATCCTCGATGATTTTCCGTATGCCGTCATCCTCGCATCTACAAAAAAATTTAATTCGATCATTCCGTTCCCCTAGTTCAATGGTGTGAAAGAAATGATATATTGAAAAGTTTCTCGACGAAGATTCCTCAAAAAGAATTATGTCCTGTACGAGGTCAACTTCCAATTGTCTAAGGAAATAACTTACCTGCTTCGGATCATTCTGTATTGATAAAATATCAACGTTGTGAATAACTACTCCCTTTTTTATCAGATCTGCCGTTTCTTTATCAGAAATACTCTCCGTCGTCACCAAATGAATCTTACATTTGCTTTCATCATCGAGTTTCAGATCCTCAGTTGCCAACAATGCCTTTACCTCTGTGTTATATCCGAAAATAATCACATGCCGGTACTTTTTATGCCGAAAGATTGCAAGGCGCAGCTTTGTGAACTTCTGAATGATCTTATAGCAAAAACTCAACGTGCAATATGGCGCAGTAAAACATGCCACCCCATAACTGTACCCTAACACTTTATATCCCCAGCCTTCGTTCTCCGCTATATATTTTGCAAGATCCCCGAAAGAAATATTAGCTTTAAACGTAAAAGCCTTAATACTATTTTGCAATACTGTTAGGAAATAGAAAAAATCATTTTCAATAGTTCTGTAATAAATCATTCCATAGGAAAAAGTAACAACAAATGATAGTACTGCCAATCCCAAAAGTGCTTTTCCCATCTGTTCACTAAGTTTTTTATTCATCTTTTGTTCCCCTTTTTTAATTCTTCGCCCCAGCAATCTGAATCGTATGCTTCTAGTATAATGAACCATTCCTAAAAATACAATTCGAATTTTCGCCATTTAAAAATAACTATACCCTAACAACAATACATTGGTTGCGTTTACCGATCCGAATTTATCTTTGACCTTATATCTGTTGTCTTTCTCGTGATAGTCCGTTTTGGGTGTGATGTCCTTAAAGATGTTTTAAATGATTTTAATTTGCCATTATCAAAACGTGCACCTTTTCTGAATATGATTGATATCTTATTATGTCTCAGAAACAGTTGCGCCCATACCACTTTACTTAATAGATTTCGAACAGCAAAAAGATACCGAATCAATACATTATTGATTTCCTCTTTTTCATTAACACCTAAAAATGCAGATTCTGTATTAAAATTATATGACTCCATTAAAATATTAAGTTTTTTCACGGACGTAACTGCATTAAGAAAACCGTTAAAAATATTAAAATTTAAAATATATACTAATATGGGTATCAAAAAAGGCAGAGCAACATATAATAAACTACTAGCACGAATGGGGTGTAGAGATTATAAAAAATGGAATACAGATTTGCTTAAAGCAAAATATTCCTTATAATTTTTCTTGACATTTTCATTTACTGCTAGTAGTATGTAATTAACGTATGGACGCTCTTAAGAGCACTAAGCAATGGTGGCATTGCTTTCGATAAAAAGCCTAGCACAAATGAGCAGGGTTGCTAAGGACAGTTATGTTTTACAGGAACGCTGAGCATTGCGAAGGGCAAGAGAATTGAGAGAAGTTTAGGCTTCTCTCTTTTTTCTTGCCCTTTTTCTGTTTATAGCGGTACATTCGACTATTGAACCGCCTTTGAGTACAATTATGATAGAAACTTAAAGGAGGTTACGATATGCGAGATAAGAAGTATTACATAGCGCTTGATGATTTTGAACGGCGGGTGGTTGTGAACTGCTTGAACGAAATGCGAAACAACCTTATTGCCAAAGGTAAGTACACCGATGCGGTGGACGAGGTTTTGCTGAAAATCATTGATGCAAAACAGAAGAAATTCAAGGTAATCTACAAGGAGGCATGATTATGGAAAAGGTTATTTATGATGAAAAGAACGGTCTTTGGTACGAACTGCAAGGCGACTATTACATTCCCTGCTTGAAGTTGCCGGATGAAGAACAACAGCCTATCGGTATATGGGGACAGCGGCATTTACGGTATATCAAGCAAAATCGCAAGGTTTTATATCTTAATCTGCTGACAAGCGGAAAATTGAACGGCTACCTCGCAGACCTCAACAAGCAGGCGGAAGAAATGTTTTCTCTGCTCGTAAAACAGATGGCAGAGCGTGATGGCGTGACCGAACAACTCAAAGCAGAAAATCAACTGAAATGGGTTGCTCGGATGAATAACATCCGTAGCCGAGCAACAGAATCTGTAAATGATGCAATCATATTTTCATAAAGCAAGCCTTGCGGTTTTTGCCGCAAGGCTTGTTAATTTTATAGGGATATGTTCTTGGGGAGAATCAGTTCAAGTCCAACAAACGGAGGCACCATTTGTGTTGCGGTACTAAAAGTGTCATTCTTGAGATACCTGTCTTAAAACAGCGTCAAATTTCGGCGCATATTTCTTCAAGGCAATCGGTCTACCACCTTCGTCAATAAAACAATGTGTTGAAGATGCAATCGCCACAATCTCGTTGGTGTTTGAATTTCTCATTGTATATGACAAAAACAATTTAACACCGGTGTATTTTTCCAATGCCACCTCAATCTCAATCTCATCGCTATAGGTAGTTGTATGCTTATATTCACAATTTACGGAAACAACCGGGGATGTAATGCCTTCTTTTTCAAGACTGGTCATCGGATAACCGATTTCAGACAGAAAATTCATCCTGGCTTCTTCCATAAAACGAATATAGTTTGAATGGTGGGTTATTCCCATTTTATCGGTCTCATAGTAGTTGACCCTATGTATGTACTTGCTCATAAAACACTCACTTTTCTTCATTCATCAACTCACCCAAGGTTGTTTCGCCCCAACTGTAGTTTGTCATGTAACTTCCTTTGAATAGTTGAGAAAATTCTTCTTTACCGGATAAATAGTTGTACAGATCGCACTCAACCTTATCCATCACGATACGGCGCTTTCCGTCAACGGCTTCAACAATATCGGTAATCCCGTATTCCTCTAAGGTGCTTTTCAAACGGAGGGCAACTTTACGGTATCTGGAAAGAGTCAAGGTGTTTACGGGTTCATCCTCCCACAAGAAGCTGATGGCTTCCTCGGAAGTAACATATCCTCCCTTACGGTCAACAAGCAAAGCTAAAAGCTCCTTGGACTTTTTGTTGCGGAAGACAATCGGGGTATCTCCCACAAAAACATCGAAATATCCGAAAGTACGGATAGATACAGTACGATTTTCGGGTAAGGTTTGTTTCACGACCTCTGAGCCGCCTTCTATCGAATAGAGCATAACATAGCGTGAAGAATTGGCATTCGGTTCTTTCTCGGAACAGATTGCTTTAATTTTGCGCTCTGTTTCAGACTGATAGTCAAAATAAGCGAATTCAGCTTCTCCCGTTCTCAGCAATTCCGCAAAATTCTCATAAGCTACTTCGCTATACGCAACAAAGTTCTCTACGGGGGTAAATCGCTCGGTCAACGGCAGCCATTCTTCCTCGGTATAGCCGAAGAATTCGCAAACATTTTCGGTGGCATACAGCGGCTTTACCAGACCTTCCGCTGTAACTTCAAAGGCTGCAATACCGTTGGAAAAATGCATGACTAAATCACGCATTTTTCCTTTCAACTGATTGTTTTCCTCCCTCAATGCCACAGAATCCGTTATCTCTTTTGTCTCACGGCAACAATAGAAGCTAACCGATTCATCAACTTTAATAAATAGACCTGTATATTGCTTGATGTTACCATCGGTAGAACGAGCTTTGTAGGTGATCTGCGGCGGCTTGCCGTCAATTCCGCTCAGCCTCTTTTGGCAGAAATCCTTAAAAAATCGACGAACAGCGTCTTGTTGTTCCGCGTTTACAGAATCGATGAGCCATTTTTCCAATGCATCTTCAATCTGCATTGCTATATTTTCAAACCGCTTAAAATAGGATGCTTTCTCACAATGCAGGCATTTTACAGTATTCGCATCCAGATTGAGCTCAAAAATCTTATCGTAAACATCAGTAAGGGCTTGCAGATAGCGTTTGCTTTCGCTCGTCTTTCGTGCCTGATAGCGTTCCGTAACATCCATACAAACGCTTTGGAACTCTGCTTCGCCCTGCTCGTTGATGCATTTTGTAACCCATCCGAAAACATGTGCACGGGTTCCGTCACACCGAAGCAAGGTCATATCTCCGGCGATAGGAGCCTCCACAGAGAAAACCCGATTCAGATATTTTGAAAATCTGCGGCGTTCTTCCATCGGAATCATCAAAAAGATATTGTTTTTATACATTTCCTGATAATCTATTTCTCCATCTTTCACTTCGGGGAAACGCAGAAGCTCGATCATCTTAGGATTGATATATGTAATCCTCGGTTGCTTTTCACAAGTATATCTTAAAAATCCGCACGGAACAGTTTCGTTCAAAAATTGCAGATCGGTATTTTCGTTTTTAATATTGGTTATATCTGTCAAAACAGAATGTCCGATGAGTGTTCCGTCATCCAATCTCCTGGGCGTAACGGTATCTCTCACACAGATAATTGTACCGTCCTTCTTTACAAGGCGGTACTCACCGGCAAGAGGTTGTTCATTCATAATTATTCTTTGAATAAAGTCGGAATACTTTTCGCGATCAGCCGGGTGAACTCGAAGTGCATATAGATCCCTGCTGTCATCCAACAGTTCTTCTCTGCGAACACCGAGCAAATCACACAGATTCTGACTCACATAGCTTAAGTGTGCCGGCGTGGTCAAAATATATTGGTGAAAGCCACTGATTTGTTGATTCAGTATATCCTCCATATTATCTAACATATCTTTCATAGCAACTCCTTTTTGCAGAGCCAAATTCTCTGCCCACAGGGGATATAGTCCAATTTTATATTTAAGTATACCATATAAATATGAAAAAATTTCGATTTCTATAAAATTTCGAAAAATTACTCAGCAACAGCAAACGCAAGAGCCTGTTCGGACTCGTGAGAAATACTGATATGAATGCGTTTAACGCCAAGTTTCTCTGCTTGTTTTAGTGCGCCGTTGTAAAGAATAATTTGAGGTTGTCCCTGTGCAGTATGCCTCACTTCAATATCTTTTATGGTGAAGCCGTAGAAGCCTGTGCCTAAACTCTTGCTCGCAGCTTCTTTTGCTGCCCATATCCCCGCCGCCGAGGGAATCTGCTTATCTGCAATATAATTTTGCTCATATTCCGTAAATAGCTTATCAACCAATCGGGTATTATTCATTTTTTCTTCGAAGCGTGAGATGCTTACAGTATCACATCCCACGCCCTTGATACAGATATTCATTTTCATACAGTTTCATTCTGACTGCGAAGGACAGTCTTTTGTATTTTGCCGCTGATTGTCTTGGGCATCTCGATTACGAACTCAATAATGCGAATCCATTTGTATTCTGCAAGCTTTTGATTACAGAAATTTTTGATCTCCAACTCAAGCTCCTGCGAAGGCTCATATCCTGCACCAAGAACAATAACCGCCTTGATTGACTGACCTCTCAGCGCATCCGGTACTCCGATTACGCTGCATTCTACAACAGCGGGATGCTCCATCAGCACATTTTCCACTTCGTAAGGTCCTACTCTGAAACCGCCTGTCTTTATAATATCGTCGAAGCGACCGTGGAACCAATACCGACCATTTTCGTCCATATACGCAGCATCACCCGTATGGTACACACCGTCACGCCAAACATAACTATACTGTTCCTCATTGTCCAGATATGCGGCGAACACACCGGGTTGCTTGCCCGCTTTTTCGGGAACAATAACAACCTCGCCTATTTCATAGGTGTCGACGGGTTTTCCGTTCTTTCCGCGAAGCTCAATATTGTAAAAGGGCGAGGGTGTACCCATAGAACCCTCTACAGCATCGTAACCTTTGAAATTTGCCATCAATAACGTTGTCTCGGTCTGACCGTATCCCTCGCAGAGTTGAAGTCCGGTGCGTTCTGTAAACTTACGGAATACTTCGGGAGCCAACATTTCACCTGCCGTTGTTGCATGTTTGAGCGACGGCATGTCGGGAATACCTTTACGCACAAGGTAGCGGTAAACCGTAGGAGGTGCGCAGAAAGAAGTTACGCCATAACGATTGATCACAGCGGTTAATTGTTTGGGTTCAAAGTTATCGAAGTCATACACCATGACGGCGCTGCCGACGAGCCACTGTCCGTAAATCTTTCCCCAGGATGCCTTTGCCCATCCTGTTTCCGCAACTGTGAAGTGAAGTCCGTTATCCTCTGCCTGATGCCAATACTTTGCTGTGACGATATGTGCGAGAGGATAGCTGTGCTCGTGAATGACGCCTTTGGGATAACCGGTAGTACCCGATGTGAAATACAACATCATCGGATCGGTAGCTAAGGTCTGCACACGCTCAAATTTTTCAGGGGCTTCTCTCATAGCCTCCGTCAGATTTTCAAAGCCGTCTGCATCCTTCTGAACGCACCACAGTTTTGCCGTCATGTTTGCCTCTTTCAGCGCCGCAGTGATTTTTTCGGGCACCTCATTCTGTGTGGTACACACAATCGCTTTTACTTTAGAGGACTTAATGCGATATACAAAGTCACTGACCGTCAGCATATGGGTCGCCGGGATCATTACCGCACCCAGCTTGTGCAGCGCAACTGCCGCAAACCAATATTCATAGTGCCGCTTCAAAATCAATATCACACGGTCGCCGTGACCGATTCCCGCACTGCGAAATACATTTGCCATCTGATTGCTGTATTTCTTTATATCTGCAAATGAAAAAATATGCTCTTCGCCTTCAACATTGCACCATACAAGTGCACGTTTCTCCGGTGTTTCATCTGCAATTTTATCAACAACATCATAACCGAAGTTAAAGTTGTCGGGATATTCAAGTGTCAATTTTTGCAGCCTGCCGTTTTCATCGACAATCTCATTACAATACTGTTTGTATATGCTCATATTTACTCCTTAATAACAGCACTGACGCCAAGATTACGGAATCTGTCATAGCGATTCTGCGTCAAGTCAATATCGCCTGACAATTCCTTGATTTCTTCCGTTAAAATGGTACGGATGCGGTCGTAAAATTCTTTTTTGCCGATGTCATTTTCGGAAAGGATGCGTTCTATTACGCCAAGGCTCTTAGCATCCTCGGCGGTTAATCTAAGGCTTGCTGCCGCAGTTTCTGCCTTGGCAGAGTCTTTCCAAAGAATACTTGCACAGCCCTCCGGTGAAATAACGGAATACACGGCATTTTGCAGCATCCATACTCTGTCCGCAGTCGCAAGTGCAAGAGCACCACCGCTGCCGCCTTCGCCAATCAAAATAGAGATAATCGGCACACAAAGCGTAGACATTTCCAGCAGGTTTTCTGCTATTGCCTGTCCTTGCCCCCGTTCTTCAGCACTGATTCCACAGTACGCACCGGAAGTATCCACAAAGCAAACAATCGGTCTGCCGAATTTCTCTGCCTGCTTCATAAGACGCAGGGCTTTGCGGTAGCCTTCCGGCTGAGGCATACCGAAATTGCGGTAAGTACGCTCTTTTGCAGTATGACCTTTCTCAATCGCAATTACCGTCACGGGAGTGCTATCCAGCTTCGCAATCCCACCTACGATAGCGGGATCATCCGCATAACGGCGATCACCGTGAAACTCGATAAAGCCCTTGAAAATGTTTTTAATATAATCAAGCCCCGTCGGTCTTTTGCTGTCACGGGCAAGTTTTACTCGTTCGAAAGCTGATTCGCTCACATCATCGCCCTCCCATCGTGCATTTTTAACAGCTCAGTCAAATATTTCTTTTGGTTGGAGCGCGGAATAATGCTGTCAATGAATCCGTGTTCCAGTACAAATTCAGACTTTTGGAATCCTTCCGGGAGAGCTTTCTTTGTTGTCTGCTCAATCACCCTCGCACCTGCAAAACCGACAGTTGCACCGGGTTCTGCAAGAATAATATCTGCTTCCGTAGCAAAGCTTGCCGTCACACCGCCTGTAGTGGGATCGGTGAGGACTGCAATATATAAAAGCCCGGCATCACTGTGCCGCTTAACTGCCGCACTCGTTTTTGCCATCTGCATAAGGGATAAAAGCCCCTCCTGCATGCGAGCACCGCCCGATACGGTAAAACCGATAACCGGCAAACGATGCTGCACGGCATATTCAAACAGTGTGGTTATTTTTTCGCCAACGGCACTGCCCATACTGCCCATCATAAAGTACGGCTCCATAACAAACAGACAGCATTTTTGTTTGCCAATGGTAGCTGTACCGCAGACTACTGCCTCTTTTTCGTTGCTTGCCACACGGACAGTTTCTATCTTATCTTTATATCCGGGAAAATTCAGCGGATTATCTGCTATCATATTGGAATACAATTCACGAAAACTTCCTTTATCGGTTATCGTCTGTATGCGCTGACGTGCCTTCATGCGAAAGTGATGGCCGCAAGGACAGACAAGATCATTCGCCCAGAGACGACTCAGCAGAATGTCTTTGTGACAATTCGGACAATTTTTCTCAGGCTCTCCGGCATCACGCTGAACGGGAGCAGAAGTACGCCCGCCTTCTTCTAATTGATTTTTAGGCTTCAAAAAATTGAGTAATGCCATTTGATCACCTGTTTCCCATAAAAGTTAAATCATAGTTGCCGGATGTAAAGCGTTCATCCTCAACAATCCGCAGTTGTTCCTCAATGTTTGTCGGTATGCCGTCAATCACCAATTCACAGAGCGCCGCCCTCATTTTACGGAGGGTTTCTTCCCGGGTTTTTGCGTACACAATTAGTTTTCCAAGAAGTGAATCGTAGTAAGGTGATACGACTGTGCCTGCAACCAAGCAGGTATCAAATCGCACAGACGGACCTCCCGGAACATGGAGCATCTTCAAAGCTCCGCAGCTACCTGCGTTGATGCGACATTCGATTGCTGAACCTTTTATTTTGACATCTTTTTGTGTGAAATTCAGCGGAATACCGGCTGCAATACGAATCTGCCATTTCACAAGATCAAAGCCTGTCAGCATTTCTGTTACACAGTGCTCCACTTGCAGCCGTACATTCATTTCCATAAACCAGAAGTTTCCTTCACGGTCAAGCAGAAATTCAAGCGTACCGGCACCTACATAGCCGATCTTCTTTACGGCATCTACCGCAAGCTCTATAATCTTTTGACGTTGCTCATCACTAACAGCGGGAGAAGGTGTTTCTTCCAGTAGTTTTTGGTTTCTTCTCTGGAGAGAGCAGTCACGGTCTCCAAGGCACACGGCATTTCCGTGTTCGTCGGCAAGAATCTGCAATTCCACATGCCTTGCGGGAAAGACATATTTTTCAAGATATACACTGCCATCTCCAAAGGCACTAATTGCTTCGCTTGTAGCTTGATGATAGGCATCCTCCAGTTCATCTTCCGAGCGGATCAGACGGATGCCCCGTCCACCGCCGCCTGCACAGGCTTTGAGCATTACGGGATATCCGATCCTGTCGGCTGCTCGCTTTGCTTCCTGGGCGGAAGCGACCGCTTTTGTTCCCGGAATGACCGATAGCCCCGTACCTCGAATCAGCTCTTTCAAGATCGCTTTATCACTAAGGCGTTCCATGCTTTCGGGATCCGGACCGATAAATACCAATCCGTTCTTTCTGCAGGCACGGGCAAAATGTGCATTTTCAGAAAGAAATCCATAACCGGGATGAATCGCCTGGGCACCTGCTAAAATAGCGGTGCTGATAATTTGGTTTTCATTCAGATAGCTTTCCGAGGCTTCGGGGTCTCCGATGCAATAGCTTTGATCGGCAAGCGCCACGTGAAGGGCGTTTTTATCTGCCTCGGAATATACAGCAACCGTAGCTATGCCCATTTCCTTGCAAGCGCGAATGATGCGGACAGCGATCTCGCCACGGTTGGCGATCAGTATTTTTGAAAACATAGTTTATGCTCCTGTAATTGCAAAGGAAAATTCTGCCGATACGCATAGCCGTCCGTCCACCGTAACTGTACCTTCAGCAAAGTAGAAAGGGTGCTTTGCTCGTTTGATACGGCACTGTGTTTCAACGGTGTCACCGGGTTTGACAGGCGAACGGAATTTTACATTATTAAGTCCTGTATAAACGGGTAATTTACCTTCGCTCATTGCATCCTGCATCAGTACGCAAGCGGACTGAGCCAGTATCTCACAGAGAATAACGCCCGGCACGATAGGATTATCAGGGAAATGTCCCTTGAGGAAGAACTCATCACCACGGACGGTATAATGCCCGACAGCGGTGCCGTTCTTGTTTTCCACATCGTCAAGAAGCAGCATATTGTCTCTGTGAGGAAGTATATTCATTATTTCTTCTCTGTTCATAGCCTTACCTCTTGATACGGAACAATTCTGTTCCGTATTCTACAACCTGCCCATTTGTAACGCAGATCTCCGAAATGACGCCTTCTTCTTCAGCAGTAATTTCATTCATCATTTTCATCGCCTCGACAATACAAAGAGTTTGCCCCTTTGTCACCGTATCGCCGATAGAAACATAGGAATCAGCATTTTCAGCGGGAGCTGCATAAAACACACCGACGATGGGCGATTTTACGCTGATGTAGTCTTTCGGTTCGGACGGAGCCTGTGTTGTGCCGGTAGGTTCAGGAACAGAATATACGGTTTCTTGCACCGAAGTCCCAACGGAACGCTCCAAACGGACCTTACTGTTTTCTTCTGTGATTTCAAGTCCGGTCAGCCCAAGCTCCTTCATCAGCTCGGCATATTTGCGAATATCTGTTTCTTTCATCGGATTACACCTTTCTGAAAGCAAGACAAGCGTTATGACCGCCAAATCCAAGAGAATTGGAAAGTGCTAGTGTAATGTCTGCTTCCACGGCAGTATTCGGCACACAGTTCAGATCACAATTTTCATCCTGCTCATCCAAATGGATTGTAGGAGGAATCACGCCCTCGTTGAGTGCAAAAAGGCAAGCCAGTGCTTCAATTGCACCTGCTGCGCCAAGCATATGTCCTGTCATTGACTTTGTGGAGCTTACATACGCTTTCTTTGCGTTATCTTCGCCAAGGGCTTTCTTAATAGCAGCCGTCTCAATCACATCATTCATTGGAGTACCCGTGCCGTGTGCATTGACATAAACGGTATCCGTATCTGTATAGCCTGCTTCCTTCATAGCGTCCATCATTGCCTGTGCGCCGCCACGCGCATCGGGATGCGGTGCTGTGATATGATGAGCGTCGCAGGTTGAACCGTAGCCGCACACCTCACCGTAAATCTTTGCACCACGAGCTTTTGCGTGTTCGTATTCTTCAAGTACCAGTGCAACAGCACCTTCACCGATAACAAATCCACCCCTGCGCTTATCAAAAGGCAGGGATGCCTCGTCGGGATTTTCAGAAGTGGAAAGCGCCTTCATATTCACAAAACCTGCGATAGCAGAAGGAACAATGGCGGCTTCGGCACCGCCGGTAATTACGGCATCCGCATACCCGTGACGAACAAGGCGCATAGCTTCACCGATAGCATTGGAACCGGAAGCGCAAGCCGTAACAGCAGGCATGGCAGAGCCACGGCAATCGTGGCGAATGGCAATCATACCGGCTGCCATATTGCCGATCATCATAGGTACAAACAGCGGAGAAACACGGCGGGGGCCTTTCTCCATCAGCTTGGTGTGCTCCGTTTCAAAAGTACCGATGCCACCGATACCCGTACCGAATATAACGGCAAAGCGTTCGGGCTCAACAGTACCTTCGACACCGCTTTCGTCCACTGCCTGCTGTGCTGCTGCAACGGCAAACTGTGCATAGCGATCAGTACGAAGCACATCATTAATCTCTAAGTATTCTTTGGGATCGAAGTCCTTGACTTCGGCAGCCAACTTTGCCTTATATTTCTCTGTATCAAAAAGTGTAATGGGAGCAATGCCGTTTTTGCCGTTCTTCAAACCGTTCCAGGTATCAGCCACATTGTTTCCCAAAGGGGTAATTGCACCGATACCGGTAACAACAACTCGTCTGTTTTCACTCATATTTTTTCTCCTTACATAGCGAGGCCACCGTCAATACGGAGGACTTCGCCGGTTACGTATTTTGCAGTTATAAGATATGCCACTGCATCTGCCACATCATCTGTTTCGCCCATCTTGCCAAGGGGGATCATATTCAGAAGCGGATTGTCTGTCTGATTTCCTGTCATATCCGTTGCGATAAAGCCGGGTGCAACCGCATTACAACGGATGCCCTTCGGCGCAAGCTCCTTTGCCACAGACTTTGTAAGTCCAATAAGACCTGCTTTCGAAGCAGAGTAGTTACACTGACCTGCGTTTCCCATAATTCCCGCAACAGAAGCCATATTGATTATGCAGCCTTCACGAGCTCTGATAAACAGTCCTGTCATATGACGGATCATGTTGAAAGCGCCTTTGAGATTGGTATCCAGAACCGAATCAAAATCTTCTTCTTTCATCATAGCAAGCAGACCGTCACGGGTAATGCCTGCGTTATTGATAAGAATTTGTGCTGTACCAAACTCAGTTTTAATCTTTGCAACGGTTTCCTTTGCCGCAGAAAAATCAGCAACATTGCATTGATAAGCTTTTGCTTCCACGCTGTATTCCTGCTTGCATTTTTCGCAAACCCTCTCTGCGGCGGCCCTACTGCCTGCATAAATGACAGCTACATTAGCACCCATTGATGCCAACTTATATACGATTGCCTCACCGATGCCACGAGAACCACCGGTTACAACTGCTGTTTTTCCTTTTAACATACATCCACCTCCGCCAAATAATCGTTCACCGATACAGCTTTTACTTCTGCATCAATTTTCTTAATCATATTGGTAAGTGTTTTGCCGGGACCGATTTCAATAAAAGCATCAACGCCGTCGGCAATCATATTACGGATGATCTTTTCCCACTGCACAGGGCTGCATATCTGCTTAGAAAGCAAGCCTACAACATCATCCGTATAGACTTCGGCGGTCATATTGGAATAGAGCGTAATGCTTCTTTCCCTAGTCTCTGCCTTTTCCAGTTCTTCGGCAAAAGACTCTGCTGCTGCTTTCATAAAAGGTGAATGGAAAGCTCCTTTTACTTTCAGCGGAATGGCTCTGCCGCCTGCCGCCTTGACATCGGCAAAAAAGTCCGTCATTTGAGAGGAAATACCTGATACGCTGATCTGTCCGGGGCAGTTGAAGTTTACGGGATAAACTTCGGAATATTTATTGCATACCTCCTGCACCCGTTCGGGTGTCAGCTTTACAACTGCCGCCATAGATGTATCAAATCTTTCAGCCTCGCTCTGCATCAATTCTCCGCGTTTGCAGACAAGGCGGAATCCTGTCTCGCTGTCAAATGCTCCGCTGACCGTTGCGGCAACGACCTCACCGAGAGAAAAACCGGCAACCACATCGGGAGCAATTCCTTTTTCAATCAGAACAGTTGCCGCCGCAAGCTCCATTGCAAAAAGGCAAGGCTGTGTGTTCTTGGTTTCCTTTAATTCTTCTTCCGTGCCATGAAAGCACTGAGAAGATGTGCCGGGGCGGATGTCGTCGCATAGGTCAAAAATCTTTTTAGCAACCGGATATTTTTCATACAGGTCTTTTCCCATACCGGGGAACTGGTCGCCCTGACCTGAAAATACAAATGCTATTTTACCCACTCTTTTGCCCTCAGAAGGATAGGCTCGGCTTCCTCCATAACTTCCTTAACAATTTCTGCCGCAGGCTGCTCTTTCTTGACCATAGCGGCGATCTGACCGGAGAGAAAACACCCCTTTTCGTTGTCACCTTCCTGTACAGCAAGCCTCAATGCACCGGTTGCCAGCGCTTCCAATTCTTCGTCCGGCATACCGCCGTATTCAGCCTTGGAATACTCTCTGGCAAACTGCGTGCGGAGACTGCGAACGGGGTGTCCCAAGCGCTTACCTGTTACCATCGTACAAAGATCCGTGGCTTTTAAGATCTTTTCCTTATATGTGGGATGAATCGTGCATTCATTAGCACTAAGGAAACGGGTTCCCATCTGCACACCGCAGGCACCGAGCATAAATGCTGCGGCAACCCCTCTGCCATCTGCAATACCACCTGCGGCAATGACCGGCAAAGTGGTCGCATCGCAGATTTGCGGAACAAGCACCATCGTGGTAAGCTCGCCAACATGACCGCCGCTTTCGCCACCCTCTGCAATAAGAGCAGAAGCACCGAGGCGAGTCATCAGCTTCGCCATAGCAACTGAAGCCACAACAGGAATAACCTTAATTCCTGCAGCAAGCCATTCCTTAATATATTTAGATGGATTGCCTGCACCCGTGGTTACAACCTCAACTTTTTCTTCTATAACAACTTTTGCAACCTCATCCGCAAACGGACTTAGAAGCATAATATTTACACCAATAGGTTTATTGGTGATCCTCTTGGCAACTTGAATATGCTGTCTGACATAATCACCAGGAGCATTTCCTGCCGCAATAATGCCAAGACCGCCGCCGTTGGACACGGCAGCGGCCAGTTTACCGTCAGCGATCCAAGCCATACCACCTTGAAATACCGGATATTCAATACCCAGCATTTCACAAATTGCTGACTTAATCATAAGCATCAACCCTGCTTGCTCTGGATGAACTTATCCAGGTCGTCAATGGTCTCCACTTTCTGGTCCAATTCAATTTCGATGCCGATTTCGTCCTCCAGGTTCATAAGAAGCTCTACCGTGTCAAGAGAGTCGATGCCAAGCTCAGAGAACTTGCTTTCTGGCTTTACAGCAGAAACATCACAGCCTGTGCGTTCCGAAACGATTTTTGCAATAGCGTCAAAGTACATAATTGAATGCCTCCAAAATAAAAATTTCAAGCAGTTTTTTGCTGTTTGTCGACATTCATTATACTCAAGTGCTGTTCCCAAATCGCACCACGATCGTTCCTTTTGCGTTCCAAATTTATAAAAATATTGTGAATTCTTTGTCAGTGATTGGAACCAAGTATAGGTACCTTCCTTAATACAAACACAAAAACCCCCCGTTGGGAACTCAGTAATTTCTGCATTCCCAACGGGGTGTTTTGGCTTTTTACGGGTGAAATATTCCTTTCTTTTTCAGTTTGTCCCGCATCTTATCAAGTCCCTTATGATAGATGTTCTCCGCCGCTTCCGCAGAGGATAGCTCGTTCTTGTAAGCAATTTCTTGGAATGTGTGCGGTCTGAACTTTGGACTTTTCATACTATGGCAATCGGGGCAGAAACCGATGTGAGAGCGTATGACCTCACGCTCACGGTAAGAAAGCTCGTCTAAAGCGCCGAATACCGCTTCGCTCCGTTCTTGCCGCAGAAGTTCACTAAAAGGCTCAAAGGTATAATCACAAGTAACGTCCTCTCGGCTTTCCTCACTATCTTCGTCAGCATAACTGCGGTAAAAGTCTACAAACTGCATATTGTGAAATCCGCTTCGCAGGATCTCACTTACCGTCTTTTCGGACAAACCAACTTCATCGGATATTCTTTTCAGCGTTTCGGGATCATTCCTGCTGTTGTAGGCGGCATATAACAGCATTACATTACGCAGATTTTGGTATTCATCGTTACTCTGTACCGTAAAGCCGGTGCGCATCGTGCGGATATAATTATGAATTTCCTCCCACATAATACGGGTTTTATAGGTTATAAACGGTGTGCCGCCATTGGGGTTGTATTTCTCTAATGCCCGCAGGATACCAAGTACACACGCTTCCTTTATATCAAGAAAATGCCCGAACATAGCATACCGCTGCACAATGCCCATAACGGTTGTATTCAGCGTTGGCTCATAGTAATGCAGAAACCAAGACAGATACTTTTCGTCTTTTTCGGTAAGGTATAATTCAATATATTCCTGCAAATCGTCTTTTCTCGGCGGTACCGGAGAAAGACGGTAGATATATAATTCCTTTTGCCATTCCTTCACGGCACTCACCCCCTAATTTGCAAAATTGCCGTTACTTTAATCGTTTGTAGGTCAGCGCATATAATGCTTCCCGTGTCATATCTCTTTTGAATTGTTCGGCGGTGTATCCGTCGCCGTGGATTGCCAATGTTTTCAGCTCGTCTGCAATCTCTTTTTGACGATATTTATGCTGAAATCATAGATACGCCAAAGCAGAGTAAAAGAGAAATCATACGGGAGATTTTAACGGGGTCCCCACAAAGCCAGCTTTGTGGGGAAAAGGAGCATCCACGGAGTGGAGAGTCTTTCGGCATTTATGACGAAAGCGATGAACGGAGTGTGATGTGACGATGGCAAGTACAGGCTTCTGGCCCGTCAAGTCCCGATTAAAGGAAGTAATCGATTATGCGGAGAACCCTGACAAAACCACCGATAAAAAGTTCTTGGACGAGGACTTGTGGGCGGCGCTCCGTTATGTGGAGAACGACCAAAAGACCGACCAAACAATGTATGTGTCAGGTATCAACTGTCCGAAGCAGAGAGCCTATCAATGTATGATGACAACCAAGCGGCGGTACGGAAAGTTCGGCGGCAATGTTGCCTATCACGGGTATCAGAGTTTTGTGTCGGGAGAAGTTGCACCCGAAGAAGCACACAAAATAGGATTGGAAACTGCCCGTAGAATGTGGGGCGATGCTTATGAAATTGTCGTTACTACCCATCTTAATACGGATAACATTCACAATCATTTCGTGATAAATTCCGTTTCTTTTAAGACGGGCAGAAAGTTTGAAAACCATATCCGTGATCACGTGGAGCTTCGGCAGATCTCCGATGCAGTTTGCAAGGAACACGGAAAGTCTGTAATACCGTTTACGCATTTTTACGGTAATAAGAAAGCGTATTGGATAAACAAGTCCGGTAAGCTCACTCATCGGGATATACTGCGGCGGGATGTAGATGAAGCAATCGCAAACAGCGGCAGTTTCAAAGAAATCGAATATTGTATGAAAAATCTCGGTTATCGCTTTGAGCGGGATTTTTATTACGAGCATCCGTCTATTATTGCAGACGGATGGGAACGGGCAGTCCGTATCAGCAGTTTAGGCAAAGATTACACCAAAGAGCGAATAAGAGAACGCTGCCGTGAAAATCAAGTCGAACCGATTATGACCACCATTTATAATGCGCCGTATAAGCGTAAGCCCCTGCTCATAATCGAATATGAATGGCGGCGATTGGAGCGTATAGATACGGTGCAAGTATTGTTTGCGCTGTTCATTGAACTGCTGAAAATATGCACATGCAACAATATTGAAGGAAAGCACAACCGCCAACTCTCCCAGATGATGCGGGCAGAGGTACAGAAATTAGATAAATATATCGAGGAATACAAGCTCCTTTGCGACAACCACATTGAGTCGCCAAAGGAGCTTTTGTCATTTCAAGAGAACTTATCTGCCCGTATCTCAGAATTGGAGCAGGAACGGTATGCTCTGCGGTTAAAACTGCGCCGAGTGAAAACGCCCGAAGATGATGCCGCATTAAAGGCACAGGCAAAGGAACTCACCAAGCAGATTACCCCTTTGCGAAAAGAATTGAAAGTCGCCCTGCGCATTGAGGAACACATTCCGAAAATTAAGGAACTCCTTTATGCCGAGCGCAATATCGAAATGAAACGAAATAATTTAATTAAAAAGAAAGAACGAGATTATGAACGATGAAAAATACTAAGAAAAATATCTCTATCGAGAAATTACACCCTTTTGAGAACCACCCCTACAAGGTGCAGGACAACGAGGAAATGGATGCCCTTGCTGAAAGCATTAAGATGCACGGCGTTGTATCTCCCATCATAGTCCGACCACTTGAAAACACCACAGACGAATACGAAATCATATCCGGTCACAGACGGGTTATGGCAAGCAGAAAGGCAGGGATCACTGAAATCCCTGCCTTAATTGTTTCCCTTGACCGTGATGCGGCGGCAATCGTACTTGTGGACAGCAACCTACACCGAGAGCATATTCTACCCTCTGAAAAAGCCTTTGCTTACAAGATGAAAGCGGAGGCTTTGGCACATCAGGGATTCCGTGCGGATTTAACTTCGGTGCAACTTGCACCGAAGTTGGCAACGGAGCAAATTGCAGAAGATGCAGGAACAAGTAAAGATACTATTAAGCGCTATATCCGTCTTACCAATCTTATCCCCGAAATTCTGCTATATGTGGACGAGGGGCGCATTTCCTTCACTCCTGCCGTCGAGCTTTCCTACCTCAATGAGCAGGAGCAGTACGACCTTTTAGAGCAGATGGAACTAAACGATTACACCCCGTCACTCTCGCAGGCTTGCCGCTTTAAGAAGATAAGCCAAGAGGAAGGTCTGACTCCAGAAGTGATCGCCGCCGTTATGAGCGAAGAAAAAGCCAATCAGCGGGAAATGTTCAAAGTCCCGATGGAACGTATTCGTCAGTATGTCCCTAACGCCAACGCAAAGCAAGCTGAGGATTTTGTTTTGAAGGCTTGTGAGCATTACCGCAAGTTTTTAATCCGTCAGCGCAACCGTGATGAAAGGTAAGGTGAAGAATATGAAAAAAGTCAATATAGAACCCATTATGTTTTCGAGAAAAGGCGCAGGGCGCATTGATGAAAATATCCCTATTGACCTCTTGGAATACGTTACGCCAAAATCGGCTATGGCAATCGACAATACTCCCGTTTGCTATATTCCAAAACAAATCACCGTGTCCGAAGAAATAAGCGGTACTATCTACGATGTTACCGGTATTTTCACGGGCGAGGTGGATAAATCACTATTTCAGCAATTAAAAGAATTGATCCTATCTGAGCAGTTAGTGTAACTGCCATAGGTTTGTAGAAACACAGCCGGGCATTGTATAATTGGCTTGTCCAATAAGCAATGCTCGGCTTTCGTGAGAAAGGAGTTTATTATGGCAATGAAAGCCGAGAATATGAATCAAGATAAAATTACAGCCTTATACTGTCGTCTGTCTGTAGAAGATATTAAAGACGATAAAGACAAAAAAAGAAAGGGTAAAGAGGACGAATCAAACAGTATCAGCAACCAAAAGCAAATTCTTTCGGACTATGCTAAAAAGCACGGTTATACTAACACAATGTTTTTCGTTGATGACGGCATTTCGGGTACGAGCTTTGATCGTAGCGATTTTAACCGTATGCACCGAATGGTAGAGGAAGGCAAAATCGGCACAATTATCGTAAAAGACCTATCCCGTTTCGGTCGTGAGCATATTGAGGGCGACCGTCTTGCAGAAATCGTATATCCTACGCTTGGTGTGACCTTTATATCCATTCACGAAAATATCAATACCTCTACTGGCGAGGGTATGGAAATGCTGCCGTTTTACAATATATTCAACGAATGGTATGCGGCGCAGACCTCCAAGAAAATCCGTGCAGTATGGCAATCCAAGTCGGATAACGGTGAGCGTGTATCTGCAACGGTAGCTTTCGGTTACAAGAAAGCCGACGACGATTCCAAACAATGGGTTATTGATGAACCTGCCGCAAAGGTGGTACGGCATATCTTTCAGCTTTGCATTGAAGGATTAGGCGTTACCAAAATCGCCCGCCGTTTAGAAGCAGAAAAGATTTTAACGCCAACTGCCTATTACAACAGCATTGGAAGAAAAACACGGAACAAGGTCATTGATCCTTATCGTTGGTCTGAAAACAGCGTCGAGCACATTCTTTCCAATATGCAGTACACCGGCTGTACCGTAAATTTCAAATCGAGTACTGTCAGCTTTAAGGTTCACAAGACCGTTTATAACTCACCCGAAGATTGGGTAATCATACCCAATACGCAGGAAGCCATTATTGATATGGATACTTGGGAGCGTGTGCAAGAGATAAAAAAGCACCGCCGCAGAAATACTGCGACGGGCAGAACAAGTATCTTTTCAGGGTTGGTGTATTGCGGAGATTGTGGTTCGAGGTTATATTTCTGTGCCGCCAAGAGCGTAAAGGAGCATCAGGAGTTTTACCGCTGTTCACAGTATAAAGAAAACAGAGGTAGTTGTTCCATCCATTATATCCGCAACGTGGTGCTTGAAAGAATGGTTCTGAAACTCATACGGGAAGCGGCGGAATATATTACGGAATATGAACCGATTTTCCTTTATTTGTATGGAAAACAGCACGAACTTAATAAAGCCAACAAATTCAAAGCCGCAAAGCAGGAGCTTGAAAAGAACAAAAAGCGTATTGCGGCATTGGATAAGTTGATTGAAGCGGCTTTTGAAAAGAATGTGCTTGGTACTCTAAGGGATGATCTGTTTGAGCGAATGACCTCCAATTATGAGCAGGAGCAAAGTGAACTGATACAAGCGGTAGCCGAATTGGAACAGCGGCTTGCTAATGCAGAGCAGGACAATATCGACCTACGGGCATTTCTCTCCATTATCCGTAAATGCACCGACTTAAAGGAACTGACACCCGAACACGTCAATCGGCTTATTACAAAGATTGAAATCTTTGATAGCACCAAAGACGAGAACGGCAAAAAGCACGTTCCTATTAAGGTACACTTTATCGGTGTTGGTATTCTTGAGATTCCCGACACACAGACAATTATTGCGGCAAAAGAAGAAATCCGCAAGAATCCGCCAAGTGCGGCGTAAAAGAGAAATACGGCGTAGCCTTAATCGGCTACACCGTATCTACATACCCCGACTGTCCTTAGCCACCTCTGGCTAAAGTGCTAGGCTTTTTTGGTTGCTTACCCTCCTCTGAAAAACGAATTAGCCAAGGTGCATAATTTGACATTTTACTGTCAGTCCCCGATACCTCAATTTTCTTCGCGCTCCCCCAATATTATTGCATTCCCGGGAAATACAAAATCCCCTGAGAACCGCGGCTCTCAAGGGATTTCGTAAAATAACAGTGAGTGCAGAAGATGGGACTTGAACCCACACGGTATTGCTACCACAGGCACCTGAAGCCTGCGCGTCTGCCAATTCCGCCACTTCTGCGCGAATTATGAATAAAAAATGCGGAAGATGGGACTTGAACCCACACGACTGCAATAGCCACAAGATCCTTAGTCTTGCTCGTCTGCCAGTTCCGACACTTCCGCATATCTTTTATGTTGTCGCTCACGCGACTTGATTATAATAGCAAATGAGCTTCCACTTGTCAACTACTGAAACCAAATTTTTTTAATTTTTTAAAAAATTTGCAATTTACGTTTTCGGTTCGCGTATCACTGTCCGCCGGATGACTCGTGCAGATTCACAAAGTTCTTCACATAGTCCACCGTTGTATGGATCTGTTCCTCATTCGTGATTCTCGGCACACCGTCTCCGTCCTGCGCACCGTAACTGCCAAAATACGCATGACATCCTCCATCAATCACTTCCTCGACGACATCCGCCGGCAGGTGCTTCCGGTTATCCGCATACTTATCCAGCTTGAGAACCCCGTCCTCAGAGCCATACACCGACAAAACCGCAAGCCCCAAATCGCTTAGATCCACGGTTGAATAAGAAGCGAGCAGGATCACGCCGCCAAATGCATCCGCGTGTTTTGCCGCGTAGGATGCTGCCATCACACCGCCCAGCGAGTGTCCGCCAATATACCAGTCCGGCACATTGCTATACTGCCCGGCATAGCCATCTGCCGCATCTGCATCCAGCACAGCGAGATTGCCCGGCATGTGCAGCAGAATGCAAAGGATCCCGTTGTCGGCAAGTTCATGCATGAGCGGCGCATACGCCGTGTACTCCACTTTTCCGCCGGGATAAAAAATAAGTCCGGCGGTGATATGTTTGGGGATGAATGTGACCGAATGGTTCTCATCGACCACCACCTCCACCCCATCGGATGACTCTAACGCAGCCAGTGCCTTTTCATTTGCCTTATAATAATCGTTGATGTATACCAAAATGAAATTTATCGCCGTAAGTGTTAATACGGCGATAATTGCAAGCGTGACCCACAATTTCTTGTGGGATTTCTTTTTATAGGTATTTGCTTTCAAATTCTTCTATCCTCATCGGCTTACCAAAATAGTAGCCCTGAATATACTTGATGTGCATGCTCTTGACAAGCTCATACTGCTCCGTAGCCTCAACGCCCTCCGTGCAGATGTACAGCCCAAGTGTTGCTGCAAGCTCGGACACCATCTTGACAAACGCATCCGAAAAATCGTCATCTGCAATATGCTCGATAAAGCACCGGTCGATCTTGATGATATCGATTGGAAGCTCCCTGATATGGTTTAAGGAAGAGTAGCCCGTGCCGAAATCGTCCAGTGCAACCCGCACGCCAAGGCTCTTGATCTGTGCAAGGATCGTCTTCATGCGGTCAATGTCGTTGATTGCAAGGCTCTCCGTTACCTCCAGTGTCAGGTTCTGCGGATTGACGCGCGTCTCATCCAGAACCGTCTTGACCTTCTTTACAATGTCATTCTGCAGCAACTGCACAACCGACAGATTAACGTTCACCTTGTACTCCGGATGCCCCATCTCATTCCAGTAGCGGCACCGCTTTGCAGCCTCGCGCAGCACGAAGTCCCCGATCGGATTGATCAGTCCCAGATACTCCGCAAGCGGGATGAAGTCAACCGGTGAGACAAATCCCATCTCCGAAGAGTTCCAGCGTACCAGCGCCTCCGCTCCACAGCACGGATCTCCCGGCTTTGTGATATCCACGATCGGCTGGTAATAGACCTCGAACTCTTTGCATTCGTCCAAGGTCGCCTTTCGCATATTCTTTTCCATATCCAGACGGCGATGTGCAAAAACAGCATCCTTGTCATTGTAGAACTCGATACGGTTCTTGCCCTCTTTCTTGGCAGAAAACAGTGCCATATCCGCCTTGCGGATCAGTTCCTGCACCGAACTGGCATCGGTTGGGAAGCAGGCGATACCCATGCTCATCGTACAGTAATAATCCTCACCCTTTAAGAACCACGGCTGGGAGAAAATGCTCTGCACTGCCTTTGTGACCGCCTCCAAGCGTCCCGCCGCGTTGTCCGGAATAATTACGATAAACTCGTCGCCGCCCATGCGGTAACAGGTATTCTCAACGCCCTCTATCTTCTGCAGGCTGTGGGAGATCGCCTTGAGCAAAACATCACCATACTGGTGTCCCAAGCCATCATTGATATGCTTAAAGTCATCCAGATCGATATACAAAAGTGCGCCCTCTGTCCCATTTAACTCTGCGAGGCGGATAAAGCGATCCAGATCCTGCTCACACCGCATACGGTTGAACAATCCGGTCAAAAAGTCATTGTTTGCCTGACTCTCAATCTTCTTCTGGTATACCTTTTTATCGGTGATATCATAAATCGTACACAGGCTCACCTTGCGTCCATCCACCCAGTCGATCTGGGATTTGTGTACATCCAGCCAGCGCTCCTCCTCTGCGAAGAACACTTCCTCGAAATAATTCTTAAGCCCCATCTCGCGGTCCGAGAAGAGAATCTGGTTGATCTTGCCGCTTGAAATGCTGTTCGCGAAAAGCTCCTTGAACTTCTGGTTGGTATACAGAACCGTCTTTTTCTCCTGATCCAGCACATATATTCCACAGCCCACATTTTCAAGGATTGCTTCCAGCGATGCATAGGAGCTTGCAAGGGAATTTTTGGTGATGCGCTTTGTCAGTATGCTCTGGATAATGCGCTTCACATCATTGATGAACTTAATGTCGTCCGCGCTCCAGATCCGCTCCCGCTCCTGCTCGAAAAAGCATAGATACATGATGGCACGGTCGTTGACCGTTACCGGGTGGTATATCGCAGCGGTGATATGCTCCGGCTCAAAGATTCTTGTAAATGCATCCGGGATCATGGAATCCGAAGAGATCATGTATGGCTTTCCGTTGAAAAACGGTGCTTTTTCCTTCGGTATTTTCTGGTACTCGGAGATGCGGTACCAGTCGCGTTCCTTTGCGTATTCGCAGATCATATCCAGCGTCTGTCCGTCCACGTTCTCGCGGATAAGCGCAGCGCGTGACAAATCCAGACAGGTACACACCATCTTTAAAATGTCGTCCACGATCTTGCCGAAGCCATTCTCCGACTCTAGCATATTCACGATCTGTGTCATCGTCTCCGAACGATGCAGCTGCCGTTCAATATCAGCCTCCGACTGTGCACTCTGCTGCAATGCATCCTGCGCGATCTGCTCGTCCATCTTGATAACAAACAAAGATTTGGAAAGATATTCCAAGAACTGCATGGATCGGTAGAAACGCTCCTCCGTTGTGGCTATGATGCCCTCCGGAAGCTCCTCGCCCTCCTCCAAGCGTTCGCTTATCACGGCAGTCACGATCCAGATGATCTGTGTCCTGCCCTCAATGCGCGTGGAAACCGCACACAGCTTGATATGCTTCTGCGGTAGTTCCTCCTCCACAAGATTCTCCACGATACTGCCCTTTGCCTTTGCAAGCAGCGACATATAGGCAGCCTGTCCGATCTGCTCCTGAAAATAGTGTCTGGCAGTCTCATCCCCGAAGCTGTCCGTGATCAGTCCCTCCTCTGTTCCCAGACAGGAAAGGTATATGCAGTTTGCTTCGCTAAAGCGATCCTGAAAACGCTGCAGAATGCTCTCGTCAATCAGCGACAGCTCTTGCGCCTCGCCTTCTCTCCTCGTTGCCATACTACTTTTTCACCTCAATAATCAGTAAATAAAAGCCGGTTTTGCTCTGTATGCAGGTCTCCTGCAAAAGCCGTAGCTGCGGTTGCAGCCGAAGCTGCTTTTTCACAAAACCGATCTCATTTGTATACATAATGATAACTGCTTCCCTCTTTGTGATCTCAAGTGCCTTGTCAAAGAATCTGCCATATAGCTGATCCATCTCCTCGCGGCTCTTTTTGCCACGCATCGGCATATTGGTAATGATCTCATCAAAGAGATAATCGTGTTTAAAATCAAAGAAATCACGGTGGATAAAATTGATCCTTGCCCCGGCAAGCTCCGCGTTCTCACGTCCCTTTGCGATCGCTTCCCCGAAAATATCGGTTGCGTACATCTCCTTCGCAGGAACAAGGTGATTGCGCTCGATCAGCATGGTCCCGACTCCGCAGAACGGATCCATGATCTGTGCGTTCTCCTTCAGATATGGGGCTGCAATGTTCGCCAGAAGCGCCGCCGTTGAAGGATGGATTGATGCCGAGATGGCATTCCTCCGGTAGTCAAAGCGGTGATCCTTAAGTGTCGCACATTTCAGGCATGGGAAGAAGGCGCCGTCCTTGTTCTCGATCAGCCGCAGTTCGATCTCATAGTCGGAGGTCGAATTGACAAGCATCCCTCCGGAAAGTGTCTCAAGTGCATCCGCCAGCTTCTTGGAAAAAGCACTCCGCTCCTCAAGGGACATCCTGCTCTTGCATTCAATACGGAAATAAAACGGTGTATTCTCCCGGTGTAACGCCAGTAGCTGCTCCACCATCCCTGCATCCATCAATGCCTTGGCAGCCTCCGCCGGCTTGGCGCTTAAGAAAGCAGGCTTTGTGTGGATTGGAAATACAATCTCCCGAAAGCAGCGCGACTGCCAGATCTCATCCATGCGATCTGTCATGACAAGAATTCCAAGTGGATGAAGCTCGGTATCCTTCGCAGGAACACTTCTGCGCACCAGTTCCCGGTGTGTGCGGTTTGCGATCAGAAGAAGCTCGGTCTTCTGTCCTTTTAAGTCAAAGGTATGTTGTGTGATCCCCTCATACCGGATCAGGATCGTCCGGAGCGCATGCAGTTCCTCATTGACATGCTTGCGGTTCTCCTCCGAAGGCTCCTCCTCGCTTAGTGCGGTCTGCCTGTCCTTGATCTGCGCAAGCAGAGGCTTCGCATCCATGTGCGACAGCGCAGTCAGATATGCGCTCTTGACAAAAAGCGTGTTCTCCCGCTCATAGGACTCCCACAGCAGCTCCATAAATGGCTGATATGCGACATCTCCGAGCAAAAGGGCTGCGTTCTTTCGCGTCTTTGCGTCCTCGCTCTGCAAAAATCCCCTCAGCAGCGGCTCATTCGCCGCGATCCAGTCGTATGCCTTCTGCCGTTCATCCTGTACTTTGATCTGTTGTCTTAACTTGCTTAGGTTTCCCCGGACGTCGATCCGGTTGCCCAGCTGATCGTATATCTGATTCAAATAAGTTTCCTCACACTGCATGTATTGCATAATATACAAGCTATTGTAAGATATTTCGCATCTTTTTACAAGCTTATTACATCTCTTTTTGACTGCATTTTATGTCGAAGTCTGTCGCTCACACATCAAAAAAGGACTCAGACGGTTATCCGTTTGAGTCCTTTTAGTCAGACTAATTATGCAATAACTTTTACCCAGCCTTCCGGTCCTTCGATTCTTCCCATCTGGATACCGGTCAGGGTGTCATACAGCTTCTTTAATCCAGGTCCCATCTCGTCCATTCCGCTTGGGATGCAGATCTCCTTGCCGTGGTCAACGATCTTGCCTACCGGAGAGATAACTGCTGCGGTTCCGCAAAGACCGCACTCTGCAAAGTCCCCAACCTCGGAGAACTTAACCGGTCTGTGCTCTACGGTCATGCCACAGTATTTCTCTGCAACTACCATCAGGGAACGGCGTGTGATGGAAGGAAGAATACTGTCAGACTTCGGAGTTACGAACTTGCCATCCTTTGTAATGAAGATGAAGTTAGCTCCACCGGTCTCCTCAACGTAGGTTCTTGTTCCCGGATCAAGGTACATGTTCTCATCATAGCCCTGCTCATGTGCATCAACGATCGCATGAAGGCTCATTGCGTAGTTAAGACCAGCCTTGATGTGTCCGGTTCCGTGTGGTGCCGCACGGTCGAAGTCAGAAACGCGGATCGTGATCGGCTTAGCGCCGCCCTTAAAGTATGGTCCTACCGGAGTAACTAAAATACGGAACTGATACTCGGATGCCGGCTTAACACCGATAACCGGGTTGGTTCCCATCATATACGGACGGATGTAAAGAGTTGCGCCGGAGCCGTATGGCGGAACCCATGCCTCATTTGCTTTTACAACCTTTTCTACTGCGTCGATAAAACGCTCTACCGGAAATACCGGCATCTCAAGTCTCTCACAGGAAGACTTCATTCGCTCTGCGTTTAGGTCAGGGCGGAAGCATACGATATGTCCATCCTCCGTCGTGTAGGCCTTTAAGCCCTCAAATACGGTCTGTGCATACTGGAATACGCCTGCGCACTCATTCAATACAACATTCGGGTCTGTGATGATAGCTCCATCGTCCCACTTTCCATCTTTGTAGTTGGACACATAACGATAATCAGCTACCGTATATCCAAACCCAAGGTTGGCCCAATCAAGATTCTTTTTTTCCATGATCTTTACCTCCATCTGATATTCCTAAAATTGAGTTTATTCTAGTACAATCGATAAAATTTGTCCAGTTTCCACTGCTAGTTTTGATATTAAATTTAATTATGAATGCTATAACCTGACTGTGTTCCAGATATTTTTCAATTCCCCGATAAAGTAAAGGGAACCAAATGCAATGATTTTGTCACTACATAAAGTGTCATGCAGGATTTCATTCACAACATCTTGTATCCGCTCATAGTTTTTTGTTGGAATCCCGAAGGTGCTTATAAATCCGGCAAGCTTCTGTCCCTGAAGTGCCCTGTGATTCTCCGGAGTGACCGTCCAGAAGCTTCCCGCCACCGGGACAAGCAGCCGCACCATCTCCTCGTAATCCTTATCTGCCATAACACCCATGACGAAATGGAATTTTTCTCCCGGATACAGATATTTTAAGCTGTTAAGCAGTGCTGTCACTCCATTGCTGTTGTGTGCCCCATCCACCATAAAAAACGGTTTTTCCGACAAAAGCTCCATGCGGCCCTGCCAGGTGGCATGTGAAAGCCCCGATTCGATCAGCTTCTTTCGCGCCACATCCTCCATATCCGGACAAAGCTGCCGGATCAGATGCTCCGCCGCGAGTGCTGCCGCCGCCGCATTCTCCCACTGATGGGTTCCAAGAAGCTTAAGCTTCTGGCTCTTCGCCCACGCAATGTCTGCGTCGGAAACAATCGCGTATGCCTTTGGGCAGTTCTCTTCTGCCGCTGCCACCAATACCTCCAGCGCTTCCTGCTCCTGCTGCTCCATCACAAGATAGGAGCCATTTTTGAAGATCCCCGCCTTTTCCGCAGCGATCTTCGCTAACGTATTGCCGAGTATTGCGACGTGATCATACCCGATCTTCGTGATGACCGACACCGCCGGGACACCGATCGCGTTTGTAGAGTCGAGCCGCCCTCCGAGACCGGTCTCCATCACAAGGACATCGCACTGCTGCTCCTTAAAATACAAAAGTGCGATCGCCATGCAGTAATCAAACATCGTCGGCTGGATGTCAAGTGGCAGATCCAAAACCTCGTTTCCAAGTCTTGCCACATCCGCTTTCGGGATCTGCACCCCATTTACCGTTATCCGCTCCTCAAAGTCGATCAGGTGCGGCGAGGTAAACGTCCCGACCTTCCAGCCCCCAGCAATCAGAATGCTGCTTAAAAAGGCGCACACCGAGCCTTTTCCGTTTGTTCCCGCCACATGCACAAACGGAATGTCCTTCTCCGGGTGTCCCAGCTTTTCCAGCAATATCCGGCTGATCTCCACTCCCGGCAGGCTGCCGAAGGTACTCGCATGATTTATCTTTTCCTGTATTTCTTCGTAAGTGTAGTTTTTCATCTTAAACTCCCAAAAAACCTCCCGTGTATGCAATCCGCAGACACCGGGAGGTCTTAACAAAATCGTGTATAGATCAGACGGCTAAGATAACACCACCATCGTTGGCATACATACTGGAGATTCCAGCCGTGTCAACAATCAGGATCTTCTTGAAATGTGCGAGACTCTCAATGGTCTCCTTGACGAGCTGTGCCCGCTCCGGGCAGTTGCAATGCGAGATTGCCAACACCTTTTCCTCGCAATGTCTCGTCTTTTCAAGCATATCCTCGACCATCTTTGCAAGTGCCTTTTTCATGCCTCTTGCCTGGCCAAGCTGCTGGATGGTGCCCTCATCCGTAGAACCCATCACCGGCTTGATATTCAGTGTATTGGCAACCAGTGCCTTGAAATTGCTGAGACGTCCTGCCTTGCGCAGAGTCTCAAGTGTCTCAAGCACAAAGAAGGTGTTCATCCCGCTGATGTAGGTCTCGGTCTGCCTGCAGACCTCCTCAAATGGAAGCCCCGCTTCCTCAAGCTCCTGTACCTTCAATCCGATCAGTGTCTCTCCAATGGATGCCGATTTGGAATTGAACACATAGATGTTTTTCTTGTCCTCATGCTCTTCCTCGTACATGGATGCTGCAACCATCGCACTATTGTAAGAACCGCTCAGCTTCGCGGAAAGTGTGACCACATAAACATTCTCTGCCTCACCCTCATACGCATGCATGTAACGCTCCGGGGACGGACATGCCGAATGCGGTCCCTTATGGCTTTTTCTTACACGCTCCAGAAAATCTGCCTGATCGAAGGTCTCATCATCAATAATCTTTGTTCCATCTATATCCAGCTCCAATGGCACATTGCAAAAATGTCCATCTGCCTTTAACTCTTCTGTTAATTCTCCGCAACTGTCAATGACAATTTTATACATAATATGTTTCCTTTTCTATCAAACGTAGTTTTTATTACTACATAACATTAACACGAAAACCCATACTTGTAAAGAGAAAAACAAAATTAGTACCACCATTTTCCATTTCCGGTCAGACAGCTATATGGAAAACGTATTTTCTTATAACATAAAGAATGCACTGACTGCATCCGTGAGTGCATCAATATCCGTTGCACCCATAAGCTCTCTTGCAGAATGCATGGATAAAAGCGGGATTCCGATATCGACCGTCTTTACCGGAAGGAGTGTCGATGCCACAGATCCCAGTGTGCCACCGCCCCTTACGTCTGAACGGTTGACAAAGATCTGATACGGCACCTGTCTGCTGTCACAGATCTGCCGGAAGATCGAGATTGCTTCCGCGTCCGTCGCATAGGACTGTGAGCACGCCTGCTTGATGCAGAATCCCTTACCAAGTACCGGATGGTTGGTGATGTCCATCTTGCCCGCCTTGTTCGGATGCAGTCCGTGAGCCACATCGACAGATAAGAGCATTGCCTGATAGATGATCTGCTCCGTCATCTCCTCGCCCGCGCCCAGATTCTTAAGGATGCGGTGTACCATATCATGCAGCAGAATGGATGCTGCACCCTGCTTGGAGGTGTTGCCAATCTCCTCATGGTCAAACAGTGCGATCAGATTCACGCCGTCCGCACGCTCCGCCTCAATGATCGCAGTCAAAAGTGCACATACTGAGGTCTGGTTGTCCAGGCGCGGTGCGGAAAGCATCGTATCCCTGCACCCGACATACTGCGGATCTTCCATAATATAGGTGTTTAACTCAAAGTCCAAAATATCCTCTTTTAAGACGGAAAGCTCCTCCGCTAAAAAGGTCAGGAAATAATCCGTGGTCGTCTCCTCCTGCAAAAGCAGATCCACAACCGGCATCAGATCAATCTGGTTATTGATCTCAACGCCCTTGTTCACGTCGCGGTTCATGTGGATCGCAAGGTTCGGCACGATCATAAGCGGTTTCTTTGAGCGGTACAGGATTGTCCGCGGCGCAAGGACATTCCCGCTTTTTACCATAACTCTTCCGGCAAGTCCGAGTGGACGGTCAAACCAGGTATTTAAGATTGGTCCTCCATATACCTCCACGTTCACCTGTGCGTATACGTCCGTCTTAAAATCCGCGTTCGGCTTGATGCGCAGGCACGGATAATCCGTATGGGCGGCAGCCATGCGAAGCGGCATGTCCGAGGACTCCCCGGTTCTCTTTGCCGCTAACGTCTCCTTGATATTGCTTCCTACCGTAAATGCAAAAAGTGTTGTCCCGTGGTGGTTCACGACATATCTGCCGCCCGGCACAAGCTCCCACTGTGTTCCGTAATTTAACTCCGTAAAACCATTCTCCAGCAGCCGTTCCTTGCCCGCCTGTACCGTTTCAAACGGGGAAACACCGCGTTTTAGTGTCTCGATCAAACAATCCTGTCTCATCTTGTTTCTCTCTCCTTTAGCCTCATTCTTTTATAGATAACATGCAGCACCACCATATTCATTTTACTATGTTTGCGCTGCAAATTTTCTTTCAGTAACATCTTACGCTAATTCGCCGCAAAAAACAATTCTCGCTTGACCGCTTTTTTGACAGGATATAAAATAAGGAAAGTATTGAAGAATTTTTTGCAGGGGAGAATGTATGATCGCATTACAACTGACCGATTTGAAAGGCTTCATGAACACATTTTTAAAGACCGACACCTTTGACCACTTTCTGTTGCAGGAGGCTGTGATCACAGGTGCTGCCACCTACATCATAGACGGACATATCACGAAGGATTTTTACACGGAAAATGAGCTGGAGGAGCTTCAACTGACCGGTTATCCCATGCTGCCCTTCTCCATGCTGCGCGGCAACTGCTTTGATCTGATCAAAGGCAAAAAAGCTCCTGCCGCCTTTCGTTTCGTCTTTTGCCTGTCACCGGAAAATCTGCGCAAGACACTTGCCGCGATAAGCAGCAGCTATACCGAATCCGATCTGTCCGGTGTCTTTTTCAACCTCAAATTCCAAAACCAGATGCTGACTCTCACCACCGGGATCTCCTATCGCATCTTCTCCACCGACAAGAGCCTCGATACCGAGTGGGATAAGCTGATGAGGCGCTTTTTGAGCCAGCATCAGATTTCATTTGAGGAGCTTTGATATTTTCCGGATATAGTGCTATTTCACGCAAATAGCGCTAAATTCCGCTTTACTTTTAGATTTTGGTATGCTATTCTATCCCTAGTTGCAGATGCAACATTATATTTATTGGAGGTACTTTCGATGAACAAAGGTACAGTAAAGTGGTTCAATAACCAGAAGGGTTATGGATTCATCACCGGAGAGGACGGAAAGGATGTATTCGTACATTACTCTGGACTTCAGATGGAAGGATTCAAGTCCTTGGAAGAGGGCGCAGCAGTTGAGTACGAAATTACTGACGGTGCTAAGGGTCCTCAGGCAACCAACGTCGTAGTTATTAAATAATTGCGACATCTTAATCTAGTTTCTATGTACCTTTTTCTTAGTAATAATATAGAAATATAGCTTTATTTAGAAATAAGATAATGGAATACCGAGATTAAAAAAAACACACTGCATATGCAGTGTGTTTTTTTCTTATGTACATTTCTTAACGAAGTGACTACTCTTCTTCTTCTCTGTGCATAGAGAAGGTATCCATGTGATATTCCTTTAAGTTGCCAAGGATGGTTCTGTCATCTGCCTGTGAGATGAGATCATCACGGAACTTCTTGGTAGAGATCATGTCATTGTATGAGCTTGGTCCGCCGACGCATCCGCCGTCACATACCATTCCCTCGATGAAGTCCTCCGGAAGCTTACCGACTTTCATAAGAAGAAGCGCTTTCTTACACTCTGCTGCGCCGTTTGCCTTGCAGACCTTAGCATCGCACTCTGCGTTCATCTCTTTCATACTCTCAACAACTGCTGCGGTAACACCACCGGCATTTGCAAAACGCTTACCAAATACAGATGCCTCCTGATAAGAGGTGCTGTCCGGCTCAAGCTGTACTTCCTTCGCACGCATCATTGCACGGATCTCACTGTATGTCAGCACATAATCTGCATTGTCCTCGATCTTCTGATCAAGCACCTCAGACTTCTTTGCAATACATGGTCCGATAAATACGGTAACCGCATCCGGATTCTGTGCCTTTATCAGTCTTGATACTGCACACATCGGAGAAATTGTCGTTGAAATATTATCTGCAAGCTGTGGGTAATGTCTGCGAACCATATTGACAAATGCAGGGCAGCAGGAGGTTACCTTCTTCTTGCCTTCCTTGTATGCCTCAACCCATTCCTCTGCCTCGCTTGCAGCGGTCATGTCGCCACCGAGACCAACCTCGATACAGCCATTAAAGCCGATTGCCTTCATTGCCTTTTTCCAGCTGTTCATGGTGATGTTCGGTCCGAACTGTCCCTCTGTCGCCGGTGCGATCATTGCATATACCGGACGATCGGACTTGAGCGCCTCAATAACGTCTACGATAAAGGTCTTTGATCCGATTGCGCCGAACGGACAGCTATGGATACATTTTCCGCAGCGGATACACTTCTTCTCATCGATAACGGAAATTCCATGCTCATCATAAGTAAGTGCATCTACCGGGCAGCTGTTCTTACATGGACGTACCAGATGTGCGATTGCATTGTACGGGCATGCCTGTGCACACTTGCCGCACTCCTTACACTTCTGCGGATCGATGTAGGAGCGATGGCGTCCCGGCTCGATCGCGCCGAACTTGCAGGCATTGATACATGCCTTGCCCAGACAGTTCTGGCAGTTCTCGGTTACGGTATAAGCGGAGATCGGGCAGTCCTCACATGCAGAGTGGATAACCTGGATAATGTTATTCTCATCATTGCCGTACAGTGTATTTCCCTCAGCAAGAGAGACTCTCTGACGGATGATCTCGCGCTCCTTATAGATACAGCAGCGGAACTTCGGGGTCGGTCCCTTGATCAGATCATACTGGATGCCCTCTCTCTTCTCGTTGAGATTCCCTGCAAATGCAAGCCTGGCAACCTCGTAAAGTACCTCATGTTTGATTTTGATTACGTTCTCGTCAGCGTACATAGTCTCCCCTTTTCTCTTCATAAACAGCGCCCTTTAGGGGCAGCTTACAACATTGTTATCTTTTTCACATATTCTACAATATTTTTCCGGGTATTTCTACTCATGTTTTTATCAAAATACAAAGAATCTTTGCATAAAATACAAAAAAATGGTTTTCGAGACTTCTTATGCCGTCTTTCTCAAATCAAAAGCTGGAAACTTCCTTCCAGACTGCACTGGGTGCAACACCGGAAGAGCTTGAAAAATCCGGCAGCCTTTCCTTTGGATTTTCCCCCGCCACCAATGTCTGGGAGATCATCGTGCGCTATACCGGGGATCTAAAAACTGCCCTGCTTCCTTATCCATCCGTCACCTTCTATGAGCTGCTCGGAGGATATGCGATCCTGTATGTTCCGGCTCTGCTGATCGATACGATCTCCGATCTTCCGAACATCATCTATGTGGAGAAGCCGAACGCGCTCTTTTTCGAGGTGTACGATGCGAAACGGGTGTCCTGCATCTCGTCTGTCCAGAGCGCCAATCCGACTGCCTATTCCGGAAAAGGCGTTCTGGTCGGCATCATTGACTCCGGCATCGACTATATGCATCCGGACTTCCGCAACCAGGACGGCTCCACCCGAATCGTAACGCTCTGGGATCAGACGCTCGATCCGCCGGTATCCGGTCCGGATGCTGCCCTCTTTCCATCTGCGGTCTATACCTCCGAGACGATTAACGCCGCCATCCGTGCAGCCACACCGGAGGAGCGCTTCGCCCTGTGTCCGAGTGTGGATCTTTCCGGGCATGGCACGCACGTTGCCGGGATTGCCGCCGGAAACGGCAGTGCCTCCGCCGGGTTATTCCGCGGTGTCGCCTATGAAGCCTCCCTTCTTGTGGTAAAGCTCGGTGCTCCCTATGCACTCGGATTTCCGAGCACCACGCTGCTCATGCGTGCGATCGACTTCTGTATCCGGGAGAGCCTGCGCCTTGGAATGCCGCTTGCACTTAATCTGAGCTTTGGCAATACCTACGGCTCGCACAGCGGCACGTCTCTTTTGGAAACCTATCTGAACTTTGCCGCCGCCCAGAACCAATGCAGCATTTCTGTCGGAAGCGGCAACGAAGGTGCCGGAGATGGACACACCGGTGGGATGCTGACTTTCGATCAGCCCCAGTCCGTGGAGTTTGCAGTCAGCGATTACTCTGCCTCCCTAAGCATCCAGCTCTGGAAGGTCTACGAGGATGACCTTCTGATCTCCGTAACCGGTCCCACCCCCGGAACCTCCTTCCTGCTCTCCCCGCGCTCCGGCATATCCAGGCACCGGCTTGGGCGCACAAATGTGCTGGTCAATTACGGCGAACCATCTCCTTACAGTATTTTTCAGGAAATCTATATGGACTTTACCCCGGAGCTTGATTATCTGGATGCCGGTATCTGGAGCATCACCCTGATCCCGCGCGCGATCCAGAATGGCACCTGGGAGATGTGGATGCCGGCTTCCGCCGTCCGCAATAGTGGAACGCGCTTTCTGACCTCCACCGTTGCAACGACACTCACGATTCCCTCCACCGCATCTGCTGCGATCACCGTCGGCGCGTATGACTCCGCGACCGACCAGCTTGCAGCCTTTTCCGGGCGGGGAAACACCTGGGGAACCGATCAAAGGAAGCCGGATCTTGTCGCACCGGGTGTTGAGATCACCTCCTGCGCACCGGGCGGCGGGTATACCGAGCGCACCGGAACCTCCATGGCAACGCCTTTTGTGACCGGCTGCTGCGCCTGCATGATGCAGTGGGGCATCATTGACGCAAATGATCCGTTCCTATACGGCGAAAAGCTGAAAGCATATCTGCGCAAAGGTGCGCGTACACTTCCAGCTTTTCCGTTCTATCCCAATCCCGCAACCGGGTGGGGTGCATTATGTCTAAAGGATAGCTTTCCTTTATAAAACCTGCGGTACTACCTCCGGCAATTCCTTAAACGAATGGATTGCCGGCACCGGGGTGCTTATTGTTCCAAAGCCGTATGCAGCGTGGATAAACTTTACCCCTGCCTTGCAGCTTGAATCATAATCGCCCTGAATATCTCCAACATACGCGGCGTCATCGAGTTCGTTCCGCTCTACGACAAGTGCAATGTTATCCGCCTTTTGCTTGTCATTGTTGCCGTAGCACTCGATGTCCTCCACCAGATCCCACATCTTATAATAATCCAGAAATGTCTCGATGTATCCGGACTGGCAGTTGCTGACGATATACAGATGATATCCGGCTTTGATCAATGCTTCCATGACCGGACGGATATCCGGATAGATCTGCCCGCCATGCTCCCTAAGATACGCATTTTCCTCCGTACAGCAGGAGTCAAGCAGCCGCTTTAATTCTTCCCCCTGTACAAACGGGAACAGGATCTGACCGATCACATCCATGGTCTTCCCCATCACGCCCTGCATCTCTTCGATGGTAATAGGTGCGCGGGAATAACCGTTCTTTACTATTGCAAGATCCCATGCCTTGCAGACCATAGGGGACGAATCCCACAGGGTTCCGTCCATATCAAAAATGATGCCTTTTTTCATAATTATAATGCCTTAATGCGCTCTAACGCCTTAACCGTATTCTCATGGTTACCAAATGCGGTCAGTCGGAAATAGCCCTCTCCGCTTGGTCCAAAGCCAGATCCCGGAGTTCCGACAACATTGGCATTTTCCAGAAGATAATCAAAGAACTCCCAGGAAGTCATATTGTTTGGTGTCTTTAACCAGATGTATGGTGCGTTGGTTCCGCCGTATACCTCATATCCGGCATCCTTCAAACCGTTCTTTATGGTCTTTGCGTTGTTCATATAGTATGCGACCTGTTCCTTCAGCTCACGCTTTCCAGCCTCGGAATATACGGCTTCGCCTGCGCGCTGTACAATGTAAGGCGCACCGTTGAACTTGGTTCCGTGTCTTCTCGCCCAGAGTGCATGAAGCGATACATCATTGCACTTCAGCCCCTTCGGAACTACAGTAAATCCAAGACGCACACCGGTAAATCCGGCATTCTTAGAGAAGCTGCGCAGCTCGATCGCGCAGGTTGTTGCTCCCTTGCACTCATAAATGGAATGCGCAACATCTGCTTCGCTGATATATGCTTCGTATGCGGCATCATAGATGATGACAGCACCAACCTTGTTCGCATAGTCAACCCACTCCTGCAGCTGATCCTTTGTCAGAGTTGTTCCGGTCGGGTTGTTCGGCAGGCACAGATAGATCATATCCGGCGTCTCCTTCGGAAGCTCCGGCACAAAGTGATTCTCTGCGGTACATGGCATATAGATCACATTGCTCCATGTCTCGGTCTTTGGATCGTAGGTGCCGGTTCTTCCTGCCATAACGTTGGAGTCAACATAAACCGGGTATACCGGATCGCAGACAGCGATACGGTTATTGACGGAAAAGATCTCCTGGATGTTTCCGGAATCACTCTTTGCTCCATCTGAAATAAAGATCTCGTCTGCGGAAATATTGCAGCCTCTTGCCTGATAATCGTCCTTTGCGATCACATCTCTTAAAAATTCATATCCGAGATCCGGCGCATAGCCATGAAATGTCTCGGCATTGCCCATCTCATCGACTGCCTTGTGCATTGCTGCGATAATGCTTGGTGCGATCGGCTGTGTCACATCGCCGATTCCAAGACGGATAATATTCTTGTCCGGGTTTGCTGCGCTGTAAGCGGCAACCTTTTTTCCGATCGTGCTAAACAGATAGCTTCCCGGAAGTTTTAAATAATTGTCATTGATCTGATACATAACGGCTCTCTCCTCATCTTTACGAACTTTTTCAATTCATCACACACTTTATCACTTTATTTTTCGCCTGTAAAGGACTCTTATCCATCTCCCATCAGGCTTAAGATCATTTCAGCGGTCTCCACAAGACCTGTTCCGTTGTCCATACTCCGTTTCTGGATATAGCGGTGTGCCTCTTCCTCCGTCAAGCCATTTCTGCTCATCAGGACAGCTTTTGCCTCCACAAGTATCTGACGTTCCTCATCCGATCGTTCCTTCGGCAGATTTCTGCGCTTCTTTCGTCTTCGGCTGATGGTGTACTCCATCATCTCCACCGTCTGTAACAGTGCATGCACCTTGATTGGCAATGGCAGGCACACCAGGTTGTCTACCTCGCGGTCTAGCACATTCGCCGCGGACGCGATCAAAAGCATCTGAAAACCAGGTGGAAGGTACTCGTACATTTCCTCATACATCATATCTGAGAAACGGTATCCGCATATCAGGATTCCCTCCTCAAGATTGTGCATGCTCTGCAACGTCTGCGCGCCTGTCGTGCAGACTGCCGTGACCGAATACCCGCTCTGAGCCAGAATCTTCTTGACACTTGCCGCTACTTCCATTTTCGGAAAAGCAATTACAATATTATCCAAAGCTCTCACCCATCTTAGATTTTATACAAGTATTCGTTCACTTCCCAGTCAGTTACCTGTGTGCAGTAGCGCTCCCACTCTTTTTCCTTTGCCGCGATATATTTTGTGGCAATATGTTCTCCAATCACCTCGCGGATAAATGTATCCTCCTTAAATGCGCAGATTGCTTTGTGCAGATCATCTGGCAGAAGCTCGATGCCTTTTTCCCTGCGGCTCTGCTCTGACATGTGATACAGATTCTCCTTTACTGCTGCCGGAGGCATCGTCTGCTTTTCAATGCCGTCCAGACCGGCTGCAAGGCATACCGCAAATGCCAGATACGGATTGGCAGATGGGTCCGGGCTTCTCAGCTCCACGCGCTTATTCGCCCCCTTTGAAGACGGAATGCGGATCAGCGGACTACGGTTCATGGTAGACCATGCAATATAGCTTGGTGCCTCATCCCCGCCTCCCAGTCTCTTGTAAGAATTGACCAGCGGATTTAAGATCAGCGTCATTCCCTTGATGTGATTCATGATTCCACCGATAAAGTAGTATGCCTCCTTTGACAAGCCAAGCTCATCGTCTACATCTGCAAATATGTTGCGTCCGTCCTTGTGCAGGGACATATTGATATGCATTCCCGAACCGCATGCGTTTGTCATCGGCTTCGGCATAAAGCTCGCAAAAAATCCGTGCCGTTTTGCGATTGTCTTTACTGCCAGCTTAAATGTCATCACATTGTCGGCGGTCTCCATGGCTTCTTTATATTTTAAATCTACCTCATGCTGCGCCGGAGCCGCCTCATGGTGGGAAGCCTCTACCTCAAAATCCATATCCTCCAGAGTAAGGACAATGTCTCTTCTTGCATTCTCACCGAAGTCTACCGGTCCAAGATCAAAATATCCTGCCTTCTCGCCTGTGGTGGTCGTCGGATTGCCGTTCTCATCGAGATTGAACAAAAAGAACTCGCACTCCGGTCCGATATCAAATGTATATCCCATCTCTGCTGCCTTTTGAATCTGCTGCTTTAAGATCTGTCTGGAATCCCCCATAAATGGTGTGCCATCCGCTGCATATACGTCACATATAATGCGCGCGACCTTGCCCTGCTGCGGTCTCCACGGGAAAATGACAAAGGTGTCAAGATCCGGGTACAGATACATGTCAGACTCCTCGATGCGTGCAAAGCCCTCGATGGATGATCCGTCAAACATACATTCGTTTTCAAGCACCCGCTCCAACTGGCTTGCGGTGACCGCAACGTTTTTTAGATTCCCGAAAATGTCGGTAAACTGGAGACGGATAAACTCTACGTCCTCCTCCTCTACCATTCTGATAATGTCCTGCTTCGTGTTCCTGCTCATTTTGTGTTCTCCCTTCCAGGTATAATTTCTATGTGATATGCTTTAGTATCTTAACTGCTCTGCTGTGCTTTCCGTAATCTGCTTACGCTCTGCAGACCTCCAGCACATCTTTCATTTTCATGCTGCCGCCAAACAGATCAAGTGCGCTTCCGATCGTAACATTTAATTTATTCTTTCCCTGCACCCGGATCTGCTGCAGATCCTCCATGCAATGAACGCCTCCGGCATAAGTGATCGGGATTTTGCCCCAGCCGCCGAGCAGCTGCACAAGCGAACGCTCGATTCCGTTCGCCTTGCCCTCCACGTCTACCGCGTGGATCAAAAACTCATCGCAATAGGAAGCAAACGTATCCAGAAGCTGTGGTGTCACCCGCTCGCGCGTAAATTTCTGCCACCGGTCTGTCACAATATAGTAGCCTTCTTCCTGACCATCCACCTCATCGCGGTAGCGGCAGGACAGATCCAGTACCAGATGCTCCTTCCCGACGCATTCCTTCAAACGCTCCAGCCGCTCGTAGCTTACCTTGCCATCCGTAAAGACATAGCTTGTCACAATGACATGGCTTGCGCCTGCCTGTAAAAATTCAGCTGCATTGTCCGGCGTGATGCCACCGCCGGTCTGAAGCCCTCCCGGATATGTCGAAAGAGCCAAAAGCGCCTGTGCCTTCGTTGCCTCATAATATGGGCTGTCCGCGCCGTTTAGCAGGATAATATGACCGCCGCGTATTCCGCTTTCCTTATATAAATGTGCGTAGAACGCACTGTCCTGCTCTGCGACAAAATTCTCCTGTGCAATGTCGCCGAAATCCTTGAGTGTTCCCCCGACAATCTGTTTGACCTTTCCATTGTGTATGTCAATACATGGCCGAAACTCCATCCTTCATCCTCCCATCGGCAGGTATTCCTTATACAAAAAGGGCAAAGTTCTCCCTTTATGTGACCTCTTTGCCCCTGAAAATCATAACATAAAATCGTCCTTTTGTGAATCTGTTCTTTTTTTTGAAATCTGTTGACACCCCAACATTATTTTGCTATCGTAGAACAAATAGAAATTTATACAAACACCATACAATAAGGAAAGCGAGGATAAAGCAAAAATGGGTACTATTATCGGCGAAGGAATTACTTTTGATGACGTTCTTCTGGTTCCGCAATATTCTGAGGTCACTCCGAATATGATAGACCTAAGAACACATCTTACAAAGAAGATTGTATTAAACATTCCTATGATGAGTGCCGCTATGGACACAGTTACAGAATCAAAAATGGCGATCGCAATGGCGCGTCAGGGTGGTATCGGTATCATCCACAAGAATATGTCTATTGAAGCGCAGGCTGAAGAGGTTGACAAGGTAAAACGTTCTGAAAACGGTGTAATCACTGACCCATTTTCTCTTTCTCCGGAACATACATTACAGGATGCGGACGATCTGATGGCTAAGTTCAAGATCTCCGGTGTTCCGATCACTGAGAACGGCAAGCTCGTCGGCATCATCACCAACCGCGATCTGAAGTTCGAGACAGATTTCTCTAAGAAGATCAAGGAATCCATGACCGCTGAGAATCTGATCACCGCCCCGGAGGGAATCACCCTTGAGGAGGCTAAGAGCATTCTTGCAAAGGCAAGAAAGGAAAAGCTCCCGATCGTTGACAAGGATTTCAACCTCAAAGGTCTTATTACCATCAAGGACATTGAGAAGCAGATCAAGTATCCGCTTTCCGCTAAGGATTCACAGGGACGTCTGCTCTGTGGTGCCGGTGTCGGAATTACCGGCAACATGATGGATCGTGTTGCAGCCCTCGTAAAGGCTCATGTTGACGTTATCGTTGTTGACTCCGCTCACGGACATTCCAAGAACATCCTCACCGCTGTAAAGCAGATCAAGGAGACCTACCCGGAGCTTCAGGTTATCGCTGGTAACATTGCTACCGGCGCTGCTGCAAAGGCATTGATCGAGGCTGGTGCTGACGCAGTTAAGGTCGGAATCGGACCTGGTTCTATCTGTACCACCCGTATCGTTGCCGGTATCGGTGTTCCACAGATTTCTGCTATCATGGACTGCTACGAGGTTGCCAGGGAATACGGCATCCCGGTCATCGCAGACGGCGGTATCAAATACTCCGGCGATATGACAAAGGCTCTCGCTGCTGGCGCGAATGTCTGCATGATGGGTTCCATGTTTGCAGGCTGTGATGAAGCTCCTGGCACATTTGAGTTATATCAGGGAAGAAAGTACAAGGTATACCGTGGAATGGGTTCCATCGCCGCAATGGAGAATGGAAGCAAGGACCGCTACTTCCAGGAAGGTGCAAGAAAGCTTGTTCCGGAAGGTGTAGAAGGTCGTGTTGCTTATAAGGGAACCCTGGAGGATACCGTATTCCAGCTGATCGGTGGTATCCGCTCCGGTATGGGCTACTGCGGCTGCAAGGATATCGAGACCTTAAAGGAGAACGGAAAGTTCGTCAAGATCTCTGCCGCATCCTTAAAGGAAAGCCATCCACATGATATCCACATTACTAAGGAAGCTCCTAATTATAGCAGCGACACCAACTAATTATTTTTGAGGTATCTATTTTGGACACAAGTGACATAGTTCAGATTATAAGCTTAATTATCTTATTGCTGCTCTCCGCATTCTTTTCGTCTGCGGAGACAGCACTTACAACCGTCAACAAAATACGAATGCGTACCCTGTCCGAAGCCGGCAACAAAAAGGCAGACAGTGTGCTTCGCGTTACGGATAACTCCGGCAAAATGCTTTCCGCAATCCTGATCGGCAATAACATTGTCAATCTGTCCGCTTCCTCGATTGCAACTTCTCTTGCGATCAAACACTTTGGAAGCGTAGGTGCAGGAATCGCCACCGGAGTTTTAACACTTCTGGTGCTTCTTTTTGGTGAGATAACACCAAAGACAAAAGCAACCCTCAATGCTGACCAGATGGCACTATCCTACGCAACGATCATCGAATTCCTGATGAAGCTGCTCACACCGGTCATTTTCATTATCAACAAGCTTTCCCTTGGCATCCTTTTTCTGCTTAGGGTTGATCCCAATGCCAAGGATAATCTGATGACCGAGGAAGAGCTTCGCACCATCGTTGATGTCAGTCAGGAAACCGGCGTCATCGAGCACGAGGAGCGCGACATGATCCACAATCTGTTCGATTTTGGTGATTCAGAGGCAAAGGAGATCATGGTTCCCCGTATCGATATGACCTTCGTTTCTGTTGACGCATCTTACGAGGAGATCATTTCGATCTTCCGCGAGGATAAGTTCACACGCCTTCCTGTATATGAGGACAGCACGGACAACATCATCGGAATCCTCAATATGAAGGATCTTCTGCTCTGCGAGGATATCGAGAACTTTTCCATCCGGGATATTCTCCGCAAGCCGTATTTTACATACGAGCATAAGAATACCGCCGATCTGTTTATTGAGATGCGTAAAAACTCCATCTCACTTGCGATCGTCTTAGATGAATACGGTGCTACTGCCGGACTTATCACATTGGAGGATCTGCTGGAGGAGATTGTTGGAGAGATCCGCGATGAGTACGATACCGACGAGGTGGATGCGATCACCAAGCTGAGTGATCGTGAGTATATGGTACTCGGCTCCACCAGCCTGGACGATGTCAGCGATGCCCTCGGCGTGGAATTTACTTCTGAGAACTACGATACGATCAGTGGCTTCTGTCTCGATCATCTGGATCATCTTCCGGAAAAGAATGAGATCATTCTTACCGAAAACGGAGTTCTCCTAAAGATCGACAAGGTTGACAAGAATCGTATTGAGCGTGTCTATATCAAGCTTCCTGCTCCCCCGAAGCCGGAAGAATAGTCTTTATGACCCGGATTTTTGATCCGGGTCTTTTTATACTTGCGTTCCCACACAGATGCGCAAAGAATCACTTTGTGACGCTTTGTTCTCTATCCCTGCTATATAGCTGTTCCTTTCGCAGCCGGATTTCCTGCATGGAGAATGTATGTGAACTCCTTATGCACTTTTTCTTTGCCCCCACCTGCTCCATCGCATTCTCAAGTACATGCGCATATTCGACGTCACTTCTCCACAGAGATTCTTCATGAAGTCCACCCTGTTCCTGTGGGACATACCCTTTCGCATTTTTATAGTAGTCCGGGGAAATAAACCGGATCGTTCTCGTAACACCTTCCCGTTTTTCCCTTGTGTCTGTCACATGAACCGTTGCATACGCCACCGCCCGGTTTCCGTAGCTGTCCGTGACCGAAAACTGCACGAGCAGACTTGCATTTCCCTTTAGGCTCATAAAATCAGCCGCCGGAAAATCAACCAGCTCCACAACAAGCGTCTCGTCATCATCCTCCCGGTCTGTTGCCCGGACATACCTTTTATCCAGCAGGCTTTGTTCATTGATATACCGCCCCTGTGCATCCGTTGCCTGCTCCAAGGTAAAGTAGCGGTCCAGTGCTTTGATCTGCGGATACTCATCCCATTCTGCAAGCAGCACCTCATCCTTGAATATGGAAATCATATCTCCCGGTCTTTGTGCCTTTCCCCGCTCGTCCTTCCAATGTAAAAAGCTTCTTCCCGGCTGCTGCCCCATACCCGCTGCCAGAAAGCTCGCAGGAAGATCCTGCTCATGCTTCGGTGATATACTGCTATGATAGGTGTAACCGTAACACGGTTCTACTTCGACTCCATATAGCTGCGTCTGATACTCCAGCTTAACGCGCTTTTGAAAGACTGCGTAAAAGGTTACATCCTCTGACAGCTCATAATTCATAAGTGAACACAGTTCAGCTCTTGTAACTGCTGCTTTTTCCCGGCTCCAGCCAAGTTCTTCCCAACCGTCATACGGAATCACCCGTGGAGCCTGAATCGTGATCTTTGCATCGTTGTTGTACAAAATACCGACCACCTTCTGTGGATCAGGCTCTCCCTGCTGATAAAATTCTGCTGTAAGCGTTCTCCGATAAATGGCATACAACGTCAGGACACCATCATCCATTATTTTTTCATCAACATAGATTGGCTCCGTCATCGCCGTTTTCGCATTCTTCTTTGTATTCCACCCCACAAACTCATAATTTTCCTTGTAAGCGGTATAGCAGTCGTTTGCGGTCGGAATCTGATCCCGGTAAGCGATTGCCACATTTACCAAAGACTGTCCCTGCACGGTTCCGCCGTTGCTTGATGCATCGTATATAATAGTTGCCGTATTCGCACTCCACACGGCATGCAGGTTTAAGTCCCGCACCGAGGCATACTCCTCGCCCGGCTCGTACCGCCTGCCGTCATCTCCCATCCAATACAAAAATGTATAATAGGGCTGTTTAGGTCCCGGTTTGATTACAAACTGCGCCGCAGCATCTGCCAACCCGCTTGTACTATGATATGCCTTTTTAACATCGGTCTCGTCAAAGAATACCTCATTTTCTCCCACGGTTTCTGCCAGCCGTGTATCATAATGTACCGTTACATCCCGGTAGTACAGTGCATAGTAGTCCTCATCATCTTCCACCGTAAAACAGACACCTTCCCCTACCGTGAATTGCTCCGACACTTTTGCCTCGCTGTTCCAGCCAAGCGGTGTCCAGCCGTCATACGCCTCGATATATGGGGAAATGATCTCTATTTCCTTCTCACAGTTATATAGGACAGGTTCCTTTCCGTCCTCCTGAAGGCCGTAATCCTGTCCATTCCACTGATGAAATACCACCTGCAGCTCTCTTTGAAATTGTGCATAGAGTGTCACGCTCTGCGCGTCCAGAATGATCTCCTCTGTCCCCAGAATCACTTCGACCGGCTTATCCATTGGAAGCCCCTGTGCCTGTTTTTTCTCTGGAAGCGCCTGTGCCTGCTTTGACCAGCCCAGGAACTGATATCCCTGCCGCTTGGCCGTGTATTCCTGATGCGGGATCGCTGACCGGTATTTGACCTCGGTATCAAGGAACTCCTGTCCTGCTATCGTTCCCCGGTTGGTTCCGGCATCGTAGCGGACAAGCCCGGACTTTGCCTCCCACTGCGCATACACGGTCATATCTCCCTGCACAATATCGCTGGATTGCACCTGTCGTCCTCCGTGTTCCCGGTCAAAAAAGCCGTTGCAATTATAAAAATCTCCCATTTCCACGCCCGGCAGGCTTCCAAGCGGTGCTCCGAGTAATATCTGCTGCTTTGCGCTGGAGCGATCCTCCGACAGCGTAAAGCTGTCACCCAGCCCCTCCGGGAGGATCTGTCCGCCACAAGCCATATAGGTGACGGTGCAGCTTCGCGGATAAAAGAATATTCCGACCACAAAAAGCCGTTTCTCCGCTGACCGCGAGGCAATAACCGACAGTTCGTATGGCAGCGCAACCTCCGTCTGGTCGTAGGCTGCATGATGGTAGGCATACCCCTCCGGTATGCTTACCTGTTCCGGCAGCCGGTATGTATAGGTATAGGCTTCATCCGGGAACAGATCGACGCACTCCTGCCGATCCTTATTTTCCAGATAGTTCCACTGTCCTGTCGCCGCATCATATACATAGAACTGGTAGAGAAATGTGTATCGATCCGACAGCTCTACCTCCGCGTGATCCGTCATAAGCAGTGTCTTGTTTCCTGCATTATCCTCCGCATAGGAGCTGCCGTCCGCCGCTGCCACAACGCCTGCCGGTGCAACAGTCAGTGGGACATTGATTTCATATAGGTATGCCTTAAGCCCCAAGGTCAGGTTGATCTGCGGTGTCTTTCCTTCTGTCGGGATTGCTCCGCCACCGGTACTGTCCCCGCTTTTCAGCTTTAGCACCACCTGCCGCATTCCGGAGGTTGGCATCGACCACACCGCATACAGCCGCAGATCGTTATTTGCCGGAACCGTCACCCCGGAAACCACCGGACCGCCCGGTGCATATGCCCAGCCAACGAAAATATATGCTCCCCTGGATAGCGTGATCGTCTCCTGTCCATGGATCCTCTGCACATAGGACACGCCTATCCCATCATCGATCCGCTCGCTTACGGATAGATCGATATTCGTCCGGTATTCATATTCCTTGGCTGAAAGCAGATCTTCTCCATTGTAAAACGAGACGGTATATGATTTTTTTGACCACCTTGCATGGAACTCCTGATCCGAATCCAGTACGGTCGTTGCCGTTCCCGCGTTCTCCTTTGTACACGCAGTGACACCTCCGCCCGGTACTGCCCCGGTGTACCAGCCCTCGAACGTATACCCATTCCTATACGGGGCAGCCGGGAATGTGATTGCCATACTTCCGGAGAAGATTGCCTTTGCCGTCACCTTTTGTCCTGTCGTTGCAGCCTTTTCCGAATCCTTATCATACTCGGCAGCTCCCGCCACAAACGTTGTTCCACTCATATAGGAATCTCCGTCTTTTACTTTTCCGCTTCCGTTTGCCTGACAGTTTAATTCCCAATGGTCAAAGGCTTTGTTTGATATGACGGTCTGATCCGCAACCGGATCTAAGACATCCCCGCCTCCGTAAAATGTTGCGCTGTAATTGGTCACAGTCGTTTTTCCCAGCTCATATTGCCTGGTATTGACTACCTGCAGCGTTGTCAGTTCCTGCTTTCCCGCCCATTTTTCTCCGTTTGGATCTACCTTTAGGGTTGTCACCGGATTATTTAAGCATATTGTCATTCGACAGACCGTGCTTGTAGAGGAAAGCTTTCGCGAGGTATCAGAAAGGCTCATGTGGGAGGCATTGATCTGTGGAGAAACATTCTGTGCCACCGGCTCTGTCGACATGTTGAATTTCCGCGGACGAAAGAATGTTCTTGCGGCACTGTATGAAGCTGCAAGCTGATTCGATTCCGAATATCTGAAAAAGTTACTTCTTCCCGCACAGTTGCTGCCACCATGTGCATGTGTTGAATCCTTTGCATACATAAGTGTATATGCCGGGTTGATCACAAGAAGGTTCGGCACGAAAATACGTCCTGCTCCACCGGCGTCATCCGCCCTGAAATATGCATACGCTCCGTTCTCCCTTATCCATCGCAAATGCATCGTATCTCTGTTGCCGGAAGCAACCGTTGACCACACGGTTATCTGGTTCTCCCCGCTTCCCAGAGTAAATATGTTCCGGTTTGCTGCCGCTCCATTCTCCGGAGCAGAACCGTCCAGCTTCTTTCCCTTTAAGCACACGCGCGCATGGATCTCATACACCGTTGACAGTCCTGAACCGGTTTCATCCACGAACTCAAGCTTAAAATGCCCGGTCTTGTGCAGGTATTGTGCAGATGTCCTTAAAATCTCAGCTTCCTCCTCGTAAAGCTCCAGACACTTTTCGTAATAGAAATATTCCTTCTGCGAGGTCAAAGAAATGTCCTCACCGGAAGCAGCCTCCTCGCCGGACAGCGTTTTTTCACAAAACCATACCTTCTGCTTTAACACCGTATCGCGTTCTAATAGCTGCATGCGCTTATTCTCCGGCAGCTGGCTTATGTACTGTCCCACCTCCGCCAGATCCGTTACTGCAACCCAAGCATTTATCTGCGCATTCGTCATCGTCTGAATGTCAATCGGATTCTTCGCGACAGCCTCTGTTTCTTCCCATTCATCCGTTCCGAAGATATCCTTGATCAGATTTTTGTCTTTCGGGACTTCCAGAGAGATCAGCCCAAGTCCATAGCAATCATCCCTTCCGAGTTCCCCCTTCTCATACAGGTATGCTTGCAGATCCTCCGGGCAAAGTCCCCTGCTCATTGCATCCGCAAGCACTCCTGTCACATACGCAGCGGCATAGGAAGTGCCTGCGTACTCCCCGTAGCTGCCCGGTGCACAGTAATCCACCGTCTTACCATAGTTGGAATATTCCGCAAAATCTCCATAAGCATCCGCCGCACTCACAACGATCGCGCCTTCGCTGTCTGCCGGCGCACATTTAGACGTATCCATGCTTCGGTTTCCCGCCGATACGACCACCATTACCCCTGCGCTGACCGCACGCTCGATCTCCGCGTCTAAGAGTACCGACTGCTTCGACTGCAACGTATTCATCGACAGATTCACAATATCCGCTTCAAGCTCCGTTGCCAGCCGGATTGCGCTGCACACCTGAAGTACCGTTGCCTTTCCGCTCTCATCCGCAGCCGGGATTGGAAGGATACGGACATTTGCGTTGTTATTTTTGGCTACAAGCTCTGCCATCCGCGTCCCATGACCATTCCTGTCACAGATTTCTTCTGCCACATACCCGCTCCAGTATTCCGGCACCTTCTCCGGCAGCCCGATCACCCGCTCCGGTTGGGAAAATGCATCAAGCTGCAGTCCTGTATCAATGATCGCTACCGTCATTTCCATAGTTGAACTATGTTCATCAATATATTTTCTCAGTTCAGATGGCTGCGCAGCCTCAGAATTGTTGTCACTATTCTCCGGTTCATTCCGCTGTATTGCCTCGCTACCTTCTATTCCTTCATTTCTTTGCGTTGCTTCATTGCTTTGCACTTCCCCGCGCTTTTGTGATGCCGCTTCCGTTCGTGCAGCTTCCTCTCCTGCACTTTTTGTACTTTTTATATCTGTAATTTCTAACAGCATATCGATTTCCTGCTGATAGACTTTGCTCCCGTGGTCGCATTGCAGGAAATCAAGCATCTCATCCTGCGGCAGTTCACTGTCATACAGGATTGGACTGCTGATCCGCATTCTTGCAAGACACACACCCCCTGCGCATAAGCATACAAGAAGCACCACCCATACCACGATGTGTCTGCCCTTCTGTCTTTTTGTCATACATTCCTCCATCATTCAAGCACATCATCCGATGCGTATACAGACGCATTTACCGAAGTATCCCCGATGCGTACATCACCAAGCTTCGGTGTTGTTGCCCGTGGTGCAATCTTGTCCACATACAAAACGGTTGCCTTTGTATCCCTAAAATCAGATGCAGTGCCGCTTATACGGTAATTGGTATTCCCTGCGGCATCATATGTCACGCAGTAAAAGCTGCTGATCCCGTTCATATCCACATTCACCGTTCCCTCAAAAAACGGAACCGGAGCAGTCTCCCACATCCGTAGCAACCGGTAGCTGCTCTCAAAATACCGCTTACAGAACAGCTCCATTTTGACGATCCCGCTTCCGGCATCACTCCCGGAAACCGTAAGCTGTATGTCCCGGTTCACCCATGCTCCGGCGCTATTGCCTCCGTTTGCCCGGATCGTACCACTCGGAGCAATATTATCTTTCCACTCGGCATACAGTTCCACATCATAAGCCACACAATATCTCCGGTTTCCGGAATTTAAAAAGCGGTTGTACCACAAACTATCGGTGTCGTCACCACTGCGTCTGTATCCGGCAAACGAATATCCGTTTCTTTTTGGAGCGATCATCGCCGGCAGGAAATTTCCATATATCACCCCTGCCCGGCTGATGGTCTGTTCATTCCCCCAACTGCTTGCTTCGTATCTGCCGCCATTTGCATGACAGGTGATCCGGTATGTTTTCTGCTCCCACTGTGCATAGAAGGTTCCGTAGCGCTTTTCGACCGACACGGCACTTGTGACCGCCCCTGTCGGATCTACCATCTGCGTTCCACCTTTTTGCGCATCAAAAAAGCCTGTAAAGACATACCCCTCACAGGTTGGTATGCGGATTTTACAGTTCTTATGCGGAATCTGTGTTCCATCCTCCGGGATAAAGCCCTCTCCTATGACATAGCGGATGCCGTTGCTTCCCATCGCAACCGGATTCTGTGAATCTGCCGGGCAGTTTCCACTTAACAGGATCTCCGCGGTAAGTGATCCCCACACTGCGTACAATCGGACTCTCTGATTTTCCTTCGCTGCCAGATTGCAAAACACCGTCTTTGCCGGATAATCGACACGGCCGCTTCCTTTTGTCGTGCTCCATCCCTTAAATACTTTATCTGCCGGAGCCTTTACCGCCTCCGCCTGCTGTTCGGAATAGAAGCGGTAGTTTTTCCCATACCTGCACTGCTGTGATGCTTTTATCTCATACTTTCCGGTCGAAGCATTCTTAAAATAATAATCAACATAATACGGAAATTCACTCCACGGCAGTTGTAGGATTGCCGTGACATTCTCCCTGTCCAGATTACCTCCCGCTTTCTTAGCAAGCACCTTTGCGGAATAACTCCCGCCGCCCAAGACAAGTTCTCCGGTATCTTCAATCTGCCATTTTGACGGTCTCGTGCATCCACTACGCTCGATGCAGTCCGGGATTTTTTGCACGGTGACCGTATCTGTGGCAAGATATTGCTTCGTAACCGTCTTGCCCTTTACCGTTAAAAAACCGTTGGAATCCATTCCATAGCCGCTTTCATTTGTCTGGATGCTGACCGCATCTCCCAACCGGTACATCACAGTGAGCGTATAGTTTTTCCGCCAGTCCCCATAGATTGTTGTATCCGCCTCAAAAGTCTTTGCGGAATCGAACAGGATTTTTCCATCGGGCGTAATATACTGCCGTTTCACCTTCTTGTCCCAGAATCCGTTCCATATATACCCATCCTGCTTCGGCATCTGCACATTCAGATTCGCCGTGTCGGTCAGATTCCCCTGACTCTTCCAGAAAAACGGATCGGTTGATGTCTTTGTCGCGGCAAGCGTTGCATCCATCGTAAATCCCAATCCATATATCTCGTAGAAATACTGGGATGCATTCTTCCCCACCGGACAGTTCTCCTTGCAGGTGATCGTGTAGGACTGCACGCCCCACACAGCATATAGCTTGATCACTTTTCCATCATTCCCTTTTGTTACGGAAAAGTCTCTGCCGGAAAATTTAGTTCCCGGACTTATCTTTTTTGCATCCGGCTCCACACCTTGTGTCCAATACAAAAGTTCCACTCCATCGATATCCGGTGCTGATGTATTACCGGTGTCATAGATCCGGTACTCCTGCCCGTATTGGCAGATCTGCGTTGCAACCTTCTGATAAAAGGACTGATTTTCTTTTGCTTTGGAATAATACTCGATGCGGTACTCATTCTCCTTCCATGACACGGCAGAATCCGCATACAGCCGCAGGACTCCGTTTCCCTCAAAAATGTTGGAGACGTATCTTGGATAATCTGCATATTGTGCCAGATACGTCGTGTGATAAATTTCCTGCTCATTCACATAGCACGCACTATCCCCACATCTCCACGAGCCGGTCAGACGGTATCCGTCCATGGACACAAACTCCTTCAGATCCGGAATCCTTGTCGTCTCCCATAGGGATATACTCTGCGTGTATGGCTTTCCTTTATAATAAATCTGCCCGTTATCCTCGCGGATCGACCAGCCGTTACTTCCGTCGGCATCGTACATCTTTTTGTCTACATAAAACTCCAGCTTTAGTCTGTAATTATGAACTGTTCCGCTGTTTCTGTAAGTTGATATGCTCGCCTCATTAAAGCGCTCCACAAGCTGTCCGTAATCCTTCGGATCGTTGCAATGGTAGACTGTCCCGCTCGTTGTGACAGAACCGGTCGCATCCTGTCTTACCGCCGACGCTCCGGTTCCGTTCTCCGTACGGATTGCTCCGTTTAACGTCTCATTTCCATAAGCATCGCGTTCCACGGTCGTCATAATGGCGTCGATTGAAATATTGACATTGGGATTATGAAATATTGCTGTCGTAACAGGTGTTTTTCCGCCCTTCTCTGCCGCCTCATGGTTGGCTGCAAGCTCCTGCAGCCGGTCGTATGACATCGCATACAGGCTGTACTTATAAAGCTGTCCGTCCGTTTCTTTCTCCTGATAATTGATATAGTAGTAATTCATCTGTGGAAGATACGCGCCGTTTATGGTTCTTGCCACAGAAATTGTAATTTTCTCATCGGAATCGATCCGGTTATTTCCGTTTAAATCCGCAGAAAACGTAATATCCCACCCGATCGAACGGTACAGCGTCGTCTTTTGGTTCGCGGCAGCTTTCGCCCTCGTTGACCAAAACACATATCCATTTTTAAATTGCCATGTACTGCTCTTTCCGTTACATACGCGGTCGTTGTAAATGACCGCATCCGCGTAGCCGCCCGCACTTACATCCTCCGGTGTTCCGCAAGCCGAGCGGTATGCCGGCACACCGGATACTATGCCACTGTTTGTTATGGCAGCCTGCACCCTCTGATTGCATACCATTCCTCCAATCCCCAACACACACAGCAGTATCCATCCTGCTGCCACCCATAGTCTCACATGTCTCATATATCCCCCTTCTCTGTCTCATTGCCACTGCGCATAGAAATCCATGTCCTCATCTAAGACCATCTCCTGTAATTCCTGCGCCTGATAAAACTTTCCATCTGTAAGGTTTCTCCAGCCGGAAAATATCCTGCCTTCCTCTTGCGGGGTGCCGGGTACCGGCAATGTACTCCCTGTACCCAGCTCATACCTGCGGAAGATCTGTTCTCCCACATAAAAGGTAAGCGTCCGGTATCCATATTTATTTTTCTTTGCCGTCTGCTCACAGATTGCCGTCTTTTGAACCGTTATGCAGCCCTTTCTTCCGTTTGTGTGCGCATAGCGCTCCGTCACCGTTGCACTCAGCAGCCCTTTTTGCGCGCTGGCATCAAGAATGTCGATGCGGTAGGCTGCGTTTGCCGATAGCTGGGCGATCAAAAGCTCCTCAAACATCACACATAGCTTCTCATCGTCCTCCGGGGAGTCCCCGTCATCGTAGACAACACTTTGCAGTGCCTGTTCCATGGCAAGATTTACCGCAGCCTCCAGCTCCGTCTCACGCTTCTGACGCATGGAGACTGTTCCGCCGACCAGCAGAACCAATAAAAAGAAGCCGATCGCACAAACTCCCATAACAATATTCCGCATTGCCTTCCCCCCTATTCCATCAGTGCTTCGCCGGATACTACCGGAACGGTCATAAAGACCCGGCGGCTCGGCTTTCTTCCATATTGTGTCCCCACGATAAGGCTCACCCGATACGTTCCCGGACGTGTAAACCAAAGTGTGTCCGTCGCACTGTCGTACAGTGCCGCCGCAGGATTCTCCTCCTGCGACAGTTCTTCCAAATTTCCTCTGGCTAATACCGGTTTTTGTGCCATGCACACCTCCTCCAGCTTCAGATATACCGTTTGCTGCAGCGAATTGGGAAATAATTCACAAAGTAAATATTCCCGGTTGGGTACACATTGTCCCCCCTCCAGAAAAACTTCAGGAATCTGTCCGGCACCATTTCCATCTGTATTGCCAAACTCCATATCCATGTTTCCGGCAACCGGAATTGCGATTGTCTGCATTCCCTCCCATACACCGCTTCTGCCCCGGATATCCCCCCGTAGGAGATACGTCAGTAAAAACACAACCATGATCCCGGTTACAGTCATTTCCAGAACCAATCGAATCGTCCGCTCCAATTCAGCCTCCTAACACCTGCGTAAGCATAATCGTGATCATCCGGGATAGGCAGCAAGCCATCCCTCCCATGACAAATTGCTGGAAAAGGACGATCAAACATATTGCCCCGATTGCTTCCGCGATCAAATCCAAGATTTCCTCTACTGTATACTGCATTTCTCCTCCTCAATAAGCAGTCAGGCGTACATACCATTCCCCTAGCACGCCACACGCCACGCCAAAGATCAATACATACCACACGGTCTCACCGATCATTTCTACCCATTTTTTCATAGCATCCTCCTAATACACGATCAGCTGCTTTCGCTGCACGCTATGTAACCCGATCAGCGGCACATCATACGGGTATTCCATGGTCAGGATCGCATAGCCCGTATAAAACGCGTCCTCAACCGCATCCCCGGATAGTTTTACCGAGAGCGCATAGTCATAGCCCTTTGCCTCTTCTATTTTTCGCAGGCGCACTTCCTCCGCGAAATTAGCTGCACTGATCTCGCCCGCAACAGCATACAGATAGTGCTCCGCTTCCGCTGCCGCATTGTTGGCACCAAGTATTGCTACGCCGGAGAAAATGATCATCGCGCTGATAAAAACGCCAAGTATTGCTTTCCAGATAGCTTCCATCCGCACCTCCTAAATAAGTGACGACATCGTTGAAAAGATGCGCATGACCATACTGAACAGATACCCCGCCATGACAATAGCTCCCGGTATCATCGGGTAAATATGGTATCTGACATTGACCGCGTCCAAAAGATTGGCTTCCTTTTCGTCCATTTCATCGAGCATATTCATGTTGTGCCCGATCAACTGCTCCATCAGAAGCTTTGTATCTCCTGTCGTTCCATTCTGCATCGCCATAAACATCCGCATGGTCTGCGTCACCCCAGGAATCCCATACCATTCACAAAACCGGGCATACGCCTTTACATCCGAAGGATCTCTACGCAGCTGTTCGAGCAGCTTCTGGATTTCTTTTCTTAAGATTGCAGGTGCAGTCCGAAGCGATTCCGTGATGGACACCGTGATATTGTATTTTTGCATAAGAAGACATACGTCAAACAGCCATCTCGGCACCATCCGGCAGACCTCCTTCCTTGCGATGTGCAAACGTATCCGGTAGACGAGCCTGTGACCAAACAGCCATTTTCCAATCCCCGTAGTTCTTGCCCTGCCGCCCGGACGCCACTTGTAAATATAGGCATACAGCTTCTTTGCCCGTTGGGCGCTCATCTGCCGTTCCTGCCGCATCCATCCTTTTGCGGTATTGCGAATTACCATATACAGGAAAAAATAAAACACCAGAACCATCGTCACCTCACTGACCTGGGATAAGGTCATGGAGAGGACAGACAACTGGCGGGGCATCATCCGCTGGACCAGCACGCAGACAAAAATCATCACAACATACAAAAGTACCGACATATATGCGGTTACTTTCATGTTGCTCTGGCAATGCTCCACACGCTTTTCGTGCCTTTGGCGCATGCTTCCCAAAAGCTCCATCTCTGCTGCAAAATCCCCTCCTCTGCTCTCTATGCTAAGGGCAAAATCGTGGACAAGGCGAAGCTGTGCCTCCGGATACTGCTCCTGCATGTAAGAAAACGCCTGCTTCTCTGCGCGGATCGGATCATCTGACCTTCGGATCATCCAAAGCATCTCCTGTAACGTGTCATGCATCCTTCCCTCAGGAAATGTAATGTACACCTCCCCCAGTGCCGCTGCGATTCTCCGGTGCAGGACCATTGCGCTCATAAACTGCTGCATATAGCTGTTGACATCGGAAAACTTCTGCTGCTCCGCCGCCTCCGTCTGACAGGCGCGCCCTATGGCAGCCGATGCCGCCACCGCGCCTATCAGCAGAATGCCTATGTAGATAAGCCGCAGTTGAAACAGCCATACGCATAACAGGCTTCCTCCGATAAAAACCGGCAGCAGATAGACCTTTTCGTGCCATTCTGCCAGATGTTCTTCTTTTAATAGATCCCGCTTACTTCTTCCGCAACTGCCCTTATAGAGCCTGATGTAATCTCCCATCCTGCCTGTTCCTCCATTCCGTAAAAGTTCCCCATTTTCTCCTGACGAAACCGTTCCTGCAGGAGCGCAGAGCTGCAGGCATTCCGTATTCCTGCTTTTTTCATCCGAAAGAGGATGGATTCCGGAATCGCAGACTTCATAAACACCCCGTTTTCCATCAGAAGGGTGCAGACATTCCGATCCCCCTGCCGTTCAAAAATAGCTGCCTGCGTAATTTTTCTCTGCATCCTTCCATTGGAGTCTGTTGTGCGCTCCAGCAATATTCCCAGATCCAGATGGGTATAGATGTTATTGACCATGCGCTCGGATTCGATTCCCTGTCCCATCATATTGACAACGCGATCCGGGATTTTCCTCACATCACTTGTGTGGATGGTCGTCATTCCATGCACTCCGGTACTCCAGCCCTCCACCAGATACTGCACCTCTGTCGATCTCGCCTCGGAAAGCATCAGCCAGGTAGGATTTAAGCGCAGTGCAACCTTGATTGCCTTTGGGTATTCTTCCTCCGAGCCGATCTTGATCTCATCTGCACGCTTTCCGGGATTGATCTTCTTATAATGCCATTCCAGTGTATCCTCCACGGTGATCACCTTGTCCGTGGGCGCAATGAAGGTCGATAGGAATTTGGCACATTCCGTTTTGCCATGTCCCGGCTCCCCACAGAATGCAAAATTGCAGCGGATTGCGACACAATTTACCAGAAAATGTAAAAACGCCTCCGGACAGTAGCCCTCCTCCACTGCCTGCAATGCACCAAACCGCAGCTTCGGCATCGACTTCCGGATGGAAAAACAGCGCCCACTTGTGGCAAGCGACTCATGTACAACCGTGATGCGCAGCGTCTCCGTCTCCGCAGACAGCGTATTCTCCACCTGATTGAACGGTCTTGCGACATGGTTGGCTACATACTGCGTAAAGTTGTCCACAAACCGGGCATCAATCCCCTCCTGACAGACGCATTCCTTCCTGCCGCCCGCATACTCGATCCAAAGGGAATCGCCGTCCCAGTCAATATCCGTTACCGAATCATCCGCAACAAATTGCCAGAGAGGGCCAAATATATCTCTGGTAAGCTGCCATTCGCTTTTTCTTCTACTGTCCATCGATGGTACCATTTCCCTCTACATCGTCCTTTAGGGAAGTGCCTTCGATCGCATCGGCGGTCTTTTCAAATACCTTATCGATGGTAGAATCGATCTGCTGCGTGATCACTCCGGCGCCAACCAGCTTTCCTGTCTCGTCCCGCCTTCCGGTCTGCGTCATCATTGTGATAATGGCAATAACTGCAAATAAAGCGATAACTACTACAACTACCTCTAAAATGTGTGCGATTGTTTCTTTCATACTAATATCCTTTCCCCGCTTTCTGCGGAACCGGAAAAGGGCATAGCTCTATTCAATTCATAAAAAATTGGAATCTCCCGACGATTGTCGGTAGAAATCAGATAAAAAAGAGTGGTTTTATCTTACATGCTTTTTTCTTGTTTGTAAAGAACTTTTTCTGAATATTTTTTCTGTGTTTTGAAATGCATCCTGCATTTTTGTGTTTGTCTGCAATTTCTGTTGTCATTTGTTTGCCTTTTTTATGTTTTATTATCTGTTGTCTGTCTTTATCTGTTTTTCAACTATATTATCTCTTAATATAAAAGTTAAATCCGAACATATTTCCTTCTGTTTTTCACCGGTATTTTGCACTTACCATGGCAACTTCTTCCCTTTGCATTCCGATGGCAATTTAACGCAAAAAGAGACGGACGCCATATTTTCTATGGTGTTCGTCTCCTAATTAAATCCTGTTTAAATATTTATCAGTCGTTTAAGAGCTTCTCTGCGCTGACCAGACGTACCACAACAACGAATACCTCTGCCGCTTTTGTCAGATTCTCCAGAGAAGGGAAGGTTGGAGCGATTCGGATGACATTGTCCTTCGGATCTTTTCCGTACGGGAATGGTGCTCCGGCACCGGTCATGGTAACTCCGGCTTCCTTACACTTTGCAACGATCTGCTTTGCACATCCCTCAAGGCTCTCAAAGCTGATGAAGTATCCGCCAAGAGGATTTACCCATGTACCGATTCCTCGCGGAGCAATCTCTTTTGTTAAAAGTTCATTTAACATTTCGAACTTTGGTCGGATAAGTTCCGCCTGTTTTTCCATGTGTGCCTTCAGTCCTTCGATATCATGGAAGTATGCTACATGGCGCATCTGGTTGAGCTTGTCATATCCGATGGTCTGGAAGGTAAGCTGTCCGCGGATATCGGCAAGATTTGCCTCGGATGCTGCAAGAGCAGCGATTCCGCTTCCAGGGAAGGTTACCTTACTGGTGGAGCAGAACTCTAATACAAGATCCGGATTGCCGGCTTTCTCACACTCTCCAAGGATGTCAAGGATCTGTGCCTGATTCTCCTTGTACAGATGATGAACCGCATACGCATTGTCCCAGAAGATTCTGAAATCCTTTGCAGCCGGCTTTAATGCTGCGAAACGGCGTACTACCTCATCCGAATATACAACACCCTGCGGATTGGAATACTTTGGTACGCACCAGATACCCTTTACCAGTGGATCTGTGTTGACATAGGACTCTACGGCATCCATATCCGGACCGTCCTCATGCATATCGATCGGGATCATCTTGATGCCAAAATGCTCTGTGATCGCGAAATGTCTGTCATATCCAGGTACCGGGCAAAGGAATTTGATGTCGCCCTGCTTACTCCACGGCTCGTTGCCGCAGATGCCGTCATACATCGCTCTTGCGATCTGATCATACATGACATTCAGGCTGGAGTTACCATAGATGATCACGCTTTCCGGCTTGCAGCCGATCATTCCGGCAACCAGGCGCTTTGCTTCCGGAATACCGTCCAGACATCCGTAATTTCGCAGATCCATGCCGTTCTCGCTCTTAAAGCTGCTCTTGGAGTTTAAAACATCCATCATTGGAAGCGAAAGATCAAGCTGATCCGTTCCCGGCTTTCCTCTTGACATGTCAAGTGCTAAGCCTTGTTCCTTGATCTTTTGGTACTCTGCCTCAAGTGCTTCCTTTTCTGCGACCAGTTCTTCCCTGCTCATCTCCTGATACTTCTTCATTTTTGCTCTCCTTTATGACTCTTCTTTTATTTTTTTGAAATATTCCCGTATCTGCTTCTCGTATCCGATATCCGTCGGTTCATAAAATACCTGATCTGTAAGACCATCCGGCAGATATTGCTGCTTCACATAGTGATTCGGATAATCATGTGCGTATTTATATCCCAGCCCGTGTCCGAGCTTTTCTGCTGACTTGTAGTGTGCGTCCTGCAGATGCGTCGGAACCGGAGGAGTCTTCGTCTCCTTCACCACGCGCATCGCCTTAAAAATTGCCTCACACGAAGCATTGCTCTTGGGTGCGCTCGCCATATAGGTAACCGCCTGTGCCAGAATAAGCTGCGCCTCCGGCATTCCCACACGCTCAACCTCCTGCGCGCAGGCAGACGCCACAACCATCGCCATCGGATCTGCATTTCCGATATCCTCGGAGGCAAGGATCATGATTCTTCTGGCAATGAACTTGACATCCTCTCCCGCATAGAGCATCCGCGCAAGATAATACACCGCTGCATCCGGATCAGAGCCTCTCATGCTCTTGATAAATGCGGAAATCGTGTCGTAGTGGTTATCTCCGGTCTTATCGTAGGATATGACACGCTTCTGGATACACTCACTTGCGACATCGATCGTAATGTGGATCTTGCCGTCCTCCGACCGGTCCGTTGTAAGCACCCCAAGCTCGATCGCAGTGAGTGCCGCCCTTGCATCCCCGTTCGACACATCTGCAAGAAATTCAAGCGCATCCTCATCGATCTCGGCGTGGTAAGCACCCATTCCCTTCTCGCTGTCGGTAAGCGCCCGCTGCAAAAGTACCCGTATATCGTCCTTCGACAGCTTCTTCAGCTCAAAGATCACAGAGCGGGATAAAAGTGCGCCGTTCACCTCAAAATACGGATTTTCCGTCGTTGCACCGATCAGAATGATCGTCCCGTCCTCCACAAACGGCAGCAGATAATCCTGCTGTCCCTTGTTGAAGCGGTGGATCTCGTCGATAAACAGGATCGTCTTTTTGCCGTACATTCCACGGTTATTCTTCGCCTGTTCAATAACCTCTTCCATGTCCTTCTTGCCGGCAGAAGTCGCGTTGATCTGCATAAAATCCGCGCTTGTGGTGTTGGCGATCACCTTCGCGAGTGTCGTCTTACCGGTTCCCGGAGGACCATATAAAATAATGGAGCTGAGCTTATCCGCCTTGATTGCCCGATATAGTAGCTTATCTTTTCCGACAATGTGCTGCTGCCCGACCACTTCCTCAAGTGTTGTCGGTCGTAGCCTTGATGCAAGCGGTGATTCCGACTCCATGTTCTGCTCTCTCATATACTCAAACAGATCCATAGTTCCAAGCAATCCCCTTTTACCTAGATATGAATAATTTGTCTTTCAATCTTGCAACTTTATCTTAATATAATCTTCATTATAACTCATTTCGTATTAAATTTGAAAGAAAAAGTGGCAGAAAATTCATTTTCTAAATAATAGAATACATGAATCTCTGCCACTTTACAACAACAATGTTGTTTTTCTACTTTATGCTAAAAAAACCTCGAAAAAACACTGTTTCCATGTGTACTTTTATGCATTTTCGCCATGTATGCACAAGGGAATGCCGCTTACACTTTCACCCTGGCAACCAAAGCATCGTTTTCTACATCGATCAGGATCGTATCTCCACCGCGCACCTGATCCGCCAGGATCAGCTTTGCAGATAGCGTCTCCACATACTTCTGCAGGTAACGCTTCAACGGTCTTGCTCCGTAGATTGGATCATAGCCATGATCTACCACATACTGCTCTGCCGCATCACTGAGCTCGACCTTGATCTCGCGGTCCGCCAGACGCTTATTCAGGTCGTTCATCAGCAGCTTGATGATGCCGCCAATGTTGTCCTTGGTCAACGGCTTAAAGAGAATGATCTCATCCAGACGGTTCAAAAACTCCGGACGGAAGTGTCCTCGTACCTCATTCATGACAGCTTCCTCGCATTCCGGAAGGATCGAGCCATCCGCACCGATTCCCTCAAGCAGCTCCTGCGAACCCATGTTGCTGGTCATGATGATGATGGTATTCTTAAAGTCCACGGTACGTCCCTGTGAATCTGTGATACGTCCGTCATCAAGCACCTGAAGCAGCACATTAAATACATCCGGATGCGCTTTTTCGACCTCATCGAACAATACAACGGAATACGGCTTTCTGCGCACTGCCTCGGTCAGCTGACCGCCCTCGTCATATCCTACATATCCCGGAGGCGCTCCGATCAGACGAGACACGGAGTATTTCTCCATGTACTCGCTCATATCGAGTCGTACCATATTGCTCTCGTCATCGAAAAGACTTGCTGCAAGTGCCTTTGCAAGCTCGGTCTTGCCGACACCGGTAGGTCCTAAGAACAGGAATGAACCGATCGGCTTGGTCGGATCTTTGATTCCGGCTTTGGAACGGATGATTGCTTCGGTAACCTTGGTAACACCCTCATTCTGTCCGATGACACGCTTGTGAAGTTCATCATCCAGATGAAGTGTCTTGTTACGTTCGCTCTCGGTAAGCTTTGCCACCGGGATACCCGTCCATCTGGAAATGATCCTTGCGATTTCCTCCTCGCTGACATTCTCATGTACCAGTGAAAGATCGCGGTCCTTTAAGGTTGCCTCCTCGACCTCCAGCTGCTTTTCCATCTGAGGAAGAACACCGTACTGCAGCTCTGCTGCCTTTTCCAGATCGTAGTTCTGCTGTGCCTGCTTGATCTCACCGCGCGTTTTCTCAATGCTCTCACGCAGCTTGCTTACCTTGTCAACAGCATCCTTCTCGTTTTTCCACTTTGCCATGCGGTTGTTCAACTCGTCGCGAAGCTCCGCAAGCTCCTTCTGCAGATTTGCAAGCCGCTCCTGGCTTAAGTGATCTGTCTCCTTCTTTAATGCGGTCTCCTCGATCTCCAACTGCATGACACGACGGTTCAGCTCATCCAGCTCCGTCGGCATGGAATCCAGCTCCGTCTTGATCAGTGCGCACGCCTCATCTACAAGGTCGATCGCTTTATCCGGCAGGAAACGATCGGAGATATAACGGTTGGATAACACCGCAGCGGAAACCAGTGCGCTATCCGTGATCTTGACGCCGTGGAACACCTCGTAGCGCTCCTTTAAGCCTCGCAAAATAGAGATGGTATCCTCCACCGTCGGCTCGTCTACCATAACCGGCTGGAATCTTCGCTCAAGTGCTGCATCCTTCTCGATATACTCACGGTACTCATCGAGCGTTGTAGCACCGATACAGTGAAGCTCGCCACGCGCAAGCATTGGCTTTAACAACTGACCTGCATCCATTGCGCCATCCGTTTTTCCGGCTCCGACGATCGTATGCAGCTCATCGATAAACAGAATGATCTGTCCGTCAGAGCTTTTTACCTCGTCAAGAACAGCCTTTAAACGCTCCTCAAACTCACCACGGTATTTAGCTCCTGCAACAAGTGCACCCATGTCCAGCGCAAACAGCTTTTTGTCCTTCAAGCCCTCCGGCACATCGCCTTTTACGATACGCTGCGCCAAGCCCTCAACAACAGCCGTTTTACCTACGCCGGGTTCACCGATCAGCACCGGGTTGTTCTTGGTCTTACGGGACAGGATACGCACGACATTACGGATCTCCTCGTCTCTGCCGATTACCGGATCAAGCTTCTGCTGACGCGCCCGCTCGACCATATCATAGCCGTACTTCTCCAGAGTATCGTAGGTTGCCTCCGGATTGTCTGAGGTAACACGCTGGTTGCCACGAACCGTTGACAATGCCTGCAGGAAACGCTCCCTGTTCAGCCCGTACTCCTTGATCAGCTCCTTCATTGCCTTGTTCGGATACTTTAAAAGAGTCAGAAACAGATGCTCTACGGAAACATATTCGTCTCCCATCTGCTTTGCTTCATCCTCTGCGTGGATCAAGACCTTATTCAGATCCCCTCCAACGAAAACCTGTCCTCCGGAGACCTTGGTGCGGGCTGCAAGCTTTGACTTTGCATTCTCCGTAAAATGTTCCAGATTGATTTCCATCTTTTCGATCATCTTTGGAATCAGACCATCCGGCTGCTGCAACAATGCCACAAGCAGATGTTCCTGCTCGATTTCCTGATTTCCGTATTCATAAGCAAGCTTTTCGCAATCGTTGATCGCTTCGATTGACTTTTGCGTAAATTTTTGAATGTTCATCGTTTGTGTCTCCTTTCTTTCAGACTTCATATTTCCTTTTGTGATTTTGTTATATCACGCAAATTAGCACTCGTCAATAGAGAGTGCTAACAATTTATAAATTATTTATTTTTTCCACCGGTCAATGCTCCTGCAGCCACCGCAGCGCCATATACGCATATGCCGCACTTCCCCGGTGCAGGATCGAATCGTCAAAGATCACCTTGGAATTGTGCTGTCCATAGAGATAACCCTCCTTGGAATTGCCTGCCGCAATATACAGCCCGACCGTTGGAACCTTGTGGCTGACAAACGCAAAGTCCTCGCTTCCGCCACCCGGTCTGCCCCCGTTTATCGCAGCCATGTCGATCACCATATCTCCATATAGCTCCTTCATATAGGTGCGCGCACTCTCAGACAGTGCCTCGTCCGTTATCATTGCCGGGCAGAAATCATAGAACTCCACCCTCGCCTCACAGCGCATCGCTGTTGCGATTGCAGAAGTGATCTCTGTCATGCGCTTTTTGATCTGTGCGCCAACCTCATTGTCCTTATCCACGGTGCGGATTGTTCCCCACATCTGCGCAGTCTCCGGGAACACATTTGACGCATCCCCCGCCTGGAATTTGCAGGTTGTAAACACACCGTATGAAAACGGATCAAGCTCCCTGCTGTTGATCTCCTGCAAAGCAAGATGAATGTGTGCTGCCGCCGTGATCGCATCGACTGCTGCGCTTGGCATAGAGCCGTGTCCGCTCTTTCCGGTCACGGTGATGTGGTACTGCTCACAGGAAGCCGTGGATATCCCGCCGCCCGGCACAAGGATCATCCCGGAAGGCATCGGGATGCCCGCCACCACATGCATCATAAAGGCAGCGTCCACCTTCGGCTTCTCCAGAAGTCCGTTTGCGATCATATCCTCAGAGCCTTGGAATATTTCCTCCGCCGGCTGGAACTCGATCTTGATTGTTCCCTCGATCTCGTCCTCATGCTCCTTCAAAAGCTTCGCCGCGCCGAGTACCATCGCCGTGTGCATGTCATGCCCGCAGGCGTGCATTTTTCCTTCAATCCTGCTCTTGTAATCGACCTCTGCCTCCTCCGCGATCGGAAGTGCATCCATATCGCCCCTGATCAGGATCGTCTTTCCTGGTTTCTTTCCTCCGGCACAGACGATCAGCCCGCATTTTCCGATCTCCTGCACCTTGTATCCATACGAAAGCAATTTATCTTTTACCAGAGCCTTTGTATACACCAGATCAAAGCCCAGCTCCGGATGCTGGTGCAGTTCGCGCCTTACTGTTACAAGCTCCTCCTGCAACGTCTGCGCTTCCTTATATAATTGTTCTTTGTCTATCTTCATCTGTCCATCCTCCATCTTCATGTCGTCCATCCCCCAATATCCACAGAAAGGATAAAACCGCCAGTCCTGCTTTCGCGGAACATGGCGGTGTCCTTTTTCTATCGTTTCTTTATTAGTGTTCCCGATTGCGGCTGTTTTATGCTGCTCTTTTCCCGCTTGCTGCTTCTATGCGAGTGAGAGGGCAACCTCCATCATCTGGGTAAAAGTCGTCTGGCGTTCCTCTGCCGTGGTGACCTCATCCGGTCCGTCAGAGATCGTAAGGATAGCGAGCGCATTTGCGCCTGCGGCTGCTGCATTCGTATACAGTGCGGCTGCCTCCATCTCTACTGCCAGCACGCCCATCTCCGGCCAGCTCTTTCCATGTGGAAGCTCCATACCATAGAACGCATCGCTGGATAAGATATTTCCCACATGATACTTGTAGCCCTTCTCCTTTGCAGCAGCAACAGCCTTCTCAAGGAGCTCATAGCTGCAGATTGGTGCGTAGGTTCCCGGAAGTCCCATAAGTGCCGGATAGTTGCTGGTCGTACATGCGCCCATGCCGAATACCAGCTCCTTTACATGTACATCCTTCTGAAGTGTGCCTGCGGTTCCGACACGGATCAGATTCTTGCATCCGTAAAAATGGATCAGCTCATAGCTGTATATGCCGATGGAAGGGCATCCCATTCCTGTTCCCATGACAGATACGCGCTTGCCCTTGTAGGTTCCTGTGAAGCCAAGCATATTGCGGGTGCTGTTAAACTGCTTTACATCCTCAAGGAAATTGTCCGCGATGAACTTCGCGCGGAGCGGATCTCCCGGAAGCAATATTGTCTCTGCGATCTCTCCAACCTGTGCCTCAATGTGAGGTGTTGGTACATTTGGGTTTGCCATAGTAATACCTCTCTTTTCAAAAATTGACTTGTTATGAAACCGTTATATGCATCTCTTCTTATTATAAAATGGAACACTAAATCGTGCAAGTCAAAGGTAGCAACAAAGAGTCACTTTGTGACTCTTTGCGCGCCCGTGTGGGCACGCAAGTGCATCTTCAGCTCCACACGGGTCGCATCCCTGCGGAGCATTTTAATTTATAGGAAAAGGATTTTCCTATAAATTAAAAAGGACTATACATTGATGTATAGTCCTTTTGAAATACCATATTAAATTCTTCTGACTCTGCCTATTTTACAGGTAACGAACGAAAACAAGGATCGTAGAGATCACAAGAACAATCAGGGTTGCAGGAACATTCTTCTTGCAGTAGGTTCCCCAGTCAACCGGGTGTCCAGCCTTTGCCGCTGCGGCACAGCCGACAACGTTTGCGGATGCACCAATCGGGGTAGCGGAACCACCGATATCTGTTCCGATTGCAAGCGCCCATGCAAGTGTCGTAAGCGGGATTCCGGAAGCTGCTGAAAGTGATGAGATAACCGGAACCATGGTAGCTGCAAACGGGATATTGTCGATGAATGCAGATGCAAATGCAGATACCCAGATAATGATAGCAACCATAACGTATGCATTTCCGCCGCTGACCTTCTCGATAAATCCGGCGATCAGCTCCAGAATACCTGTCTGCTCAAGTCCACCTACAACGACAAACAATCCGGTAAAGAACAACAAGGTCTTGTAATCCACACCCTTGAAGATGTGCTTGAGAGCATCCTTGCCGCCAACTGCTGTGGTTGTGATGATCGTAAGGATCGCAATACCGATACCGATCGTTGCAACGGTAAGTCCTGTTGTCGCATGTGTAACAAGAAGTGCAACAGCGATCAGGAAAATTACCCAGCTAATGATAAATCCGGTCTTGTCAAGGATCGCGCTCTTCGGATCCGGCATCTTGGAAAGATCAACCGTAGAGCCTTCCTTAACACCGAGAGACTTTCTCTCTGCCAGATAGAAGAAAATAACTACAACAACCAGACATACCAAAGCAATCAGTCCTGTATTCTCCAAAAACTGTGTAAAGGAATATCCGAACGCAGTACCGATAATGATGTTTGGCGGATCACCGCACATGGTGGCACTTCCGCCGAGGTTCGCACAGAATACCTCCGACATGATCATCGGAACCGGATTGAACTCCAACAGCTTTGCCAGCTCGATGGTAACAGCTGCAAGGAATAAAATAACCGTGATACTATCGATAAACATGGCAAGTACGAATGACATTACCATAAATGCGACAAAGATTGCAGTTACCTTATAATGAACTGCCTTTGCCAGCTTCATGCAAAGCCAACGGAAAAATCCCGTTCTTGCCATTCCCTCAACCATGATCATCATTCCTGCGAGGAAAAAGATGGTAGACCAGCTGATACCGCTTGAAGTCTCTGCAGACTCACTTGCCGCATACCAGAAGTCCCGTGTAAAAATACTTTTGACATTTAAGGTGTCTATCAAAGCCGACATGCTGTCCATGGCATCACCGGCTAAAAGTCCGCCAATACCGAACACGCCAACGATTGTAGCTAACCCTGCTGTCAATGTGATGTACTGTTTCTCAAACTTCTCCATAATGATCATGACGAACATTACGACGAAGATTGCAACAGCAATCAAACGTGCTGCAAACATAATTGCATCCTCCTTTTTGTAGTACGATTCCAGCCTCTTGCAATTATTCCATAAGCAAATTAGGACTTTTGAATCATCTTCTTAATTCCTAAAGTATTGTACTACGCAAAAGAAAAAAAGCAATATGCATTTTTACCAACTAAAAAAGTTATTTACCGCATAAGTTGCGTTTTCTGCCAAATCATTTGCAGGGGAAATATTGGAATGTACATAAAAAGTGTCCAAACCGACCGTCTGCGCTCCTGCAATATCGGTATGGGAATCATTGCCAATAAATAAGGTCTCTTTGTCATTTAGCGCATACCGCTCCATCAGTACATCAAAGAACCGCTTGTCCGGTTTCTTGGTCTTGTAATCGGAGGAGATCAGAATCGCATCGAAGTACTTTGCGATTCCCAGAACGTGCATCTCGTACTCAGTAAAAATGCGCTGCGCATTCGACAAAAGATATACCTTTTTGCCATTTTCCCGCAATCCCCGCAGCATTGCCTCCGTCCCCGGATAGGTGCGCACATACTCCGTGGAGAGTACCCGGAAAAACTGTCCGGTATGTACCGCAAGCGCCTCGTCCGCCTCCACGCCTTTTCGTGCATACAACTCCCGGAACACCTCCGTGATCTCGATTTCCGGAGATGCCTCATGCGAATACCGCGCATCACCATCCAGCGTCTGTTTAAGCTCTGCCTCTTTTCCTTTTACAAGCGCGCCGTATGCCTGCTTTAGCTCCTCCGGCTCATATATGGCATCGTAATATCCATAAAATAGGGCAAGCTTCTGCCACAGCGCCGGATCATTTTCCTCGGTATGTATGTCTACGAGTGTTCCGTACAGATCAAACACATAGTTGGAATACTGCTGTGGAAGCACTGCCTCCTCTAATAATATCTGGGTGTTTTTCATGTTTTTTCATCCTTTCGTCTGAGCTTCTTCCTATTATACTAAAATTTCTTACGAAGTTGAAGCAATATTTTCTTTTCCATGCGCGAAACAGCCACCTGATTGATCCCCATGCTTTTTGCAGTCTGCATCTGCGTCATTCCACGCAGATACCGCAACACGATCAGCTTTTTGGCATCTTCATCCAATTCTTCCATCAACTGGGATACTGTCAGCCGGTTAATGACAGCCGCCTGCTCGTTTCGTTCATCTGCAAGTCCCTCCTCTACGGTAAGGCCTTTTCCGTCTTCCTGCTCCGAGATCTGCTGATAAATTGACGTCACCGCATTCTGGCTTCCGATTGCCATAATAATTGCTTCTTTTTCCATTCCAAGCTCCCTTTCCAGTTCTTCGAGTGTTGGTTCTTTGTTGTACTTCTTTTTCCACTGTTCCCGGACGGCTGCAATTTTACCTGCGTCCTCTTTTATCTGCCGGCTGACATGGATCCTTCCATCATCCCGCAGAAATCTTCGGATCTCCCCGATGATAAGCGGAACCGCATAAGTGGAAAACGCCAGATTCCGCCCTGCGTCAAAGCGTTCTGCCGCCTTGAGCAGCCCAATACAGCCGACCTGAAAAAGTTCTTCCATATCATAGTTTTTCCCGGAAAAACGCCTTAAGACCATATATACCAGCCCAAGATTTTCCTCCACGACGGAATTTCTGCTTTGCACTGCGCCACTTCCATCACCCGGCTTTATTTCCTGCGCATCTGACTCCTTCGCTTTCTCTTTTGTGCGGTCCTCATTCTGCACTTATGTACTTGGACATCGTGATCTTCGTTCCGATTCCAAGCCTTGATTCCACTTTCACATCGTCCATGAATGCCTCCATGAAGGAGAAGCCCATACCGGAACGCTCCAGCTCCGGTTTTGATGTGTAAAACGGCTGCATTGCCTGCTCCACATTCTCAATCCCGACTCCGTGATCCACCACCATGACGACCAGCTTCTTATCATATTGGTCACACACGACCTCCACCTGCCGGTTCTCATCGGTATAGCCATGCACGATTGCGTTTGTCACCGCCTCGGATACTGCAGTTTTGACATCCGCAATCTGCTCTAAGGTCGGATTCATCTCCGACATAAATGCAGTTACCGCCATTCTTGCAAAGCTCTCGTTGCTTGTTCTTGCGTCAAAGCACAGATGCATGTGATTCGTTTTCTTTTCCATTATGATGCCTCCTCAATTTCAATGATCCTGTACAGTCCTGATGCCTGGAATATCTTCGCTACCCGATCTCCAATATTCGCGGCACTCACTTTTCCATCATAGTAGCCAAGTGTCCTGCATCTGCCGATGACCACACCGATTCCCGAACTGTCCATAAATTCTGTCTCCGCAAAATCGAAGACCAGCTTTCGGATCTGCGCAGTCTGAATCATCTGCTCTAAAAATGTCCGGATTTCTTCTGCCGCATGCTGATCCACTTCCTTCGGCATGTGATATCTCATTTGTATTCCGCTTATCTCATATTTATGACGCATATTCTGACTCCTTTCCTCATTTCGCCAACCACTTCTTCTCTCCTGACTCCCATTGCCCGGCATATTCCTTCTATCACTTTCCATATAGCCCGGCATATTCTTTTCCATCATCCTCTGTAAGTTTTTTGACCACCCCTACCGCCCTGCCACACCCAAAAAGAGAAAAAAGCATACGCAAAAATTTCGAAATTCTAATCAACCCGCATTGTGGTTTTGCTATATGTCGTGTCTTCTAAAGGTTTGAGCACTCCGCTCGGCGGTATGCGGCAGGCGGACTTTGCTTCCGAGAACTTTTGTGGTTTTCTTACGCGGGCAGCTTTTACGAAATGTGAGCATGCCCTTCAACTGTTTGAGCAAACAGTTTTTATAAATAGAACACATAAACAGCGAGTTTTGAAGGGCATGCTCTAATATCAACTTCGTAAAAATGCCCGCTTAGAAAACCTAAAAAGTTTGAGAGCAAGTTCGCCTGCCACATACAGTCGAGCTTGGAGTGTCAAAGCCGTTATAAGACACAACGCCATCACCACAATACGGGTTGAAAGAATTTCAGCAATTTTTGTGTGAATGCTTTCCCCCTTTTTTTGAGTGCGGCAGGGCGATAAAAAACGTCCGAAGAGTTTCATCTTCAGACGTCTTTTGTAAGTGTTACTATATGCAGTTATAATAAGTTATTTCACATAATTCTTGGCAGTCTTGGCGCGCTGCGTACCCGGATAATTGTCAATGATGTACTGGTAATAGGTTGTAGCGAGTTCTGTCTGACCACTCCGGCGGTAGCTCTGTGCGAGATAATATGCGCACATACCGGCTTCGTAGTCGATATCGCTGTCCGCAACCTCCTGCAATGCGATAGCCGCATTCTCAAAGTCGGATGCATTGTAGAGGTCGTATCCCTCCTTGTATCTGGCAGAGATGTAGCTTGCCTCAACAGAAGCATGAAGTGTATCGTATATCTTAGTCGCCGATTCACTGAGCAGATCGGTCTTGACCTTCTTCATGGCATTCTCCGCCCCGCTGATGTCCTCTGCACAGTAGAGATCATACGCCTGCAAAAGAGCCTCATAGGTGTCGATGGTCTGCTCTATCTCCTGCGAGTCGTCCTCCACAGAGTTTACCTGATCCTGCAATGCGGCAATCTGTTCCTCCAACGCGCTAATCGTCTGGTTGTTGGCAGAAATCGTGTCGTTTGCTGCCATCATCTGCTGATTCGCCGTGTTCTTCGCCTCACGCTTTATGCTTGGGATAAACAGCCAGCTCGTCACCGCGGCACCGATTGCCAGACCGATCGCGATCGATAAGATCGTGGAGCCTAGGGAAGATTCCTTGAAGCGCTTTGGCATAATGATCATCTCATTCCCGCTCTGGTATGAGATCAGGTCATCGCTCGCATCCTTCTTCTTGGTGGTGCTTGCTCTCAGGCAGGCATTGACCTCCTTTAAGTAGCGGAGCGTCGTGGTATTGTCCGTGTCGATCTTGCCGGCAGCGCGAAGCGTCTTTTTTGCCAGCTCGTACTTGCCATCCTGAATGTATAAGAGTGCAAGCAGCTGATGCCCCCTGACCAGCTTCGGATTAAGGGAAAGTACCTTCTTTAGCTGGATGATTGCCAGATCCCGGCTGTCCTGCCGGCAATATAGAAGTGCCTGATTGTACTTCTTGATGGTCTGGTTGATCGTATTTAAGTGTGCCTGATTCTTCTGGATGTCATCCAGATAATAGGTTGCACGGTTCTGCTCCGGCTGATAGCTTTTGCTGATCACCCATTCGCTTAACGCAGATACCGTCTCACCGGTCTCATAATAGATCAGTCCGAGCAGGTTTCGCGCATCTATGTGATATTTGTTGAATTTCAGACATGCCCTTAAACTGATGATAGCACCGGAGAGGTTGCGCACCTCCGCCTTGCGCAGTCCATCATTATAATAGGAATTCGATATACGAATCACCCTCTGAAAGACATGCAGGTCTGACCCGCAGGACGGACAACGGTCTGCTTTTCCTGCCTCATGTCCACAACGATAACAAATCATATATTTTCCTCATTCTAGCGGTTCACGCGCTTAAAGTCCTGAATCAGTTCCGTGATAATATCAGTTACATCGGTCAGATCCCGACCATAAATAGCATTTTCAGCATCTTCCACCTCAAGGCTTGGACTGTAATTTTTGAGTTCTTCTTCAAAATTGATCATACGATTGCCTCTTTCTATCTAACGATTCATTTAAACAACGAAGAGCCACTATTCTATTATAAACTAGTGGCTCTGTTATGCAAGCAAATCTATGCGACTTTTTTCATCACCAGCCGACAAGATTTCCGGCAAGGATCTCAGCCCGGTTCTGAGATTATTTTAGCACCTTTATTTCATCTGTGCAAGGCGCTCCTCTACCTGAGCCATCATCTGTTCGTACTTTTCGAGCTTTTCTTTTTCTTCCTGTACCTTCTCCGGCTTTGCGTTGCTTAAGAACTTCTCATTGGAGAGCATACCGCGTGATCTTGCAAGCTCCTTGGTAAGCTTTTCCTTCTCCTTGTTCAGACGTTCTTTTTCCTTTTCAAAGTCAACAAGGTCTTCTAACGGCAGATAAACAACCGCATCCGGAATTACAACAGAGACTGCATCCTCGCCGATTCCGCACTTGTCGGACTCCACAATGATCTCACTGGTAAAAGCAAGGTTGATATAGACCTCACGGTTTTTCTCAAATATAGCGCGTACATCCGCATCCTCGGACACGATGAACAGCTTTGCCTTTCTGGAAGGCGGAACCTCCATCTGTGTGCGCACATTGCGGACACCCTTTACAAGATCCTTGCAATGCTCGATCGCAGCCTCATCCTCGGCAAAGTTCCATTCCGGCTTATACTGCGGCCAATCGGAAAGCATGATCGTCTCCTCCTCAGACTGCAGCGTGCAGAAGATTTCCTCCGTGATGAACGGCATGTACGGATGCAGTAGCTTCAAGGACTGGATCAGTACCGTGCGAAGCGTCCAGAGTGCGGCATTTGCAGATGCCGGATCTTCATCCTTCTTGTAGGTACGAACCTTTGCCATCTCAATGTACCAGTCGCAGAACTCGTCCCAGATGAAGTCATAAACCTTCTGTACCGCAATTCCCAGCTCAAACTTGTCCATGTTCTCGGTCACATCCTTGGCAAGTGTATTCACTCTTGAAAGGATCCACTTATCTGCGGTGTGAAGCTCATCCCTGTTTGGCTCTGTAACAGCGCATCCCTCCAGATTCATCATGATGAAGCGGGATGCATTCCATACCTTGTTTGCAAAGTTTCTGGATGCCTCTACACGCTCCCAGTAGAAACGCATATCATTTCCCGGCGCATTTCCGGTGATCAGGGTAAGACGCAGCGCATCTGCGCCGTACTTGTCGATAACCTCAAGCGGATCGATACCGTTGCCGAGGGACTTGCTCATCTTGCGTCCCTGTGAGTCGCGTACAAGTCCGTGGAAAAGAACCGTGTGGAACGGTGCCTTGCCCATCTGCTCATATCCGGAGAAGATCATACGGATAACCCAGAAGAAGATGATGTCATATCCGGTAACCAATACGTCATTCGGATAGAAGTAATCCAGATCCTCCGTCTTTTCCGGCCAGCCGAGTGTTGAGAATGGCCAGAGAGCAGATGAGAACCATGTATCGAGGGTATCCGGATCCTGTGTCAGATTCCTGCTCTGGCATTTCGGGCAGCAGCACGGCTTCTCAATCTGAACCGTCATCTCACCACAGTCATCGCAGTACCATGCCGGGATGCGGTGTCCCCACCAGAGCTGACGGCTGATACACCAGTCACGGATGTTGTCCGTCCAGTTGAAGTAGGTCTTGTCCATACGGCTTGGAAGGAGCTTGATCTCCCCATTCTTGACACCCTCTACTGCCGGCTTGATCATCTCATCCATCTTTACGAACCACTGCTGCTTTACCATCGGCTCAACCGTCGTATGGCAGCGGTCATGGGTTCCTACGTTGTGGGAATGCGGAACAACCTTAACCAGTAAGCCTTCCTTCTCAAGATCTGCGACAAGCGCCTTCCGGCACTCGTAACGATCCATTCCCTCGTATTTGCCTGCAAGCCTGTTCATGGTCGCATCGTCATTGATTACAACGATCTCCTCCAGATTGTGGCGTTTTCCAACCTCGAAGTCGTTCGGATCATGTGCCGGTGTGATCTTTACGCATCCGGTTCCGAACTCCTTGTCAACATACGAATCGGCGATAACCGGGATCTCGCGGTCGGTCATCGGAAGCTTTAACATCTTGCCGATGATGTCCTGATATCTCTCATCCTCCGGGTTGACTGCGACAGCGGTATCTCCGAACAGAGTCTCCGGGCGGGTGGTTGCGATCTCAACGAAGCGTCCCTCTTCCCCGACTACCGGATAGTTGATATGCCAGAAAAATCCGTCCTGCTCCTCATGCTCAACCTCTGCATCAGAGATGGAGGTCTTACATACCGGGCACCAGTTTACGATACGGGAGCCCTTGTAGATCCAGCCCTTCTTATACAGCTTGATAAAGACATCCTGAACTGCATGTGAGCAGCCCTCGTCCATTGTGAAGCGTTCTCTCTGCCAGTCTGCGGAAGATCCGAGCTTGCGGAGCTGCTTTACAATACGTCCGCCGTACTCCTTCTTCCAGTCCCAGCACTTCTCAAGGAACTCCTCTCTCGTCAGGTCTGACTTGTTGATTCCCTGCTTCTTTAGGGCTTCGATGACCTTAACCTCCGTTGCGATGGAAGCGTGATCTGTTCCCGGCTGCCACAGTGCATTGTAGCCCTGCATACGCTTGTAACGGATCAGAATATCCTGCATCGTGTTGTCCAGCGCGTGTCCCATGTGGAGCTGTCCTGTGATGTTTGGTGGCGGCATAACAATGGTAAACGGTTTCCTGCTTCGGTCTACCTCTGCGTGGAAGTAGCCATTTTCTTCCCATTTCTGGTAAAGACGATCCTCGATGTTCTTCGGGTCGTAGGTCTTTGATAATTCCTTACTCATTCGGTTTCCTCCTGTGGAAAATAATAAATTGGATTAAAAAAGCCCTCCATGCAAACAAATGCATGAAGGGCGAATTGGCGCGGTACCACCTTCGTTCTTGTCGGAGCAAAATGCTCGAACAACTCATATCCTGTAACGTGGATGAAACGGAAGAACTTGTGCCAGTCCGGCTTTCTAGGTTCTCCGGCTCAAAAGCTACCTTCCATCATTCTTCCGCCAGGCATCTCTCAGCCGTCCCGCTCGGATATCCTCCCGGAATCGAATGCCATTCTCTGTGGTTTCCAAACCATGTACTCCTCTTTCTTAGCGCCTTTTCCTATATGACCTTATCATACTTGCGGCATCGCCAAAAGTCAAGAGGTTAATTTAAGGACCGCAGCATACTCTCGTAGATGAACGTGCGTAAGCTGTCATCTCCAAGTGCCTCGTAGCGCGGCTCTGCCGGTCCCATGATAACAAATGCGTATTCTACCATTGCGGTAAGAAGCGCCAGCGACCGTTTTCCCGGATCCTGCTCCCGGATCACACCTTCCTTGTAAGCATCCTCCATAAAAACATCGATCAGCTGATACACATAGTCGTGTACCTCACAGCCGAACGCTCCGGGCAGGCAGCCCTGTGGCGGATGCTCCGGTGCAGCCGTCATATACGGACTTGCATTGCTTAAAAACAGCTGCGTAAACATGCGGTTGTAATTTTTGTTTTCGAGTATCCAGTCCATCACCCGGCTGCAGCGTTCCCGGAAAGTCTCCGGCTCGAACGCTGCCTTTGCCAGTCCCTGGATCTTGATGGAATACTCGTACATCAGTGCATGTGCGATCAGTTCTTCCTTGGATTCAAAGTATTCGTAAGCCGTTCCCTTTCCGATACCCGCCGCCTTGGTAATATCGGACACCTTGATGTCTGCGATTTCCTTCTTTGCCTTGACAAGCCCGGATACCGCCTCATACATCCGGCGCATTTTCTCCGGTGGTTCTGCTATTTTTTCAATTTGAATATATACCTGTTTTTCCATAACACACTTCCTCTTTCGGATGCAGCATCAGACTAGATTTCTTCCTCCACCATGCTCTTTTCCTTGTTGAAAGCATCATAGATACACGGAATGACGATCAATGTCAGGATCGTTCCATATACAAGACCTCCGATCAGGGTTATCGCCATCGGGCGCATCATCTCGGAGCCTTCACCAAGTCCGGCTGCGGAGGTGGACATTGCAAGGATCGTGGTAAGTGCCGTCATAAGGATCGGACGTAAACGTGTCTTTCCTGCATCTATGATCGCATCCTTCTTGCTCATACCCTCTTTCCGCGCCTGATTGATGTAATCGATCAGCACGATACCGTTGTTGACGATCAAGCCTGCCAGCATGATAAATCCAAGCATGGATATAACACTGACCTCAATGCCTGCCAAAAACAGTGCGATAAAGCCTCCTGTAAACGCAAGCGGGATCGTGAACATGATGATAAACGGTGAGAGCAGGGACTGGAACTGTGCAACCATGATCAGGTAAATAAAGATCACCGCCAGCGCAAGCATGAGTACCAGCTGGCTCATTGCATCCTGGATTGTCTCATCCTCACCCTGCATGGAAACCGAATATCCTTCCGGAATATCCAGCTTGTTCATCGCTTTCTGAAGCTCATTACTTACAAGTGTGACGTTGTGATCCTCGTCGATTCCACAGGATACCGTAATATAGCGGCTCTGTGCATCACGCGTGATCTTAGAGAGGGTGGTCGTCTCCTCCATCGTGCAGATGTCGGAAAGCGGGATCACCTCCTCGTCTCCGTCCTTGCTGGTATAGGTAAAGGTCAGTGCCTTGATATCCGCAAGCTGTGTATCTGCCTGCTCCTCGGTCTGTACATAGACCTCGTAATCCTTAACGTCCGTTGAGATGGTTGTCGCTGAGGTATTGCTTGCCATCTCTGCATATACGAGCTGGAACACCTGCGCTACCGTATAGCCATACTCCGCCGCCTTTTCCTTGTCCACCGTGATTCGGAACTCCGGTGATACATTGTCAAGTCCGTCCTCTACATCACAGGTTCCTTCAGTCTGCTCCATGACATCTGCGACCTCTGTTGCCAGTCTCTGCAGAGTATCCAGATCCGAACCCTTGATCTGCACAGACAAGCCGGATCCAAAGTAAGTGGTAAAGTCCATAGAAGATGAGCTTGTGCTTACATCACAGCCTAAATCTGCGGTACGGTTTAAGATTTCTGCTTCCACATCATGTACGGAAACATCGGAATTTTCATCCAGCAGGATGTACATGCTCACACTGTCAGAGGTACCTCCCATCATGCTCATGGTCGAGCTTCCGCCCGCCATCGCTCCGATGGTGTCAATTCCTTCTATATCGCTGATGCGTCCGATCACCTCATCCGAATAACCGGTAAGCTCCTCAAAGGTCAGCTTCTCGTCCTCCTTTGCGGCGATCGTGACAGAGAGCTGGTTGGTCTCCATGTCCATATCCATGAAGGTAAAGCCTCTTGAGATTGCCGCGTATGCACTTCCGGTCAAAAGCAGGATCGCAACGATAAATACGACTGGCTTAAACCGCAGGCAGACCTTAAGTAGCTTTCCGTAGCCCTCCTTAAATGCATCAAACCAGGGATGTTTGATCTCCTTCGTCTTTTTCAGCATTCCGGATGACAGCGCCGGAACAAACGTAAGCGCAACTACAAGGCTGGCAAGAAGTGTAAACGCGATGGTAAGTGCCAGATCCACAAACAGCTGTCTTGTGATTCCCTCCGTAAAAATGATCGGAGCGTAAACGCTTACGGTTGTGAGTGTCGATGCAACGATCGCACCGGTCACCTGTCCTGCACCCTCAACCGCCGCCCTGCGGATGGAATAGCCCTCTCCTCTTAAGCGGTAGATGTTCTCTATGACAACAATGGAGTTGTCGACGAGCATTCCGATTCCGAGAAGTAATCCCGACATAGAGATAATGTTAAGCGAAATTCCGGTAAAGTACATCAGCGTAACTGCTGTAATAACGGAAAGCGGGATGGAACATGCAATGATAATGGTTGTCTTTACGTCCTTTAAGAAAAGGAGCAGGACAAAGATCGCAAGGATCGCGCCGATGATCATGTTTTCCATTACGCTCTTTACGATCATATCAATGTAGACGCCCTGGTTCATCAATACAGATAAATGCAGTCCGTCTGTACTCTCCTCAAGAGCATCGAACTTATCCAGGAGACGATCTGTGACTTCGCCGGTAGAGTAGCCGGTCTGCTTCTCCATCGACAGCATGATGCCCGGATTGCCGTTTACGACCGCGTAGGTCTCATCGGCATTGTCTACCATCGCAACATCTGCGACATCGCCAAGGCGGATGATTCCTACACTGTCCATTCCCATATCGAGCAGAACCAGATCCTCCAGCTCCTCCAGGGAATCTACCGCGTCGCCGATACGGACAAGGTACTCCTTCGTTCCCTCTGCGGCATAGCCTGCCGGCATGTTAAAGTTCTGTGCCGTCAGCAGATTGGAGATCATATCCACGGTCAGGATCTGTGTCAGATCTGCCGAATCCAGTGCGCTGTCCTTTGCAGAATCAAGAGAAGCCTGTGCATCATCCATAGATGCTGCCGCAGTTGCAAGCTGTGCTGATGTTCCGCTGATGGAAAGCGCCGCAAGTGCGGTATTGGTATTTAATGTCTCAAGTGCATCCGAAAGCGATACCTTTCCCTGCGCGATCTGTTCCTGTGCGGTGTCGATCGTCGTGATACCGGTATTTACCTGTGAAAGCATCTCGCTGACCGTTCCCGCTGCTGCCGGAAGATCCGCATAGCTGCTTACAGTTATTCCCATCTCGGAAAGTCCCTTAAACTGCTCCGCGATCGCGGCATTTGCGGTGTCAAGCTGTGCCTGATAGCCGGCTGCTTCCGCTCTCTGCGTTGCAACCATATCCTCGGTTGCCCCTGCTGCAAGTGCCTGATCGATTGCTTCGTTCATCTGACCGATTCCCTCTTCCAAGGAGGCAAGGCTGGTATAGTCCTCAGACTCCATGAAGGAATTGATTCCATCAAGCACAGTCTGCAGGCTTGCCTGCTGGGAAACAAGTTCTTCTCTCTGTGTTTTCAGATCCGCCTCATTTTGCAGAAGCTCCTGCTGCTGTTGCTGTACCTGGCTGATCGCATCCTCCAGCTGTCCCTTGGTATCATCGATCGCGCTCTGTCCGTCCTCGATCTGCGATTTTCCGTCATCGAGTTCTTTCTGGGCATCCGCAAACTGTGATAGGATCTCCGCTTTCAGCTTTTCATTGAGTGCATCGATCTTCTCCTGATTCAGGGTAACCTCCATGCTCTCCGTGATCTCTCCGCTTGCGGATACGGAAGCAACACCCTCCACACTCTCAAGTGCCGGAACCAGCTCCGAATCCACATAGGTGGAAAGCTCTGTCTGGCTGAGTCCGTCCTTGTCAACTGCTGCAATCATGACCGGAAGCATATCCGGATTGATCTTCATGATCATAGGCGTGCCTACTGTATCACTCCAGGCGCCTTCCAACTGATCCAGCTTCTGCTGGATCTCGATCACAACAGAGTCCATATTGGCATTCTGCTCATACTCAAGCACAACCATGGAATAGCTGTTATACGAGGTCGATGTGATCCCCTTTATGTTGGAGGTCGTTGCCATTGCTGCCTCGATCGGTGCCGTTACCTCTGTCTCGACCGTCTCCGGGCTTGCTCCAACATCCGTCGTGATAACCAGCGCATACTGGAAGCTCATGTCCGGAAGCAGATCTGTCGTCATCTTCATGAGCGACGTAATGCCCAAAACAATTACCAATACGACACCGACCAATACGGTATAGGGCCGCTTTACACTATACTTTGAAATCATGTTTGTCCTCCTTGTGATACTTTGTTTGTCCTGATTTCCTTTTCTGACCGACCGGTCAGTCAATTTGTCCTCATTATACGCCGCCAATGGGAAAATGCAAGCTTCTCCCTGCTCTTTTAATACTCTTTTTATTTTTTGCGATTCTTATTGCCGCCATACAAAAAGAGACTTCAGATCTGCATCCAAAGTCTCCATTACTATCATATCCTATGTCTGTCGTGCCGAACCACACGCTTACAATGTGCCCTCTTCCTCCGCATCATCATCGTCCTCATTGGCTGCAACTGCTGCCGTAACAGAAGATACCACCGCAACGATCACTGTCACGATCACTACCAATAGAATTAAAATCAAAAATATCATCAATCCGGATTCTGTCATCTTTGCATCTCCTACTCTTCTTCCTGCGCGATCCTGTCCGCAGTTTCATATAGATATAGTATAGCATAGCTGCCATTTTATATCAAGAATTGCGCGCAAGTTTTACAGTTACCGGTAATTCCGTTTCAATGCTGCGGAAAACGCCGTGCGTGACAATTCCTTCTTATAAAAAAGAACGGATAAAACGTACGCCATAGCCTGTCCCACAAGGATCATCAGATATCCGCCTGCAATGATCGCCCCAACCGGGATTGCTGACACAATACCGGAAAACCGCTCCGTCATGCTTGCAAAAGAGATCGGGTAAACGACTATCACCAGAAATACGAAGGACGTCCAGAAAAACTTGTAGCATACGCCCATATAGACCGACGTGACAAACAAGAGAAAGCTGATCGCCACAAGTCCGCCCTTGATCTGTAACTGCTGCTCCGTGCTCGCCGCTACCTCCGGATTCAGATACAGATAGTACAGCCGGATCAGGATCATCACGGTATAGTTAAAAAGCAAAAATGGTATTGACGTAAGGATCGGAATGATCGTCCCGATCCTTCTCTTATATGGGGAGGTCTGCACCATCGTCGACAGATTCAGTGAAATCACAAGCTGGAGCACAAACGTCGCAGCAAGGACGATGTAAAAGCCGCCCAGCATATTTCTTCCTCCCTTTGCAAATTCCATCACGAATCCAAACACCATGAACATCACGGCAAAAAGGATCTGCGATTTAAAGCCCAGTCCATATCCGGCAAGCATAAACCCTTTTTTTATTCTATCAAACATGTGTATCCTCCATCACTCAACATCGCGGTAGCTTTGCTTTATCCGAAACAGCACATGCCAGATCGTTGCCACCGTTGCCACAATTCCAAGGATCAGTAAGACCACCAAAAGGATCAACTCTTTTTGTGTTACCCCTGTTCCATCCGTAAGCTGCTCCCCGAAGGCTGCCAGAAAGCCCGCCGCAAAGCTGCTTCCGATGGATGGAACCAGTATGTATAGCTGAAAGAAATCAATGTAGCGCGAAATATTTAAAAGCAGGGTGTTACACAGATACGGCATCAGTATCAAAAGTGCCGTGTACCATAGCTCCACGTTTCCGACTTTCCCATACTGAAACCCGCGTAACTCGGTAATTGCCATCAATCCGACGGACAAGATTGTAAACATTGCAAAACGTCTTATCTGATCTGTCACGATCGCCATTTTAAGTTCCGTGTATCCGTAGCAGGAGGACTTTACGAAGCTCATTTTCGCGCTATGCTTTTTGCATATTCCACCCATGATCCAAAAGTCTAATGTCATATCGGTGTAAAGATACACCCAGTAGCATACATTCAGTGCCGTCACTCCAAAATGCGGTGCAAACACCCAGCAGGCAAGCAGCAGTACCACCGGAAGCAGCCAGACCTCCGTCTTTCGGTATTCCCATGCGACAAACGCCTGATAGCTTTTTAATTGCATTTTCATCCGTCCACCTCTACTTCTGCTCCATCCGGGAGTTGACCTTCATGATCGCGACACAGATCTGGGACAAAGTCGGAGTCTCCGTGGTTATATCCATGCCTGCGAGCTTATCCAGATTCTGCGCCAGACAGATGCCCTCGAATCCATACTTGTTTGTTGTCATCGAATACAGGTAAGCGGCTGCGGCAGTCTCGTCCGCCTTTTCGCCCTTTACCAGAATGTACTTCTCCTTCAGTTCCTCCACAAAGCCCTGCTCCACGATCTCGCCGTGCTCCATCACGATCGCATAATCGGTTACATTCTCCATGTCTGAGATATTATGTGTAGAAAAAAGCACGCTCTTTTCTCCCTCATCCTCATTCAGATAATCACGGATCATCTCACACAGGCGGTCGCGCATCAGCGGATCAAGCGAGGATGCCGGTTCATCCAGAAGCAGCAGCTTCGTATCTCTTGCAAGTACGCCTGCTAACATCAGCTTGGTTCTGTTTCCATCGGAAAGCGCGCTGACCTTGCTGTTCTTTCCCGGCTTGCCCTCCGGAAAGATTGCCAGCTTCTGGCACCACTGCCGGAAGCAATTTACGTCAAAGCCATCAAACAAGAGTGCCGACAGATTCTCCACCTGCCGTACCGTCCATTGTGGCAGATAGTAGTCCCCTGTACCGGTGTATCCAATGTTGTTCTTTACGATCGGATTTTTCTCGCGATCCTCATCTGTGTATTTTCCAAAATAGCGGATCTTTCCATCATAATCGAGACGGATACCCGCCAGTATGTTCATAAGCGTTGTCTTTCCGGCTCCGTTCTCCCCGATGAGCGCTGTTGCAAAGCCCTTTGGTATCTGAAGTCCCGGAATGTCCAGCGAAAATCCCTTAAACTTCTTATGAAGCCCTGTTCCTTCTATTACATATTGTCCGTCCATACTATTCCTCTCTCATTGCAAACAGCGTCTGCAATGTCTGCATCAGTTCCTCGTCACTCATTCCTGCGATCTTTGCCGCCTGGATTGCCTCCGTGAGAGAGTCCTCCACCTTGCGCAGATGCTGCTCCCGCAGCATTTCGCTATTCGGCGCATTCACATAGAAGCCCTTTCCCTGAAGTCCCGTCACAAGCCCCTCTTCCTGCAACGTTTCATACGCCTTCATGGTCGTGATGACGCTGATCTTTAATTCTTTTGCCAGTCCGCGGATGGACGGAAGATATTCTCCCTGCGAATACTTCCCAGCTAGGATATCCGTCCGGAATGCATCCGCAATCTGCTGATAAATCGGCACACCCGATGTCTGTGATATTTTCATGTTATACACCCTGTCTTTGTTCTCTGATTATGCCGCCACCGCAGCTTCTCTTTTCCAAGGTTCAAGATACAACAAAATGATTCCGGCTGCAAGCACAACGCTCACCGCAAGTCCGCCCTCCATGCCGAATGCACCTCCGTTGATCAGATCCCTGCCCTCCGTAAATGCGCTTGCAAAAACAGATGTTGTTTTGCCGTTACCGCTTACCTGTATTCCATAAAAATTGCCCTGTACGAAGTTCCAGATGCTGTGGAAGGCTCCAATGCCCCAGATATTGCCTCTGCGCACAAAATAGAGGGAAGCAAACACGCCATACAGCACAAGATTGACAAACGCCAGCGCCGAAATGCCGGAGTTGAGAAGATGGAGTGCCGCAAACACAACGGAATTGACAAGAACGCCCACCCAGAGCGGGTATCTTCTCGCCACAGAGCACATCAGGTAGCCTCTGCACAAAACCTCCTCCGCCATGCCCTGGATCATGTATCCGATTGCAAAAAGGACCAGGATCACGCCGCCTCCGGCAAATGACAATTTTACGGCACCGGTAAAGACTGCGAGCAATACCGCCGCTGAAAACACCGCAAAGCCGAGCACGAGACCAATTCCGTATTCCTTTAAGATACCGCCCTTGGTAAATCCGACCTGCCGCGGCTTACGCTTCTCACACAGTGCGCAAAAGCCGAGTGTGACTGCGATCATAACGATGTCCGCAAACAATGACATGATCATGAATTTCTCGTTCGAGATAACCGCGTTTGTTGCCTCCGTGATCGCTGCCAGATCGCCGCTTCGCGCCGCCGCCATATAGCCCGCGTCACTGTACAATAGCGCAATGGTTAACGGTGTTGTAAGAATTCCCTGCCCGATCATACACACAAGCATCACTGCCAGAAATGCCAAAATCTCAACTATGATGTTCCAGCCCTTCTTCTCGCCAAGAAGCGGTTCCACATTCGCATTTCGCTTCAAATCCATCTTCATAATTCTTCTCTCCTGTCTTGTTTTACTGTTCGTGTTACTGTTTATATTGTATATATACACCATAATCAGTTATCTGTCAATACGAGACTGTTCGAAAGCCTGCCGTAATTCCCAACATGGAAAAAGGGCTGGCATTGCTGCCAGCCCTTTGGGTTATTGTTTCATTTTAAATTTCCGCTTTTGCTTGATTCCTATTTCGTTTTTGCGATCTTTTTGTCGATCCGCTTAGCCTGCTCCTTTGACACGATTACATACCGCTTTGTCGCTCCGGTCTTATTGAAATCAAACTCAATATTGCCCTCTGCGTCACTCTTTACGGTCTGATATTTCTTCTTGAGCTTTGAATAGGTCGATGTCTTTTCGTTATACCGGTATACGCTCAATGTGGTATTTTTCTTTATATCCTTCGTATTGAGCTTAACCTTGTAGAGAAGATTGCCATCCGCATCATGTACAAATACGAGCAGCGGCGCATTTTTCTTCTTGGCAAGTTCTTCCGCCTGCTTTACCTGTGCACTGGTGATCGCAGCATTCTTTGTGAACAGGAAAACAGAAGAATCGGTTATCGTGCCATCCTTCGTCTCGGTGGACTTAATGACATACTGGTCGCCGGTTGAAGGCTCCCACATAACAACCTTGGTTCTGGTTGTCCCGGTGATTGTATCCTTGGTCGTGGTTTTTTCGATGATATTGTCCTGTGCATTGGTTGCAATCTCTCTTGTTACCGTCACCTGCGGCTCTGCTTCTGTCTGGGTTGTTTCTTCCTGTTTCTCCTCGTCCTGCTTTGGCTCTTCCGGTGTGGTATCCGTTCCCTCACTCGGCTTCTCTTCCGGCTTGGTCTCCGTTCCCTCGCCTGGCTTCTCTTCCGGCTTGGTCTCCGTTCCTTCACTCGGCTTCGTAAGTTTATCGATCACATGGCTTACTCTTCTTAACTCCTCACCACATGTTGCACAATAAACAACCTCATCATAAGAACCGTTTTCCGTGTAGGTAGCTGCCTTTTCATTTTCACGGACAGTAACTGTCTTGTCTGCATCACATGGAACTTTGTACAGATAAACATCGTCCACAGAACCCCAGCTGCTTAACGGAATGGTCGTAACAATGGATAAGCTGATCGTATTTGTACCGTTATCAACCATTTCCTTTGTAATGATAATGTCTGAAATAGAAGCACACTGCCATTCCATCCAACCCTTTAGGGTAACATACTCTGACTCTTTTTCCTTGTCTGCATAGGTTACTTTTACAAATAATTCTTCACCCTGCGCATCACCCAGTCCGGAAGCACCTTCAAAAAATGCCTTTACCTCGTAGGTGCCTGCTGCCAGTCCGGAAACCTCCTGTGTTGCAGATGCATGATAGTAGCCGTTCTCATCTGCGGTAATACCGGAAATGGTGTTATCGTAGCAGTTAATCGTCAATCCGTAGCTGCTTCCGTTTCTTGGATTCTTACCATCTACGAATAAAATACCGCCGTTTTCAAATGTCCAATCACTTGATCCATTTTCAAAATCACCATTTTTGATCAGATTCTCTGCCGGTGCAACGAACACCTTTGTCTTAACGGTATAATTATTTCCGTCAACCGTAATCGTTCCTTCTGCCAGATAAGAATTTCCGATTGCTCCGGTCGTCTGGATTTTATTTGCAATATCGGTACAGCTTGCATCGCTCCATACAATGGAGGCCGCTCCCGTAGATTTGTCATTGTTGACATACCCTACGGTTGCATTTGCCTGTGCAAGTCTGCTCCTGATCTCCTGTGCAGAAGTACCGGTCTCTACGGTTATGTTCGTCAGTTCATCTGCATTATAACTATAATAGCTTGGAGTTTTTGCAACCGCACCATAGTTAACATACTTAAATACCTTCAACGATGACAATGGATTTCCGTAAAAATCAAACAGAGAAGCGTTTTCGTTGTTTGTTCCGCCGCCGCCCCACTGTGCCGCACTTGGATCATATTCTGCGGCTGCGTCAGTCGCCCAGCCGGAGCCGTAAGTCTCCCATTTAACCTTATTGGCGGCAAGTGCAGCCTCATCAATATTGCCATCTGCATCATACGCATTGCCAACTCCAAGCCATGCCGGCTCCCAGTAGAACATACCGATTCCGTTTTCGCCGACACCGGCTACTGCTGCCATCACATCATGGATTTCATTCGCCTGTCCCTGTAAAGAAACAGACCAGCCGGACAGGTCAATGTTGTTCTTTCCTTCATACGCCTGATTGTCCGCACCATCGTAATCCTCGTTTGTATGGACATACTGTGTCTCTGCGACCATAACCTGTATATTGTTTCCGGATGCATTCGTCAGCTTAGAGATGCTGGTAAGCATATCCTTAAGATTGCTGGTGGTTCCATGCCAGAACGGATAATAGGAAGTTGCATATACATCGTAGTCAACTCCGCCCTTGATCAACAGTTCTGCATAAAAAGTTCCTGCCGTATGAGGATCTGTAAAATGAACCACTTTCTTGGCGCTTGCACCAGTCTGTGCATTGTATGCGCCAACGCCCTCACAGCCAGCCTTGAATACTTTTACATAATCATAAGAAGTCAGATCCGTCGTGTCAAAATTCTTCTGATCTACGGACGGTATGGCCGTTCCGCAGATACCGGTGTTGGTCTCATTTCCGATCTGAACCATTCCAATTTCCACACCGGTTTTTGCAATCTCTGTAAGTGTCTCTGTCGTGAAGGTCTTTACCGCAGCGCATCTGGTATCTATATCCATGTCTTTCCACGCCTTCGGTGCTGTCTGCTTATCCGGATCAGCCCAGAAATCAGAATATTGCAAATCGATCAATACTTTTATATCGTCATCTGTGGTTGCTGTTAAATCATTATAGCTCTTGATAATCTTACATATCTCAATGGTAGTTGCAAGGTCATTGTTTCCACCACCATAGGTCTTTCCATCCGCCGTGCTTGGCTGATTCCATACGCGCAGTCGAATGTAATTCACGCCCGCATCTGCAAGCAGCTTGATAAATTCCTCGTCCTTTACTTCATTGCCATTCCAGTCTTTATAAACAACTCCACTGTTTACCTCTGCAATGTAGGAAGAAATATCAACACCCTTTATAAAATCGTCACTGAGACCACTTATTTTGTCTACGAAGATATTGTCATCCGCATATACAAGATTAGCTAATGCGGTCTCCAAGTCTGTATAACAATTTACAATATCATCCGCGGCTGTTTCCTCTGTACAAGCCTTTGCGGCTGCAAGCGCTGTCTCAAGTGCCGCTTCTGATTCCGTTGTAAAGCCGGCGTCACCTGGAACACTTGCAATTAAAGTCTGTAAATCTTCATAGCTGTATGCTGGTGGAATATAGTCTCCGGTTCTCTTTAACGTTACATCATCCAACACAACCCATGCGCCCTTGTTTCCGCTTACTTTAACAGCTAACGTATAGGTTCCGGCGGTTGATACAGAAACGGTTCCCGTAAACTCCCCATATCCGGAAGCTGGTGTATATGCGCTTCCTGCCCCAACAAACTCTACACCTGCAGTCACACCTTTTGTTTCCTTTGCATATCCGGAAAGCGCGTACGTTCCTGCTGCAAGTTCTACGGTCTGTGAAAGCGTGACACTGGTATTGTCGTTTGCAAACCATATTCCAAGCGCGCTTTTTCCACCATGTACATGATCAGTTTCCGAATTTGTCTTGATTGCATCTGAAAAGTTGTCCCAAGAATCCGGTGTTACCGTCCAGCCACTACCAGTCGTCCAGATGTCTGTCTCGAAATCGCCATTTACCACGCTAACAGTTTCTTCGCTTGAGGTATCTTCTGAATTTTTTACTAAAGCAAAGTCATCCAACACAACCCATGCACCACTATTGCCACTTACTTTAACAGTTACTGTATAAGAACCAGCCTCAGACACCGTAATACTTCCCGAAAATTCTCCATACCCGGTGGTTGGTGTATATGCGCTTCCTGCCTCGACAAGCTCTACACCTGCAGTCACACCTTTTGTTTCCTTTGCATATCCGGAAAGTGTATAAGTTCCGGTATCAAGCTTTACGGTCTGTGAAAGCGTGACACTGGTATCGTCGTTTGCAAACCATATTCCAAGCGCGCTTTTTCCACCATGCACATGATCTGCTTCCGAATTTGTCTTGATCGTACCGCTTGCAAAATTATCCCAATTATTATCGGATACTGATATACTCCAAGCACCATTCCAGATATCTTCCTCAAAATCACCATTTGTTAATAAACTGGTCGTGTCTGCCTGTACCTCAACGAGACTTCCTAAATTAGCAAATGCACCTTGTGACAAACAAACCGCAGTTGCCAACGCGGCTGTCACTGTCCGTTGTAGCCATTTCTTCTTCATGCTTCTCCTCCTTGCCTTCATTTGAGCAACCGTTTGCTCACTTGATGCTTCAAGTGTAACATTGTTTTGCTTTTACGTTCAATCGGCAAGTTTTCCAAGGTTTTCGGTTCTTTTTTATTCACATTTCCTAATCCGTGCCTACGGTGTCACGCCAAAATGTACAACATATTCCGTGCGCATTTTTTGTATTTTTTGCGCATTCGCCGGTTATTTGTGCAGACTGCCATACCCATTCTTCTTTTTGAGTGTAATTGCATCTTTCTCTGTATGTTTTTGCGTATTTTTCCCGTTTCATTTTTATCCAAACTGCACAAGCCTCATTCCAACAGACGCTGTGCACGGCAGTGAGTGCTCGTTATGCCGATGGGCGCTGCGTGTGCCAGTGGACGATCGTTGTGCCAATGGGCGCTGCGCGTGTCAATGGGCGTTCGTTGTGCCAATGGGCGCTGCGCGTGTCAATGGGCGTTCGTTGTGCCAATGGGCGTTCGTTGTGCCAATGGGCGCTGCGCGTGTCAAAAGGAACGTCCCTAGTTCGCGATCTGTTTTCCGGTAACATCCATGTGGTAGTTCTGGCGCATGATCAGTTCTGATATCGGAACAATCTGGTATCCCTTCTCCTCTAAGCTGGTCAGCATTGCATCGAGTGCATCCGCCGTATACTTTGCGCCGTTGTGGCACAGGATGATCGCGCCCGGTGCGAGAGCCTTATGATTGCAAACCGTATTGATGATGGAATCTACGCCGTAATCCTTCCAGTCAAGGGAGTCCACTGACCACTGGATTGGATAGTAACCGAGGCCGTATGCGGTGTTGATGACAGAATTACTGTATGCGCCGTATGGCGGGCGGAACAGGTACATCTCATAACCGGTCAGCTCCTTTACCCGGTCGTGTACCCTTAAGAGTTCGTCCTGCTGCTCTGCTTTTGAGATTGAGGTCATATCATAATGATGCTCACTGTGATTGCCGAGGTCGTGTCCTCTTTCTACCAGTTCCTTCACGCAGTCCGGGTATGTCTCCACCCAGCCACCAGTCATAAAAAAGGTCACCTTGACCTTATGCTTATCCAGAGTCTCCATGATCCGCTCAAAATCATCCGCGCCCCAGGCTGCGTCAAAGCTGAGTGCGACCTTATTCTCGGTCGTGTCCACGCAGTAGATCGGCAGCTCCCGGTCCCCATAGGAGCTGTCTGCTCCGATATTTGCCGCCGTAGCCAGATATGTACCATTTCCCGTCGAATCCTTTATCAGGAAAGCAAAAAGGAGCAGACTTAAGAAAAGAACCACCACGAATGCTTTCGCAGTGGGTTTTCTTTGCAGCTCCCTTACTTTCTTCTGTATTCTGTTTACATAATGCGAGTATTTCATATTTACCTGCACAAAGCTTTTTTACATCTTATGCAGGCATCCATATTTGCATTCCGTTTATAACTGCAGCTCTCCTGCGCGGTTGATAAACTCCACCACAACCTCGATGGAACGGATTGCAGCCTTCTCCGCGAAGGTCTGATAATCCATCGCACCGCCCTCACTATCGGAAATTGAACGCAAAATTGCAAACGGCACCTTGTTGATGTAGCATACCTGTCCGATGCTTGCACCCTCCATCTCGGCAGCGATTGCCTCGAAGTGGCTGCGGATCCATGTCTTCTTTTCCTCTGTTGCCACAAACTGGTCACCGGATGCGATCGTGCCGGTCAGATAGTGGACTCCCTTATCCTGCAGGCAGTTTTCTAACAGCCTGCACATGGATGGATTTGCCGGAAGCAGAATCTCATTGATTCCTGAGATCAGACCGTAAGGATCACCCAGTGCGGAAGTATCCATGTCATGCTGCACCACATTATCTGCAACTGCGACATCGAGTACCCCAAGATCCTTTGTGAGCGCACCTGCCACACCGATGTTGATCACCATATCTACATCAAACTTTAAGATCATCGCCTCTGTGCAGATTGCGGCAAACACCTTGCCGATCCCGCAGACAGCCGCAACTACCTCGGTATCGTTTATCCTGCCGCATACATACTCCACTCCGCTGTATGTAACTGTTGTGGTGTCCTTAAGTGTCTCCTTTAAGTTGTCCACTTCCATCTGCATAGCGCCAATAACGCCGATCTTCATTTGTTAATCCTCCTTCGGGTATGTAAATTCCATATTCGTCTGCTTTTCTAAAACTGCAAGGTATTTCCCGCATTCTTCCTTCGCTGCTGCAAGGTCAAGATTACGGTAATTGCCGCACTCGATTGCAGAAGCACCGAACACCGGTCCCTCGTACGCAAGGATCTGTGCCAGGATCTTCTTGGTGATCGCAAACACATCGGACGGCTTCTGATTGCGGACGAGCAGATAAAATCCTGTCTGGCATCCCATCGGTCCAAAATAGACCACATCGGATGCGATCTCGGAATTGCGCACAAACGTTGCAAACATGTGCTCTACCGAATGCATGCAGAGATTGCTCATGTAATCGCCTGCGTTTGGCTTTCTTGTGCGAAGGTCATAGGTGATGATGTCACCGTCCTCGCGTGAAATATAAAATCCCGGTTCGAGAATGTTATGATTGATTTCAAAGCTTTTAATTCTGTCCATCTGTACTCCATTTCCTGCAAAATGATTTATTTTGCAGCCTCTTCCATATTGTGTGAGATCTTGTTGATCTCTGCAAGCACATCATTCATGCTGCCTAATGCACTCATTGAAGAATCACTGATCTGCAGCATTGTCTCACTGGATGCGGCAACCTCCTGACTTGTTGCGGAAAGGTTGGTCACGCTCTCCATGATGATCGTATTTGCCTCAACGACCTTCTGTACCGCTTCATTTACCTGAACGACACCTCTGTGCAGCTCGTCCGTCTCCGCCTGCATATCTGCAAGCTTCGTGCCGGTCTCCTCGATCAGCTCATTCTGCTTCTGCGCATATTCCGCTGACTGCAGCATGCTGTCTGCGGCGCTCTGCGCATCCTTCGTCAGTCTTGCAATGATCTCGGAAATCTTCTCCGTTGCCTGTCTGGTTCCCTCGGAAAGGCTGCGGATTTCATCTGCAACCACCGCAAAGCCTTTTCCTGCCTCGCCTGCTCTTGCCGCCTCGATGGAAGCATTGAGTGCAAGCAGGTTGGTCTGGCTTGAAATTCCAAGGATGGTCTCTGTGATTGCCTGAACATCACGGATGCTGACGTTGAGTGCCTCCGTAGTCGCCTTTGTCTCGGTATTGATCCTGGCTACGCCTGCCGCCTGATCCTTTAACTTTTCGATCAGGGCTACCCCCTCACTGATCGTCTCATTGGTGCGATCTGAGATCTCGCTGATCGCCTGTGCCTCTTTGCCTACCGCCTGGATACTCTGATAAATATCCGAGGTCTGTGTTGTCTGCTGCTCGATTGCCTCCGCAGTCAGCTTTGTGCTTTCCGAAATCTCCGTAACGGAATTGTGGCTGGACTGCATCGCCTCATTCAAAGTAGAAGAAACGCCCTGCGCCTCAACAAACTTCTGGTTTAACTCCTCCGCCAGACGAACCACCTCGGAAGATGTGCGGATCTGGTCATCTGCTGCGGACTGTGCTGCCGCAACATTCTCGCTGGTATGCCTGATCAGCATCTTGGTAATGATAACCTCCAGAATGCAGGCACAGATTGCAAACATGCCTGTCATTACGACCTCCGTTGCATTGGTAAGCCCCATCTTAAGCAGCATGCCCGCACTGATCGTCAGTCCAAGCAAAGCGGCAATCGCGCCTTCGTAAGCAATCTTGATGCTCGCATACGCCATCAGAAGGATTGCGATGCTGTATAAAACCACCATCATCGTCAGGGAACGTATCGTTACCGCCGTTGTCAGGTAGACTGCAAGCAGGGAATAGCTGCACACATGCACATAATTCGGGCTTGATTTCATGACTCTGCCAAGGACAGCGTTGATGAGGATCACCGCGATTGCCACAGCCGCACGCACCACCAGATATGCGCCGCTTCCATACACAAATCCAAGCAATGTCATAATAAGAATTACTGATGAAATAACGATTGCGCCAATGCTTCCAATGCGGTTTGTATCTTCTAACTGCTTTGTCCGTAAATCCATAACTTTTTCCTCCCTTTGTTATTGTTGCCAAAAATTATATCTGCTGTTCGAACAGTGCAAGGTACTCTTCAAATACAGACAGTGCATCTTCCACCGGCTTCGGTGTGCTCATGTCAACGCCCGCCGCCTTTAACAGGTCGATCGGATCCTTTGAGCAGCCGCCGCTTAAGAAATTGCTGACATACGCATCCACTGCGGGCTTACCCTCGCTTAAGATCTTCTTGGAGAAAGCGGTTGCTGCTGAGTAGCCTGTCGCATACTGATATACATAGAACGACGTATAAAAGTGCGGAATCCTCATCCACTCACAATCAATTTCTTCGTCTACGACCATTTCCGGTCCAAAATACAGCACGACAAGGTCGTGGTAGATCTGGTTAAGTACTTCCTTGGTAAGCGGCTCGCCCGCTTCCTTCTTTTCGTGAACAAGCTTCTCGAACTCCGCAAACATCGTCTGGCGGAATACCGTTGCGCGGAAGGACTCTAGGAAGTGGTTGATCAGATACCTGCGCTCCTTCGGGTCATCCGTATTTTCCAGAAGATAATGCATCAGCAGTGATTCATTACAGGTGGATGCAACCTCCGCGACAAAAATCAGGTAACCGGAATATGTAATATCCTGCATCTTATCGGAGTAATAGGTATGGATTGCATGTCCCATTTCATGTGCCAGTGTAAACACGCTGTCCAGATCTCCCTGGAAATTCAAAAGTACATACGGATGTGTGCCGTAAGCACCCCAGGAATATGCGCCGGTACGCTTGTTCTCATTCTGGTATACATCGATCCAGCGGTTGTCAAAGCCTTCTTGCAGGATAGCGATATATTCCTCGCCCATCGGGGCAAGTGCCTTTAAGACGATCTCCTTTGCTTCCTCAAAGGTGTATTTATGCTCTACGCTCTCAACGATCGGAACATATGAATCATACATGTGAAGCTTATCTACGCCCAACAGCTTCTTGCGCAATCCAACATAGCGGTGTACCGCCGGAAGATGTGCGTGTACTGCCTCGATCAGACTGTCATATACCTGCTCCGGGATATTCCCCTCGTCCAGAAACATTGCGCGTGCACTCGGATATTTTGCCGCAGTGGCATAAAACTCATTCGCATTTACCTGATTCAGATAGATGGAAGCAATCGTGTTACCCAGCTTCTCGTAAGTATGGTACAGTCCCTCAAATGCCTGTTTGCGCAGGCTTCGGTCCTTGTTCTTCTCCAGTACGACAAAGTTACCGTTGGTAAGAGGGATACGGTTGCCCTCCACATCACGGATTGTCGGGAACTTAATATCCGCATTGTTCAGCATAGAGAAGGTATTCTCTGCTCCGCTGAGTGCTTCTCCTGCCATTGCGACAAGCTTCTCCTCCGCCTCAGAAAGCGTATGCGGCTTTGCCCGCAGGATTTCCTGCAAACAGCGCTCATACTTTTTCAGCTTCGGTTCCTCATCCATCAGCTCCTGCAGACGTTTCTCCGGGATAGCCAGAATCTCCGGCTTGGCAAAGGACATTGCGGCAGCCGTCTTGACGGAAGCATGTTCTGCCTTTGCGACATATCCCTGATACTTGGAAACTGCGGTATCCTGATGATTTCTCTGGTTGGCATATACGGTCACGCGGGATCTGTAATATGCGATCTCATCACTCTTTTCAAAAAAACCGAGCAGCTTTGCCCCATTCTCTGCCAGAGTTCCCTTGTACTCTGCAATCTCATCTGCGAGCTGCTCCAGCTTCTGCTGCTCTGCCTCCCACAATTCATCCGTTGCATACATATCTTCCAAACACCAGGTATCTTCCACCGGGATCTCGTTTCGTTTTCTTAATTTATTCTCGCTCATAAAAGACCTCCAAATTATAACTACAGCGATAAAATTCGATTTTAACTATATCATATTTTTATGCACCATTCCACATTTTTTGCCTTTAAATACGGAAAATCTTTCGCCCTTTTTTGACATTTATGTCGAATTTTGTAAGATTGGGGTAAAATACTCCATGTGATATGTTCCATTTTGGATTCAACGCAAAAACCCTCCGCAAGACGCGAAGGGTTTTTGTTTGAGGAAAAATGAAAAGAAATTATTATTTGAAGAATACTTTTTAACCTTTTACTGCACCGGCAACCATTCCCTTGATGATCTGCTTGCTGAATGCAAAGTAGAACACAACGACCGGTGACATGGTAAGCAGCATTGCCGCCATCATCTTCGGATAGTCTGAACTGAACTGTCCGGTAAACTGCTTCAATCCAAGAGGAACGGTATAAAGGATTCGATCCTTGATAAGAATCAAAGCAAATGAGAATTCATTCCAGCAGCTAAATACATTGATGATTGCAACCGTAACCAGAATCGGTTTGCAGACCGGTAAGATGATTCCAAACATCGTCTTGGAAAAGGAAGAACCATCGATTGCCGCAGCCTCTTCCAGTTCTACCGGTATTCCCTTTACATAGCCCTGCACCAGGAATATCGACATCGGCAACGCGAACGCAACATAAGGGAATAACAATGTAAACCAGTGGTTTGATAAATTCGTTCTTGAAAAGATAATGTAGATCGGAACCATCAAGGAATGGATTGGGATCAGCATACCCATCAGGAACATAACATATAACGGCTTATTCAATGCAAAATCAATTCTTGCAAGAATGTATCCAACAATAAACGCGATCAAAACGATCAGGATAACCGAGATAACCGTGGTGCGGAGACTGTTCCACATGGTGGACAAAATGTTAAAGTCCTTGTTGGATAAGATTTTTTTATAGTTTACAATAGACGGATCGGTTGGCAATCCGATAATATCTGCGTTGAATACTCGTTTTTCCTTCAGAGAGGAATACAGCATCCACACCAGTGGGAAAATGCATGATGCAGAGAATATGATCAAAATAGCATTGATGATAACTCCGAGGATGCCTTTCTTTATTGTCTTACCTGTTGACTTGCTCTCAACCGGCTTCACTACAACTTCCTTAGACATTTAAAGCTCCCCCTTTCCTGCGCATCTTAGCTGCCTGTCTTCTTTCCTTCTCAATCTGGTTCAGGCGCTTCTGCTCATCCCTGTCGTACTTATCTGTGGTAAGGTACTTAAGGAGAGCCTGGGAACCACCGATAACTGCGAGTGACAGCACGAAGATTCCTACAGAAATACATGAACCATATCCTAAGTTGGACTGCTCAAATGACACTTTGTATCCGTACATTGCCATAACCATGGATGAATATCCCGGTCCGCCCTTTGTCATAACGTAGATGTTATCAAAGGCTTTCATGTTACCTGCGATACACAGGGTGATACATACCAAAATGGTGTTCTTTACAAGTGGTAATACAATATAGCGGGCACGCTGGAAACCAGTTGCTCCATCAATCTCTGCGGACTCTAATACCTCCGTGCTGATGGAGGATACCGCCGACAGAAGAATTACCATGTAATATCCGATGAACTGCCAGATCAAAGGAATGGCAACCAAAAGCATGATCAGTCCCGGTTCGTTCAACCACACTTTCTTCGCATCACCCTTACCAATCGCCTCAAGAAACCAGTTCAACAATCCTTTATTATAATCATAGATCATCATCCAGATGTAACCAATGCAGACTGCTGATATTGTGCTTGGAAAAAATCCGAATGTTCTATGGATACCTTTCGCTTTTGCTAACTTGGAATTGACAAGCATAACCATGATAAATGCAATTCCAATCTGTCCAATAATACAAGCAACTACCAGAAAAATATTATGTCTAAAGGAAGCCCAGAATTCCGCATCGTGAAATAACGTTATATAGTTTGAGATTCCGCTAAAAGTCTTAGCAGGGCCGCCCTTCCAGTCAAAGAAGCTATAAAACAAGGCTGCTACCAATGGTGCAAATACGGTGAATATGTAAAGTGCAACCGGTATAAACAAATATGCAGCTATTACCCATTTCTTTGGTTTAATCGATTTCAGCATAACATTGCCTCCCGTTCAAGTTGTACATCATTCCGTAAAAAGGCTTTTAAAAAAATAACGAAGCCAACGCGTTGCTTCGTTTTATATAACCGCCCGGACAATATGTCCGGACGGTATATATGCTTCTAAGTAAACTTACTGTGCAAGATATGCCTCGTAAGCAGCCTGAGTATCAGCCGCTACGGTAGCAGGATCCTTGTCACCATTTACCATTTCCTGCATCTCTGTATTTAATACAGACCATACAGAACCATCTACATAAGAGTCGTAGATTTCACAGCCCTTGTTATCAACATAAGAGAAGTTGTAGAAATCCTGTGTAAACTGATCAAACTTGGAAAGATCGAAATCAGATCCGCAGAATCCGCCAAGTGCGTAGTTCTCACCAACATAGTTAGAGAACTCGGTACCGGTTAAGTACTGTGCAAGGTTGATGCATGCTGCAAGCTTTGCCGGATCATCAGCAACCTTAGCGCTGATAGCTACACCATATCCAAGACCAATATTCTGGAACTTCTCATACTTGGTTGCATCTGCAGCCTGTGGAAGGACAGCGAACTTAGTGGTGTTGTACTTGTCAGTGTCTGCCAATGTAGCCTGAATGTAAGATACATCCCAGTTACCGCCAATGAAAGCTGCAGCCTTACCAGAGATGTAAAGCTCACGGGCATCCTCGTTGGTCAGTGCGTTGAAGTCCTTGTTGAACAGGTCAGTATCATGGAAGAGACGCTGTGTCTCAGTCAAAGCTGCAACAAACTCAGGATCTGTGAAAGCTGCCTGACCGTTACCAGCGATGATGTTAGAGAACCATTCGGTTCCGGTGTACTGATATCCTAAGCATGACATAAAGTCAGAGTTCATATTCCACTGTCCCTGGTTACCAAATGCTATGGTATCGATGCCCTGCTCGTTGAAGTAAGCATCTGCTGCTTCAACATCTGCCCATGTGGTTGGGAATGCATCATATCCGGCAGCCTTCCACATAGCCTCATCATAAACGACAACGGTACAGGTACCACCGGTCAATGCCGGATAAGCATAATACTCACCGCCTGCTGTAAATGGTACTAAGTAGTCCATGTTATACAGATCTGCATAAGGTGAAGACTTAATAGAGTCTGTCAGATCATATACAAGTCCCTGATTTGCCCAGCTGATGGTATTCATACCCTGAAGAAGGAATACATCCGGAAGGTCATCTGCTGCTGCAAGAGTAGCAATCTGTGTCTTGTAATCAGCATTTGCAAGAACGGTCTCATCAAGTGTGATGTCCGGGTTCTCTTCCTGCCACTTTGCAAGGCATGTTCTGAATCCATCAGATCCACCATTTCCCTCAGACTCTTCTGAAGTTGAGAAGTGCATGATTGAAATATTTCCTGTGTATGAAGCGTCGCTTCCTGCATCGGAACCTGCGTCTGTTCCTGCATCAGAACCAGCATCTGTTCCTGCATCTGCGCTGGTATTGGAATCATTTGTTCCTGCGTCATTACCAGCATCACTGCTGCCACATCCAGCTAACATAGTAGCTGCCATTGCTGCGCACAATAAAGTGCTTACGATTTTCTTTTTCATTGAAAATCCTCCTCCTTATTTTGCCTTCCGGCTTTTTTGAATCTTGATCTCCGGTATCCCGAAAGATCTGGTTGCTTAAATCCTGCCAACGGTCTGGCCTTTGATCAGGATGCCCTCGACAATCACCCGTTCCATAAGTGCTGTCTTAGGTTTTTCTATAATACTGATCAGACGGCTTGCTGCTTCCTTGCCGATCCGATTTGTATCCTGTTGGATTGTTGTTGCCTTCGGATATAACATCTGGGAATAACTCGTTCCGTCATATCCTGCCACCGAAATATCATCCGGGATGCGAAGCTCCATCTCCCGTATGGCATTCACCCCGCCAATCAATGCCGTGTCATCCGGGTAAAGGATGCAGGTTGGCGGCTGCGGCATCTGTAAGAGTTCTTTGGTCCGCTGCTCTGCCACCTCCGGCTCCAGATAAAGGCCTTCCTTTATATAGGCTTCGTCCACCGGCAGGTTATGTTCTTCCATCACCTGATAAAATGTAGCAATGCGTTCCTTGGTAACTACAGAATAATCTTCTCCGTGGATGTATGCGATACGTCTGTGTCCCATACTCATTATGTATTCGAGAAGTTCCCGCATGCCCTGCACGTTGTTGGAATTGACTGCTGTACAGTTATGGTGTACAAAGTCAATCGTCACTGTCGGGAAATCGCTGTTTAACAGTTCGAGTACTTCCGGATCCGAATAAGCGGCACACACGATAACCACCCCTGCAAAGTTGCGGTATCTGCAATGTTCCAGATAAGACATTCCCTGCATTCCATGATGCGTATTGATAAAGGTAATGTCATATCCTAACTTCTCCGCCTGCATCTTAAACCCTTGCAGCACTCCTGAGAAATACTCGTGGGCAAGTCCCTTGCCGGTATCCTCCTCATATAAAACGCCGAGGTTCTTTGATTCATTGGTCTTAAGAGCCCTTGCTGCTGCGTTCGGAAAATACCCCATCTGATCTGCCATCTGCTTGATGCGATCTCTCGTCTCTTCACTTATATCAATTTGATCACGTAATGCCTTGCTGACCGTCGCCGTCGACACTCCGCAGACAGCCGCGATATCCTTTAAAGAGACCATGTCACTTCCCTCACATACACGTTGCGAACCGATTGCTTAATCGTTTTCGTAAGATTACAATACTCCTTTCCGAGTCACTTTTCAAGTCTTTTTCGTCAATTCGTCTAATTTCATATTTTTGCATATCCATTTTTGTGCATTTTTCCACTAGATTTTTCTCTAACTAAAACGTTTTCGTAAATTTCCGTAAAATTTCGTACTTAATCGTTTTATCCAAAAACATTTTCCATTTTTGTACAATATGCCAAAAGCGCCTATTTTCAACGTTTTCACTTGCTTTTTTTGTTTCTGGCAGATATACTTATATACGAAATGTAGTTACTTAAACGTTTTCGATATGTATTTCAAAAATAATTTAGGAGGATCTAAATATGAAGTTTGGATTTTTCGATGACGCCAACAAAGAATACGTCATCACATCCCCGAAGACCCCGCTCCCTTGGATCAATTACCTCGGCTGCGAAGATTTCTTCTCTCTGGTGTCTAACACCTGCGGCGGCTACAGCTTCTACAAAGATGCAAAGCTTCTCCGCTTGACCCGCTACCGTTACAACAATGTTCCTTACGACAGCAACGGTCATTACTACTATATTAAGGAAGGAAACACGATCTGGAATCCGGGCTGGATGCCGACCAAGACAGAGCTTGATTCCTATGAATGCCGCCACGGTATGGGCTACTCCCAGTTCACCGGCAGCAAGAATGGTCTGACCGCACAGCTTACCGATTTCGTTCCGATGGGCGACACCTGCGAGATCAATAAACTTACCTTAACAAATAACTCTGATGCTCCGAAGGAGTTTCAGGTATTTTCTTATGTAGAGTTCTGTCTGTGGAATGCGATGGACGATATGACCAACTTCCAGCGCAACTTCTCCACCGGTGAGGTTGAGATCCATGCAGACGGATCACAGCTTTTCCACAAGACCGAGTACCGCGAGCGCCGCAATCACTATGCAGTCTACGCAGTCAATGCACCGGTTGCCGGCTTTGACACCGACAGGGATTCCTTCCTCGGTGCTTACGGCGAGAACGGCGCGCCTGAGGTTGTCGTTACCGGAACCTCCAGGAACTCCGTTGCAAGCGGCTGGGCTCCGGTTGGTTCCCACCAGCTTTGTGTATCTTTGGCACCGGGCGAGAGCAAGACCTTCGTATTTGTTCTTGGCTATGTCGAGAATCCGGTTGCCGAGAAATGGATCGGCCGTCCGGAGGAGGGCGTGATCAACCGTGCGCCAGCAGATGCGATGCTTGAGCGCTACAACACCACCGAGAAGGCAGATGCCGCACTCGCAGCATTAAAGGAATACTGGGATGGTCTTCTCTCCCACTTTACCGTCAGATCCTCCGAGGAGAAGCTCGACCGCATGGTCAATGTATGGCATCAGTACCAGTGTATGGTAACCTTTAACATGAGCCGTTCCGCTTCCTACTTTGAGTCCGGAATCGGCCGTGGTATGGGATTTAGAGATTCCTGCCAGGATCTGCTCGGCTTCGTTCACCTGATCCCGGATCGTGCAAGACAGAGAATCCTTGACATCGCTTCCACACAGTTTGAGGACGGCTCCGCTTACCATCAGTACCAGCCTCTTACCAAGAAGGGCAACGCAGACATCGGAAGCGGCTTCAATGATGATCCGTTATGGCTGATTGCAGGAACCGCTGCATACATAAAGGAAACCGGCGATTACAGCATCCTCGATGAGATCACCCCTTACGACAACGACGAGTCCAAGGCAACCGATTTCATGGAGCATTTACGCCGCTCCTTCAATTATACCGTCAACCACATCGGACCTCACGGTCTTCCACAGATCGGACGTGCGGACTGGAATGACTGTCTGAACTTAAACTGCTTCTCCGAGGAGCCGGGCGAATCCTTCCAGACCTTCGGACCATCCGAGGGACCGAATGCAGAATCCGTATTCATCGCCGGAATGTTCGTAAAATATGGCAAGGATTATGTTGAGATCTGCAAGCACCGCGGACTGGACGAGGAGGCAGCACAGGCACAGAAAGAGATCGACAAGATGAGTGCCACCGTTATGGATGCCGGCTGGGACGGTGAATGGTTCCTCCGCGCATACGACCACTACAAGAACAAGATCGGTTCCAAGGAATGCGAGGACGGCAAGATCTTCATCGAGCCGCAGGGCTTCTGCGTAATGGCAGAGATCGGCAAGGACGAAGGCTACTGCTTAAAGTCCATGCAGTCTGTTGAGAAATATCTCGATACCAAATACGGCATCGTGCTTCTCCAGCCGCCATACCACAGATACCACGTTGAGCTTGGCGAGATTTCCTCTTATCCACCAGGATACAAAGAGAATGCCGGAATCTTCTGTCACAACAATCCTTGGATCTCCATCGCAGAGACCGTTATTGGACGCGGTAACCGCGCTTGGCAGGTATACACCCGCACATGCCCGGCTTACATTGAGGACATCAGCGAGATTCACCGCACCGAGCCGTATGTATACTCTCAGATGATTGCCGGAAAAGATGCACCAAACTTTGGCGAAGCTAAGAATAGCTGGCTGACCGGTACTGCTGCATGGACATTCCTTGATGTATCACAGTACATCCTCGGAATCCGTCCGGATTATGACGGACTTGCAGTTGATCCGTGTATTCCTTCTTCACTCGATGGATTTGAGGCGAAGCGTGATTTCCGTGGTGTAACCTACCACATCACCGTCAAGAATCCGGATCATGTAGAGAAGGGTATCAAGTCCCTTACCGTCAATGGCACACCTGTTGCAGGCTGCGTCATTCCGGTTGAGATGGTATCCGGTTCCGAAGTAACCGTTGAAGCCATCATGGGCTAAATTTGTTCTTCATCGTTTTCTCCATAAAAATAGCTGGGGCTTATCGCCTCAGCTATTTTGCGTTGTAAAATCGATTTTCTATTTTCCAAGCGGTATATTCATATACGCGGCATATTTTGAAAACGCAGTAGGAATCGCGTAGTGATCTCTCGCTTCCTCGACCTCCACCATGAACTGCTGCTTTTTTACCTCGTCCGACACCTCTGCCGCATCAAGCTCCGAAACCGTCACCAGATATCCGGTCATGTGCCATTCCACATGGGAAAAGATGTGCTTTGCCTCCGGCAGCGGCTGGATACGGATCGGTGAATATCCCTGCCCCTTCAAATAGCCAAGTGCTTCCTTTTGACTTAGGCTTCCCTCAATATTAGGGAACTCATACAGTCCGGCAAGCAGCCCCTTCTTCGGACGTTTTCCAAGGATTACCCGCTCTCCATCGCGGATAACAAACACGGTGCGCTCCTCTATGCGGCGCTCTTTTGCTTTTGTCTTGACCGGAAGCTCATGGATCCGCTGCTCTTTCCTTGCCAGACACATATCCTGCCACGGACACTCCTCACAATGTGGCTGCCCGTTCGGCACGCATACCATCGCCCCCAGCTCCATCAGCGCCTGATTGAACATCGAGGGCTTTAAGCTCCCCTGCGTGGCATACGTCTCCATCAATCCGCGCAGGCGCTCCTCCATATTGTTCCGGACGGATTGTTTCATAATATCGGAATCGTCCGCCGTCACGCGCGAGATAACGCGCAGCACATTTCCATCCACCGCAGGAACCGGTTGTCCAAAAGCGATGGATGCGATCGCGCCCGCGGTATAATGCCCGATGCCCTTTAGCTTAAGCAGTTCCTCATATTCCCCCGGCATAGCCCCGCCGTAATCCGAGGTGATCTGCTTTGCCGCGATATTTAAGTTACGGACCCGGTTATAGTAGCCAAGTCCCTCCCACAGCTTTAGCAGACGGTCCTCCGGGCAGTCCGCAAGCGCTTTTATATCCGGCAGCTCCCCGATGAAACGCTCAAAATATGGCTTGACTGCCTCCACGCGTGTCTGCTGCAGCATGATCTCAGAGACCCAGACATAGTAAGGTGTCGGGTTCTCCCTCCACGGCAATACCCGCGCGCTTCCCAAGAACCAGCGTTGAAGCGGTTCAATTAGTTGTTCCAGTGCAAAATCATCCAGCATATCAATTCCAATCTACACAAGCTTCCAGAAGTATGCGCTGTATCCCGGAAGTTCATACCCTCCCGGAATCTGCATCTCTTCGCCTGTAATTAAGTCCACAGCATGACCGCCCTCTGCATCAAATCCTGCAAAAAATGGATGCTCTGTTGCATTGATTGCAACAAATACCTTTTCGCCTTCCCACTCCCGCCTAAATACGCACTGTCCATTTGTCAGTACAACCGAGCGGAAATCCCCGTACTGCAATGCCTTTGAGCTTTTCTTAGCCTCTGCAAGATGCTGTATCCAGTCTGTAAGATCATTCCAGACCGGCTTGTCGTACGACAGGCGCAGAGAAGGATCTCCCTCCTCCTTTCGGCCGGTCGCTCCCCATTCACTTCCGTAATACACGCACGGAATGCCCGGCATACCAAATGCCAGCGCATAGATCAGCGGCAGATGCGCCGGATTATTCAGGATGCTTGCCACTCTCGTCACATCATGATTATCCACGAATGAGAGCAGGTGCTTGCCCTTGTAAAGTGTCCACTGCTCCGGTCCAAACTGCCGCAGCAGGGAATGATTGATCTCGAACATGTTCATGGAATTAAAACTCGAATGCAGTCCCTTGTAACACTCATAGTTAGTCACCGAATGGAGCATTCCGTCATTCATGATCTGGTTATAGTCCCCGTGTAAGGTCTCACCGACCAGGAAAAAGTCCGGTTTTAGCTCGTTGCAGAATGTGCGCAGCCGTCTTAGGAAATCATGATCCAGACAATACGCCACGTCCAAGCGCAGCCCGTCAATGCCAAATTCGTCCACCCATCCGCGGATCGCCGAAAAAATGTGCTGGATGACCTCCTCGTTGCGAAGGTTCAATTTTACGAGATCGTAATTGCCTTCCCAGCCCTCGTACCACAGTCCATCGTTATAGTTGGAATTGCCATCGAAGGCAATCCGCGAAAACCAGTTGACATACGGGGATGCCTCGCGGTTTTTGAGTACATCCTGAAACGCCCAGAAGCCTCTTCCGACATGATTGAACACGCCATCCAGCACAACCTTGATTCCAGCCTCGGACAAGTTCTTGCACACTCCCGCAAAATCCGCATTCGTTCCGAGTCTGGTATCAATCTTTGTATAATCTCTGGTATTGTACCCATGCGTATCCGATTCAAATACCGGTGAAAAATAAATCGCATTTGCTCCCAGCTTCTTGATGTGCAAAATCCAGTCATTCACCTTTAAGATGCGATGCTCCAATACCCCATCATTTTCAAAGGGCGCACCGCAAAATCCCAACGGATATATCTGATAAAAAACGCTCTCATAAGCCCACATGATCTGCTACCTCACTTTTCTTCTAGTTCTTTAAACTTTTTTTGACACGCGCTCCGATCATGCAAACGCAGTGCATCTCAAAAAGCTTCGCTTATTATATCATACCCTGCATAAATTTCCAAATCCAGTGCAATACTATATCCTGACAAAATAAGGAAAAGAGGTATCCCAATGGTATTATCTGAAAAAGAAACAACCACAATCCAGGATCTGCAGACTCAGGAACAGAGCTGCATCGAAAAGTACAAACGCTATGGTCAGGAAGCAAAAGACCCTGTACTCCGCGATCTTTTCAACCAGTTAGAGCAGAAGGAGCAACGCCATTATGACACCCTTGGTCAGGTGTTGACCGGAACCGTTCCGGCTTGCAACTGCAACGACTCCGACGGAAGTGAGTACAATCCGACCGCAACCTACGACAGCATGACCAATTCCGAGGATAAAAAGGCCGATGCCTTTCTGGCAACCGACTGCATCGGAACTGAAAAGCTCGTTTCCGGAGAATACAACAGCAATGTCTTTAACTTTGCAAATTCAAAGCTTCGCAAGCTGCTTGCTGACATCCAGATTGAGGAGCAGAACCACGCAGAAATGCTCTACAAATACAAGACCGTAAACGGAATGGCATAATTCCTATAATGCACACAGCCAAAAGGCGGCTGCACAAAACCTGTGCAGCCGCCTCATTTTTGTCATTTCCGACAATACCTATCAGATTTTCAATTAGAAGTCGGTAAGCTCAGCAGCTCTCTTCTCCAAGAAAGCTCCCATTCCTTCCTTCTTATCATGTGTATCATTTACAACACCGAAGAGGTTTGCTTCCATCTCAACAGCGTTCTTGATATCCATGTCATAGCCGTTGTTGATTGCAGCCTTAGCAACAGATACCGCGTAGCTTCCCTTAGAAATGATCTTAGCTGCCATTGCCTTTGCAGTTGCCATAAGTTCTTCCTTTGCAACTACCTTGTTGACAAGTCCGATACGATAAGCCTCGTTTGCATCGATGTTGTCACAGGTAAAGATCATCTCCTTTGCGCGTCCCATTCCAACAAGACGTGCAAGTCTCTGTGTTCCGCCGAATCCCGGAATGATTCCAAGTCCTGTCTCCGGCTGTCCGAAGATAGCGTTGTCAGATGCGATACGGATATCACAAGCCATTGCGATCTCACATCCACCGCCGAGTGCAAAGCCGTTTACAGCAGCGATTGTTACCTGGCGCATATTCATCAGCTTGAAGAATGGAACAGATGCACGGATACCAAATGCTCTTGCTTCCGGAGCGGTGAAGTTTACCATCTCTGCAATATCAGCACCAGCAACGAAAGACTTAAACTCATTGCCCTTCTTGTCCGGTCCGCCGGTAAGGATCAATACCTTTACATCATCTCTTGCCTCGATCTCAGTAAGAACCTCGTTCAGTTCATCCAAAGTCTCGCTGTTTAATGCGTTAAGTGCTGCCGGTCTGGAAATTGCAAGAACTGCAACCTCATCTGCAACTTCAAGTGTCAAGTTCTTAAGCTCGCTCATCAAAGTAACCTCCTGAATATTGTTAAATTTTTGTCAAAATAGATATTATTATGGTATCACACCGTGGTCAAATAGTCAACCCTCGGTCTAACCGATATCTTCCATCTGGGCGGTATACAGATGATAATAATGTCCCTTCTTTGCAAGCAGCTCCTCATGTGTTCCGCATTCGATGATCCTGCCCTGATCCACATACATGATCTTGTCACAATTTTTGATTGTAGACAGTCGGTGCGCGATGATAAATGAGGTTCGTCCTTCTAAGAGCGCATCCAGTCCCTTCTGAAGCGCCTTCTCCGTCTGCACATCAATGCTGGAGGTTGCCTCGTCAAGCACCAGGATCGCCGGATCCGACAAAAGTGTTCTCGCAAAGGAGATCAGCTGCTTCTGTCCCTGCGAAAGAACGGCTCCGCGCTCCCGTACCTGTGTCTTATAGCCGTCCGGCATGTTCCGGATAAATTCATCCGCACAGACCACCTTGCTCGCGCGGGCGATCTCCTCTGCCGTTGCATCCAGCTTGCCATAGCGGATATTGTCCTCGATCGTGCCGGAAAAGATAAAGCTGTCCTGAAGCATGATTCCCATCTGCGAGCGCAGGGAGTGAAGCGTCACCCCGGCAATATCATGATCATCGATCAATACTCTTCCGTCCCCGACATTATAAAAACGCGAGATCAGGTTCACGATCGTACTTTTTCCTGCTCCGGTCGGACCTACGAGCGCAACGCTCTCCCCCGGATTGACCACAAAGGAAACATGATCCAGTACCGGCTTGCCCTCTTCGTAGGCAAAGCTTACATCCTCGAATGTGACCTTGCCCCTGATTGGTGGAAGCTCTTCCGCATCCTTAGCATCAGCGACACTGACCGGCTCATCCATGGTCTCAAAGATACGCTCCAGATATGCGATATTGTTGATAAAGTTGTTAAAAATATTGCCAAGGTTCATAATCGGCTGCCAGAAGCTTGATGCATAGCTTGAGATTGCAACGATTGTTCCGAGTGATTCATTTCCCTGTCCAAAAATCACAAGCCCGAATACAAAAATTGCCGCACGGACAAATACGGAGATACTGTCGATTCCCGGCCACACCAGATTGCTGTACCGTACAGCCCACATCCAGGCATCCCTGCACCGCTCGGAGAGTGTGCGGAAGATTCCGGCATTCTCGTCCTCTCTTGCAAAGATCTGCGTGATGCGCGCACCAACGATATTCTCCTGCAGATAGGCATTCAGGTTTGAGTTCTTATTGGAAACCGCCTGCCATGCCTTTCGCTGCTTATTCTTGATCCAGAAAAGGAATACCGCCAGTATCGGAACTCCCGCCATGACAACCAGCGAAAGCCTGACATCAACAATAAACATAAAAATAACGATAAAGACCAGGTTCAAAATTTCAAGAACCAGGTTGATCAGCCCGTTGGAAAGCATATCGGATACCGAATTTACATAATTTACCACGCGGATCAGAATCTTGCCGTGTGGTCTGTCATCGTAATACTGGAACGGCAGCATCTGTAAATGGTTAAAAAGATCCTTGCGGATATCGTAGATAATATCCTGTCCGACATTAACCATAATATAAGAACGCACCGTGGTAAAGATCACGCTGACCAGGTAGATCACGATAAGCGCAATGACAAGCATATACAGCATATGCAGATTCTTCTGCGGGATTGCAATATCGAGTGCCCGCTGTATGATCATCGGCGCAAACAGTCCCGCAATCCCACCGATCGCACTGAACAAAAATGCCAGCAGCATTTTCTTCCAATACTTTTTGATATAGACGGAGGCGCGCAGCAAATGGCGCACGTCAAAAGGAGTTTCTAAGACTTCGTCCTCTTTGTATGTATTTCTTCCAGCCATTCGTGTTACACCTCCTCACCGGTCTGGAGCTTTACAAGCTCATAATAATATCCGTGCTTCTGTATCAGTTGTTCATGATTTCCGCTCTCGATAATTCGCCCGTCCTGCAGAACCAGGATGCGATCCGCATTCTTTGTTGTGGAAATACGCTGCGCAATAATGATCTTGGTGCAAGGGAAATCAAGCTGCTGCAGGCTCTGCTGGATCTGCTTTTCCGTCTCCATATCGACTGCGGAGGTTGTGTCATCCAAAATCAGGATCGCAGGCTTGACCGCCAGTGCACGTGCCAGACTGATACGCTGTTTCTGTCCTCCGGAAAGCCCTACACCGCGCTCACCGACGACCGTATCATAGCCCTCCGGCATACGGTCGATAAATCCCGACGCTGCGGAGAACTTTGCGAAGCGCTCTACCTCTTTTATAGAAAGATGGCTGTTTCCATATGCAATATTTCCGTCAATCGTATCTGAGTAAAGCAGGACATCCTGCGTTGCAAGTCCGATATTTTTCCGAAGCTGTTCCAGCTTCAGCTTCTTGATGTCGATGTCATCCACAAGGATCGTGCCAGCGGTCGGTTCATAAAAGCGTGGAATCAGCTGGATCAGCGAGGTTTTTCCACATCCGGTCTCGCCCATGATTGCCACCGTTTCGCCCGGCAGCACCGTAAAGGAAATATCGCGCAGTACCGGGAGGATTCCGTCATCATATTGGAAGCTCACATTGCGAAATTCGACCTTGCCCTCAAAGCGCTGCTCATGGTCGATCGCACCCACCTCTGTTTTGATCTGCGGCTCTGAATAATACAGCTCCATAACCTTTGTTGAAGCCGCGGAGAACCGCTGAAACTCATTCATGATATTGCCGAGCTGGCGCATCGGGTTGGCAAGTGCCCAGGTAAGCCCGGAGAAAGCAACATACTCACCCATTGTCAGTTCATCATGGATCAGGAAGATTCCTCCCACCAGAAGCAGCACGACCGGAAGCAGGTTTGCGCAGATCTCGATCCCCGGGAAATACCGAAGCCATGTAAACGCCGTCTGCTTGTTGGTCTTTGCGTAGTCGGCATTGCAGCCATCAAAACGGGACATCTCGTAGTCTTCCCTTGCAAACGCCTTGACCACACGGTTTCCAGAGATATTCTCCTGTGCAGCCGTGTTCATATCCGCGAGCTTCTCCCGAAGCAGCGCATGCATCGGTGCCACGCGGTTACGGAACAGGCGGATGATCAGAAAGATAAATGGGGCGATTGCAAGCAGCCAGAGGGCGAGCTTCCAGTTCATATACAAAAAGTAAACTGCCGTAGCCCCCATAAGCGCAAAAGATTCAATGATCATGCGTATTACCCACGCAATCATGTGGCGCACCGCATCAAGGTCTCCCGTCACACGCGTCATCAGATCTCCGGTGCGGTAAGTATTATAAAATGTCATGTCCTGATGCTCGATCTTGTCAAAGAGCTTATTGCGCACACGGTAAAGAACCTTCTGTGACACATGCTCATACCCCATACAGGTAAGATACACCATAACCGTACGAACCAGCGTAAACCCGACCATCGCAATGATCAGCCTGTAAAACAGGTCTTTGTGGTTTGCCATATTGTACGCTGCATCCTCTCCCGTCAGGAACAGGTCAACAATCTGCTGCGAAAAATATGGAACGGTAAGCTGCAGCACATTATATCCGATTGTGCCAAGAATTGCGATTCCATAAATAAGCCGCATTCCCTCCATGTTATCCCATAGCCATTGCATTTTTGTTCTGGGAAACTGTTTTTCTTTCATGCTTTTTCCCTCTCTTTGTCTGTCATCGTAAAAATATCGATATTAAATAATACGTTTTCAAAAGAATCGAATGTCAGAATAGCACTTTTCAAGCAAATGTGATATGATTTTTATATGCAAGAAATTGTAAAAATCTATCATCTTAGGAGGAATCACATGGCAGTATTAGAAGAAGGAGATTATCTGAACACCCCTGCCGAATGCTTCTGGTATGATGCAGCCATCCTGCCTCTACCAGTCAAACCGCATTGGCATTACTATGCCGAGCTGCTATATATCAAACAAGGAGCAATCGAAGTTTATATTGGACAGGAGCATCATATTCTGTGCTCTGGTGAACTCATCATCATTCCTCCAGAAGCAGTTCACTCAATTTACGCCCATATTCTGCCGGATGCTCCGCGTCTCCCCTTCTACGCGGTAATCAAGTTCGATATCAACCGCCTGCAGCTGACACCGCACTATGCGCCAAAATTCCGGAGTATCTTTGCCGCCGCATTCCACAAGGGTATGCCTATCTTTTTTGATCGCGGGAGTGTGATCCGTATGGATGCCTTTTCCAGTATCTGCAAATGCATTCAGGAGATGGAGAACAAATGCTACGGCTATGATCTTCTTATTCAGACAGAACTGCATCAGCTGCTGCTAAAAATGCTGCGTATATGGATGGAACTGGGTTTTCATATCAGTGCAGACCTTTATGTGGAGGATACCCATTTTGACATCTCAAGTGTTACAGCATATATCGACGAGCATATTTCGCAAAGAATATCGGTTTCTGATATTGCCGCAGCCTGCAGCATGAGTTATTCGTACTTTGCCAAAAAATTCCTCTCCGTATACGGCAAGACCTGTAAAGAATACATTGAGGAGCTACGCCTGTATAAGGTAGAGGAATTTCTGATGTTCACAGATTTTGACATGAACTACATTGCCCAGGAAACCGGATTTACCGATTGCAGCCACATGATCAAATCATTTAAAAAAGGACGCGAAATCACGCCTAAGCAATTTCGCATCCTTCATAAGCATTAATTCTGCGGGAAAAACTCAAAGTCATCAATGGTTCCCCAGCCCTTTGGAGCAGCCTTTGCGGACACACCGATCACAACATCTGTATTTCCGTCCACATAGATGTCACGGATGGTCATATTCTTCCAGTCCACCCAGCCTGTAAGCTGTGCATTTGCGGAAGCATAAACCAGATCCCCTACCTTTACATAAAGGTAAAACTCTGCGTTGTCTCCGACATCGCCACCCTGGATGTTGACGCTTGCACCGTACATTCCTTCCGGAAGGTCTGTCAGTGTCTGCTCCACGGTAAAGGAAATATCCGACTCGCTCCAGAAGTGGAACGCATTCTCTCCGGAGAGTGCATCGGATTCCTTGTTCTGGATATCGGTGGTTCCTGCTGCCGACTCGGTCACTACCCACATGGAGGTGTCAGCATCCTCAAATCCCGGATTCTGCAACAGATTCTGACTTAACACCTTGATGGTTGCAACGGTGGTCAGGCCATTGTCCGTTGTACCGGTCACGGTATATGTACCCGCGGCGTTCATATCAACTGCCGCTATCTGATCTGCATCCCAGGTAACCGCTGCAGGATCCTTGCAGGAGCTGTCATTGTAGTATGCCAAAACACCATCCGGAAGGGAGAGCGTATCCCCGATGGAATACTCCAAAGAAACATTCTCAACGCCAAGCGCCTCAAGACCATTTCCGACAGCACCATAATTTACATACTTAAATACATCCAATGACGGAAGCTTATTGCCGGAAAAATCAAAAAACGCCTGATTGTCCCAAGAAGATCCGCCATAATACTGTCCGGCATCTTTCGGGTCATACTCAACGGCATAACTGCTTGCCCATCCGGAACCATAGTTTTCCCAAAGCTTCTGGTTAGAAACAAGGTCATTTCCTACCGGAGTCCATGCTCCCTCCCAATAGAACACGCCGATTCCTCCACCGGCAACCGTAGCAGCCATAACGTCGCGCACATTATTTGCCTGGCCCTGGACAGAAACCGGATAACCATCTACCTCGTCCGCCGCAGAAACACTATTGCTTGAAGCATCCCCCTCATCGCCGGTATACATATAAGAGGTCTCCATCACACAGGTCTTTACTCCGTAGTTCTCCGCAACGGAACTAAGCACATTGGTAAGATTCTCCAATGTTCCGTGCCAGAAATTATAATAAGATACGCCAAAGATATCATAGTCGAGTTCTGCCTGCTGCAGTTCTCCGGCAATCTTAATAATATTGTTTGCATCATTGATGTTCGTAAAATGGACAACAATCTGGATATCCTGATTCCATGCCGCCGCGACATCACGGACAGCCTTGCTTGCAGACTTTAACAGCTCGACCTTGGCAGAAAGTGAAGTCTCACCGGACATTCCGCTGTTGATCTCGTTACCGATCTGAACCATTCCCACGTTGGCACCCGCATCAATAATGGTATTCAGGCTCTCGACCGTATACTCATACAAGGCACTTGCCTTCTCCTCAACGCTCATTCCTTCCCACGCCTTCGGACACATCTGTTTGCTTGGATCCGCCCAGAAATCGGAATAGTGGAAATCCACGCAGAGCTTCATCCCATACTCAGCAGCACGCGCTCCGATGATCGCCGCTGTCGTGGCATCACAGTTACCGCCGCCATAGCCATGTCCCTTCTCATCAAACGGGTCATTCCATACACGGACACGGATATAATTAACCCCTGAATCGCACAACAGCTTAAATACATCTTCCTGTTCCCCATTCTCATTGTAATATACAACACCACTTTCTTCCTCAGAAAGAATGCTGGAGATATCCATTCCCTTGACAAAATCATCCGGAATATCATCAATCTTCTCCACATAAATATCAGCACTTTCCTGCCCGGTCGGAAGTTCAGGTGTGTAGGTGGCGCTGATCGGTCCGCCGTTTGACGGTGCAGTTCTGCGTTCCCGATCCTGCGCGTAATCTTCTTCCTCATCCTGCGTATCCTGCACTTCGCTGTCTGCGGCCTGCGTGCTTTCGGTTCCGCTATCCGCTTCGTCAGTCTGTGTCTGTGCAGGTGCCTCACTGCTTACCGCATCCGCATCTGTGCCCGCATCCTTGCCGCAGCCGGACAAAAGAGCCGCGGTCATCGTTGCTGCCAGCAAAATACTTATGCATTTTCTCTTCATAATTATTTCCTCCGCTCTTAGACATAGGGTATAAATAAGTTGCGCTATAAAAGGATCATACCGCTATGTCTGTTTCTTTCTTTTTCATAGCTATATCATCATATTACTAGCGCAACCGGTTGTTCGCAATATGCGTTTTTACTAATTTTTCGGACTCTTTTTTAAGCAGAATTACTTTTTAATGAGTGTTCCCATTCCTCCGGAGATCTCATTACTGTCCTTGTTCAGCTTCGTGATAAGGACAGAGCGGATCGCGGACTCCCCGATAAAGTCGATCGCAGCCTCGATCTTCGGCGCCATTGTGCCTGCTTCAAACTCGCCGTCTGCAAGGAACTGCTTTGCCTCGGATACGGTAAGTGTGTCAAGCTTTGTTTCCTCGTCCTTGCCGAAGGATAGGCATACCTTGTCCACGCTCGTTAAGATGACAAGCATATCGGCATCCAGCAGCTCTGCCAGCTTGCCGGCAGCAAGATCCTTCTCAATGACCGCGCTTGCACCCTGCAGATTATTGCCCTGTGCAAGAACCGGGATGCCACCGCCGCCACATGCGATCACGACCTGATCGGCATCGGAAAGTGCGCGGATCGCATCGATCTCCACGATGTCCATCGGCTTCGGTGCTGCAACAATCCTGCGGTATCCACCGGAAACCTCTGTAACATGGTTGCCCTTCTTTTCTTCCTCCTCAGCCTCTTCCTGCGTCATAACACGGCCGATTGCCTTGGTCGGATGATAAAATGCCTCATCGTACGGATCGACTACCACCTGTGTAAGGACGGTTGAAACTGTCTTGTAGATGCCTCTGTTTAAAAGCTCTGTACGGATTGCATTCTGAAGATCGTATCCGATATAACCCTGGCTCATCGCTGAGCAGACAGAGGTCGGAGTTGCCGTATACTCCGGATATATTCTGCAGAACTCGGACATTGCCGTGTGGATCATTCCGACCTGCGGACCATTGCTGTGTGTGATAACGACCTGATAATCGCCGCGGATAAAGTCCGCAACCGCCTTCGCCGTGCGCTTTGCAGCCGCATGCTGTTCCGGAAGTGTGCTTCCGAGTGCTTCATGTCCGAGAGCTATCACGATTTTCTTTTTTCTCATAGTAATAGAAACCTCCTGCCAAACATTCAAGTGTTACTGTTTATTATAGCAAATCCGCTATCGTTTGTAACCTTTTTCCTGAATGATTTTAAAATATTTTGGCAGGAGGTTTCCTATTTTACTTTATAATATTTGTATTGAACTGTTTTGCTGTCACGGTATTTCCGTCTTCTACCAGCCGAACGGGAAGCTGAAATTGCTGCCGCCCTCGTTGCCGGACTGTCCGTTTGACTCACCATTTCCGAAATTGCCGTCATTTCCGGAATTATCATTGTTTCCGCTATTGCCGGAGTTGCCATTAGCACCTGAGTTGCTGCTGTTTTGTGTATTCTGAAGCGCACTTGCCTCGGACAGAGTCACCTGAAGCTCAAGAGACTGGTAGCCGTTGTTCATACGCCATATGGTAAGTGTCACGGTATCGCCGGCGGAATAGTTTGTAAGCTCGCTCTGCAGCTCACTCATTCCGGTAATATCCTTACCATCGATAGCTGTGATGATATCTCCCTGGCAGATGCCTGCATCTGCGGCTCCGGTTCCTTCATATACCGCCTTAACATAGACTCCCTGCGGGATTGCATATGCAGATGCTACATCGCTGGAAACATCCGTACCGCCAATTCCAAGATAAGCGGTCTGTGTCTTTTCAAGGCTCTCCCCTGCAATCAGGGAATTGATGATCTCCATGGCATCTGTGATCGGGATTGCATAGCCGATTCCCTCTACACTGGTGTCAGAATACTTTGCAGAGTTGATTCCGATCAGCTCGCCCTGTGCATTCAAAAGTGCGCCACCGCTGTTGCCAGGGTTGATTGCTGCATCTGTCTGAATCAGTCCGTCACAGGTTGTAGTTGCACCGGTAGATTCATCCTGTACGGTGATGGTACGGTCAAGTGCGCTGACAATTCCGGTCGTAACAGACTGTCCATATCCAAGTGCGTTACCAATTGCGATCGTACCCTCGCCAACCTTAAGTGTATCGGAGTCGCCAATCGTGATCTGGCGGATGGCAGCTAATGTGTCGGCATCAATATCCTTTAAAGCGACCTTTACAACTGCAAGATCCTTTGCTGCATATGTTCCCTGGATCTCACCGGAAACGGTCGTGTCATTTGCGAACTGGACGCTTAATGTCTCCGCTCCTGATACAACGTGATTATTGGTCGCGATGTACAGATAGTCGGAATCCTGGCCGATCACAATACCGGATCCTCTGCTCTCTGACTCATACTGCTGATATCCACCGAAAAAGCTCTGGTAGGTTACGGTTGAAGTATTGGTGATCGCCACGATGCTCGGCATAGCCTCTTCCACAATATCTGATACGCTGGCCAGATCCTTTGCTTCTCCGGTAGCTGTCTTTTCCACATTGGCAGAGGTCTGTGATGCACTCGCCTGTGACTTTGACTCATCAGCCGAACCGCCGTTTGAGGCATCTGCGCTGGTGCTTACCGACTGACCGATTCCAAGTGCCTTCACACCCACATAGCTTACGCCGGTAAATGTGCCGCCTGCGACAAGTCCGAATACCAAAGCGATTGCTGCGCATCTGCCGAGCTTTGCGCCAAATCCGCCCGGCTTCTTCTCTCTCTTTGGCTTCTGCTTTTTCATCTTAGGCGCTGCCTGTCCCATCTGCGGCTGACCGTATGTGTTCTGCTGGCTATATGCGTTTGGCTGTCCGTAGCTGCCCGATGCGTTATACGCATTCTGCTGTCCGTAGCCGTTTGCCTGTCCATACGGTGTTCCCTGCTGGTAATTATTCTGCTGTCCATATACCGTCTGCTGCTGTGTGCCGGTAAAGCCATTCTGTGTCCCTGTCTGTCCGCTTGTACCGGCGTATGGGCTTGTGTACGGAGAAGCTGTATTTACACCGCTTGTCGCGGATGATGTATCGGAAGCCTGTGCATTATTCTGTGCTCCCTGGTTGTATTCAAATTCATTGTTATCCATGTTGATTACCCCTTTCCTTTCTTTCTATTATGCAGTCTACCTTTAATTTGTGTTCAAATTGTGTTTATTTTTTTAAAAAAATATGCCCTTTTCCTTATGCATTTATAAACAGCAGGAAAAAGGGCATAGATTTTATATTGGCGGTTACTCAACCGTAACGGATTTTGCCAGATTTCTCGGCTTATCCACGTCAAGACCTTTTCCCACAGATACATAGTATCCGAATAACTGCAGCGGAATGATCGCAAGGGAATTGGTAAAATATTTGTTTGTTTTCGGAATATAGATCACATAATCGGCATTCTTTTCGATATCAATATTGTCATCGCTGGTAACAGCAAGCACAAACGCACCGCGTGACTTTACCTCAACGATATTGCTGACAGTTTTCTGGTATAACTCCTCCTGCGTCACAACGGCGGTAACCAGCGTGCCATCCTCGATCAGGGAAATGGTTCCGTGCTTTAACTCGCCTGCCGCATACGCCTCGGAATGGATATAGGAAATCTCCTTCAGCTTCAATGAGCCTTCCAGTGAAATCGCATAGTCGATGCCTCTTCCGATAAAGAATACATCCTTTGCAGCAACATAACGGTTGGCAAACTTCTGGATGCGCTCCTTGTTGCCAAGCAGCGATTCGATCTGATTCGGAAGCTTCTCCAGATCTAACAGATAGTCCTTTAATTCATCATCGCTGATCCTGCCATTTGCATGTGCAAACTTAAGTGCCAGCAGATACAGTGCCACAAGCTGACAGCTGTATGCCTTGGTGGTAGCAACCGAGATCTCCGGTCCCGCCCAGGTGTACATAACCTTATCCGCCTCACGCGCGATGGAGCTTCCAACTACATTTACGATGCCAAGCGTTGTACAGCCGCGCTGTTTTGCAAGCCGGAGCGCTGCAAGGGAATCCGCGGTCTCTCCGGACTGGCTGATGATGATGACCAGCGAATCCTTCTCTAAGATCGGGTTGCGGTAGCGAAACTCAGATGCAACATCCACCTCAACCGGGATCCTTGCCAGACCTTCAAATACATATTTGTTGGTAACGCCTGTATGATAAGCAGAACCGCATGCCACGATATGCAGTCTCTTGATCGCACGGATCTCCTCGTCCGTCATTCCAAGCTCCTCGATCTCGATCCTGCCGTCGCGGATACGCGGGCTGATGGTATCGCGGACAACCTTCGGCTGCTCATAGATCTCCTTGAGCATGAAGTGCTCATAGCCGTTTTTCTCTGCCGCATTGATATCCCAGTCGATGTGCTTCGGCACCTTCGTGATCGGTTCCCCGTCCACGTTGAAGAATTCGATCTTCTCCTCGGAGAGGCGGGCGATTTCCTCGTTATCGATAAAGTACACATCTCTGGTGTACTTTAAAACGGAAGGAACATCAGATGCGATGAGATTACCCTCCGGTGACTGTCCGACGATAAGCGGGCTGTCCTTGCGGACGGAATATACCGCATCCGGATAATCTGCGAAAATGATGCCGAGTGCATAAGACCCCTCGACACGGTGGATAACCTTTGTTACTGCTGTCAGGGGATCCTTGTCGTACTTGTTGTAGTAATAATCCAGTAACTGTGCAACAACCTCTGTATCGGTCTCTGAGCAGAACTCATAGCCCTTTTCCAAAAGAATCGTCTTTAGCTTAAGATAATTCTCAATGATTCCGTTGTGTACGACTGCAATCGTCTGATCCTTGTTAAAATGCGGATGCGCATTCACATCGGACGGCTCTCCGTGTGTCGCCCATCTGGTGTGTCCGATACCGATCGTACCCGGCATCGTCTCCCCATCATGCGTCAGCTCACTTAAGACCTTTAAACGTCCTGTCGCCTTTTTGATATTGATCTTTTTTCCATCAAAAACAGCCATTCCCGCTGAGTCATATCCTCTGTATTCCAGCTTTGACAATCCGTCAAGCAGGATCGGGGCTGCCTGCTTTCTTCCCACATATCCAACGATTCCGCACATATTTCTGCGTCCTCCCTCTCTATATTACAATATGGTTCTTCTGTAACAACTCACGCGCTGATTCCACGGAATCCACACCGGTTGCGTTCTTGACCGGGGCAAACTCCTTTTCTCTTACGACCTCAAAGGACAGACAGTTGTCCATCATGTAGATCATGTCGAGGATCAGCGTCTCAAACTTATATGCATTCGGTGTTTCCGGCTTCTGGAGCACGCCGTTCTCATCAAGGTATGGCACCTTTTTCTCTACGATGTGGAGTGGGAGCTGCCTGCTCTCGATCTCCAACAGCTTATCCAGACGGAACAGATAGTTAAGGATAACGCCAAATCCGTACAGCAGGGAGCCATTCTCATTGACCGCCTCTGCCATCTCCGGTGTCAGCTCATAGTATTCTACAATGGACGGCTTGCCATCCTCCAGGCACAATGCGCCGACACGCTCGTAAGGGTTGGTCTTGCGCACAACCTTTGCGCCGCTCACACAGCCGGAGGCGATCGTTGCACCCACAAATACCGGGTCTGCAATCTGCTGCAGCACATTGTCCACCGCAAATACATTCAGCCACTCAACGCCCTTTTCCTCTAAATCGCGGTCAAGCCCTGCCTTCACCAGAGACTTAAACCATCCACCATTGCCGTTCGGTGACATTGCAAGCGAGTCGTTGGATTCTATCAGGACATTGCCCTCAAAATCAACCGCCGGCACCATCTCCTGTACAAAGAAACGGATGTACGCCGGATCATAGCCGAAATATGCGTGCTCCTCGAAAAATGCCCGCGTCTGCTCGTCATTCTTGTCACTTGTCATGATATAAAGCGGTACCCATGCGTTTGCGGCAGCCGTAACCTTCTTTAAATTGGCAATGAGCTGCTCGAATATGTACAATTCCTTCGTCACGCCGATATTGTACATGCCCTTTGCCTTGTCAAAGCCCAGACGGGTTCCCTGTCCTCCCGCAAGAAGGACTGCACCGACCTTCGTGTTTCTGATTGCATCCATTCCCACCCTAGTAAATCCGGTTTTCTTTTCCTCGATCTCCGGGATCTCCATCGCGCCAAGCGGTGCGAAGGTTCCTCTCTTTTGTTCCTTCTGATGTATCAGGTCAAGATAGCTCCAGTCCATCTCATCCAACTGTTTCTCCAGCTTCTTTGGGATCTCTTTCCCGATCAAGGTGGATAAATACTTCTGGTTCGTTGCAGCAATCTTCTGCTCTACGGATGCTTTCATCATGCAATCTCCCTATCCATTTTTTTGTCTGCTATGTATATACAGCCACCCTTTCACATAATCCTGCCGCTCGCTCTCGGACATATCTGCATATTTGTCCCACTCCAAGCTGGTCAGGCGCATATCGGGCCGCCCGCATTTGTGGCAATCTACGTCCTTTCTGCGGGAGACCACACGGATCCACCCGCAGTCCGGGCATATATAAATCTTCATCATAGACTATTTCACTTACCTTTGCTTATTCAAAAAGAGCAAGAACCTCTTTTTTGAGTGCCTCCAGCTGTGCATCTGCCTCCGTCAGGGAAGTACCCTTAACTCCGCAGTAGAACTTGATCTTCGGTTCTGTTCCGGATGGGCGCACACAGCACCATGCATTGTCGCTCAATTCATAGTAAAGTACATCGGAGACCGGAAGTCCGGTCTTTGTAACTTCTCCGGTCTTTACGTCGGTTCTGGTATCCGCCTTGTAATCACGGACAGCAATGACATCAAACGCACCTACCTTCTTTGGCATTGTACCTCTTGCACGGCTCATGATCTCCCTGATCTGTGCCGCACCGTCGATACCCTTTAAGGTCATGGTAGCGATACCCTCACGGTAATAGCCATACTTCTCATAGATATCGATCATGGCATCCCAAAGCGTCTTTCCCTGGGCTTTGCAGTATGCAGCGACCTCGCAGAGCATGGTTACCGCTGCCGGTGCATCCTTATCTCTTGCATAGGTGCCCGGCAGGCAGCCGTAGCTTTCTTCCATGCCAAACACATAATTGTTGCAGCCGGTCTTTTCAAACTCAAGCATCTTCTCGCCGATATACTTAAATCCGGTAAGCACCTCGATCAGCTCTACGCCGTATGCCTTCGCGATCGCCTTTGCGAGATCTGTCGATACAATGGACTCAATCATCGCAGGCTTCGGCGGCATTGTGTGGTTCTTTGTCTTTTCACTTAAAATATATTCTGCGATCAGCATAGCGGACATGTTGCCGGTAAAGGTAACATATTCACCTGTTGCGGTATCCTTGCAGTAAACGCCAAGACGGTCGGCATCCGGATCCGTTGCAAGCACGATATCTGCATCCTTTTCCCTGGCAAGGGCAAGGGCAAGCTTCCACGCGTCCGGGTTCTCCGGGTTCGGATATGGAGCCGTCGGGAAATTACCATCCGCAACCGCCTGCTGTGGCTCGATATAGACATGTTCAAAGCCAAGGTCACTTAACACTCTCCTGACCGGACGCAGACCTGTTCCGTGAAGTGGTGTATAGACGATCTTAATATCCTTTGCCATCTCCCGGATGATCTCCGGGTGGATAGAGAGCTTGCGAAGCTCTGTGAAATACCCCTCCTCGATCTCGTCCGGGATCACCTTGTATAATCCTGCTGCGATCGCAGCGTCCTTATCCATGGTTTTCACCTGCTCAAAGGATGTAACCTTTGCAACCTCCGCCATGATGTTCGTGTCATGTGGTGGTGTAACCTGTGCGCCGTCCTCCCAGTATACCTTATATCCGTTGTACTCTCTCGGATTGTGGCTCGCGGTGATCACGATTCCAGCGATCGTGTGCAAGGACCGGACCGCATAAGACAGCTCCGGCACCGGTGCCAGCTGTGGAAATACATACGCCTTGATTCCATTTGCAGCAAGACAGAGCGCAGCCGCATCGGTAAACTCGTCATGCATCAGCCGGGAGTCGTGAGCGATTGCAACCCCACGATCCTGTGTTCCCTGTGAAAGGATATAATTTGCCAGTCCCTGTGTTGCCTGACGTACTGTGTATATATTCATGCGATTGGTTCCTGCACCGATCACGCCTCGAAGTCCTGCTGTACCAAACTCAAGGGTACGATAAAAACGATCTTCGATCTCCTTCCTGTCATCCTCGATTGCCAAAAGCTCCTTCTTGGTCTGTTCGTCAAAGTATGGATCTGTACACCATTTTTTATATTCATTATAAAAATCCATGATTTTCCTCCCGTCAATCTAATATATGCTGTATTCTAACACACTCTCTATGGATTGGAAACTAAAATATCTTTGATTTTTCCTTTCATAAGTTCAAATGCGACATCATTCATCCCACTGTTGATCACGATATCCGCCAGATACTTTGTCGGCTCCACATACAGATAGTGCATCGGTTTAACCGTCGTCAGATATTGTCTTGCAATATCCTCCACATCACGCCCGCGCTCTTTTACATCACGGACAACTCTCCTTAGGATACGCTCATCCGCGTCTGCCTCCACAAACACCTTGATGTCGATCAGGTCACGCAGTTCTTCACTTGCCAGCGCGAGTATCCCCTCGACGATCAGGACACGCCGGGGTTCGATCCTCACTGTCTTGTCGGAGCGGTTATGTACCGTGTAATCATATACGGGGCAATCCACAGCCCTTCCGCTTTTTAATTCCTTTATCTGTGCGATCATCAGCTCCGTTTCGAGCGATTCCGGAGCATCATAATTGACCTTTTTCCGCTCCTCAAACGGGAGATCATCCTGTGCTCTATAATAATTGTCATAGTAGATGACAGAAACCGCATCTTTAAATTCTTCCTTCAGGCGGTTGGTAAACGTTGACTTGCCTGAGCCTGTTCCGCCTGCCACTCCGATAATCGTGCATTCCATAAAAACAATTCTCCTTCTTGTACTCACATGTGGACATAATACCATACTTTTTGCGGATATGCAAAAAATATCCCCACAGTCCTTTATCCGGATTTATTGCGGTGTTTATCCTTGTTCTTTTGTTCTCTTAGTCTCGCATTTCTTGCGTATCAAGAAATACAGTGTGTGTAACCACTTGTATTTTCAGAAGTTCTTGTGAATCACTCACATAGGCTTTACCATTTTCTCATAAAATAAGAATAAAAATACCAATGAGGTGAGCTTATGGATAAGAGAAGTGAATTAATCGGAAACACACTGAAAAGTTACCGCAAAAAGGTCGGATTAACAGTTCCGCAGGTGTCTGTCCTTCTTAAGGAACGCTACGATATGTGCGTTGCTGCCAAGACCATCTATGGCTGGGAGAGCAGTCAATGTCTTCCACCTGCACAAAAGCTTCTGGCTCTGTGCGAGATCTATCAGATCAACAACATCAATACCACATTTACTCCGATGGCCGATGCCAAGAACTTTGGAATCACACAGTTAGAGAGACGTATCATTGAAGAATACCGTTGTCACCCGGATGTTCAGGTTGCGGTCTGCCGTCTCCTTGATATTGAAAAAGATTCCTAGCCGGCATTTCGAACAAAGAGTCACTTTGTGACTCTTTGCGCGCCCGTATGGGCACGCAAGTGCATCTTCAACTCCACACGGGTCGCATCCCTGCGGAGCATTTTTGCTTTATAGGAAAAGGAATTTCCTATAAAGTAAAAAAGCCCGCCTCGATTTACTCGAGGCGGGCTTTTTCATGCTTACACATTATTCGCTGATCAACTACTCAGCCTTTTTGAATTTCATATCATCTTCCGTGAGCACTTCCCCATCCATCACCTTCTGGATCAACTGCTGCGCATATGTTACATAATCAAAGTTTGGCTCCATGACATAGGCTTTCGTCTTTGGCATAGAATACGTTGTGCTGCGCTTTCCTTCTCCGTCCATCGCAAAGGTCTGCACATTCCATGTGCCGCCGTCACTTAACTGCATCTTCACAAGATCTCCCATCTCTGTGGTGGTAACATCGGTTGTAAACATTCCCTCAAGGCTGCTCATGATATCGGAATAGTTCGTGATGATCGCTCCGCTGGAAAGCTTTGCGACAAGTGCCTTGATCATCTGCATCTGGTGTCTTCCTCTTGCGAAGTCACCATCTCCGAACGCATGACGCTCACGCACATAGTTAAGTGCATACTTGCCATCCATGTGTGTCACGCCCTTGGTATACTGGTAACCGTCCACGCTTGTAAAGGACTTGTCAACATCAATATCGATTCCACCGATCGCATCGATCAATGTCTCAAAACCGGTAAAGTTGATCTTAAGATAATAATTCACATCAATGCCGTACAGGTGTCCGAGTGTATCCATCGAACAATCAATTCCGTAAATACCACAGTGTGTCAGCTTATCCTTCTGCGTATATCCGCTGACAGAGATATCTATATAATAGTCTCTCGGTGTATTGAGAAGCAGAATCTGCTTGGTCTGCGGATTGATTACCGCAAGAATATTGACATCACTTCTCGTCTTGCTGGTAAGTGTGGTATTTCTCGTATCAGAACCACTCAAGTATACGATAAACGGCTCCTTTGTGATATCTGCCACGCTATCCGTAACCTTCTGGATAACATCAACCTCATTGACAATGATTGCGCGGGTGTCTGAAGAGAAGTTCGCAAACTCGTCCATATCCTCAAGAATATCGATATAACTCTCGTTTAAGAAAATAGCTCCGATATCACCGGCATACAGAGCCTCCACCATATCAACTACCGTGTCGAAGTCCTGCTTGGAAACCTCCTGCCCAAGCTCCTCCTCAACCTTGTCGATTGCCTTTAACGTATTGTCATGGTCGTATGTACTGGTATAGCCAAAGGTATATCCGCTCGCATCGTTGATATTCTGTGCCGGATCCTGCGCCATAACATATACCGCGGTCTTCTCTTTGATAACGATCGTATCGGAAGATACACCGTCTAGCGTCGACATAAGCTTGGAAAGCGTATTGATTCCAAACACACACACAAGAGTCGTGCATACCGACAGGATCACGCCAAGCACACGCTTCACGTACAGAGAGGTCTTCGTTTTATTGCGTTTTCTTTTTGATATGATCAAAAGAATATCACATAAAAAGAACAACAGCAGTAACACAAATGCAATCGCGATAAGGTAACTGTTCGGAAGCATATTAAGCTTCACGACCACAAAGAGCACCCCACCGCTCATAATAAGCTGCAATGCAAGAGCAAAAAGTGCGAATATCTTCCACATGGTCATTTTTTTCTTTTTTGAGTACGGAATTGTACCCGTATCATTCTGCTTACCCATCCGGGATTCCTCCATTCATACATATCCGGGCAGACCTTGCCTGCCGCAAATTCATAAGACACGAAATGCATTTTAGCACAATAGTTGGAAATATGCAATTCATTTGCTATAATCGGTATTGTAAGATTCTTTTTCCAATAGTTTCTGCAAGGAGGCTTTTATGACAAAAAAAAGCGAGTATTACACATCCGGACAATTCGCCGGCATGGCGCATGTCACCATCCGCACTATCCGCTATTACGACAAACAGAATATCTTAAAGCCGTCCTTTGTCAACGCAAACGGCAGCCGGTTCTACACGGACGCCGACTTCGCAAAGCTGCAGCAGATCCTGCTGTTAAAATACCTCGGCTTTACGCTGGACGATATAAAAGAGATGACGATTGAGGAACCGGACTCTGCATACCTTTGCAACACCCTGCGCATGCAGAAAAAACTGGTACTGGACCGCATTGAACAGATGCATCTGGTAGCGGATGCCATCGACACAACCGTCACCCAGCTCGAATCCGCAAGCACCGCCGACTGGAGCCAGATGCTTGGTCTGATTCATCTGACCTCCATGGAAAAGAGTTTAAAGTCCCAATACTTAAATGCCAGCAATATCTCCGCGCGCATCCGGCTGCACAGTTCCTACTCCCGCAATCCGCAGGGCTGGTTCCCGTGGCTATTGTCCGAGAGCCTTTCCGAGGCAGCGCTCCCGGACGATGCACAGATTCTTGAGCTTGGCTGCGGCAGCGGTGCCCTTTGGAGCGAAAATCGTGATGTGCTTACCAAATATCCCAATATGCACATCACGCTGTCCGATATCTCCGAGGGGATCATTCGCGATCTGAGCCGCTCCTTTGATAATGCGGACGGCAGATTTTCCTTTGCCACCTTCGACTGCCACTCCATCCCTTATCCGGACGCAAGCTTTGATCTTGTCTACGCCAACCATCTTCTGTTTTACTGTGCCGACATTCCGGCAGTCCTAAAGGAGGTCCGCCGCGTACTAAAGCCGGGCGGGCTTTTCTGCTGCAGCACTTACGGTCAAAACCACATGCGCGAGATTACAGAGCTTGTACAGGGCTTCGATTCACGCATCGTACTGTCCAATGACGTACTGTATGACAATTTTGGACTGGAAAACGGTGCATCCATCCTTGGCAGCACCTTTGCAAAAATAAAGCTCTGCCGGTACGATGACGAGATCATCATCGATCAGGCAGAGCCTATCATTGAATATATTTTATCCTGCCACGGAAACCAGAACCAGTACCTGCTGGACCGGTATCACGACTTCCGGGAATATGTCGCAGCGCGCGTACATCCCGCCATGCATATCACCAAGGATGCCGGAATCTTCCTGTGTAAGGTCTAGTCAAAAGAAAAGGTATCCTTTAAGCCCTTCCAGAGCTGATCCTTATCGCTTAGAATTAGCGGTGTCCCATCTGAAAGGGTATATCCTTCTGCCGAAGCCGTTCCATTGTACGTGCCGGTAAGCTGTGGCCATGTGATTCCGATTTCCGGGTCATTCCAGGCAAGACCGCCCTCATCGCCCGGATGATAAAAATCCGTACACTTATAGCAGAACTCTGCCACATCCGACAATACCAAAAAGCCGTGCGCAAATCCTTCCGGGATATAGAACTGCTTTTTGTTCTCTGCTGTAAGCACATCCCCGAACCACTTTCCATAGGTCTTGCTTTCCTTTCGCAGATCAACCACAACGTCAAACACGCTTCCGTTTACCACACGGATCAGCTTGCCCTGCGGATGCTCCTTCTGGAAGTGAAGTCCCCTCAATACCCCCTTGGAAGATCCTGACTGATTGTCCTGCACAAATACCATATCAAGTCCTTCTGCCGCCATATCGTTCTGGTTGTAGGTCTCCATAAAATATCCTCTGGCATCTCCGTGTACCGTTGGCTCGATCACGCAGAGACCTTCGATGCCGCCTGCATTTTTTGTGACTTTAATCTGTCCCATCTGTCTATCCTCTTTTAAAATTCGATTTCCTTTAAGTATCTGCCGAGCGCATCCTGCCAGGTAGGAAGCAGTTCAAAGCCTGCCGCTGTCAGTTTGCTCTTATCCAGCCGGCTGTTAAACGGACGAGCTGCCTTCGAAGCCCCGTACTCTGCCGTTGTCACCGCTGCGACCTGAAGATGCTCCGCATCATATTCCGGGTGCCCGAGTGCTGCTGCCTGCCGGAAGATTTCCTTTGCGAAATCATACCAGCTGATATATCCGCCCTCGTTCGTTGCGTGGTAATAGCCATACTTTTCTGTCTCGATCATATCGACAAGAAGTCTTGCCAGATCAAACGTATAGGTCGGCGTACCGATCTGGTCATCCACGACCGTCAGGCGGTCATGTGTTGCTCCGACATTTAACATCGTGCGGATAAAGTTCTTGCCGTTTGTGCCAAATACCCAAGCGATTCTTACGATAAAATACCGCTCCAGAGCCGCTGCAACCGCAAGCTCTCCGTCCAGCTTTGACTGTCCGTACACATTGATCGGCGCGTAGTCCCTGCAATCTGCCTTCCAAGGCTCTATGCCGCTTCCGTCAAAGACATAGTCGGTGCTGATGTACACCATCTTTGCATCCAGCTTTGCGCAGCTCTTTGCGATATAGGAGGTTCCGTCCACATTGATGGCTCTTACCTTCGCCTGCTTATCTGCATCCTCCGCCAGATCAACCGCTGTCCACGCCGCACAGTGTACAACCACGTCAGGATGAACCTCCTCCAGTGTTCTCTCCACCGCCGCGTCATCCGTGATATCAAGGGATACATAGGGCATTGTCACAACCGCACTCTTATCCATCGCCCCGCTATACTGCGGTGCAATATCACTTCCAATCCCTTCGTAGCCTCTTTTTGCAAGCTCATTCATCACATCGTGTCCCAGCTGTCCCGCAACACCCGTAACAAAAACCTTCATACTGACCTCCGATTTCTAGCGATTTCCATACATCTTTTCATAATAATTCTGATATTCTCCGGAAATGATCGTCTCCCACCATTCCTTGTTGTCCAGATACCACTGGATCGTCTTCTTGATGCCATCCGCGAATTTTGTCTCCGGAAGCCATCCAAGCTCGTTGTGGATCTTTGTCGGATCGATCGCATAGCGCATATCATGCCCCTTGCGGTCCCCGACATGTGTGATCAGGCTTTCCGGCTTGCCAAGCTCCTTGCAGATGATCTTTACGATATCGATGTTCTTCATCTCATTGTGTCCACCGATGTTGTACACCTCGCCGACACGCCCCTTGTGGATAATGAGATCGATCGCCTTGCAGTGATCCTCCACATACAGCCAGTCACGGACATTTAATCCCTCGCCGTATACCGGAAGCGGCTTGTCGTTAAGTGCGTTTGCGATCATAAGCGGGATCAGCTTCTCCGGGAAATGATATGGTCCGTAATTGTTGGAGCAGCGGCTGATCGTCACCGGAAGTCCGTAGGTTCTGTGGTATGCCAAGACAAGAAGATCTGCCCCCGCCTTGGAAGAGCTGTATGGGCTTGAGGTATGGATCGGTGTCTCCTCGGTAAAGAAGAGATCCGGGCGGTCAAGCGGCAGATCTCCGTATACCTCATCCGTGGAAACCTGATGGTAACGGGTAATACCATACTTGCGGCAGGCATCCATAAGCGTTGCCGTTCCGATAATGTTCGTCTGTAAAAAGATCTCCGGATTCTCAATGGAGCGGTCCACATGGGATTCTGCTGCGAAATTGACTACGATGTCCGGGTGTTCCTCCTCAAACAGCTTGTATACCGCCTCGCGGTCGCAGATATCCGCCTTTACAAAGCAAAAATTCGGATTGTCCATAACCGGTGCAAGTGTGGATAGGTTTCCTGCATAGGTCAGCTTATCCAGGCATATGATCCGGTAATCCGGGTACTTATCCAGCATGTGAAAAATAAAATTACTTCCGATAAATCCGGCTCCGCCGGTAACAATAATCGTCATCTTGTTGTCTCCTTCTTTGTGCTTAATATAAATTTTCCTTGTATTTTCCGTCCAGAACGTCCTTTAGGTATTGTCCGTACTGATTCTTTTTCAGCACCTCATACACCTTCTGCATCTCATCCCTTGAAATCCATCCGTTTAAGTATGCGATCTCCTCCAGACAGGCGATTTTTCTGTGCTGATGTGTCTCAACCGTCTTTACAAAGTTCGTCGCGTCCACCAGACTCTCATGTGTTCCGGTATCCAACCAGGTAAAGCCCTGTCCGAGCAGTTCGACATTTAACATTCCGTTCTCCAGATAGATGCGGTTTAGGTCTGTGATCTCAAGCTCACCTCTTGCGGATGGCTTTAAATTCTTTGCGTACTCCACAACCTTATTGTCATAGAAATAAAGACCGGTCACGCAGTAATTGCTCTTCGGATGCTCCGGCTTCTCCTCAATGGAGATTGCCTTTCCCGCCGCATCAAATTCCACGATGCCAAAGCGCTCCGGATCGTCCACATAGTAACCGAATACCGTGGCACCCTTGCCAGATTCTGCCTTTTCCACTGCATCACACAATCGCTTTTTCAATCCATGCCCTGCAAAGATGTTATCACCGAGCACCATCGCAACCGTGTCGTCCCCGATAAACTCCGCGCCGATGACAAACGCCTGTGCGAGTCCGTCCGGGCTTGGCTGTACGGCATAGCTTAGATTCACACCGAACTGGCTTCCGTCCTTTAAAAGCTCCTGAAACCGTGGGGTATCCTGTGGTGTGGAAATAATAAGGATGTCACGGATTCCCGCATTCATCAGCACCGACAATGGATAGTAGATCATCGGTTTGTCGTAAATCGGCAGCAGCTGCTTGGATGTCACCATCGTAAGCGGGTATAGTCTGGTGCCGGAGCCTCCTGCCAGAATAATTCCTTTCATAGTTCTCCTCCTTCTTTTAAATCGTTTACATACTTTATGTTCATTGTCATTCGTTTCTTCACGATATTTGTATATTATCAAAGGTTACGTTACGTCAGTCAAGTGTTTTTAGAAACAATCTTATATCACTTTATGAAAAAAGGATTTTTCTATAAAGCGAAAAAGCTGCCGGGCATGTTTTCTTTACATGCCGCCGGCAGCTTTCCTTGCACTTACCTGTTATTCTTTTTTCTGCTTTCCCTTGCCAAAGATCAGGACTTTGCTGAACACATAATTTAAAATAGTCACCAGAACTGCGGATAGGAAGATCTTACAGATCCAATAGCTCCAGTGGAAGATATTGACCGTCAGCCACATGATGGCAATGTCAAGTGCCCAGGTAGAAAGTCTTGAAGAAGCAAACATCATAAACTCCCTGCCGACGTTCGGATTATGGCTCTTAAATACCCAGCTTCTGTTCAGCGGGTAAGAAAAACATACGCCTGCCACCCAGCCGATCGTATTGATCAGGAAATTCTGGAAGCCATTCGAGGCATCCAGCAAAAAACGCTCCGATATGAAACATGCCACCCACGATACGATTGTCGTAAGCACGCCCACCACCAGATAGACCAGTATCTCCTCGTACTTACAGAAGATATCGTGCGCCCATGGCCAGAATTTGATAAAGTCGCGGAACCAGTCCACAAGCGTTCTTTTTTCCTGCTGTGTATGTTCACTCAATGTAATATCCACCTTGTCTGTATTTGCGCAGATTTTTCCGATGGCAATTTGCATCGGGTATCAGCACTCTGCTTACTTTACACCGCATCAAAGTCAAAGTCAAATTTTTTCTTGTCCGCTACGTTGATCTCGCTTCCCAGCTGTACCTCAACCACCTGAAGCTCGGAGTCCGCAATGATCGTGTGCTTCTGTCCGGCGATGACGGAAATGACATCACCCGGACGGACACGTCTGACCGTGCCATCCACCACGGTACGTCCGGAGCCTGCGATAACCGTCCACACCTCATCCCGATGCTCATGGCTGTGATAATTCATCCGGTGTCCCGGATTGAGGGTTACCTTGATCGTAAGGCACTCATCCGCCACATCCAGTACCAGAAAGCTTCCCCATGATTTTTCCGCAAACATGACCTGCTGATCCAGCTTGTCCACATAAGGCTTGATATAGCTGGACTGCTCCTTGTCTGATACCAGAATGCCCTCCGGGCTTGCCGCAACAACTGCATTTTTTAATCCCATGCACAGAATCGGGATTGACAAATCGTTGATGACGTTGACATTCTCGCAGGTATCGTTTAAGGCTGCATCGCCGACAACCGCTTCTTCCATTGCCTCTGTCAGCGTGTTCCAGGTTCCGAGATCCTTCCACTCCCCGGAAAACCGCATGACTGCTATGCTCTTCTCCTTTTCAACCACTGCGTAGTCAAAGCTGATCTTCTCCAGCGTATCGTATTTTGCATAGAGATCGTTGTAATCCGTAAAATCAATCAGTTCATGCGCTTTCTCAAGCAGATAGCTGATCTTGTATGCAAACACGCCGCCGTTCCACAACGCACCTTTTGCAATATATTCCTTCGCGGTCGAAGCATCCGGCTTTTCCTTGAAGGTAGAAACCCTGCTTACCGCATCCCCGGACTCCGGGATGATGTATCCGTACTTCTCACTTGGATAGGTTGGTTCGATTCCCATAAGTGTCAAATTGGAAACGCCCTCCGATGCAAGACGTCCAAGTTCCTTTAACGCCTCAAAATATTCCCGCTCAACGTAAGGATCCACCGGGCATACGACAACCGCCTCATTCTCCGGAACTCCCTGCACATCATGCAGATACGCAGTTGCAAGCGCGATTGCCGGAAAAGTATCGCGGCGGCAAGGCTCAACGGAGATTCCAACTCCATCCCCAAGCTGGTTGTTGATCGCGGATACCTGCTTTTTGGAGGTGGCGATCGTCACGGTTGCATCCGAATCGACAGCCCGGATCTGCCGGTACACACGCTGCACCATGGATTCGTACTCACCATCTTCTGTTTTGAATATCTTGATGAACTGCTTGGAGCGGATATCGTTCGACAATGGCCAAAGACGCTTGCCCGATCCGCCGGACAACAATACAATATTCATAAAATTTTCCTCATCTTTCTTAACGCTCTGCGCGCATCGGATTGTTTAAGAAATCTTCGTAGGAGAGACGGATTCCCTCCTCAAGCTCAGTCTTATAGTGCCAGCCCAATCCTTCTGCCTTGCTTACATCCAGAAGCTTGCGCGGTGTTCCGTTCGGCTTGGAGGTATCCCATTTGATCTCCCCCTCGTATCCGATCACCTTTGCCACAAGCTCTGTCAGCTCCTTGATGGTCAGTTCCTTGCCGGTTCCGGCGTTGACCGTCTCATCCCCGGAATAGTTGTTCATCAAAAATACGCACAGATCTGCAAGATCATCTACATACAAAAACTCGCGGAGCGGTGATCCGTCTCCCCAGCAGGTAACCTCCGGAAGATTGTTGATCTTCGCTTCATGGAAGCGCCGGATCAAAGCCGGAAGCACGTGGCTGTGTGTCGGATGATAATTGTCATTTGGTCCATAAAGATTGGTCGGCATCACGCTGATATAATCGGTTCCGTACTGCTTGTTCAAAAACTCGCAGTATTTCAGTCCGGAGATCTTTGCCAGTGCATAGGCTTCATTGGTCTTTTCCAGCTCGCTGGTAAGCAGGCAGCTCTCCTTCATCGGCTGCGGTGCCATACGCGGATAGATGCAGGATGAGCCTAAAAACTCCAGCTTCCTGCATCCATTCTTCCATGCGGAATGGATCACATTCATCTCAAGGATCATATTCTCATACATAAAGTCCGCAAGCGCCTCCGCATTTGCGACAATACCGCCTACCTTCGCAGCGGCAAGGAATACATACTCCGGCTTCTCCTTTGCGAAGAACTCCTCAACTGCATCCTGTCTGCACAGGTCAAGCTCCTTGTGAGTTCGCGTGATGATATTCGTATATCCCTGCTTTTCAAGGCAGCGCACGATTGCAGAGCCTACCATTCCTCTATGTCCTGCAACATATATCTTTGCATTTTTTTCCATCATTTTCTTATCCTTCTTTCTATGTCCTCCGGCTGTCCGTCCGCCGGTAGATTGCATCCTTATGCCCGCGCTGCGGCTTCCTTCTTTGCAAGCGCCCTGTCATGTTCCGCCATGATCCGGACAAGCTCCTCGTAGGAGGTCTTCTGTGGATTCCAGCCTAATACGGTCTTCGCCTTGGTCGGATCTCCCCACAGATTGTCCACATCGGTCGGACGGAACCATTCCGGATTTACGCACACCAGCATTTTCCCGGTAGCGGCATCATATCCCTTCTCATCGATTCCGGTTCCTTCCCAACGGATCGTGATCCCGTTCGCTGCAAATGCCTTCTCCGTAAAGTCACGCACGGTATGCTGTTCGCCGGTTGCGATGACAAAATCCTCCGGGGTCTCATGCTGCAGGATCATCCACATACACTCTACATAATCCTTCGCATATCCCCAGTCACGCAGGGAATCCATGTTGCCAAGCTCCAGGTGATCCTGAATGCCCTCTGCGATACGTCCTGCGGCAAGCGTGATCTTGCGCGTAACAAAGTTCTCTCCGCGGCGCTCAGATTCATGGTTAAACAGGATACCGTTTACCGCAAACATGCCATACGCCTCACGGTACTCCTTGACGATCCAGAAGCCATACTGCTTTGCAACTGCATAAGGGCTGTACGGATGGAACGGAGTTGTCTCGCGCTGCGGAACCTCCTCCACCTTTCCAAACAATTCGGAGGTAGATGCCTGATATACCTTTGTTTTCTTGGTCAGTCCTAAGATGCGGCAAGCCTCCAGGATACGCAGTACGCCAATCGCATCCACGTCGCCGGAATACTCCGGTACATCAAAAGATACCTGCACATGGGACTGTGCGGCAAGGTTATAAATCTCATCCGGCTGTACAAGCCCGATGATGCGGATAAGTGAAGAAGAATCTGACAGATCCCCATCGTGAAGCGTGATCGCATGCTTTGCGATCAGGTGATCGATGCGGGCGGTGTTGGAAATCGATGCACGTCTTGTAATTCCGTGTACCTCATAGCCCTTCTCAAGCAAAAACTCTGCGAGATAAGATCCATCCTGTCCTGTGATTCCGGTAATCAATGCTTTCTTTGCCATATTCTTGTTCTCCTTTATCATGTTTACTGTTTTATTGCTGACCGTCAGATATTGATCGGCTTTTTATTGGCTCTATTGCATATATTATACACAGTTTTTCTTCTTTTTCTATGATATTTCTTGATACTTCATTGTACAATATTGACTTTTTCTTTTTTTTACCCTATGCTACAACTATCAGCCATAGAAAGGAGCTTTATCCATGAATGACTCCCTTTTTCACGGAAGCCTTGTAACATCAAGGCGAATCCTATATACGCCCTCCTCCTTTGCAAGGGGCAACCTTCTGCATCTGCAGGAGACCGGTACGCTTCAGGCGCAGAAGCCGCATACCAGCGCCCGCGAGGATCTGGCATCCTACCTGTTCTTTGTTGTCGTCTCCGGTTCCGGTTCCTTGGACTATAATGGAAAAACCTATGCCTTAACAGCCGGAGACTGTGTCTTTCTCGATTGCCACAATGCATACTCCCATCACACCGAGCAGCATCTGTGGCAGCTAAAGTGGGTACACTTTTACGGTCCTAGCATGAACAGTATCTATGAAAAATACTTAGAGCGCGGTGGACACCCGGTCTTTCATCCTGACAGCGTTGCGTCATATATTTCCCTGTTAGACGGAATTTATTCAATTTCAAATTCTGAGGATTATGTAAAAGACATGCAGCTCAACGAAAAACTGAGTGTGCTTCTGACACAGCTTATGCGGGAAAGCTGGAATCCGGAAAGTGCCCGCCGCACCCGCAGTAAGAAACAGGATCTGCTTCTTGTCAAGGAGTATCTGGATAGCCACTTTTCTCAGAAAATCTCCTTGGACGAGCTTTCTGAGCAATTTTTTATCAACAAATTTTATCTTACCCGAAGCTTCAAGGAGCAGTTCGGCGTAACCCCCGGCAACTATCTGCTTGGGCTTCGCATCACCCGCGCCAAGCAGCTTTTGCGCTTTACCGACAGCTCCTTAGACGCGATCAGCGCCTCCTGTGGAATGGGAGACGCTGCATACTTTTCACGTATGTTTAAGAAGGTCGAGGGCATCACCCCCGGCGAATACCGCAGGCAGTGGTAAATTACTCTACCACACCCTTTACCAGAAGAAGATCCCCATATAAGCGCTCCTCTCCTGTCAGAATCACCAGATATGCCTTTTTGCTTCTTTCATAAAAGCTTTGACGCTCTATCGCTTTTAAGTGCTTATCCGGTCCGTATTCCGCCTGAAGAATCTCTGTAAAATCGTCCCAGATATCTGCGTGTGTATATCCGCGCGCGATATCCTCCGGGATCAGATCCAGCACAACTGCTGCATCCTTCACCGCGTGATCCAGCGGAAAAAACTTAACGATCTCCCGAAGGAGTGTTGTTGCATCGATCCCCGGATAGGAGATCACACGCTGTCCTACCGTATAAGCCGGGAAATTGGCATCCGCGATCACCAGCTCATCTCCATGTCCCATGTCACATAATGCTTTCAGCAGATCCCCCGTCAAAAGCTTACTGATACCTTTTAACATATAAAATCCTCCTCGAACAATTTTTATACAAATGCGCTCTCCCAGACATCCACGCCGCTGTCCTGAAAGATTGCAGACAGCCGCTCATGCAGCATCTGTCTGGTTATACCCTTCTTCAAGATCACCATCAAAAAGCCGCCACCGCCTGCTCCCGCGATAAATCTCGCATCGATCAGATCCTCACATGCAAGGAATATCTGGTCAATACACCGGTTCGTTGAGCCGGCATCCAGTTGCAGGGAAAGCTTCCAATGCTCATTTAAAAGATTCGCGAAGGCATCGATATCCCCCATCTGCAGATAAAATGCCATGAGCGCTGCCACCGGCTTCATTGCCTGAAGCGCTTGCACCGATTCCGGCCGCGCCCCGATATATCCGCCTACCACGTCCCGCAGGAGATTTCTCGCCAGTCTCCGCTGTCCGGTGTAAATGACGGCAAAGCGTTCCTGCAGCTCCTGCATCGCAGCCTCCGGCACAGAAATCTCCTGTACCCGGATCCTTTGCTCCAGCCCCGGTGCCGTGGTGATCAGCTTGATTCCGTTTGTCAGCCCTCCAACCTGATCCTGCCAGCCTCCACCGGTGCTCATGATCTGCTCCATGCAAAGAACGATCTCATAGATCTCACTGTTTGTCTTATCCAGTCCCAGGAAAGCAAAAATCCCCTTCACGCAGGCTCCCGCAAGAATACTGCTCGTTCCAAGTCCTGAGCCTTTCGGGATTCCTATCACCTGTGTGGACAGATAAATCCCACCGCCAATGCGTCTTAGAATCTCTTCAAGGTTCTCAGCATCCGCCCCCTGCGGTACGATCCCGCACGCGATCAGCGCTGCCTTATGCAGTGCAAACGGATCATACGGATCATGGCAGGCAAGGATTTCCTCCTTGGTACGGATCACTCCGTGCGCACCGATATCCTGACTTTCAAACTCCACCACATATTCCGCCAGCCTGCGGACGGTAATCTGGATCGGAAGTATTCCGTTTAAGCTGATTGCTGCATTAAGCACAATTCCACCGTTCTCATTGCAGTACGGCGGCGTGTCCGTCCAGCCGCCGCCCCAGTTGACACGCACCGGAAGCTCAACATGTACTTCGTCTTTTGCAATGCGGTACGCTTTGGAATCCGGCAGCTTCTTTACCGCCTGTTCATATACTGTATCGCAGATCTCGCCGAAGCAGCACTGCTGCGGGTACTCATAGTTATGCCCGTCAAAAACGAGGTTCTTCTGCTTCATATACTCTGCCAGCGCATAGTAGATTCGGATCTTTGCCGAGAAGTCCATCTCCTTCGCATCCTGCATCAGCGTCCGGTAGATTCCCTCTGTGATGTCGCACGTTCCAAAAACAGAAAATGCCTCCTGATAGTACGTCCCGCCAAGCAGCTTTTCGATAAATTCGTGACACAGGATCCGGTTTTTCAGATCCTCCTGATACGCAAGGATCTTCTTCATATCCGCCAGATTGTAGCTCTCGCACAGACTCATGCGCGGCATCGCAAGCCATGCCTCGCGCACCGCATCAAGCTCCTTCCCACTCCGCTTCTGCGCGACAAGCTCATAGAGCCGCAGCGCCCATGCGACCGAATCTGCCTCCGTGTCACACACCGGATAGAGCTTCGCATTCCAAAGAGCCTTCGTATCCAGCTCGTCCTGCTCCCACAGATCCTCATCCTTTAATCCCAGCTGCCGGATCACATCCGGCAGCGTCGAACAAAGAAACGATGCCTGCTCTGCCACAGTTGCCTTCGGGTTGTCCTGCACGCCGTATATGCGCGTCACATACCGGTCGTTCTGAAGCGGCAATCCATGTATGACCACCTGCGCCGGGATCGCGACATCTCTTAGCTTGACATTGGACAACACACTTCCGTATCCGACCATTGATTCGTCCAGTACATAGCTGTCCTCGATATAGACTCCCTCCTGTACCTTTGCCCGATGTCCAATGTAGGAATTGTAGGCTGCGAAGTGGATCTCCCCGCCTCCGGTCGTTGCCACCTTCGCCTTCCAGTTTAAGAACTCATACTCGTCAATCTCCTGTGTCACCAGCGACAACAGCTCATGCGTTGTTCCAAAGTGAATGAATTTTGCCGGGGACAGACAGATCAGCTTCATGGAAAATGCCTCGATTGCCCTCCATATCTTCGTGCGGCAGTCGTGAAGCTCCTGCGTGTAATCGCCCTCCGGCTTTTCCTTGTAATACTGCTCCAGCGTGGACGCGCCCGCTAACGGATACAAAAGATCTCCATAGAAGCTTATCCTTGCGCGGTCATTTACAAATGCATCAAATTTCGCGTCATCCACTTTCCCATCCGTTGAGATCAGGCCGTACAGGGCATTCAAAAGATCCACATCCATAAGGATTGCCCCCGTATCCAGATCAACAGCTCCATGCTCATTGATCGCGCCGATCTCCCGCAGGCTTTCCACCGTCTGTTTATGTAAAAAGTGCTTTACCTTTCCATGTCCGTCATTTAAAAAGACGCCGTGATCCTTGCCGATCTCCACCGGTTCTTTGATGGAGATTGCCGCTGCGCCCTCCAACTGTCCGTCGATCTGCAGCGGATTGAACAAGAGCAGGACATCTCCGGAAAGCACCAGCATTCCCTCCCGGATCCGGGACGGCACTCCGGACATTCCGATAATAAACTCATCAAAAAGTGTAGAACCTCTTCCATCCGGCAGTTTCCTCGGAACCGGCGAGAACAGCTTTCCGATTGCCGAATACTGTGGCACGCGCTTGCTGTCGCCGCCGGAATGGATCACCAGGATACGCTTTCCGGCAAACACCGGATCGTCGCCGCTCTCCTGAGCCAGATAGCGCATGACGTTAAAGGTCGCACCGCCGGAGCCGACACGCTTTCCATCCGGGTCCGGAATGACCGCGTAGGTCGTCGAAGCGGGAAGCAGCTTCTGCTTTAAGCGCTCCGCGATCTGCATCCGGAACGCCTCCGCCTGCGCCTCATTCGATGCCGTCAGTATCACATAATCCCACTTCGCAAAATTTGTCTGGTGAACGCTTCTGCAATAATCCTCCCACGAATCGATGTAGGACTGCTGCAAAAACAGCGAACTCATTTTCTTGTAATTTATCGTTGATGTATCCATACTTCTCCCCTATAAAAGCGTTGTTTAACGGTGGTTCAAAACTTAATCCTATAATGGAACAAAGAGTCACTTTGTGACTCTTTGCGCGCCCGTGTGGGCACGTAAGTGCATCTTCAGCTCCACACGGGTCGCATCCCTGCGGAGCATTTTTACTTTATAGGAAAAGGGATTTTCTATAAAGTAAAAAAACTGAAATGATAACCTCATGTTACCATTCCAGTCAGGCCGTGTCAAACCTAATTCAAAAAGGGTCTGGCTTATGCCAGACCCTTGACTTTGCATATCATATATAATTGTTTTCGATATGTATCAAGTAAACTTGGACTAATCTGTAACGATATAAGAACCGCTAAGTGAAATCGTACCATCGCTTAGATTCTGTACATATACGCTGTACTTTCCATCTGATAATACGGAAAACTCATGAGCAGTTGTTCCTTTTCCTGGAACGTATAATCTTGAGCCATCGGGTCTAATAATTCCCATGTGATACTCCGCGTCAGAAGGGCTACTTACGACTGTCACAGTAATCTTCTGTCCTGCTGTTGCTGAAAAATCCGGTGTTTTCCTTGAATAGCCCTTCTTGATCTCCCATTCAAAACCAGTAACGGCTCGTGCACCATAAGTTGCTGTAACTTCACCAACTTCTTCTATAACCCCGGCATCCAATGTACTTACCGTATACTCAACCAGCCCGTCATCTGCTATCTGAGTTGCCATAGAATCCTGTGTTTCCACCACAGTCGCGTCATACAAACGAACATATGCATTCGCGATACCGATCGTCGCTGCGGATACCGTTATCGTACTGATTCCAAATACTGTTGCCATTGTCAAGCCAGCCAAAATTTTCTTTTTCATACTCATATCACGATCACTCCTTTTAATCTTGATAATGCGTACTTCCAATTCAGATGGCTTCTCCACCAGATTTGATTGTGTCATGCTGGTTGCTTCTCTGTACTCCGGTCTCATGACAAGCAAGGTTCGAAAATAATACCCTGCACCTCCGACATAGATCTGCGTCGAATTGTCACAGGCATATTCACCCCAGCGATTTACCTTCACTCCAAACCACCGTACAAACGGATTGAAGAAGTGGTAGGCATACGCCATCATTGTACGTTGCTTCAGCTTCATCAGATTCTGCAGGTAATGCGTCAGTTCATGCGTATAGATCAGCTCCAGTTCTTCCTCCGTGTATGTTCCATACGGCAGTATGACGATCGGATTATTCAATCCGTAGATCTTCGGGCTGTTGTCCCATTCGCTGTACACGACACGAAACTCCTTTGCATCCAGTTCATTGCTCGCACATGCCGCTATGAAGCACTGCCAGCAGAAATTGTTGACAAACGGTGCTTTCATGTATCTGCGCCGCAGCCTGATGCTCTCGGAAATGTACCGGCAGTGAAAATAGCCGACACCGACCAGCCACATTGAGATGAATGCAACACTGAGCTTCGCGATCAAAGGCGTATACCGAAATAGGAAACCTCCCCATTTGACATACAACAGGTTACCCATTGCCAATATCAGAAAAGACAATGGAAAGAACCAAAATGGTGCTATTCCTTTCATCACATGAAATATGATATTGATAAATCCAAGCCGCTCCAGTATAAATGCAAACAGCAGCCAGCCCAAAAACAGAATCGACGCCGTCAACGAGGTAAGCAAAACTGCGTATGTCAGATCAATCGCCCAAGCCATCCAGCAAATCCCTGATTCTTCCTATCTCATCTTTCGACAGCTTCTTGTTGTCACACAATGCAGCCATCATAATCGATGTATCTCCCTTAAACCAGAACTCTTCTGCCTCGTTTAAGAATTTGGTCGTATACTCCTTCTCTGACTTGAGCGGATGAACATATGCAATTCTACCCTTGCGGTAAGTCTTTACAAAGCCTTTTTCTGCAAGTCTCTGCAAGAAAGTAACCACTGTTGTACGTGCATAATCCTTTCCAAACCGAGTACGAAGTTCATCAATCAATTCCGGTGTAGAAATATCCTCCTCGGAATCCCACACAACTTTCATAATGAGAGTCTCACAACCACTGATCTCTCTTCCTAATAACTGTTCTCTCATAAGGCACCTCACTTTTGTTACCCGTCGACAAGATTAGTGTATCTATTCTATCGACAAAGGTCAATCTTTTGTTATTTTTGTATTTCTTTTTTTGAATAAACGAGATTTGTCATTCCTACAATCTGTTTATGGAAGAATATTACCCTAAATCCGACATATAAGCAATCTTTTTTTTCGACATTTTCAACCCCGGCGTCACTTCTCTTGCAAGCCGAAAAAAGCTCTGATTTTCTCAGAATGCATTAGTCCCTGCGGAAAATGTCGCGCGTGTAGACCTTGCCCTCCACATCATCAAGACAGGTATCGTAGCGGTTGGCTATGATCGCGTCACTGCGCTTCTTAAAGGCATCCAGATCGTTGACTACCTCACTTCCAAAGAAGGTGGTTCCATTTTCAAGTGTCGGCTCGTAGATGATCACAGCCGCGCCCTTTGCCTTGATCCGCTTCATGATTCCCTGAATGCTGCTCTGCCGGAAATTATCGGAATTGGATTTCATCGTCAGGCGGTAGACGCCCACCACAACGTGGCGCTCTTTTCCCGCATCATACGCATTGTCCTCCGCATAGCTGTAATAACCAGCCTGCTGCAAAACACGATCCGCGATAAAATCCTTTCGTGTGCGGTTTGCATTGACGATCGCCTCGATCAGGTTCTGCGGCACATCCGAATAGTTCGCCAGAAGCTGCTTCGTGTCCTTCGGCAGACAATAGCCGCCATATCCGAAGGATGGATTGTTGTAATGATCCCCGATACGCGGATCCATGCTGACGCCCTCAATGATCTGCCGGGTATTCAGTCCCTTCATCTCCGCATACGTGTCCAGCTCGTTAAAATAGCTGACGCGAAGCGCAAGATAGGTGTTGGCAAAAAGCTTGACCGCCTCCGCTTCCGTTCTTCCCATGATCAGCGTCGGGATATCCTGCTTGATCGCGCCCTCCTGCAAAAGAGCGGCAAACTCGTTCGCCTTAGCTGTCTGCTTTTCATCCTCCAGATCCGTTCCCACAATGATGCGGGATGGGTACAGGTTATCGTACAGCGCACGCCCCTCCCGGAGGAATTCCGGGCTGAAAAAGATATTGTTGCAGTTGTACTTTTTGCGGACAGTCGTCGTGTATCCGACCGGGATAGTCGACTTGATGATCATCGCAGCCTGTGGGTTACACTCCAGCACAAGCTCAATGACTGCCTCCACCGCGGAGGTATCGAAAAAGTTCTTGTTGCTGTCATAGTTCGTCGGTGCGGCGATCACAACGAACTCCGCATTGCTGTATGCAAGCTTTGCGTCAGTTGTCGCGGTCAGATCCAGCGCCTTGTTCGCAAGATAATCTTCAATCTCCGCATCCACGATCGGCGACTTCTTTTGATTGATCAGCTCCACCTTTTCCGGAATGATGTCCACTGCGTAGACCTTGTTATGCTGTGCTAAAAGCACTGCGTTGGATAACCCCACATAGCCGGCTCCGGCTATTGCTATTGTTTTGTTCATACTCTATCTCCACCTTACCATTTGTTTGATCGGTTGCTGCCTCTCCCTTTGCGGCAACGCTTACGCATGCCATCTGCCATGCAAAAATCTGCGGTTTAAGACAACCGCCAGTCTGACCTGTCCATGTAAAAGCAAAAAGGTTAGCAGTTTGTCCCGAAAACTGTAATACCGCCGCTTCATTCCATGACTTCCCGCCACGCTGATATATAGTGGAAAATGGTTTATCCTGCGATAAATTCCATCCTCCTTTTCCTTTTTTACAACTCCTTTTAAGACCGCGACGCTTTCCGCTGTCGGACGCTGTTCGATTCCCCTTCCGGTCTCGTTCGACAAAGACCATAAAAGTGCCTGTTTTTGCAGTTCACATCCGAAGCGTTCCTCCGCTGCCTCATCCAGATCGGCGTTTTTTAACGCCTCCCCAAAAAAGGCGCGCAGCAGCCTGTGCTTCTCATAAAAATCCTCCAGATACCGGTCCTTTTCCTTTCGGTTATGGCTCTCTGATCCCGCATGGATGTACCAGGTATATACCGTCTTTTTCTCTATGCCAAAACACTTCGCATGAACCAGCGCGAGCGTAAGAAAAATCCAGTCATCCTCATAATCGCAGAAACTGTAAAAAGAAATATTATTCTCCCTAAGAAATTCTGTCCGGAACATACAGCACCATACCGATCCACTGATCCTGCAATCCGGATAATTCACCAGCCCGCGCATCACAAGCGTCTGCAGATACTGCGGATACGCTGCGTCATCGCTCGCAATATATTTGGCAGACCGCTCTGTGCATGCTTCGCTCTCATTTCCACCATGTGCGCCTTCTGCGTCCTTCTCCTCGCAGATCAGGCTATCATAGTCTCCACGGATACTATTTGCCGCCGCCTGCACAAAATCTGCCTGTCCGGCTGTAATATCCTCATAAAGCACCAGCAGCATATCCGGCTTTACAAAATCATCCTGATCCACAAAGCAGATATATTCGCCCCGCGCCTTAGAAAGCCCGGTGTTGCGGGCATCGGCGATGCCACCGTTTGGCTTGGTAACAGGTTGTACACAGTCGTCTTTTTCGCTAAGCTTTGCAAGCAGCTCCCCACTTGAATCCGTGGAGCCGTCGTTGACAAACACAAGCTCCACTCCGCCAGCCTCCGGCGGAAGCATGTCTGCCGCTTTGCAGAGCTGTCTATACATCTGTTGAATAAAGTGTTCCCCGTTGTACACCGGAATCACAACACTAATCATGGTAGTTTCTTCCTATCCGTTTTACTTATCCGCTTTTCCGGCCTGCACCAGCCTTTAACGAGCCTGTCATACCTCGATCAGCTGCCAGCCGGGCATATAGATGCCCTTTGCATCACACTCGCGGTTCCATTTATCCGGCGCGATCACGATCTTATCCGGATTTTCACACAAAAACTGCCCCCACCAGCTAAACGTGCTGTTGGAGATGATAAAATGCTTACAGCTATACATCAGCCGCAGTTCCTCATAGTCCGGATTGTCCAAATCCACATATTCGACCTGATAGCCTGAAAAATCATAGTTTTCGCGTATCCAATCAAGCTCCGCGTGGTTGTTGGAAAAAATATAAAAAACGGCATCCGCCCTTTGCTTTCTGATGCGATCCATCGCCCGCTCATAATAGGTGCGGTCACACACGTTCAAATGCGCATATTCCGGTGCAAGATAGTCTCCTCTGCGAATATGCACACACACAGACTCCGCAGCCTGCATCTGCTCGATCCATTTGCGGTTTTCCTGCGAAGGCTGCGTTTTTACCCGGAGCTCCTCCCGCAGCAAAGACTCCATATCCGTCCAGTACCGGCAGGTCTGGAAATTACCCTCCACATACTTCATATCATGTGCGCAGATACCCGGATCGATCTGCCAGCTTCCATCCGCCTGCACGTTAATCCCGGTATATGCCTGCGGCAGATACGTCTCCTCTGTGGTAAAAAATCCCCTGGCAGCAAGGCTTTGGATATATCGTCCGGGCAGCTTATGAAACAGGGCGCACTTACGGGCAAGCTTCTTCGTCAGGCTTATCCTGTGAAGCAGCGGTTCCTGAAAGGCTTCTGCCATCTGCGACTGAGCCTCATCACACGGTTTGCAGCAATCCGCTACATTCAGATGAAACAATGCCTCTGCATGGTTGTCTGTATTCTTAAGATGATATCCGGTCAACCGGATTTCCGTATCTTTGCTGGTAAGCTGTAACTTCCGTGCAAACGCATATTGGAACATCTGGTTGCCCAGTCCCCCGCCAAGTGTAAGAATAACCATATGCGTCCTCTCTATAATGCGATAATTTGTGCGCGCAGCTGCTCGTCCGTCACAAGCATCGGCTCATGATCCATCGCACGCAGCCACATCAGGCCATCCGGAAGCGGATTGATCTTCTTTTCCAGCTTCGGCATCTCGTTGTAAAGAGCCAGATTTTTAAAGATGACCGGCATATTCAAGCCCGCTTGTGTGAAAAACAGTACCGTTGTGAAGAAGCGCGAGATATTGATCTCAGTCGGATTCGGTACTCCATTCGTATCATAAGCAAAATCCACGCCGAAGATGCCATGAGGCTTGTCATCTACCGCCTTAACCGTCTTGATCGCAATATCCGTCACCACATCATCGCTGCAGGTGGTTCCAACCTTCGTAACACCGGTAACTCCGGATGCAGAGCGGTTTCCGTGAATCCAGCCGGTTCTCTTTCTCGTCTGTGCAACGACAAGCTCACCTTCCCACCAGATGGAAAGCCAAGTGATTGTCCGGGATGTCAGCATCTGTGCAGCGATAAAGTCGCCCCAGCCGTTGTAGCGGTCGATCCACGCCTTTGCCATCGCATAATCGTTCGTCGGGATGGAGCCCATTCCGCCCCCGCCCATATCATTGGCTCTAAGCCAGATCTGTCCATTGCTATCTCCAAGCTCGGAAAATGCCCGCCTCAAGTCACTCTCATCATTGATAAACTGATTTTCCGGCACGGTAATGCCAGCCTTCTTGAATGCATTCCAGGATTTCCACTTGCTGACACAGGTATCAATAACCTCATGGCGTGGCATGAACACTTTCGTCCCCATCTCCATGATGTCATCCCGGATCAAAGAAGCATGATATACTTCCAGGTCATTCTGAAAATGGATCAGTCCCGGTCTTTCCGCCGCGAGCACCTTCATCAGTTCGTCCTTGTATTCCGGCGTATTGGCGTACGGCACTACATAGCGCCGCTTTGCTGCTGACATTGCAAGATCCGATGGGATCGATCCCATCCCGATGATCTCCTCTTTCTTCTCACTTTGCAAAAGGGATCTGATAACTCCCTCCGAAGGCGCGCCGCCGGCACCGCCGATCAATATTTTTTCCATATATTATTCCTCCGAAACGATACTTGTCTCTTAATATTCTATAGGTATTCTTTTATATTAGCATGAAAAAGGGAAATAGACAATACGCCACCGCAACATTGTCTATTGTAAAAAATCACTTTTCCGATTGCTTTTGTTTAACAATTCCTGCCACAACTCCAAATGCCACCATATACACCGGTTCTGTCAATATCTGCGGTCCATTCAGCATCCCCTGCGCAAAATATGTTACAATAATCATACACCCGAACAGCGCAACGTCCCTTTTCCCGGTTGACCGGATGCATTTTACAAGAAGCCCGATAAGAAGTCCCGTCAGGAGGAGCGTCCCTACAACTCCCGATGTCAAAAGTGAATTTAAGAAGATATTGTGCGCATCCTGTATGATTTCCCCTCCAAGCTGGCTCTCCCCTGCTACCGCAAGTGCCTGTTGGACATTGTTGAATCCATAACCAAATAGTTTGTTTGGCAATGGAGCATTTGCAAATGTCCTCCAGGATTTTTCCCAGATCTGAAAACGTGTCCCTGTCCAGCTCACCTCACTGGCAATCTGCCAGCTATAGATTGTCCGTTTAAATACGCCAAGCATTGTCACGGGCAAAGCAGCCATAAGTGCAATGCAAAATTGCTTCCATATTCTTCTGCCCTTCCACCATACGAGAGAACCAGCCAGAATAAAAATCCAAAGCAGGATCGTCAGTCCCCAGTGCAGCTTCATCTGAAACAGAAGCGCCGAGATTCCCCAGAAACGCACTTGCCGGATATAGCTCCAGCAGATCCACACTCCAAACACCGCCGCATCCAAAAGAAGCAACGCTGCTACAAGCCTGAACCATTTTTGGGGATGTGCACAAACATAAATGAGCAGTATATAAAACATTACAATCCATGCAAGATATATGCTATCCGAACAGCAGCAGATACCGCCTGCATACGCCAGCAGTAATGCCGCTGCAAAGACAATCTTTGAAAACAGTTCCTCGCACAGCATAAACAATACCAATAGCACAGCGATGATCAGGCAATTAAACGCAGCATTGTAATTGACCTGACCGATTGTACTGATAAAAACAGGCTTCTCCTCTTCGATCAGGTTGCTATACATTCCAAGAGGATCAATCCCCCAGCGGTTTAAGATCTGAAGTATACTGACAATCCCTGCCCCAAACAGAAACGCCCATGTGAGGATCGGAGTCCATGTCAGATACTTCCAAAGAAGATACGCACACAAGAATCCTACTACATATACAAACAAGCCTGTGCATTTTGCCCCATATCCCCAAAATGCCTCTGACTTATCAATGCTAAGTCCAAATGATATCCCCCAGGAAACCAAAAAAACCACAGGCAGCAGACACTCATACCCCGGTCGCGGCTCCTGTGTTTCCCTTTTTGAAGTAAAATGATCAATCAGCCCAAATACCGCCATAGCGATCACAAAAGTGATCCCTCCAAACAGAAATGCCAACCGTTTTGCCTGCATGATATCGATATAGTTATTATGAAAAAAGAGGGGAAATACCAGACACATATATGCGATAAAGCACCTTGCACTTGACTCTTGTAGCTTTTTCATACGATCTCCTAACTTAACCTTGCCGGATGCAGCTTCCTATAAAGCAAAATATCGCCAGTCATCCTCTGGATGGCTGGCGATACGATTCTATCACATTTTTATCTCTTTGTGGTCACAATTACAGAGCTTGACCAACCTGAGTAGAATGTCTTACCACCGACAGTCTTGTATGTACGAACCTGTACATAGTACTTCTTATTTGCAGAAAGCTTTGAAACAGACTTGCTGGTAGTAGTGTTCTTTCTGAGCTTAACTGTTGTTGCATTTGTAAACTTGCTGCTGGTAGAGTAACGTACCTGATATCCGGTTGTCTGTGTTGCCTGCTTCTTCCAGGTTACTTTAAAGCCCTTAGAGGTTGCCTGAATCTTGGAGATAGAGGTCTTCTTCGGGTTGATCTTAAATGTTGCGCTCTTCGTACCTGTGCAAGATCCGGTTCCGGTAACTGTAACCTTTGCTTTTCCGACTTTCTTATTATTCGAATATGCAACGGTATAATTTGCAGATGCAATCACATTGCCGTTTGCGTCCTTAACAGTTACAGCAGGGGTCTTAGCCTTGCCATCATATGTGTAGGTCTTCTTTGATAAAGTAATAGAAGCGATTGCTGTAGATGTTGCAGTACTTCCGCCATCTACAACAGTTCCGTTGCCTCCGGTCACAATCGCACTGCCATTGCCTGCCGTTGTAACCTTATTCGTAGTGCCATTGCTCGGTGTCGTGGAAACAGTTGTTCCGTTTCCTGTGGTCACGCCCTTAAGCACATTGCCTGCGAATAACTGTACCGGAGTTACCTGTACCATCGTAGCGCAGATGCAAGCTGCAAGAAATGCTGCAAATGAACGCTTAGCTGTCTTTTTGTTGAAATTCAATTTTAATTCTGTCATGAATAACCCTCCCTAATGGTCAATTTTTTACATATCTTCACACTAGCATACTTGTCTCCGTAATTCAATTGATTTTTTCATTCTTAAGACATTCTTAATTTCCTTCCCGTCAGTACAGCACCAGAACCGTATCCGGCTGCAATTTCTGAATAAGTGTTTCCGCCGCCTCCACATTATCATAATAATAAGAGTAGACAACCTCACTTGTATCCAACGCCAGAAAAGAAGCAATATACCAACTGAAGGAATTGGATAAGATCAAAATCCGTTTCGGATTATTCACTGTATTCTGATTGTAGATTGCGCACAGATAGCTATTGCGGATACGGTTAGCACTATATATGGTAAGCGCGGAGGACCGCTCCTCCTCAAGCATATCCATATCCAGGCAAGCCTCCTCATATGTACCGCGATACTGCACATTCCTGTATCCATCCACAAACAGCAGGTCTGTTGCCTGCGATGGAAGCAGCATGGTCACATCTTCCTGAGCCTCAATATTGTTCGTCGAATATTGTTCCACGGCAAACTGCTGCGGCTCAAACAGATTGCTGTCATACGAGCAGTCCATGCTCTGGTTTAGTTCCTTCGTAATCTCATTCGCTGCCATAAGCGCAGATGGGATTGTCCAGTGTCCATCATGTAAAAAGAAACCGCCGTCCGCACTCCATCCGCTGTCCTGCATCGCACTCCTTAGATCCAGGCATCTAATCCCATGCGAGCTTAATGTTTCAAGAAGTTCATCCGCATTTTCATTCTCGCAGGTTGAAGCCCCCCACGGAATGATTCCGCTGTTACCGCTTGTCCTGTATGGCGGCTGGACAAATAAGAAGCCTGCTCCATTTTCCGATGCACTTTCCGCCATTGCCATAATCGTTTCTGCCTTCTCCGACATATCACACTTTTCGGTTGCCGTGTAAGCGACACCGCTCTTAAGGAAAAACTCGGTTCCATTCTCCCTTGCATATACCGGTTCCCAGCACATCAAATCGTCAAATAAGCTATTTATGCCTTTAAACGCATAATAGCCTGCATATTTTTGTGTACAGTAAATCTCCACCTTATTCTCAGCGGCCAATACCTTGTTTTCCAGCCGTTCAAGCTTTGTATTACTGCCGGCATCTTCATGCTCTTGCGCATTCTTTTCCTCTTGTGCCAGCGCCTGTGTCTTTTCATAGATTCCATGCAAGAAAACAAGCTCCTCCGACGGTTCGCCCTCTATCTCTGACGGGCACTTCTCCATCACATCGCCCCATGTATAGTCGGCGATCACCTGAAGCAGCCGGTTCTCCATTCCCAACCTGTCTACCAGTATCTCCTTTGCCAGCAGCCGCACCCCGACCAGCAATAGCGAAAGCATCAAAAAGCCGATCATACTGTTTACAATTATATTTTCAAATTTATGCTTCATACAATTACACTCACTCAGAAATTAAAATAGATAAACGGATTATATGCAGAAACGGCACACTTTGCTATGCATACGATAAATACCGGAACTGCCAGAGCATAACGTAGCGTTCTTCGATTACGTTCCATAAACCGACTCTTTTTTGCCAGGAAATCCCCCACCGGAGCTGCAAAGATAATTGTAATTACAAGCACAAGCCAGCTGCCGGAGAATGCCGACGCAGCATTTACGTCCCATACATTGCTACTGCCACCAAACATTGCTGCAAGATAATCCCCGGCAGCTGCCAGGCTGTCCGCCCGAAATACAACCCACAGCAGGATAACCCACGCCATCGTCCATATATGCCCCGGCATTTTGCCACATATAGTCTTGTGGAATGCCCGTTCAAGCAGTATGAGAGCACAATATCCCATTCCCCATACAATAAAAGTCCAGTTCGCCCCATGCCAGATTCCGGTCAGCAGCCATACCGCAAAGGTGTTACAAATGGTCCTTGCCAGCCCCTTCCGGTTACCTCCGAGCGGAATGTAGACATAATCCCGGAACCATCCGGACAACGAGATATGCCACCTTCTCCAAAACTCGGTAATGCTCGAAGCAATATAGGGATAGTTGAAGTTTTCCGCAAAATGAAATCCAAACATACGCCCCAATCCGATTGCCATATCCGAATATCCGGAAAAGTCATAGTAGATCTGCAAAGTATATGCAATAGCTCCAAGCCATGCCATTGCCACGGAAAGCTCTCCCTCCTGTGAGAGGTAAAACGCGTTATCTGCCAAAATTCCCATATAGTTTGACAATATAACCTTTTTCCCCAATCCATACACAAACCGGATAAAGCCGTCATTAAAATCTGTGCGGTTTTCTTTCCGGTCATCAATCTCCGCAGCGATCTGGCTGTATCGCACAATCGGACCTGCGACCAGCTGCGGGAACATGGAAACATAGAGTGCAAACTTATACAATGACTTCTGCGGTTTTACCTTTCCCGCATATACATCGAATATATAGCTCAATATCTGAAATGTAAAAAATGAAATTCCAATCGGTAACTGGATATCTGTAATGACAAAATTGCGATCCAGCAGATATCCGACATTTGAAAGAATAAAATTCAAATACTTAAATACCAGAAGGATTCCAAGGTTCCATACAATTGCAGCTATCAGCCAGCCCTTGTTTCCTGTAAGACGCTTCGAGATCAGCCAATTCACCAGGATTGAACCTGTCATGATCCAGATAAACACCGGCTCACCCCATGCATAAAAAAGAATGCTGGCTGCCAAAAGCCAGAGGTTACGGAACTGTCTGGACTTCCACCACGGATTGAAGTAACCGATTATTACGATCGTCAAAAATACAAATAAAAATACAGTTGAAGAAAATAGCATATCCGTTCTACCCTTTTCCGAAGAAAAAGCCAGTCATCGCAGGATGACTGGCTTCCATTCCCATCTGAATTACTTTGTTACTACCACTGAGGCATCTGACCATGCTGCATAATAATTCTTACCATCGACGCTTGTATACGCTCTTACCTGCACATAATACGTCTTGCCCGCTTTCAGCCCGGTGACCTTTGTGCTGGTCTGACTTGCAGACTTAACCTTAACCGTCTTGGTGGAAGCACTGCTAAACTTTTCGCTTGTTGAATAGCGAACCTGATAGCCTGTCACATCGGAAGCTGCCTTTTTCCATTTAACAGTAAATGCCTTCTTTGCAGCGGTAGTGCCTTTTACCTTCGTTGCTGCCGGAAGGATCTTAAATGTCTTTTCAAGTGTGCCGGAATAGCGGTCTCCCGTCAGTTCTACAACAACTGTTGCCATGCCAACACCCTTGTTATTGTTGTAAGAAACAATATAGGAATCTCTGGAAAGCTTCTCGCCGGAAGCATCCTTTACCTGGACATCCGGAATTATCAGCTTGCCGGTATAGGTAGCCGTTCTCTTGCCAACAGAAAGTGATGGCACCTTGGATATGGCTGCCTTCTTCTTGCTGGTGTATGTCTTGCCGTTCATCTTTACGGTTGCAACATAAGTAACCTTTCCATCTGCTGTTGTTGTTGCCTTCTTGTTGACCGTCTCGGTGATGTCACAGGCAACAGCCTTTGTACCATCCTTATACTTGCAGGTAAAGGTTGCTGTACATGCAGTTCCATCCTCTGACCACTTAAATGTCGGTGCATTCGGGTAGTAGTGATCATAGGTTGCATTTGCCCCGGTAACTACTCTGCCCTGTGCGATCGCATTGCCGTCGGTTACGCATAATGTACTCTCGGCACCCTTTAATGTCTCACCAAAGATGCTCTCAGCCGCACCAAACGGAACGAAATTTAAAAATGCTGCGCATACACATACCGCCATTAAAACGGCAACAAGTTTCTTTGTAAAAACCTTTTTGATTTTTAATGATGCTTCCATTTAAAAACCCTCCCTTAGAATTATTTTCATAACTATTATAGTATAATGTCAAAGCATTCGCAATAGGTTACGGCTCAACCGCCCGCAAAACATACATCCGCGTGAAATCACCAAAACGGACAAGCTCAGCCGAGTACTCTTTTGACAGGCGGCTCTTTATGATGTTGACCTCATCATCGTCGTCTGCCGCATCAATCCGTTCGGCAATATAGATCACAACTGTCTCATTATCCGGATGTGCCTCGATATAATCAACAATCTTGTCCGACCAGGGATTTGCCTGTAAGCAGATGTCATCAAAATAACTCATCTGTATCAGGTTTCCGACAATTCCTACCTCTGCATTAGTTCCGTTCATATAGACACAAGGGGAAGTATGATACTGCTTTGCAATCTCATAGCTTGTCCCGGCATCCCTGTATAAGAACTTCGGCTGATATACAAACCACACCATGCAAAACGCAATTACCATATAGCATACCCGCATAAGGTTGCTGTCAAGTACCTTGCCCGCCGCCGAATAGCGCACAATAACAAAAGCCCAGATCAATCCGGCAAAAAGTACAACAAACGGAGTCAGATGGAATGCATACCGCTCCAATGGTCCCACAAGTGCTATGACAAGAAATGCAAGAACCGCCGGCACTAATAACAGAACTGCATACTCCGTGTTCTTCGGATAAGCCAGCCTTTTCCCCTGTGTCTTTTTATTCTTTATCGCTCCATAAAACAAAATTAAGATGCCGATCCCCCCGACAACTGCGCATAGGAGCATTCCTCTTCCCATGTAAAGTGTCATGCGTATGATGTCCGTCACGCATCTTTTCAAAGAATAATCTACTGACAGATTTCCCTGTCCGGATAATGAAGTCAGAATATATGGATAGATCAGCACCATCGCCCCAACACCAAGCAATGCAGACACAGAAAACCGCCACAGCTTTTTGTAGCATTTCTTTCCAAGCAGATAAAAGAATACAAACGCACATACAAAGAACGCATAAAACAAATAAAAATAATGTGTCAGCATTCCTGCACACACAGTTGCGAATATTGCCGGATAGATAAGCCGCGGTCTGTCGCTTTGCAGCAGTCGCAAGAGTTCATACGCAAGCAAAAGAGTAAGCAGCGCCAACGGCTGGTACATACGAACCATCGTATAGTTGCTGGTCGCAGATGTGCTTGTTCCATATAAGATCATGAGCATGATTCCAATCTTATGACTTTCAAACAAACGCACCCCAAACTGATACAAAATAGCAAGCATAAGCGCCAGAAAAATCAAATTGGGAACAAGCCCCGTCCACTTTGAAAATGTACCGTAAAAGACAGAGCATATCGTATGTGTGACCATGTAGTACAGAGGCGGATGTACATCCTGCGTCTGATTGTAATAAACAGAATCATACGCAAAACGCTCTCCCTTATTGACCACAATGTAATTCATCAGATCTTTGCCATAAATAATATTGTCATCCAGATTATTGTCATAAATCGTGCGCAAAAATGGGTTGTAATAGCTGTTCGACAATCCATACTGTGCCATCTCATCGGTAAAGAAGTCCTTCTTTGCACAACAGAATGCAATAGCGATTCCCATAAGCAGCACAAGAAACACCCAGAATTCTATTCGATTTCTTTTGTGTACCGCCATCTTTCTGTCCTCTGCCATGAAACTCTCCTTTTATTCCCATTGCCATACTTCTAATAGCTGGCTATCCTTTTCTAACTGCCAGGTGCTCTTTGCAGCCTTTGTCGGAATTGCGGCAAGCAGTATCACCGCAAGAATTATACCCACCATGATCGCCGCCTTCTTCTTTTCCTGTGTTCTGTCTTCTCTGCTGCACACAACAGCAGATCTTTCCGCCGCACTTATCAATCCCATAACGGCATACGGAATCAGCAACGCAAAATAAGTAAATGTATACTGGGCTTTTGCCTCCCACATCAGATGGAAAAAGAATCCGCCTAAAAACGCTGTCGGAAGCAGCAGCTGTGGCAATCCGATCTGTCTCCAGTTGCACAGCAGATATAAAAGTACGCCTCCCAGAATAAGTGACTGTATTATATTCAGCCATGCAACCATTCCCCGGTTATCATTTAACAGATTAAAAAGCCATTCCTGCCCCGGCACGGTAGTCGTCTTGAACTTATAGATCCAAAAGCACTGAAACGTCGGGTTATTCCACTGCGATGCAATCTTTTCCCCGAAAAACCGAAGTGCGTATCCCGGATGCGCCTCCATATTGCCCAGTTCCTTCTTAATGCTCTCCACGCAGTCTGCTTTCGTCTTGTCCGCATCATACTCATTATCCATATAAGTCAAGATATTATAACCGTTGTACCACCCGCTTGCGCGTTCTTCATTTTCCTGCAGTCCCATTGCGATCCATGCCTGCTTTGGGATACCTGCGTTTACCTCCATTCCCGTCAGCTGTTCCACCCGCACATTTACAGCGGCGGATGACAGAAGATAAACAATCACACATATTGCGATCCCTGCGAGTGGCTTCCACCCGCGCTCGCGGAGCGCGTCCAGAACCAGCAGCACGATCATCGCAAGTAAAATGATCAGGTAATTATTTTTCGCCAATATCGCCAATGCAACGCAGACGGAACCAGCCACCATATATCTCCATCTGTGCTCCTGCAAAAACAAAAGCGTAAACCACAGACCTGCAGTTGATAACATCAGTCCAATAAGGTTGCCATAGGAAAAGCTGACATAAAATAGCAGCGGCAGCCAGGTCGCTGTTGCAAAATATGTGATGAAAGCAGATGTCCTTCCCTGTTGCGCAAATATTATTTTAACAATCTTTGCAAACAAATAAAATGTCAGCATAAGGCTGATCAGATTGAGTATCAGAAGTGCGGTCGTTGCCCTTGCCCCAAATATCTTAAGAAGCAGGTGTTCCAACAGCATCAGACCAATCTGGTTCGGATAAATAAAAATATAACCGCCCTCTGCTATCTGGGAATAATCTCCTGCTAGCAGACTCTCCGCTGCAAAAAATGTCTCATACTGATCACCTGCCAGTCTCACATCAATACCCCATATCCAAAAGGCAAGTATCGCAAACATCAGTAGTGGGAAAACATATTTTAAGATCTTCGGAAGCCTTTTTAGATGTGCTCCCGCCTTTGTCCCTAAAATCCATTTCCCGACAGCAAACAGAGCCACTACCACAACCAGTATAAGCACATGCAGCCACGGATGGTCCTTAACATAATAAGTGTACTCCATCTTGTCATTCCAGGATGCAGATATATAACTGGTCGAATAAATACTAAGCAGATAGAGATATCCGATCACGATCGTGAACACAATTTTTATAAACGTTGTCAAACCATTGCTAAGCCTACTCATCTATTCTTCCTCAACTATTCTTCCTCAACTATTTTTCTTAATTCCTCTGCAGATTCAAATCCATACACGACGTAGGAATCCGACATATACACCTGATGTTCCTCTCCAATCCTCTCCACAAACGAAAATTTCTGCGCTTCGTCACTGGAAAGAAGGACACACACCCTCTGCTGTGGTGGGAGATCATGAGATACTTTTCTAAGCCACTGCGGAAATGCATTCAACTCTGTAATATCCTCCGGGTAATCCGTCCATGCCCACATTTCGAGCTTACCATCCGAAAGCTCCGTTGAGATGTTAGCATTCCAAAATGTTGCATACCCACAAGTATATCCCTGATCAACCGCCGCGATAACTGCATCCTTTCTCGGATTGCCATTGTAGCCCCGTACTCTCGGATAATAATTAAATATGCCACACCCCACCAATAACAGAGTAAATGCGGTCAGTCCCGCAATAACCTGCCGTCGTTCTTTTGTGCCACGATCCGATTTTCCATAAAAATACATAAAAATCAAAACATAGCTGCACGCTGTAACCGGCAGATTGTAGCGGTCGGAATAATCCATATCTGTCATGGAGTATAGTAAAACATACGCTGCAAATGCGGCTGCATAATATAGTGCAAACAGCCGTAGCTGCCAACTGCTGCCGTTATCTTTTAAAATTTTTACAATACTGTATACAACAAGTACTACCGTTATCCCGGCGGTCACATTAAACAATGTCGTTACCGAAAAAAGTTTACCGCCACTCTTATACCCCAGCGTATTCAACCAGCCGTTAATAACCTCGATCACACGATCCCAAGAAAACGTGGAATACCGGATGTCCCCATATTGGGCGAAAAAATATCTGTGGCTTAAAAGCCGGCTATTTATCATATACCCGGCTGCCCCGCCGAATAATGACACAAGCATATAAACTCCAATCGGACGTTTCTCGGATGTCTTGCCCTCTGCCCCAAACATGACATAGATGATAACCGCGATTGCAAACGGCAGATAAAACGTCAGCAGCTGCCGTGCTCCTCCCATGCCATTAACAATGGAAAAGACTGCAATAAAAGCAAGCACAACTCTTGTCTTTGCCACCGATGAGCCTTTAACATAGTACACAAGCCCTGCAAACATGACAAATATGGTAGCAATATATGGAATATAGCACACGTTCTGAAGCACAAATGCGTAATACAGATCCGAAACCGGAATCAAAAGAAACGCACCAAGCACCGGGAATACCCTTTGCATCTGAAATTCCCTGCAAAATCCCCACAGACACAGAAGAAGGATTCCAAAGCAGATAATATTCCCCAGTAAATGTACCACATGCCAGCTTCCGATAAAATGAAATAGTATACTCCAGATGATCTGTGCGTTAAGCACACGGATTTCCGTCGAATAATACCACTTAGAACTTAATATCCCACCATTTTCGGATAAAATCTTTGACAGAACCAGTTCACTCGCGTCATCGGAAGAAAGCATAGCATCCATATATCGGTTCTGAAACACACACAACACCAAAAACGCCGTAATAAGCAGAGCATATCCTGCCCAGGTCGTCCACCTTGTCTTTTTCATATCAATTCTCCTTGATCGTCACGTTGTACACATAGAGCATTGACCGGATACCCAGCTCGCCCTCGTAGGTCTGCTCCGCCTCAAATCCAATATCCGAAAGTTTGGAACAGATTTCCTCATTTAATGGGCTGGTAACAATCACCGTACAGTCCGACTGATTTTCATTGATCGAAGAAACCATATCATAAGTTTCCCCAATCCGTGCCGTCGGATAATAGTATTCCAGAATTGTCCATGCATGCGGTCCGCTATCCGTCAGGATCAATTCATGTTCCGGAAGCTGCACCTGTTCTAAAAACTGGGCTGTCGCTGCATCCAGACTCTTCTCCTCCTTATATTGTGCAACATACTCCGGAGCGAACCCGCAGATAAAAGCAGCACTGATCAGGATTCCAGCAATCACTGATCTGTTACGGGAAATCCTTTTTGCCACATACCCAATGCCTGATGCAAACATCAGCCATGCAACGGGAGCTGCCGTATACATATAGCGCGTAATAAAGAGCGGACGGATTAAGCAGGATGCCATTTTCCCCGCCAGAAGCAATCCTGCGACCGCACAGATTCCTGCACCGATCCATTGCTGCTCTGCCAGCTTTCCTTCCCTGCCAAGGCAAACCAGCAATACGATCAGAACCACCACAAAAATAATAGTCAAGGCATCGTTGCCAAACAGAAAAACACCACAATCCCGCACTGTCGGGACGGAATCCAGCCACCAGGACTCTGCTGTTCTTTGAAAGCTAAGCAGGAATTTGATCACCCAAGGTAAATAGGCAATCACTGTACCTACACATGCCACAAGCATTCTCACAATCTGTGCATGTTGAAAGAAAAATACCCTGACCAGCAGAAACAGATAGAAAAACGCCACGGCAATCATTGCATAGTAGTGTGTGTATGCCGCAAGCACCGCATACAATGCAAACAAAATGTAATCGCTCCATCGTCCCTTTTCTAAGATGTCAGCCACCTTAAGAAAGCATAGCAGTACAAAAAGTGCTGCCCATGAGTACATGCGTGCTTCCAAATTGTAAACCATTGCCACCGGAAAAGCTGCCGAGAATGTTGCAAACAAAACAGCCGTTACCGTTCCCAGACGCTTTTGCAGTATTGTCAGGCAAAGTAACAGCGTGATCAGCAGCGGAATCACCGATACCAAGTGATAAACGTATCCGTGGTTTCCCAGCAGATGATATCCCACCTGAACCAGCATATAGTACAACGGCGGGTGTACATCCACCGAAGTTGCATAAAACATATCCCTTAGGGAAAGATGTGCCATCCGTATCGTAAAGCATTCGTCGCCCCAGAACGCATTATCAAAAATCCGTATTGCAGTTCCTATAAACAAGACACAGGAATATAGGACAAACAGAATCTGTCCAGCGTTTTTATTCTTTATCTTCCATTTTAACATAAATAAGTCCCCATATCGTTGCGATTGCTCCGGCAAGGCTTAGCCACAATCTCGTTACGTTTGCCATATGCCATTTTCTTTTGACCAGCTTTGTAAAATCCGTGTCAAATATCATTGCCGGATCAGTTCCCTGCACATGAGCCACAAGATACTCACCCTGCTGCTCCAGCTCTAAATTCTCTGTTGACTCAACATACGAAAGAAATTTTTCTGCCGGGATTTCATCTCCATTTAACTTGATCTTATAAATGGTAATATCCTTTCCCTCGTTTTGCAGTGTCAGACGGTACTGTTTTGCTTCTTTCATTGCCTTTCGAGGCACACGGGCAAATATCTCCTGCGCAACAATGGCATTCTCTGACAGCCTTTCTTCAGAAAATCCCTCGCCTGCGTCCCAAAAAAGTCTGGAAACCACCATTGCCTCTGTTTCTTCCGATGTGTCCATCCACAGGACAATATTCTTCATATGAACCGGGTACAACCATACGACCGCGAAAAAGATCAGTGCCGCGATCCACACTTTTGCTGCTTTTCCGGTAATCTTACTCTTTAACATTTCTCATCCGCCTTTCCGGTCAACCGGTAGATATTTAACAGCCACAGGCTCATCGCAGCCATGATGGCAATGATCAGCCATAACGGTGACTTTGCTGTGATATTGTCCTCATAAGGGATTGCATACAGCAGTACACAGATCAGCATCGTATAAACACATAATGCGTTAATGCACCTGCAAAATCTCTTTCTGCCAGCCTCTGTCATTCCCGCCAGCCATGCACCGCATACCACAAATACACCGATTCCCATGATCCAGTAAAAATCCATTCGATATCGCTCCGTAAGCCACGGTACCCAAATCGCATCCAGCACCGTGATGACTACCGGCATGCATGCCATTCCGATCGTAAGCCCCAGCAGGTTCCTTCTGTGAAGCTGCTTTCTTACCGCTGGAACAAATAATCCCGCGACAGACAGGATGAACATCGGAAAGTTAATAAACGCACCGCTAAACTGGAAATATGGGAAATTCCAGCAGAGTCCCTTCCAGTCAAAATAGTTTTCCTTCAAAGAACTAAAGATCACAGCCCAGCTGATATTATCCGCCATATTGCCATATGCGGTCTGGTTCGTAATCGTAAGCTGATATGCCTGTCCAAACTCAAACGGGGAGCCAAAACGAATGTAATTATAATACATAAGTCCAATGCCAATCACCAGATATGGTGAAACGACAAACAACATACGTCTCCAGAATCGTAATGACATCCTGTTCTTTCGTAAGAAAACAATAAACATCGGAATTGCGAGCAGATTTGCAAGTGCGATCGTCGGTCTGCACCCAAATGCCAGTGCTCCGAACAGTGCTCCGAAAAATGCCGCCCTCATTGCTGCCGCTTCCTGTTTTGATCCCCATACCGCTTTCACATAGAAATACATGCTCCATATTTCCATGCATAGTGCGCTGGTGATTGCCACACAATAGATGGTCGGACAATCCATCGCATACCATGTTGCCGCCAGCGAAACTGCCGCTGCCATCAAAAGGCGCGTTTTTTCCGGCATCTCCGTAAATATATGCCGTTTCATCAATCGAAACAGTTCAAAAACACCGATGATAAACAGCGATGTAAACACCGCTGTTCCCAAAAACGTAAGGAACCGTACCCCAAAAATCATACGAAACGGCAAAAACAGCACCAGAACCGGAACCACTCCAAAATACATATAGTAGTGATTGTCATAAAAAGCATGATCCCACTGGCAGAATACGCCCTCCCCGATACGTTCATCATAATCGTACGGATTTTCCAGTTGAAACAGCTTCGGATCCCAGTAGCCATATTGTAAATCTATATGACCTTCCACAAAGGACTCCGCCAGATGCTCATACTGATCCTTGTGGGATGCCCTTATCCCGATCATTGATGGATTTACCGCCATCGGGGCAACACACATCATAATAAGTAAAAGAATGATTATGGATTGTAGTTTCCAAGAACTTATTTTTTTCATTTTCTCCTCCATGTTCGGATTCTTACCCTCACTATATATTTTTTGTTCTCTTTTCGCAACTCTTTTCGCATTTCTTGCAGTCGACGGGGTTGTATGATAGTATAAAATTTATTGATCATTTTGTCACTTTAATTTTGGGGGATAAACGAATGAAATCATCACAGCGGGAATCTTATATTGATGTTGTGCGCGGTCTCGCCATTATATTTGTTGTTCTTGGTCATCTGGGGATGCCAGCCTTTGCGCACTCGTTTATCTATGGCTTCCATATGCCGCTCTTTTTTATTTTATCCGGCTATCTGTATTCTTCCTCCAAGCAGACCAACGTACCATTTCTTCAGTATACTCATATAAAAGCACGCGCCTATCTGTTTCCTTATGTAATTCTCGCGCTGGTCAACTTTTTTGCGAACCTGCTTATGGAGAAAGTACAGCTCTCCCCATCTGATCTATGGATTTCTTCAAAAAGTCATTTATACTGGCTTCTTCTTACAAATGATGCCTACGGAATTTCTCCGAACTGTGAAGCGCTTTGGTTTCTCCCATGCTTTTTCCTTGTAAGTGTTGGATTTTATCTAATACAAAAGCAGAGCACTCTTGTGCGCTCTGCTCTCATGTTCGTGTTATGCCTGTTACAGGCGATTTTCATTGTTGGTAATGTTCAACTTCCATGGCATCTGAACATACTGCCTGTTTGCATCCTTTTTGTTTATGTCGGCTGGTTCATCCGGCATTATAAGCTCCTTGACCGTCCATTCTATGTGTTCGCAGTTCTGCTTGTTCTCGGAGTCACCGGTTCCATCCTCAATCCTGTCTATCTGGATTTAAATCATATGTCCTTTGGAAACCTTCCGCTCTGTCTCTGTGGTGCTATTGGAATGAGCTATGCGATCCTATACCTCTGCAAGCACTGGCTCACCAAAAGTTTCCTCCTTGAATTATATGGGCGCAACACCCTGCCTATCATGGGGCTTCACATGCTCCTTAGCAGCCTTATTCTTCTGGTACTAAACCGCATTCCCCTGTTTGCAGCCTACGGTTACCATTGGTGGTTGAACGCAGCTTTAATACTCCTGCTCTTTATTCCGGTCTGTCTGCTTCCGGAAAAGCTTCATCGCTGACTGTTTTCGGTTGCCATGCGCAGTAGCTTACAATAACCGGCATTGAGTAGATCATAGGGAAAACATATCTTGGATGTCCAAGAATGACCGGAGCTGCTACAGCAATCAAAACCACCATAATGCCGGGGATTAGTGCAGGCATTTTTCTCCATTGCTTTTTAACGATCACATAGCAGATCAAAAGCAACAGCAGATATGTATAAAACGGTACGCTAGAGATGGTGTTGATAATAGGCGCAGTCTGCATGAATATATATACCGCTGTTGCAAACCTTTTCCAATCTGTTAGCTTCGACGGTTCTTCAAAAATACTTTCATAATATACCGTCCAGTCTTTGATTGATATCATTAGTCCCTGCTCAATCTGCATATTCGTGTCCTGATAGATGGACATATTGCAGATCTCCGGCATGAAGAAGTAATAATTCTGCTCCCAGGTGGCAGAGCTGCAGGTAAGGGGATGTTTTTTCAAAAGCTTAAACCACACCTTCATGCACGCTGCCAGTTCTTCCTTCGATGCCGTATCCTTAAAGTCATCCTTTATCGGATCGGAAATCCTCGCATTGTAATCAAGAATCATATCATCGTAACTTACAACCTTATCGATTGCCGCCTTGTCTGCATCAGATATTTCCTTGTCATATCTGGCACATACCCTTGCCAGCTGTTGTAACGGAAGTGAAAGGGCAGAGCTTCTGGAATCCGGAGATGGTTTATAAGCAGCATTTAAAATGCCATTAATCCCAATTGCGCATATACAGGCAGCAATCATAACTGCAGCCCCTTTTTTTAGTTTCTTATCCCGGATGACTGCATAAAGTCCAAAAACAATGACGGTAGCCAAAATCACATATGGCCCGTTTTTCCTTAGCAGCCAGCTTCCTATGATGGCACCTGCCAATAGCACCAATTTCCCCCGGCAATGTAAAAAAGTATCTGTATCCGTCATTAAATCTATCAGGCAGCAGATAAATAATGTAACCATAGCCGTGTATGGCAGATCATACATAAGTACACCTATATATGCCGTAATATATGGATTTAGCAGCGCTGCCACCAAAAAGAAGGCTCTGGCATATCGATGCATCTTAAGTTTCCCTATCAGGCAAAACATATAGGCAAACACGCATACCAGAGAGATGTATTGTATGGTTACCAGCAGAAATAATCCACTTCCGGCATTTCCCAGCTTTTCAAACAAGGTAATCACTTTCCCGATCAGCACCGTATATGCCATCGGCGCGTGCGCAGACATTTTCCCATTCCGATATGCGTATAGTTCCGCCCATGCATCCCAGCAGATCGCACCCGGATAGCGAATAATCAGATTCGGCAGCCATCCTACGCCCAGAATGCCTGCATATTTTCCGAACGAAAGACTCTTTGAATCAGCTTCCAGCCGAGAAAGTAAATAACAAAAAGCCTTGATCAGGTAGAAAAAGAATATTGCATATCCCACTTCTTTTATTACAAATTTTACCAGCAGCGAACGCTCTGCAGCCAGAGAAGTCAAGTCCTCCCCTTCCCAAAACAGTTCACTGCCTGTCCGAAAGAAGGCTAAAATCACAGCCGGTATCCCCATTGCCTTCGGCATCGATGCCATATCAGGGTTCGTCACAGCCTTATAAAAGAATATAAGTCCCACAAACACAACCATGCAGACAACAGAATCAAATTCTATGGAGTCCAAAATGGCAACCAGTAGTTTGAATACCCTAAGCAGCCCCCGACTAGTCAGATCAAAATCGTTTCCCGGCTCAACGATCTGATAATTCAGAAAGAAAGCAAAGGCAGAAAAAAATGAAAAGGCTAATATTTTTGCATATCTTTTTGTCTTCATATCACTTTGTCCTTTGTGCATTGGCAAATAGTGTTTTTATTGCTTTGCAGTCGATAGTCCTCGTAAAAAATAAGACTTCTTTGCCAGTTCATTCTCAATATAGTCCAAACCATACGTCTCTAAAAGTGTACTTGTATCGGAAAACAGATCTGTGCCAAGTCCGAGCCGGTCGCCCTCAATCTTCGCCCCTAAAGCTCCCAATGTCGTCGGGAACATATCAAGTGTTGTAAATTCTCTTTCTCCGTCCTGTTTTGGTTCAACCGCCGGATTGATAACAGTAACATATGTTCTCCGGTTCTCCTGTCCGTCAACCCCATCGAAAAAATTGCTGTCCATCGTCAAATGATCGCCGCTTAAGATAATCGTTGTATTTTCATAGAAATCCTGCTGTTTGATCCATTCTACAAATTGCAAGATCTGTCTGCTGGAGCATGAAATTACATTTGCATATTGGTTACCCGGATACTGATCCTCGCACAATTCGCACACATACCCATCCTCAAAATGCGTATCTACGGTAAGAAGTGTCAGGTTAAACGGTTCGTCCTCCTTAGACAATCGGTTCAGTTCATCCTTTGCATAGGCAAACAGCTTTTCGTCCTCATACCCCCACCACACATAGTAATCCGGATTGATCCTTCCCTCTTCAATCGCTGAATAATAATCTTTGATCTCATATGGTCCGTGTGATTCAAAATAAGTCTTTCTTCCTCCAAAGTAAGCATCAGAGCCTATTAAAAACTCCAGATTATATCCTTCTCCTTTTAGGATTTCTCCTAATGTAGTAATTGTCGGGAAGAAGGATCCTTCCCCCATATGGCTCTCCATATCAATCTCCAGCGGCAATCCGGAAGTCTGTCCAAATAGTGCTCCCATCGTCCAGGAATTTCCGGAAAGAACCCGTGCTCCCTTCACGCCCTTGTCACCCGCAAATGATTGGTTTTCTTTTGCAAGCTCGGTAAGTTCCGGAATAAGGTTTTCTTCCATCAGACCGCCATCTGCCTGATCCATATAAGAAGTCTCCATTGACTCCATAAATATGTAGATAAGGTTGCGTTTCTTCTCCGGGAAGGTTATTTGCGCAGTAGCCGGATCCACATAACAGTATTCAATAAACTCTGATTCTTTTCCCTGCGAGCTTAAGTAACCGCCTAAATCCACATGTTCACAGAAAGAGAGCACCATTCCAAATACGGTTATAATTGAAATTCCTTGTAATAACATATGGAAATAACTATTTTTCCATTTTTTGAGCAGGATAAACGCAATAATTACAAGCACCACTGTGGGAATTGCACATGACAGCACACCTTTGAGAACGATTCCTCCTCCGGTTCCCTCTGCCGGCATCTTCAACTGGAAAAGCAACTCCTGCATGGACAAATTCGGCCAGGTGTGTTTTACCCACACACCAAGAGCACCGAGCGCACTACATATTCCCAGCATAAGGCAGGTCAGCCATCTCTTCTGAGCGAGCACCGCTCCTCCAAGGATCGCACCAATTCCAAGCATCAAAAGTCTGCCGGATAACGGTATTGGATATTTGCATCCAAGGTAGCCTGCCACGATAAAGATTGCCTGAAGCAATACATATTGTACCGCCTTCTTTGCCCGTGCTTTTGAAAAGCACGCAGATTGAAAAATCAGGAAGCAGATTGACAAAAACAGCACTACCTCTCCGATAATTTCAACTCGATATGGAATCCTCACAAACAAAAGCGCTAAAACAGCCAATAAGAACACTTCATACACAATCCCGATCCATGTCCTGCCCGTCCGGCTTTTGTTCTTCTTTGCAAATACCCAAACCGCAATCAGCGCAAGAATGCCCATAATGATAATTAGTATGCAACCGGCTTTTGTCCATTTTGAAAGCTTCGCATACGTTGGATGATTGGTCAATACCGGAGCCTGCATTACTGCTTCCTCTGAAGCCCCATAAACTGCTGCCCGCAGCGATTGCGTGTCTGTCACCGCATACGGCAGCCGGTCGTCAATAATCTGGTATGTCCCCTCTTCGTCCATCTTTGCGACCTGAATATCCACGTTTTCAAGCGGATCTTCTAAAAATTCAATCGCATTGTCCTGCTTAAAATCCAGATCCCGTAACAGATCCTGATCCGCATCATATATCACGCGATAGCGGTTTAATCCATTAACTTTTCCGTCATATACACCGCCCCACGCCGGAACAAGTTCTTCGCCCTTTATCTCTGCCTCACAGGTATCGTCTTTCCAGACACTGACAGCTTCAATTCCGAGTGTTCCTGTTCCATCATAGTAAAACCAAAGCTCCCAGTCTATCGCTCCCGGATACTGTGTCAGATCAACGGTCAACTCAGCCTGTGTCTGCTTAGGATCTAACTCCAGCTGCGCAATGCTCTCTGCACCGATTGCCGGATCTACCCTGCAAAACTTAACCGTCTGTGTCTGTTCGCATTCGTATTGAATCCGAACCGTGTGCCATGTGTTGTCTGCCGTGTATTTATCACTCATAAGCACGACCAGACTCGGCTCCTCGGAATAATCCTCCAGTGTTCCCTGCGTCAACTCATAAGAAACACCATTTCTTTTCTCCACCTCATTTGGATAATGCAGTAGTGCAATTACCCCGATTACCGTCATACAAATGATCAAAATTGATTTTATCTGCAGTTTGTACTTGCTAAACATTACTTATCCTCTTTTACCCAGATTGTCGCGCCCTCTCCAATCCTTTTATAATTCTCCTGAATGTATTTGTCCAAAAGTACCGCGTAATGATATTGATTCCAGCACTCCTGATCCGGATTCCATACAACCACATCCGGTTTGTTCTTCTTAAGATCCTCCAGGTTCCACGACTCATACCAGTCCATATACCACGGCAGGCAGTAAACCGCTCTGTTAACAGGTTCATGCCCTTTTGCCAGCAGATAAATGGAATCATTGCAGTAGGCATCCATGAAAATAGCCTCTCCCTCATCCAGCTCATTCAATATGATCGGATCCAGGTAGCTTACTGCCTCCTGTTTCGATGTAATATCAGAGCGTAGCTGTGCCGCAAATGGCTGAAGTATCATCAGTGCATAGGATATAACCGCAAGCTTTGCGATCGTCTGGCTTTTCCCTGACCATACGCACTCCTTTGAAAGCAGAAGCAGCATTCCTGTGACAAGCATTCCCCAAAAAGCCTGCCCATGCCAGTCGTCCACGCCTCTTGCTGCCCCGGATGCGACCGCAAGTACTCCGAGCAGAAGCACTCCCCAATCTGTCCGGTTCTTTGTAAATGCTTTTATAAGCACAAACACCGCCGCTCCAAGAATCAGCAGCACTAGTACATGATATACCTTGATGCCGCCGCCCGCTCCAAACATCAGAATTGCATTTTGAAATTCGGTCAGCGCCGATACAATTCCGGAAAAAAATGGTTCCAGAATACTGCTTCCCATATCCTGATACTTGGTATATACTTCACGATTAAACAGATACATCTGCCGGACTGCATAATAGAGCGCATGATTTACCTTAAAATACAAGATCCCACAAATTCCCGGAATACTGCCGGTAATCACAAGTGGAAGATATCGTTTTAATATTCCACCCGCTTTCCGTTCGCATGTCTTCCAATACCGGATCTCCAAAACAACAAAGATCAGCACAAAGAAAAATAGGGTATAGGCGCTCATAAACACGCTTCCGATCGCAGTCCACGCTGCGAGCGAAACTACAATGCACCGTCCCCACGACATTTTCTGATCCTTCCACAGCGCATACAATTCCAGCATAATGACAATAAACGCCTGCATCTGCATACTCTCGGCAACTACCATCGTCGTATACGCGCCAGTCATCGCAGCCGGTGTAAATATCGACAATACCGGAATGAGATATAATACCCATCCCGGAAGGTTCTTCTGATGCCTATGATATAAAAAAGTCCATAAAATTCCAAAACATATATAGAGCAATATCCGCATTTGCGTGGCGGAAGCAGCCCCCAGCAATGCAAAAACTCCGCAGAGATAATATGCAAACGGAGTATGCTGCGTCACATAATCGCGGTATAGCACATGCCCCCTTGCAAGGAGCATTCCTCCCCTGATATTGTCGTTTTCATCGGTAAATGAATAACTTCCCATTGCAGCAAACGGCAGACACGCAAAGAACACTAACAATCCGCACAAAGCAGCCTGCATCCACGGATCCCCTTTCCAGTCCAACCCACGCTGTGTCAAAAGGATGCCGCGAAGCACAACCAACAAAAGGACGAAAAGGACTACGGCATATATGACCACCCAGAACGAATCTGTATCTCCACCATATACTGAAAGGCATAGCGCACCAGCACATTCTGCCCCATTATACGTTAACGTTGACGCTTCCCCAGCCGTAGTAAGATTGGTTCCATAATAAAATCCGATCGGAGTGTCCGAAGATATCTTTTTTGCATATAGCGACAGGGTATACATTTCCCCTTTATTCACGGAATATGCCTTTTCCAGATCAAGCGTATAGATCCCGTTGTCAGCCGCGTTTGTAAATCGAAATTCCTTCTCACATATGGTATTTCCTGTCCTATCTGAGATCAACAGCGTCCATGGTGTATTGCAGTCCGTCTGATAATTAGTTATCCGAAATGCCACCTTTTTTAAAATATCATACGGCATCTGGAAGGTCTCTGTAATCATATCCTCCGGGACGGAAACCTTAAGAACATCCTCCTCCACGAATGTCAATGCCGTCTGCTCCAGGTATGTGGTCTTTTGCATTAAGAAATGGCTGCCGATCGCAAATACCACGCCAAATAGAATACATGCGGCCGCAATTTTAAACGCACTCTTTTTCATAGCAATTCCTATCCTCGCAATCCCTTACTTATTTGCTTACAGCTTCTTCAACGTCCGGTTGATCGCAGTAAAGTCTTTTAAAGCCCGTACCCCAATCCGGAATATCTTCTTCATGTTGATTGAATTTACCCCGCCCTGTCTCGGTCTGAAGGAAATCGGTATATATTTGACGGCAAGCTTACGTTTGGCATAAATAACAGAAATGATCACATTCGACAGATTAAAATCTTTCGGGATCAAGTCAATATTCTCCTGCAAAGTATTTGCCTTCATCAAGCGGAATGGCGTATTTGCATCCGGAACATATACCCCGAAGGAACAACGGATCACCAGTTTTAACACCTTGGTTACAAACACCCTTGATTTTCCATCCTGTCTTGCCGTCCGGTTTCCGATTACCATATCATACTGGTCCCTCAACTCCCAGAACTGCCAGAATTCATCTGCCACTGTCTGTCCATCCGAATCTGTCTGGAAAATATAGTCGGCACCATTCTCAAGCGCATAGTGGTATCCGAACAGAAGTGTTGCCCCATGCCCGGAATTTGCCTTCGTAAGCGGCAAAAACTGTGGCTTGTCCTTGGCGTACTCCTGCATAATGGCATAGGTCTGATCCCTGCTTCCATCGTCAATGATAACCAGCCGGCTCTCTGCCCCGCATTTCTCCACAACCGGATACCACTGTTCTATAACATCTACAATATTCTCGCTCTCATTATATGCCGGTATAACAATGTATAATTTATCCATTTTCTTCTCCCCTTTTATCTTTTTCTTTTTTTGAATATATCTGACGGATTAACGCGCAGCACAAAAGAAGTGTCATCAGACTAACCATAATTCCTCCTTCTTTTGCGATCTCTGTAACCACCCGCTTGAACGGTTCCGGTAACAGATATTCAAATTGTACAACAAATCCAAACTCATTGGTATTAAAAAAACAATATATCAATCCGATTATCATGTACAAATATGTAAAAATGCCGCTATCCAGAACTAACAAACCTACGATCGGTATAATCAGATACTGATTGGCTATCGCAGACGAGAATGCCACCATCCCTATAAAATATGTCAATATCGACTTTTCATATGAAGCTTTCCGCATAAATAAGCCCCAAACAAGTAATACCCCCGCATATAGCCAGAAATTGTACGGCAGGTTTTTAACATCATATCCTAATGGCTTTAGAAAGAGGGCTAAAAGAGGGAAATTGTTATAGGAGCGATAGAAAAATACATTATCCAGGATTCCCTGCAATGCCGCCTTGCTTTGTAGTACATATGGAATAAAACTGCACAAAAAAACGAGCGGCGGAATAACGCAATAGCACAATCTTTTCCCCCATGTTCTTTTATTGCGAAGTCCGTCATGAAACAATATCCATGCAAAAAACATAAACAAAATGTGTTTCGTCAAAAGACTCAGTGAAAGAAATAAGACAGCGATCCAATCCCGCTTCTGCATCTGCTCGCTTTCCTCGTGAAAGCTTATGCTTAGCAAGGCAAAAAGTATTGCAATATTATCAAACTGATTATGGTATCCTGTAATAATGATTGAAATCGGATTCAGGAAAAAAATAATGGCTAATTTTAATGAATATCTATTTCCCAGCCACATTGCAATTCCAAGATCCGCTAAGGTCAGGACACTAACCATTAGTATCCGGTATGTATTGAATAAGTCGAAAGAATGAAGATCTGCTAAAAAGTATGTAAGTCCCTGTATCCAGGAAAACAGAAATGCATAGTTATAACGGCTTGTTTCCGCATAAATGTTCTTTCCATGAGAAGCCAGCTCCCCCACAATCGTGTAGGATTCAAAATCAAAATTGGAACCAAAGCTCATCACATAATATCGAAGCATTATTCCTACGCCAAACAATAATACTCCTACTATCATGGTTCGATTCACTTTCACCTTCATATCCATTTTGCAGCTCCTCTGGGCATTCCATTGCTCTTGTCATTTGATCATAACACTAAATATAGGCACATTGTAGCACTTGTGAGGGGGATTGTCACTATTATTGTCGGAAGGTGTTTTTGCTGTGCTTTCTCCATAATTGCCTGATTCCATGCCATATCATGCGCACAATCGCAAATACCGCAAACATGCAGATGAAGCCTACTACACCAAATACGATATCCGCAAAATCCATCGTGCCGGTTCCGCTCACCTTTTGTCCGATTTCTATGGCAAACGTGATCACGATAATCAGTGTAAACACATACATCCACGCAATTGTCATAACATGGTCATGCTTTGCAAGCCATTTGAATATCGGATAAACCACGAATATGAACGCCATTCCCAGCAAGCCGATCACAAGAAAATGCAGCTCCTTGTCTGAGAAGTTGTACTCATATGCATCATTCAGACTTAAGAAGAAAGAATGTGCATCTGAGATCAGTTCAATAATTTTGTATAAGAATGTTTTCATATCAGTTAAACCTCCTTATCCTATTTATCCTGTTTTTTATATCACAAGCTCTTTCAAATCCAGCCTCCATCAATGATCCACAGGCTTCATCCAGCGCCGTTTCAAATTCGTTCATCATTCGGTCGAAATGTTTCATTGCCATATTTTCACCCAGCCCAACCATCTTTGCTTCTTGTATAAATGAACTTCGATCAATTTGGTCAATATCATATTTATTTCCGATACTGAGCGCCATTTCTTTGGTACAACCCTCATAAATCACCGTGCTAACGATATCGTAAGCTGGTGCTAATCGAACAGACTTTAGATTTTCACTATACAAAAGAGAAACGTTTTTAATATGGTTATCTGTATTCCCAATCAAATAATTAAATATACAAATGTCCCATAGTGCAAGTTGATCCTTGATTGGTTCCGCGGAACGCTCTCTTATTATATCAAACATCTGTTTTAAATAACCAGAGTTATTATGTTCATACTTATTACCGGATGCTATCCCCATTGCCTGTGCAAAATCTTCCTGATGCAATCTATATGGTACACTTAATCCATCTATTCTTTTGCCATCACGTTTTAAGACTCTATCATATCTTTTTGTTGCAAACAATACGTCCTGATCATCACCATCGCCTAAATTTATCACAAAACTTTCAGGTATTGTTATTCCCAGTTTTTTAGCTGTCAGCATGCAAAGCTGTTCATTTGTCACAATGCCATCCAGTCTCACATGACTCTGTTTTACAATATGTGTACTAGGTGCCGCCCCCAATGGCAAATACCAGTCGCCCAGGTCTTCATCATAATACAATCCAACTTTACCAGATGCGCCGGTTAAGGAAAGATGCGCTTTTGTCACAAGTTCAGCAGCTTCAGTAGCTCCTTCTTTTGCTAATTGTTTTACATCATCTAAAGTCAGCTTTTTGTATGACATTGCCTGACCTGTTTCATTTTCTGAAGTAATCCGGATAGCTCCCAAACATTCCTTGCCCAATCCCGACAGTATCGTCAAATAGTCATCCACGTCCGCATGTAACCAGCCCGCAACGCATCTCCTTGTAAATCCCTCCGGCAATAGTCCTTCAAAAAATTTTTTTGTATCAAAGGCAGAAAACGATTTCTCAGAAAATGGCAAATGTATAGAGATCGGACGATTATCAGAATTACTCATATATTCTTTTGAATAGGTAAAGGACGCATCCATAGCGTTGCTCCCACATATATCACCCACATATTTTTGTTTACCTGCTATTTCAATAAAGACCTGTAAATGCTTCATCAAGCCCCGTCTCCTCTTTCCTCAACCAATAAATCGAGTCCCAATAAATTGATAAGTATAATTGTCTTTCCGATTTCCGCTGTCGTCTTTCCACGCTCCAAATCCGAAATAAAGCTCACACTAAAACCTGTAAATTCCGCTAAATATGCCTGCGTGTAATGTAGTTCCTTTCTCCGCTTTCTAATCGCGTTGCCAAGAGCCTTACTATCTGTTATCCTCATAAAACTTCGCCCTCCAAATTGAGCCGTACGGCGTTATATTCTAGTAGTTAAAACAATTTTAGCCGTACGACTTATTTTACAAGTTACATTATAAAATAGCTCGTACGACTAAGTCAACCTTTCATCCATTACCGCCATTATTCCCTGACATATATCATAGCACTGCTTATCTTTAAGGTATATAGGAAATCGTACCATCTCATCTAACTTTGAAACCATCAGCCCCTTAGAGATTCTCTTTAGGTAGCTATTAAAAGGCTTCCAATATCTTTTTGGTACAAGCTGACATAAATCTCGAAAATCTGCCTCCTGCGAAGCGTCCCAAGAATAAATCCCCTTTCTCTCTGCAACAAATTCTTTCAGAACGCTCACGATCGCAGCATAGAGTTTGTCTTTCTTTCCTCTGCTTCCATTATTGTCCTTACAAGGAAAATCATGCACAAGATGTGCCATAATGCACAATTTATTAAGATTTGTAATTTTTCCGGATTCGGTTATCTCGAAAGCCAGCGCATCCTGTAACGCCGCTTCCATCAGCCAATGTCCAAACTGGATCGGATATTCCCTCTCTCTTAAAATATAGTTTACCAAAAGAGAGGCCTTCCGTTCCGCACGGCAGCCGCTGTAAAACATCTCAAATTTCTCAAGATGGCTTTCTATGCTTTCGTCAATCTGACGCTTGGTCTTTGCGTTCGTAAAAGCCGCTTTTCGTCTTAACTGTGCATAGTCGCGGACATCCCCCGAAATATCCCATACGGCAAAATAAAATCCGATATTGGCCTGCAGTTCATCCCCATCCCTCATTAATCTCCGGATAAGGGAATCGGACGGAAACATTTCAAGCTCATAAGATGGCATATTGAGCAGGATCAGGCGCGTACTGTCTTTAAAAGCCAGCTCTTCAAATCGGGCTGGATCACTCATGGCAAGAATTCGGACTGCATATAGGATCTCGCGGACATCCCGCTCCCCGAATTGTCCGATAAAGCGAGTTATGTAATCATAACGGTTCGGAAACTGTTCATCCGTCCATTTAATTTTTAAATTCAAAGTAGAATTCTTTCCGCCAAATAACGTGCAAAGCGCGCCATACAGATTCGGAATCAGCCCTTCTGACTCCAACGCCTCCTGCAGCCGTTCCAGCATCCCGGCATTTTTGCGGAGGATTGCCAATACCAGAAACAAAAGAGCCTTGTTACGCTCCTTATCCCGTATTTCCGGCATGAAACATTTGTACTCGCCAACAAGCGTCCTGCAGCTTTTATTCCGAAGGATTTTATTGATTTTAGCAAGGGACTCTTTTTCATTTTCGCGATGCTGCAATGCTTCCGCAAGCAGCTTAATATCATCATTTGTCATGTTTACAGTCCTCTTGGGCGCTCACATTGGTTCTCATCCAATCGTATAAGGTGTCAACCACCTCCTTCGCCTCTTTATGCTTAAGCGTATGAATGCAGTAGTGATTGGAATTCAGGGAGTTAAAAGAAGTTCCGATTGAAAGTCCTGCATATTCATCGGTGCTTCGTATGATCAGGAAACGGTCATGAATTGCTGTCTTGGTCTGGATCATATGTACTTCACTACTCTTCTGAGCCGCTATCGCCTCCCGGATAACCGGGTCCGCTTTCATATATTCCTTCAACTGCGTCGCATTTAAAGCCTTTTCTTCATTATTGCAATAAAAAATAACATTTTTGCTTGGAGCCGCAGAATTGACAATCAGTCTGAGCCAGTCCACCATCTGCCGGAGCCCGCTCCCCTTGTCCGTAAAATAAGAATCGATCAGCCAAAGCTCATCCTTCGCCTGAAAAATGATATCTGCGATTCTTTTCATTGCGACATCCCGTTCTCCCGGACGGATAAAAATGAACTGACCGGAAGCTTTTGCATTATATATCCTTCGCACAAGCGCTCCGTTGATCGCATCCAAAGCCTCCTGTGCCGGCTCCGGCGGAGTCCCCACTACGCTCGTTGTAGACGTTCCTTTCTGTTCAAGCTCATAACACTCCTGCAGGACCGCTAACGGAATCCGTTTCTTTCGCCCTGCTGTGGAAAAGGTTAAATTCATGCATCGAATATACGAAATATCTCTGTTGATGTATAACAACGCATTATCTTTATATATCTCGACATCATGGTTATTCCAGTTGCACTCCGCCTTTACCTCCAGCTCGTCGGTGTCAGCTGCGATATCAATCACCTTTGCCTGCAGGATATTGTGCTGATTTTTAAGATGCACAATGACTTTCATTCCTGCTTTTAGTTCATGGAATATGATTGAATTGTCCTTATTGCTGTGATATCGAAATTCAGATGGCGAAAACAAAAATACATCCCCAAGAAATACCGGGTGCGCCTCTATGTCCATTCCCGTATATTTCTTAATAAAAGCCAGCACTTCCACCAGTTCGTCCTCGCTGATCGTTCTCCCGTTCTTTTGACATATAACCGATGGCTTGTCCGGATAAATGCGGTGGGTCATGTTTGCACAGGCGCGTTCATAATAAGGATTGTATTTCTCCGTTGGGATAAGCAGCCCCTGTTCTTCCCATGCATAACCGGTCAGCTCGTCCCACTCCGCCTCCGGGACGTATTCCTCTGTGAAAATGATCAGATGCTTCTTTATATACTCTTTTATCCGGTGCTTTACAGTAAGCTGCTCATCCGGGAAATCCTTATGGTAAAGTGTAAGGATTGTTTGGTTTTTGTATGTGATTGTGTTTTTTATCATGGTAGTGTACATGCACCATAGTGGATGCGTTTACCCTCCTTTTCCCACTCAAATAAAAACAATTTTGCATTATAAAAATCAGAGCTTATAATACACAAGGCAGAGTCCCCTAATGCCGGGCATCTGCCTTGTAATTAGCCCTCTTGATCTTCTAGCCTTTGTTCTATATTAAACCGTTCACGCTCAATCTCTTTTTTCTTTTCCTCCAAACCTAAAAACTCTAAAATATACGGATCTTTTATTAAATGCCTTGGTTCCGTATCAGGCTCCAATTTCTGGATTTCTCCCTTCACCTCTTCCTTTTTGCCCTCACTGGTAGCCAATATTCTTTCATAATAAAATGAATTTATCTGGCACTCTAACTGTCGTACACTCCATGCACACTCTACGCATTCTTTTTGATAATACTCTCTTTTTTCAGATTCCTTTATTCGCATAAGCAATCTGTAATGTGACCAACTCAATTTGGAACACACCGTGTTCCATTTTGGATAAGTTGAAAGAGTCTATGAAATCTCAATTATTTTTAGCAGAGCTCTAGCGTCACGTCTAGGAATAGGTGCAAATAGTCCATAACTATTAAAAAACGGTATTCCGATTGAAGTATAAAGAGATCCCTAGTGAAATTAAATTCCCCACATAATAACGGTATGTGTTGCAAAACGCCCATCCAGGGAATTTCTAACAAAAATGCTAGTGATGCTTACTCATACAAAATGATGTCCATTACTTTTAACCATCATTTATCGTTACAAATTATAAAGATTTAATATTTGGTATCAACGCACTTGTTTCCATCATTAAAGTTCCAAACGCTAATAAAACATATATTCCAAATTCGCTATATCTTTTCTTCAATCATACGTTAGTCCAAAGAAAAGGGAAGAATTGCAAATCCCCCTTTTATACAATATCTGCATTAAGTTCATTTCCACATTCACATGTATATTTCAAATTCCCTTTAACGCATCTTACTATCATTTTATGATTACAGTTACTGCACTTAGGAACTATTTGAAATTTCCTTTTGGGAATATATTCCGGCGTACACAATTGTTCCATATGCTTGTTTACCTGTCTTTTTACTATCTCTAAGACACTGCCAACTTCAAATTCCCGCTCCACTCCCACAGATTTTAATATCCTAATAACTTCTTTTGCGAAATCTTTATAATCTTGGTCTTCTAAATTCACTAGTACAGCACCCTTTTGATTACGATTAATTGGCTCACTTATATCCCCAAATCCAATATCAATAACAAAATTTGTGTATTGTTTATTAGTCCCCCATGCAGCCCCAGCTTCTGCCAAACAAACATTAGAATCATAAAATGATTTGCTAAACAAGAATATTACATGCATATCTTCTCTGAAACATGTTTTTAGATACTCAAGGATGTCTTGTCCTTGGGGTACACCATAATCACTATCAGAGCTAAAAATAATACTACTTTTTATAGGCGGATAAACCTCTAAAAAAACATCTATCAACAATTCACCAAACTCTTTGCAATCTGTCTTGTGACTAATAAAAATCATTTTTGTTGCATTGGAGAGATTCGCTGCTCTAGAAAATTGAACATAATCATCTTCGATAGCCTCTTGTTCATCTTTTGACAATTTTTCAAGAATGCTCTTCGATTTTATTGCCCCTCTTTGGAAACGTGATTTTATTTTTCTCTTATTGTCTTCTTCTAGCTCAACTTCTACTCTTTTTCGGTTTTCTCCCATATTATCGGCTATCTTTTGTCTTTTGGATACTAATCTCCCCACAACACCTTTTGTAAGTGCGATAAGTAATTTTACTCTTTCATCCTGCACAGAAAAATTGTCTCTTCCCGCTGTTGCAATATCTTCAAGCCCCTCAACATCCAATATATCAAAAGAAATTTCCCCTTCTATGTAATTCAAAAATGTAGCTGTCATTCCCAAATAATTTAGGAAATGAGCTGTAGCTAATTTATTTCTTACATATACTCTTAGCTGATTAGGATTATAATGCATATTTTTACTATAATTATTGCAATTCAATTTTGCATCTTCTGTTTCAATTGTTGCATGTATACCAATCCATCCCTTTAATTCATAAGCATATTTTTTACCGTCAATCTCTATTTCTCCAGATGAATTTTTTCTTACTTTTTCACTCTTCCCCCTTTCATCTTTGATTGTAGTCTCTATTACATCAGGTAAAACTAAAATTTCTCTCTTCTCTTTATAAATTTGAGACTTCGTTTTTAAATTCTTATCACGATACAAAACATCATCTTTCGCTATATCAGAAAATTTACTTGCATCTGTAGTAATGATAACCGCCATGTTTTTATACGCAATATTTTTCTTTACCTCTGAGAACAAAATTTGGTCTTCTTCTTTCCTCAAAACACAAAGTTGTATCTTCTTTGATAACTCGTCTGTAAGGAAATAATTTGCTAACTTGTATTCTAATGCATCTTCTGCGGCTTCTCCAAAATTCTTTATTAATACATTATTAAGTAAAATAATGGTTCCTTTTCCACTCTCTTTAAGTTTTTCCGCAAAAATAATTTGTTCTGCAAAAGGATATCCCACCTCCACTAATTGCGGAGTACTATTATCTTCTTGAAAATTACTAACGTCTAACTGCCAAGCTCGAGCTTCCTTTTGTTCTGCTTTTTGGGTGATTACATAATAAGTATTCGAAAGGTACAATGCGGCTAGCTTTCCGATACCTTTTCGCCCCATCTTTTTACTAGCTTCTTCTGGTTCTAGGTTTTCTCTCTTATTTCGTCCTACAACAGCGTAATTTTTTTCCATCGCTGTTTCATCCATCCCATCCCCATCATCGAAAATCGCAATTGTTGCACTATTCTTATCTCTGATGTCCATATAAACATAAACATTTTCTGCATTCGCATCTAAACCGTTTGCGACCAATTCCGCAATCGCTGCGCTCGCATTCGCGTACAATTGTTTTCCAAACATTTTAAGTGCTAAATATGTCATCGAAAAATCTATATTTTTCATTTGTACCTCCTCAGATAATATATTTTGATGCCTCCGCTACAATTTCCTGCAAGGCATTAACCACTACACTATTTCCAAACTGCTTATAGCACTCCGCATCAGTTTGTCCAACCTTGAAATTTTCAGGAAAGCCCATCATTCTAGCACATTCTCTTGGTGTAAGCTTTCGAACAGTATTATTTATATAATACATTCCCGTCTTCCCGCCAACTCCACCCCCCTGAGATGATAATGTTATCCCTTGCCCTTTAATTGAATATATTCTTTCTCCCTGTCTTCCAAGCCCTACAGAACCTATTCTTAATATAGAATTTGACTTTCTTATATTATTATATCTATTTTCCGCTACATTGTAAGGCACCGTAATCTCATAGTGTGCATCAACATTATTTTCTAATATGTCCTCTACGCATTTAATTCTTCCCTTACCCTTTGGAAATGTGAAATTGTTTACAGTCAAATCATTTCTAAATGCTACAATGTAAATACGTTTTCTAGCTTGGGGAACAGAGAAATCCGTAGCACACAAGACTTCCTTATATGTGGTATATCCTATTTTTTGTAATCTGTTCTCTATAACGCGAATTGTTTCTCCACCATTATGCGACAATAAATTCTTCACATTTTCCAATAAAATCAACTTAGGTTTATGAAATTTTGCTATCCGTAAGATTTCAAAAAATAATTTACCCTCATCATCACTAAATCCATTCTGATTACCAGATATACTAAATGCTTGGCATGGAAATCCCCCACACAATATATCATGCTTTGGAATATCCTGTGCCTTTATTCTTCTGATATCACCTTTCGGTTTTATTTTAAAATTATTATAATAGACATTTGCTGCCGCATCGTTTATCTCAGAAGCGAATACACACTTTCCACCATAGGAGGACAATGCTAAATGGAATCCACCTATCCCGCAAAATAAATCTATAAAAGTAAATCCTCGCAACCTTTTTTCAGTATTTCTAACCCTAAACATTTTCTCTCATCTTCATGCCTTTCAAAATACTTTTTAGCATAAGTGCCCTCTGATGCCAATATCCCCATAGGGTGCTTACTATCTTTCCAAATCATTTTACAACTAAAAAAACAGAACTCACATAATGCATTGTGCTATGCATACTTTTCCATTTTCTTCATTTACATGTCACAGCCTCGCCAAATATTAATCTGTATTTATCACAATAAGGGTTCGCCCTCACTTATCTTTAGGACATTCTGTAGTAAAATACTTCTATTATTCTTCTTTAAAAGTATGCTTTTCTACTTATATAGTCGAATTATAGCATATTTTTACCTAATGGTCACTAATTTTATCATGTTTTGTAGTTGTTTTTATTATAATTCTAATATATTTGTTCCAATCTTTTTGCTATTATAAAGTAAAAAATAAGTGCAACTCTTTATCACACACTCGGGGATACAGCAAAGATATATTTACTAAAAATAATGATCTTCGGCTATGGTAAATCAAAGGTCTTCCTTTTCTGACCAAACACGACTTTATCCAGTTCAATGTGCGAACAGTATGAGTTAATTGATCCATGCTCTTTAACCGCCACGAAAAAACTAATAGTTTTTTCGTGGCATTTAGAGTGTGGCATAAAAAGACACATTAGCCAAGGCGCAGGATTTGACGTTTACTAAATTCCTTTCTTTTTACTTTTATCTTTTGCCTTTATTATATTTCCAATTCCATGCTTTTTGTAGACGCTTTGCTGTAAAATTTACAGTTTCCGGAATTCGGAAACTGTAAATTTTTTACACCTCAGCCCATACTTTCCTTATAGGCTAGTTCATTATGCAATTTTCTTCTTTTCCCACAATCTCCCTTATTACATACTGCGGCGAGTTATTTAGACTAATATATATTCTTCCTATATATTCCCCGATCATTCCCAATACAAATAATATCATTCCACCAATAACTAAAATCACGGAAAAAGTTGAACTCCATCCCACTGCAACTTCCGGACTAATAATCTTATGTATAACTGTCCAAATAGCAAAAATGAAACCAATAAGAGCTACTAACATTCCACTATAAGTAGCCATTCTTAAAGGCAATACAGAAAATGCAGTAAAACCGTTAACCCATAATCCAATCAATTTTCTTAACGAATACCCCGACTCACCTTCCATTCTCTGTCTATGTGTAACACTCACGTTGCACACACTTTTAGTAGTTCTCAATACCAAACCTGCAAGATATGGGTATGGATTATTGTACCTTTTTATTTCCTCAACGATCATTCTAGTCGCCGCAAAATAGCTAGAAATGAACAGCTCCTTAGGTTTTCCCAACAGGATTTCTGTCATTTTCTTGTTGAGGTTACTTCCCCAATTTCGAAATGCGGAGTGTTGCTTATTACCATATTCGGCGTATACAACATCATACCCTTCTTCTATCTTAGCCAACAGTTTATCAACTTCATTTGCAGGGGTTTGTCCATCATCGTCTAAACACACAATTATATTACCTGACACCTTGCTAAAACCTGCCATGATGGCAGAATGTTGTCCGAAATTTTTTGCGAGATCAATCGCAATTACATTATCAAATTCTTTGGCTATTGATTTAATTTTTTCAAATGTATTATCTGGCGAACAATCATTTACCAAAATAACTTCGTAGGAGTATTTACTTAACTCCTTCATCTTATTTCTAATTTCTTCAACAACAGCACTTATCGTCTTTTCTGATCTATAGCATGGAATAACAAATGATATATCCATCATATTCTCCTCTGTTCGACTAACTCTATGATACCAATTTGTCGGTTAAATAAAAAGCACACCCTTTTTCCATCTATTGCAACCGCAGATGCAGGTTCACCTAAAGGCAAATAGCCGTCTTCTCGCAAGCTTTCCATTGTCTCCTCAATATTCTCACAACAATAACAAATATGATATGGTGAATTACCAAATTTTTTATATGTGTCTATTACAACTGAATTCTCAGTTTTAGGCGCAACCAGTTCTATCCTATATCCGTCATTCACCATGAACAAGATATCTATTCCTCTATATTCGTCAAACGTAGCTATGCCTTCAGGTTCAAATCCAAGTGCTTCAAATTTTTTTTTCGCCTTTTCAACACTTTTTACCAAATAGCCTACATGATGTATCTGCATACCTTTTCTCCTTAAATATGCCGCATTATTGCCGAAACAAGTTCTCCAAGATTTTTCGAATTGGATATTTCATCCAGTGTTAATTTTATAGAAAATTCGTCTTCAACATCACTTATTAAACTTAGATGTGACAGGCTATCCCATTCCTCGACATCGTTCGAAGAACTTGACTCGGTCAAAATTAAATCATCGTCTTCAAATACATCCTTGCAAATTTCAATAACTTTTTCTAATATTTCGCTTCTTGTCATTTAATTTTCCTCCGTTATAAACACTTCTTTAACTTGGTAATTACCCACTAATAATTCATATTGATTTTCCGCAATTCTGGAAAATCCCATCTGACTATAAACATCTTTAACCATGCTATTTTTTGCAGTTGGGATATATTCAGCAGATATTTTTGCTATTCCTCTTTTCTGTGCTTCTGCCACAAATTTGTTGACAATGTACTCTTCCATTCCACGTTTCAAAACTCTGCAGCTCATAAGCCACGTATCAACAAACAATTCATCCTCTGATACTTTTTTCATAATCACGACACCAACTAATCCATGATCCCCATATTTATCTCTTAGATTATAATATAGAGTAACGTAATTATTGTCTTGTGCAATTCTTCTTATCTCGTCCTCTGTATAACGTACTGTCCGTAGGTTAAACTGGTTCGAACGTTGTGTTAACTGGGCAATCCTAGAAAATCTGCTTTCATCAAACGGATGTGCTTCTCCAATCATCTCTAAGCTCTTTAGATAATCATCGATTGACTCATATTGTACTTCAGCTTTTTTGCGTTCAAGTTCCGCCTGATACATTTTTGTTCGATCCGCAGTGGAACCAGTATAAGATACTGTGTCAAAATAGTTACAAGACTGCAAATATTCAAGATAATGTGCCGGGTCTTCTGGCAACTCCGGTACTTCGATATCCGGTATTTTTTCACGAACAAGATTTCTCTCAAATGGATTATCATCAATAAATACGATTGAATCCATACCTATATTTAATGTTTCCTGAATCAGCCTAATATTAGTCGCTTTATCATTCCAATTTGCAATAAATAAAGAAATGTCTTCCAAATGTAAAACCATCTCATCATGCTTCACAAATGGTTCTTTTGCTATATCCTCATTATTTTTACTGCATACTGCTAATATTATCCCGTAAGACTTAAGTTCCTTCAACCAACGCTGAAAGTTTGAAAACGCATGCCCTCGTCCTAATTCCCCGATTTCTATATTACCAATTCCATCATCTCCAATAACACCACCCCATAAGGTATTATCCAAATCAAGAACTACACATTTTTTTAGATTTCCATTCATTGATTTAAGAACGTCAACCACAGCTTTGGACACACTTGGTAATGCGCTGGTAGAAACAGTCATTTTAGCATTATAATAATAAGATGCATCATAAAACATGTTCGTTCCTAGCTGTATCTGCACAGACAACAAGTCCACCGGATATACATTAGCATACTCACTCATTGCCTCTTGTAGCAACCAATTCAGCTTACGAATTTGATATATAAATGAACTTTTGACCTTCGCCGAATAATTTCCTAATGCTTTATCATCGATTTCAGTAAAATTCATCTGAATTATTTTTGCTGCAGAGTTCTTCTCAACTAGATTCCAATACTTCTTAATTTTTTCAATATTTTGCACAGCAAACATTTCTCGCTCGTTTACTGGCATGTCAAGGTATTCTTCATATATCTTTTCTGTTGCAATCCACAAAATAATACTATCAGGTTCAAATAAATAAACTTCAGAGTTTGGATCTAGCAACTGTGCATCAATCTGGTTGTAATCTGCATCAAATACCTTTACATTAAGCCCCTCCAGCTTTGCGTTACCCTCAAGCGCTGTTGCAAAGAATTGTGTTGCACAATTACCAAGAACCGCTACTTTTATTTCTTTCCCATTAACACTATTTTTTTTTGCTTTTCTCAATTCTTTGAAGGTATACATCTATCTACTCCACTTTATATGTGCTTGATAAGCACATAATTCATCTCCTTAATTTTGTATCCCAATTCCAAATGCATTCTAACAGAATCAGGATTATTTGAAGAAACTCCGGTCGTTATTCGCCTTTTTCCGTCAAGTTTTGACTGCAACATAGGGAAATATAAGACCGAAAAGCCAACTCCTGAATTTTTTTCTTTATCATACAATGCCGCCAGCAAAGAATAGTCTACCTTATCTGATACTGTCTTATCAACAAAAAAGCCAATAGGCTCATCATGCATTGTGACAACGTATGCACTTGCTCTTCCTGCCTCGACTTCCTGCATATTCCAATTGGCAAATCTTATTCCAGCTTGCTTTTTTCCAAAATATGGATCTAACGAAATCTTATCTGTGTCGAATACTCCTGAAAGTATTGAATCTTGTATAAGTTGTAACTCAGTTTCAGATGCCGGATGATAATCCATTGCTTCAATATATCTAGCATATACAGAAGGTAACTCCAACTTTTTTAAATCCGCAGATAATTCAATGCTTGTTTCCGCAAATGAAAAGCCATTCGCTTGAAGCAAATACATGATATCCATTCTTCCTACAGGTACGCGACATATCTGGTAATCATATTTACTATTGCTAAGAATATCATCAGTTATCTCATTCAAATTTTCTTTTCCATCAAATCTAAACTCTGCACTATTTACACCAAGATTCCTTTTTTCCCAAGGCTGTTCTATCAACTCCATCTTATTCTCCTAAATATTAAACAACACAATTCCTACTACTATTACAAGTAATCCAAGTAATTTCTTCTTTGTTATTCTCTCCTTTAAAATCAGCATTCCCAATAAAGAAACCCAAATATAGCCTGTTGCCTCTAATATTGGTCCCATTGATAGCGGAACACCCTTATATGCCAAGACAGTCAAAAGAGAGGATCCAAAGAATAATCCATATGCTAAAATCACTTTTGCATTTAAATATTCCTTTATCTTACTCTCATATTTTATATCAGCACTCTTTTTCAAAATAATTTGTGATACTGATGATATAAAAACTGAAATCAAAAAAATCACTACATATACTTTATTTATCTGCATCAGCCCTCACCACAATATAAATTCCTATGATAATAACAATCGCACCTATAACATTCCATATGGTAAGTGACTCCTTAAATATCACCATCCCCCATATCAATCCCCATATTACTGTAACTGCTTTATTCGCATAGGCAGAAACCAGTGGAAGTTTTTTTAATATTTGCTGCCATACAATTGCATATACAGCCAGATCAAGTAATACCAGGCTATAAAACAATATAAATTTTGGTGACATAAAGTTACATTGTCCCGCATATTTTGAGCAGACTGCACCAAATGAATATATTAGTAATAAAATATGTAATTCTATATATGCTTTGCTATTATTCATTTATTTATAAAATTTTCTGAGCATCTCAATCACATAGTCAATGTCATCCGGTCTTAATCCATAATACATTGGCAGACGCATTAAACGCTCACTCTCCTTTGTGGTATATTTGTCCTCACCGCTAAAACGTCCAAACTTTCTTCCTGCTGGAGCTGAATGAAGTGGAATATAGTGGAATACACAACCGATTCCATTTTCTTTCATATAAGCAATCAGTTTTGTTCTCTCTTCAAGATCTTTTGCTTTAATATAAAACATGTGCGCATTATGAACACATCCCTCCGGAATAACCGGCAGTTCAATCCTACCGCTATCAGCTAATTCTTTTAACCCTTCATAATAATGATTCCAAGAATTAAGTCTGTTTTCATTTATCTCATCTGCCATCTCAAGCTCTGCCCACAAATATGCTGCGTTTAACTCGCTTGGCAAATAGGATGAGCCATAGTTTACCCATGTATATTTGTCAATCTGGCCTCTGAAAAATTTACTTCTATTTGTTCCCTTTTCACGAAGTATTTCGGCACTCTCGATCATATCAGCATTTTTAATCAGTAATGCTCCGCCTTCGCCCATGGAATAGTTTTTGGTCTCATGGAAACTATAGCATCCGTAATCACCTATTGTGCCTAAAGCTTTTCCTTTATATGTACTCATCACACCTTGTGCTGCATCTTCAATAACCAATAGGTTATATCTGCGGGCGATATCCATAATCGTATCCATCTCACAGGCAACTCCTGCATAATGTACCGGAACGATTGCCTTAGTTTTCTTTGTAATAGCTGCCTCGATTTTTGTTTCATCAATATTCATTGTATCTGGACGGATATCAACAAACACTGCCTTTGCCCCACGAAGCACAAAAGCATCCGCCGTTGACACAAATGTATAGGAAGGCATAATAATCTCATCTCCCGGTTGGATGTCACATAAGAGTGCTGCCATTTCCGTTGCATGCGTGCAAGAAGTTGTCAGTAGAGCTTTTTCTGTCCCTGTTCTCTCCTCTATCCATTTAGAACATTTTTTTGTGAATTCTCCATCACCGCAAATCTTATGATTGTCGATTGCTTGTCCTACATATTCCTTTTCTTTGCCGCAATATGGTGGCACGTTAAATGTAATCATCTTTTCTCCTTTTTAATAATGTCTTTTATTTATTATTATAAATTTTTAATTGATAGTTGTTTTTGTTGGGATACGAAGAACAAGTTCCCTTTCATCCGGGCTGGAAGCATCTAGCATACTCGGAATAAATGCCTGATTAAAGGATACACTCCATTCATAATCCCCTATTGGCAAATCTGATATATCAATAGTAATAGAATATTTCCAATCGCTCTCATCAATATCAACATTTGCTACTTTTCCCAGATCCTCTATTATCATTTGTAAATCATTATATCCGGTATAGGTACAATCCCCTTCTAAAACAATTTTTGACTGTGTTTCCTTGATTTTTGTAAAAGATAAGCTATTATCCACTTTGCCTAACCATCCGTCCGCATATCCCGTCATAACCGGGTATATATTTGCGGTCAAAATTTGAATAGATGTAGGTTGCATTATTACCAATTTTCTGTCATCAGGAGATTCACTTACCTCCCTCGGTATAAAGCAATCGGAAAAAGAGAAATTCATATCATAATCATCCAACTCCAAATCTGAAATGTCAATTTCGCATTTATAAGTTCCAGTGGTTTTATCTATTTCTACATCAAACTCTTTTCCCATTTCCTTTACAAACAGTTTCAAATTATCATATACAGAATAGCCACAGTCTCCGCTCATTACTATTTTTTTCTGAAATTCATTATCTTTCGAAAAAGATAAATTATTGTTTTCCATTCCCAACCAGCCATCCGTATACCCACTTACCTCTGGAGCCGATTTTTTAGCATATACTTTTACCTTTCCCCCCTTATATCGTGTCGACAACAATTCTACCATATTTTGTTTTGCATATTGAATAATTTGATCCCGGTATTCTCCTATAGCAACATTAGTAGCATATAGGCTTTGATCCGCAGTAGTTTCCGTACTTATGACAAAAAAGTTACAAGCATCCATTTCTGACACAATTTCTTCTTCCGAATAGTGATCCGTAGAAAGCGAAGTTATAGTTGAGGCCGGAGTTCCAATATGAACATAACCCTTGTATTTCTCATAGGCTAATACACTGATTCCTCCTGAATATACCAAATCTGAACTAACATCTGTTAAAATTTTAACTCCTTCTATGTTGTTGTCCGCAATATAATCTACTATAGTCTCATTTATCCTTTGAGCCTCCACGTCTATTGACCTTTGGTAGCCATATTCATGCAAATTATTTTCCAAATAGGTCCACGATCCCATAAGAATTATAAAAATAAATGCCACGCTTTCCGCGCGTTCCCATACAAGCTTTCTTTCTTCCCCCGTATTCTGAATGAGCATATACATTATTCCCGCCAGGCACGCCCCCATATTAACAGAAATAACAGACTGATTCTGTGACCCCTTCAAAATAAAAACAACTGAAGGAGCTAAAGCTACAAATAGCAAGCTGATGCTTTCCCACTTATTCCGAAAAACTTTCTTTTTATTAAAAAATCCATGTCCTATAATAATCGCAAGAAGTAAAATAACAATAATCACAAGAATCCTATTTAAGTGTTCACCATATAAATTACCTATATATGCAGAAAAATATTCCTTAATTCCTCCCGCAATATTCCAATAAACACTATCATTAGAATTAGCTGCTTCTCTTTGGTAGGAGATAATATTAGGTGCAAACACAGGTATGCTCCAGCCACCACCTAATACACATAGTCCCCCATATATAAGTATTCCCTTTATGGCATCGATCGCCTTATCTTTTTTTTCAAGCATCCTGATTGCAAAATATATTACTGCAAAACCGGCTATAAAGATGGCATAATACAATCTAACAAAAACAACTACCCCTGATACTAATGCTGAAATATACATATATTGTTTCTTTTGATAATATAGCCATTGAATCAAAGTGAGAAACCATATTGTATACATGCAAAATGCCATAAATTCCCACCGAAAATCATACATTCCACCATACATACAAAATGGAGTGTTTAACAAAAGTGTTAAACCTACAAAAGTCCATCCTGCCAAAGGAGATTTTCCAATTTTCGCAATCACTTTATACCCGCAAAACTGCATGATTACCCAAGAAATAAAATTCCATGTTAATAATGCTAATCTCGAATATCCACCAAAAATCAGCATGACAAATGTCACAAGAAGCATTGCGCTACTCGTTATTACCGTTTTAGCATACACTAAAGCATTTAAAAGCTGCCCTCTACTTATGTAATCAAAAATAGTATATGTATGTCCAAGATATACTGTTTGATCATACGCCATCGGCATAAAATCTACAACTTCCCGTTCCGCAAAGGATCTAAAGAGTAAATATTCCACTGCAATAAACAAAACCCATATAATTTTTTGATTACGCTCCAGCCACTTATCCATTTTTGACAAATACATTTTTTTCTCCTTTATTGGTTCCCTTTATTTATTGCTCTCAACCTCAACCCATATATGCGTTGGTATATCACACATACCATGGAAAAGCATACGAGTTGGTTTTCCTACCTCCAACTGATGCACACTAAATGATCCGACTTTTGTCATTGAACAATGCCGATTCAACATACCGTGTAGTTCCTCCTGTATATACTTGCCTCGGTTTTGATATACGGCATCACTAACGGATGACAGTCCAACGGAAAAGGAATATTCACCTTCTGCAATATCCAACTTTACTTTATGCAATATTCTCAGAATATTATTTTTTTCAATAACCATTGGCAACCGATTATCACCCTGTATTGTATCTTTGCCATGCACAATGTTTCCTCTTTGATCTTGTATTATCACTGCATGCACAGGAACGCCAATCGTCTTATTCATTTTTATCTCTACATAGAAGTAGGCCTCTTCTCCCTGCTCAAAATTGCGCTTTGCATTCCCAAATTCATCAAATAAGCCTATTCTTGCATAATCCGCACTTCCATCTGTAATTTCATTTTTAATTTCAATATCGTAGAAAATATCTTGCTGAATTTTCCATCCCTCAATTTCAAAGTTCTCTTTACTGACGTTTTTCTCATTTTGGACTTTATTTTCAATACTATTTATCTGGCTGCTTTCTTGATTATCCAGATAATACTGTTGGACAACATATGAGCTGTCCCCTTCCGCAACAATGTTTCCATCCCTAAGGTATATTGCTCTATCGCAGAATTGTTCAACCTCGCTCATATTATGAGTTACCAAAACAATGGTTACCCCTTTTTCTTTTAATTCGTTCAGTCTAGCATAGCATTTCTGTCGAAAGAAAATATCGCCAACGGCAAGCGCTTCATCCACCAAAAGAATATCTGCATCCACGTTGATTGCGACTGCAAATCCTAATCGAATGAACATTCCACTTGAATATGTTTTTACCGGCTGATATATATAGTCTCCTATATCTGCAAATGATATGATATCATTTACCCTTTTATCAATCTCATCCTTATCAACACCAAGAATAGCTGCATTCATATAGATGTTATCATATCCACTGGATTCCGGATCAAACCCACTTCCCAGTTCAAGTAAAGCGGCAATTTTACCATTTATGGTCATTTCACCATCTGTTTTCTTTAGTATACCGGCTAATATCTGTAGTAATGTACTCTTTCCACTTCCATTCTTTCCGATAACAGCAAATGACTCACCCTTCTCGACACAAAACGAAATATCCTCCAACGCAGTATGTTCTGCCTCAGCGCCAAGTCCCGTAAGCTGATATAACATTCGCTGCTTTGGATTTTTAAAGAGCTTATATTTTTTCTGCAAATGTGATACTACGATTGCAGCGTTATTTTCTTCCATAAGACTATACCACATCAGCAAAACCTATTTTCAGCTTTGCAAATATTCCTTTCCCTAGCATATAAATAATAATTGACCATATCATCGAAATCAAGAAATATGAAAGGTTAATATTCCTTCCATATAAAACGGTATTTCTAAAGTTTTCGATAATATATGTTAATGGACTGACCCTACATACAACTCGATACTTTTCTGAAATTGATCCCATAGAATAAAATACCGGACTCATATACATAAAAATAATTGTCAGCACACTAACAATATTTCCCATATCTTTGACATATACAGAAATAGCTGAAATAAGCAATGAAACTCCATCACAAAGTAAGAATAGAGGAATAAATAAAACAACAGCCTGATATAGTGTCCATGATACCCCATGTCCCACAAAGATATTTGCAATAAAGGCAAGTACTATACAAACAATACTATTAATTAATGCAGTAATCGTACTTGATAGGGAAAGAATTTCCAATGGAAAAACCACTTTTTTCACATACGACACATTAGATGATATCAAAAAAGTTGCCCTCCCCATCACATCTGAAAGAGCATTAAATACTGCCAATCCTACAAAAAGCATTAACGCAAACTCATACTTATTATTTGTATTTTCATCCCATTTAACTCCAAATACTTCGCTAAATACAAACGTATATATCAATAACATCAGAACCGGAACTGCAACCATCCAGAAAAAACCCAATACAGCTCCGCTATACTTCTGCTTCATTTCTTTCTTTACCATTTGTTGAAGTAAGAAATGATGATTTTTTAAAATTTCAATCATATTATTCCTTCCTAGCCTTCTTTATCATATAGCCTCTCTTAAACCGAAACAATTCTGTACTACTTCTTATTTTTCTGCTACAGTTCCATTCAAGCGAATATCTTGGCAGAATTGTAACTCTCGCCCATGCGCTTTTATATTTTTTCCCCAAATGCCGTCGGCAGACTATCTCTTTATAAATAAGCATTTCTTCTTCTCTTATTGCCGCAATATTCTCTATTTCTTCCAACGTCACTTCGCGCTTTTCCTTAATACTGCTTTTTAACAGATAATATACCTTTTCAATGGTATATCCAAATTTTGCATATTGTTTTACCAGACCAGCATCACTCTTTCTTAAAGTGATTTCATTTAGTTCTTCAATCGCATTTTCCCATGAATAAACAATGCACATCAGGCTTGTTTCATAGATTGCCTTCAGAAATTTCGCATTAGAACTGTACTTTTTAATAATAGGCATTACTGTAGATAATTCAAAGAAATCCTCCCTATACATATCAAATGTAAAGAGTAGGCACTCAGCGTCCTCTCTGGTCACTTCTGGGAAAGTATTTTGAATCCATCTGATCCAATCATCATCCCTAACCTCCATTCCCAAATAAGAGGCACCATCATAATTGAACCGGGTAAGCACATCATCAAAAAAGCAGATTTCTAAATCATTATCAATGCACTGCGATTCCCATACCCAGTCCGCTAAAAGTTTATATTGTTTATCAAACTCTCCTGTAATGTCAAATGCCTTCCTTGATGCGTATGTTGCCTGATGGTACATCTGCAGATACCGAAATACACAATAATGAATTGGAAATCTGTCATACGTTTTCTCAAATTGTTTTTTCCCATCCTGCCATAATTCACGTGTCCCGCAAAGGATATCCGCATGCGTTTTGCGGATCTGCTTTGCCACATCATGAGCAGCATTTGGAGTGCAGACATCATCTGAGTTCATAAAGCAAATATAGTCACCGGATGCCAACGCAATCCCCTTATTCATCGCATCGTATATTCCGTGATCCTTTTGGGATATGTAGTAATCAATTTTATCTTCATTTTTCTGGATAAGCTCCAGCGTTCCATCATTTGAAGCACCATCAATTATAATGTATTCTACATTTGGATAGGTCTGCCCCCATACACTTTTCATGCAACGCTCCAATGCTTTTCTTCTGTTGAACACAACTGTAATGTATGTAATTAGCGGATAGTCCGGGCTTGATTCCTTATAAACTCCATGAATACGTAAACCTCCTTCTGAATCACCTTCCTGCAACGGATAGCGAAAATATCTCCCACATACATTTCCTAACGGGAACTCCGGCTTTCTATTCGTGGTCATACGTGACGTAGAGATTTTATCATTTCCGGTTTTCTTATAGTAATTCATCGACAACAGCCTTTCCTTTTTCACGTAATTTCTTTTTTGAATCAGCCTTCGGCTTTTTAAACATATCTGTCCAATCAGCATACCGCTTCATATACCCATAAAAAAGTATTCCTTCTATATTAAATCTTTGTTTCGATATAACCCGATTGATTTCGCTGCCCTGTTTTTCCCTGCTATACCAATAACATATTTGCCATTTCTCGCACACTTCTTTTACCAATATATTATTTGTTGGATCAATCACTCCGACTACTCTGATTTTGTTCTTCCTTATACATATTTCAAGTAAAGTCCGAAAAGTAATAGCATCTGATTTATTTAATATGATTACACTGCTTTTCTCATCTTTTCTCATACAAGTCTACCACACATTTCATAATTATCAATTTTCAACAAATTTGCTGGCAAAAACATGTGACCAAACAAACCTCATAAATGGATAATACATTCTTGATAGCATTACATTCCTTGAACACATTTTGCTTAGCGAATATATTCCCACTCTTAATACCCAGTCCCCTCGAAAACCGCTTACACTTTTTTCTTTGCTTCTATACGCTCTGAGATACGCCCAATTAAACATATCCTTAACTTTAACCAGTTCTTCAAGCTTTTCCAGGTAATTAAGTTTATCCAATTGCATCGACTCTTCAACTTTCTTTTTTAAGTTTTCGGTTATCTGCAAAATATCTATACTTTCATTCCCAGTAACGCCAAATTTTTTCTGAGCGGTTCTTATTATATCATCATACTTTCCATCGCCATTCATATTTGAAATATCTGTTCCCAGTTCAACAAGGCTGCACAAAATCGTTTCATAATATGTTTTTAGAAAAGCATTATTATCTTGATATCTGAATGCGACTTTATTTTCTGTTTTTAGACTATAGAGCAAATGCCGTCCTCGATCCAACGTATAAATAAAAAATTCTATGTCCCTTATTGCTACATCCGGAAATGTTTCTTTCGCCCATTTTACCCATTCTTTGTCTCTTTGGTAGATTCCTACCCGCGATACTCCATCATAATCAAACTCTGCCAAGACTTCATCTACAAATAATACTTTAAATTCCTCGTCTATTGCCTTTGATTCCCAAATCCAATCCGCAAGTAATGAAAACTCTGTTCTGAATACTCCAACCTTTTCAAAAACTTCCTTCGCTGCATATGTGGCTTGGTGAAACATCTGAATATATCGAAATACACTTCTTTTTATGGCATATCTTGGATATTTTATCTCCTTTAAAGTCTTGCCAGCTTGTGTCAATTTTCTCTGTCCACAAATTATATCTGCCTGAGTTTCTAAATATACGTTCTTTATATATTCAGCGTTCTCCCCGGTGCAGCAATCATCAGAATTCATAAAGCAAATAAACTGACCATGAGCAAGGCTAATACCCTTATTCATTGCATCATAAATTCCCAAATCTGGCTCCGAAATAAAATAGTCAATCCTATCCTCGAATTGCTGAATTATATCAACAGTCCCATCATTTGATTTTCCATCAATGATTATGTATTCAATATTTGGATATTTCTGATTCAGTATACTCTCTACACACCGTTTCAGCTTATTCGCTCGGTTATATACTACGGTAATATATGTAATTAGCGGAGCGTCCGCATAATTCTTTTTATATATGCCTTTCTTTCGTAATCCTCCATCAATCCCATCTTCCGTCAGCGGATATAAATCATATATGCCACATACTTTGGAAATCGGCTCACCCTGTCTCATCTAATTCTCCAATTCCTTTTCTATCTTTTCTTTAATATCATCCGGCATCATAGATATCATCTGCGCCATCCTCCGAACAGCTCCGGACAGCCGCGACAACGCCACCGTAAGTGAGAAGCACACAACAAGAGAAAATACAAATCCGAGGAAAAATACCATGTTCGTGACAGAATAAATTCCCAGCAATTCTGCTAACTTGTCCAATAGATTTGGAAAGGCTATCATAATAAGCATTGCCAGATCACCGGCTAACCATACCAATACATACTTCAGTTCAAGGCTTCTCTGTCTCACCATGTAGACAATAAGCACTAACAAAAAAAGCAATGCTATAATAATTAAAATTCGTGCCTGCATTGTAATCACTGCTATCACCTCAACCTTTCAATTAGTATTGCAAGTGTAACTTTTATCATATAATACACAGCAACTTTAGGAGAAATAGAAGAAACACCACCTTGCCGGCTTCTCATTTGAACAGGTATTTCCACTACCTTACACTTTTTTCTAAGCAGACGGCACACTGTTTCCGGTTCTGGAAAATCCCTTGGATAACTTTTCTCAAATAAACGGATTACCTTACGGTTGCATATTCTCATTCCGGATGTTGGATCTGTGATTTTCTGTCCAAAAAAGATTTTAGACATCCAGCCAAAATAGCGAATGCCAAACTGCCGGATAGCTGAAGATTGAAAGCCTTCTTTCTCAATAAAACGAGAACCGATAACCATGTCTGCCCCCTGTTCTATAAGAGCAACTTCCATCTTATGTATATACTTTGCATCATGCTGACCGTCCCCATCAAACTGAATGGCTATATCATAGCCCTTTTCTCGTGCATATACATATCCAGTCTGCACCGCTCCTCCAATTCCTAAATTGATTGGAAGGGATAATACTTTAATGCCATTTTTTTGGCACAACTTTAGCATTCCATCCCAGGAAGAATCATTTACTACTATGTAATCGTAATCGGGAGCATTTTCCTCTATATCTCTTATTGTAGCAAGAATGCTTTCCTTTTCATTATATGCCGGTATAATAGCAAGTTTTTTTAGCTTTTTTTCTTCCATTCTATTTCCGCCTTACCGCAATTAAGAAATTGTAGAATAACTCTCATTGATCTCAATCCACTAATCCAAATGCCTCCATGCACTCCATTTGCCCTCAATGCACGGCATCCTTCTTTAAAGGATAGTACATAATCCTGTAACCCACCTGTACTTGTCCCTCCATAATACATACGCACAAGCACCTCCGGCACATACTCTAATCGAACACCATTGACAAACATCCGGATCATATACTCATAGTCAGCTGCAATATGATACGAGGTATCATAGTCACCTAATTCTTCATATACTTTCTTTTTTATAAGCATTGTTGGATGACCTGGCAGCCAACCGGTATAGATTGTTCCTTTTCCCATATGCCAATAACGCTTTACTTTATCGTCATCAGCATAAATCAAATCTGCATGTGCTCCATCTAATCCGCTTTTTTGGGTGGCATTAACAAGTTTGCTAATCGCTGAATCATCCACAAATTCATCATTGCACACAAGCAGATACTCCCCTGTTGCCATATGAACAGCCTTATTGAGTGCGTCATACAGTCCATCATCCGGCTCAGAAACATAGTTAATATTCATATGATACTTTTCTCGATATAACTTGATTATATCTATGGTTCCATCTGTTGAGCCAGCATCCTTAATGACAATTTCAATATTAGGATAGTCCTGTTGTTCCACGCTTGTCAATGTCTTTTGTAAATGGTTCTTACAATTATACGTCATCATAAGCAGTGACACTTTATCCATTTTACGCTCCTAATCACAACGTAATTTGATTTAAAACACTTACCACAACACCAATCTGCAAAAAGAAATACGCTGTTATCAATTTCCGCTTACTTTCTTTCCATATAAAACAGCATTTAGAGTTTATCACAAGTAAAAATGGAATTACAAACGGCATAAAATACCGCCCTTGTATAATATCAATCGTTTGTGAACCGTATATGGTATCCGTCCACAGCGCCAGCACCATTAATACTATTCCTGCCAGCACTGCCCCCAGCGTAATCGTTCGACTGCATTTAGACATATTTATCACATCTATACGGTTTCTCGCGACTGCCAAAAAAATAATAATAATAAATCCTACGCTCAGTATTTGAGGAGCAACTACCGTCATTCCCGCCAGCCAACGCCCTGATATTTCTTCCAGCCACTTACCACCATGCGATAAAACAGAGTTTCCCATGATTTGAAGAAACGGAACTGGGCTTCGAAGTGCATCTCCAATCGTATATTTAGGGTTCATGGAATATCCTAACATTTTGGCGTATCTTGCAACCATCATAAAAGCTGCTAATCCTTCTACGCCAATCGTCGTACACAAAACCAGTTTATCAGTAAAATTACTCTTCTTCCATTTGAATAAAATAAGCATTTCAACGACCAAAACAAAATAGATAAGCTTAGTCCCTGAAAAAATTAATATCATCAAGGACATACTTATAATATCTTTCCAGTCTATTCCATTCTCCTTATTCATCGCCCTAAGAAAATATGCAAAAAATAATAGGCTTACAGCGATAATGATCATATCATATGAATAAGAAGCCGCCTGTTGCAGATTAATGGGCAGCAACGCCAGCAATATAAAAAGTTCTCTGAACTTAGGAGTAATTCTTATCGCAACTGCTGTAATAAGAACATATGCCAAAAGGTTGAAAAGCCGTCCCAAATAATATGCCTTATAAAATCCTACCCCTAATAGCCGTCCCAAGGCTATTCCACATGCGGAAAATACATATGGAATAGGATATTTTAAATCATTTACATGTTCGATTGAAATATTTCGGAAGCCTAAGTTTTCCTGATAGCTGTCATTCCACTTCTTATAAACCGCCACAAAATTTTCTGCATTATTATAATGTAAGGTTAAATCATCATCAATATAATAGTTTAGATCTACACTTTCAATATCATCCTGTCCCAAAATAAGATTTGATAACTTGTACGCTGATAAATAATGATATCTTTCATCTGGACCTGACAATGGCGACATAATTGCCATCATGATCAGCCCCATTCCCAATATTAAAATTGGTGCAGTATTCTTCAGTGGGGCATAGTGTAATACTCCCCAAATAAAAATAAGCAGAATAGTTCCTATAATCGCTATCATTGCGAAATAGTTCGTATATCTTTGGTAGCGGTTCATACAAATATTCTGTATTCCCGTGTTTGGATCCGTTGCAGCCTTAAAGTAAACAGGGACACTTTCTCCATTGTCTACATTCAAAACGTCAATTGTCAACTGATACATACCAAGTCTGTCGCATGCTTTGCTCAATTTCCACTCCAATTCGTCTGAGGCAATCTTTCCCGTATGGATTACTTTCTCCTCAATAGCCTCATCTTCATATTGTAATCTGAGCTGCACCGTTCTGTCTGTTCTTGCAAGATCCGAATTATCCAAATACAGTTTAATTGTATTAAATGGTACAGTCACATCGAACGTCTGACTATATTCACTTTCACCACCGATGGGAATCGTACTATCTGCAGCAAACGCTGAACTGTATGTAAGTTCTTTTATGTCTCCACAAGGATTTAGCCACAGCAGAACCGCAGTCCATATAAGTAACGCTGCTACCATGATAATCGATTTATAAATACGTTTCATGTTCACGTTTTTTCCCTTTACTAGTGCTCATTCTACAATATACAACCCACAATATTATCGCTCCCACCAGGAAACGCAAAATTACCTTCTGCATTACATAACTGCGATTTTGGACAGCGCATTGCAATTTAACCCACAAATCACCCTGCCGTTCCTCTCCATTCACAGTCAGCCCTCCCTGTGAATACCAGTCCTCCTCCACAGCAAAAAAAGTTGCACTTCTATTTTCCAGACTGCCTTCATTCATGATTTCTATCCAATACCGTTGTCCGACTTCCATCGGAACCATATTCTGCACATATAATGTAAATTGTGTATCATTTTCCATAGATGCCACATCTACCTGCCACTGTTGAAGTATCTCCTCTGAATCGCTTTTTAACTGAACGTAAAAAGTTCCAGCATTGTCATCACGTCCCCAGTTTGCTCCCCATAGGGTAACTGAATAAAGCTGGCTAAATTCCGCTACAAAACTCTGCCGTACAACTGTTCCATCTGTCAATTCTCCCAAATCATAGCGGGTTCCGTCACTATTGCTCAAATAGGTATCCGTTATCACCGTTCCCTGAGGCTCACTACCTCTGAGCTTATCTAAAAAATACCCCCATAACGGCCAGCATAATACGATTACTGCTATAACGAGTCTCCATGCTCTTTTCATATAACATCTCTCATGCATATGTGTCATACGCTTTCTTATAAAATACCATAATGATTCCGATCATCCAGCCCGGCCAGAACTTCCGGAACATCGTCCGGTCGTCTGCTTCGCGTCTGTGATCCACAATAAACTCCTTGCTGGTTGCGCCATCATGCACACGATAATAAGTCAGCGGCTTATCTACATACACAAATGCCCCATCCATATCCGCAATCTTTAAGAACGTATCCCAGTCAATATTAAACTTAAGTTCGGAAGTAAAAAAGCTGTCTCCCAACCTCTTTTTATTGTAAGTAACCGCCGGACAGCAGATCGAGTTGCCAAGGCATAAGACACGTCGCTTCCAGAATCTGGAAGCTGCCCTGCGGTCGTTCTTGATCGGCTGCCGCAGGAAATGACGTATTTTCGAGTTGACATCTCTCGGTCCTATCTTTCCATTCTTGATCGGCATATAGTCACTCACGAATGCGATTGCATTGTCTACCTCGGAAACCTTTTCTAACAGGCACTGTGCATATTGTTCGTTGTAGCGGTCATCCTGGTGAGCGATCGTAACCCACTCGGTATCTGCCTGATTGTATGCAAAATTCCAGTCGTCCCGGATATCACTCTTTCCGTCCCGGATATACAATGGGATGTCGTACTTGTCTGCAAGTGTCTGTATCATTTCATTCGGTGTGGATGTTGCCATGATGATATTTGTTTTAACTGTCTGCCGTTTTAGCGACTGTATGCATTCTTCCAGATACGGTGATTCCTTATACGCACAGATTGCAAAGGTATGCGTTATTTCCCTCATTTTAAATATTCCTCAACGATATATCTCGGGCGTCCCTTTGTCTCCAGATATATCTTCCCAATATACTCCCCAATAACTCCGATTGCAAGCAGTTCAAGCCCTCCAATTCCCCATATGGAAACCACGAGCGTCGCCCATCCCTCAATGGTATTGCCTGCGAAATATCCAATAATATAATAAATCAAAAGCACGATACTGACCAGAAACAGCGCCACACCTAATCCTGTGATAAAGCGGATCGGGCGTATGCTAAGGGATGTGATTCCATCCATTGCAAATGCAAGCATTTTCTTAAGCGGATATTTGGATTTTCCCGCAAAGCGCTCATGCCGCTCGTATTCCACAATTCCGGACTTAAATCCGATCATCGGCACGATTCCTCTTAAGAACAGATTGACCTCTTTATAATTTTCAAGTTCTTCGATCGCTCTCTTGCTCATAAGCCGGTAGTCCGCATGATTGTACACGATATCGACTCCCATATGGCTCATCAGCTTATAAAAGCTCTCTGCGGTAAACTTCTTAAAGAATGTATCCGTCTTTCTTGCGCTTCTTACCCCGTATACGATCTCACAGCCCTCTTCATATTTCTTAACGAACTGGTCAAGTACCTCTATATCATCCTGCAGGTCAGCATCCATCGATACTGCCATATCACAATCATCCTTTACGGTAAAAAGCCCTGCTAAAAGAGTATTCTGGTGTCCCCGGTTCCGGGATGATTTAATTCCGAGCACAAGCGGATTTGACGCATGCAGCTCCCGGATCAGTTCCCATGTTCTGTCCTTTGAGCCGTCATCGACAAATACCATCTTGCTTTGGTCAGACACTACCTGATCCAAGATCATTCTGTGCAGCTTGTCCGTCAGACGCTTTGCCGTCTCGCAAAGCACCTCCTCCTCGTTATAGCACGGGATTACGATATACAACACGTTACCTCTCATATTGTCCCACTCCTTATATCAGCCAGCAGATCAATGAATATACAGCGCCTGCCGTTAGCACACTGTCAAACATACTGCGTTCTTTTTCCGTAGTATTATGAAGTCTTTCTTCCAATAGGAACAAAGACAGGATTGCAAAGGCAAAATACATCGCAAGATACGTCCGATCTCCGGATGCCCAGATAGTCGGCGAGAATGCCATCATTGCCCTTGTCGCATACGCTCCGACAAAAAGAGCTGCCATGACGATTCCCTTTTGCAGATTATTGAATGCGACCAGCAGAGACAATCCAATGCAGATCGCACATACCGCAACCACGAAAAGCATATAAAAGCCATTAAATGTCAGGAAATTTTCCGCTGTGACTGCACCGATACGGGTTGCTTTTAATCCGCTGATGTCATACTTTGTTCCTGCCAGCACGCTTGTGGAAAGCGGCCATAGTATTCCAAGTCCGAGTGGAACCGCAGCGACTGCCTGATATAGCGGCTCCCTTCCATTTTGCTTTACAGCCTTTAAAAGAAGATATGCAAACACCAGATATGGCAGGTTGATCTCCTCCAAGAATTCCGCCATAGCAGTCGATATTCCCAGATCTATTTTGTTGATCATATTTAGCATCAGAAAATCCGGAAACTGTTTGCTGATTTCCTGCGCATAGCGTGCGCTCTCACCCGGAACCATCAGGTGGATCATAAATGCTGCTGCAAGTACCAGAATCCATATCAGGATCAAAGGTTTCTTCTTTTTCTGCATGAGCGTATAGATACAGCCGCCACACACAACAACCGCACCAAGCACCGCCATCTGTTCAAGGTTGGTTGCATACAATCCCAATAACACAGACAGAACTATTTTCCAATAGCATGGCTTCTCCCCCTGTATATACTGCTTCAAAAGCAGCAGCCAATACAATAGGGCAGTTGCAGGCCACAGATAGGTCATGCTGGTCACGATCCAGCCGGATTGTCCTAGATACTTCCATGGAAAGAGAAGTACGATTCCGACAATGTACCAGCGATACCTGACATTCGCCCCGGAGAAAACTAACCGCTCCACGCCATGTATAAATAGCAGCACAACCGCTGTATTACATAATACCCATACTAACTTATGCGTAACCAGCACATGGATTGGAAAATTGACCAGAATGCGCGAAGACCAGTTTAGATAGTCCTCCTTCATAAGCAGGATATGCTGCCACAGGCTATTAACATATCCATACTTCTGAATAACTGCTATATCATCCTGAATCGTCTCACTTCTAAGGAAGTAAAGCAGGAAAAGAATCCCCGCTGCAATATATGGGATGCTTTCTTTATGAAATATCTTTGATTTGCCTTCTGCTGTTTTCTTCATTTTATCCCAATGTCACCCCTGTATCAATGTATTTCTTTTGTCCATTGTTATCGATCAGGAAAAAGATGTCATATTTGTAGTCCGGTCTATACTTCATAAGTCTTAAGATACCCCATGCGTATACACCTCTTCGGATATTGTTATCCTGTTGTTCCGATATTTCTGTTGCCTTATCATCAGCCTGTGGAAGCTCCACATACTGCGATGGCAGCTGATACAATTCCCCGGTATTCTCACAATATAACGCAATATGCACATCAAAAGCATCTGTGCTTTTCTGTTCGATCCATGCATTTGTTATCTGCAGCATACTTCCGGAATTGTTCACATCCCCCAGAGAAAATGCAACACTTTCCGCTTTTTCATATTCTGCCAGATTTACTTTCTTTATAATTGCATTGTTCCCTGCGATTGCCACAAGCAGCAGCCCAACCACACACACACATACGATCATAATTGCAAGATACGCTTTTTTCGTTAATTTCTGTTCCTTCATGACTTTTCAATCCTTACCCTTTGTCCGTCCTGAACCCATTATATAGATTTACCATTTTTCCCGCAAGCGCAGCCTCTATCTCCTCGCCTTTTGCTTCACAAACGAGCTTATGCACACATAAACCGCCGACAAAGCGATCGTTATTCCATAGTACATTACCAGACGGATGCGTCCGAGCGGTGCATAGATTGAGATAAATGTGCCTACCAGCCAATGTAAGATAAACATCGGCATACTCAGGCGTCCGAGCCACTTGAGTACAATATTAAGTGCATTGTTATTGATCTTTGTGGTAAAGCTCTCCCCTGACATCATAATACTAAGCTGGATTGGGAACAACAATACCAAAAATACAAGCTCCGGTTCCGGTTTTCTTGTAAGATCGACCGCAAGAACGAGGCTTCCGACTTCAAGAATCGTAAGTACAATCTTTCCAAATGTATGAAACTGCTTTTCTTTGATACGCTCTGCCACGAAATAGCAGAATGTACCAAATGCCATGCACGCAAATGCACGGTACATTTCCATCGGCCAGTCTCTGACTGTATTCACGCCGTATTTGCCGTAATAGATCATCGGAAGAAGGAATGCAAGAATATACCAGGCATCCGCAAATCTGGTCACAAAATAGCAAAGGATCGGCAGCGTAATGAACATTGCCGCCACAAACCAAAGCGGGGACAGGTTCGGGTTAAATCCAAATATGGAGGAAAGCATTGACATCTCAAACGGCATATTGATAAAGCCGCGCAGTGTCGCAACCCAGTCCGTCGGATGTGACTGGTACACCACCACGATATACTGGATCAGAATACACACGATTGCAAGTGGCATAAAGCTCTTGAATTTGTTGAGTGTGTAATCCACCGCCGTCTTTCCGTAAGTACCTGCCTCCGGGACATTCCGTTTGAAATGCGCGATCGTAAAAAATCCGGTCAGCATAAAGAAATAATCCACCCATGCCCAGCCTCTTGCAAACGGATAGTCGCCGGTATAGCCCATAATGTAAGCGTGGTGCGTCATAATAATGCCGATTGCCAAGAATCTGCAAAAGTCTACCATATAGTTGTGCTTTTTCACTTGCTTTCCTCCCATGTCGCATTTGCCGGTCCTACAAGCATACCGGTCTCGTTTTCAAATACAATATTCTGCTTATCCCAAAATTCCTGATTCTGTAAATACATATCGCTGTCCTTTAGGACAATGACTGCCTCTGCCTGTGCTTCATCCAACAGCTTCAAATTCTTCAGAAGCTTCTTGGCAGTCAGCTCCCCAACCAGCGAATCGGTGTCTTCCCCAAAATATGCTGTGTATGCCTCCAGCACAACATTCTCTGCCTTTTTATCTGACAGGATCTTAAGGTTCTGTGGGTATACATGCTGCTTGATATACAAAATGATTTCAAGCTGTCCCTCCGGCACATCGGTAAAGCGGTTGAGCAGTTCTTTCCATGTTCCGCCCGTAAGCTTAAGGATAGCACCCTCGTCGTTCTCCTCAACCGTCTCAAGCCCGGCTAATATCGTGCTTTGATACTTCTTCCACTGCTTATCCGTTTTCTGGTAAAGAACATAAGTCGTATCGTTCTCATCCAGCACCCTGAGCATATCATATAACGTTTCCATCCGCAGGTCATACGTTGGGTTCAGATGATCTATATCTGTGATCGCGTGATACCACGCAGAACGCATAACCGAATAATAGGAGGTCAGCATCGGTACTTCTTCCGCCCCCAGCTCTCCGACCACCATTTTGTACAATTCAAACATCTGTGGACTTACTGCGGCATCCGCTCTATGTATCAGCTCATTGGATGTAAACGCATACAGCGGGCACATGGTCTGGTTCGTTTTCTTCTCTAAAAACATGGAATCATTGATTTTTTCCAGCTTGGCATTGATTCCGACAACCGAAGTGATCACTGCAATCGCATATAGGACTCCGTAAGAAGCAAGCATTGCTGTCTGCTTTTCCTCGGCTAGTATCCCAATCGCATGGGCTGTCATAAGCCATGAAACCATCCACAGTACATAATAATTACGATAATAATAATAATTTGACAAATGCCCGCTCGCGAGCAGAAGAAACCAGAAGATCATAAAAGCAAGCGCTGTTATGTTCATTCTCCAGATCACATACGTTTCTGTCTGCTTTCCTTCTTTTCTCCTGCGATACAGCACAATGCTATATGCGATAAGGATCGGAACAAAATAAACAAAATCAAGGAATGGCTCCTTGTATGCAAGACCTTCTGTTCGCAGATTATCAAAAATTCCCGATATTGTCGCCGAACGCTGCCTTACAAAATGGATTCCGATCAGTCCGACCACCAGAACAATCCCTGCCATCTTCCACTTTGTCTTTTTGGTAAGACTGTGTGCGTGCTTTCTTATCCAGATGACGATTTCCGGCAATAGCAATACCGCGGTGATCACGATGAAAAACGGATAACAGATAAACAATCCAAAAATTCCAAGCAGGAAAGAAGCAAGTCCCTCTTTCGTCGTTTCCTGATGCTGCTGTAATTCCAACAGGTGGTAAATCAAGAACATCAGTATCAGTATACCATCCTCCCAATGGAAGAACGTACCATACGTCAAAATATATAGCTGAAAACCGCCGACGTACAGTGCCGTAAGCACAACTGTCACGATCTGCGGATATCTTCCTCTGTTCAACTTGTGCGCAAGGCACCAGAACATGCAGGCACTTAACACCTGCACAAAGATATGCGCAAGGATCATTCCCTTGTACATGGAAACCGTGCTCACAAACGGCTCTATCCACTGGATAAACAGGGATAAGATCAGCGGAGATAAAAATTCTCCCGATACGCGGTGTGTCCGCCGCAGCTCCATTGCAAGCTTTAAGTATCTTGCCGAATCAATATCGATATAGATGAGTGAAAGCCTTGGTCCAAAGTGTATGATGCACGCGGCAAGCATAAGTGCAATAACCGCCAGCAATCCGATCAATTCACTCTTTTTAAACGTAATAGATTGTTTGAGCTTTCCTTTTTTGCAGACACGGACTACCAGAAATACGTCCATAATCGCTATTCCTGCCGTCACTGTTTCCAACATGACCGGAATAAATGTAAAATTACAGATCGCAGCTATCACCCCGATACACAGGATAAAGTATACGCCAGACAAAACCGGGGCATATAACCCGCAATCTGATTTATGCGCGATCAATTTTGCTGTAAACAAAATAAATACAAGTGCAGCCAGCAGGCTGATGATCGATACGAACATATAAATAGATTCTCCTCTATGATTGTTCTTTTAAATAATGGTATAGCTGTTGCATGCCTTCCCGGTAGGAGGTCTTTTTTTTCAAAAAATATATGCTTTGTGCATATTTTGTAATCATGTTGCACTGTTGCTGTTTATGCGCTTTATCGTCTTTTTTAAACTCTAAAATAATTTGCGAATTGCTTCCTGTCATCTCCACCGCCCAGTCTGCAAGTTCCCGGATAGTAACCGGTGTCTCATTTACGATGTCAAGCGTATGACTGCCACTGTCCGGCTTTGGAGCCTGCTTAAGAATGCGGATGATTTCCCGGCACAGATCGTCAACATACACCATATGACGAACAGCACTTCCATCGCCCCGCAGATAGATATCCTCTCCTGCCATCGCCTTCTTTAGAAATGTTCCGGCAATCTTTTGATATGCTTCCTCGCCCGGTCCATAAATTGGTCCGAAGCGCAGCAGCCAAAGCTCTGTATCCGGCAGGTTCTTTTTCAGGATTTCCTCGCATGCGCGCTTGGATGCTCCATACCGCCCGTCTGTGGTGCTCTCATCCATATTGTATACACTGACCGAGCTTCCGAACAGGAAACGATCCAAATCCCCCGGAAGTGTCTCAAGCAGATGCTTCGTGGTTCTCACATTCTCCTCATAATCCGCAGTCTCATCACTCCCGGTACCCTTCGGAGTCAATGCGCCAAGGTGGATCACCGTGTCGATACGCTCTGCCGGCTTCAAAAGTGCCTTCAGTTCCTCCGAAGAATAGGTGTAATTCTTATGCACTAGCAAGCGAAATCCGGCTGTCTCAAGTGCCTGATCCGGCTTACTTACCACAAGTATCATATCCTTACTCTCATATCCGCTTTTCAGCATCATCCGTATGAAGTTTTTGCCGACAAATCCGGTTGCCCCGGTAATCAATATACTCACACGCGCCGTCCTTTTTTATCAATCGCGGTATGGCATCTGATGATCAAGTGCATCATTTCCGCCAAGTTCCGGATACACATATGTGTTTTCTGTAAATTCAATCTCGATGAGCTTCGGACCCGTCACATTTCTCACCGCATCCGTCAGTTCCTCCGGATTTCCCGGCTTTATGTATTTCAGCCGGTATGCCTTGCACAGATACTCCAGATCCGGAAGGGAAAATCCCCACACAGAACCAACATAACGCTTATCGTAATATTTTTCGTGGGTGTCACGGATGAGTCCTAAAGCATGATTGTTCATGATCAGTATTGTGATCGGGAGCTGCCTGTTTCCAATCAGCTGCAGCTCCTGGATATTCATCTGGAAGCCGCCATCCCCCATGCAGGCAACCACAGTTGCTTTTGGATCCGCATAATACGCTCCGATTGCTGCCGGAAGCGCATATCCCATCGTTCCGAGCCCTCCGGAGTTAAGTATCCGGACATCTGCCCCTTTCACGCGGACGGACTGGGCTACCCACAACTGGTTTTGTCCGACATCACTGCACACGATCGTATGCTCCGGGAGCAGTGCTCCAAGATGCTTTAATATCACATTTGGATTGTTCTTCCTGCACTCCGGTCGGATTGCCAGCTCCTCATCGTCCGGATATTTCTGTTTCCAGTTGTTGATCGTATCCATCCACGCGACACGGTCTGCGTTGTCTGCGCAATTCACACTTTCCGCATGGTCATTGTCTGCCAGGATCCGATCCCATGCATGTAGAAATTCACTTACCGTACAGGCAATATTAACATCCTCTTTTACAAAGTGTCCCAGCTCATGCTCATCAACATCTACATGAATCAGCTTTGCATCAACCGCAAACAGATCTTTCCGTTTTCCGGTCTGTCTCATATCAAGTCTCGATCCCAGAACCAGAATAACATCTGCCTTCTGGACTGCAATATTTGCATAACGGTTGCCATAGCTTCCAAGGAACCCTGCAAAATAAGGATCTCCATGATCCATCGCATCTAGTCCCATCATGGACGCTGCCACCGGTATCCCCTGTCTGTGTACCATCTTCCGGAAGGCTTCTGCAGCGCCGTCCAGCCGGATTCCACCGCCCGCAATGATCAACGGTCTTTTTGCATGCAGGAGCAGCTCATGCGCCTTTTGAACATTCTCTGTGATCTTACCTGTTGCTCCGTTTTCCGTTTCCTCCGGCTCATGCTGTACGCGGTATGGGTGTTCAATGCATTCTGTCAGGAGTTCCTCCGCGATCTGCATTCCCTGTACATCGACCGGAATATCTACCTGAACAGGTCCCTTCCGCCCATCCTTTGCAATCGCGATTGCCTTTGAAAGCTCCGGCAATACACGCTCTTTTTCCATTACCGTTACCGCATACTTTGTGATGGATCCCGTGATGGACAAAATATCGATTTCCTGAAAGCTTTCCTGCCGGATCAAAGGGCTTTTTTTCATTGCAAATGTATGCACCTGTCCGGTCAGAAAGAGTACCGGAACGGAATCGCAGTATGCATTTGCAATCGCGGTTACAAGGTTGGTTGCCCCTGGTCCGTTGGTGGCGATTGCCACACCGAGACCATCCTTTTCAATCCTTGCATAAGCGTCCGCAGCAAGCCCGCTTCCCTGTTCATTATAATTTTGAATATATGCAATTCCTGCCCTGTCGAAAGAGTCGATCAGGTGCGTAATCGCACCGCCCTGATAGCCAAATATTACCCGTACCCCCTCATGGGCAAGGTATTTTGCAACAGCATCTGATACTTTCATCCTATCACCATCCATGACTTTTATATGGTATCTATCTCCGCGACAAAATCACGGAATGTTTTTGCAGTCGCCTCCACAGAATTTTCCTGTATACAATCTTCAATCTGCCGTGCATAGTGGTCATGCTTTTCTTTATCATCGTATATATCTATCGCCATCTGCATACACGCTGCAAGACGCTTCGGATCATCCTCGGTATAGACTAAAGCAACATCCTTCAGATATGCACTTGCATCCGCCACATCGGAGGTTATTACCAGCTTATGGGCGGACATATATTCAAATATCTTGGACGGGAAAGATACCTGACCAAAAGAAGCCTTTGAACGCTGCGCGCAAATACATACATCTGCATCCTTTAGTACCTTACAATAATCCTCATACGATAAGTAGCCTAGATACTCGATACGCTCATCCTTCACCTCTTTTAGCTTATCTTCCAGTTCGCCCCGCCCTGTGATCAAAAGCTTACAGTCCGCTTTCAGATGTTCCATTGCCTCTAACAACACGGTCAGTCCCCTCTGATCGTCAAGTGTGCTTGCGAAAAGGAACTTTTTAGGCTCTGTTTTGGCTGGACACGGCATACTGCCCTCCTGCTGTATCGTACCGCCTCTGGATATCATAGAAGGGCATACAAACTTCTCCCGCAGCATCGAATTAACCAGAATTGCCCCATTTATCCGGCTCTTTACCTTTTGCTCCAGCCGCGCATAAAACCGGCGTTTTCCCTTGCTGTTATTTAAGTCTGTTTCCAAGCCATCCTCATATTCCAAAATGATCGGCACATGGTATCGCTTCTGGATATAGCACGCTAGTGCAGAGGTTTCCCACCGCATATTGTAAAAGACAACATAATCGAGCGTATGCGTTTTCATGAAGGTGCGGATAAAACGTTTTCCTGATCGTATGCAGGAAATTGCATTAAGAACCGGTGCGCCGAAGATATCGGAATAATATACATCCGGGTTCTCTTTTGACCAGAATCCCTTGTATTTCCGGAAGCTCCTGCTATTGGTCCACGCATTTGAAAATATAAATGTGTGATATCCTGCTGCTTCAAACACATTCCGCAGAAAGTTCATCTTATTCATCCCCGCCTGTGAGATATACGGTGCGCTTTCTCTCTGTTCAATTACGTCATTTTTATAATAATATCCTATATAAAGGATGTTCTTATCTGCCATATTTACTCCTGAGAATTATCCAAGTTCCCGTCACTGAATTTGACAACAATCACATCATCCACGATCCGGATCGCATCTGCATCCGGGTAGCATGGCATAGCGCTTATCACGCTTACGTCCGGCACCTGTGCCGCATACACCGGATCAAATCCAAGCTGCCAGCGCACATATTCCTTCCATGCATAGTCATTGATAAATTCATCGGTCGTCATCGTATATCCGGTCATTGCCACCGCCGGAAACTGTGGCACTTCCGTCAGATTCTTATCGCTGATCTCAAGTGCCCCGGCAATATAAATACTATCGCTCTGCAGATACCCTTCTGTTCCCTCGATTCGGGCAATCAGACGGTTATAAAAAGCGGTCGCCTCATTTTGCAGAAGCTGTACACGCATATACGCCTGATTATCCACAACCGCATAGGAAAAGATGATCAGATACGCCATTGCGATAGAAAGTGCTGCTGTCCCAAACGTATATTTTGTTTTTTCAAAGCTTACCGCACAGCCCCCGGTATATTTTGCGATGATCACGATTGGGAAAATGAACATCTGCGCCAGTGAGTAGAGCATCAATGTATGAATGCCCGTATCGCCGCCGGATACCATCACATTTACAATATGGAATGCCAACGGAAGCAGCGCAGCCATTCCCCAATACAAAATCTCACACCATACGCCATCTCTTCGCTTTATAGAGCCTCGTATCATATATCCGATTGCCAATACCCATAAAACGATAAGCGCCAGCCGGATTGGCAGCACACTGGTAAGCCCTGCATAATCTGTCACAAACATACTCGCAAATGCTTTGTAAGTCCCCGCAGCACTTGTAAATAATCCTGACAGGGTAACCGAGAACATATTGTTGACTCCCCGGTAATCCGACAGTTCATAATGCGTAATTGCCAGAAATACCTTATTGAACACCGCATACGCCACCATGCCGAGCACCATAAAAAGAAGTGCCCGTATTCCTCTAAGCAGGATCTTTTTTGCACCATTTTCATTTGCGCCTTTTCCCGTGATCTCCTCAAAGTTCCAGATCAGGTAGCTTAATACAAGGCTAACTGTCACCGCAAAATATGCCTGATAGATGCCGACAGCGATTGCCATGCTAAGAATTGCACCGAGGCTGCGCCAATCATACCATTTATAGTTTCTTGTGATCAAAAACGCCCCAAGGACCGCAAATACCAGTGCCACCATATAATACGGAGCTGTAAACATATAGGAAAAGGTCGAAGTCACGACCGGGATTGTCTCCATAATACCGCTGATCGCAACGATCCACCAGATGCTTTTGACAGAAAACATCTCCACGATGATCACAGCTGCAATACCGATCAGAAAAATTGACAGTATTCCATTAAGTCCCGGTGCACTGTATGTCCCACCAAACAATCTGCGCATAAGTGCTCCAAGTATTCCCAGCGACCACCTGCCGGAGCCATAGGTGCCGCCAAGCGTATACAGGCAGAAAATATCATCATGGTATGAGATCTTGTTATACAGGATATACGCATGCGTCAGCAAACCAAAAAGAAGGGCGCTGCACATGGTCCATTTTATTTCGTTAAGATTCTTTCGCATGTTCATCTAACGTTATCTTTCCTTCCCCTACACGATATACAAGGTCACAGTTTTGGATCGTCTGCAGTCTGTGTGCGATAATGATCATGGTCTTCTTTCCATGAAGTCCGTTGATTGCCTCCATGAGAGCCTCCTCCGTCTCGTTGTCAAGTGCAGAGGTTGCTTCGTCAAAGATCAATACCTTCGGCTGCGTATACAGCGCCCTCGCAATACCGATTCTTTGTCTCTGTCCACCGGAAAGGCGTACTCCGCGCTCTCCGATCTGCGTATCCAGTCCTTCCGGAAGGCTGCGCACAAACTCCTCAAGCTGTGCTTCCCGCAGTGCCATCCAGACCGCATCATCCGATGCATCTGTTCCATTGCCAAACATGATATTAGCGCGGATCGTATCATCCAGCAGATAAATAGTCTGCGGAATGTAAGAGATGTTTCGCAGCCATGCATGGTAATTGTTCTCAATGTTCTGACCGTCCACAAGCACCTGTCCGCTTTCCGGTTTTAACAGCCCAAGCAGGACATCGATTGCCGTTGTCTTTCCGGCACCGGATGTTCCGACCACCCCGACAGAGGATGCGATCGGGATATCCATATCCGCATGTTTCAGGATATACTTGTCGCCTTCATCATACTTAAAGGTAATATCCTTCAACTGTATCTTGTCTTGCAGCGTAAATGCAGGAGCGCCAGATGGGCTCTGCTGCTCGTTTGAAGCCGCTGCTTCCTCTATATCCCCTGCTTTTTGGATATGCTCAACCGTGCGGTTTAACTGTGGCATATTGTATGCGATCTCGTTTGCATACGAGCTGACACGGTTTGCGCTCGGAAGCAGACGCACTGCTGCCAACACAAACGCAGACAACTGCGGAACCATGTTGGCAATATTCTCACCCTGCAGCAGACGCACAATAAAGATGAGCAATACCCCGGAAATGCAGGTTGCCTCAAGCATAACGCGCGGAACATTCCGGTATACCGCACGTTCCTTCTCCATTTTCTTGTCAATTTTATCATTATATGCGTAATTCTCTTCAAAGAAGTTCTCGCTCTCGGCGATCTTGATGTCCTTGATTCCGCCTGAAAACTGTAACAGCCACTTGGTGGCGATCGTATCATACTTTACATGGCTTGCACCATAGCGGTTGAGCTTTGGTTTTATAACCTTTGCGATAAAAAACATCAGAAGCAGAAGCATTACACCCATTGCGAGTGCCATTCCCGGATCCATGACAAAGACCGTAAGTGCAAGAATGACTGCAACAAATATCTCCGCGCACATTTCCATGGCATCCTGCACGATCACAAATGCTCCAACCGTATCCTGACTGATCAGACGGACGATATCGGAAGTATTTATTCCAAGATAATAGCTGTACGGCTTGTGCAGAAAAATGTTGACCAGCTTTTTCTGTGTGCGGTAAAGGTTGTCAAACGAATACTTTGCAACCACATAATACTGCAGAAGCTGGAACAGATTCTTGCCGACAAACAATACGATCAGGATCACCATAAGCGCGATGGTTAAAGTCGTAACGGAGGTTATGTGAAACATATTGCAAAATCCCGCAACCAGACCATTGGATTCCATCGTATCCGGGTTCATCACAAGAGTCACAACCGGAACGATCATGGATACGCCAAGCACCTCTAAGATTGCGCTGAAGATCATCATGATGATAATAAGCGGAATCTTCCGCTTTTCACTTTTCTCCAAAATAATACTTAATTGATGTAAAACATTACGCATAATTTTCCTCGTTTATCTAAATTCGTTGATGGCACTTATCACATAGCTGATTTCTTCATCCGTCATGCCATAGTACAGCGGGATGGATAGCTCTGTCGCCGATATCTTCTCTGCAACCGGGTATGCTCCCTGCGGAATCTGTAAATCTTTATACGCCTCCTGCATATGGATCGGGATCGGGTAATGGCAGTTCGTTCCGATTCCCTTCTGGTTTAAGAACTTCTCCAGTTCATCCCTTCTGTCACACCGGATTGCAAAAATATGAAATACATGCGTGCCATACGGTTCCACCGTTGGAAGCGTTATAAGCGGATTGTTGATCTCCTTCAAATACCGCTCTGCCACCTGATATCTGCCCGCATTCCAGCGATCCAGATTTGCAAGCTTGATGCGCAAAAAAGCTGCCTGTATCTCGTCCAGTCTTGTGTTGTGCCCCTGATAAATATGGTGATATTTATAGTCGCTTCCATAATTGCCAAGTGCGCGCACCTTCTTTGCAAGTGCCTCGTCATTCGTCACAACAGCGCCCGCATCTCCGAGTGCTCCGAGGTTCTTTCCCGGATAAAAACTAAATCCGGCAGCATCCGCAAGTGCTCCGACCTTTCTTCCCTTGTAGGTAGATCCGTGTGCCTGTGCCGCATCCTCAATCACCTTGAGTCCGTGCTTTCTTGCGATCACACAGATTTCATCCATATCGGATGCCTGTCCATAAAGCTGCACCGCGATAATTGCCTTCGTCCGATCGGTTATCTTTTCTTCGATAAGTGACGGATCTATGGTATAGCTTTCCAGCCGCGGCTCCACAAACACAGGCGTTGCACCTGCATAGGTTACGGCAAGTGCCGTTGCGATAAAGGTATTCGACGGAACGATAACCTCATCTCCTTTTCCGATCCCATATCCCCGCAGGATCAAAAGGAGCGCATCCAGCCCGTTTCCTACTCCGATACAGTATCTGGCGTTGCAGTAGCCGGCAAATTCCTGTTCAAATGCCGTACACTCATCTCCCTGAATGAACCAGCCTTTCTCAAATACCTTGCGAAATGCTGACTGAATTTCCTCTGACACTTCTTTGTGCATTGGTTCAAATGTTGAAAATGGAATCATTTTCTTACCTCCCGGACATAATCAATAAATTCCTGATAATTTCGGATATAATCGTCCTCATTGTACAGATCCGATGCAAGCACCATCAATACTGCACCATCCGAAAAATCATACATTTCTCTCCATGTGAGATTGTCGATGTAAAGTCCCTCATATGGCTTGTCCAAACGCACTTCTGCACATTCCTCCCCATTGTCGAGATGGATGGTGCAGGCACCGTTTACACAGAAAAGCACCTGATGCAGGGACTTGTGCGCATGATATCCGCGCCGCACATTCTTTGCTGTATCATAAATATAATATACTCTTTTGATTGAAAACGGAATTTCCTTTCCTTCTTCTACCGCAACCAGATGACCTCTTTCGTCCCCGTGCTGCTGAAAGTTTACAAGCTTGATTTCCACTATTGCTCCTCCTTCTGCTTCCCCAGCAGTTCCTCATATAATGTAAGATATGATTTTGCCATTGTCTGTTTGGAATAGCGTTCTGCCGCTGCTACTGTCATTTTCTGCCGCTCATCCGGTGTCATGGTGCGTTTATATGCCCCCCATTTTCCCACCAGCTGTGCCAGCTTATCAACATCCCCATATTCACAGAATGCCGTATATTCCGGTAAGGCAATGCTCTCCGTTCCTCCGCTTAAGAACCCTGCTACCGGAGTTCCGCAACACAGGCTTTCCGCGCAAGCCATACCAAAAGTCTCCTTTTTGCTGGTAAGTACGACAAGATCAGCATTCCGATATTCTTCGGCAAGCTGTTGCTGGTCGTTTAGATTGCCAAGCAATGTGATATTTTCCGGCAGCTTTTCGCTATCTGCCAGATGACAGGCACCCGCCACACGGATCTCATATTCCAAAGATAACCGCTTTGCCAGTGCAATCAGATGGATGCCGCCCTTGATATCCGCCGGATCATCCGAAAAGCTCGAAGTCACCTGCAAAAGTGTAATCCTGCCTGTGTTCAAGCGGCTTTGTTCCGGCAAGTCATGAAAAACCGATGTATCGATTCCATTGCCAATGACACGCCCCGGCAAGCCTTTGCATATCGTTGACTCCTGCAGTCTCTGTAACTGCCACGGAGACACACATATCATCTGCACCGTTTTAAAATCGTGCAAAGCCGCATACATCTTCTTCCAGGAAAGTGCAGCCCTGTTAAAGATCAAAGAGTTGGTTGCCCGCTTGTAATCCTTGCACTGCCTGCATCCATCCAGATACTGTTTACAGTCAAATGCATACGGGCAATTCCCGGTATAGAAAAACTCTGCATGGTTGGTGATCACAGTTAAAATATTATTCGCTTTTAAATATTCCAGTATCTTATACAGATTTAAAGTATTGCCGTTCGGACAGTGTATATGCACAATATCCGGCTTATATTCCTCAATCTTGCGAAGCAGGCGTATAGTCGGAGTGATCCCGTTCTGATACTGCAAGCCCTTTAACCTGCTCATCCGGTTATGCACGCGGGCAAACAGCCATCCGGTCAGGCAATATGCGTTTAAAGCCCCACCGATCGTATCGTACTCATAACAATGTAAGAACTCACACTCCGGAAGCTCTTTTTCAATATCGCAGATCAGCTTGCCTGTGCTTCCATATCCATAGGTCCAATTTATCGTTAATATTTTCATAGATTATTCTCTGATCAAAAGTACTCCAAGGACATCAACGCCAAGAGACTGCATCGTCTCATGAATTTGCGTGAGAGTGCGGAGTTTTGTGTCATTTACCTTTGCTACAATGATCGCCTGGCCTGCCGCTTTTACACCGGCAAGTGCTCCGGTATCCTTCAAAAATCCGGTATATACCTCGCCTCCGGTAATCTTCTTTACAATCTCCAGATCCTGACTCTCTTTCTTCTTATCCATTGCATCAAGAATTGCAATTTTACTTTGACTGTTCCAGCGATCCGATTCAAGTACCAGCTTAACGCCGTCCTCCAGATGCTCCTTCGTTGCGTCTACCGCATTTACACGGTAACCGTAGTTCATCCGTATCTCATCCTCGGAATGCAGATATCCGGAAAGGAGATACCACAGAATAAAAAGTGCAACCAGCATTGCCGCACCGATTATTATTCCACCAAACACCATATTTTGTGTAAGTACCGGATACGCACGGATATCATTTTCATCAACCCCATTGAGCAGATCATAATACCTTGACTGATAGCTGTCATAGGCATAACGGTAACTAATGCTCAGTGACCGGATCTTATCAATATTTTCCATCAGGTCTTCCATGCGCAGGTACTGTTCTTCCGTAGGCTCCTCGATCTGCCGGAGTTCCTCCAGCTCGTCCTCATGGCCCTTCATGATCTTTTCCATTGCAAGGGTAAGATTTACCTCGCGCAGTGCACTGTCACTCATATGAGCTAAGCATTCGTTCTTGGAATAAAGTTTGGCGGTCTCATGGCGGTATGCAACCACCTCATTAAAATACAAAAGTCCGCTCATCAGGGCTGCCAGAATGACAAAGCCCGGAATCAAAAGTTTCCACTTACGCCCTATCCACTTTAACATCGCTTTTAAGTCAATTTGAATTTCGCTTTTCATATAAGATTCCCTCCTTGCCGCATGCTACAACGGCAGCTCTTTTTGCGTGTTTTTTGTATACCGTATATCCCAGATAAAACGAAAGGATCGGGCATGCCAGCTGCACTGCCGAAAACATGATCACCGTCATGCTCGCCGCAATGGTAAATGCATGTTTTCCCTCCGCAAACAGTACCGCAAATAACACAATAATCAGAATTGCCGCGATACCCGTCTCATATAATGCAGCACCATACCCGCTCATGATGCGGTATTGGGAGTAGCCATGCGGCATTCCTATATTCTCTACAAATGCCGAAAGTGCCGATTTGATATCATCCATCCGCTGATTCATGCTCGGATCATCCAGCAGTACACTGCGGTCATAGTACAGCCCTCTTAGCATCTTAAGCAGGCGGTTGTCGCTTTGCAGATTGCGCATTGCAAGGTATCCGCCGAACAGGAAGATAACTCCCAGGCAGGCAACCGAAAGCCCAAGCCAGCCCCGCTTTACCAGATCTTCCAGTACATAGAACACCACAAAAATCATAAGATAAAGAATGGTTATTGTCGACATCGCCAGAAATACGATCTGGAACAGCAGGCAGCCCATATACACAAGCTTATGCTTCTTAAATTCCATCGCAAACAGCAAAAAGAAAATACACATATACCCGTAAAAAGACGGCTCCCCGGATAAACTGATCACGCCTCTATCCGCCGAGGTTCTCGGAAGGGATAAAAGCCCATACGCAAAGCTTCTATCTACGAACCGCTGGATCATGCCGACCGCAAACCATATCCATATTGCAAGCTTGATCCACTTTTCATTCAGTCCATCCTGCTCTTTTAGCATCTGATAAACAGCGATCGTGATAAAAAAGATGGACGCATAGTTGGCACCGCTCCTCGCCAGACTCATGATCGGCAATCCCTGTGTCGCCGAAAAAAGTCCGATAACTACGCAAATGCCAAAGTATAGGGTGAGAATGTCTATATATCCGTTGCGCTCCCAGCTTTTTGTCACAAGGCACCTTCCGAGCACTAGCAGAATCGCCAGAAACAGTGCCCACGGCTGTGTGTCTGTATTGACAAACCGCCCTCCGACAAACGGAAAGCACAATGTCATATAAAACACAAAATATACGATCTTATTTAGTTTTCCGTTCCATAATCGTCTGATATAGTTCATAATACGCTCTACAAGCTTCCTCTTTAAAGAAAGCCTTGTTTCTCTCTAATTTTTCTGTTTTTCCAAGCCACCGGCGTTCTCCGGTCTCAAGCTCGCGGATTATATCTGCAACCGCATCTATATCGCCTTTTTCCACGATATACCCTGTTGCATTCTCTCCGTCCGGCTGCACACATTCCGGCACTGCGGTGCTGTTGTATACAATAGCCGGTGTTCCACAAAAGATTGCCTCCACCGTTGTAAGCCCGAAGGTCTCCTCCACGCTTGCGTTGAAGTACAGATCCGCCTCCGAATAGATCTGAGCCAGTTCTTCCACATTCTTCGTGCGCTCAATGCCTAATACATTCGCAGGAAGTGTCTCGATCTGCTCTTTTTTTAATCCCACCATAACGATTGTCCAATTTTCCGGCAACCGCTCTGACAATTTGCAGAAATCCTCGTACCCCTTGCGCTTAGACCAGGTACTTGCAACACCAAGCAGTATCTTCTTGTCGGTCAGATGATAGTTCTGTCGAAAGGACTGCCCGGCTCTCGGATAAAACTTTTCCGGGTCGATGCCATTGTATATTACCTCACATGGATACTCCTTCAAAAAGGACTCACCTACAATTTCCTTTAGCCATTTTGAAGGTGTGACAAGTGTCATATCCGGAACTTCCAAAAAATAATGCTGCTTATCCCGATAATTTTTCTTTGACTGGTCAAGTACTAAGCTCGCCGGATAATTTTTCTTTTCTGGGCAATCATAGCAGCCGGTTTTCCACCGTTCGCATTCCACAGCCGAAAAGTATGGGCAATGTCCTGTAAATGCCCAACAGTCGTGCAACGTCCATACCACCGGGCGGTTATACCCCTTTAAGAAATCAAACAACACTCCCACATGCAGGTAATACCCATGCAGATTGTGTAAATGTATGATATCCGGATTCCACTCCCTGATCTTGTCGGTCAGTGCTTCTGTTGCCCTTTTGGAATAAAACCCGGTACGGTCTGTGATCCGTGATAAAACTGCATGTGCATACACATCCGTCTGGCTTCCGATCAATATGGATGGGATATCCTCCGCTACGGCATTTCTGGCATACGCCAGTACACCTTCCCCACCTTTTTTCTCTACCTCCCGGATAATATCGGAGGCAATGTTTCCTGTGCTCAAATTGCCACAGATATTTATATGCAAAACTCTCATATGGTTGTGTAACCTCTTACGGACTATACCGGTTCTTCATTTTGTCTCTGTACTGTCGGAAGCGATCTTATAACGCGCGCCGGATTGCCTGCGATCACAGAGTCCGGTGGAAATGCCCCGCTTACTACACTTCCTGCGCCTATAACACACCGGTCCCCGATCTGTGTTCCCTTTAAAATGATGCAGTTGCATCCGACAAATACGCTGTCTCCAATCGTTACATCCTTGCACACCAAATTGTCAAAGATGTCATTGTTGCGTTCCTCCACATCCAAAGAATGCATATCGTTGTCAATGATCTTGCAGTTTGCTCCGATAATCGTGTGCGCTCCGATCGTAATGTGTCCTCTGGAATAGATCGTCGAACCGGAAATTCCGACATGATCGCCAATAGTGATCTGTCCTCCGCCGCGGGCGATAATGATCGTTCTCTGATACAATCCAAGAAGATTTGAAAAAAATTCACTGTTGATACGGACATTTTCCCCCATAACAACGGAGGAACCCGGAAACCGGAACACAAACGGCCAGCCTTTCATCCGAAGCCCTTTTCCAAACTGTACATGATTTAACTTCATATACACCTTTGGGAAATAAGAATTTAACTTAAGCATAGATTTCTCCCTTTTCCGGGGACATTCACCCCAGAATAAACTTTGCAGTCTCGATCATAAGGCATTCCAACAAATACCATCTGCTGTATCCGTTATTTCGATAAATGCGATACCGCGCTTTTCCTCTTTTGATATTGGCGGAGAGCCTGCGTTCATGGCTCATGCCCTCCATTGAGAAGTTTGCCAGCACCTCGTTTAATATTGCGATCTTGTAATCAGACTTCATCACGCGCAGCAGCAGATCAAAGTCATCATGCATACTCTCAACCTTATACGGATACTTCATGTATACTTCCTTGCGCGCAAATTGTGTCGGGTGGTTCCATCCACGGGAAGTTGCGATCCTCGTATGTTTGGAATGTTTGATGAAAGTACTTCCATCCGGTTTGATCATGCGAAGATCCGCATACATGAAATCGCATCCTTCTTTTTCAAAAAAGGCTGCTACCTTCTCAACTGCATCCGGCTCATACCAGTCATCCGAATTGATATTCCCGATAATCTCTCCGCTCGCCATCGCGATTCCCTTATTGATCGCATCATACATTCCGCGATCCTTCTCAGATATGATCCGGTATTTAATTCCTTTTTGCTGCATCTTTGCTGTATAGCTTTCCGCGATTGCAAGAGTGTCATCCTGCGACATTCCATCTACGATGATATACTCGATCTCCGGATATGTCTGGGCAAGTACCGATTCGATCGTTCGTGCCAGTGTTGCCGCGCTGTTATAGGTTACGGTTGTAATGGAAACCAGCATCTTATCTTCCTTCTGTCCTTTGAATAGATTCTTCCAGCCCGGCTACTCTGTACGGATATCCGATCTCACTCATATCCATATCGTAATAGCTGCTGCCAAATGCCTTTCTGCAAAGATTACCGATCTTTCCCGGTATATGCTTTCCAAGTGTTACAAATGGTGTCAACACGCAGGTAACGTGTGTCCTCTTATTCTTTGCCTTTGCGATCATCCTGACAAGTGTGCTTGTATTTACAAGCTCATCATTCTGCGGGAAAAATACCCCACTCAATTCCTTCTCGATCACAATCCGCAAAAACTCGCACAAATTCTCGATATAAAGCATGGACCGCCTGTTGCTTACCTTCGGAAATACCGGCAGCTTTGTGGCAAGCTTTGCAAGAACCGGATAATTCCCCTTGCTCCCCTTTCCATAGATCATCGGTGGCCGCAGCACTGCGACACGAAAATGTGTATCTTCTAGTTCCCGCACTCCTTTGTCTGCCTGCCACTTACTGTCACCATAAAAATTGGCGGGCGACGGCTGCGTCTGGGCGGTTATGTGTTCTTTTCCACCGTAGACGATCATTGAACTCATAAAAATGAACTGCCCTGCTCCATCTTCCTTTGCCTTTTTTGCTGTTGCGATTGCAAGATCCGTATTGACGCGGTAATAGAGCCGCTCTGTCTCCTTTGAGACATTCGACACATCCGCGTGTGCGATTCCAGCCACATGAAAGATGGCATCATACCCCGAAAAGTCCGTTTCCTTCCAATGCTCATCCAGCATATCCAGTATATCGATTTGTAATGCTTCCGGGAAATTGCGGTTCATATAATCCTCAAATGAGGTTCCGATGTAACTGTTTGCCCCGGTAATCAAAAGTCTCTTCATAAAGACTACTCCTTGTCATTTTTGTTCAATGTGCCGGTTCCGCCCTCCACAACGCCGTCATGCTTTAATACACTGCCGATCGTTCCGAAAAAGCACTTCACGTCAAACCCAAATGACATTTTCTGTACATACTCGCCGTCCAGCTTTGCCTTGACCGGGATTTCAAGCTCGTCACGTCCGTTGATCTGTGCCCAGCCCGTAAGCCCCGGCATAATATCATTTGCTCCGTATTTATCACGCTCCTCAATCAGGTCATACTGATTCCAAAGCGCCGGTCTTGGTCCGATAATGCTCATATCGCCTCTTAAGATATTGATCATCTGTGGAAGTTCATCCAGCGAAGTCTTGCGCAGGAATTTTCCCACTTTGGTGATATATTGTTCCGGATTGGCAAGCAGATGCGTTGGCATATCCTTCGGTGTATCAATGCGCATTGTACGAAATTTAAGTATATTAAAATGCTTCTTGTGAATGCCGACTCTCTTTTGTTTAAACAGGATCGGGCCCGGAGAATCCACACGGATTGCAATGATCAGGATCAAAAACAAAGGTGATAGGATAATGATTCCCAAAAAGGACAAAACAATGTCAATAAAACGTTTGATAAATAAGCGATACATACAGCACCTTCCCATAAAGTTAATCACTTTATAATACCACAGTTCCCTACATGTGTCAAAAAAGCCGGAGCTATAAATAACGCTCCGGCAAACAATAATCATCTGTCTGATATCTTCCGAGATTCCATAAATATTCGTACTCAAATCCACTCGAAATCAAATATGCGATTGTAGTAATTCCGCATCGCCCGCCGATCAGTGCATCACAACCTCCCAGCAGATAAATAACTGCCAGGTACTTCATGCCCTCCTCCTTCGGACTTGTCTCTTTTGCAAAGTTATCCTGCAATGCAAGCGGTGTTTTTCCGTCCTCATACCGCTGCTGTTCTACATAGAGCAATTTATCGCCCAATCGCTCCTGAAACAGCTTTAAGACGTTGGCATCCTCCGTTGCCAGAAACAGTTTTCCATACCCTTTCTGTGCCATGACCTCCTCTGCCTTTTTTAAAACATCCTCCGGCAATGGCTGCACCGGATGGTTGAGCGGTCTGCCCTGAATATAATCAGTTCCCCGCACGATACATCCTAAGACCTTTTCCGTCGTATCTTTAAAGATAAGCTGTCTCTGTTTCTCAACAAAAGCCTGCGCTTCCCCGGAAAGGCGGATATATTTCCTGTATATATCCCTCCAGTATGCCACGCAGCATGCATTGGTATAAAATTCCATAGAATCTGTCGGACAGATGGGAAGCTGATTCTCCTCTGTCACGATTACATTGTCCGCTCCTGCGATATCGGAGAGGCTTGCCTCGCACGGCTGGTGGAAATAGTACTCCCACGCATTGACCTTTCCGACCTCTTCCGGCGTCAGATAGGGATTTTTCCGGTTCTGGTAGTCCATTACCAGCCGATATCCGTTCTCGGCAGCATACTTTGCATGGCTTAAGACACAGCGGATTGTTGTAGCAAGTCCGCACTCCTCAATATTCGGGCGCATCACATAGTAAATATCCTGTCCCTTATATTTTTCTAAAACCATCTGGTTATGTTTTGCCACCTGCTGACGCTTGATGCGCCGCACAACACCCTTCGGATAATCAGACAACTTTCTACGCATTACCAGCCCCTCCAAATTTTTTCTTCATAAAGCCCGGAAGCTCCCGGTTGCTGCAATGGATAAACGGAACTAAGACCGCCATCTTCAGGAATTTTCCAAAGCCTAAGTACGAAATGAGCCTGCCAAGCTGATGCTGGCGCAGTATCGGATAGAAATAGCGGTAAAACCACACATACTGCATGCCGTCATAGTTGTGTACCGGATGCTCTTTTTTGATCATCTCCACCGCCCCGTACTGATCCACGAACATATCGAAATAGCTGTGGGTGGAGTTGTAGTTGGAAGCGCCTTCCTTTTTTACATAACGGTAAGTCGTCAGATATTCATGCAATACCTTATGTGGTCCCCGCTCTAAAAGGATTGTCCATAACGGAGTCTCATCGTTATTCCGTCCACATTTATACAAAAACTCCAGTTCTTTTGCTTCCTCCTTGAAATAATTGCGGAAGGTTCCCTTATCGCTTCCATTGCAATTATTCATCAAAAGCAGATCCGACAAGTGATAATCCACCACCGGATTTTCAATATTCATCAGGAATTTACCATCTTTGTCCACCTGAACCATCCAGTTTGATACACTTGAATATTCTGGATTATGTTCCAGAAAGTCCACATGCTTCTGGATCATCTGAGGACTGTTTACCCAGTCATCCCCCGCGCACAGGTAGATATATCTTCCTTCTGCCTGCACAAACATATCGTAGATGCTTCTTGTCAGACCAACATTTTCTTTTCTGGCGATCAGCTTCACCTGATCCGGGTATTTCTGTGCAACAAGCTCAGCGGTATGATCGGTGGATGCATCATCATTGACGATGATCTCGTAAGTATAATCCGTCTCCTGTGCCAAAATACTGTCAATCGCCTGACAAATATATTCTCTGTGATTATATGCTACCATGCATATACTGATATCTACCATCTTATCTCTCCAAGCCGATCCAATCTGCCACATCTGCAATGCAATCCGCGTAGCAGTCAGCCCCCAAATATTTTTTGTCCCGCAAACCGGTTATCATCGCCACAAAATCAGCCCCCAGACTCTTTGCAACCTGCTCGTCATCCTCTGTATCTCCGATCACAAGCACATGTTTTTCTGCAATATCCGGTATTGCCGTGCTGACAACGTCTGTCTTTTTTTGTCCCTGCAATGATTTTCCTATAAATATAGCATCAAAATAGCCTGCTATCCCAAGCCATTGCAGCTGCTGCTCTACACGTTCCGTATGATTGCGCATCGTGACAAGCACAACCTTTTCTGTGGCGGTGTGAAGCTTTTTAAGAAGCTCCTCCGCCCCCGGTCGAAGCTCCTCTCTTTGAAGGTATCCAATCTGCTCAATCCGGTTGATCCATTCGTCCAGATACTGCTGATAGGTTCCCTCAAAAGCAGTTTCTTCCAAAAGAACCGTCCGTTTGATCTTGTTGCGTTTAAGTTCCCAGTAGCGTTCTTCGGATACGGGTGTCCCGCCGTACTTCTCCACAATGTCCAAATAACACGCATAGTGTCGTTTTCTATCATCTAAGAGCGTGCCATCCAGATCCCAGATCACATAGTCATACGTTGCCATTTTTACCCAGTTTTCCTTACTTTTCAAAATGATAGGTCGGAACAAACTCCGTAACGAGCTTTTTCATATTCGGATCATCCGCATATGCCGCCGCTTTCAGATCTACAAGATTCTCAAAGAACTTATCCTCGTCAAACTCAATCGGCTTACCGATAAAGATAAGATCATTCTGTGTCTTTTGAAGTCCCTCTTCTTCTCTTAAGCACTCTTCATACATTTTCTCGCCCGGTCGAAGTCCCGTGTATACGATAGGAATATCCACATCAGGCTCATATCCTGACAGCTTGATGAGGTTGCGCGCCATGTCGTCGATCTTGACCGGCTCGCCCATATCAAGTACAAAGATCTCTCCGCCCTTTGCGTATGCGCCCGCCTGCAATACCAGGGATACTGCCTCCGGGATCGTCATGAAGAACCGGATGATATTCTTATCCGTAACAGTTACCGGACCACCCTCAGCAATCTGCTTTTTAAAGATCGGTACAACGCTTCCATTGCTTCCCAGCACATTGCCAAAGCGTACTGCAACGTAATTTGTATTCGGATATCGATTGTTCATCGCCTGAATGACCATCTCGCAGATGCGCTTGGAGGCGCCCATGACATTTGTCGGGTTCACCGCCTTGTCGGTAGAGATAAGTACCATTCTCTCAGAACCGTTTTCCCCCGCGGCACGCGCAACATTCAAAGTACCAAATACATTATTCTTAATTGCCTCATTCGGGCTGTCCTCCATGAGCGGCACATGCTTATGCGCTGCGGCATGGAAGATGATTGCAGGCTTATACGCCTCAAAAATGCTATTTACACGGTGTGTATTTCTCACAGAACCGATAAGCACCTCCAGGTTCAGTTCCGGATAATCATGGCGCAGCTCTCTCTGCAGATCATAGGTTGTGTTCTCATAGATATCCAGAATGATCAACTGCTTAGGCTTATGGGACGCAATCTGACGGCACAGCTCACTTCCGATGGATCCGCCGCCTCCGGTGACCAGTACAACCTTTCCGGAAATATACTGCATAACTTCATCGAGGTTTGTGCGCACCGGTTCTCTTCCAAGAAGATCTTCAATCTCGACCTCTCGCAGATTGGATACAGAGACCTCATCATTTACAAGCTGTGTCATACTTGGCAGGATTCGCAGTTTGCAGCCGGTATTCTTACAAATTTCCAGTATTGCCTTCTTTTTTGCAGGTGCCAGACTTGGAATTGCAATGAAGATCTCCTGTACGTCATAATGTTCTGCCGCCCAAGCGATCTTGCTGTCATTACCCACGATCGGGATACCAAGGAGCTTACTTCCGATTTTTCTCGGATCGGAATCAATGACACATACGACTTTGTTGCGGACTCTCCAGCTGTTGTTATTGATGTCCTTGATCAGGGAGAACGCGGTGTCGCCCGCTCCGATGATCATTGTGCGATTCATAAATCCGCTGTGATTTGCCACAATTGAATTTTTCATCGTGCGGAGCGCACGGTACAAAAATCTCGAAAAGACAACAAAAAACAACAGGAAAAACAAATATAAAATGTAATAAGATCTTGGCATATTCCACTGAAGCAGGATCAGCCCAAGTGTCTGTGCACAGGCAGAAATGGCACAGGCAGCAATTACATTGAACATTTCGCGCACACTCGCATATTCCCAAAGGCTGCTGTACAGCTTAAGAAATGTAAAAATAATCAGCGTCACTACGATATTGATCGCCGTATAGTGCAGTGCCCGCTCTGCAAAGAGAGGCTGGATCTGGTCAAATGAAAATTCAAAGCGTGTCCATAACGCCAAAAACTCCGATATTACGATCGCGCAGATGTCATACATGACCAGCAGAATAACCCGCATCGTCTTTGGCATATTATGATACAAATTTCTAAGTTTCTTATACATCCTTTTGCTCCTTCATAAATTCCTTTGTCACACGATATAATTCCATCTCAAAATCCTGCCGGTTCTTCTGGTACATGGTCTGTAAAATAAGCCCGGCGAAAAGCGACTGGATGGAAGCCATCACAACAAACCCACAGACAATGAGTGTCGGGAACTTCGGCACAAGTCCGGTCTGTATAAATCCGACCATGATCGGCACAAAAAAGATCATCGCAAGCAATAAAAGCAGCACTGCAACGATTCCAAAAAATGCCATCGGGCGGTACGTCCTGTACAACCGGATCATGGTACGGACAACCTTAAGCCCATCCGATACCGTATTCAGCTTTGACTCGCTGCCTTCCGGTCTGTCCCTGTACTCGATCACTTCGTTGACCACATACATGTTCTTGTCAATGGCATGGATACTCATCTCTGTTTCGATCTCAAAGCCCTTAGATAATACCGGAAATGTCTTTACAAAACGGTAGCTGAACGCCCGGTATCCGGTCATGATATCCTTGATGTCATTCTTGAAAAACAGATTGATGCATCCGCGTACCAGCGAGTTGCCAAAGTTGTGAAATGGCCGCTTGTTCTCCTCGAAGTAGGTGGAAGAGAGTCGGTCTCCGACCACCATATCTGCGTGCTTTTCAAGCACCGCCCGCACCATATCTGAAGCTGACTTCGCCGGATATGTATCATCCCCGTCTACCATCAGGTAGCACTCCGCGTCGATCTCCATAAACATCCTGCGGATCACATTGCCCTTGCCCTGCTGATATTCATAGCGGACAACTGCGCCAGCTTCCCGCGCCAGCACATCGGTTCCATCTGTCGAATTGTTATCATATACATATATGGCAGCCTCCGGAAGCGCCTGCTTAAATTCGGTGACCACCTTTGCAATCGTCTTACTCTCATTATAACACGGAATGAGAACTGCTATCTTATCCATCGTTTAACCTTCCATTCTGATTCTAGCCCCAATATGAAAAATACAGAACGCCGAAAATATAGAACAGTATGACTGCAAGCCGCGCTGCGATCATTCCATGATCAAAGCGGATCGTCTTGTTACCCTCTTCGTTCCAGCCCTCTATAAGTCTGCTCGGACGGTTGATCACAAGAAATGCGATCAGGCATACTGCAAATACCGCAAACACCGCCGGCGCATAGAAATCCAGTCCATGTTCAACAATCCATTCGGAGGACTGGGCAAAGCCTGTTCCATTCGGCTTTAATCCGAGCTTTGGCAGAACCATAAGTTCTATATTTGTCTCTGTCATAAACACGCCAAACTTTGTGTGATAAACAAACATTACCGCCACGCTTAAGATCAGTTCCAGAAGCATATTTATCTTGCGTTGTTGTCCATTTAAGGTAAGAAGCAGGATCATAAACGGTACGATCAGCACAATCCAATACGGATGCGCAAATACAAAGATAAAAAATGCCGCATATGCAAATAATCCAACCCACATAACCGTAGCGAACAACTGGCGTTTTTCCGTAATGTTCTGCATATAACACCAGATACAGATTGCGATAAGAAGCGCCGCAAAGATTGGGATATTAACATTTCCTGCCGGGAACTGCGTGCCGAACAACCGCTCGATCATCACATCGTTTAATACGGCTGTCGATTCCTTATAGTCCTCTCTCCACGCATACGGGATCACGCAGATAAGGATAAACCAGAAGCCCACAAAGATGTCCCAGATCACATAGAGTGTCCGCTTTTCCTTTAAAAATACCAGTGGCAGAAACAGAAACAGCGCAAATGTCTTTGCCGCTGCCGCAAACGAAAAGATCAGCAGAAACTTCCATGTTATTTTATCGGACTGTACATATTCCCGGATGCCGAACAGCATAAGCGTGAGCGCTATGATATCGATCTGCGAGATTGCCACGACCGGAAGCATAACAAGCACCGAAGATAAAAACATAAACTGTGCAAAACGGATTTTTTCTTTACCGATTTCAAAATCCGAAAGGATGCGTCCGATCAGCCATGTTGCAATCAAAAGCACCAGGCAGATGCCGAGCTTGATCCAAAGATATGCCTTTACCCCGTCCGGGGCGAAATGGATCAGCTTGTTTAAAATGTAAATCGGCAGGCTCCATACGCCCTGGATCAGATACGGAATCCAATAGTACACAGCCCCAAAGCCATAGCTTTGCTTTTTCATGGTATTCCCATAAAAATTAGAAATATCCCCATGAAACAGGCTGTCTAAAAAAGTCAGGCTGTGATCGTGAATGATGATCAGATCCGCATAAAAAATGGTCAGGTAAATAAATACCCCCATAATTCCGAGCAGTATCCAGTCTGCTTTCCCGATCGGTCTGCTATTGTATTTGTCTATTTTCTGAGATAACTTCATCTTGTCCATTCCTTCGCCATCATACAATTTAACTAAATAAGTATAGCAGTTTTCTTCTCCAAAAACAACCGCATTCGCGCGCATCTTCATCTTGCCTTTCTCATGCATTGATAATATAATAATTTCATTAAGAATGGATGGTAACAATACGATGAAAATATCACTGATCATTCCCTGTTACAATGAGGAGGCAGCTCTTCCTTTTATCTATAAAGAGCTTGTTTTAGTTTCCTCACAGTTAAAGGATTACGAATTTGAATATCTTTTTGTCAATGACGGTTCTTCCGACCGCACGCTCAGTATCCTAAAGGAATTGGCTGCCAGCGATCCCCGCGTGAATTATTACTCCTTTTCCCGCAATTTTGGCAAGGAGGCTGCCATGTTTGCCGGCTTTTGCAATGCCGGTGGCGACTACGTAGCTGTCATGGATGCAGATCTGCAGGATCCACCTTCATTGCTTCCGCAGATGCTGGAGATTCTTCAGACCGGCGAGTACGACAGCGTGGCAACCCGCCGTGTAAGCCGGGATGGCGAGCCAAAGATCCGTTCCTTCTTTGCGCGCAGCTTCTACAAGATCATCAACAAGATCTCCGATGCCGATATTGTTGATGGGGCACGCGATTTCCGCCTGATGAAGCGGGAAATGGTCGATGCAATCGTGGCGATGAACGAGTATAACCGTTTTTCAAAGGGCATTTTCGGCTGGATCGGATTCCGCACTTACTGGCTCCCCTACAAAAACGTGGAGCGTGTTGCGGGTGAGACCAAATGGAGCTTCTGGGGTCTTCTTAAATATGCGGTCGACGGCATCATCAATTTTTCGCAGGTTCCGTTGTCCCTTGCCTCCTACGGCGGAGTTTTCTTAACCTTTGTTTCGTTTCTTGCTATTATATTCGTGGTTGTAAGACGGCTTATTTTCGGTGACCCGGTAAGCGGCTGGGCTTCACTGGTATGTATCATTACCTTTATCGGCGGTGTACAGTTGTTCTGCATGGGTATCATCGGACAATATCTCTCCAAGACCTATCTGGAAGCTAAACGCCGGCCACACTTTATCATTTCCGAAACCAATAAAAAGGACGCAGATAAGATCCATTGATCTTACCTGCGTCTTTCTATTCCTCCTGATCTTTGTCATAGGAAAGGATCTCTTTTGAGATATAGATTGGACGGTTCTTGACCTCAATATGCACCTTCGACAGATATTCCCCGATAATTCCGAGTACGGTAAGCTGTATTCCTCCGATCAGGAGAATCAGCACGATAATGGTCGGATACCCGGGAACATCGTTTCCGAATACCAGCTTCTGGATCACGACGATCACCATATACAAAAATGCCAGCGCTGAGGTTCCGATTCCGAGCTTTATGACCTCGCGAAGCGGTTTGGTCGAAAAGGATACCACTCCTTCAATCGCATAATTGATAAGCTTGCGCACCGACCATGACGTTGTTCCCGCGTTGCGCTCATGAACCTCATACGGGCGATAGTAAGTGTTAAAGCCAATCCATGCGAAAATCCCCTTTGAGAACCGGTGGTATTCTGACATCTGAAGAATCGCTTTTACAACCGTTCTCCGCATCATACGAAAATCACTCGCGCTTTTATACAGTTCCACATCACACATTTTGTTGATAAACCAGTAGAAACCGTCCTTTGCCATCGTCATCAGTTTGTTCTCGATCCGCGCTTCCTGATAAGCAGCCACCTCATCATACTCCGGGTTCTGCTCCAGAAATTCCAGCATCTCGCGGGCAACCTCGATCGGCTGCTGCATATCCGTATCAATGATGCATACAAACTCCCCCTTGGCATGTGTCAGTCCTGCATAGATTCCTGCCTCCTTACCAAAATTGCGGGAGAAATTGATCAGCGTGATATTTTCCTTATGCTCGTCATAAATCTTCCTCTGTTCCTCATATGTGTGATCCTTGCTGCCGTCATTGATAAAAACGATCTCGTATTCGATTCCCTTCAAAACTTCGCGGGCGGTCTCACAAAACACACGCACATTTCCTTCTTCGTTATAACATGGTGCCACTAATGATAATTTCATACACATGCCTTTCTCTTCGTTCTCTATCGATTCTTCCTACCAATAACATCCATCCTCTATCTTCCCCGCGTCCTTAGGCTTGTCTGTCGCATCCACCCGCGTCCACGCGTCCGAATAGTATTGTTTCAGAAATTGGTGATTTTTATCTTCATCCCAGCGTTTCCCGTGAATACCGAACAGTACCTGCGTGATACCGCCCATATGCACCGCCTGCCTGCCCGCGTCCTTTAACATAGATGCAAGTGGAAATCCATATGCACCGCATCCGAGGATCGCCAGATCAAAGTCAATCCGCATTGCCTGCTCATACATATCATCCAGCGCCTCAAACCAGTTCGCATAACGGTGATCCTGCTCCCCGGCGCTCGTCTGTACCGCTTTTAAGGTGTGCAGGGTAAATTCCGGCAGGATATTTGTCCCCGGAAACAACTCCCGTCCATGCTTCTCATACTGGCTTGCGATCAGCTTGTCCTGCGGGTGGATGACCAGAACCCGCTTGCCCGCGAGCGCCTCCGTCCACGGATGCTTGGGGCAGCGGAACGGATCAATGTAGTGCAGATACGTCATGTGCATATCCCTAGGAAATGCATTCGCCAGATAGTAGTCCTCAAAGGGCTGGAACCACGCGGCAAGATAGTCTGTATTTTTGCAGGCTTTTATCATTCTCTCCCAAAATTCCGGTAAAAGTCCCGGATCATTCGGGAAAAATCCTGCGTTCGTGCACAACTGCGAAAGATTCTTGCGAATGATCCGCTTGTCATCAAATTCATATGAGCGCATCGCTGCCAGCTCCACTGCTCCGAGTCGCCCCGCCATAAACGGCTTTCCCAGCCGGATATCTTCCGCCATCCGCGCCTGAACCACCTCGACAGACTCAATCTTCCGCCCGGCAAACCGGTTGTTTACCCCGGTCATATATGGAATTGCATCAATCCTTTCGATCGTCTTTGTTCTGTTTTTGCCTTTTAGCAGATAATAGCCATATGTCAGAGGTCTTTTCATTTTCTCCGGAACACCTTTTTTACGATCATTTTACTATATTGCTTCATATTTTCATCTATAACACCACGAAAGATCATTCCCTGCAGGATCAAAACTGCTGCCTCTCTGGTATCTTTGATCACAAGCGGCATCACAATATGGATCACACAGTAGGTGGCAAGCGTTGCAACCGCCGCACCTGTAATTCCAAAATGCGGGATGAGCAGTGCATTTAGCGCCACATCTGTCACAAGTCCTGCCAGTGCAAAGTAGTTGATGTACTTGTTTTTATTCTCCGTGGCAAGATACACTTGCGTTAAACTTCCGAGAGAAGATATTCCCGAATACCATACCACGATGATCAGCGCCTTCCGCGCCCCCATATATTCCGCACCATACAAAAGCAGTACAACCCAGTAGGAAAACAGTGAGATTGCCAGTGACCAGCACACATTTAAAAACCAGATCCCGGCATAAGACTGCTTTAACCGCTTTAAAAACATCCCCCGGTCAGTCTGTGCATTCTTGTACAGGATCGGGCTTACCGACTGGATAAACGCAGACGGGATCATCCCCCACAGGCCTGCGATAGTAAGTGCCGCAGAGTACAGTCCGACCGATGCCTTATCCAGCATATCGCCGAGCATGATCTGATCGATCTTTGAATACAGGATTGCGATCAGCCCTGAGATCAGATAGTGATACGATTGTTTTAACAGCTTCTTTCCAAGCGGCAGCGATATCACCGGACGGAAGCCATTCTCCTTTACATAGAAAATGAACAGCACAAGTGCCAGCACCAATGTATCCACGGAGGTTGCAAACGCAAACCACAGGATGTCTGCACCATTTGCCAGAAGATAAAGCCGGTACAGCGACATCGCCAGATATGCGATAACTCCCGCAATACTTACATACTTTCCGAGCAGCTTGCCCTGAAACCAATACATAAATGTATCAAAAGCGCTCGCTAAAATTGCAATCGATTCAAGTGCTGCAATCGGCACAAGAAGCGGATCATTTCTTTTGGCGATTGCAAAAAAGGCAACTACCGCAATGGTGGAGGCAACTGCCGTCAGGAAACGCATAAGGATTCCTGTCCAGATAACCTTATTGTCGTCCTCCTCCCCGGAAGAGACCTCCTTGATCACGATCACGCTCAGTCCGAGTGATGCGATCGAAGAGAAAAAGGAGACATACGCGGCAACATAATTGATGGAGCCAAAATTTGACGGTCCAAGATACCTCGCAGTTGCAAGAGACACAAAGAAGGACAGGATCATATTTACGATCTTGCCGCCCATCAGCCAGCTCATATTTGCAATTACACGTTTCTTGTTCTTTTCCATCCCTGCTGCTCCATTTTTACTGTCCGTTCTCGGAATGCGTCTCTATAACCTGCCAATCCTCCGGATAGAAATCTCTCTTCCAAAATCCGGTGATCGGCGCGATGACCGTTTTTCCCGGATTCGGATTCAAATATGCCCCCCACCAGCTAAATGAGCTGTTGGAGATAATATCATGCGAGCATTCCCGCATGCAGAAAAATTCTTCGATATAATCAATGTTCTCCTGTCCGGAGATGTACAAAACATTTTCACTTTCCGGAAACTGCTCCTTCACCCACTCCATATCATCAGAAAAGAAACAGAACGTGGCATCCGGATACTGCTGCCGCATAATCTCCATCGCCTGCCGGAAATAAGTCAGTTCAAGATTGGCATTGTTCATCAGATAATCGCCTCTTCGGATATGAACCGCCACGCTGTTCCCCCTTGCGTGGATCTGTGCGATCAGCCGCTTGGCAGCCTCCGATAATTCAGCCTTCGGTGTAAACATTCTTCGGATATCCTCGGAATACTCCTTAAAATACCGTTCATTCTGATAATATCCGTTAAACATCACATCCCCTTTGGGACTTAAGATCTCCGGATGGTACACAAACAGTTCCGGTTCCTTTATGATCTTCGTTCCAAGTCCGATTGCTTTTCTTCTCCGGAGCTTGTTAAAAATCGCACGGTTTACAATGTCCTTTTTGTAAAGATAGCTGATCCTGCCGTCAAATGCAATATTTAACCGCGTGATTCCCAGCTCGCGTGTCATGCCATTATCCGACATATAAGTATTGATATATAGCTTTGCATTGTTTTTCTTTGCGCAGCTATATGCACAGGCATACGCAAATAGCTGATTGCCAAAGCCTCCTGTAAGTTCTGAGATTACTTTCATTCTTTTGGTTCCAATCTGTTTTCGTTTTTTGTATCTTTTTTAACCATATCCCGATACACATCCATATACCGCTGCACCTGCTGCCCGATATCATACAGAGCTTCCGCCCTTATGCTCTGCTCCTCGGCCGGTTCAAGCGCTCCCTCTGCAAGCTGCATCACATACGCATCCAGCTTATCTGCAAGTGCCTCCGGTGTCGGCTCAAAATAATCCACATTCTCTAATTGCTTGTCCTTAAACTCATCCAGTCCTCTTACATCTGCAAGCAGCACCGGCATTCCGGTAAAAATCGCTTCAAGCGCCGCAACGCTTAGTCCCTCATACTTCGAGGTCATCACATATACGTCCGCCCCTTTTAAGTAAGGCATCGGCTGCGTACGCCCTACAAATGCCACCTCATCAGCAATTCCAAAGGATTTTGCAAGTGTCTGCTCTTTTTCCGTCTCACCCTCTGCATATCCGATATGAAAATACCGAAGCTGTTCCTTATACTGCATCCTTGCGATTGCCTGCAGCAGAAGCGTATGATTTTTTACATCCGCGCAGGTTCCGACCGTCACGATCGTAAGAAGCCTTGCCGGCTGTAACGACAGTCTTGGGCTAAGCTTTGCAAGCATTTCCCGCTTGGAGATGATCTTTTCTTCTTTTGGGATAAACCCAAACTCCTTATTGTTGCACCAGTTGTAGATAACGTGATCGCAGTTGATCCCGAACACCCTTTTTTCATTTGACGCAACGCCATCACTGATCGCGATAAACTGCACGCCCATGCACCGGCTCATCAGATTTCTTGTGACAGATTTGATGATCCGCTGGATACCCGTATGTGAAAAGGTGCTGTGTACGGTACGGCACACCCGCTTATTGCCGGTCATCTTGCAGATAAGCGCATACTCAAATGCCAGGGATTCCCTGTGGATATGAACCACATCGTACCGGTGTTCCCGCATATAGTGGTAGAAGGACTTCAGGTGCTTTAATTTTGCCGTTTTCCCCGTTCCGACAGTCGGAACATGAACCACCTCATATCCCGTCTCCCGCAAGGTTTCTGCAAATGGACCGATTCCATTTCCGGTAGCCATGATAGTGCCGTCCATCTCATTGTTCCAGTACGGATATGCATTTTTGATCATCATTTCTGCACCGGACGGATACAGTTCATTCAACACATGTAAAACTTTCATTTACCGCGATCCCATCATTTCTTAAATATGTCATCTGCTTTTATGATACTTTCCCATAAAAAGCAAGTCTTTACCTTTTCTTTTGCCCGGTCGGCAATGCTTTTCCGCTGCTTCGCGTTTTCAAACAGTTCCGTGATCTTCTCCGTGACCTCTTTATCACCTTCCGCAATAAAACCGTCTGTTCCGTCACGGATGATAAACTCCGGTCCCGGTGCGCTTCTTGCCACCACCGGGCAGCCATAGTACATTGCCTCAAGGATTGCCATGCCGAATATCTCCCCGACATTCAGATTGACCATGACATCGCTGGCACAAAAATATTGCCATACCTCGGCATTTGGAACCGATTCCACATAAGTAACCGATTCCCGGAGGTTGCATTCCTCGATTTTTTTTAAGAATTGCTCCTGCAATTCGCCTTTTCCGATCACTGCCAGATGTGCCGCGTGATCCGTTTTCCTGATGTCTGCAAAAATAGAGAGCATTTCAAGCGGACGTTTCTCCTGTGTCAGGCGCGCCAGATACAGGATGATCCTGCCCTGCTTCGGAAGCCCCAGTTGTTCTCTCAGCTCCCCCTTATCGGTTTTTTCATACTCCCGGTAAAGCCTGCTCTCGTCAAGCCCGACAGGCATAAGCGTAACATCCTTTGCGCCGGCTGTCTCAAGCTCGCGTTTTACCTGCGGAGTCTTGGCAAGTACATGCATGCTCCGGTAATAGCGCTCATTAGAAGCTACCATGTCCATGACAGCCCGCTTTATGGGATTGCCGCTGTGGCTTGCCACTACCCCGACATAAGGATAGCACGGTACGCCAACCCTGTCGCAGCGCTTTTTAAGTCTTCCAAATCCGATCTGGTTATCGGAAAAACAAAGCACTGTATCGGCATCCCCCGTTATAAAGTCATACGAATGCAGCGAATGGTTTCCAATCGACCGGCTTTTTTGATAATGTATACACAACCGCTCTGACAAAAACACATCCTGTTCATCCTGTTTTACGAAATCATATATATCAATGGTATGCCCCGCCTTCGCTAAGGCGCGCCCCAGTCCGATATCCTGTGCGTTATAAAACGTTCCTCTTCCCGCGGTGGTCATTGCTAATGTAACAATTACGATTTTCAATGCTTGTTCTCCAATATATCCTTATAGATTTGCTCCAAAATAGCAAGATTTCCCTGCGGGCTCAACCGCTTTTCGTAATACGCACGCGCACACTGCCGCATTTTAGAATGCTCCTGCCCGGCAAAATCAGAAACCGCCCGGCGCAATTCCTCCTTGCTGTCATATGCATAGAGAACGCCTGTCTTTCCGCCCTCGATCAAAGAACCCATATTGCCGATGTTTCCGGCAATGACCGGAAGCCCGTGTGCATACGCCTCTGTGATCACCATCGGAAATCCCTCATACCACTGTGATCCTACCACCAGCGCTGCCGAGCCTGCATAATAGCTGTCAAGCTGCTTTTTGTCCAGTTGCCCTAAAAAGTGGATATTGGTAAGCCCTTTTTCTTTGACATACTGCTGCAATGGTGCCTTGAGCGGTCCTTCCCCCGCCACACACAGCGTCAGCTCCGGCAGTTGTTCAAACGCATGGACTACCAGTTCAATTCCTTTCATCTCTTCCAGCCGTCCCACAAACAGAAACTGCCGGTTATCAACCGTCTGCGAAGCTTCGGGTATATCCGTATGGAAAGTAAAGTTCGGTTTCACAAAAATCTTTGAAGCATCAAGAACACGCCTGCCCTTATGGTTAAGCTCTAACAGCTTGTTCCGGTTAAACTCCGTCAGGCAGATAAAATATGCTCTGCGGTAGGTGCCTGCCATCCGGTGAAGCATTGTCACCGCCGCATTTACAAAGGTCTGCATCCTGCTGCCGCGGTAACAGCTATGCCGGATCGAACAGCTTAGCTCTTTTTGCAGGCATTCCTCGCAGATATGCCCATCCCTGTAAAAAACGCCAGCCGGACATGCCAGCCGAAAATTGTGCAGTGTCTGCACTGCCGGAACGCCCATCTTCCATGCCGCATAGAAAGCCGACGGGCTGATCCTCATGTGTGTATTGTGTATATGCACCAGATCGATCTGCTGTTCTCGGATAATCCTTTTTATATCCCTGTATGCACGAAACGAATACACCGCTGTAAACGGAATGGTAAGTTTCCCAAGTCCATGTATCTCATTCAATTCTTTGTTGTTCCTGTAATAAGTAAAAACGGTATGCCCTGCCCGCTCCAAAAGCAGCTTTTCATTTGCAGCCACCGTATCTTCTCCGCCCGGCTGCTGGTAAAAGTTATGAACCTGCAAAATATTTAGTTTCCCTTGTGCATTCATAACAAGCGCCTTTCTATTTTCCGGTATGCGTAAATACGGCTGCCACCGTTTTTAACAGGATCTTGATGTCCAGCCCGATCGACCAGTTATCAATGTATTCCAGATCCAGCTTTACCACGTCATCAAAATTGGTGATGTCATTGCGTCCACTTACCTGCCACAGCCCGGTAATTCCCGGCTTTGCGCTGAGCCGTCTCTTGTGGTAGGACTTGTACTGGGCGAACTCATCCAGTGTCGGCGGTCTTGTTCCAACGAGGCTCATATCCCCTTTTAACACATTGAAGAACTGCGGGAATTCATCCAGACTCGTCTTGCGGATGAATTTTCCCACCTTTGTCACGCGCGGATCGTCCTCCATTTTAAACATCAGGCCATCCATCTCATTTTGTTCCGTAAGCTCCGCTTTGCGCTGCTCCGCATCCACATACATCGAACGGAATTTGTACATATAGAAGAAGCGGCCGTTTTTTCCCACGCGCTTTTGCTTAAAGATCGCGGGGCCTTTCGATTCCAGCTTGATCGCCGGAACCAGAACGATTCCAATCAGAATGGTAAAAATCATTCCGATCAATGCGCCGCAGATGTCCATAAAGCGCTTCCACAAAAGCTGCCTGTAATCATAGTCATTATTAGCAAACGAAATAACCGGAATATCTCCCATCGATTCCAGCGAAACATGAAAATCCTTGAACTGATTCAGGATCTCAACCGAAAGATTGACACGGATTCCCATGTTCTCCAGCTCCATCACAACATCATGCAGATTGTCGCCGGTGTCGTATGGAATGCTTATAAACACCTCATCCACGATCTGTCTGCGCACATACTCCAGCATATCGCTTTCGCCCGCCACAACCGGCACTCCGCAGATCTTCTCTCCCATGCAGTCGCGGTCAACGATCACGATACCTGTGATTCGCTTTGTCCACTCGCGCCCTTTGACCACCGATTGCAGGATATTCTCCGCGCGGTCTGTCGTTGTCATAAGCAGCATCTGGTTGGTAGAAAACCGGTTTTTGTATACCTTAAGCAGATATGCCTTTAACAAAAGATGCGACACATACATCAGCACAACATTCAGCATTACCGTAATGTACGACACGCCTCGTCCGATCGGGGACACTTCGTGCATCGCAAACTCGATAACGGAAATAACCGCTCCAAAAATAATATTGGTGCGGATCACACTTCCCAGTTCAACCAGCTTGCCCCTCTGAATGAACTTATCGTTGGAGCTGAAAAATATCATGATGACCGCATACGCGATCAGAATGATCTCTACATTGTCCAGCAGCTCACTTATGGTTCTGGCAAACGTGTTGCCGCGATACCAGCCGAACCATAGCACGCCCGCGAGGAAATAGCTTGCCGCAATACATACAGTATCTACGATCAGCAATATGAAGTTTTGAATACGGTCTTTGGACTGCTGCATTGTACCCTACCTGCCTGTCAAAATGCGTATATACGGCGTAAATCCATGTAATAGCGCCATCCTGATTCCAAAATTCTTATGCAAAAAATAAAACCACTGTTTAAACGGAGCGCCCTTAGGGTTCTCCTTCTTTTTAAGCCTGACACCTCTCGGAAGGCTTCTATCCATCCATGTTCCGCTGACACTGTTCTTCTCGCATCGTCCCACATAAAAGGCTGCCACATAGATTGGAATGTTTCTTCGCTTCATGGCAAGTCCGTAGTCGAAGTCTGCAAGCCCGTGGACATAGCGCGGATCAAAGTTCGGATTCTCCGCGAACAGCCTGCCGCTCAGCAGGACGCAGTTCATATTAAACGTATCACATCTACGGTCATCTGCCTCCGGTGTAACTGCTGTATAATGGATTCCCCTGTCATAACGGATTCCGCCATAGGTAAATCTCCCGTTTGCATCGCAGGTTGCCCCTACCAGCGCCGGCTGTGCGGCTTCTGTCTTGGCAATCGCCTCATATTCTGCTACCAGATGTTCCACAGCGCCTTCCGCAAAATCCACATCATCATTTACCAGAAGATAATATTCGGAAGCGGTGTGTTCCTTGGCGTATGTGATCGTCTTACGCATTCCGCCTGCCCAGAAGGAATTGCCATCCCCCTTAAGAACGGTAATATCCCTGCCCTCGTTCTGAAGTGCCTCAAGCAGCTGCGCCGTCTGATCCGTGCTGGCATCATCCAGCACGATAAAGGAAAACTGCAGGGATGGATTTTTGTCCGCGATACTTCGTATGCAATTTTGAGTCTTTGCTGCCCGGTTATAACAGGTAAAAAGAACCGTTATCATTTCTCGCGCCATACCTTCCAGATAAATTTCAGATTGGTTTTCAGATAGCGGCTTGCAAGCCGTTTCGGGTCCTGCATCAGCCGGTAGAACCATTCCATCCCGATCCGCTGCATCCACTGTGGTGCTCGTTTGATCTGTCCGGCATGATACGAAAATCCTGCTCCCACACCGATCATTACACCCTGCAGCATCCCCTTGTGCGCATACATATACCGCTCCTGTTTCGGCGCTCCAAGTCCGATCCAGATGATATCTGCCCCACTCTCATTGATCGCCGCGATATCCGCAGCCTCTTCCTCCTCTGTAAGCGTCCTAAACGGCGGAGAGATCATCCCAACGATCTTAAGGTGTGGATATTTGTCCGTCAGCTTTTCTCTAAGAACCGCAAGTGTCTCCGGTGTATCTCCGTAGAAAAAGTGCTTCAGGCCATTGTCTCTTGCAAACAGTTCTCCCATCAGATCCGGTCCGGTCACACGCTCCGCCTCCGGAAAGCCTCTATGCCGGCTTACCACCGACAGCGGCTTTCCATCCGGCAGCGCAAGTGCCGCCGCATTCTGCACCTTGCAATACTCCGGATCTTCATATGCCGTCACCGTCGTATGCACATTGGATACACAGATATAGTTTCCCCGCAGCGTCTCCAGATTTGTCTCTATATAGTTTATGGTCTCTGCCATGTTGGTCACGGCAATGTTCACACCAAGGATCTTACAAGTTTTCATGCTTTTCCTTCCTATGCATCAGCAGCTTAATATCTGCAAGCTCTCCATAGGATACGCCCATCAGAAATACATTAAAAAATACATACATCATATATACTTCCGAGATGCCGTAAATTCCATACGCCAGAAGTCCGATGATCATTCCCCAGTCACGCATCCGTATCGCGTAAAGCATCGCTGCGATCATCACAAATAATATGATCAGAAGTCCGATGATGCCGATACTTACATACAGACGCATATAGGCACTGTCCAGATACATATTCGTCTTGCCGGTTCTCTGGGCTTCCGCAGATCCGACCATCTTGATCTTCTGCCCCATCCAGGTATGCAGATACTTGTCCAAAAACGCATGCCCGAATGCGACGCGCCCGCTGAGTGCCGCATTGATCTTCTGAAAGAACACGCTGTCCGGTGTGTAGAAATAGGACAGTCCGAAGATCAATAGAAAGCAAAGCGGTGCAAACAGGCTTAAAATCCACCGCACAAACGCACAATCCAGCAGCCGCTCACCCCAAAACTGCGCGATAAGCATGACAAGGATCGCAAATGCGATCGAAATTGCAGAGGTACGGCTCATCGGTCCGAACCAGCAGAATGCTGCCAGTGCCGCAAGCACAAGATAATCCCATATCTTATGGCGCTTTGCATAGTTTGCCGCCCAGTTCAGTCCAAACGTCATTACCATGCATCCAAGTACGTTCGGATGATTATAGCCGAGAACCAGACGCATCCGCTCTCCCTTATAATACTCAAACGCGGTCAGTATCCCGGCTGCATACAGGATCAGTCCTGCCACGATAAACGCTCCAAATCCATACAGAAGCACTTTTCTAAGCCGCTTCCAGTCCACCTGTCTTGCTGACAGAGCAATCACAAAGCCCTGATATACTAGTCTCGTTCCCGCATTTTTGTAGGAATGGTACATCAATATCATCATCGCCACATACAGTACAACCTGTATCAGAGAATAATCTGCAAACAGTATCACATTTACGATCGCAACATATACACAGTACCCTATGATCTGGGTAAGCAGCTTGTTAAAGTCCGGATAGCCGGACTTTATGGAAGTATACTGCAAAAGAGAGGCTGTCATATACACCGCCAGACAGATATAAAACAGCACCTGGGAAATGCATTTTCTTGTGCGGTCATTTCCCACGATATCTGCCACCGAATGCCTGTTTATATAATTCATCACACTTTTCATATAAATGTTTCCATTCTTATTGATTATTTTACCGGCCGACACGCGCGATGATCACGCCATACATCCTGTCACCGTATGACTTCGTGCGCTCTACGGTAAGAGAGCTGTAATTGCCCGTATACATATCCACATGATAAATGCCCTTGTACCTTCCGTTGTTTTCTCCGGTCTCAAAGATCAGATCTCCCGGAAGGAGCTTGGTCACATCGACCTCCTCGTCCTCCTCGTAAAGCACATAGCCATTTTTCTCACACCATTTTGCCAGTTCTGCAGCCGTCGGTGCATTGTATCTATCGCCGCCCAGAATAACCCCCGCATCCCGGTATGCGCGGTACACATACGAGCTGCAATCGTATTTACCTTCCGACATACGCTGCGCCTGTGAATACTCGGAGCCGAAATGCTTGATCGCATAATGAACCGCCTTGATCGCACCCTTCGATGCAACGCCCACTTCGTAGCTGATGCTGCCGCCCTCCGGAAGGTTCGCCGTGATGGTGCAGTAGCCGTTTCCTTTTGCCTTTACCACACCGTCCTTGCTCACCGTAGCGACCTTTTTGTCGCTGGTTTTCCATTTAATCTTGCTTCCGGCTTTTAAGCCCTTGACCTTAAGCTGCTCTGTCTCGCCCTTGTACAGAGCAAGCATCGTATCGCCCTCATGCCAGATCTTATCCATCCAGAAATCAACACTGTGCGAAGCCTTATTCTTGAAATACGCCGAAAATACCTTGACCTTTACCTTGAAGGTCTTGCCGTCGATCTTTACATTTACGGTGTAGTCTCCCTTTTTCTGACCATACACCTCCAGCTTTAACGTATCGTCCCACCAGTCACGGTATGCATACGCGGAGATCTTACTGCTGCTTGTGGTGCATTCGATGTCACTGTAAGAGTTGCAGCCGGTAATATCCACGGTCGTATAATTGGAGCAATGCTTATTGATCCCGATTGTCTTTTGTGCCAGCTTCGGATTCGTAACGTATATGGTGGCAGAGGATGTATAGCGGTAGACATAAGAGCCGTAATCCAGCTCATAGCTTACCGAAAGGGTTGCCTCGCCTTCTTTTACCGCACCAATCTTTACCTTCTTATGGTTTGTTTTGGATTTGATCTTTATCGCATCACCATCCACCGACCACACGATGTTTTTCGGGGAAACTGTCTTATTCAGATACCAGCTGTAATAAGACTCACTTTCTATGGAAAAATACCGGTTGCTTCCCTTCGCCATAGACGCTTCACTCAGCACATAGGAATCCTCTTCATAAACTTCCTTCTCACTGTAACTGCCCTCGTCCGCCGCGTCAGCATTTACCGGGCATCTGTCTGCTCCCAGCGCAAGTGTCCATGCAACCGCGCACATCGTTATGATCTTAAACCATTTTTTCATTTGTAAACTCCCAAATTTTCTTATAATAATACAGAGTAAGTTTATCATTCTAATTATAAAAATTCAACTGTCCGGACACTTTTCCATCGTTTTATAGCACGATTCCACAGAATCAGCACATTTTCAAATGGACAAACTCCTATATTTATAGTATGATAGAAATAGTCTGACTAAGGAGAGGTCTATATAATGAACACCGTAAAAGTATCTGTCATTATACCTATATATAATACAGCTATATATCTACGTCAGTGTCTGGACTCCGTTATCACCCAGACCTTAAAAGACATCGAGATCATCTGTGTGGATGACGGTTCCACCGATGAATGTCCACAGATTTTGAAAGAATATGAAGCAAAAGATTCCCGAATACGCCTCCTCTGGCAGGAGAACCAGTACGCCGGAACTGCCCGCAATTACGGAATGACCGTGGCAACCGGCAAATATTTTGCATTTTGGGATTCCGATGATTTTTTCCATCCAAAGGCTTTGGAGCTGATGTACAGGCAGTGCGAGAAGGACAATGCCGACATGTGCATCTGTTCCGCCAACCACTATTTTGATGATATACAGAAAGCATTTCCAAATTCCGGGTATCTGAGGAAGAAATACATTCCAAGCAAGCGTCCGTTTAGCAGTGAGGACATTCCGGATCATATTTTAAATTTTGCGACAGCGCACCCTTGGAACAAATTATTCCGCAAGTCCTTCATTGAGGAACTTGGGCTGTCCTTCCATAGCACCCCGAACGGAAATGACATCTTTTTTGTCATCAACTGTCTGGCACGTGCCAACCGCATTACAATCGTAAACAAGCCATTGGTTTACTACCGCGTGAACCAGCCTCGCAGTCAGTTCGGTGCTGTTAATAAGACGCCCCTGACTCCGATCCATAACTGGCTGCTTACCAGAGAATGCCTTATTCAGCATAATGCTTATCCGAAGCAGAGCTTTGACAACAAGATTCTTGGCACGCTATTGTACTTCTTACATAACATGCGTGGCTGGGAAGCCTTCCGCACCACGTTTCTTTATATTAAGGAGGAAGTGCTCCCGCAGATGGAGATCTCTTTGCAACCGGAGGGTTATTATTACAACGAGGCAAATGTGCAATATCTGGAGCACCTTTTGACGGATACGCCGGAGGATTTTCTGGTTTTCTTCTCTCATGCGACCTACAAGCAGTTTAATGAGAAAAGCGGACGGTATCAGATTCTGTCCCAGAAATGCAAAAAGCAGACTGCGGCATTGCGCGCAAAGCAGGCGCAGCTTGACGCACTTCAGATGGAGCTGTCCAGCATAAAGGACTCCCGCTCCTACCGTTTTGCCTGTGCACTTACCACAATCCCGCGTAAGTTCAAGAGCCTTTTTCTTCACAAGCACTGACAAATTTAACATTAACGCAAAATTCCCATACGCCTTGTTCTGCAAAGCGTATGGGAATTTTCTTTTCTATTCGTTCTTATAAATCTTTACCCCATTGTAACTCTTATAACCGTAAGTTCTCACATAATAGGTACTGCCCTCTGCCAGCCCTTTGATCGTTGCAGTTGTTTTGTTCTTCTTATAAGAATATGCCTGAACGTTCCCGGCAAAGTCCTCATCCCCGGATACAAGCACACGATAGCCCTTAATACCCTTTATCTTTGGAAGATCTACCTCGATGCTGCCATCCTCTGAGACAATACTATCCTGTGACATTCCTGATATATGGAATATTTTGTCTGCAACCTGAATACGGGTTGCCGCCTTTGTCTTGCACTTATTCGCGTATATCGCTCCGCTTATATTCTCTCCTGTTCCGATGGTAATGCCATCAGATACATTGGTAATGATATTATCTGATATGGAAAATCTGCCATTGTCAATGCGGATCGCCGCGTTGTTTTTATAGCCCTTCAAAATATTGTTCTGGATAATATGCTTTGTCTTTACCGTCGTATTCAGATAGATCAATGCCTCAGCTTCCGATTTGCTCTTGATCAGATTGCCGGTGATTCCCACCTTCGCCTTTGAGCCGCTGTACAGATAGATGCCATACCGCTTTACCCCTGCGATCGTGTTATCTGTAATACCATTTAACGCGGTAGATTCCGACAGATAAATGCCACCGCCGTTCATATTGCGGATGGTATTTCCGGATAAATCCAGTGTGGATGAATGTCTTGTAATATAAATGCCATCATAGGTATATCCGTTTTTGATATGGGAATCACTCGCTGAAAAATTCTTTCCGGTTATCGTGTTGTCTGTAACGGTACATTTCTTCGCATTCTGCAGGCGGATACCGTATCCTGCCGTCACGATCGTATTGTTAGTCACGGTCACGCCACTCACATAATAATTCTGTGCCTTTACGGTGTTGCCCGCTGCTCCTACGATCGAGTTCGTCCGGTCGTAGCCGTATACATTGATGCCCGTGCAGCCGACATAGCCTGTATGGTAGTTAATGGTCATTTTGTTGCCGCTGATGACAGTCTGCGCGTCATGTCTTATCTTCTTCTGGTAGGTCTGCTGCCCATCAAAAATCGTATTGTAAATGCAGTAGCGGTTCGGCAGATAATATTCAAACTCAATTCCCGCTCCACAATCCTTCATGACATTGTCTTTGATCTCACATTGATAATAATTCAGACCGATAATTGCTTCGTTGGTAATGTTTGAAAATGTATTATTGTTGATCTTGATATTCGTATGGTAAGCTCCCACAAGCATCGTATGGCTTCCAAGCCCTTTTGAGAGATTTTGGAAAGTATTTCCCGTTATCTCGACATTTCGCAATGTGGTTCCATCCTCGTAAGCGCCCATATACGGACTCGCTGCGCATGGAATATCAAGCTGCAGTGCCTCGTAATTGCCTGTGATTCCTTTGATTCCATAAAAATCACTGAATACGCAGTTCTTTACGGTAAATCCATCGATCGCTGCGACCTCGACCTGATGTGCACCTGCACCGCCGGAAAACGTCACACTATCCAGTGTCACATTGGTTGCATGTGCCATACGGATCAGGCAGGAACGGCTGCTGCTGTTTCCCACCAGCTTGCCGCCGCGGATGGTAATATTATGGAAGCCATTATACCCGGCACACTGTTCGCTTTCATTGTAATTATCCTCACCTTTGTACTCACCGGTCGTTCCGAGCAAAAACATATTGTAGCCGGTCGGGGCGGTCATGGTAAGCACCGTATCCTCTGCCATTTCAACTGTTGTATTGCTGTACAGATGGATCACATCGGATACCGTATAATTTCCGCCCGGAATACGGATCGCATAATGGTCTGCATCCGTCGCAAGCTCCCTTGCCTGCACACTTGCCTCGACAAGACTGTAAGTAATGTCATTGTTCGTAAGTAAAGACGGATCAAAGATAAAGGTGTTACCGCTTCTCGAATAAGCAACCACGCGCACGATTACCGACGTTGTCTCTGTGACCGTATAATTGCTGAAGATGTATTTGTATGTAACCTTGACGGTGGATGACCCCTCTGTCACTCCGGTTACCATCCCGTTTTCATACTTTACAATGGATGATTTTGCATTTTTGATCTTGGTGATCTGCGGATATGCTGTCTCATACGTCACGGTTCCATCCGCACCTACGATTTCGGTAGTCTGTGACGGGATCTGGAAATTTAATGCCTCCGTGCTTCCCTTTGTAATACGGTATACACCATCAGACTCGCCCGATTCAACCTGGCTGACATCCACCGTGATCGCATAGGCCGTCTTTTTACCCCATAAGATAACGCCCAGGAAAGCCATTATGCATACCACATATTTTACATATTTTGTTACTACAATTTTTTTCATTTGTTACACTTCCTCATTTCTAACGATCTTATCTGGCACCCGTAAGCACACTCCACACCCGAGGCAGACACCTCTTAAGCAGCATTGCCGCCACCACAAGGACAAGGAACACCACGACCGGCACAAAAATGTACGTTGCGAGCGCCCATATCGGTTGTCTGCCCAGAGCAATCAACAAAAGCTTCTCCAGCACCTCCAGTACCAGATCATGCGCGACGTAGGTAAAAAAGGTAATCTTCATCCACCATGGGAACTCTCTTTCAAGAGAAAAGCAATCAAGTGCGTACCATAGTGCAGCAAACAGCAGCAATTCACTGATCAGTCCATACCAGCGGAAGCCTGTTCCGAACAAATACGCGATATAAACCCACGCAATAATTGAAATATACTTATTGCAGTAGAAAATAATATTTTTGTAGTTGATTGCTACCCACGCACCTGCCGCGTATTCGATCAGTCCAGCCGGCAAAGAGATCCACTTGAAATATACATTTAAAATTCCGGCAAGCAAGACAATCGTTCCGACCGGTATTTTTTTCCGGTTTTTCAGCACAAGATAAAGCACCGGACATAGCGCGATAAACAGGATAAGGTTCTGCAAGAACCACAGCGTATAGTATTTTTCCGGTCCGAGGCAGCGAAGCCATGCGATTACGGATATCTCCCTCTTTTCTGCGCCGTTTAGGAACCGGCTGACAGCAGGGATGCTGGTAATGACCACAAAAAAAAGATAATATATCGTACACCAGCATATATACGGAATGCCGATGCTCTTAACCCTCGATTTATACTTTGCGATCGTATCCTGAAAGCCAAAATCATACGTCCGGAAGAACAAAAATCCGGAAATAAAAAAGAAAAGCGGAACTGCGATATTTGTCACATTTTTCCAGTAATTCTCCAGAAAATACGCAGCCCTTCCAACTCCTGTTGATGCTGCGTCAATTCCATACAATTCCAAATTAAAGGTATGTATCCAAATCACCAGTAAGCTGCAAATAAATGTCAGCAATGTAATTTTATTTCTGATTTTCTGCTCTGTCTGATTCATACGCTCTTCCTCTCCAAAATTTGCCCCTATTTTAATACATTTCATTCCGCATATCAACCCTTGAAATATTCCCAACAAAAAACGGAATGGCATAGACAAAAACTGCAAATTATTGTATTATAGGAATAGTGAGTAATTATCTAAGAGGATATTTATATGTCAATTTATAAAGTTTCGGTCATTGTACCTATATATAATGCAAGTAGGAATCTGCGTCAGTGTATCGACAGCATTCTGGTGCAGACTTTTCGTGACTTTGAACTGATCTGCGTGGATGATGGGTCTACGGATGATTCGCTTTCCATCCTAAGAGAATACGAAGCTGCGGATTCTCGTGTCCGGGTTCTCACACAGACCAACCAGCATGCCGGTGTGGCAAGAAATGCAGGCAAGGCGGTCGCACAGGGCGAGTACCTCGTATTCTGGGATTCGGATGACTTTTTCCATCCAAAGGCATTGGAGCTTATGTACCACAAGTGCGAGGAGGATTCCGCCGATATCTGCATCTGCTCTGCCAACCACTATTTTGAGGATTTACAGAAGGCATTGCCAAGCTCTGGATATATCTGCGGGAAGTACGTTCCGAGCAAGCGTCCATTCAGCGCTATGGATGTTCCGGATTATATCTTAAACATCACGACCGCGCATCCGTGGAATAAGATGTTCCGCCGTGAGTATATCGAGTCCATCCAGCTGGATTTTCAGGCGACCAAGAATGGCAACGATATCTTCTTTGTCATCAATGCTATCGCAAGAGCTAAGCGTATCACGCTTGTAAACAAGCCGCTGATCAACTACCGGATCAATCAGTCGGACAGCCTCTTTAGCAATCTGACCGAGTCTCCGCTCGTCCCGATCAATAACTGGATCGCGACACGCGAGAGTCTGATCGCGCATGGTGCCTTTCCAAAGCGAAGCTTTGACAACAAGATTTTAAATACGCTTGTGTACTTTTTGCACAATATCAATAACTGGCATGCCTTTTGCGAGACTGTGACGTTTCTTCAAGGCGAGGGGCTTTCCAAGCTCGGACTTAGTGAACAGGATGGGGATTACTATTTTTCTGATTCTAACGCCGAGTGTCTTCATCATTTATTGACGGACTCAACAGAGGATTTTCTTGCATTTTTCGCGAACCTCACTTACCGTCAGTTAAGTGCCAAGAACGGAAGCAATCAGGATCTTACCAAAAAGGTGAAGCGATTACGGCAGGCGAAGAAGCAGAACGAGCTGCTCATTGCCTCCTTAGAACAAAAAATAAAACAGCAAAACGATGTTATCAAGGCGCAGTCCGAGAAAATTTCGGCACAGTCCGGAGAGATTTCAGAACAATCCGAGAAAATTTCAGCGCAGGTTCATACTTGCAATGATCTTACAAGGGAATTGGAGCATAAGAAAAAAGAGATTTCCGCTTTGAAGCTTTCCACTTCTTATCGGTTGGGCTGTATACTTACCGCGATTCCTCGCAAAATTAAACATCTTTTGAAAGGGAACTAAACATGGAAATACTTTTACTAACCAATAGAGATTCGGACAATGTAGGCGATCAGGTAATTGAGGCTTCCGATATTGCACTGGTCAATGCAGCGATGAAGAATCTTGGTATTGCTCCATCCGACTATAAAATAAGCAGCCGTGCAGCAGCTATCATCACACAGAAATATATCGCGTCAAAAGATCCTGCACTTCTTGTTACCGCGGAGAATGCAATAAAGAAAGCTGATCTGATCATTTTCGGTGGCGCGCCGCTTTTTAACTATACCTATCAGACCTTTTACGAGCGGACTTCCATTGAGATAGAGCTTGCGCAGAAGTATAACAAGCCAGTCATCTTTTCTGCTATCGGAATCGAGCACTACGACGAGGACAATGCCAAGTGCCAGCGCCTTAAGGCTGCTTTAAATCTTGACTGTGTGAAGCAGATTACCACCCGTGACGGATATGACAAGCTGGAGAAGTTCCGTTCCAGAGAAGATATCGTCATCGGAAAGGTTGCAGATCCTGCTGTATTTTCCGGCAAGATCTTTGACAACTTCAAGATGCCTAAGAAAAAGAACAGCAAAAAGAAGATTGGAATTTTCGTTTTGCGCGCGAATGGCTTTAAGGATAACAAATATGATTTTCACCGGGATCAGGCTGCAGCGCTGTGGAAGGATCTTACGAATGAGCTGGAGAACCGCGGCTATGACTATGAACTGATCACCAGCGGTCACTTCGGCGACGAGGCGTTTGTCCATTATCTGATCCAGAATTACGGAATCAATGCCTCAAAGTGCGTATTCAACATCAATCTTCCGGAGACTCTGCTTGCAAGGATCTCCTCCTACGACGGAGTTATCTCCTGCCGGCTTCATCCGAGCATTATTTCGTTCTCCCTTGGAATTCCTTCCATCGGACTTGAATGGAATAACAAGGTTGGCAGATTCTATGAAAACATCAATTACCCGGATCGCGTCATCCAGGTCGAGGATCTGAGTGCTCCTTATCTGGTGGACAAGATTGAGCAGGCAATGGATGCGGGTGTTCAAAAGGATGAGGATTATCTTCTTACGGTATACACCACCTTGTTCAACGGAATTAAGAATGTGTTCCGCCCGGATGATACCACCTCGGTTCCATATACGTATGATGAGCTGTTAGACAATCTTCCACTGTTTGCCGGCACATCGGAGAATGAGACGAATGAGAAGCTAAAGCGCAAGTTCCGCAGAACCTACCTGAAGTATAATGAACTTGCAGTAAAGTCTTCCGAGAGCAAGGTTAAGATTGCGCATCTGGAATCCCAGGTCAAGAAGTTAAAGAAGCAGGTCAGCACCCAGAAGAAAGAGATTGCTGCCCAGAAGCAAGAAATTAGCACCCAGAAAAAAGAGATCGCTGCTCTGAAAAGTACCTTCTTCCGCAGGGCATGCCGCTGGTTGAAGCGGAAGCTCAAGCGCCTTTTCAAAAAATAGATTTTAAAATAATTATTTTTCTATACAAAAAGGGTTCGGCTTTTGCCGAACCCTTTCTTTTGCCATATCACACAATTACTGCTGTTTTCCTTTGATCTTTGCGCCGCTGGTCACGCTGATCGCGTTTCCCTTGACCTTACTGATCTTGTTCTTCTTCACGTCCTTTGATACGACTGCATCGTTGCACAACAGAATACCGTTAGAACCAGCTGTCGTTATGGTATTGCTCTCGATCTTACCGATCGTGCACTTGGTCGTTACCTTGATCGCATTATTGGCAGAGCTCTTGATCTTATTTCCGGTTATTCCGGACGTAACCTTACAACTGGAGTAGATCTGGATACCCTCACGCTTTGCGTTGCTGATCGTATTTCCCTTAATGCTTCCCGCGCTGCATCCGGTTGTCAGGAAAATACCATCCTTTGCGGACTTGCTGATCTTATTGTCCGAGATCGTAGTTACCTTGCTCTTGGAATACAGCTGGATGCCATCCTCCTTCGGGGATGTGATCGTGTTCTTTTCAATCGTGCCAACTGAGCTGTTCGTCGAAACGATCACTCCGTTTTTCGTCGGATTGGTAAATGTATTGCCGCTGATGCTGTCTACACTGGATTTGGAATATACGTTGACCGCGTTGCTTGCTGCCTTTGTGATCGTATTGTCCCTGATCGTGCCGACACTGCTGTTGGTGGAGATGATAATACCGTTGTTCTTTGGAGTGTCAAACGTGTTGCTGCTGATTTCCTCAACCTTTGAGTCGAGGTAAATGTTCATCGCATTGTTCTTCGTCTTTGTAACGGTATTTTCACTTACAATATTTAAGCTGCATCCCGTTGATACGGAGATTCCGGTCTCCACCTTGCCGGAGATCGTATTTCCGCTCATGGTTCCGGCAAGTCCCGCATTGTCGTAATACCCGATGCCATACTTCGGGCAGTCCTTGATCGTATTATTCTTGATGTCTGCAACAGACGCATTTTCCATCACGAAAATGCCGCAGCGTGATACGCCTGTGATGCTGTTTTTTAGCACGCTGACATTCTCGCTGTCTGTCTGGATAAAGCAGCCATCGTACTTATCCTTGTTCTTATCCTTGGAGCTGTAACCGGAGCCCGTGATCGTATTGCCCTTGATCGTGACATCACAAGCACCCTGCATGTGGATTCCAAAGCCCGCGGTGGTAATCTTATTGTTCTCGATCGTGACACCCTTCACGCGGTAATCTCCCTTTGCAATCGTCTTCTTGTCGCCGCCCTTTAAGTTTGCCTTGGATACAATACCGCCGATCAGGTTGATTCCCTGAATCTCATCGCAGGAGGAGGAATAACTGATATTCATCGTATTGTCATGGATGGATATCTTCATATCATCCACCGATACTGCCTTATAGCTTCCGCTCTTTTCTACGCTTGAATATACGGAAACCGGATTTTTCTTATAGGTCTGTACTAACACGCCGGCGCCACAGTTCTTCATCGTATTGTCATAGATTTCACAATTATAATAATTTACTGTGGAAATACATTCTTCCGCTACATTCTCAAACTTGTTGTCCTTAATGACAATGTTCTCATGCCATGCGCCGACAAGTAATGTATGTGTTCCAAGTCCTCTTGGCACATTTGAAAATGTGCAGCCGGAAACGGTAACGTTCTTCATCGGAGTTCCGTCCTGATAGGTATCCCCATAGACCTTTTCGGAGCAAGGGATATCAAACTGGAGTGCTTCCGATTTGTCTCCCTTTTTCCCTGTAAAATCCTTAAATACACAGTTGGTTACCTTTAATCCATCGATCGCGGCAACCTCAACCTGATGCGCGCTTCCGCCGCCAACGAAGGTTGCTCCGTCGATCACAACGTTCTTGGCGTGCATGATCTTTAGCATACTCGCCTTGTTGCTGCTCGGAGATACCCATGTACCACCCTTGATTCCGATATTTTTATGACCGCTGTATCCCTTGCAGGCATCGGACTTGTTGTATTCGATGTAACCGGAGATCAGCATGTTGTGGTTTTCACCGTTTGCATTGCTGTATGTGATCGTTGCTCCCGTCGCATCTACCGTCACATTGCTGTACAGCCGAAGCACCGTGCTGAGTGTGTAATTTCCAGCCGGGATCACAACCGTGGAGGGATTGCCATCGGTAGCCACTCCCGCAGCCTGTGCCATGACATTTTTCATTTCCTTATAGATGTCCATGCCCTCTGACACGTTAAGCACAAATACATTGCCCTCCGCCTTAACCGGCACCTTTGTTGCGGCAAATGTTCCGAAAATCACAAGCGCAAGTACCAGATACAACACATTTTTTACTGTTTTTTTCATACGCTCTCTCCTTTTCCCTTGTTAAGCAGTTTATTCTGATAATCGATCATAATATTGTAGATACGTTCGCAGTTATTGTGATCGTTATAGTAGAAGAAATCATCCGCACGTCTTACATACTCGTCCTTCATCCTGCAGCCCGTTGCCATGTACTCACAGAGGGTATCGATCAGCTCGTCATTGTCATGGCAGATCTCGCCGAATGCCATTGTGTCGTAGAAGAAGGTTCCCTCCTCGTAATGCTGCGGAATATCCTTGTGATGCAGGTATACAAGCGGCTTTCTCATATAGGCAAAGTCAAACTGAATGCCGGAGAAGTCTGTTACCATAAGGCTTGACTCGCAGAACATCTTCTCATAGCTCATATCCCCGACCGCCGGAATGATGTCCACATAATCATTCTTGTCAAAGTCCTCCACCTGCGAGCTTACGATCGGGTGAAGCACATACTTGATGCGGTAGCCGTACTTCTTGGCTGCTTCGATCAGACGCGGATTATTGATCAGGGAATTAAATACCTTAAAATAGGTGCTCTCCTTGAACAGTGGGTTGTAATCGCGCTGCTCTCCCTCGCTGGTACGAACCGGAACCGCGGCCTGCATACGCCAGGTCGGACTGATCATGATCTGCTTCTTGTCATCATTCTTCAAACCATCATAACGCGGCACACCGGTCAGCTTTAACGCATCATAGCCCACATAATCGTAGATTGGCTTGGAAAGGTTCTTGATCTCATACTCGGATGCGCAGAAGTAAAGTCTTGTATTATCACGCAGACGGTTCTGTGCCACTGCGATCTTCTGTACGGACAGGCCATGCTGTACACAGCAGACATGGAAGTTTACCAGATCACGGATATAGCTGGAATTTGGAAGTCCGTAATTGTTGAATGCGAATACCGTGGAATTGGAAATCACCATCATATCCGCCATCAAAAATACCAGCCGGTGCTTGATGCTTCCACGCTTGAGCGGCTTATAGCCGGCAGCCTTTAATCTCTTATAATCGGTCGTATGCTTATCGATCAGATAGTAATGTGAAATATTGTCGTTCTTTGCCACCGCATAGCGATACAGATACTCAGAGGAATCTCCGCCCTTGTAGATCTTGTCCAGATACATCCATATCGGCCGCTTCTTCATGAACGGCTTGGCAAAGAAATATGCCTTGCGCACCGCAAGAAACATAAGGTCACGCTTGCTGTGATGCCGCAGCATTGCCCTCTGCAGCTTTCTTTCCTGCTGCTTCTGCTCCTTCTTCGGGTTGCTCATAAGCCGGATTCGAAGTCCGAATTCTTCCTTTGTCATCATGTACTGGCTGTTTTCGCCAAAGCACCAGTAGCATGCACCGAACCGGTTGCTGATACGGCTGAAATGTGATTCATACGAAAGCTTCGTCCGGATAAATTCCTCCCCGATCTGCGCGCAGAAATTCAGGCTGACAAAGTCTTTGTTTGCAACGCACTCAAGTGGAATGGAAAGGTGGAACGGGTGGGTCTTGTAAACACTGATTCCATAAATCTTCGTCATGGAATAGCGTCCGGTATATTCCAGCTCATACTTCTTATCATCAAATAGGGCATAAATAGAGTCTGCCATTGCATACAGGATTGGATGGATCGTGGCATCCACTTCCAGCTTTCCGTCCCGGTAATCCATAAACAATATATTCGTAGCGAGTGTATTTACCTTATTAAAAAGTGTCTGCCCGCCGGCATAATAGATGCCACCGCTCAGATAGCCCTTGACAAACTGATAACCCTCTCCGTTTTTCAATACGCCAAACAGCCATTTCAGTGAGTCTGCGGAGGAGCATTCCTTCAATTTATGCGCATTAAACAGAACCGGATCGTCAATGTACTGGAACAGTTCGCCAAACAGGCGGATGCAATCCTCCTCATGACCTTCCTCGATCACATGCTTATTGCGGTTATTCAGGTTGCTGTCGATACGGCTGATCACCGTAAACATCGCCTGGTACTGTAAGAATAGAGGAATCTCTTTTCCGGCGTCCCTGATTTTCTGAAACAGTGGAATCCAGAACTCCGTGAAGGATCTGTCATACCATGCCGGCTCATAAATTCCCTTGTAGAAGGTCATATCACCTTCTCTTGTCTCAATGCTGTTATACAGAAGCCCCGGCAGATACACAAGCGACATCTTGCGGTAGCAGATGCGGAGCATGAACTCGCGTTCCATCTCCAGACCTTTCTTCGGATGAAGATGAAGCTTCTCGAAGAAATGGCTCTTTATCACCGTACCTCCAAAATAAAACGGTACGATGTGATATTTATCCTTTAAGGAAACAAGCACCTGCTTCTGGGAAGGCTTCGGGGTGCTAAATGCACCGGACTTGCCATCCGGCATGATCTTTTTCATCATGAAGATGGATTCGTTCGGATATGCTGCAACCGCCTCACGCAGCTCATCCATCCAGCCCTCTGAGAAAGTATCGCCACCGTTAATTGCAGTCGTATAATCACGATTTACTTTTTCGACTGCCAGTTTCATTGGCTCGTATGCGTTTTCAAGCTTCGCGCAGTCTATCCAATCCAATGTCACACTCGCTGGAAGCTCTTTCGAGATCAGCTCCTTCTGATCACTTGTTCCGCAGAGGATTATCTGCTCATCTCCCAAAAGTCCTGCCTTCAGGCTTTGTAACGTTGCACGATTGTCCTGCTCTTTGTCACTCAAGAGCCAGATAATTGATAAATCCATTCTCTTATCTCCTCGACTATTGTTTTATTGCTTGTTATCATCTAACCACACCGTAAGTCCGTGGCTGACCTGCTTTTCCTTCGGCGGCGGAGTCATATAGTCCCCGAATATCCCTGTCAGGTAGGAATCCGTACACCCCGGTGCCAAAAACGCTCTGTTCTCGAAGGTCACTTCCTTTAACGGAAAAACTGTTTCCCGCTCGCACCGTTCCCCGATGCCGTATATTCCGTAAGTGACAGCTCCTACATACTTACTTAAATCATAATTATATTTTTTTGCAATCTTGTCCAGATGCCGGTTGATCCGGCTTGTCCCGATTGCACGCCCGATCAGTATTGCCGGTGTCTTGGCAATGATCCTGGCAACGTTTGTTCCCACTCCGAGCGTTGCCCTCGACTCGGTGCTTAGCTTGCGAAGAAAGTCCGTTCTTCTCACCAGACATCTTGCCGCCTGCTCGGATTCAGGCCACCCATCCTGTGGAAAAATATCCAGAAACAGATATAACTGCCTGAAATCTCCGTCAATATACTTTGAAGTCGGGCGTTCCAGCCTTGTATCCAGATGTATCATCTCTGCAAACGGGAGAGAAAGCGTATCATCCTCCGCCGAAATAATCCGGTACTGCGGAGCGACCGGTTCTTCCTTCGCCAGCGCAAGCAGACGCTCATAATCCGGTCTCGGCATACCGACATCAATGTCATCGTCCCATGGAATAAAGCCCTGATGCCGGACTGCACCCAAAAGTGTGCCGCCGACCAGATAATATCTCAGTTCATGCTTCCTGCAATACGCAGCAAATGCATCCAGCATCTCTAAAAGTAGCTTCTGCACCTCCTGCCGCTCTAACCGCCGTTCCATTCCTAAATTCCCTGCTCCTTAAAGCTTGCCACCAGACGCTCATACATCTGCGGCAGATCATATACCGGCTTCCAGCCAAGTGCCTGCAGCTTATCTGAATTGAGATGCATTGCGACATCCGGAGCATATCCGTATGTAAGTGCATCCTGTGGAATATCAAATACTACTTTTATCCTGCCGTTGCCGAGTGTATCACACACCATCTGCGCCATATCCTTGATCTGGATGGTTGTTGCAGGATTTGCAACTGTATACACCTCTCCGGTATTCCCCTTTAAAAGGATTGTAAGAAGTCCGAGCACGGCGTCCATCGTATAGCAATAATTACCGGTAGACTCTCCTTTTGTATGCAGCACAATGTCATCGCCAAAGATCGCGCTCTTTGCGAACTGCGCAAATACACGTCCTTCCTCCTTAGACACACCTGCGCCAAATGTCTGCGCAAGTCTTGCCACCTTGACCGGAACCTGATACTCATGTGCGTAGCATGCACACATAACCTCACACATGCGCTTGCTTTCAGAGTAGCAGCTTCTTACATTCATCACATCGATGTAGCCTAAATTTTCTTCCTTGACGCTTGAGAGTGCAGGATCGGTGATACCGAACGCCTCCATGGATGAGATGTATACCATGCTGCGGACATGCTTTTCGCCTGCCAGCTGCAACAGCCGCTCTGTTCCCTGTATCGCAGTGGAAATTGTCTCCACCGGCTGGGTGACAAACGTCTTTGAAGCGGTAACGCTTGCTCCGTGAATAATATAATCGATCGGTGCATCCGTATGGATCGGGTTTAAGATGTCACCCTCGACAAACGAAATATCCTCGCGCTCTGCAAGCTCACCAAACACTCTTTTTGCCTTTTCCATATTGCGGATCATCGGATGGATCGTCATCTGAAGCCCCCGCTTACGGTTGCAGCAGGCAAGTGCCTTTACCGCCATGGAGCCAACAAGTCCGGTTGCTCCTGTAATCAGAATATGGGAGCCGCTTAACTGCTCCCAAGGTAAATTCGATGATGCGATTGTATCAAGGTCCTCCTGCAATACTCTATCAAGAGGACTCTCCATTATCTCTAAACTCATATTCTGCTCCTTTGATCCTATGAATCCTGATGTCTCTTTGCATCCATACGGTTCGTAAGTCCCAGGCCAAATGCCTGCTCATTCTCCTTATACTGCAAAAGAGCACGGTACATATATACATCCTCCGGAGTCGTAACCTTGATGTTGCCACGGTTTCCCGGAACCATGTGTACATCGATGCCCTGACTCTTACAGATCGTACATGCATCAACCATATTCTCGTAGCGCTCCGGACGATTGCGTACCACATCATGTGCAGCAATGATGTCCTTTAAGCGGAAGCTCTGCGGTGCCTGCGCTGCAAATGTCTCCTTGCGGAACGGAACTGAATCTACATAGTTTCCGTCCTTGCTGAGCAGGATGGTCTCATAGCAGGCTGTCGTGGTGATTGCATTGCCATATTCCTCAACGCTCTTGATATTCTCTGCGATCACATCATAGGATACGAACGGACGTACACCGTCATGGAGAAGTACAATAGAGTCTCCCGGATTTTCAGATTCCGCCTTTTTCAGTGCATTGTAGATAGAATCCTGCGCCGTCTCCCCTCCCGGAATGACGGAAACAACCTTCTTTAAGTGGTACTCGTCCACCAGCTCTTCCATATAAGATACATAATCCTTCAGGATGGATACATAGATCTTATCGATCTTGTCATGATACTGAAAAAGCTGAAGTGTATGCACAATGATCGGCTTTCCGTTAATCTCCAAAAACTGTTTTGGTACTCCGGCGCCCATGCGGACTCCGCTTCCACCTGCAAAAATAATCGCAATATTCATCTCTTTATCATCCTTTTCATTTATTTTTATTCTTTGTATCGTCATCATCTTCCGGTCCGACCATTGCCTCATACTGCTGGGCAACCGTTTCGATATCCCCAAAAGCCAACATGTGGCCCTTATCCAGGATCATTGCCTTGGTACACAGCCTGCGCACCTGCTTTAAGCTATGTGATACGAACAGAACCGTTACCCCGTCCTCCATCATGGACAGAACCTTCTGCTCACTCTTCTTGCGGAACTTCGCATCTCCGACCGAAAGTACCTCATCCAGGATCAGGATGTCCGGCTCAACGACCGTGGCAACCGAAAAGCCAAGACGGCTCTTCATACCGGAGGAATAATTCTTAAGCGGTACATCAATGAACTTCTCAAGCTCGGAGAATGCAACGATCTCGTCGAACTTGCTGTCGATGAAGCTCTTGCTGTATCCGAGCATCGCACCGTACAGATAGATATTCTCACGTCCCGTATATTCCTTATCAAAACCGGCTCCAAGCTCCAAAAGCGGAACGATCTTGCCCTTGTGGGTTACCTTTCCCTCCGTTGGCTTGAATACGCCTGCAATGACCTTAAGCAACGTACTTTTTCCGGCTCCGTTCATTCCGAGGATTCCAAGACGGTCACCCTTTTTCAGTTTAAAACTCACATCGGTAAGCGCCCAAAACTCATCAAACTGCATCTGCCGGGTAATGGATTTGAGTACATAATCCTTAAGACTGTCTACCTTCTCCCTACTCAGATTAAATCGAATGCTGACGTGGTTTACATTTAACGCGTCTTTTGCCATGTTATTGCTCCTGTCACTCTTTCAAAAATTAAAACAAAATTATATTTTTAGTATAAACTTATCCTGATTGCGCTGGAACACAATCAGACCGATAATCAGACAAACCAGACTGAACGCGCTGGCATACAGTATGCTCGTCCAGTTGATCGGATCTCCGAAAAGGATCGCGCGCGCATTCTCGATGATCGAATACAGCGGATTGACTCTGAGCACCCAGCTATATCCACTCTTTAACAGCTTCTTCGGATAATAGAAGATCGCGCTGGAATACATGATAAGCATCAATGCGACATCCCACAGGTACTCCATATCCCGGAAAAATACACCTATGGTCGCAAGAATCATTCCCACACCGAAGGACAGCACCAGAAGAATCAGCAGCGGCAGCAGGATTGCAAACCATCTCCAGGTCGGGAATACACCGCAGTAGAATCCAAGCAGCACCAGAACAATCAGTGAAATAAAGAAGATCACATAGTTATAAAGAATGCTCGACAACGGATACAGATACTTCGGCACATACACCTTCTTGATCATACCGGAATGTGCGCGGATAGACTTTAACGCTCCCTTGGTACTGGATGAGAAGTAAGAATACAACAGTCGTCCGGTCAGGATATACATCGGGAATGACCTGGAATCATTGCCAAACAACGTACCGAATATGATGGTAAGAACCGTTGTTGTCAGAATAGGCTCCAGCAATGACCATATAATTCCAAGATAGGAACGCCGGTATTTCAGCTTGATTCCTTTCTTTACCAATTCGTATAGCAGATAATGATATTTCCAAAAATTATCAAAATATTTCTTCATATAAATCTCCAAGCATTATTTGGAAGCATTTTACCACATTTCAATTTTTTGAGCAACTTTTATACCTGAACGTCATAAATAATGTGGTGTTCTCTTGCAGATTCCGGCGGCAATTTCATATATTCTCCGTATAAATTTTGAAGATAATGTTCATAATCCGCCGTGACCGGCAGGATTTTATCTTCAAATTGCATGGGAATCGTCTGCAAAAAAGCCTCTCTTTTGTACAATTCTCCCCAAAAATGCCCACGCCCTGACGGAATGGTCACATATTTGGAATTTTCCTTCCCGCATCGCATCAAACAGCGCTGCACACGCTCATACCAGCAGCTGCCTTTCTTTGCAAACAGCTTACCGATTTTCTCTTTGATGTGGATGACAAGCTCCGCCTTTTTATTGCCCTCTGCCAGTGCATGAAACTCGTCCCGCCACAGATACATCCGGTAGCAGGACAGAAGAAACAGTCCCGCCTCCGAGCAGATTCCGTGCCACAACCTGCGGATTGGATCATCAAAGGTATTCTCGATCACAAATATATCGATCTTGATCCCATTCTCACGCCCCGACTTGACAAGATACTCCTGAAAAACCGTCCCGTTCTTGTGGATCATAACCCAGGAACTTAAGTATCCCGGTGTCCGGAGCGGTGCCTCAATGTAGTATTTGTCTTTGTAGCGCGCCTCTATCTCATTGAGCAGCCGGTCAATATATTTTCGTTCAATATTCAGATCGATGTCATCATCCCACGGGATAAAGCCCTTGTGTCTTACCGCACCAAGTGCAGTTCCCCCTCCCAGCATATACGGGATACCAAGATCATCACAGACAGCGGTCACATCGCATAAGATCTCATATACGACTGTCTTGACGCCTGCCAGCTCCTCGTCCGTAAGCCGGTGCTGCTTATGGGACAGCTCACGCTTAAACATCTCGTTTGTCTGTAAAATTGCCATGCGCCTGTCCCTGCCTATCTGTGTGAGCGGAGCAGCGCAAACAGCTTGCCGTTATGCTCTTTTACAAATGTGATCACCGCAGCCTCCAGCCAGACCAGCCAGACCGCCTTCCAACGGATCGGCAGCAGCGCAAGCTTGGTATAAAGTGAACGGATCTTTGCGTAGCGCAGGCATTCATCGATTCTTGGATTCTTAAGTATCCTGCGGATCTCCTGCATACGCTCCTTGTGGCTTAAGGTACAGGTCGAGCAGGTAAGATTGGTCACACATTCGATAATGCGTTCAACGTACCGCCTTGCGATCATCTCGCGCACCTGTGGGCTGTCAATCCCCCACTCCTTGTACAAATCAACCATCCAGCCATGCTCTTCCTCCCGCTTCTCATAGAGATTGCGATAGAATTTGGTTGTCTCGGACTCCTCCCTCGCACGCAGGAAATGATAGTACGCATCCGTGCACACGACCACGCGCTCCACATCCCGCACGATCGCGATATTAAATGGGAAATCATCACGGAAAGTCTCCGGGAAGAAAATGTCATGTTCCCTAAGATAGGAGGCAAGCACCAGCTTATTCCACGGTGTGTACAGCAGATTACGGTCGAAATAGCGGTAGGAATTTTCCCGGAAAGACTGCGCATTCTCGTAAACCGCATCATCCACACAATACTTTTCGGAAATATGGTGTTTCTGGTTCTTCCCATAATAGGTATCAATATAAAATCCGCAGATCACGATTTGTGCCTGATGCGCCTCCGCCTTTTCGTACAGGCTTTTAAGCATATCCGGCTCTGCCCAGTCGTCCGCATCAAGGAAAAACCAATACTTTCCATTGGCAAGCCGCATCGCGGCATTGCGCGCACTCGGCGCGCCTCCGTTCTCCTTGTGGATTACATGGATACGCGCGTCCTTCGCCGCATAAGCGTCACAGATCTCTCCACTCTTGTCCGGGCTTCCATCATCCACGATCCAGAACTCAAACTCCGTAAGCGTCTGATGCAAAATACTTTCAATGGCTTTCGCCACATATTTTTCCACTTTGTAGACCGGCATAATTACACTGATTTTAATGTCGTCCATAATTGCTCCTTTTATTTCTTAAGTGCTGTCGTCTGGGATTCGTCCACTCCTTCGGTGTTCTCCTTCATAAAAAGCACTTTAAACGTAAGCATCAGGATCTTCAGATCCAGCCATAAAGAATATTGTTCAATGTAAGTCATGTCAAGCTTTAGCTTATCATACGGGGTGGTATTGTACTTTCCCCATACCTGCGCATATCCGGTCAGTCCTGCCTTTACCTTAAGCCGGAACGGGAACTCCGGTATCTGCTCGCAGTATTGCTCTGTGGTTACTCTCCACTCCGGTCGTGGTCCCACGATTGACATATCACCCTTTAAGATATTGAACAACTGTGGCAGCTCATCAAAATGGATTGCACGGATCAGCCTGCCGACCGGTGTCACACGGTCATCCTCCTTTCCGGTTATACGCTGCTCCTCCTTGTCGGAGTCAACGCGCATGCTGCGGAATTTGATGATCTTAAAAATACGCTCGTCCCTTGTATAGCGCTCCTGTGTATAAAAAACCGGGCCACCATCATACAGCTTGATCGCGAGTGCGATCAGCACCATAAACGGAGAAGTGATTACAAGCATGATCACAGACAGTACGATGTCGAAAAAGCGCTTAAAGAAGCGCTGGTCGATGGTAAGTCCCTGATTGCGGAACACATACAGCGGTGTATCAAACAGATGAATGTCATCTGCACCGCGGAACATAATATCGGTCAGCTTCGGTGTACAGTACGCACGGATCGATTTCTGATAGCAGAACTTCATCAGATCGTTTCTGGTCTCCGCCGGCAGGTCGCACAGCACGACCGTCGGGTATTTTTCCATCAGCTCAAACAATCTGCGGTAGCCGATCGTACAGCTTACCGTCTCACAGATATTATATTTATCCTTGCGGGAATTTATCTTCTCGATCAGATCGTCCGGCGCATATCTTCCGTACACTACCAGCATATCTCTCGGCGGATACAGGTGCTTGTACATGGCACGCACCAGAAACGTCCACAAGGTTATCATAATTATTTCTAACAGAAATATGCAAAACAGCGGTCCCGGATTGGCGTAGGTACGCGTAATGAGCACCAGCTCTAAGTACGCAACAATGTTACCCAGAAACAGTGCAAGAATATTTGATAAAATGATATCCCCTACTCTTAAGTAGCCGATCTTATAGCCTCCGAATACCTTGGTAAAGAAAAAAAGAATCAGAATATACATTCCGATGACTGCCCAGTTACCACGCTGATGGTAATTGGCAATAATGTCGGTCTCCATGATCGTGATCTTGGAATAATACTTATACCAGATCAATCCGAACAGGACACCTTCTACCAGCAGAGTTATTAAATTTGCCGTGTAATTCAATAAATGTTTATAGCTTTCCTTCATACTCTCTTCCCATTGCTATCGGTACTGTTTTATTTCGTGGTTACGCCAAACCCCACCGTATGCTTTTTGCTAAAGCTGTCCGTCTCTGCTATGTGTGCCTTTACGGTATAATAATATGTGGTGTCTGCTTCAAAGTCCTTGTCACAGTAATATTCCTTCCTGGTCTTACCGATCCTCTCCCACTTTGAATACACCGCAGCCCCATCTTCGCCTGCCGGTTCAAGTAGCCTTCTGCGGCAGACGATATAATAGTCTGCCCCGTCAAACGCGCTCCATGTAATTTTTACCTTATCTTCTTTTACCTGCGCAACTTTTTTTAAGTTTACGCGCGTGGTCTTTTTCTTTTTTAAGCCGTAGTAATCGGCAATGCCCCTGGCATCTGCCGCCCCAAGCTTTCTTAGCGCCTCGTCTGATCCCAAAAAGGAATTTACGTCCCCCTTATTCGTCATAAAGGCATGTTCTACAATGATCGCAGGCATGTTCATAAGCTTTGCCGTCTTGATGATCATGTAATAGTCCGCCATACTATTATCGGGATATTTTGTTCCATCCTCCGAATTGCGGATGTTAAGCCCCCGATCCTTCAGGCCTATTTTGGAAAGGTTCTTCAAAATATCTGTGGCAGCAGCCTTTCCCGTCTCGCTGACCGTCTTATTGTAATTGTTGTTCGGGTAGTACACCGTCGCTCCTCTTGCAGAGGACGAAGCGCTTGAGTTATTGTGCAAAGCAACGTACAGATCAGCGTTCTTACTGACTGCCTCCTCCACACGCGTGATATTATCATCGTTCGAGCTTGTCCCCGGATTCGGACACTCTCCCGCCTCGCGCGACATATAGACGGTAACACCCTCGTATTCCTCAAGCTTTTCCTTACAATACTCCGCAATCTTGAGGTTTAAGGTCTCCTCATGTAAGCCCCTTGTATAGCAGCCGCTGTGGGTTGTATCATGTCCTGCATCCAGATAGATAACAACTCCGTCTCCATCTGATATTACCTCGGCAGATGCTTTTTGTGGAAAAACGGCACAGGCTGCCATAAGGAACAGCGCTGCTGTCAGACAAAATCTTCTTCTCATTCGCATCATCTTTTGCCTACCGGTTCATCTGTGACAGCCGGTTGAGTGCCGAGAACATTCCCCGGATGGATGCACGAGTGATATTAGAGCTTACACCGACACCAAATGTGGTGTTGCCGTTACGGTTATCCCGCATCTGGATGTATGCGGCAGCCTTCGCGCCGCTTCCCTCGGATAGCGCGTGCTCATCATAATCGAGCACCGTGATATCCACATTGTTGACGCACTGGCGGATCGCAAGCTTAACCGCATCGATCGGTCCGTTGCCCTGTGCCTCGGAATGGATTTCTTCTCCTCTGTATGTAAAATCCAAAGATACAAACGTCTCATCATCATCTGCTTCATCCCTGAAATTGACATATTTCAGCTCAAACGGACTCTTGACCTTGAGATACTGCTGCTGGAACGCCTCCATGATACGGCTCGGTGCTACCTCGCCGCCCTCTGTCTCTGAAATCTTCTGGATGACATCCGCGAACTCACGCTGCATCGCCTTTGGAAGCTTGTAGCCATAAACGGTATTCATGACAAACGCAACGCCGCCCTTGCCGGACTGGCTGTTGATGCGGACGACCGGCTCGTACTCACGCCCGATATCCGATGGATCGATCGGCAGATACGGCACCTGCCAATACGGGGATCCGCTCTCCTTAAGTGCCTGCTCACCCTTGTTGATCGCATCCTGATGGGACCCGGAAAATGCGGTAAATACCAGCTTGCCGGCATACGGATGCCGCATATCCACATGCATTTTGCAGCAGCGCTCATAGACATCAATGATTTCGTTGATATTCTCAATATTCAGGTTCGGGTTGATTCCCTGCGAGAACATATTGTATGCAACGGTAAGCACATCAACGTTACCGGTGCGCTCGCCATTTCCAAGCAAGGTACCCTCCACGCGGTCTGCGCCAGCTAAAAGTGCCAGCTCGGTGATCGCCACGCCGGTTCCGCGGTCATTGTGCGGATGTACGCTTACGATAACATTCTCACGCTCCTTAAAGTGTCTGCTCATCCATTCAATCTGGTCTGCGTATACGTTTGGTGTATTCATCTCCACCGTTGCAGGCAGATTGAAAATGATCGGATTGTCATTGGCATGATCCCACGCCTCCTGAACTGCCGTGCAGATCTCAAGAGCAAAGTCCATTTCTGTTCCGGTAAAGCTCTCCGGTGAGTACTCCAGCTGGATATTGCCGTCAAACGAAGCCATGCGCTCACGCACCATCTTCGTTCCCTCTACGGCAATCTGGATGATCTCCGGGCGCTCCTTGTGGAAAACAACCTCTCTCTGTAAGGTTGAAGTTGAATTGTAAATATGGAATATAACATTCTTGATTCCCTGGATTGCCTCAAAGGTGCGGTCAATCAGCTCCTCGCGGCACTGGGTAAGCACCTGGACTTTGACATCATCCGGAATCTTATGTTCTTCCACCAGCTTGCGCAGGAAGTCAAATTCAATCTGAGACGCCGCCGGAAATCCGATCTCAATCTCCTTAAATCCCAGCTTTAGCAAAAGCTCGAACATCTCCATCTTCTCATCAACGTTCATCGGCTCGATCAACGCCTGATTGCCGTCTCTTAGATCAACGGAGCACCAGATCGGAGCTTTTTCAATTTCCTTATTCGGCCACTCACGCTCCGGATAATGCAGCACCGGATTGCGCTTATATCTCTGATAGTTTAACATTCCCTTACTCTCCTTAACGTTAACGTCTATTCGCCCAAGCCGCTTCTGATGTATTCGATCAGATTGGTAAGAGCCTGGCTTTCATCCTCGCCGTCACAGACAAGTGTGATCTCGGTACCGCACTTAATGCATGCTCCAAGCACACTGAGGACGCTCTTCGCATTTGCGGTGTTTCCGTCATAGTCAAATGTGATACGGCACTTGTACTTCATTGCCTCTCTGCATAAATTTCCTGCCGGGCGTAAATGAAGTCCTGTCGGATTCTTAATTGTGATTTTCTGTGATACCAATGTAAATCCCCCCCCCTTATAACATGACCTTTTCGATCAATTCTGCAAGTTTTGTTGCTTCTTCCTCGATCGCGCCCTGATTTTTTCCCTCGATCATAACGCGGACAAGTGGTTCTGTGCCGGATGGACGGATCAGTACACGTCCCTCCCCGGCGAATTTGCTTTCGAGTGCTTCGATTGCTTCTGCAATCTCCGTATACTCCATATAGCTTTCCTTTTTATGATTCGGTACTTTCGCATTAACAAGTGCCTGTGGAAGTACCTGCATGATCTTGGCAAGCTCCGATAACGGCTTTCCTGTCTCGACCATGACCTGTAGCAGGTGCAGTGCGGATAGCAAACCATCACCGGTCGTATTGTCATCTAAGAAGATTACATGACCGGACTGCTCGCCGCCGAGATTATATCCGTTCTCGCGCATATTCTCAAGAACGTACCTATCACCAACCTTCGTCTTCTCAATGTGGATCCCCTGCTCTTTTCCCATCAGGGAGAAGCCCAGATTCGACATCACCGTCACAACAACCGTATTCTTTGCCAGCGTGCCCTTCTGCTTCATGTAATTGCCGCAGATCGCCATGATCTCATCACCGTCGACTACCTTGCCGTTTTCATCTACTGCAAGCATACGGTCTGCATCACCATCGAATGCGATTCCCACATCTGCCTTTTCCAATACAACTCTCGCACGAAGTTCATCCATGTGTGTAGAGCCGCAGTTGGCATTGATGTTTGTTCCATCCGGCTTCGTATGGATTGCGATCAGGTTCGCTCCGAGATCCTTCAAGGTCTTGACCGAGGTATAGTAGCTTGCGCCCTCCGCGCAATCGATCACGATCTTTAAGGATGACAGATCAACCGGAACTGTTTTCTTCTGAAATTCCACATATTCGTCGCGGATGTCAAATCTATATTCCACTTTTCCAATTCCCGGTCCGATTGGGAAATCGATATCCTCCATGTTATTCCTGATGAGTGATTCGATTTCATCCTCCAATTCATCGGAAAGCTTATATCCCTCTCCGTTAAAGAACTTGATGCCGTTAAACTCCATCGGGTTATGGGATGCCGAGATCACAACTCCCGCATCAACCTTATGCTTGCGGGTCAGATAGGCGATCGCCGGTGTCGGTACGACGCCCACATAGATTGCATTCGCACCAACTGAACAGATTCCTGCCATGAGCGCATTTGCAAGCATTCCTCCTGAGATTCTGGTATCGCAGCCCACGATGATCGTCGGCTGATGGGATTTTGTCTTTGTAAGAACATAAGCGCCCGCCTGCCCCAGCTTCATTGCAAGATCGATTGTAAGTTCTGTGCCGGCAACACCACGCACACCATCTGTTCCAAACATTCTAGCCATTTATTTATTCTCCTTTAATCACTTTTTACCAGCCTCTACGTCCGGTGTAGGATGTACTCTCTGCGCTGTCGGCAGTTGTATCATCCGCTCCTCCGTCCGAAGGCTCCGTGTCCGAAGTGCTATCATTGGTATCTGTTGTTGTATCATCCGTTCCGGCTTCCGCATCGTCTGCCGCATTCGGATCATCTGCTGTATCCGGATTTGCACCATTCGCGTTATCAGCAGTCACCGGCTTCTCTTCAATATATACCTGTGTGCGGGAGGATGCCACAACAAACTTGGTCAAATCCACATCCACATCCACATTTACCACATGGCTTCCCATCGCCATGTCGGTAACATCGATCGTTCCGCGCAGCGTCTGCGCATCAAGTGTATTTAAGTCCCCCGCAAGGCCGGTAATATTTACATAAACCGCATCTAATGGATAGGTCAGTACATTCTCAACGGAAAGTCCCTCGATGGTGATATTGTCTACCGGTATCTCAAAGGTTCTTGTCTCGTATGCCTCTATATCAACCGTCACGGTGATCGTGGCATCTGCCGTATTCAGAAGCGATACCCCTGACGGAAGATAATCTGTAATGTTGATTGTTGTTTCAAAGCTCTCGGATGCATTTGTGATATCAAGCACTCCCGCCGGTATCTCCACCGCACTGATCGGATTGAGCACAGATGTAGAGCCTTTGATCCATACAGTCGCAGCACTCGCCTCGATTCCTGCAAGCGCATAGCCGTCTGCCGGAGTTCCCTTGGTGGAAAGTGCCAGCGAAACCTTCTTCGTTCCAAGGATCACCGCGGAAACCGTCACCGTCGTTCTTGAAAGCGTAAGCTTTGTCGTATCGACCTCATTGCCACTCGCATCGTAGAAGACCGGAACAACGCTATCCGAAACGGTCTGCGACATTCCTTCCACATTAATCGCGGCAACTGCCTTCGAAATCTGGCTGACAACACTTGCCGGTCCGGAAACCTTTATCACGTTCGAGCTTGAGATGGAGACATCTCCAAGTGCATAGCCTTCCGCAACATTTCCCTCCGTCGTCGGATTGACCACAAACGGTTTGGTCTTTGCATCCTCAAGGGAAACAATCAGCGTCTTTCCGGAGCCGTTGATCTTTAAGAGGCTTGCAGATTTCTTCGCCGCAATATTGATCTTGATGTTGCCTCTTGCGCCCCCCTCACTCACTACCATCTCATTAAAATCCGCGGTAGCCGTAAAATCGGTATCATCAACCTTGTCGAGCACGCTCCGCTTGCCGGATACCGTAAACGTAACATTATGGCTGTTCTCAAGGATCTCATAGTATTTATCCTGGATCGTATCTTCATTCTGGAGCGCAACCGTTGCCATGTAGGTGCGCGTGATGACCGGATCGTCTACATTGTACACAACCAGCCACAAAATAACTGCAAACAACAGAGCAAGAACTTTGTACCAGAAATTATTTGTCAAGGTTTTTAGAATTCTTTTTTGCATTTAAAAACCTCCCTTTCAGAAGCTCAAGCCGTGACACCTCATGCGTGCGGTTCTGCACATACTGCAGCTTCTCACGCAGGAAATCCGCGTCGACATCCCTGTAAATCTTTCCGCGCATCGCGATTGAGACGCCACCGGTCTCCTCAGATACGACAATAGTAAGGGAATCACTGACCTCACTGATGCCGACTGCTGCACGGTGCCGGGTTCCTAAATCCTTGCTGAGTGCAAGGCTGTCGGAAAGCGGCAGATAGCAGGTTGCAGATACCACTCTGTCTCCACGGACGATCACTGCGCCGTCGTGAAGCGGTGTATTTTTTTCAAAAATATTGATGAGCAGCTGGCTCGTCAGAATACCATCCACATCGATACCTGTACGGATGAACTCCGTAAGCAGAATCTGATCCTCAATTACAATCAGTGCGCCCGTCTTGACGCGCCCCATCGCATAGCAAGCCTTTACCAGCTCATCAACCGTCTTGTCGGAAAACTTCGCCGTATCTGTCCTGCCAAGCGTAAAAAATCTTCCGAAGAAATTCTTTCCGCCAAGATTCTCAAGTGCCTTGCGAAGCTCAGGCTGAAAAACGATAACGATCGCGATCACACCGACACTGAATAAGTTTTCTGCCAGCCACAAAATCGTAGTCATCTCAAAAAGAGATGCGATCAGTACAAATACCAGAATAACAATGATACCCTTTAACAGATTCCATGCGCGCGTATTCTTGATCCAGAGCAAAACGTGGTATATCAGAAAAGCAATGATCAATATCTGTACGTAATCAACGGCTGTAAGTGTTATATCTGAAAGATTAAAACCGGAATCAATCCTATCCATAAACAAATTGAACATATTTGACAGTTTTTCCACGTCATACTCCTTTCTGCGGGTTCCATGCCGCTTTTTTTATCTTAGGTATTTTATTTCAAAAGATCCTCATCAATGTCAAGTTCTTCCGCGATCGCCTTGCGGTTCTTCTCCGTCTCTTTGTCCAGCGTATTGACTGTCTTTACCCGCTTCCCCATGGTCGTGGTATTGCCGAAACGCTGAACCTTTTTCTCTCTGGAGGCGATCATCTTCTTCGGGATTGCTACCACATAGTAGTAATAGTCATCGTCCTCAAATTGTACACGCTCGGTTCTCGCATAATCCAGATTCATCATAAAGAACTGGATGACAAAGCAAAGCAGAACTGACACTACACCGCCGACGATAACGCCGAGCGCCCTTCCCGGAATACCGATCAGTGTAAAGCCTACCAATAATCCGATGATCTGGATGATGCCGCCTGCAAGGATCGCAATCGTCCAGGAATGCTCAATCGGCATGGAACGGACGAAATAGACAACAAGGCTTGTGACAACAAAGATTAAAATGACAAGAATCATTTCTTTGTTGTCCTTTAGCTGCCCGATGATGATGTTCAGCTTGGAGAGTGTATCGCTCTCCTCCCCGTTCGTGCTTGTAAGTATCGAAGCATTCAACCGGACACCATCGACAAAATAGTAGAGGATTGTTCCACATACGACTGCCAGAACCGACTGTGCCGAGCGCAGCAGTCCGGATGCAATCGGCATCACATACTGTACATTATAGCGGAACAGTACCGGCGTAAGCACCACTGATATGCCATCCTTCGGCGAAAACCGGAAGTAAAGCAGATATAGGAGCAAAAGCAAAAGCAGTGAAACCAGTGCTGCCTCCATCGCAAGTGCATACATGTTCAGTACCACGAACAGCCCACCGATCAGGATTGTCGCATTGATTGGAAGCACACTGCACACCAGAGCCAGAATCAGTGCAACCGGAGTGGAACTGATCCTGGTCATATAACCGATATTGGCATTGATTGTCAAAAGCATGTAAAACGCAATGCAGAATTTGACCGCAATGATAATATATGTCTCAAACCTGCCGTAAAAGCGTATCAGTTTATCTTTCATCTCTAATAGTTGTGTCATACAGACCCCCTATGATTTCAGTTTCGTTTCCCGCTCGTATTCACGGTTGACATTCTTCAGATGTCCGTAATAGTTTCTCAGCTTTCTTCTTCCGTAGCGATAGCGTACACGGTACACAAGCGAGGTGATCAACAGATACGCCACCATAAATCCAACGTATACAAAGCCTCCCCGCATCAGATATCCCATCCAGCTTATGTCATTTAGCTTTTCTAAAAACTCCTCCATGGAGCCTAGAATCTGAAACAGCACGATCAGCAGAAACGCAAAAGTCCCGGTAAAGAAGCTCTTAATAAGTTCCTTGCCAATGTAATCACTCTTATAGTATTCCCCCATCTGGCGGTAGCGTGGTTCTTCCTGCTGATCAAAAACAGCCATCTGGAAAAATTCTTTTATTCTGTCTTCATTAACCATTTCCACACCTCGTCGATACACATTATTCTTATTATATCATAGTATTTTCCATTTTTAAAGAAGATTTGCGCATCTGCCTGCCAGCAGCAACGTAAAAATCCCCCCGAATACTATTCGGAGGGATGATATCGTAAATTTATAAATAGCGCATACGGTTTGTGGTATCACGGTTATGATTCTCGTCTGGCTTTCTTTGCGGTTTCTTATTGATCGCGCTCATCAGGTTGTTGGAGATCTTAGCCTTGCATGCATCACAGAACCGACCGGTCTTGATCAGTTTGCCGCAGTTCTCGCATTCGATTCCCTCAACGGAATTCTCCGAAAACGTCAGGCGTTCCTCCCGAATCCAGCGCTTGATCTGAGTCACACTCACATCGCACGCGCTGGAGATCTCGCTCATTCCGGCTGTCGGATGTTCCTCCAGATAGTCCCTTACCTCCTGAAACTTCTCGTCAAGCTTCTTCCGGCACTCCGGGCACAGACGCTCTGATGCTACTGCATTGAACAATCTGCCGCACCCCTTGCAATTTAATACATTCATCCCGATTCCTCCTAGTACCCTTTACCAATGCATATACTCATGTAAAAAACGTCGTCCACACCGGCACATCTTATGCAATCTGCCACCGCATCTGCCGTGCTTCCCGTCGTATAAATATCATCCACCAATAATACTTTCTTATATTTTACAATACTTTGCGTTGTCTGAAAAGCATTTTTGAGATTATTTTTGCGTTCCACATCGTTTAACAGCTTCATCGGTATTGTATTTTTGGTGCGGCGGATCAGATCCGCACGCATCGGCACCCCGGTTTCCTTTGCAAGTGCCTGTGCAAATACCTCTGCCTGATTATATCCACGCATTTTCTGTTTATTCATATACATCGGAACCGGAACAATGACCTCCGGTGCTTCCTGTCTGATCCACTCCCCGTACTTTTCCCTGGCATACATTGCAAAATATTTGGCGTACTCCCTCCGGTTCGCATACTTAAAGCGGTATATACTCTTTTTGATGCCTCCCTTGTACAAAAAGAGTGCCTTTCCCTTTGTAAAAACAAACGGCTGCTTTTTTCTTGCGCAGTCCGGACAGAACTCCTCGCGCTCCGCAAGCACCGGTCGTCCACAGTGCATACACACCGGCTCCTGCACCCGGAAAATCTCCTTCCCGCAAGCCGGGTGCAGCCATGTCTGTCCTGGCTCCAACAGTTCGTCGCAAAGCACGCAACGCGGTGGGAAGATCACTCTTCCCACCGCGTCTGCTATATGATGTATACTCTTCTGTATCTGTCTGTTCAACTATTCTTCTTCCTCTTCTTCGTTCTTCGCCCAGCCATACGCATATTTTACAGCCTTGTTCCAGCCCTTGCGCTTCGCCTCACGCTCCACCGGATCGATATTCGGTACAAACACATGATCCAGCTGCTGGTTCTTGATAACATCTTCTTTGCTCTGCCAGTATCCAACCGCAAGACCTGCAAGGTATGCGGCTCCCATTGCGGTAGATTCGATACATGCCGGCCGGTTGACCGGGGCATTTAGCATATCCGCCTGAAACTGCATCAAAAAGTTGTTGGCACTTGCGCCGCCATCCACCTTCAAAGCCCGGATATCCACTCCTGCATCCGCCTTCATCGCATCAATGACATCGCATACCTGAAGTGCGATGGATTCAAGTGTAGCCCGGATAATGTGATTCTTGTTCGTTCCGCGGGTGATACCTACGATCGTGCCTCTCGCATACTGATCCCAGTGTGGTGCTCCAAGTCCGGTAAACGCCGGGACAACATAGCATCCATGCGTCCCCTTAACCTTTGTTGCCATATACTCGGAATCCGATGCCGAATCGATCAGCCGCATGCCGTCCCGCAGCCACTGGATCGCAGCGCCAGCCACAAAGATCGATCCCTCCAGCGCATAGTTGACCTTTCCGTCTAAGCCCCACGCGATCGTAGTGACCAGTCCGTTCTTGGAAAAGACCGGCTTTTCCCCGGTGTTCATCAAAAGGAAGCATCCGGTTCCATATGTATTTTTCGCTTCGCCCTCATTAAAACAGGTCTGTCCGAACAAAGCCGCCTGCTGGTCTCCCGCCGCCCCTGCGATCGGGATCTCGTCACCGAAGAATGCCGGATCGGTATAACCATATACGCAGCTCGACGGCATCGGTGCCGGAAGCATGCTCTCCGGAATGTCAAGCTCCTCCAGAATGTCCTTATCCCACTGTAACGTATTGATATTAAATAACATCGTCCGGCTCGCGTTAGAATAGTCCGTGACATGCACCCTGCCCTTTGTAAACTTCCAGATAAGCCATGTCTCGACTGTTCCAAACAGCAGCTTGCCTTCCTCCGCAAGGGAGCGCGCGCCTTCCACATTGTCAAGTATCCACTTGATCTTCGTCGCAGAGAAATACGCATCGATGATCAGTCCTGTCTTGCTGCGGAAGCTCTCCTGCAAGCCCTTTTTCTTAAGCTCATCCGCAATGTCCGAGGTACGGCGGCACTGCCAGACGATCGCGTTGTAGACCGGCTCCCCCGTCTCCTTATTCCACACGATCGCCGTCTCTCGCTGATTCGTGATACCGATCCCTGCGATGTCAGATGCCTTCGCATTGATCATGCTCATTGCCTCGACCGCCACGCCAAGCTGTGTGGACCAGATCTCATTCGCATCGTGCTCCACCCATCCCGGATTCGGAAAAAACTGCCGGAACTCCTTCTGTGCCACCGAGCAGATATTCCCCTCCTTGTCAAACAAAATACAGCGGTTGCTTGTCGTCCCCGCATCCAGTGCCATCATATACTTTGCCATTTTTATACCTCCCCTGTTCTCTTTTACTGTCGATATCCCCATATCCCCAGATAAACAAAAACCCTTTGGAAAACAAATAGCATGATCGGTTTTCCAAAGGGAATTAAAACATAACTGCTATGCCAGACGGATCCGGTTGATCAGATTGATCTTAGCTACACGGCTCTCAAACTCGCCCTCTGACATAAGCTCCGTTGTGAACGCGGTCTCGCCTTCCACATCCGCATCGACATAGTTCACATGTCCGAATGCGTCGAGCACTGCTGCCGGATAAGAACTGGTGCGGACGAAGAACTTTGTCTGGCGGTCCTTGTAGTCAACCAGTTCCATCTTCTCCTCACTCCAGTCAATGTAAATATTGGTATGCTGATGCTTCACCATATCAACAACATCAGCTACAACCGCACTCGCTGTCGGAAGCTTGCCGGCTCCGCTGCCATAGAACATTGCATCACCGAGCACATTGCCGTGAACAAAAATGCCGTTAAACACATCCCCGACGCCGCAGAGCGCATGATCCTTCGGAAGCATGAACGGTGCCACGATGCAGGAATAGCTGTCCCCTACCTTCTTGCTGGTCGCAAGAAGTTTGATGGAGCATCCCATTGCTTTTGCATACTTGATGTCGATCGGAGTGATCTTTGTGATACCCTCACAGTGAATGTCCTCGAAATCAACCTGCTTTCCACATACCATAGAGGTAAGGATTGCGATCTTTCTGCACGGATCATAGCCCTCTACATCCGCAGTCGGATCTTTTTCCGCGTAACCCTTTGCCTGTGCATCGCGAAGTGCCTCCGAGAACTCTGTTCCCTCCTCGCTCATCTTGGTAAGCATATAGTTTGTTGTTCCGTTTAGGATTCCCGTAATCTGCTCGATCTCATCCGCGGTAAGGCACTTATTTAACGGACGGATGATCGGAATACCTCCGCCTACACTCGCCTCAAACAGAAAGTTCACATTATGATCTCTCGCAATGCGGATAAGCTCCGCGCCCTTCGTTGCCACAAGGTTCTTGTTGGATGTAGCGACCTGTTTACCAGCCTCAAGCATTGCCTTTACAAACGTGTATGCAGGCTCTACGCCTCCCATTGTCTCTACAACCACGCCGACTTCCGGATCGTTTACAATCGTCATGTAGTCCTTGATCAGCCGATCCTCGATCGGACTGCCCGGAAAATCTCTAAGATCGAGTACATACTTTACCTCGACAGGCTCTCCCGCTCTCTTTGCAATTTTCTCCTGGTTGATGTTCAAAACTTCTACAACACCTGATCCTATTGTGCCGTATCCCATTACCGCGATTTTCATTTTAATTACTCCTTGGCTAAAATTTTCACATAATCTATTCCGGAGATCGTCTCGATGGTGCTCACCATCTGTTCCACATCTCCTGTTTCCGGAAAGACATCCACGCTGAGTGTAAGCGATGCGATGCCGTTTACCGGTATGCTCTGATGGATGGTCAAAATATTGGCGTGGAAGTCCGCAATCGTCTTAAGGACTGCTGACAATAGCCCCGGCTCATCCTCGAGCCGGATGACTAAAGTGATCGTCCGTCCCTTCTCATTCTCGTGAAACGGGAAAATATCATCCTTGTATTTGTAGAACGAGCTGCGGCTGATACCGACTGCATCGGTCGCTTCCTGCACGGACAACGCCTTTCCGGAATCAATCAGCCGCTTCGCCTCCACGACCTTTAGTAAGACCTCTGGCACAGCCCTCTCCTTCAAAACGAAGTAGGATGTTTTGTCTGCCATTCCTTACCTCCAAAATCTGTCTTTATGGTCTTGCCTTTCCGCAGTTGCTGCAGAATTTGCCGGCATTGACCGTTCCGCATTCGCACGTCCATTCCGGTACCGGTGCAGGCTTTCCGCACTCGCTGCAGAACCTGCCGGTGTTGACCGTTCCGCACTCGCAAGTCCATTCATTCTTTACCGGAGCTGCCTTTCCGCAGTTGCTGCAGAACTTGCCGGTATTGCTCTGTCCGCACTCGCACGTCCACTCACCGGCTTTTGCCGCACCTGCCGCCATTGCTCCGGCTGCCACCGCACCGGCTGCAGCCTGTGCGCCCGCTGCCGGCTGCTGTGCCGCTGCCTGCGGATTCGGTGCAAAGCTGTTCATCATATTGCCCATGGCGTTGATTCCCATACCGACACCCATAAATCCGGTCATTGCTCCGGCAGAGTTGGAACCTGCTGCCTTTACGCCCTCGGAAAGGTTCTTTGCCATGTATCCCTGCGCGATCGTAGGGTCTGAGAGCATTGCGCCCTCGTTTCTTGTATTGATAAGCTCCTGTGACTTCTCATCGTAAGAGATGCTCTTGATGCCGACTGCCTGGATCTCCATACCGCGAAGCTGGTTCCAGTCCTCATCAAGTACGTTCGCCATATATTTGCCAAGTTCTCTTGCCTTGCTGGTCACGAAGGAGATTCGTGTGCCATCCGCAGACATCTGGTTGATCGCAGCCTGAAATGCCTCCATGAACTCTGACAGATACTGCTCGTTGATCTCTGTGATCTCAACGTGATCCTTATTCTTCGGAATAGCCTCCGCATAGAACTGGAGCGGATTCACGATCTTGATGGAATATGTACCATGCGTGCGGATAAAAAGCTCCGCATTGTAAAATGTATCAAAGTAGTTTACCGGGTTGGTCGTTCCAAACTTGATACCCTTAATCTCCTGAAGGTTCAAGTAAAAGACCTTCTGCTTGGTCGGAGTCGCTCCACCAAAGCCGATACGGTTCCATGCATCCTTGAGGGAGTCTCCAAACTGACCGTTAAACAACGATGGGAGGGATGAATTGTCAACGGTGTAGTATCCCGGCTCCGCCGTGTAATCTACGATCTTTCCACCGTCAACCAGCATCATGAACTGATTGTCGTATACATGGATCACTGATCCGTTGCTTACGGTATCGTCCGTTCCCTTCTGGTTGTTGCCTCTGCGAATCAGCTGTCCGCTTGTAAAAACTGTCTGATCCCCCATGTTGTCCGGCTCAAAGACCTCTTTGTACTGATCTCCCAGATTGCCCCTGATTGCCTGAGAAACTGCTTTAATGATTCCCATATAATTATCCTCCTAATGAATGTTCCAAAAACCCTATCAGATATGATTATAATCCACTTCGTAAAATTTGTGAAGAGACCAAACCTTAATATTGATCGGAGTTACACCGCTTCCGCAATATTCGCAGATCATATTGCCAAGATTCCTGATCGGAGCACCGCAATGCGGGCAGCGTGTACCATAAGCATTGTCGAAGTCAGACACCGATGCATCCTGGATATATACCAGCTCGATATTGTATCTGGTCTGCTCCTTGCGCTCTGTCTGTCCTTCCACGACCGTCTCATTCTGCTTCTTATAATGATAATAACCGACTGCTGCCTGAATGACAATCACACATTTTCCTTTTTCGTGCTTGTAATTGGCAATCTCGGTCTGATGGATCGTAATTTCGCTGTAAGTTTCTTTTATTCCCTCTGCCTTGTTCTGCTCGATCCGGCTTACGATCTGCTGCTTTACCTCATCCGAGGCATCACTTACAAGCATTCCCGCGTCACCGTTTGAGATTGCAAGCAAAGCCGACTTTAGCATATTTTCCGCTTTTGCCTCAAACTGCGGCCATGAGAAATCCGGAAAATCCCGCATGATCTGCGGCTCCATGAGTTTCGTCATGCCCGTCACGGATTTCGGCGTTTCAGACAGGATATCCGCCTGACGGTTCCAGCCTTCCATAAAGCTGTCCGTACCGAAAATACTTCTGGAAAAACCGCGTACCTTGTTGCGCACATAGACCACGCCGGCTGCGGCTGCACAGATACACGCCGCAAAAAGGATCAGAAAGATCCAGCTTCCGATTGAAACACTGCCCAATATAGCTCCCGCCATCTGTATATCTACTCCTCATCATCCCCCATATTTTTCGGACATCCGAGTGATACCCATTTCAGATATCCATTGATGAACGGATCAATCCCGCCATCCATGACCGCATCCACATTACCGGATTCCACACCATCGCGGTGATCCTTGACCAGCGTATACGGCTGCATAACGTAAGAACGGATCTGGTTGCCCCATCCGATCTCGGTCACTTCGCCGCGGATTCCCGCTGCCTTTGCGGCATTTTCCTCCTGCTTGCGCAGATACAGCTTTGCCTTTAACATCTGCATTGCCTTGTCCTTGTTCATGTGCTGTGAGCGCTCATTCTGACACTGCACGACAATTCCGGTCGGGAAATGCGTGATCCGGATCGCGGAGGAAGTCTTGTTGATGTGCTGTCCGCCGGCTCCGCTCGAACGGTAAGTATCGATACGGATATCCTCGTCCTTGATTTCTACATCAACGTCCTCCTCAATATCCGGCATAACATCACAGGATACAAAGGAGGTCTGACGCTTGCCGTTCGCGTTGAACGGGGAAATGCGCACCAGACGGTGAACGCCCTTCTCCGATTTCAGATATCCGTAGGCATTCTCGCCATTCACCTGAAATGTAATGGATTTGATCCCGGCTTCGTCGCCATCCAGAGAATCCAGCACCTCCAGGGTAAAGCCCTTCTTGTCCGCCCATCTGGAATACATACGGAAAAGCATCGCCGCCCAGTCGCAGGATTCGGTTCCGCCCGCTCCCGCATGGAGTGAGACGATCGCATTATCCGAATCGTACTCTCCCGATAAGAGCGTCTTCATCCGGATTCCGTCGTAAGTATTGATAAATTCATCCAACAGTTCCTGAATCTCCGGGATCAGGGAGGCATCATTCTCCTCATAGCCCATCTCGATCAAGGTCTCAATATCTTCATACTGCTGCTCAAGAGACGCATAGGTTGCAACATCATCCTTCATGCTCTTAAGCTCTTTCATCTTGTTTTGAGATACGACCGGATCATTCCAAAAGTCTCCGGACTCCATCTCACGTTCTAGTTCCTGGATCTTTTGCTCTTTGCTCACCAGGTCAAAGTGAATCCCTCACTTCCTGCAGTGGGGCTTTGTACGTCAAAAGCGTACTTTTAAAGTTATCAAGTTCAACCACAGAATCACCTCTTTCTTTATCATCATACCGGCTTTTTGCTTCCCGGCATGGTGGTTTGTAATAAATGTACACAATTTTTTAGTTCTATGCAACCCTCTTCTCTTTCGTGGGCTTCCTTTTGCCATGCAGCCATGCCCGGCGGATCAGCCGGATGAGACACAGCATGATCAGTCCCCCCGCTGCGTCGATCAGAACATCCCAAAGCTGCCCGGAGCGCCCCGGAATAAAAAGCTGGTGTATCTCGTCCGATGCCGCGTAGGCTGCGACAAGCAGGAGTGAGAGCACATACCGCTTCTTTCCGCCTGCCATGCCAAGCGCGCATAACGCATTGAACACAAGCAGTGCAAGCAGCGCATATTCGCTCATGTGCGCCGCCTTTCGCACCGGGAACTGGATTCCATCCGCAATGGTTCTGATCTGTGCCTCAGAGAGATCCTTGTGGGACAGATTGCTATATTCCGTTGCGATGGCATAGCAGATCTTCCCGCTGACACCAGAGGACTTTGTTCCCTGCTGGGAAGAAAACCGAAAGATCACAGCTGCCCAGAGGATAACCGCAATGACCGAAAGGAGCTTCCATATTGTCCGCCGGAGCTTTCGTTCCCCATTGTTGCCTTTTTCCCTGTTACCCATTCTATTCTCCGCTTAAAAGCTCGATTGCTTTCTGCAGCTGATTGTCATACTGCATCTGGTATGCTTCGTCTGTCGGACCGCTGTACTCATACTCCAGTTCGATATCCGGATCGATTCCCACGCCATGTATATAGCTGCCGTTCGGGGTAAAGTATTTTGCCGTTGTTACTTTTAATGCGTCCCCGCCGGACAGATTGAAGATTGACTGCACAATGCCCTTTCCATAGGTGGTCGTTCCGATCAGCGTTCCATAGTTATAGTCGCGGATCGCGCCTGCAAAGATCTCGGATGCGCTGGCACTGTTCCCGTTGATCAGTACTGCCATCGGATAGTTCAGGCATTCCTTATCCGAGGTATAATTCTGGCGGTTGCCGTATTTATCCTCCGTATACACGACCGTTCCCTTCGGCAGAATGTAGTCGAGCACATCCACAACCGAGCTCAGCAGTCCGCCCGGATTGCTCCGCACATCAATGATCATGGACTCCATGCCTTCTCCGGCGAGTTCTTCCACAATTGTCTTAAACTGGTCTGCCGTTCCCTTCTGCCACTCTGCGATCGCAATGTAGCCAATATGATTGTCGAGCATCTGTCCCTCCACACTCGGAAGGCTGACATTTTTCCGCGGCACGTCAAAGTCAAGCGTCTTGCCGGTGGAAGGGCGGTATACCTGAAGATGGACCGTTGTTCCTTCCTCCCCGCGGATCTTCTGAACCAGAAGTGTAAGCTCCATGGTGGTTGCATCAATATCATCTACATAAAGTATAACGTCATTCTCTTTTAATCCAACCTCCTCCGACGGAGTTCCAGAATAGACCTTGGAGACTGTGACCTGCATCGTATCTGCATTCTGCTGTAAGCCTGCACCGATGCCGTAATAAGTGCCGGTGGTTGAGATCTGCAGATCCTCGTACTCCTCCGGCGTATAATATACCGTGTATTTGTCACCAAGCCCTGAGACATAGCCCGCAAGAAGTGACTCCTGCACCTCACTGATATTATAATCATCCATATAGTAAGCATTGATGTAGGAGGTCAGCTCCGAAAGCTTGCTGATTGTTTTTTCATCAAGCACCTCTGAAAGTGCCTGCTGCTCGTTCTGTGACTTCTGTGTACAGTAAGAATACACGCCTGCACCGACTGCACCGGTTGCGACCAGTCCCGCAAACAGACCGCAAAACAATCCACCTAAAAACTTTTTACTCATAATTGCCTTCTTTCCAAAAAGGCGGCGATTCCGATTGAACAACCGAGACCGCCGCGCACTTTTATACTTTTAAGTGTTTCCGGATCGTGAGCGTACTTCCGACAAATCCGATACCGATTCCAAGCAGTATTGCAACCGGAACCAGCATCTCAAAGATTGTGGAAATCGGCAGGAAATGGAACATTGATCCGATAAACCCGAATTTATCACTGATATATATAACAATTCTGCCATATAGCACATAAAGCAGTGTCAGCGGGATAAATGCACCGATCAGACCGATCACAACACCTTCCACGACAAACGGAGCACGCACCAGAAAGTCACTCGCACCGATCAGCTTCATGATTGCGATTTCCTCACGGCGCACCGAGATGCCGACTGTTACCGTATTGCTGATCAAAAAGACCGCAACGCACAGCAGGATCACGATAATTCCAACCGATATATATCCGATGAGGCGGTTAAAATCCGAAAGTGTCTCCGCAACCATCTCCGACTGCTTGACGCTTCGCACGCCATCGAGACTTTCCAGATAAGTGACCAGCGAATTCTGCATGGACACATCACTCAAATAGATCTCATAATGCGCAGAGTTGGCAACCGGATTGTCCCCCTGGAAGGAAGCTGCAATATCCTCATTCCCCTCAAAATAGTCCTGCTTAACCTCTTCCCACGCATCCTCCGCCGAGATAAATACCGTCTCGGATACCTCCACACGCTTGTTGATTTCTGTTCCGATCTCATCAATGCGTTCCTGTGACAGTCCCGGCTCAAAAAATACCGTTACCGCAACGCCCGCTTCCGCTTCCTTTACCATGCTGGTAAAGTTCGTCACGATAATGTAAAACAAACCAAACATAAAAATACATGCCGCCATGGTCGCCATGGACGCCAGCGAGAACATCTTGTTCCGCCCGATATTGCGGATACCCTGGTGAATCGAATAAAAAAATGAGTTAATCTTCATCGTATTCACCTGCCTTACTGTCGCTTACGATAACGCCCTTCTTTACCGTAATGACACGTTTTTTCATTACTTTAACGATTTCCATGTTATGTGTAACAACAACCACCGTCGTTCCTCTTCCGTTGATTTCTTCAAGGAGCTTCATGATCTCCCACGCATTGTTGTTGTCAAGATTACCCGTCGGCTCATCCGCAAGCAGTATCTTTGGTTCATTGATAAGTGCTCTTGCGATCGCCACACGCTGCTGCTCTCCACCGGACAGCTGTTTCGGGAACGAGCGGTACTTCGGTGCAAGTCCCACCATAGACAACATCTGTGGCACACGCCTTCTGATGTTGCGGTTGGTCTCACCGATGACCTTCTGTGCAAAAGCGACGTTGTCATAGACATTCCGGTCCTTCAATAACCGGAAATCCTGAAATACAACACCTATGTTGCGGCGGAACTTCGGGATCTGCCGTCTGCGGATCCTGCTAAGGTTCTTGCCGTTTATCGTGATCGTGCCTTCCGTCGGTTCAAGCTCCTTCAAGAGCAGCTTGATGAGCGTGGATTTGCCCGATCCACTGTCACCAACTATAAAAACAAATTCTCCTTCGTCAATGTTCAGGCTTACGTCATTTAACGCAGGGATTCCTGCCGAATATGACTTGCTGACATGCTCTAGTGTTACCATCTTGTTCTCCTTAAACAGTTCCCTTAACTCTAATAATCCAAGGATTCCATATACTTCATGTATTTAACGACCATAAGTGCGATCTTGAATGTGATCGCGTCCTCGAACACACGAAGATCCAGTCCTGTACTCTTCTGCAGCTTATCCAGCCGGTACACCAGCGTGTTGCGGTGGATATAAAGCTGTCTGGAGGTCTCGGACACATTCAGGCTGTTTTCGAAAAACTTATTGATCGTAGTAAGAAGTTCCTCGTCAAATTCATCCGGCGACTTGCCATCAAAAATCTCCTTGATGAACATCTTGCAGAGCGGGATCGGCAGCTGATAGATCAGACGTCCGATTCCAAGCTGTGAATACGCGATAACATCGCGGTCCTCAAAGAAGATCTTGCCGACATCGAGTGCCATGCGTGCCTCCTTGTAGGAGCGTGATACTTCCTTTAACTCGCCCACGATCGTTCCGTAAGCCACATGTGCATTGCAATCGCTGTCTGGCTTAAACAGGTTGATGATCACCTCCGCAGTCTTATTCAGCTCCGCATAGCTCTCATGCTCCCCAAGCTCCTTGACAACGATGATGTTCTTCTCATCAACCGCTGTGACGAAATCCTTTGACTTGCCGCCGAATATGCTTCTGACTCTCTCAAGCTCGTTGCCGTCCTTCTCGCGGTTCGTCTCAACAATAAATACCACACGGCGGCTCTCTGTTTCAATATGGAGCTTCTTGGCACGGTTGTAAATATCTACCAAAAGGAGATTGTCAAGAAGGAGGTTCTTGATAAAGTTGTCCTTGTCGAAGCGCTCCTTGTAAGCGACCAGAAGATTCTGGATCTGGAAGCTGGCAATCTTGCCGATCATATAGACATCCTCACTGTCCCCACGAGCGAGCAGAATGTACTCCAGCTGGTGATCGTCAAACACCTTGAAAAACTGGCAGCCATTCACTACCTGGCTGTCTGCCGGAGATCCCACAAACGACTGTGCCGGAGCAACAAACTGTTCCGCATCCGGAAATGTAGCCGCAAGAATCTTTCCCTCCACATCAATGACGCAAAGATCTGTTCTGGTTATGTTCTTCAAACCATCGATTGTATTTTGAAGTATCTGATTAGATATCATACCTTGTTCTCCTTCGCCCCATAAAAATTTGCATAAATACCTTTTTCTATTTTAATGCAGAAACACAAAAAAAGAAAGAGGAAATCTGCATTTATTTATGCAAATTTTCTCTTTTCTTCTTATTCGCTTAGTAAATTTTACTAGATATCACCGTTTAAGCAGCACCGATTTCTTTATAATCCAAAAAGCCCTCGCCCAAAACCTCACGCACATCGGACACGATAACGAACGCTTTCGGGTCAATATTTACCACGATTTCTTTGAGTGTAACGATCTGCTTCTTGGAAACAACGCAGTACAATACACAGCGGTCTTTGCCGGTATACATACCGGTCGCCTTTAATCCGGTCGCCCCTCGGTCAAGCTCCTCCATTAAAACCTTCGCCACTTCCTCATACTTATCCGTGATGATATACGCCGCCTTGGAATACTTAAATCCCTCAAGGATCGCATCACTCACCTTGGTCGTCACAAAGATCGCAACGATCGCATACAGACTCGGACGGAGTCCGAATACGAAGAAGCCGAGAATAACGATCGCACCATCCAGGATCTGCATGATCTGTGCCACATTATAATGGCGGATCTTTAGCTGGATGAGCGCGGCAACCATATCCGTTCCTCCCGTCGTCGCGTTGGCACGCAGAACCATTCCCATTCCCGCTCCGGAGAAAACGCCACCGAACAGCGCTACCAATAGCATATCGCCCTGTGCCAGATCAATGACCGGCAGAATATACAGCCATGCCGACAGCATGACGGTTCCAAACAGTGTCCGCCCGATAAACCGCTTGCCCATCTTAATGTATGCCACAATAAATACCGGGATATTGAGCAAAAGGTTCGTCAGCCACAGCGGAACCCCTCCCGGAATAATATGCTCCGTCAGGCTCTTGATAATAATGGCAATGCCGGAAAAGCCACCCGTTACGAGTCCGCAAGGGTCATACATGCACTGTACCGCAAATGCGACCCCCGCCGTTCCGACTATGATCAGCAGAAAATAGCTGAACTTCATTTTATATACATTATACATTCTTTGCTGCTTCCTGTTCCTGATATTTTGTCAAATGGCGGAGTAAGATCCGAAGGCGCTTCCGTTCGTGGAAAAATGTCGCAAGCTTTGACTTATGCCCTACCGGCTTCTCGCTTCCCATCGCATACCATAGCTTTGCAAAAATCTTGTCCCTGTAATCCAGGAAAAAGTATTCCTGCTTCGGACTTGGAAGAATACTGATGATCACATCCGGCGTCTTGATATTCACCTCGTTGATCACGTTGTCCAGTTCTCCGGTACACTGTTCCAGTATCTCCATTCCGACAATATTCATGCGTGGAAACCACCCCATCAAAAACTCCTGCATAGCGTTTACCGCCGTTTCCGTCTCTCCCAGCAGGCACACCGACAGGTGATTGCGCTCCACGCGCTTCATAAGCTCATAAAAGAATGTCCGATCCGCGATCTCATGCTGGCGCTGCATTGTGCAGCGGTTCACCGCCTTTAGGATATTGTCCTCGGCGATCACCGTGTGGTTCAATCGTTCCACCGCTTCTCTTACACGCTCATCTGTCCCCGCTCGCAGAATGGTATCCATGTTGATCTCTGCAATCGAAAAAAAAGTCTGCTCGGACATTGCTCTCTCCAGCAGCATGATGGATTCTCTCACGGTGCAGTTGTCCAGTTGTAACCCCGCAATATCAATCTTCTTATTCATAAAACCTCAACTTCCGGTACATTAAATCACTCACAATACCTATAGAATGCAAGCTTCATAAGTATATCAAATAGTTGGAAGTTTGGCAACACTCTTTGTTTTGAGTATTTTGTCCTAAATTGTCATACTATTTTCGACAAATTTTTCCATTTTTTTACATTTGAAATGTCAATAAATTTTGGAAGTTATTTGGAAAAATGTCAAACTTTATTATATATTCACAAAACGCACGTTCTATTTTATGCTCTTCTCGAAACAAAAATCCACCTTTTTTTCCGTGGATAACGTGAATAACTTCGTGTATAACTCGTTTTTATTGTATTTACGGCATTTTCATTGTGGATAACTTTTTAGAAGAAACGCGTATCCACCATTTGACACTCTATTGCATTTTTTGAATTTTGTGCAACTTGTATACGCGCTACTTTTTAGGAAGATTTTGTCGATGAATTTTTCCTGCATATCCGAAAATCAAAAAAAACGCCAGCCCCTTCCAGGCTGACGTCTTTGGTACTTCAATTATAAAATTCTGCGAACTGCTAAGATTCTCTTGTAATTGACATCGCTTCCGATCTTGATACCGGTCTTCTTGGTGCTTGCATGGACGATCTTGCCATCACCAATGTAGATTGCAACGTGTCCACTGTAACAAACAATGTCACCCGGCTGCATATCTGACTTGTCAACTGAAGATCCAACCGAACGAAGTGATCTTGAGCTGTGTGGAAGGCTGATGCCAAATTCCTTGTATACCGCCATTACAAATCCGGAACAATCCGCTCCCTTTGTAAGGCTTGTACCACCGTACTTATATGGATTGCCGACAAACTGTACTGCGAAATCAACTACATCCTGTCCGCCGGATCCGCTCGGTGAGGAGTAGCTCTGTGCTCCTGTTCCCTTCTTGGATGAGCTGGACTTGCTGGTCGCGGCAGCGGCTGCAGCGGCTGCTTCCTTGCGCTCACGTTCTTCCTTTGCAAGTCTTGCAGCTTCCTCTTCCTTAGACTCTGCATAAGTATATTCAGTAGAAAGTGTTACATATTCGGTAGAAACATATCCTGTTCCCTCTTCAACCGATACTCCGATCCATCCATCGATGGTCTCGTCGGTCACGGTAAGATCTTCATCCCTAGGGATGACAGTCAGGATCTTTGACTCGGTGTTCGGCTCTTTTCTGAGGCGAAGCCCGTCCGTATTAACGGTAGCAACACGGCGGCTTACGCTGTTGATCAAAGCAAGATCTCCGACAACCAGATACTCAGCCTTGGCATATCCGGTAACAGAACCGGAGGTGATCAGATACCAGCCATTCTCTTCTCCGAGGACTGTGGCAACGCTCTCATTGTACAGCTTGCCAAGTACCTCCGCATCCTCATTTGCCTCGGCCCGGATATTCAGGCTCTTGCTTACCTGTGCTACTGCGATCTGTGGAGTGTCATTCTCCGTAGTCTCAGGCTCCACATAATCCAAAGCGACCGGCTCCAGACTACTTGTGCTTACGTCTGTGTGTTCCCCGCTCTGGACTGCTGCCTCTTCACTCCCGGCTGCGATCTCCCCGTTCTGGGCTGCTGCCTCTTCACTCCCGGCTGCGATTTCCTCGCTCTGAACTGCGGTCTCTGCGGATTCGTCATATTCACTTGCTACGACCGGTGTGTCATTCTCAACGATCTCCGGCTGCGCACTTGCTAAAATAACAGCTCTCTCCGTGTCAGACATGCACTGGGAAAATGCAAGTGAAACGCCTGCTGTCGGCATAGTCCCTGAAACAAGCAGGTTCGATGTATATTCGGTAACCCCGGCATTCACATTGGCTGCGATCGGAACAGACGCGGTTTCGATTGTCATTGCTCCGGCTAATGCACATGCCGCAAGTTTTAATGCGTATTTGTTCATCATTTCCTCCAAGTGGAATCTAATTTGTTACAAATCTGTTACAAATTATAACAAAGGATTACGCACCTGTCAACATTTCAACACATATTTTTGCTGATTTTCTGTGATATTTTCGTTATATTACCGGAAACTTCTTGATTTTTCCGGTTACGCATGTCATAATGAAGCTATCCGATAGATGTTAATTGTTTTGTACCTAAGTGGTAAAGGAGTACATGCTATGGATCTTATGAATGTAAATTCCGCGCTCAGCGCCGCACAATCATATTCATCAGCCAACAGCGTCAGCAGTGCCGTCAGCGTCAAGATGCTCGACAAGGCATTGGATATGAATGAATCTTTAAACGACAGCATGCTCAAGATGATGGAAAATTCCGTCACACCGTATCTCGGTGGCAATTTTGATATGTCTGTCTAAGCACACTTTTGAATCGCGCCGGAGGTATCTGCGTTTTGCAGATACCTCTTTTTATTATCTATTTTTCTTTACAGTCAAACAGATATAAAAGATCATCGCATACAGCATCGGTAAAATTGCAATCGCAATTCCTACCGCCATCGTCTGCGGTTCGTTGTCAAAAAGTGCAGCAACGAGCTGTACGATCGTGATCACTGCTCCCACAGGAAGTGCAAGCTTTCTTATTTCATTAAATAAGTCCTTCCCTTTAGTGGCAACTGAAATAAATGTACAGGCAGCAATTCCTATCACATACGCCAAGAAAGAAGTCACATCAATATACCGTCTGGATTTCCACAAAAACTCCATTCCATAATTATTGATAATTATCAACATTCCCCCGCAAACAAGTAATACCATCCCCAAAATTAAATATACATGCTTTGTCCGTTCTGTTTTTTTATTTGTCTCCAATAATTCCACAATGTTCTCCTCCGCCTTCAAAGAGTATTCTTCCGTCGCGATCCTCTCCCCCGCAAGCAACTCGTTCACACTGATGTGCAGATTCCTACACAGATCCAGCATATTAGACACATCCGGAAAGCCATTGCCGTTTTCCCACTTGGAGATTGCTTTATCGCTCACCCCGACCGCCTGTGCCAGTTCTTTCTGCGTCAGCCCCTGCTCCTTCCGTAATGTCTGAATCAGTTTTCCGGTTTTTATCTGATCCATCGTTTCTTCTCCTTTCGTATAATCCTTGTTGCAACATATCCACACTATACGTTATTCCATTCACACAATCAATCTACGCTCCGTGGAATCGGCAACAAAAAAGCTCTGACACCGGTAACGGTGCCAGAGCTTTCCTCTGCATTGCTTATGCCTCTTTGATCGCGATCGCTTCAATCTCAAGCATGACATCCTTCGGAAGTCTTGCAACCTCCACGCAGCTTCTGGAAGGAAATGCCCCATTGAAAAATGTCGCATATACCTCGTTGATCGCTGCGAAGTCGTTCATCTCCTTGATGAATACCGTGGTCTTAACTACGGAATCCATGCTGCTGCCTGCAGCCTCAAGCAGATGGGAAAGATTGGTGAGTGCCTGCTTTGCCTGTGCCGCAGAGCCCTCCGGGATCTCGCCTGTTGCCGGAACAACCGGAATGATACCGGATGTATACACCATTCCGTTGACCTCGATTGCCTGTGAGTATGGTCCGATCGCTGCCGGAGCCAGTTCTGTGCTGATTACGTTCTTCATCGTTTTGCCTCCTATTTATTAGATTTTTCGTATTTTTCCCTCATTCAGGGAAATCATTCTTTCCTTATATAAATGACCGACCGCACGCTTGAATGCATTCTTGCTAAGTCCCGTCTCCCTTGCAATAACCTCCGGGCTTGCCTTCTCGGAAAACGGAAGTACACCGCCGTAGGAATCCAAAAGCTCTAGGATCTTGTTTGAATCGGCATCCATCTGGATATATGCCTTTTCCCGGAGTGTAAGATCCAGCTTTCCATCCTCTTTGACATCGGTGACCTTCGCTTCGATCTCATCCCCGACCTTTAAAAAGCTGTGATCCTCGAATCTTGGTATTCTTGCCGAATACTTGTCATCCACGGCAACAAATGTTCCAAAATTGTCGCTGAACTCGTATACTCTTCCGGTGACCGTATCGCCTTTCTTGTATGGGGAATCCTTTTCCAGCAGATGATAAATGCCCTTCATGCTGGCACAAAGCCTGCTGCTCTTATCGATATACAAGGTAACCAGGATCTCATCCTCCGGTGACACTCTTGCCACCATCTCTTTATATGGAAGAAACAGATCCTTCTCCAAGCCCCAGTCGAGGAAAGCGCCGATCTTTCCGACTTCCTTCACGCGAAGCGGCGCATACTGTCCAAGCGTGAGCTTCGGATGGTTGGTCGTGGCGATCAGACGGTCTTTGGAGTCCTTATACAAAAACACCTCTACCTCATCATAGAGCTTTGTTCCCTCCGGAACCTGCTTCGCCGGAAGCAGCACCTTGTCCTGTGCATCCTTCTTCTCGGCAAGGTAGATACCAAACTCTACCTGCTTGATACAAATCAACGTCTGAAATTCACCTAATTTCATCATAACATACCTCTCGACTATCCGTTCTATCTGTTTATAAGCACGCTTCCCATGCTTGCAAAATGCCTGCGTAAAAAGCAAAAGCACTACATTTGCATGTAGTGCTTCAAGCTGGCCCACAAGGATTCGAACCTTGAAATGACGGAGTCAGAGTCCGTTGCCTTACCATTTGGCGATGGGCCAATATCGTCTCAACAAATGGTAGTATACATGAACAAACATCCTCTGTCAACTATTTTTTTAAAAATTTTCAAGGTTATCTTGTGGCACTCAAATCCGTTAATTTTGTAATATTCCCTCCGGCACTTCCTCGTCGATATAGTTTGACTGGTTACCTGTTCCGGCTTCATCACCGGTCTGCCCGGCGTCGTTCTGTCCGGCATCCGTAGGATTCTCCACAGCCGGCAGGGAGTTCTCATCATGTACGTTACAGATGGAATCTAACTGTTCCTCCGTTATCACATATTCTGCCTCACTCGTCTTGCTGGAATCTTCAAGCCCTGTCCACTTGTCAACGGCAGACTTTACATATACCTGCTGGATGATTCCGTCCGTCGGGCAGAATGCCCCGGCGATCATCTTGGAGGTTCCGCAGATATTGACTGCAACATGCAGGTCACACACTTCTGTCGGAAGTGTCTCCTTCTCAAAATACTCCGCATACAGCAGATTTCCCCGCGGATCCTGCTCGCACACACCGTCAAGCGGTAGCTTGCCGGATTCCTTACATACGATCATCGTCTCAATTCCATCCGGCTGTTCAAAGCTCTTGTACTCAAGATTTTCGTGGATGCGTCCCATGACTGCTTTCCACAGATTCTTCGGGTATGAGGTTCCGCCACTTGCCTGAAGTGAGTTATCGTCATTGCCGCCCCATACAACACAGGTGTAATATGGCGTGAAGCCTGCAAAAAGGCAGTCACGGTTTCCTGTCGTTGTGCCGGACTTGCCGGCCTGCGCCATGCTTGCTCCAAAGTATGCTCTCGTACCGGTTCCCTCGGTCATAACATCCTGCATCGCACTGGTAAGAAGCCATGCCGTTGTCTCCTTCAATACACGGTGGGATTCCTGTGTGTGAGTCTTGTCCAACAGCACATTGCCGTCATGATCATACACAACCGTGTAGAACTTCGGCTGTAAATACTCACCCTTGTTGGCAATCGTTGCATACGCTGCCGTAAGCTCCAGATTGGATACGCCGTTTGTCAGTCCTCCAAGGCTTAGACCTAAGTTCTTGTCATCCTCACATAAGGTCGTAAATCCAAAATTCTGCGCATATTCATATCCAAGGTTGACTCCGATATCCTCAAGTGTCTTGACCGTCACGATGTTGATCGACTTCGTGATCGCGGTACGGATATTGGTGTAGCCTAAATATTTGTCATTGTAGTTCTTGTACGTCTTAGTTCCGATCGTATATGGTGCATCGTTCTGCACACTCGCAAGTGTCTTAAGCCCGGAATCAAGTGCCGGTGCATAAGCGCCGATGATCTTAAAGGTAGATCCCGGCTGGCGGAGTGTATCCGTTGCGCGGTTCCAGGTACGGTTTCCGCTCTTGTCACCACGACCACCGACAAGCGCCTTAACCTCTCCGGTCGTCTGGTCAATGATCGTCATTGCAACCTGTGGCTGAAGCGTAATGGTGTAGCTTATCGTGTCCTCCAAGAGGGTATCCCCCTCCTCCAAGACATCCTGCGTGTACTGCTCAATTGCTGCAATACAGTCTTCTTCTGTACTGTAATTGATATTGTAAGTATCTTTTCCGGTAAGCTTCTTATAGAAGGAAAGCATCGTCTGGTTCGTGTAGGTGCGATACGTTCCATCCGCCTTTTTCACCTGAAAGCTCAAAGAGCAGGAATATTTGGGATCATTCGGATAATTGTCCTGATTATTTGCTTCCTCATCGCAGATCTTCTGGATATCCGGGTCTTGTGCCGTATGGATCTCAAGTCCCCCCTGATAGATTGCCTTGTAGGCTTCGGTCTCCGTCCATCCGAGGACGTTGATCAGGTCATCCAGCACATCGTTGATCACAGCATCTGTGTAGTATGAGTTAACCGATTTCTCCTCAATCGCGTTGTGTTCGGAAATGCGTTCATAAACCGGATCTTCCACTGCCTCGTCATACTCAGCCTGCGAGATATAGCCCTGTTCCTTCATCTTGGTCAGGACCTCGATCTGGCGCTCTTTGTTCTTCTCCGGAAAACGGATTGGATTGTATCCGTACGGATTCTTGGTGATTCCTGCGATAACCGCACACTCCGAAAGCGTAAGCTCGGATACATCTTTGCCAAAATAGCGCTCAGATGCAGCCTGCACGCCTAGTGTATTGGCTCCGAGGTTGATCGTATTAAGATATTCCTCCAAAATCCACTTCTTGCTGACCTGCTGCTCTAACTTGACCGCAAGATACTGCTCCTGCACCTTTCGCTGCACACTCTCGATCAGCGAGCTTTCACTGATCCAGGTCTTTTCGAGGATACTGTTCTTGATCAACTGCTGCGTGATCGTACTCGCACCCTGTTTGGTACTCATTGTGGCAATATCCTTTGCCAGCGCACGGAAGATACCCTTGATATCAATTCCGTTATGGTCATAAAATCTTGCATCCTCGATTGCTACGACCGCATGCTGCAGGTTTTTCGGTATTTCATCAATCGTAACATATTTTCGATTGGCTCCCGCCGCTACGAGTGTTGCCACCTGATTCCCCCTGCTGTCGAGGACCGTCGTGGAATAGCCGGTCGGAACGACATCAATAGCTGATATATCCGGAGCGGAATCGATAATGCCCTTCCAGACTCCGATTCCGGCGCTGATGCCGAGAACTGCCACCAACAGGAGACAGACCAGTATCATCTTCCGGATGATCACGCCAATCTTCTTACGAATCTTTGTGCCGGTAGCGTCGATCTCCTGCTGGCGGCGCCTGGCGGCTCTTTTTCCGTAATTCATATTCGGCCTCCTTAAAAATATCCTTATGTATTCTTCTCTGAAGTATCGCGGTTTTGCCGCTCGATAATCACAAAAGCAGATTCGCCCACTTTTGAACATTATAGCAAAGTCTCTGTGAAATAGGAAGAAAAATTTGAAAACGTACCCTTTTCATGGTATGATATTGTTGAGTTTTTTGTTGCAGACAATGCGTTCTGCAACAATATGGTTATGTACATATTTTGGAAAAAATATACATTTTTTATGCCGGAGGAGGGCTTATGGCAAACGGTACCGACGGAACTGTCCGCATCATATACAAAGGCGGCGAGGGCGAGATTGTCGAAAAGAAGTCGCGCTTTATCGCAACGATCCGCGCAGTCAGCTCCGAGGAGGAGGCATCTGCTTTTATCAATGAGATGAAGAAAAAATACTGGGATGCCCGACACAACTGTTCCGCTTACATCATTGGCATGCATCAGGAGCTGTCACGCTGCTCCGATGATGGTGAGCCGGCTCAGACCGCCGGCAGGCCAATGCTGGATGTCCTTATAAAGGAGCAGCTTACCAATGTTGCGGTCGTTGTTACCCGCTATTTCGGAGGCGTCCTTCTTGGCACCGGCGGACTTGTGCGGGCATACCAGTCCGCTGTCCATGCAGGGCTTGATGCCTGTTGTATTCTGGAGCGTCAGGAGGGCAGCCGGCTGTCTGTCCGCACCGACTACAACGGAGTCGGGAAGCTCCAGTATCTCTTCGGTCAGCAGCAGATCGCCATTTTAAGCTCCGACTACGGCGCAGATGTTACCTTTGAGGTACTTCTTCCTGCTGCGCAGAAGGAGTCGCTGCCCAAGGCAATCACCGAGGTCACAAACGGTACTGCAAGCCTCTCTATCGGGGATGCCGTTGCATACGGCATTGTGGACAAGCAGCCCGTTCTGCTTTAAGTCAATAAGAAAGGTTAGGGACTATAAAATGTACGAATTTGACAGTAGGATCCGTTACAGTGAGGTGGATTCCAATCAGAATCTGACAGTCTTAGGACTGATCGATTATTTTCAGGACTGCAGCACCTTCCAGTCCGAGGATCTGGGCATTGGCGTCGACTATTTAAATGAGCACCAGCTTGGCTGGGTCGTAGTCTCCTATCATGTTACGATCGAGCGCCTGCCGCGTCTCGGTGAGCATATATGCATCCAGACATTTCCATACAACTTAAAAGGAATGTTCGGCTCCCGCAATTATGCCATGCTGGATGATAGCGGCAGCCAAGTTGCCTGCGCCGACTCACTCTGGGTGCTTGTAGACCTTACAACGGGCAAGCCAACCCGCATCCCGGAAGCTATCGGCAGCCGCTATGAGCTTGGTTCCCCGTTTGCCATGGAAAAGACCAACCGCAAGATCCTTCTGCCGGAAAGCGCCGTCTGTGAGGAGCCGGTTCCGGTACAGCGCTATTTTTTAGACACGAATCATCACATGAACAATGGTAAATATATCATGGTTGCACAGTCATACCTTCCACCTGATTTTCCGGTTGCCTCCTTCCGGGTAGAATACCGCAATCAGGCTCATCTTGGGGATTTGCTGCATCCATATGTGGCTTCTTACCCGGACCGGGTAATCATCAGCCTGTGCAATGAGGCAAAGATTCCTTTTGCCTCCCTTGAATTCCATCGGAAGGCAGAAGCTTCCAATGCACCTGCTTAGACTGTTCTTTTGCACGTTTTATGTAAAAATAAAATTGCCACCATTTTATAAAGGAGAAAATCATGCATCTGTTTTTGTCGCTTTCGTTGACTGCACTTATGCTTTTTGCCTGTTGGAATCTTCATAACATACATATTCACAAGGACGATATCAGCATCCATGCACGTTTCATGATAGTTATTGTTATAGTAACGTGTGCTTTGCAGCTGTTGCTCTTTCATACTGCAAATCTTCCCCTTATCCGGTTTCTGATGAGCCTTTATTCTGCATGCCTGTATTTTCTTCTTATTACAATGGTTATCTTCATTCAGCAATATACACAGGTCTTTGACGAGGTTCCCGCTGTCAGGCGTGCATTTTCAATCTTTGGCTGCATAGATGGATTGCTCCTTATATGCAATACCTTTTATCCGTTATACTTCGATGTTGAGCCATTAACCGTATGGGGAATGCGCATCTATAAGACTGCCAATCTTCGTCCACTGTTCTATATCCATACAACCGTATGCATGCTTTTGGTGTGCCTGGTCATTTATCCACTGATAAAACGTACCATCTTCTCTTTTGACCGCTTTACCAGAGAGAAATTTTCCATTATCTTTCTGACCACCACACTTTCGCTGCTTGCCGCAAGCATCGCCAATCTGTCGCATTTTGGTCTTGATCTTAGTGCCTATTTTTACAGCCTTGCTGCCAATCTGATCTGCTATCTGTCATACAGCTATGTCCCGCACCTGGTCCGCAATCAGGCAAGGAATCTGATCGTAACTGAGTCGTCAGCTGCCATTTACGTATTTGACCATGAGCTTGTGGAAATCTATCGAAACAAGTCCGGCGAATGGTTAGAGAGCCACGCTGACCTACATGAGCTGTTTCATAAAACGCTTTCCGAAATGGTACGCTCCGGCCGCAACGATATGTCTTATCAGGAAACTCCGATTTTGGCAGATGGCAACACCTCCATCTACAATATCGTGATCCGCCGTCTGCTTGCAGGCAAAGAAATTGTCGGATACTCCTTTGAATTTCACAATGTTACCGAGGAGGTACATACGCGCAGGGAAGCTCTTTATCAGATGACCCATGACCAGCTGACCGGCATATACAGTCAGGCTTATTTTTTCCAGACGGTCCAAAAGGAGCTGCGCGAACACCCCGACACCGATTATCTTCTCATTATCAGTGATATTTATGGCTTTAAGTTTTACAACGAATTGTTTGGAAGAGAGATGGGAGACAATGTATTGAAGCGGGAAGCTGCCATCCTCCGCTCTATCTGCAGTCCCGGCTCTGTATACGGACGGATTGCGGATGATGAATTTGCAATTTTGGCAAGAAAGCAGAATTTTAAAGAGGAACTCATTGATCAATGTATCGCACAGATGCGGCAGGAGTTTGGTAACTCCCAATACAAAATATATATGAATGCCGGCATTTATCCGATCACAGATCACAATGAGCCGGTTTCTAATATGTGCGATAAGGCAAAGCTTGTCATTGAGCAGATTAAACATGACTATTCCGTTGTGCTCGGTTATTATTCCCCGCAGCTATCGAAAAATACCCGCCGCAAACGTTGGATTCTTGATAAAATGGATTTCGCACTAAGTGATCACCAATTCGTAATGTTCCTGCAGCCACAGGTCGATGCATCCACCGGAAAATGGCTTGGTGCCGAGGCTCTGGTACGCTGGATCCATCCGGAGCGCGGAATGATCTCCCCGGGAGATTTCATTCCGGTTCTCGAAGAAGCCGCAGTAATCACCAAAGTTGATGCATACATCTGGGATCTGGCTGCACAAAAGCTCTCTGACTGGAAGCAGCTCGGCCGCGAGGATCTGTATATATCCGTCAATGTATCCGGGCATGATTTTTACCATGTTGACCTATATCAGACCTTTGTTTCACTTGTGGAAAAATATCAGATTGCCCCGAAGAATCTCAAGATCGAGGTTACCGAGACAGTACTATCCCGCTCAAAGGAGCTGCTGAATGACACATTAAGCAAGCTGCGTGCATACGGATTTATTGTTGAGATTGATGATTTTGGAAGTGGATATTCTTCTTTGAACTCGCTAAAAGATATGGAAACCGATGTCATCAAGATTGATATGGGCTTTTTGAGCAAGACAGATCATGTCGGGCGCAGTAAGATGATCCTGAATGATATTGTCCACATGATCAGAAACCTCCACATGGGTATCGTTGTGGAGGGTGTAGAGACGCAGGAACAGCTTGATTTCGTAACCTCCATCGGTTGTGACATCATTCAGGGATATTACTATTCCAAGCCGATCCCGGTCAATGAATTCGAACAAAAGCTCTCGCAGCCTTACTCTTTTACATAATGCACTTACATGAAAAAACCCCGGATCGTCCGGGGTTTTTCCATGCTAATGTATATTAACATCTAAGGGGATTAGATTCACTAACCACTTAGGATTAGTGCAATTTATTCAACATCCTGAAGAGCGGCAAAGCCTTCCTCTCCGGTACGGACTTTAACAACTTTTGCGACATCATATACAAAGATCTTGCCATCTCCGATATGTCCGGTGTAAAGTGTTCTCTTTGCAACATCAACTACATCCTCAACCGGAATCTTGCTTACAACAACTTCCATCTTAACCTTCGGAAGCAATGTTGCATCCATCTCAACACCACGGTATCTCTCGCCTGATCCCTTCTGTACGCCACAGCCCATAACCTGAGTTACTGTCATGCCGGTTACACCGAGATCATTGAGTGCTTTACGAAGCTTGTCGTAGCGGCTCAGCTTTGCAATGATAACAACCTTGTAAATACCGGTTGCTGCGGAAGGTACTGTTGCGGAGACAACCGGAACTGCTGCTGCCTTCTTTGCAGCGGAAGCAGAATCGTAATCGTCTACACCAAGGTCTGTGTTCTCATTTACAGCCATGGTAGAATCGGATACATCCATGATGGAGAAGCCTGCATAAGCAGAGGAAAGACCATGCTCGGTAATATCAAGACCTGTGATTTCCTCTTCCTCAGATACACGCAGACCGACAGTTGCTTTGATGATCAAAAATGCGATCGTGATCGTGACAGCCGCCCATGCTAATACAGTAACTACACCAAGTAACTGGATACCAAGGAGTTTGAATCCGCCGCCGTAGAACAAACCTTTCATTACGTTTCCGTTTGCATCTGCGATAGAATATCCCGGTGCAGTATCGGTTGCGAAAAGACCAACTGCGATCGTTCCCCAAATACCATTCATAAAGTGAACAGCTACCGCACCAACCGGATCATCTACACGAAGCTTATAGTCAAGAAGCCATACGCCAAAGCATACAAGTAAGCCTGCGACAGCACCGATAATGATGGAACCGAGTGCATCCGTTACATCACACGGAGCGGTAATCGCTACAAGTCCGGCAAGGGAAGCGTTCAAGCACATAGAAATATCCGGCTTGCCATATTTGATCCAGGTAAAGATCATACATACAACAGTTGCAACACCAGGAGCCATTGTTGTGGTAAGGAATACAGAGCCAAGCTGCGAAACAGAAGTACAAGCTGCACCGTTAAATCCATACCAGCCGAACCAGAGAATGAAGCATCCTAAAGCGCCAGCAGTAATATTATGTCCCGGAATTGCGTTGACCTTACATACTTTTCCATCCTTGTCATATCCAAACTTACCAATTCTTGGTCCAAGGATCTTTGCTCCGATAAGAGCACATGTACCACCAACCATGTGAATTGCACAGGAACCTGCGAAATCATGGAAGCCTATCTGAGCGAGCCAGCCGCCGCCCCAGATCCAGTGAGCCTCGATTGGGTAGATCAAAGCGGAGATCACAGCGGAATAAATACAGTAAGATAAGAACTTGGTTCTCTCCGCCATTGCACCGGATACGATGGTAGCTGCCGTTGCGCAGAATACAAGGTTAAATACGAAATTTGACCAGTCAAAATTTGAATACGCGGTAAATACGTCCAGTCCCGGTTTACCGATGAATCCAAGAATATCCTCTCCGAGCAGGAAAGAAAATCCGATCAGAATAAAGGTAATCGTACCGATACAGAAGTCCATGAGGTTCTTCATAATTATGTTACCTGTGTTCTTTGCTCTGGTAAAGCCTGCCTCTACCATTGCAAATCCTGCCTGCATCCAGAATACCAATGCAGCGCCGATCAAAAACCAGACAGCAAACAGGTTTTCGTTGATTGCATCCAAAATCTCTTGTGTCATAATCTTTTCCTCCTAATTCCTTTTTATAAAAAAAGAGACTTTTCCCTGCTGCCACCGCTTCGTGGTTCGAAAAAAGTCTCTTCGTTTATTGTTTTTTATTCCCTTTATACTTCAAAAAGTAAATCGCCGTAAGAAGGCATTGGCCAAAGCTCTTTGTCAACGATCATCTCAAGCTTATCAACCGGTGTACGGAGCGTTTCCATTGCAACGGTAACTTCATCATGATAGTAAGCTGCCTGCTCTTTGCCCTCTTCCATTGCACCGCCTTCTGCTACAAGATCCTCCAGCTTTGCAAGTGCAACCTTGGTATCGGACAACAGTGCGGAAGTCTCCTCCAAAAGCTCGGTCTGTACGCTTACGTCTGCGCTCTCGCAGGCACTTCTGACTGCGGAAAGTGAAGCTGCAAGCTCGGTCGTGTACTTGATGACTGCCGGAATGATCTGCTTGCCTGCGATGTCGATCATTGCCTTAGCCTCGATGTTGATGGTCTTTGCGTAGGTCTCATATTCAATCTCAACACGGGACTTAAGCTCGGTCTCGGTAAATACACCAAACCGCTCAAAAGCTGCAACAGATTCCGGAGCAATGTATGCCGGGATTGCTTCTACCATGGACTTGATATTCGGAAGACCACGTCTTGCTGCTTCCTCAACCCATTCATCGGAGTAGCCGTTTCCGTTGAATACAACTCTCTGATGAGCGATTGCCTGCTCCTTGATCAGATCATGTACAGCAGTCTCAAAATCATCTGCCTTCTCCAGTATGTCACATGCATCGGAAAATGCCTCTGCAACGATCGTATTCAATACGATGTTCGGCTGTGCTACGGAATCCTGTGAACCAACCATACGGAACTCGAACTTATTTCCGGTAAATGCAAATGGTGAAGTACGGTTACGGTCGGTTGCATCCTTCATGAAATCCGGGATCGTCTTAACACCGGTCTCAAGCTTTGCACCCTCAAGGCTGTGTGTTGCAGCTCCTGTGCTTACGAGCTGATCGATGACATCCTCAAGCTGGTCGCCGAGATAAACGGAGAGGATTGCCGGCGGTGCCTCATTTGCTCCAAGTCTGTGATCGTTTCCTACATCAGCCGCTGACGCACGAAGGAGTGCAGCATGGTTATCGATTGCCTTTAGTACACAGGTAAGTACCAGCAGGAACTGAAGGTTCTCATGTGGTGTCTCACCCGGATCTAACAGATTGATTCCATCATCTGTGGTAATGGACCAGTTGTTGTGCTTTCCGGAACCATTTACACCTGCAAATGGCTTCTCATGCAGTAAGCACTGTAAGCCGTGACGTCCAGCAACCTTTTTTAAGGTCTCCATGGTAAGCTGGTTGTGGTCAACTGCGACATTGCACTCTGCGTAGATCGGAGCCAGCTCATGCTGTGCCGGTGCTACCTCGTTGTGCTGTGTCTTTGCGGCTACGCCGAGCTTCCAAAGTTCTTTGTTGACATCTCTCATGTAGGCGGCGATACGCTCACGGATTGCTCCGAAGTAATGATCGTCCATCTCCTGTCCCTTCGGAGGCATTGCTCCGAATAAGGTACGTCCGGTGAAGATTAAGTCTTTTCTCTTTAAATATTTCTCGCGGTCTACGATGAAGTATTCCTGCTCCGGTCCAACAGAAGGGGTAACCTTTCTGGAGGTTGTATTGCCAAACAGCTTTAACAGGCGGAGTGCCTGATCGTTGATTGCTTCCATGGAACGAAGAAGCGGTGTCTTCTGGTCGAGTGCCTCACCTGTGTAGGAGCAGAACGCTGTCGGGATGCAAAGTGTTGCACCTGCGGCATCCTGTCTTACAAAAGCCGGTGAAGTACAATCCCAGGCTGTATATCCTCTTGCCTCGAAGGTTGCGCGAAGTCCACCAGATGGGAAGGAGGACGCATCCGGCTCTCCTTTGATGAGTTCCTTGCCGGAAAAGCTCATCAGCACCTTGCCGTTTGGCATTGGTGAAGTAATAAAGGAATCATGCTTCTCTGCGGTAACTCCGGTAAGTGGCTGGAACCAATGTGTGTAATGGGTTGCCCCTTTCTCGATTGCCCACTCCTTCATCTCATGTGCGATCACATCCGCGGTCTCAAGGTCAAGTTCGCTTCCCTCTTCCATAACCTCGTGAAGCTTCTTGTAAACCTTCTTTGGAAGCCGTTCCTGCATCACTGCATCGTTGAATACATTTTCACCGAAAATGTCTGCTACGTTGAAGTATTCCTGTTCGCTCATTTTCAAATCCCCTTTCTTTTGACTATAACAAAAGAAGGCATTCCAACTCCCGTTGGAACGCCTTCGTTCAAGTCATTTATTATTTGCTTGCATTTAAGATACTCCATACACTTTCAAAATGCAAGCCCCTTTTTGTAAAAAATTAAGTTTTGTGCAAAAACTGCTTATATTTTTTAAATTTTTGTACAATTTTGGTTATTTTATCTATAAGGCAGATACTTCAAATAACAGATCGCCGTAGCTTGGCATCGGCCACATCTCTTTATCCACGATCATCTCCAGCGCGTCTACCGGACTGCGCAGCTCTGCCATCGCCGGGATGATCTTCTCATGGAAGAATACTGCCTGCTCCTTGCCGCGCGGCATCTCCTTTGCCTGATCCACAACATCGGTAAGCTTTGCAAGCGCCACCTTCGTGTCGGACAGAAGCGCACTTGTCTCAAGCAGAAGCTCTGTCTGCACGCTGACATCCGCCTCCGGGCACGCATTCCTTACCGTGGCAAGCGAGTTGCCAAGCATGGTCGTATATCTGATGACAGCCGGAATGATCTGCTTGCTTGCAATATCGATCATTGCCCTTCCCTCAATGTTGATCGACTTCGCGTAAGTCTCATATTCCACCTCAACACGGGATTCCAGCTCAGCCTTAGTGAACACGCCGAACTTTTCAAAAGCTGCCACGCTCTTTGGATCTAAATATGCCGGTATTGCATCCACCATGGACTTAAGGTTCGGAAGTCCCCTGCGCTCGGCTTCCTTTACCCATTCCTTGGAATATCCGTCTCCGTTAAAGATGATGCGCTGATGCTCGGTCGCATACTTCTTGATGAGGTTATGTACCGCAAGGGAGAAATCTTCAGCCTTTTCAAGCTCATCGCACGCCTCGCAGAACGCCTCCGCAACGATCGTGTTGAGAACGACATTCGCCTGCGCAACCGAATCCTGGGAACCGACAGAACGGAACTCGAACTTGTTGCCGGTAAATGCAAACGGTGAAGTACGGTTGCGGTCGGTCGCATCCTTCATGAAGTCCGGGAGCGTCTTTACACCAGTATCTAACCGCTTTCCGGTCAGACTGTGTGTTGCGGCTCCTGTACTTACAAGCTGCTCAATAACATCCTCCAGCTGCTCACCCAGAAATGCAGAGATGATCGCCGGCGGCGCCTCGTTAGCTCCAAGACGGTGATCGTTTCCGACATCTGCCGCAGACGCGCGAAGCAGCGCCGCATGCTCGTCGACTGCCTTTAAGATGCAGGTCAGTACCAGCAGGAACTGGATGTTTTCATGCGGGGTGTCGCCCGGCTCTAACAGATTGATGCCGTCATCCGTGGTAAGTGACCAGTTATCATGCTTTCCGGATCCGTTCACACCCGCAAACGGCTTCTCATGCAAAAGGCAATGAAGCCCATGCCGTCCGGCAACCTTCTTTAATGTCTCCATGATCAGCTGGTTGTGATCTACCGCCACGTTGCACTGCGCATAGATTGGTGCAAGCTCATGCTGTGCCGGAGCCACCTCATTGTGCTGCGTCTTTGCAGATACGCCGAGCTTCCACAGTTCGACATTGACATCCTTCATATATGCAGCGATGCGCTCACGGATCGTTCCGAAATAGTGATCGTCCATCTCCTGTCCCTTTGGCGGCATTGCGCCAAAGAGCGTGCGCCCCGCAAAGATGAGATCCTTGCGCTGCAGATACTTCTCACGGTCAATAATAAAGTATTCCTGCTCTGCCCCTACCGATGGTGTGACCTTTTTTGAGGTGGTGTTGCCAAACAGCCGGAGCAGACGCAGCGCCTGCTCATTGATTGCCTCCATGGAGCGGAGCAGCGGGGTTTTCTGGTCTAATGCCTCCCCTGTGTAGGAGCAGAATGCCGTCGGGATGCAGAGCGTTGCGCCTGCTGCATCCTGACGTACAAACGCCGGGGAAGTGCAGTCCCACGCTGTATATCCTCTCGCCTCAACCGTTGCGCGGAGCCCGCCGGACGGGAAGGAGGATGCATCGGTCTCTCCTTTGATCAGTTCCTTTCCGGAAAAACTCATAAGTACCTTTCCGTTTTCCATCGGTGCTGAAATAAATGAATCATGCTTTTCCGCGGTAAATCCGGTAAGTGGCTGAAACCAGTGAGTGTAATGGGTTGCCCCCTTTTCGATTGCCCACTCCTTCATCTCATGTGCGATCACATCCGCAGTCTCAAGGTCAAGCTCCCCGCCCTGCTCGATCACATCATGCAGCTTCTTATAGACCTTCTTTGGAAGTCTGGTCTGCATTACGGTATCGTTAAATACATTCTCTCCGAAAATGTCAGCCACATTGAAGTACTCTTTTTCGTTCATTCCGTTTTCTTCCTTTCACAATCAATCTATCTGATAGCAATTCTATAAACTTTACGAAATTAAGTCAAGTGTTTCAAACTATCTTATAATTTAAATATTCTTCTTAATAATATAAGGAAATTTGCTTGCATACAAAAAGACCTCACAAAACGGATTGCTCCGCCCATGAGGTCTTTGCTTGTCCTATATTCTCTTTTCAGATATTGCCAAATTAAGCCTTACCTACTGATCCGAATAATTCCATCTTCTCTTTAACGGTAGCTCTGATCGCATCAGCACCAGGAGCAAGAAGCTTACGAGGATCAAATCCCTTGCCCTCTAAATCCTTGCCTGCCTCGATATATTTACGGGTAGCATCTGCGAAAGATAACTGGCACTCGGTGTTAACGTTGATCTTAGAAACGCCAAGGTCGATTGCCTTCTTGATCATATCCTCCGGGATACCTGTGCCGCCGTGAAGAACGAGTGGCATGATACCGGTCTTCTGCTGGATTGCATCAAGAGTCTCAAAGCTGAGTCCTGCCCAGTTTGCCGGATACTTTCCGTGGATGTTACCGATACCTGCTGCAAGCATGTCTACGCCAAGATCTGCAACCATCTTGCACTCGTCAGGATCTGCGCACTCGCCCATACCGATAACGCCGTCCTCTTCTCCACCGATGGAACCAACTTCAGCTTCGATAGATAATCCCAGACCATGTGCAACTGCAACGAGTTCCTTTGTCTTTGCGATGTTCTCTTCGATCGGGTAGTGAGATCCGTCAAACATGATGGAAGTAAATCCAGCCTTGATGCACTTATAGCATCCTTCGTATGTTCCGTGGTCTAAGTGTAATGCAACCGGAACAGTGATTCCAAGCTCCTCATCCATAGCCTTAACCATAGCAGCTACGGTCTTGAAGCCGGTCATGTACTTGCCTGCACCCTCAGATACACCAAGGATAACCGGTGACTGTAATTCCTGTGCGGTAAGTAAAACAGACTTGGTCCACTCTAAGTTGTTGATATTGAACTGGCCTACTGCATAGTGGCCGGCTTTTGCCTTTTCAAGCATTTCCTTTGCAGATACTAACATATTGCAAACCTCCTAATCATAAGTTAGTTAGATTATATTACAATTATCTTTAAAAATAAAGTCCTACACAAAAATTTCCACACGTTGTTTGAGATTCTTGATAACAAGTGTCTCATGTTCGCCGCCAAATTCGCCGTCTAACGTCCACGCCACCTTCTCTTTGGAGGTAAAATGGATCTCGCTTGTCTTAAAGGTATAGATCAGATCCGAGTCATCAATCAGGTTGGTCAGGCAGGCAAGGATCTCATTGAGCTCGATCGGATTTTTCGGGTTCTTGATCAGCGTCACCTCAAATACACCGTCATCGAGCTTGACATCACTGCCGGTAATTCCCTTAAAGCCACCTACGGAAACAGAATTTGTGACCATTCCGAAGATAAAGGTATCCTGGATGACTTGTCCGTCATACTCCACCTGCATCTGGCAGGATGGAATATCGTGCAGATGCTTCACTCCCTCAAGGATATACGCAACGTGTCCAAGTGCATTCTTCATCTGCTGGGAGGTCTTGTAGGATACCTCCGTGAACAGTCCGAATGCAGCTACATAGACGAATGTGTCTCCGTTAAAATAGCCGACGTCGCACGGGAACCTGCTGCCGGCAACCGCAGTCTGCGCTGCCAGAAGCATCTCCTTCGGGATTCCCAGCGAATTGGCAAAGTCGTTGGTGCTGCCCGCCGGAATGTAGCCAATCGGCACGTTGGCACCGCTTCGGATCACTCCGGTCACTACCTCATCAAGTGTTCCGTCACCGCCGCTGCAGATAATGCGATCAAATTTTCCGGCGTCTTTCTCCAGCTTCTGGATCGCATCGCCCTGCGCCTGTGTTGTATAGACGGTAAGATCAAAGCCCGCCTTTACCATCGTGTCGATAATATCCAGCAGTTCCTCGCGGATCAGCCCTTTTCCCGAATGCGGATTAAAAATGAATAGAACTTTTTCGCTCATGTTGTCAAAAACTCCTCCATCGCCTCGACCGCCTCTTTGGCATCGTCTCCCTCCGCCTCAAGAACGATCTGTTTGCCTGTATCTAATCCCAGACCCATGATTCCCATGATACTTTTTGCGTTGACCATGCGGTCATCCATGGTAATACGGATGCTGCTTTTATACTTTCCCGCAAGTGCCACAAGCTCTGCGAGCGGTCTTGCCTCCAGCACCGAAGACGCTTTTACCGTGATTTTCTTTTTCATAGTAGTCTCCCTTTCTTATAGGCTGTCTGCGATTTCCGACAGTCTCCGAAGTCGATGGTTCACACCCGATTTGCCAACCGGAGGATCCAGATAATTCCCCAGCTCCTTCAGCGGGGCATCCGGATGTTCCAGGCGCAGCAGCGCCATCTCCCGCAGATGATCGGGCAGATTGTCAAAGCCGATCTCATCGCGGATCTTTGTAATATCCTCGATCTGCTTGACCGCCGCATTTACCGTCTTGCTGATGTTCGCAGTCTCACAGTTTACCTTTCTGTTTACTGAATTGCGCATCTCCTTTAAGATGCGGACATTCTCCAGCTTCATCAAAGAGACATATGCCTCCATGACATTGAGCATATCCACGATCTGGGAGCCTTCCTTTATGTACACCACATAATGCCCTTTGCGCTCAACAATTCTTGCCTCCGCCTCAAATCCCGATATGATCTCCTGCAGCTGGGCTGCCTGCGCCATGGTAATGCACACGATCTCAAAATGATAGGATTTGTTCGGATCGCTGATCGATCCCGCCGCCAGAAAAGCCCCTCTGATAAAAGCCCTGCGGCAGCAGGTATTCTGGAGCAGCAGGCTGCTCGCCCGGTCGCTTCCCACCTGTCCCGGCTGCCATTTAAGCGTCTCCAGAACACGCTTTACATCCTCCGGGCGCAGCGGATAATGAATATCCACCGCAAAGATCTGCTTCATCAAAAGTGCATACTTCTGGATCAGCATAAAATTGTCCGAATGAAGATCAAGGGCCGTTCCCTTTTCATTCGCCCAGCCATCAAGTTCGAGCATCCCCGCCAGCTCTGCGATCTGGCAATGCCTGCTCTTGGAGAACTGCTTTGCCAGCTCCTCTTTTACATCGCTTGAAAAAGACATGTTATTTTCCTCTTTGTGCATCCTTTCCGATATCGCGGTGTTCTACTTTCAGTCCGTAATCATTTTTGCCGTCGAGCCGCTTGTAAAGCTCGTTGGCAAGCGTTACCGAGCGGTGCTTTCCGCCGGTACAGCCGATGGAGATGACAAGCTGGTTCTTTCCCTCAGATATGTAGTTCGGGATCAAAAAGTTGATCATATCCTCAAGCTTATCCAGAAATTCGTTTGCCTCTGCGTACTGCATGACATAGCTCTGGATCTCCGGATCGTTGCCGGTCTTTGGACGAAGCTCCTCCACATAATATGGGTTCGGCAGAAAACGCACATCCATCACGATGTCGGAATCCGCCGGGATTCCATATTTAAAGCCGAAGGAAAGAATCGTGACGAACAGGTTCTTGTAATCCTGATTCTGTACGAAGATCTTCTCCAGCTCCACCTTAAGCTCGCGCGTTAACAAACGGCTCGTATCGATGATATATTTTGCCCGGCTTTTCAGGTAGGAAAGCTCCTTGCGCTCCTCCTGAATGCCCTTGTCGATCCGCTCGCCCGCCGCAAGCGGATGATTTCGTCTCGTCTCCTTGTAGCGCTTTAAAAGCACTTCATCCTCGGCATCCATGTACAGGATCTCATACGAGATGCCCTTTGCATCCATCTGATCGAGCGTATCCTTGATGCTGCTGAGTCCCTTGCCGTTTCGCACATCGATTCCGATCGCGATTTTCTGCAGCTCAACAAGATTTACCGATAACTCTACCAGCTTATCCAAAAGTGGGATTGGAAGATTGTCGATACAGAAAAAGCCCATATCTTCAATCATCTTCATCGCTGTACTTCTTCCTGCACCGGACATTCCGGTCACGATCACAAGCTTCATAACTCCCACTCTCCTATCTTTTTAATCTCTGGCTCCAGTCTTACCTGAAACTGCTCATAAACCTTCTGCTGCACGTCATGCACCAGCTGCATGACCTCTGCCGCAGTCGCATTTCCCCTGTTTATAACAAATCCGCAATGCTTCTCGGACACCTGTGCATCCCCGACGCGGTATCCGCGAAGCCCTGCATCCATGATAAGCTTTCCCGCAAAATATCCTTCCGGTCTCTTGAAGGTACTGCCTGCGCTGGCATACTCCAGCGGCTGTTTTTCGATGCGCTTTCCGCGAAGCTCCGCCATCTGTGCGCGGATCTGTGTCTCCGGTGCGGGGTGAAGCAGCATACGCGCACCAAGGACAATGTAGCCCTTCTCCGGCACACAGCTATGGCGGTACGACAGATCCATTTCCTCTGCCGGGATCGTAAGGATATCGCCCTCCGCCGTAAGAACCTTTACAAAGACAAGCACATCCTTCATCTCGCCGCCATACGCACCCGCGTTCATCACCACGGCACCTCCCATGCTGCCGGGAATCCCCGCCGCAAATTCCAGCCCGGACAATCCGTGTTCTGCCGCAGCACCCGCAACCTTTGCAAGAAGCGCGCCTGCCTGCGCATCGATGTAATTTCCGTCCACCGTCACGCCGGACATGGATTTTGCGATTTCTAAGACAACGCCCCGCACGCCACGGTCACTGACAAGCAGATTGCTCCCGTTACCGATCACGGTAATCGGAAGCTCATGCTCTTTTGCGATAGCAAGCACCGCCGGAAGCTGTTCCTCGCTCGGCGTGATCAGGTAATCCGCCGCCCCGCCGATGCGGAAGGTCGTATGGTTCTTTAGCGGTTCATCCACAAGTACATGAAGATCCGGTAGCTTTTGCATTAAGTCCTGATAAAATAATTGCTTCATTATGCTTCCTTTAAGAATGCCACATATCCCTTTAATGCCTCGTACAGATCAACCTTGCTGATGATCTCCCAAGGAGCGTGCATATTGAGCACCGGAACACCGCTGTCGATTACATTCATGTCGTAGTTCGCAAGAATGTATGCGATGGTTCCGCCGCCGCCCTGATCTACCTTTCCAAGCTCTGCGGTCTGGAAAGATACCTCATTTTTATCCATAATATTGCGAAGCTTTGCGATATATTCCGCGTTTGCATCATTAGAGCCGGACTTTCCTCTTGATCCGGTATACTTGTTGAATACCAGTCCCTTTCCAAAATATGCTGCGTTTCTCTTCTCCATAACAGATGGATAATTCGGATCAAATGCAGCCGATACATCGGAAGAAAGAACCTTAGAGTTCTTAAGTGCTCTTCTTACCTTAAGCTCGCTGTAATCGCCGGTTAAGTTGACAAGCTCTGCCACACAGTTCTCGAAAAATCTGGACTGCATTCCGCTTGCGCCGACCGAACCGATCTCTTCCTTATCTACAAGGAGACATACGCTGGTGAACTCCGGCTTCTTTACCTCAAGCATTGCACGGTAAGACGGATATGCGCATACACGGTCATCATGTCCGTAGCCCATGATCATGCTACGGTCAAAGCCGTAATCTCTTGCCTCGCCTGCCGGTACGACCTCAATCTCTGCGGAAAGGAAATCCTCCTCCTCGATGCCGTATGTTTTCTCAAGGATCGTAAGGATATTTGCCTTTACGCGCTCCTTCACGTCATCATCCTTCTTGTCTGCCGGGATGCTTCCGATCAGAAGATCTAAGTTCTCGCCCTCGATTACCTTTGCGCCCTTCTTCTCCATCTGGTCTGCGGACAGGTGGATCAAAAGATCAGACACACCGAATACCGGATCTTCCGGCTTGTCACCGATATTGACGGTAACGGTTGTGCCGTCCTTCCTGCAGATGACTCCGTGGAATGCCAGCGGAAGTGTTACCCACTGGTACTTCTTGATGCCACCATAGTAGTGGGTATCAAGCATTGCAAACTCGGTATCCTCATAGAGCGGAACCTGCTTTAAGTCCATACGCGGGGAATCGATATGTGCGCCAAGGATGTTCATGCCGGCTTCAAGTGGCTGCTTTCCAATTACAAAAAGTGCCAGTCCCTTGCCCATGTTGTTGGCAACGATCTTTGCGCCCGGCTTCAAAGCCTTCTTTGCCTCCACCGCCTTGTCGAAATCTACAAATCCAGCCTCAAGTGCCTGCGCATAAAGCTCTGCAGTACACTCACGCTCTGTCTTGCACTTTGAAATAAACCTGCGGTAATCCTCCGCAAAAGCAAAAACCTCGTCTCTCTTCTTGCCTTCCGGGTATTTTCCCCATGCATTTTTTCTTTCCATTTTTTAATCTCCATTTCCTGTAATATATTAGATTATTGCGCAGCACAGTGTCTTACTGTCACAGGCTACGCCTCATCATCTTCATTGCCCTTTGTAAGATTTGCCTGCACCCTGCGATACAGCTCCTGCGCCGCATTGTAGCCCATCTTCTTCTGTCTGTGGTTGACCGCGGCCGCCTCGCAGATGACTGCAAGATTACGTCCCGGACGGATTGGCAGCGAATGACATACCACCTTGTTGCCAAGGTACTCGATATATTCCTCCTCAAGTCCCAGGCGGTCGTACTCCGCCTCCTTGCGCCAGTCCTCCAGCTTGATGACCAGATCGATCTGCTGCTTTTCCTTAACGCACTCGACACCATACAAGGTCTTTACGTCGATGATACCGATGCCTCGCAGCTCGATAAAGTGTCTTGTGATCTCCGGCGAAGTTCCGATCAATGTATGCTCATTGACCTTGCGGATCTCGACAACATCATCCGTAACCAGTCGGTGTCCTCTCCGGATCAGCTCCAGTGCAGCCTCGCTCTTTCCGATTCCGCTCTCACCCGTGATCAGAAGTCCCTCGCCATATACATCGACCAGTACGCCGTGTATGGTAATACAAGGTGCAAGCTGCTCACCCAGACAGTAGATCAGCTCCGCGGTAAACTCAGAGGTCGGTCTGCTCGTGCCAAGGATCGGGATCTGTTTCTCGTCCGCCATCCGAAGCATCATCTCATCCGGTTCAAGATCCCTGCAATAAATAATGCAAGGGATATCATACGTTAAGAACTGCTGATACCGCTGTAAGCGATCCTGCTCACTCATGTTCCTGATGTAGTAATACTCTACATTACCGATGATCTCAACCCGCGACTCCTCGAAATGCTCAAAATATCCTGCAATCTGCATTCCCGGCCGGTTGACATCACTGCTGCGGATCTTGTGCTTCTTAAGATCAATATCCGTTGTAAAATTCTTTAAGTCCAATAGCCCTGCAACCTTTGCAACACTTACTTCCGGTGTACTCATAGCGTTCCCCCAATCTTTTGATCGGCAGCAAAAAATCTGCCTTCTATCACATATTATACTCGATATTCAAATAAACTCAATCCGGCTTGTGAAAAAATTGATAAACGGCTTCTGCCGCAAGCATATTCATGGTGTCTACCGCCGCAAGCTCCTCCACGGACGCATTGCGGATATCCTCGATTGAGGCAAAGCTTCGCATAAGCGCCTTGCGCCTTGCCGGTCCGATTCCTTCAATATCATCCAGAACCGAATGCACCTGTGACCTGGAGCGCAGCGACCGGTGGAACTCGATCGCAAACCGGTGCGCCTCGTCCTGGATCCGGGTGATGAGCTTAAAGCCCTCGCTGTGCCGGTCGATCGGAAGTTCTACATTATTATAATAAAGTCCTCTGGTATTGTGGTTATCATCCTTTACCATACCGCACACCGGGATGTTGATGTGCAGCTCATCCAGTACCTGAAGGCAGATGTTGACCTGACCGCGGCCACCATCCATCAGGATAATGTCCGGGAAACGGTTAAAGCTGCCCATATTTTCCGGAAGATTGCGCTCCTTAAGCTCCTCCTGCTCCCTAAGTCCATGCTGGAAACGCCTTGTCAGTACCTCATGCATGGATGCATAGTCGTCCGGTCCTGTGACTGTCTTAAGCTTGAACTTGCGGTAGTCGCTCCGCTTCGCCTTTCCCTTTTCAAACACGATCATGGAGCCAACCGTCTCGAAGCCGTTGATGTTGGAAATATCATACGCCTCCATGCGATTTAAGCCTTTTAATCCTAAGATGCTCTCAAGCTCCTTGACCGCCCCGATCGTGCGGCTCTCCTCACGTTTGATCTTCTCCTTGTCATGGCTTAGGATCATATCGGAGTTTTTGGCAGCAAGCTCCACCAGACGCTCCTTCATTCCCTTTTGCGGAATGCGGATATTCACCTTGCGCCCGCGCTTATTGCTCAGCCATTCCTCAAGGACTTCCATGTCATCGATCGATTCCTGCAGCATGATCTCGCGTGGGATAAACGGTGTCCCGGAATAGAACTGCTTCACAAAGTCGGTAAGGATCTTCGACTTTTCCTCCTCGGTTCCGACACGGACATGGAAATGGTCTCTGCCGATGATCTTGCCGCTTCTTACAAAGAATACGGACACGACCGCATCGATGTCATCATTTGCGATCGCGATGATGTCGCGATCCTCCGCATCGCTGTTCGTGATCTTCTGCTTCTGTGCGATCTGCTTTACACTGTTTAACAGCTCTCGGATCTCGATTGCTTTCTCGAACTCCATCGCATCGGATGCCTCCGTCATGCGTGCCGTCAGGTCCCGGATCACCGGGGCATAGTTACCGTTTAAGAACTCTAACGCCCCGTCCACCTGCTTGCGGTATTCCTCGCGGCTGATATAGCCCTGACAAGGTGCTGCGCACTGGTGGATGTGATAGTTTAAGCATGGGCGATCCTTTCCGGTATCCTCCGGCAGCTTGCGGTTGCAGGTCCGTAAATGATAAATTTTGTTCAATAATTCGATCGTATCCTTGACTGCTCCAGCGCTGGTGTACGGTCCGAAATATTTGGAACGGTCTTTTTTCAGCTCCCGCGAAAACAAAATACGCGGATATGCTTCGTTTACCGTGACGCGGATATACGGATACGTCTTATCATCACGCAGCATGGTGTTGTACTTCGGGCGGTGTTCCTTGATCAGATTGCATTCCAGGATCAGCGCCTCCAGCTCGGAATCCGTGATCACATACTCAAACCACGCGATATGCTCCACCATCTGTTTTTTCTTGATTCCCTCATCATGGCTCGGCTGGAAATACTGGTGTACACGCTTGCGCAGGCTGACAGCCTTTCCTATATATATAATTGCGTCACTTTTGTCATGCATAATATAAACTCCCGGTTGATCCGGGAGTTTACTTAATTCGTCTTGCAGGTCAAACATAGGGCCTCCACAACTTACTTATTCCATACTACTCTTCAAAAATATCATCATCGGAGACTTCCGCTGCACTTATCTCTGATGCTTCGGCTGCGTCAGATACCGGCTGCGCCGTTGGCGTAACCTCATTCTCAGGTGTCTGCTGTGCCCCGGATGCCGGTGTGGTCTTTGCAGCTTCCTGTGCCTTGGCTTCCTCCTCATCCGGCAAGCCCTTCATCTCACGGTACATCTTCATAAATTCCTTACCGGTGATCGTCTCCTTCTCGTAGAGGTACTCTGCGATCCGGTCAAGGATTGCACGGTTCTCGATCAACATGTTCGTCGCATCTTCGTATGCCTTATTGATAATGGAAAGAACCTCCTTATCGATCTCTGCGGAGGTCTCCTCGCCACAGATCAGTCCGGCTCTTCCGTCAAGATACTGATTCTCTACGGTTGCCAGACACATCATGCCGAACCTGTCGGACATTCCGTACATCGTTACCATCGCGCGGGCGATCTTCGTTGCGTTTTCAATATCATTGGCAGCACCGCTCGTTGCGGAATTGAATACCAGCACCTCCGCTGCCCGTCCTGCCATATAGGTATTGATCTTTGCGATCAGCTCGTCCTTCGTCTGGAGGTACTTTTCCTCCTCCGGAGTCTGTAGCGTATATCCAAGTGCTCCCATGGTTCTCGGAACGATCGTGATCTTCTGAACCGGCTCACTATTCTTCTGCAAAGCAGAGACAAGTGCATGTCCGACCTCATGGTAAGATACGATCTTGCGCTCCTTATCACTCATGATGCGGTCTTTCTTCTCCTTGCCGCCGACTGCGACAAGCTCAAATGCCTCGAACAGGTCGGACTGGTTGACAAACTGTCTGCCGTTCTTTACCGCGATGATTGCCGCCTCGTTGATCATATTGGCAAGATCTGATCCGACAAGTCCTGCCGTCGCAAGTGCAAGAGCGTCCAGATCGACGGTCTCATCCATGTGTACATCCTTGGAATGTACCTTAAGTGTCTCCAGACGTCCTTTCAGATCCGGCTTGTCAACGATGATCCGGCGGTCAAAGCGTCCCGGACGAAGCAATGCCTTGTCCAGTACCTCCGGCCGGTTCGTTGCCGCGATCATGAGGATACCCTTGGAGGAATCAAATCCATCCATCTCTGCTAAAAGCTGGTTTAACGTCTGCTCACGCTCATCATTGCCACCACCAAAACGGCTGTCACGGCTCTTTCCGATCGCATCAATCTCATCGATAAAGATGATACATGGAGCCATCTTCTCTGCGTCCTTGAAAAGGTCACGCACACGGGAAGCTCCGACACCGACAAACATCTCAACGAAGTCAGATCCGGCAAGGGATAAGAACGGCACATGTGCCTCTCCCGCGACTGCCTTGGCAAGAAGTGTCTTACCGGTTCCCGGAGGTCCGACAAGAAGTGCACCCTTCGGAAGCTTCGCGCCGATGTCTCGGTATTTCTTCGGGTTGTGAAGGAAATCTACAACCTCCTGTAAGGATTCCTTTGCCTCATCCTGTCCCGCAACGTCCTTGAAGGTAACGCCTGTTGTCTTTTCCGTATAGACCTTGGCAGTGGACTTGCCCATTCCCATAGCACCGCCGCCCATGCGCTTCATCAAAAATCCAAACAGTATCCAAAGGAAGATAAGCGGAATGATAAAGCTCAAAATATTCATGATCCAGGTTGAGGTATTATCCGGCACCGTTGCACGGATCTCAACCGGCTGTCCCGCTGAGGTCGTAGAGTTCTTAAGCTGTGCGATCAGATCCGGATCGTTGATCGCTCCGGTATAATAGGTGATCTCATACCGCGCAGTATCCTTTACAAGCGTGTAATTGATCTCATAATTGCCAAATTCTACCGTCTTGACATTCTGCGCTTCCAGCTGCTGCAGAAACTCTGTATAGGTAGTCTCCTTGGAGCTCATCTCTGAAAACCGGTTTGAAAAGAGCGATACAATAAACAGTGCGATCAGCGAGAGCATGATCATACTCATGATCATCTGTCCGTTGTGGTTGTTCCGCTTTCCGTTGTTTCCATTATTGCCGCCGTTATTACCACCATTGTTTCCGGAATTGCCACCTCCGTTATTATATGGGTTATTATTGTAATTGTTCGGTCCCTGATTATCCATAAGTCCTCCATTTGTCTTTTCGTACAATATCCTTATTATATGTAAAAAGACTCCCAAAAGCAACAGAATGTTCGTGAACTTTTGCTGTGTTTTCTAAACTTTTTATAAAATACCCGATTTAATTTTGGTTATTTTTTTGTTGCTTTTCTTTTTTCTTTTTTGTATGATATTGTATGTATTTTATTTTTTTAAGTATCAGATTTGGAAAGGTTAAGAAAATTACTTATGGCTCGCATCGGATTTGATAACGATAAATATTTAAAACTGCAATCTGAGAGGATCAAGGAGCGTATTGCCGCATTCGGCGGCAAGCTCTATCTCGAATTTGGCGGCAAGCTGTTTGATGATTACCACGCATCGCGCGTGCTTCCGGGCTTTAAGCCGGATTCCAAGATCAACATGCTTTCCCAGCTCAAGGATGAGGCTGAGATTGTCATTGTCATCAACGCTTCCGATATCGAGAAGAATAAAGTCCGCTCGGATCTTGGCATCACCTACGATCTCGACGTACTCCGCCTGATCGATGCGTTCCGCAGCTATGGTCTTTACGTTGGCAGTGTCTGCATGACACGTTTTGCCGGACAGCCAAGCGCGATCGCTTACCAGAAGAAGTTAGAGTCGCTCGGCATGAAGGTATACCGCCATTACTCTATTCCGGGATATCCGTCTAACATTCCATTCATTGTCAGCGATGAGGGCTACGGAAAGAACGAATACATTGAGACCTCCCGCTCACTCGTGGTTGTCACGGCACCGGGACCGGGAAGCGGCAAGATGGCTACCTGCCTTTCCCAGCTCTACCATGAATACAAGCGCGGCATCAAAGCCGGATACGCCAAATACGAGACGTTCCCGATCTGGAACCTACCGCTCAAGCATCCGGTCAACCTCGCTTATGAGGCTGCAACCGCAGATCTTAACGATGTCAACATGATCGATCCGTTCCATCTGGAGGCATACGGAGAGACAACGATCAATTACAATCGCGATGTCGAGATCTTCCCGGTTCTGTCCGCAATGTTTGAAAAGATCATGGGCGAATGCCCTTACAAGTCTCCAACTGATATGGGTGTCAACATGGCAGGCTATGCGATCATCGATGATGAAGCTACCCGCGAGGCATCCAAGCAGGAGATCATCCGCAGATATTACAACGCTCTCTGCCAGAGGCGTCAGGGAACCGCAGACGACGATCAGGTATACAAGCTTGAGCTTCTGATGAAGCAGGCAGAGATCACGATTGCAGACCGTCCGGTCGTAACCGCAGCCAATGTCAAGGCCGAAATGACCGGCGAACCGGCAGCCGCGATCGAGCTTCCGGATGGACGCATCATCACCGGCAAGACAAGCGCTCTGCTCGGTGCATCCTCCGCGATGCTTTTGAATGCACTAAAGGCAATGGCAGGCATTGAGGATGACGTACAGCTCATCTCACCGGATACCATTGGGCCGATCCAGACCTTGAAGGTCAATCATCTTGGCAACAAGAATCCACGCCTTCACACGGATGAGGTACTGCTCGCACTTTCTATCTGTGCATCCACCGATGCGCAGGCAAAGCGCGCGATCAACCAGCTCCAGAATCTCAAGGGTTCTGAGGTACATTCCAGCGTAATTCTCTCCCAGGTTGATATTACCACCTTCCGCAAGCTCGGAATCAATCTGACCTGTGAGCCAACTTACCAAAATCAGTCTCTTTACCACAAGTAAAGAATGTGGTATAATTCGTTATATATAGTGCCAATTTAGGGCAAAGGTGCCCCCACAAGGGGTTCTTTGCCCTTTTTTACTTATTTTTATTTTATAAGGAGGAAGCAGTTATGTCAGTGAAATACGTTTTTGTAACAGGAGGTGTTGTTTCCGGACTCGGAAAGGGAATTACCGCAGCCTCTCTCGGCCGTCTGCTCAAGGCACGCGGCTACAAAGTAACCATGCAGAAGTTTGATCCATATATCAATATCGATCCGGGCACGATGAATCCGATCCAGCACGGTGAGGTGTTCGTCACGGATGACGGTGCCGAGACCGACCTTGATCTTGGACATTATGAGCGTTTCATAGATGAGAGCCTGACGCAGAACTCGAACGTGACAACCGGTAAGATCTACTGGTCTGTCTTACAGAAGGAACGCCGCGGCGATTACGGCGGAGGTACTGTTCAGGTCATCCCGCACATTACCAATGAGATCAAGAGCCGCTTCTACCGCAACTATACCTCCGACGATATGCACGTTGCCATCATCGAGGTAGGTGGAACCGTCGGAGATATTGAAAGCCAGCCATTTTTGGAGGCGATCCGCCAGTTCCAGCATGAAGTCGGACATGAAAATGCGATTCTGTGCCATGTAACATTGATTCCTTACCTGAAGGCATCCGGTGAGCTTAAGACGAAGCCGACGCAGGCAAGTGTCAAGGAATTGCAGGGAATGGGTATCCAGCCGGATATCATCGTATGCCGCTCCGAGCATGAGCTGGATCAGGGCATCAAGGACAAAATCGCACTTTTCTGCAATGTTCCAAGCTCCCATGTCCTGCAGAATCTGGATGTTGAATACTTATACGAAGCGCCGCTTGCAATGGAAAAGGAGAATCTTGCCAAGGTGGCATGCGAATGCTTAAATCTCCCTTGCCCGGAGCCGGATCTGACCGACTGGAAGCAGATGGTGGAGGATCTTCGCCACCCGACCAAGGAAGTAAAGATCGCGCTCGTTGGAAAATACACCGCACTGCACGATGCGTACATTTCTGTTGTTGAAGCGTTAAAGCACGGCGGCATCCCGGAGCATGTGACCGTGGATATCCACTGGATCGAATCCGAGGATCTGACCGAGGAAAATGCGGACAGCCTGCTCGGACAGATGCAGGGAATCATCGTTCCGGGTGGATTTGGAAGCCGCGGTATCGAGGGCATGATCGTCGCTGCAAAATATGCGCGCGAGCACAAGATCCCTTATCTTGGTCTGTGCCTCGGAATGCAGATCGCGATCATCGAGTTCGCCCGCAATGTCTGCGGTCTTGCCGATGCCAACAGCATCGAGATCGATCCGAACACTACCTATCCGGTTATCGCACTTCTGCCGGACAAGAACGGTATCGAGGATATCGGCGGCACGCTCCGTCTCGGCTCCTATCCTTGTGTTCTCGATGAGAACTCTCAGGCTTATAAGGAATACGGCAGCATCGAGATCCATGAGCGCCATCGTCACCGCTACGAGGTCAACAACGACTTTAGAAGCGTCCTCTCCGAAAATGGTCTCATGCTCTGCGGTCTCTCTCCGGACAAACGTATCGTTGAGATGATTGAAAACCCGCAGCATCCGTGGTTCATCGCAACGCAGGCGCATCCGGAGCTTAAGTCCAGACCGAACCGCCCGCACCCGCTGTTCCGTGGATTTATTTCAGCGGCAAGCAGGATTGTAAGATAATAAAACTACATAAAAGTACCCTCTTTACCTGACATTCCTGCCGATAAAGAGGGTATATTTTTACCCAGCAAAGTATTTTTCTTCCCGTCACGTTTCTTCTTTGCGCTGTGTCACCTTGTAGGTATCCTTTTTAAAATATTGCGTTTTTCGCACATCGGTACTGTAATTGAAGCTGTCCGGCGGACACATAAAATACTTTGTTGCAGCAAGAAACGCAACGAGCTCACACCGGGAAATATATTGATATATCTTTTCGCTGCTATCCCCATCGTTTAAGGTAGCTTCCCAGATCAAGCCGATCCTGCAAAAGCTCTTTATGATCTCTTCCGCATTCTCTGTCGAAATCTCAAGTTCATGCATCAGCGTAGTCTTTTTGAAAAACATCGAGTTCTCCCGCCCTGCCAGAAAGTACAGTGCCTTGAGCGCATTCGGAACGGAAAGCGTCGCAAAAAGTTCCACATACCGCTCATCATATCCAAGCACCTGATCGTACCCGCCTTCCGGCTCCGGAAAGAGAAATACATACTGTAAATCTGCATTGTTACGTAGCTCGATAAAGCCTTCGTCATAAATCATGCGCGAATGACTATCGTATTTTGCGTCCAGTATTTCCGGGATTATCGGCTCATACCTCGGACACCCGCACAGCGCTAGCGTTATTGCGCGGTCTAAATTAAATGCCTCACTAAATCTTTGCTTATGCGGAGTATTTTTTATGTGTTCCATAACCCTGTCATAGATTGAGATACTTTCGTTCCGTAGTCCAAACAGCTCGTCAATGGATACCTCCAACCGCTTTGCGATCTTCGGAAGTAATGCCGCATCCGGAAAGCTGCCAATCTCCCATTTTGAAACCGCCTGCGGTGATACCCCCACAGCTTCTGCAAGCTGCTCCTGTGTTACACCCTTTTCCTTTCGTATTCTGCGAAGATTCTCGTTAAATGTATTTTCCATAACCTTCCTCCTGTACTTCTATGGTAGTGTCAAAAGCTATCCGTTTTTATTGTTCCAGAATGCCAGATGGTCTTTTTTGATTTACAAAGAGATGAGCACATCTGCGATCCCGTCCATTCTGTTGCTATGCTCAATCATAATAATAATTTTTTCCTTTTTTATTTTGAAGATTTCCGTCTTTAGGGCATTGGCAGAGCTATCATCCAGCGCGGACGCAGCCTCATCGAACAGCATGACGGCAGGGTTGCGGATCAGTAGTCTGATTATAGCAAGTTTCTGCTTCTCCCCGCCAGACAGCCCCTCAATATTGTCATCCAAACGTGTAACAAACTTATCCAGATACATCCTCCTCAGCCAGTCCGTAAGTTCTTCATCACGAACCGGACGAATTATCCCAAGCAGAATGTTGTCCCGGATCGTTCCAGATACCATTAAGGGTTCCTGCTCTACGCATCCGATCAGATTGCTTCTGTTTAATTCCTGCAAATCTGCCCCATCATAGAATATCCTTCCGTTATACTGGGAATATAATCCCGACAGAACATTTAAGAGACTGCTCTTTCCCTTTCCGTTCGTTCCTCTCAAGAGATAGACTTTTCCCTTCTCAAAAGACAGATTGAGGTCTGTAAAAATATTATTTTCCGTATATCCGAAAGACAGATTCTCTGTTTTTATAGTGGTTACGTTCTCCAATATCGTATCTCCACATGCTTCCTCCTCTATCTGCAAGAGTTCGGATATTCGTGACAGACTCGACTGTGTCTGCCGGACAAAGACGATTGCCTCCGTAAGATCTGATGTCTTGGCAATGATCATCTCATAAAAAGCACTAATGGTAACAAAAGCGCCAAGAGAAAGCTTGTTATTCATAACAAGCACTATGGCGACTGCCCATAATCCTGCCATAGCCATTTTGGAGAGGATCTTATTAACCATGGAATATCCACCGGATGCCCTATATGTTCTTTTACAAGTATCATACAACTGCTGGATAGCCTCCTGCGTCCTGCAGAAAAAGTACGTTTCTGCACCATTGCTTTTAATTGTTTTTACCTTTTCCAGTTGTTCGGTCTGCCTCGAAAAATACTCCTTCTGTGACTCCCGAAAATCCATCATTGTATCTGAGATTTTATTTTGAAAAGCAAAAAAAGTGATAACATACGCAAGCATAAACAGAATAATCGGTATCAAAGTCAGCTCATTTGTAAAAAACAGATTCAGAACTGAAATTAAAATAACAAGTATACAATATGCAATTTCCATGAAGAAATCCGTAACAAGGGCAATCGTCATAGACGCATCCATAGAAAGCTGCTGGCTCAACGCGATCGGATCTTTTTTCAATAGCTCCAGCAAAGGGATCTTTTGGAGATGAAGGATAATTCTTTCTGTCAGATTGGAGGATACACGCTCTTTGTATGCACCGCTAATTACACCGCCTAAGAAGTTGACAGTCTCATACATTACAGCCACTATAACCAGCGCAATGATCATATTTCTTGCAGTAGAAAAATTTTTCTCCTGCATTCCATCCAAAAAACCGCCTGAAATGTTTGGCATGACTGTCGCAAAAATCGTTGCTGCAATTTGGAAAAAAACAATCGCAAACAGTTCAAGTCGATATTTGAATAATTCTTGTTTGATGACATCCCCAAGTTTCATGTGTTAATTTCTCCTGCCGTATATCGATCTATGCCCATTACAGCACAAGCATCTGTTGAATACAAGCGATTTGAAGTTTATGTACGCAACCGGAGGTTTATATATATTACTATTTCAACTATTAGTTGATATTTACACATAAAATAAGGGAATGCTCTTGTCGCAACTTGAGCACTCCCGTTTTGCGGTTGATTTTTAATCGGATTCCCCATACCGGCACACATCCGTCTCCACCAGCTTGTCTCCCTCATAGCGGAGCTTCAAGGAGAAGAACGGCACATCCTCATCCATCAGATCAAAGAACACTTTATCGCCCTCCCACATCGGAAGCTTATGAATTTCGGATTTTGGCACCCATTCCAGCGTCCCCTCATTGCAGTCGGTCAGCTCGCCGGTGTATTCCGTCGCGGTGTACAGATGCATATACTCGCCTTCCCACTCATCCGACAGGAAGGTAACAATCCCGCGGAAGCGGTACTTCGTGAGCGTAAGCCCGGTTTCCTCCCAGACCTCGCGCAGCAGGCATTCCTCCGGTGTCTCCTCACCCTCGAACTTGCCGCCGACTCCTACCCACTTATCATGGTTCAGATCGTTTTTCTTTTTCACACGATGGAGCATCAGATACTTATCGTCCGTCTCGATATAACATAGTGTTGTAAGCTTCATGAGATGTCGTTCCTCCCTTTATGCAGCGTTTTCCCGCGTAATGTTGTTCAGCCACTTATATCCCTTATAGTGCTTATATACCACCGGAATCTTCCAGAACTCATCCAGACAGAGGATAAAGTAGACTGCCATCGGCGGCAGCTTAAGCACGAAAGCGCTCAAAAATCCAAGTGGTACACTGACGCACCACATCGTGATTGTATCACAGATAAAGCCGAACTTTGAATCACCGCCCGCACGGAATATTCCGGCGATCAGCACCGTATTCATGACCTGACCGATGACATAATATCCACTGATCCACATCATAAAATTCAGATATCCGTATGCGCGCTCCGTAAGTGTAAAGCAAAGGAAAACAAGCGGACGGATCGCAATTACGATAACGCCGGTAAGTATTCCACACAAAAGCGTCACTCTGCATAGGCGTGACGCATTCCGCTTCGTCTCCTCCATTTTTCCCTCGCCGATCTGGATGCCGAGTACAACAGAACCACCGGAGGACAGACCATAGCACAGGATCGTACACAGGTCACGGACAGTCGTAACTACCGAGTTGGCTGCTACCACATCTGCATTTAAGTGTCCCATGATGATGGAATAGCTTGAAAAAGCCAACGTCCAAGACAGATCGTTTAACAACGCCGGAATGGAGTATTTCAGATAATCCTGAAACAGCTCCTTATGATGTCCAAATACGACCTTAAGATCCGGCTTCATAAACTTGCCGCGGCTGTAATCGATCAGGCAGAGCGTTACCTCCACAATACGCGAGAAGGAGGTTGCCATTGCAACACCGATCACGCCCAGCTTCGGCGCACCGAACAATCCAAAGATAAAGGTCGCATTCAATGCGATATTTATAAAAAGTGCCGTGCCGCTTATGATCGTTGACAGCTTCGCACGCTCCATCGCGCGCAGTGTACTTAAATATACCTGTGAGATGCCGGAAAACAGGTATGCCACCGCCGTAATCCGAAGGTAGCCAACGCCGATCTCAACCAGATCCAGATCATTCGTATAAATGAGCATTAGCTGCCTTGGGACGAAAAGTGCCGCAAGCGCAACGATCGTGCAGACAACAAGGCTGATCTTTAATGCGATTCCCATGATTGCCTGAACCGCCCTTGTATCCTTTTTCCCCCAGTATTGGGAGCCCATTATGGTAATACCGGAGCTGATCCCAAAGAAAAAGCCTGATAGGATAAACTGATACTGGTTCGCCAGCGAGACCGCCGAAAGCTCCGATTGTCCGACATAGCCCAACATCAAAACATCCGCAGATCCAACTGCGGATGTGATAAAATTCTGTATTGCGATTGGAAGGACGATTGCAACGAGTGCACGGTAAAATGAACTCGCCTCTTCATCCATTTTCTTTCGTATTAACTGCTCCATGCATCCCCCTACATCTGGTGGCGTACCACCTTATACTCATCCCCGGATTTATAATATGGGCAGCTCTTGTAGCTGCTCTGCATGAAACGAGCCATATCATCCTCATCCATGTTGACGGAACAATAGTACGCCTCGTCCTCCTCGTCATATTCGTTATACGCACAAAAATCACAATTTGTCTGCATACACCAAGACTCCTTTCCGTATGTCTATGAGCGCATTTTGTGCCAATGGGCGCTTTCTGTGTCAATGGGCGCTTCCCGTGTCAGAAGGAACGTCCCCCTGGAGCTTCTCCTCGTAGAGCATTCCAAGGAAATCGTTTAGCAGCTTGTGGCAGGTCTCCCAGTACACCTCCGTGATCTCATCCTCCTTCTCCATCGTGGTGCTGACATCCATAACAGCATCTGCGATCTCCGGGTTGATGGAATCAAACGCCTCCTCAACAATCGCCTCAAATTCACAATATGTCTCACTGCGCAGATATAGAATAAAATTCTTGCGCGTGAGCTTTGAAAAATCCGTGTTGTCCGTAAACAATTCTTCCCTGCCGCGCTCCGCGATCTCTAAAAAATCGTTGCGCACATTAGAATACTCAACCTCACAGTAATTTTCTTTAAAAAATGTATTGAATACATTCTGGTCGATACCCGGACCTTCGTCAAATACTTCATCCAGGTTATCATCGTCCAGCCAGTCTTTTTCTTCTGCCATATCTTACTCTCCATTAACGAAACTGATTTGTCTTTTCATCATACACATAATTGATTGCAGCCAGCTTCTCAATGATTTCCTGTGCATCGATCATGTACGCTTTTGCAAGCTCCTCCAGTGACGGGTAATGATCCCGCAGCTGCATATTGACTGCACTAAGCAGCATGACCGGATCTTTCGGTAAATTCATCGTTTCTTCCTCCTAGTCCTCAAATACCTGCCTGATGCTGTCATAATGCAGGAAAATGCCCTGTGCGGCTAATTCTTTGATCTCATCCAGCGTTGCGATACGGAAGGAAAGAGCCTCCTCCTTCTGGATCGTAACATCCGCCTCCTCAAAATCCATGTCGAAGCGGTAGACATCCACAAAATAATTGTCTCCCTCGCCCGGATTCTCTCTGTGATAAGTATACACCAGACCGCCCTTTGCATCTGCAACATCAAGCCCGGTTTCTTCCTTCACCTCACGGCAGACCGCCTCAAAGGACTCCTCGCCCGCCTGCACTCCACCGCCGGACACTTCCCACCAGCCCGGCGCCCATGATTTCGTCATGACGCGCTGCGTGATCAGGAATCTGCCGTCACTTCTGCGGATCACACCAAGCACAGACAGATGGTACTCTCCGTCCTTCAGGATCCAGTCGTTGCGCTTCATGGTGCGCCCGGTTCTCTGCTTGCTGCTGTCATATATATCCCAATATTCGTCTTTTTTATCAGCCTTGTTTCCCATAAATCCTAATATCCCCCAGCAAATATTTATGCGGGCGCTCCTCGTGCCAATGGGCTATGGGTGTGTCAAAAGGAACGTCCCCACGACAACTATTCTACAATCAAATTGCACAAAAAGAAATAGCAATTATTGATAACTCTCCAAAATCTTTCTTAGATACTCTTTATATGCGTCAGCAACCTCCTGCGGTGACTCCACACGGAGCTTGTCGCCAAGTCCTGCCAGCCAGCCAAAAAACTGTGGGCTGACCTGCACATCCGCTCTGGCAAGGATGTGTGTCTCATCGTAAGGCCGGAGCGCCACCTGCTGCCCGAAGCGGTCTACCACAACACCGGTCAGCGTATTGTCACAGATCAGACGGACGGTTTTCTCCTGCCCCGCAAACATTCCGAAGGTTTTCTTGGAAAAGGCGGCAATGTCCATCCCTGCAAACGCCTCTGCACCCTGTCTTTGGTCATCCTGAAGCTCAATGTGCAGCATCTTATCCACACGATAGTGCTTCATGATCCCGGCAGCCTCATCATATGCCACCAGGTAATAATTCTCATCATCCCATGTAAGCAGCCACGGACTTACCTCATAATAAGCACCATCCTTGCGCAGCTTCATCTGCTTGTTGACATCCCAGTCAAAATACTGATAGCGTACGCGGACATTCTTTGCGATTGCCTCGTAGATGACATCGACACTGTAATAGATGTTTTCATTGGCAGTCTTGTTGCGGTCTGTCACGACCACCTGACGCTGCAGCGCTGCCGCATCGTTCCTGCTGACCTGGCGCTCCAGCTTTTTGATCAGCTCCCTTGACTTCTTTGTCGTGATAAATTTGGAGGACTGCACCAGATCCACAAGGAGCTTGACCTCCGCCAGCTCGAAATCGCGGCTTGCCAGAAAATATCCACCCTTTGCCCCCTCCTGCCGGACAATATCATATCCGAAATCACAGAGGGTTGCAATATCATCATAGATACTCTTTCGCTCCGCCCTGATGTCGTTCGCCTCCAGATACGCGATGAGCTTCGGCGCCGTCGCACAATGCTTCTCATCGGTATGCTCCATCAGGTATTTGGCAATATATAACAGCTTCTGTTTTTGCTTCGGTGCTTTTGGCATAGCATCCTCCCTCTCTACATGCTCCTGACACAAATTATTTATCGTGCTCTATCCCAATACTGCCGCAAAAGCCAGCAGTACAATCAGAAATACAATATTTATCATCGTAAAATGAATAAAATAACGTCCTTTTTCCTTATTACAGGTATTTGCAAATATTTTGTAGGAGATCAGGCTCGCCATAGATGCGATCAGGGTTCCCAGACCTCCGATGTTGACTCCGAGCAGGAGTTTCTTATACTCCTCTGTAAAGCCGGACAGCAAAAGCGTCGCCGGAACATTGCTGATGCACTGGCTGATAAGCACGCCAAGGACAACCTCCCTTCCCTGTATCACCTGCTGCAAAAGATTGCTGACCGTCTGGATCTTTCCCATATTTCCGGTAAAGATGAAAAATCCCACAAACGTAAGAAGCAGGCTATAATCCACATGGAAGATCGTCTTTTTCTCCATAAAAAACACTACCACAAAGACAATCGCCACCATATATCTATAGTCCAGCACTCTTCCCACGACAAAAAGTGAAAGCACAAAAAGACCTGTGTACACACAAGCCTTTTCCACTCTTCCTCTTTCATTTGTAAGCAGCTCTTTCTCACTTATAGCCGCATCAACCGGATCTGATTTACCCTTCAGGAAACAGATGCACACGATAAGGAGTACCCCCGACAGGATCGTATACGGAAGCATAAAGCGCACAAACTCCCCAACGCCCATTTGGGATACCCCGAACAAATACAGATTCTGCGGATTTCCGATCGGGGTAAGCATGCTTCCAAGATTCGCCGCAACTGTCTGTAAGACGATCACCGGTATCATCAATTCTTCTTTTTTACACGATTGAAGCATCATGACCGCAAACGGCACAAATGTGATCAGTGCGACATCATTGGTAATGAACATGCTGCAAAAGAAGCACAGAAAAATCAGCACTGCCGACAGCTGCCATACCTTCCTTGCCTTTGCCAGCAGGCGCGTTCCTGCAAACGAGAATACGCCGTTTTGCTTAAGTCCCTGCATAATCACCATCAGACTCCACAGGATTCCAAGTGACCTGAAATCAATGTAACCCAGATACGCCCTGGATGGTGTTACGAAAAACGCAGATATCAGTGCCAGTACCCACGCTGCCAGCAATACCGTTTCCTTCTTTATAAAACTAACTACTCTTTTCATTTTGCCTTTCCTACATTAGTAAAACAGTTCCGCATTTCCCATACTTACATCAATATTGACGAAGTGCCCCTCGTCGCCATCCACTTTATATCTGCCGGTCATATCCTGCCCGTTGATGCTTATATTTCCAAGGTCTGCGCTCATATCTATGCTGTAATCGCTTAAATCCCTGCTGCTTTGTACGGTCACATTTCCCATATCCGTTGTCGCATCCATCCGGTCAAATGTGCAGTTTCCAAACTCAACATTACCCATATTGGAATCCGCTGCGACTGAGCTGATCGTACAATCTGCAAAAGTGACATTTCCCGCGTCAACATCCACATCAGCCGCTCCATATACCGCATTATACACCTCTACGTTGCCCGCATTGACATCAATACTAAGATTTTCCGCCGATATTCCGGTACACTCCACATTTCCCGCGTCAATGTCAAACACTGCCCCCGTCAGCTTCGTATGCTCCGGTACTGTGATGGTCAGGGAGCATTTTACATGGTTGCGCCAGGAACGCTTTACGGAAGGAGACTCCACCTTCAGCGTGCCACCCTTTACGGAACAGGTTGGCTTCAGCACATCCGAGCCTTCATAGTGGATGCCATATCCATCACCGGTCTGGACAATGAGCTCTGCCGCCGAGAGATCCACGTCCAAAGCCTCAAAGGCATCTATGGTATCATTTACGCTGATTTCCTCCGATTTGGATATATAGGAGGTCTTTATGTTAAAAAAGCTTCCGATCCCGCCAACATTTATCACAATGCCGACGATGATGCAGACGATTTCGATCACTCCGAGAATGGTCAGATAAATTGCTCTTTTCATGTGTCTCTCCTTTACTCCTTAAAGATTCCGTCAATGATCACATTGATGATTGCCGCAGCCGGCCAGATGATCCAGGTGCTTCCCCACTCAAAAGACAGGAAGCTCCAGCACAGATAAATGCAGGTAACGGTCGGCCAGTATACCGACATGATTGCTCCGATAAACGGCACCTTGTAAGTCTCTCCCTCGTTTTCCTGATAAGTTCCTGCCATCGTGCTGGTGCTGTTCAATGACAAAAGCGCTTTGTATCCAGACTGTGTACAGCATGCAAGAACGATCATAAACACGCCGGTCGCGGCTAAAACAAACAGTCCCGCCGCGCCGAGTGTTGCCATATCCAAAAGTCCCGGAAGCGGATTCAGCTTATCCATGATGATCGGCGGTATAATGCAGAGCACGCACAACATGATCCCGATTGCCAAAAGCGGTGTATAGATCACCCGATAGCGCTCTCTTCTCTCGCTTACCATCTGATTTGTTGCAAAGTCAACCGCACATGGCTGCTTTTTCAAGAAATCCCATTTCTGCATACGCACACCGCTTACCACAAAGAGTACGACCGCAACGGCGATTATAGCGATCATCCCGACCACTCCCAAGGTCTCATCGAGATGAACCGCCGACATAACGATCGGTCCTGTCACGCTTAAAATACAGAGCATGACACCGAGTGCGATACAAAGTGCGCTGCCTGCGCTGTCCTTCAAAAAGTCCTTCGCCTCATCCATTGTGACCACTCTGCATGTATATTCCGTTTTGTGCTCCTGTGCATCCTCCTGTGACGGCTGCGCATCTGCATAGCTCTGCGGTGCCACGACAGACTCAATCCCAAGCTCCTCCGCGACCTCGTTTAGATTGCCAAACTCTGAGATGATCGTGCCGATCACTTCATTCTCCGTGTGTCCTTCCGCGGTCAGCTCCGCATATTTGTCCTCCATCATCTGCCACAGCTCATCCTTGGCGCGCCGCACCTCCGGCGTGTTTGGCAGCTTCATAAACATTGTCTCCAGATAATTCTTTAATGTCTCCATAACAGGCATCCTCCCTTAAGCCTCGTTGTCCAAAATAAATTTCTCCACAACTTCTTTTGTCAAAATCCATTCCTCGCACTTTGTACGGTAGTATTCTTTTCCCACATCGGTAATCCGGTAATACGTCCGCTTTTTGCCGTTTACCTCATCGGAAGAAAAGGAAGAAATATATCCATTCTTCTCCATCCGTGCGAATGCAGAATACAGAGTGGTTTCTTTCATGACATATTTTTCATCCGTCATACCTTTAATCCGCTTTGTAATCTCATACCCATACGACGGTCCCTGCATCAGAAGGTACAGGATCATCGTATCGTTATATCCACGGATCACATCACTGCTGATGCTCACCATACCATATCCTCACTTTCTCTATACTACGCCAATCGTTACTACGTCAGGCGTAGTACGACTGTCATAGTAAAAATAGCACATCGTTTTCCTTATGTCAACACGATTATTCAGAAATCTGTTTTACCCGCTCATAGAACTCTGCATAAAAATCCGTTTTGCCATAAGGCTTTATGTAGAATAGCTGCAAAAATGCCATCGTGATCTTCCGGCTCATTTCGGGAGTCTCCAAGCTTTCCGTCACCTGTGCACGCACCTGCTTCGTAAGATTATGCCAATCCAGCAGAAACTGCTGATAAGTCTTTCGATCATCATTGGCAAGCCACTTTCCGACCTTCATTTTCGTCTTGTTTTTTACCGGGCATTCATTCAGCAGCAAAAAGTAATTCAGATGCTCCGGGGTGTAGTTGCGCCCAAGCGGGAACAGCCGGCAGATTCCCGGTCGGAATGCATGAATACTACACCGTCCCTCCGTACTTAGAAAAGAGCACGCGTCGCCTTCCGCCATCCGAAGATTCGGCAGGATCAGCCCTTCCTCCGCGTGCAGCTCCACCGGTCCCTGCAAAAGCTCCTCAAAGGTTTTTCCAAGATTTGAGCATAATTGATATGCATCGTACGGATCGAGCAGGATCGACTGTCCCATCCCCCTGCAGCATTCACTACATCCGATGCAGTCATGGCAGCCAACCTTTACCATATCATTCCATTCGTATAGTCTTCCATCTGATATATCCTGTAAATTCTGTTCCATATACAAATCCCCTTCCGGCATCGTTTTTCGGATATCATTCCGCAAACGTTTCGTACTTTCGTTATTTCTTCGCGTACATCATACAATATCTTTCCTGTAAAGTGTCGCCTTTTCATACAATTTCATCAAAAAGTACGAAAAAAACTTAATAAAATTGACTTTTAATCTGCATACTGATAAAGTTAAGTAGTATTTTTATCGCTATGGAATTGTAAATCAGTATTATCTATACGCTGGTTGTGAGGATTTATTTATTACATGAGATATCTTATATTAGATGAAGTTTCCCCTGGCATGCGTCTCGCCAATGACTTGTTTGATGCATCCGGGCGTACCCTGATCGGTCAGGGAAGTGAATTGACCGACAGCATTATCGAAAAATTACTTGAATATGGTTTTGACGGAATCTATGTTGAGGATAGTTTATCCGAAGACATCAAGGTAGAGGATGTTATCTCCCCACAGCTTCGCGCAGAGGGAATGGACTGTATCCGCAACGCTGATATCGACCGCTGCATGGAGATTGCGCGCATGATGGTCGAAGAAATCCTGCAAAACGGTGCACTCCCGATTGATCTGATCAATCTCCGTTCCTTTGACGATTACACCTACGCCCACTCTGTGAATGTCGCAGTCCTGTGCGGCGTTATGGGGCTTGGCTTCGGACTGGATGAGGAGGAGCTTACATGCATGATCACAGCGGCTCTCATCCATGATCTTGGCAAATTATCAATCCCTGGAAATATTCTAAACAAACCCTCCCGGCTTACGCCGGAGGAATTTCAGATAATGAAATCACACCCGCTGCTCTCCTATGAGCTGATCCAGAACCGGCTGGACATTGCCCCGTCGATCAAAACCGCGGTTTTGTATCACCATGAGAATGTTGACGGAAGCGGTTATCCGCATGGGATCAAGGGCGATGAGCACACGCTTTTTACGAAGATCCTGCATGTTGCGGATGTATACGATGCACTGGTATCCAAGCGCCCTTACAAAAAGCCTTACTCCCCGTTTGATGCGGCAGAATATCTCATGGCAAATTGCGGAACACTGTTCGATCTGGAATCCGTCAAGATGCTATTAACGTACGTTCCCCTGTTTCCAAAGGGTACGGAGGTCGTGCTGTCCGATGGTCAGAAGGGTATCATTTACGGCAACTCCGGCATTCACAATCTTCGTCCGATCGTCCGCACGGAGGATGGTTCGCTGGTCGATCTGACACAACCGCCTTATCTAAGCTACACGCTCTCAAGCATCAACGAGGAGACGCAGCAGGCGCGCAGGGATTCCGAAGCCGAACGCAACAAAATGATTGGATTAAGTAATTTATGACCAAAAAACAATTAACGCTTGAAGTGATCAAACGCCTGAAAGAGGCATACCCGGATTCTGGCTGCTCGCTCACCTACGATGAAGCGTGGAAGCTGCTCGTCTCCGTAAGACTTGCGGCACAATGCACGGATGCCCGCGTAAATATCGTAGTGGAGGATCTGTACGCCCGCTTCCCGGACATTGCTTCGCTTGCAGCAGCCGATGTCAACGAGATCGAGGCAATCGTACACCCTTGCGGGCTTGGCAAAAGCAAGGCACGCGACATCAGCGCCTGCATGAAGGTTCTGCATGACACCTATCACGACCGCGTCCCGGATGATTTTGACGCGCTGCTTTCCCTTCCCGGTGTCGGAAGAAAAAGTGCCAACCTCATCATGGGGGATGTTTTCGGGAAACCGGCGATCGTGACAGACACACACTGCATCCGTCTTGCCAACCGCATCGGACTTGTCGACAACCAGAAGGATCCGAAAAAGGTAGAAATGGCTCTGTGGAAGCTGGTTCCACCGGAGGAGGGCAATCAGCTCTGCCACCGCTTTGTAGATCACGGGCGCGCGGTCTGCACGGCACGCACCGCACCATACTGTGACCGCTGTGTGCTGAATGATATATGTAAAAAACATATTTAACGGTTGCAGCACGGGAGAAACCATGCTACAATATACTTAAGTTAATAAAAGCTACCGAGAGACTATGAGCAAAGGTAATTCAGGCGAAGCAATTCGCTTGGTTATTTTTGCTCTTTTTTATTACCACAAAAAGGAGAGAATGCAATGTATGATGTAGCAATTATCGGCGCAGGAGTCGTTGGAAGTGCAATCGCAAGAGAGCTTTCCAGATACCGGGTAAGTGCCTGTGTCATCGAACGGGAAGAGGATGTCTGCTGCGGCACCTCCAAGGCAAACAGTGCCATTATCCATGCCGGATATGATGCAGCCCCGGGCACCTTAAAAGCCCGCTTGAATGTGCGCGGCAACGAGATGATGGACGCACTCGCAAAGGATCTGGATGTACCATTTACCAGAAACGGTTCGTTGGTCGTATGCACAAAGGAACAGAATCCACAAGGACTCGATACCCTGCTTGCCAAGGGCAGAGCGAACGGTGTTCCGGGACTTCGGATTCTTAACCGGGAGGAGCTTCTTTCCATCGAACCCAATATCGCAGATGATGTCACCTGTGCCTTGTATGCACCGACGGGCGGGATCGTATGTCCATTCCACCTGACCATCGCACTTGCAGAAAACGCCTGCACAAACGGCGTGTCCTTCTTCTTAAATACCGAGGTGACCTCTATCGAAAAGACCGCGGAGGGCTTTCATATCTCCGTTAAAAATACCGCCAAAGCCGATCCGCACGCAGCGCAGGCTCCGGCTTCCGGTGTGATCGAAGCCCGCATGGTCGTAAATGCCGCCGGTGTTTACGCCGATGTATTCCACAATATGGTCAGCGAAAGCAAGCTTCATATCACCGCGCGTAAGGGCGAATATATGCTGCTCGACAAATCCGCCGGCAAGCATGTCAGCCACACCATATTCCAGCTTCCGGGCAAAATGGGAAAGGGCGTGCTTGTAACCCCTACCATACACGGCAATCTGCTCGTAGGTCCGACCTCCGTGGATATTACCTCCAAGGAAGGCATCAACACGACCGCAGAAGGGCTGGACTCCCTGCCGGTAACGGCAGCCTCCAGTGTCAAGAATGTTCCGTTCCGTCAGGTCATCACCTCCTTTGCCGGTCTTCGTGCCCATGAGGATGGCGGCGATTTCGTGATCGGCGAGGCAAAAGACGCCAAGGGCTTTTTTGATGCCGCAGGGATCGAGTCACCCGGTCTTTCCTCTGCGCCTGCGATCGGTGAGATGGTTGCAAAAATGGTCGCAGACAAATTGCAGCTTGCGCCAAATCCGGATTTCGTAGCAACACGCAAGGGTATCCTCCGCCCGGATACACTATCCATTGAAGAACGCAATGCACTTATCCGCAAAAATCCTGCATACGGCAACATCATCTGCCGCTGCGAGATGATCTCGGAGGGTGAAATCCTAGATGCGATCCACCGCCCGCTCGGTGCGCGCTCACTCGACGGAGTAAAACGCCGCACAAGAGCCGGTATGGGACGCTGCCAGTCTGGCTTCTGCGCTCCAAGAACGATGGAGATCCTGACCAGAGAAGTACCGATGTCCATGTTTGAGGTGACCAAAAATGGTGGTACCTCTGCATTTGTTGTTGGTACAAACAAAGAATTTAAAGGAGGAGAAGCTGTATGTTAAATTATGATTTAGTAATTGTCGGCGGTGGTCCTGCCGGTCTTGCCGCTGCGGTCTGTGCGCATGACAACGGAATCTCCGATATATTGATCATCGAGCGCGACAAAGAGTTAGGAGGCATTCTGAACCAGTGCATCCACAACGGTTTCGGACTGCACACCTTCAAGGAAGAGCTGACCGGACCGGAATATGCCGCCCGCTTCGCAAGACAGGTCTATGACCGCAGGATCAGCTATAAGTTAAACACCATGGTAATGGATATTTCCCCGGAAAAGATCGTCACTGCAATGAACCATGAGGATGGAATGTTCCAGATACAGGCAAAAGCCATTATCCTTGCGATGGGCTGCCGCGAGCGAAGCCGTGGCGCACTCAACATTCCGGGATACCGTCCAGCCGGGATCTACTCTGCCGGAACCGCCCAGCGGCTTGTCAATATGGAGGGATTTCTGCCGGGCAGGCGCGTTGTCATTCTCGGCTCCGGTGATATCGGACTGATCATGGCGCGCCGCATGACGCTCGAAGGTGCCAAGGTCGAAGTAGTTGCCGAGCTGATGCCTTACTCCGGTGGTCTGAAGCGTAACATTGTACAGTGTCTGGATGATTTTGATATTCCGCTCATGCTCAGCCATACCGTTGTAAATATCGAAGGCAGGGAGCGCGTAGAAGCCGTTACCATCGCCGAGGTTGGTGCTGACCGCAAGCCGATCCCCGGAACAGAGATCCGCTATGAGTGCGACACACTGCTGCTCTCCTGTGGACTTCTCCCGGAGAATGAACTGAGCCGCAGTGCCGGGATCGAGCTTTCCCCAGTTACCTCCGGTCCGGTCGTCAATGACAGCCTCGAAACCAATATTGACGGTGTTTTTGCCTGTGGAAATGTCCTTCATGTACACGACCTTGTCGATTATGTCTCACAGGAAGCTGCTGCCGCCGGCAGACATGCAGCCCATTATATCTTACATGGCAAGGACTCTGCTGCCGCTGTTGTTGAAATCATCCCGGAGGGTGGCGTGCGCTATACCGTGCCGAAATTCATCCGTCCTTCTGAGATGGATGATACCCTTACGGTGCGTTTCCGCGTTGGTGCCGTCTATAAGAACTGTTCCATTGCCACTTACTGCGATGATGTTCCGATCTCCCGCCGCAAGCGCCCGGTCATGGCTCCCGGCGAGATGGAGCAGGTCGTTCTGACAAAGGATGTCCTTGCCGGGTATCCGGATCTTTCCAAGATCCGCATCTGTATTGAAGAATCATAAATCGGAGGTGCATAGATATGGAAAAAAGAGAATTAACCTGTATCGGCTGCCCGTTAGGCTGCAGCCTTTCCGTTACGATAGAAAATGGCTCTGTGACTGAGGTTACAGGAAACACCTGTCCCCGCGGAGATGCCTATGCAAGAAAAGAAGTAACAAACCCTACCCGGATCGTTACCAGCACGGTAACTGTATCCGGTGGAAAATCACCGACCGTCTCCTGCAAGACCGAGCATGATGTTCCTAAGGGTAAGATTTTTGATGTGATCGATGCGTTAAAGGAAATCTGTGTTCCAGCCCCTGTGCGCATCGGAGATGTTCTTCTTGCCGATGCCGCAGGAACCGGCGTTGCGATCGTTGCCACCAAGGATGTCGCAGCATCCGGGGATTAAATCTGTAAAGACAGGAACAGGTCGTACCAGGCAATACAGCTATCCGTCCATGCCTGCTGCGCCTGTTCCAGTGCTTTTTCTGCCTGTTCTAATTCCTTTATCGTTTCCGGGTGTCTCTCACCCCACGGTTCTTCCGTTGGTTTCTGCTGCGTCCTGCCACTTTGGTTGCCGGAATCCGCACTCTGTCCCAGTGCAGTCCCTTCCGCCAGCAGCTTTTCCACTTCATCTCTCCAGCATTCCAGTGCATGCTCGCTATATCGGCTCTCCCAGATCTCATATACCTGTGCGTACTGCTGCTTCGCCGCTTCCACCGGCTCTGCCGCCAGCCGCAGCTGCCAGTCCACATAAGCCTCCTCTGTATTGATCTCCCGGAGTCTGTGACGCTCTGCCTTTGGCACCGCCTTAAGGTCTGCTACGAGCGCCTGATTCTCCGCCAGAACCATCGCGGAAAGATCTGCTCCGTCCTCCCGCTTCGCGCGCTCAATATAATGCGCATAGCCAAACGGATAATACAGTGCACGCCCATTCTCAAAAACCAGCAGGGAATCTGCCACCTGCTCGATAAAATACCGGTCGTGGGATACAAACAGAATCGTTCCCGTGTACGCGCGGAATGCGGACTCCAACGTCTCCTTCGCAGGAATGTCCATGTGGTTCGTCGGCTCATCCAAGATCAGAAGGTTCGGTCTGCTGCACAAAAGTTCTGCCAGAATAAGCCTTGCCTTCTCACCGCCGGACAGGTCACTAACGCGCTTTGCCGCGGCAGCCCCGCCAAACAGATACGCGCCGAGTGTCTGTCTGGCATCCTTTTCTGTCATTGCCGGAAACAGATCATGAAAATGCTCGATCACCGGCTTGTCCGATTCGACCGACGCTGACTGCTGATCAAAATATCCCATCAAAATATTGTTTCCAAGCTCTGTCTTGCCCTCGATCGGCGGGATCAGCCCGGCGATCGTCTTTAGGAACGTACTTTTTCCGGTGCCGTTCTCCCCGATGATCCCGATCTTCTGTCCGCGGTGCACGCGAAGCGAAAGCTCCAGCAAGGCGCGCTCATAGCCGATTTTTAGATGCTCTGCCTCAAATACGCTCTTGCTGCCTATTGTAAGCGGCGTGATCTCCCCAGTAAAGATATATGCTTCATCCTCGCCCGGACGCTCGATCCGTTCCATCCGCTCTAGCATCGTCTTGCGGGAGCGCGCAAAGGAAGCCTTGTTCGGCTTATTTTTAAACTTTGCGATCAGCTCATTTAAGTGCCGGATCTCTTCCTGCTGCCGTTCATACGCCTTGGTCTGCAAGGCAATATTCTTTTGCTTTTGCATCCGGTATGCAGTGTAGTTGCCCGCATAGCGCTGCAACTGCTTGTCCTGCAGCTCATACACGGTGTCGACGACCTGATCCATAAAGAAACGGTCATGCGACACAAAGACAACCGCATGATCGTATGTTTTCATATACTGCTCCAGCCATTCCACCGTCGCGATATCCAGATGGTTGGTCGGCTCATCTAACAGCAGGATGTCCGGTTTTTCCAAAAGCAGCCGGATCAGGGAGATCTTCGTCTGCTCTCCTCCGGAAAAGGAAGATAATTTACAGCTCTTGCGCTCCTTTTCCAGTCCAAATCCTGTGAACAGGCGGTCATATTCCATCTCATACAAAAAACGCTCTTTGGAAAAGCTGTCCTTCTGCGGACAGCCCTCCAAGAGCAATTCTTCCACGGTCTTGTCCATATCTGCCGTGCTGTTCTGACGCAGCATGCCGACCGTGAGCTTTCGGTCCGTCACGATTCCGGCACCCTGCCGCTTATCGTCCCGGTCAAGCTCCAGCTCCCCTGCGATCAGCCGCAGCAGCGTCGTCTTTCCTGCGCCGTTTTTCCCTACCACGGCAATCTTTTCTGTTCCCTTGATTTCAAACCGGATATGGGACAAAATCGTCTGTCCGCCCGCGGACACTGTCCCATCTGTAATCTGGTAGCGCATAGTATCAAATCCTCTGTCCATCTATTTTTGCAGGCAGCATCCACCCCGCCCGTATAAATATCCATGTGCGTCATATCAATTCCGGTCCTGCGTGCCAGCTCATTCCATCATAGTAAAAAATATCTGCTTCACAATTTTTTTGCAGCCCTTTTCCCCAGAAATGGGCTTTGTCGTTGCCCTCAATGCGGCACATAAGCCCCTTGTTCAGTGCTCCGTGCGCCACGATCATAAGCCGTGTCGCAGTCTTGTACTGCGGTTCGATCACTTCCTGCAAAAACTCCGAGGTGCGTGCCATGACTTCGTCAATGCTCTCTCCGTCCTCCGGCGGTACATACCGCTCCGGTTCGTCAAAGAAAAAGCGGTACGGACAATCCTCCGCAAGCCATTCCTCCACACGAGTCCCTTCCATAACACCGAATGACATCTCCCTCAGACGCCCATCCCGTATGATCGGGATATTGCGGTGTCCACGGATCAGGCACGCCGTCTCATATGCCCGGATCAGCGGTGATGCGTAGATGCAGTCAAAGGGAACATTCTCCAGCTTCTCGCCCAGCTCCCCTGCCAGCTGCCTGCCGTATGCATTCAGTTCGATATCTCTTCGCCCCTGCAATCTCTTCCCGGCGTTCCAGACAGTCTGTCCGTGCCGGATGATGTACAATTCCATGCTAACGCTCGTCCTCCATCGTCTCAAAGAACTTGGTGTCAATTTCCGGATAAGAACGCTTTAAAGAGATCGGCTTTCCGCTTCTGTTTAAGAAGCAATGACTGCTCTTCGCCGTACACCGGATCTCGCCGGTTTTCTTGTCATACATATTGTACTCGATCTCCATGCGGATACCATCGTATTTTACAAGGCGCGGTTCAATGACCACAATATCGTCAAAATGCACCATGCTGCGGTAATTGACCTCGATGGATAACACCGGGCTGATGATCTCCATCTCTTCCATCTGCTTATAGCTTAATCCAATCTGATCCATCAGATTGATCCGGGCTTCTTCCATCCACTTTACATAATTGGAGTGATGGATAATGCCCATCTGGTCGGTCTCATGGTACTGCGCCCTGCGTTCATATGGGGTGATATGCATCGGATCAGCCTGTGTATTTACCTGAATTTCATGTTTTGCCATTGTGTTATCCTCCTTTATGATTTCTGTTTCTATTATACTACGATTCTTCGTTTTCTGCTACACTGCCTCACACACGGCAATGTTTTTTCGCTTTCTTGCGTGGGTTGATCTGCTGTCCTTTGAAATTTTCCAGCCCAAGCATCAGCTCTGCAGATTTCGCATAATCCTCAAGTGTCGGGCAGACACGCAAGGCGTACATCGAAAAAGCCCGCTCGCACAAATGTGTAAGCGGGCTGTCCGGTTCTATTTGGATCAGCGGTTCTCGATTGGCTGATATGGCACATGCATACCAACATACATATATGCCGGACGGATGATCTTACTTGCATTGAGCAGCTCCTCCAGTCGGTGTGCGCTCCAGCCCGGTATACGGGCGATCGCGAAGATCGGTGTAAAGAGCTCTTCCGGAATGCCAAGCATCGTGTATACAAAGCCACTATAAAAATCGACATTGGCACAGACGTTCTTAAATACACGCTTGCGCTCCATGATCAGCCGTGCAGCAATACGCTCCACAGACTCATACAGATGGAATTCCTCCAACAGGTTCTTCTCCTCAGCAAGCTTTCTTGCGTACTTCTTGAGGATCACCTCTCTCGGATCAGACAATGTATATACGGCATGTCCCATTCCGTATATCAGTCCGGAATGGTCGAATGCTTCTTTGTTCAGGATTTGCTTTAAATACTCTGTGATCGCAGCCTCGTCCGTCCAGTCCTTGACGTTTGCCTTGATGTCCTTGAACATATTCTGAACCTTTAAGTTCGCGCCACCGTGTCTCGGTCCCTTGAGTGATGCGATAGACGCTGCGGTGGATGAATAGGTATCCGTACCGGAGGAGGTTACAACATGCGTGGTAAAGGTTGAGTTATTACCACCGCCATGCTCTGCATGAAGGATCAGCGCAACATCAAGTACCTTCGCCTCAAGGTCTGTATAGCGTCCGTCCGGGCGAAGCATCAGAAGAATGTTCTCCGCCATGGACAATCCCTTTTTCGGGTTGCGGATCATCAGTGTCTCATTTCTGCGGAAATGCATGTAGGAATTGTAAGAATATACAGCGATCAGCGGAAGCTTGTTGATCAGCTCCAGAGACTGGCGCAGTACATTCTGCGGGGTAATGTCATCCGGGTTGGAATCGTATGTATATAAGGTAAGGACGCAGCGCTGCAGCGCATTCATGATGTTGGCGTTGGATGCCTTCATGATAACGTCGCGGACAAATCTTCCGCCGAGATCCTGCATTTCAAACATGACATGTAAAAACATGTCCAACTCCTTCTGATTCGGCAGCTTGCCAAACATCAGAAGATATATTGTCTCCTCGAAACCAAACTTGCGGTCGGAAAGTCCCTCAACAAGATCGATAACATTGACTCCCTGATAGTACAGCTGCCCATCGGAAGGAATCTTCTGGTCTCCCTCCATGCGGTACGCGCACACATCGGAAATCTCGGTAAGTCCTGTCAGGACGCCCTTTCCGGAGGAATCTCTAAGTCCTCTCTTAACGTCATACTCCACATAAAGATCCTGATCGATACGGTGGTTGTTCATCAACCGCTCCCGCAGGATCTCAACATCCTGCCGAAGATCTCCCATCTGGTGAAGATCGAGCATCTCCACGCTCTGGTCAATCTCCTCAAGACCCTTTTTTTCTGTCATATCGGTTACTTCGTTGATTTTCATTTCCATAGCAATTCACCCCTAAGATTTGTCAACAATATACTTCTTTTCCCATCAAAAAGCAAGACTTTTCCACTCATTATGAATAAATACTCAAAGGAATCTGACAAAATCTGCTAAGAATTTTTTAAAGACAACTTCACACAAACGTGCTATAATCGGACTAATGTATTGTAGTATGAAAGGATAAGCCAATGAAACATTACATAAAATATGCATTTATAGCCACCTGTGCGTGCGCCCTGTTGTGTACGCCGCTTAAGACCAATGTACTCGCTGCCGGAACAGATGCAGCGGCATCTGAAGCAGCCACTGCTGCTTCCAGCGACACTTCCACCGCTGCCGCTGACGCGGATGATGCAACAGCCAATGCCACCGGCACAGCCGATGATGCAGCCACAACCGCCACCACTGATGACGGCATCGCAGCAACCTCCGAGCAGGCAATCTCTTTATCCGACTGTACGATTTCTCTCTCCAAGACGACGTACACCTACTCCGGTAAGGAGAAAAAGCCTTCCATCTCCGTATACTACGGTGACAAGAAGCTCAAGAAGAACAAGAATTATACCATCCGCTATGACAACAACATCCAGATCGGTACAGCATCCGTTACGATTACCGGAATGGGCAGTTATCAGGGAACTATCACCAAGACCTATACTATTTTTCCAAAAACACCGGCGGCTGTATCCGCCACGGTAAATGCACGCAAGATCGTTGCCACCTGGTCAAAATCCAAGACGGTGGACGGCTACATCCTGTACCGCCGTGTCAAAGGTGCCAAGAGCTGGCAGGAGGTAAAGCCCTACCCATCTGCTCAGAAGATGAAATACACGGACACTGACTGCACCTACGGCGTTACTTATGAGTATGCAGTCCGTTCCTACAAGGACACTGCAGACGGCAGACTCTTAAGTGATTACAGCAAGACCTCCAAATGTGCATTCAAGCCGCAGGCTCCTGTGATCACCCAGCTTATGCCGGTTTCTGACAGCGCATTTTCCATCAAGTGGGATCTCGTCAAGGATGCCGATGGCTATATCATCTACAAGAACGTAGATGGCAAGTGGAAAAAGGTCAAGACCATTGCTGCCTATGCGACCAACCATTACACTGTCAAGGGGCTTACCTATAAGAATACCTACCGCTTTGCCGTGCGTGCCTACTGGTTATCCGACGACGGAACCATCCAAAAAGGCACCTTAAGCGAAGCCTACAAAGAAAAGCTCTATTACAAGGCAAAGTACGAGGGAAATTACAAGCTCTACTATGATGCATCCGGAGATCTTATCACAAATGTGGAGGGTATCATCGGACCACAGAGCGCTTACACGATCCAGATCAACCGCACCACGGACACGGTTACGGTATACGCTGCGGACACAGCGAAGAAGGGCTGTCTCATTCCCGTAAAAGCATTTTTGTGCTCCACCGGTACGGCAACGCCTGCCGGCACCTTCCGCACAACCGACAAGTACCGCTGGCACCCACTGTACCACAATGTCTACGGACAATGGTGCACCCGTATCACCGGAAGCATTCTGTTCCACTCCGTATACTACCTGACCAATCAGGATGCGAACTCTCTGGACGTGACCGAGTTCAACAAGCTCGGAACACCTGCCTCTGCGGGCTGCATACGTCTTAACTGTGAGGATGCCAAGTGGATCTACGACAACTGTTCACGGCGCACACAGGTTACCATCTATGATGATCCAAATCCCGGTCCGCTCGGAACGCCAGAGGCATTAAAGCTGGATGCGGATCACACATGGGATCCAACCGATCCGGAAATGAAATATCTCTGCGAAGAAAATGGTTGCCATCAGGAATGATGGCAGCTTTTTTTGTTCCCGTCTTATTTTTTCTTTTCGACAAAATCTCCTATGCATGACCTGCTATTTTTTAGCTGAAACCACTTATGCGATTAAAAAGAACCGGGAGATAATCAATGAATTACACACAGACCTTAAACAGTGAACTAAATGAAAGCGTACAGGCGCTTGAGCTGCAGCGAAGCTATGGAAATGTTGCAAAGTATCTCGACATTATCCACGATCTGATGAACATCCACCATCTGCTGCAGGCCTGGTCGTTCGACCGCAGCAGCGCCGCCGAGCTGATCGGCTCGATCTATGTCAAAAATTATGACTTCTATAAAGAAATCCGGAGCATTCCCGGCGTCATTCGACTGCCGTTTTCCAAAGCTCCGGATCATGTACTCATATCAAATTTATCTTTACAATTATGTTATTTAAAGGAAAAGCTCCGCAATATGTCCGAAAACGAATGCACGGACATACTAACCATACATACCTGCAATCTGCTTTTCGATATGTTCGAACATGAGCAGTACGCAAGCTAGCCTCTTTGCTACGCCGCACGCATTTGTCCTTTTCGCATGGCTCTTAGGAAAAAACCAAAGTCAACGATGACCATCACTGCACAGATACACCAGGTAACCGGCTCGATGATGCATACCCCAAGATAGCCCAGCTGGGCTGTCAGAATGCCCGCCGCGACAAATTTAAGTGTCATCTCCACAATGCTTCCGCATACAGGCACGATCTTGTGTCCTACGCCCTGCAGGCAGCTCCTTAATATCAGCAGGAAGCACAGCACCGGGAAAAATGCAATGTTGATACGCAGATACCGAAGTGCTGTTGCCAGCAGCTGCTCGTTGTGACTGCCGGATATAAACCGGATGATTGGAAGTCCGAAGCAGAATGCGCAGAGGATACAAAATACCGCCCAGCACAGGGAGATTCCGATTCCGCTCCTGATTCCTTTCTGAATGCGCTCATGGTTCCCTGCACCATAATTCTGTCCGGTGAAGGTTGAGCAGGCGGTTGTCAGTGCGCCAAATGGCATCATAAAGATCTCGTCGACCTTTCTGCCTGCCGTATGCGCGGCAATGATCTCCTCACCAAGTGAGTTGACTGCACTCTGGAGCGCAACCGATCCGATCTGCACGACCTCGATCATAAGCATCATGGAGAAGCCCATTGAAAGCAGTTCCTTCGTCAGTGTGCCCTCCGGTCTCATATCCTTTATGGATAAGGTAAGGATCGGGCATTTGCGGTAGATATAGACAATGCACAGCACCACCGATACCACCTGTGAGATTACGGTTGCGATTCCGGCTCCGCGCACACCCATGTTTAAGTACTTTACAAACCAGATATCGAGCACCACATTGATCAGGGATGACAGGATCAAAAAGTACAGCGGCGTACTGCTGTTTCCAATCGCACGCAGTATCGCGGAGAACATATTATAAAATATCGTAACGATCACAAACAGTAAAATTATCCGCATATAGGCATCCGTCTGGTCAATGATCGTATCCGGCGTTTTAAGCCATACCAGCACCGGGCGCAGATATATCTGGCTGATGATCGTAAGCGCTACCGCGATTGTAAACGAAAGCATATAGATAAGTGCTACTGCTTTTTTCATCTGTCTTTCGTCCCTCGCTCCGAAGTATTTCGCGAGCACGACCGAGAAACCGTTACTGAAGCCATTCGCAAAGCCGATCACAAGACCATACAGCGAGGACGATGCCCCGACCGCCGCAAGGGAGGTATCTCCGAGTACATTTCCGATGATCGCAGTATCCACCACGTTATACAACTGCTGAAAAATGTTTCCTATAAAAATAGGCAGTGCAAAGAATAAAATAGACTTTGTGATATTGCCCTCTGTCATATCGCGTGTTGCCGCCATAACTTCCGCTCCTCTCGTTTTCTTGCATTATAGCGCATACTCCATAATTGCAAAATACTTTTATTTCATTTTTATATAATACTTCATCGTTTTTGCGTGCTCCCCTTTTGCAGAAAAGCGATTCCGCAAGAATTGTAGAAATTCTTTTCAACCATTCCGGCGGTGATAGGGTTATGTCTTATATCAGCTTTGACACTCCCAGCCCGACTGTCCGTGGCAGAAAAACTTGCACTCAAACTTTTTAGTTCTTCTAGGCGGGCGTTTTTGTGAAGTTGATATTAGAGCATGCCCTTCAAAACTCGCTTTTTACGTTTTCTATATGGGAACACGGTTAGCTCAAACAGATGAAGGGCATGCTCACATTTCCCAAAATCCGCCCGCAAGAAGAACACAAAAGTTCTCGAATTGCAAGTCTTTCTGCCGCGAACCGCCGGGCGGGAGTGCTCAAACTTATAGAAGACAGAACTTATAAATAAACCGCCGGATGGTTGGATTAGAATTTCACAATTTGCAGTGGTGCTTTTGGCAAAAGGGGAGCACGCAAAAACGTTATAGATTTTATAATAGGGAAATAAGAGTATTTTGTATTTATAGATAGTAAAAAAGACAGCTGCGAACGCTGTCTTTTTAGGAGAAGGTATTTTTACTATGGGGTATAGCAAAAACTATATAATGTATTGGGGGGTTTTT